>JBDVMU010000018.1:0-240785 GCA_039969995.1 Rhizobiaceae bacterium
ATCGACGCGGGCCACCCGGAGGAAACTCGGGTCGTCATGGTGCGTGGCAACCGGGTTGATGAATTCGATTTTGAATCGGAACACAAAACCCAACTTCGTGGAAATATCTATCTCGCTAAAGTAACCAGGGTCGAACCGTCCCTGCAGGCAGCTTTTGTCGACTATGGCGGCAACCGTCATGGTTTCCTGGCATTCAGCGAGATTCATCCCGACTATTACCAAATCCCCATGGCTGACCGTCAGGCGCTTCTTGATGAAGAAGCCGAAGACGCACGCGAAGCCGCAGCCCAAGAGGCCGCTCAAGACGATGACGCCGATAGCGACAGCAGCGACGGCAACGGGGGCGATAACGCAGCCAGCGCTGATGGCGAAGAAGTCAAAGCAAAACCAGCTCGCAAACGCCGTTCCAGACGCCGCAGCAAGTCGAAGGACGAAGCGGCTGAGGACGAACAGGCCGACACTGCTGAGAACAAGGCTGACGCCGAAGCCGGCGACGAAAGTGCCGAGAGCGAAGCCGTTTCTGAAGAAAGCAGCGACGCAGACAACAGCTCTTCGGACGACACGTCAGAAGAAAGCGACGATGATTCAACGACCATGGCCGCTGAAAATGATGGCGATGACGTGGTATCTGAGCCTGCTCCGAAGCCTAAAAAGGCAACCCGCCGCCCGCGCAAGAAAAAGGCTGACGCAGAAGCTGAAGCTGCAGCAGAACCAAGCAGTGAGTCTGCGGAGGTAGCTGCTGACGAAGCCGTTGCCGAAGAAAAGCCCAAACCAAAACGCCGCAGAACATCTCGCAAAAAGGCCGAGCCTGAAGCAGAAGCTGCAGCCGAGGCTGAAGTTATAGCCGAAGCACCGGTAGAGACCGAAGCTGCGACTGAACCCGCCGCTGAAGCAGAAGATAAGCCAAAGCGTCGGCGCACGTCACGCAAGAAAAAGGCTGAACCGGTGGCAGAATCGACCGACGAATCGGCCGCCGCCTCCTCCGCCGCCGCCGCAGATGGTGATGATGAGGGCAAACAGTCTGTTGACTCGGTCACTGCCGAGGAACCAGCTGCAGAAGCCAAAGACCCATCGGAAGAAGGCGATGCTGAAGCACAGCAGGAGAAAAAGCCCCGCCGCAGCCGCTCCCGCTCTCGCTCCCGCCGTCGCAAGAACAACGACGATTCGGTCGAAGCCACAAATGATGGTGAAAACGGCGAATCCGTCGAAGAACTCGGTTCTGAAGATGCTTTGGAAGAGGTTCCAACCCGGCGCGCGCCAAGACGTCACTATAAAATTCAAGAAGTCATCAAACGCCGCCAGATCCTGTTGGTGCAGGTGGTCAAGGAAGAGCGTGGCAACAAGGGTGCTGCTCTGACAACATATCTGTCGCTGGCCGGTCGCTATTCGGTTCTGATGCCGAACACAGCCCGAGGTGGCGGCATATCCCGTAAGATCACCAATGCTGCTGACCGCAAGCGTCTGAAAGCAATCGCCTCCAACCTGGAAGTGCCGCAAGGTATGGGCGTAATCCTGCGGACAGCCGGTGCTTCGCGCCAGCCAGAAGACATCCAGCGCGATTTCGAATATCTGATGCGGCTTTGGGAAAATGTCCGCAATCTGACCCTGGAATCAACAGCGCCGCACCTGGTTTACGAAGAAGGCAGCCTGATCAAACGCTCCATCCGCGATCTTTACGACAAGGATACCGGCGAGATTCTGGTTGCTGGCGAAGACGGTTATCGTGAAGCCAAAGACTTCATGACAATGCTGATGCCCAATCACGCCAAAAACGTGAAATTGTATCGTGACCGCATTCCAATGTTCGCGCGCATGGGTGTTGAAGCCCAGCTGGACGCCATGTTGCAGCCGGAAGTCACGCTGAAGTCGGGTGGCTATATCATCATCGACCAGACCGAGGCATTGGTTGCAATCGATGTGAACTCCGGTCGTTCGACACGCCAGCATTCAATCGAAGAAACCGCGGTTCAAACCAATCTGGAAGCTGCCGATGAAGTGGCCCGTCAGCTGCGCTTGCGCGACCTGGCCGGCCTAATCGTCATCGACTTCATCGATATGGAAGAAAAGCGCAATATCCGCTCAGTCGAAAAGCGATTGAAGGAAGCCTTGAAGGATGATCGCGCCCGTATCCAGGTGGGACGTATTTCGCATTTCGGTCTGATGGAAATGTCACGCCAGCGCATCCGCGCCAGCGTGCTGGAATCGACCACGCAAACTTGCTCCGTCTGCGAAGGGCTTGGCCATGTGCGCGCTACATCTTCAGTTGCCATTTCGGTTCTGCGCTCCATTGAAGAGCAGTTAAACCGCAATTCACGTCACAACCTTACTGTTAAGGTGACGACTGAGACGGCGCTTTATATGCTCAATCAAAAGCGCGAGAGCGTTGGCGATCTGGAAAGCCGGTTCAACGTGAGCATTTCCATCGCGACTGACGACGCCCTGGGCAACACCCCCTGCTCTATCGAGCGCGGGGAAGTATCCCAACGTCGCAAGACGCAGGACACAGTTCAGCCAGATTCCATCGACGTCATGGAGGACGACGACAGTCCGGCTGAGGCAAGCGAGATACAGTCGGAGATTCAGGTTTCCGAGGGTGACGATTCAGGTGACGGCCAGGGCACTGGTAAAAAACGCCGCCGTCGTCGTCGTCGCCGCAAAGGCTCTGGCGGTGGTGATGGTGATGAGGTCACAGCGGCCTCAACCAACGAGGATGGAGCAGAAGCTTCGGCCGAGGCAACGAGCCCAGATGGCGAAGCTGTTGAGGCTGAACAGGTCAACGGCGCGGCAGTGACTGAACCTGATGGTGAGGATGCTGAGGCGCCCAAAGGTCGTGTTCGCAGGACCCGCCGCAGCAGCACCAAATCCGCCGAATCGAAGGAGACATCTGACGACGCTGAGGAAAAGGTGGCAACTGAAGCTGCAGCTCCCCAAGAGCAAGCTGATACAGCCGAAAAGAAGCCGACCCGCACACGGCGCAAGCGCGCGACCAAGAAGAAAGATGATGCTGAGGCCGCACTGGAGGCACCTGCTGAGGAGGCTGCGCCTGCAGCTGACGCATCAGAGGAAGAGGCAAAGCCCAAGCGTCGCACGACCCGGCGCAAGAAAGTCACCGAAGCGGCCAGCGAACCGACAGCAGACGTCGAACCCGCAGAAGCACCCACCGAAGCACCCTCCGAAGCTCCGGCCAGCACAATGGCGGCGGAAGCAACCGAAGAAGTGGTTGCAGAAGCGGCTCCAAAGAAATCTGGTTGGTGGCAGAGGAAATTCTTCTAGCGCACAATTTGCCAATTTTTAGAAACAAATCGAAGGGGCTGTGGCGAACACCACAGCCCCTTTATTTTTGGGCCGTTTTTGCTTGCCAATCATGTTGGGCAATTGCAAAGTCGGCAAAAAGCCAAAGTTTGAACGGGAGGAATCATGGACGTTCGCGCAGCAGTCGCCTTTGAGGCAGGCAAACCACTAGAGATCGCAACAGTGCAGCTGGAAGGCCCCAAGGCTGGAGAGGTTCTGGTTGAGGTCAAAGCAACTGGCATCTGCCACACCGATGAGTTCACCCTTTCAGGTGCCGACCCGGAAGGTATTTTCCCAGCCATTCTCGGCCACGAGGGTGCCGGTGTTGTTGTCGATGTTGGTCCCGGAGTTACATCGCTGAAAAAAGGCGATCACGTCATTCCGCTGTATACGCCGGAATGCCGCGAATGCGATTACTGCCTACATCCCAAAACCAATCTTTGTCAGGCGATCCGTACCACTCAGGGCCAGGGCCTGATGCCCGACGGCACCAGCAGGTTTTCCATCGATGGCAAACCAATCATGCATTATATGGGAACATCGACTTTCGCCAATTTTACTGTCCTGCCTGAAATCGCGCTGGCCAAAGTTCGCGAAGACGCACCATTCGACAAGATTTGCTATATCGGCTGCGGCGTCACAACCGGCATCGGCGCTGTGATCAATACGGCCAAAGCGGAGCCTGGTTGTAATGCTGTCGTATTCGGTCTCGGCGGCATTGGCCTCAATGTAATTCAAGGACTACGGCTGATCGGCGCTAACAAGATCGTTGGTGTCGACCTCAACAATTCCAAGAAGGAATGGGGCGAAAAGTTTGGCATGACCCACTTCGTCAATCCATCTGAAATTGGCGAAGCAGATCTGGTCGACCATCTTGTTGAGGTCACTGACGGTGGCGCTGACTATTCCTTTGAATGTATCGGCAACACCAAGGTCATGCGTGCGGCACTTGAATGCTGCCATAAAGGTTGGGGTGAATCGATCATCATCGGTGTCGCAGGTGCAGGTCAGGAAATCTCCACCCGTCCATTCCAACTGGTCACCGGTCGGTCATGGCGCGGCACAGCCTTTGGCGGTGCCCGTGGTCGTACGGATGTTCCCAAGATTGTTGACTGGTATATGGATGGCAAAATTCAGATCGATCCAATGATCACTCACACATTGCCGCTGGAAGACATCAATAAGGCTTTTGATTTGATGCATGAAGGCGAGTCGATCCGGTCTGTTGTCGAATTCTAGGCACATTTCGCAACAAACAATGAAGTGGCGGTGGCGGAGTTATTGTTTGACAGCTCTCGCCTTCGGCTGCTTGCTGCTGGGGGCGACCACTTGGTCCGTCTCGATGGTGATGGCGCAGACAAGCAACTTCGCCAATACGGCAAGGACGGTTACTCTGCCAAAAGGCTCTAAGATCGATCCGCGATATCTGTTGCGTCGCAAAGCCCCTGCCAAAGATCCCGACGCAAAAAAGCCACTAACCGCTGAAGAACAAGCCGCTGAGGACGCCAAGAAACTGGCTGATAATCTTGACGGCCAGCTGCTTGGCGCCTGGACGCGCGTTTCATCTGTCACCGAGAACTTGTCAGCTCCAGCCATTCAGGCGGCTGCCAAACGTTGCTTCCAGCAATTGACCCTCAAACCATTGAAGTTTCAAACCGGCGCAGCAGAACAACTACCGGACATTGACGCGCTATTTGGCGATATTGTCTATTACCGGACTGAAAAAGGCCTGCAACGGCTGGATATTACAAACGGCTTGATCCGCTTGGTGTCGGAGATTGCTGTCAATCAACTCAAGAATTCACAATTGGTTTGGAGACTGACCGGAGAACGATTACGCCTGCGCATCCGATTTTCCAAGCCTTTGCCCCAGGCACCAAAAGCCCGATTCATGATTGAAGAAACCGGGTTTTATCTGCGCTGCCCCTTGAACAAGAAAGATCTGTTTAATGTCGATCCGTAAATCCTTTGCCGCGCTTTATGGCGCAGTTTGTATTTGCACCGCCGCAATCGCCGTCCCTGCCCCGGCAATCGCGCAGACCGCTACTGCCGAAGGTAATCAGGCCGTGCTGCGTTTGTCCGTCGTCTTTCTGGAACAGGTGGTCGGCGCTTGGTCGGTCGTACTACCCAAATGGGACCGTGATCCAACAGGAGAAGATTGGCAGGCTGCGCTGCAACGCTGCGCGACACGCATTGATGCCAGTGCCCCCAAGGTAATTGGCGACGCATCTCCGCAATTGCCACAGCCGGAACTTCTGGTTGGCAGTCTGGTCTATTATCGAGGACCAGATGGATTGCAGCAACTATCCGCTACCGAAGGAGACATTCGCAAATTTCCAAAGCTGCAGATCGGCAAGTCGAACAACAACACTCCGGTTTATCAGATCACGGGCAGCGGTGGCGCACGGACCATATCAATCGGCAAAATTCCATCAGACGAGCGCGAGTTCATTGTGATGATCAATGAAAGCGCTTTGCTGCTGCGCTGTCAGCCAAACGCTTCTGAATAAGCAGATCACATGAATATATTCATCGACGCAGATGCCTGCCCGGTTAAGGACGAGACTTTAAAGGTCGCGGCGCGCTACCAATTGCCAGTCAAAATCGTTTCCAACGGTGGCATGCGCCCGTCCCGCGACCCAATGGTTGAAACTGTTGTGGTCGCCGCCGGGGCCGATGCAGCAGATGATTGGATTGCCGAAAGATGCTCATCAGGAGATGTCGTCATTACAGCAGACATTCCCTTGGCAGCGCGCATATTGGAAGCTAACGGCACGCCTCTGGGACCAACTGGGAAAGTCTTTACCGAAGAAACTATTGGCATGGCATTGGCGATGCGTGATCTGAAACAGCATTTGCGTGAATCGACCAACACCCAGACCTATAACCGTGGCTTTGAAGCCAAAGATCGTTCCAATTTCTTACAGGCGCTTGACCGATTGGTCGTTCAGCAGCTCAATCGCCACAAACATTCCTGATCAGGAGCCCGACTATGAAAACTGAATCCACAGCGCTTTCCTTTGGCGGCGTCCAGGGCGTCTATTCCCACACTTCCAATGAATGCCAATGCGATATGACTTTCGCGGTCTACATGCCACCTCAGGCGCAAGATGGGCCGGTTCCGATCCTGTGGTATCTTTCAGGCCTCACCTGCTCCCATGCCAATGTCATGGATAAGGGCGAATATCGAGCGCATGCGGCAAAACATGGCGTCGCCATTGTTTGTCCGGACACAAGCCCGCGTGGCGACAACGTGCCGGATGACGCAGGCAACTGGCAATTTGGTTCCGGTGCCGGGTTTTATCTCGACGCGCTAAATGATCCGTGGCGTAAGAACTATCGAATGTATTCCTATATCCGCCACGAATTACAGGATCTGGTGGTCGCGAATTTCAATGTCGATGCCGGGCGTCAGGGCATATTTGGCCATTCCATGGGGGGGCATGGAGCGCTGACAATGGCCTTGAAAAACCCCGATCTCTACAAGTCATGCTCTGCCTTTGCGCCAATCGTCCAGCCAACCACGGCAGACTGGTCATCCGGAGCGTTTGAGCGTTATTTGGGAGACAATCCCGAGGCCTGGGCAGACCATGATGCAACGCTGTTGGTGGAAAATGGTGCCCGCCTCGACGATGTGCTGATTGATCAGGGAGGAGCCGATGGTTTCCTCGATGACGGCCTGCGGCCATGGTTATTTGAAAAGGCCTGCAAGGACGCTGACATTCCGCTGACCCTGCGCATGCAGGAAGGTTATGACCATTCCTATTTCTTTATCTCAACCTTTATGGGCGACCATATCGATTGGCACGCGGAGAGGCTTTAGCCCCTTCGGGTTCAGCCTTCGTTGGCGACTGCCCGTTCGCGCAGGAACAGATAGATTCCTGAACTAATGATGATGGCGATACCCAGCCATTTAAGGGCATCTGGGAAGTCGCCAAAGAGCCAGTAGCCGATCATCGTACCAGTGACGATCTCCATATATTGGAACGGTGCGAGGATAGATGCACTGGCCAGCCTGAAAGCCATCACCACCAGCAGGTGGCCAATGGTGGCAAGAACGCCAATAGCGAATATCAACACCCAGCGAATGCCGAATTCCGGCATTTCAGGTGACGAGAAATCATCAAAATCAAAGATGGTCGCCAATCCAACAACGACAAACAACGTAATCACGCCGCCGATGCCGGAGGCAAATTGCATGGTCAGGGCATTGTCCTTCGACGCCATTTGGCGGGTCAGGATCAGATAGGAGGCAAACAGAAAAGCAGTTCCGATAGGCATCAGCGAAACCGGGCCGAACACGGCATAGCTTGGCTGAACGATAAACATTGCTCCGGCAAAACCACACACCACAGCAATTCGGCGGCGCCAGCCAACCTTTTCTTTCAAAATGACCACCGACAGGATGGTCAGAATAAATGGCTCGGTAAAGAAGACGGCCAGTGCATCCGCGACCGGCATATAGCGCAAGGTCGCAAAGAACAGCATCACGGCAAGGCTCATCAGAGCACCGCGCACGAGATTGAGCAGTAACTGGCTTGGAATAAGAGCTTTTGCGCCATAGACGACAACAATGATCGGCCCCAGCAGACTGGCCTGAACAAGGAAACGGCCGAATGTGGTCTGGCCAGCTGACACGTCATATTCCAGCGTCAACAGCTTTGCGATGCCGTCCATGATGGGCAGCATCAGCATCGCGATGATCATCAACACCATGCCTTTGGCAACGGTGCTCTGATGACTTTGGGCTTCCTCGGCTTGGGGAATCGCAGGAGAGACTTTCATCCCGTCACGATAGGTAAGAGAGACCTGATCAGCTAGCGCTTTCGCGCCACTTCCCGGCTTAATCCGACATCGCAGACAGTGGTCGAATTATACCGTCAGCGCCGTGATACACTCGCAAGCCGCTTTCATATCGATAAGCCGCTTTGCACGGCGTTCCCGGGCCTCATCATCCTCGCCCCAATGGGCAATGTTCCAGTCTTCATCCACATGGGCGACCTTCCAGGCCTCATCAAGGTCGATTTCGCCCTTGTAAAAGGCTATGGAGATGATTGCAGAGCCGGTCAGCGTCGTGATCAGGTGGCAGGCGGCAAGCGCCAGGGGGTCGTTAATTTGACCCACATGGGTATTGAAGGCTGCCATGGCCTCTGCAGGCTGTTCCACATACATGATGCCCTGCGCCAGAGAGAAACGGGCACCCAGTGCTGCATGGGACCATTCAATTAATGGATCCCAATGTTCACGATGCAAATCGTCAAGCGAGCTTGGGCCATCGGCGCGGTAGCAAAGCATGTCGGAACTGGCAAAACGAACAATGTCTTCCTTGACCACCTGAAGGTCGCTGGCCACGCCATCGATTGCCGTATTGACCAGACGCGTCACCGGCATCGTCATCGGGTCGATTACCTCGACCTGATCCCGCCATTCCTGGGCAATGATCTGGGCAATGGGCTCGACCGATGCCCCCAGAACAGCCTTGCTCGGAGTGCGTACCGGACGATCATCCAGCTTGATGATGAATAGATCGTCGTCCTGCGCGACCGTTACATCTTTGTAGAAACGTTTGGGCAATTGGCTCTTGCGGGAGGGCTCAGAAACCCGCGTTGGTGTATCTGGTACGTTTGAATCACGTTCACCGAGAATGTCAGACATGTACTTTATCCGTCTACTTTTGGTCGAGGTCTGGGGTGGCGCAAGCTCAATAGAGTTCTTCGTCTTCAATCAAACCGTCGGCCTCATCAAAACCGAACAGGTTCCAACTTTGCACCATATGGGGGGGCAATGGCGCGGTGACATCCAAATCCGGCATATCGGGATCAGGATGTGGAATCAGAATGCGGCGGGCATGCAGATGCAACCGCTTTTGAACCCCTCCCGGTATTTCCCAGTTTTGAACATCGAAATACTTTGGGTCACCAATAATTGGGTGGCCCAGATGCTGGGCATGAACGCGCAATTGATGGGTCCGGCCAGTATGTGGCTGCAATTCCATCCAACACACGGTGCGTGGGTTGGAATCGATCACCCGGTAAAATGAAACTGCATGATCGGCATGGCGCTCGCCATGACGGGCGATGCGCATACGGTCACCGTCTTCAGTCTGTTCCTTGACCAGATAGGTCGATATCCGCCCTTCCCTGTGACGTGGCACACCACGGACAAGTGCCCAATAGGTTTTTTCGGTATCACGATGCCGAAAACTCTTGGTCAGTGCAGCGGCAGCACCACGGGTTTTGGCGACAACCAGAACGCCCGACGTATCGCGGTCAAGGCGATGACACAGGCGCGGTTTCTGTCCACTCTTGTCGCGCAGGCTTTCCAGCATGGAGTCGACAGAACGGGAAATACCCGAACCACCCTGCACCGCCAATCCGGACGGCTTGTTGAACACCAGCACCTTTTTATCTTCATACAAAACCATATCGCGCAACACATCGGCGTCGTGCCGGTCACGGATCGTATTGGCCGTCATATGACGCGGCTTGGAGGATGTGTCAGCATCAAGCGGTGGAATGCGCACCACCTGCCCGGCCTCCAAACGAGACGCGGTTTTTACCCGTCCGCCATCGACCCGGACCTGACCGGAGCGCAGCAATTTCTGCAGCTTGCCAAAGCCCACACCTGGAAAATGCACCTTGAACCAGCGATCCAGGCGCATGCCGGTCTCATCTTCTTCAACGGTCTTTTGTGATACGCCAGTCAGAGCCATGGTTTACCTCAGGCAGTCAGGTTTCGAACGAGCCAGAGCCCAACAAATACGGCCACAATACAGGCCAGCACACTGCCCACCATATAGGTCAGAGCCGGGACATAGTCGCCCCGTTCGATCAGATTGGCCACATCCAATGAATAGGCCGAGAAAGTGGTGAAGCCGCCGAGCACACCGGTTGCAAAGAACAGGCGCAATTCGGTGCTGCCGCCCTTGCGCGCAAGCCAGCCGATAAACAAACCCATCAACAGCGATCCGGCAATGTTGACGATCATTGTTCCATAGGGAAACCCAGGGCCGAATTGGCGCATCGCCGCGAGGCCCACCAGATATCGGCCCGCCGCCCCAAGGCCGCCGCCCAGAAAGATCAAAAGTGCATGTTGCATGGGAGCGATGTAACCGATTGCGAAGGCAGACGCCAGCATTGGCAGGCAAACTTGGCTGCTATTTGTTGCCGCGTTCTGCCCGCAGTCTCGACCAGTAATCAAGCCGCTTGCGAATGTCACGTTCAAAACCACGGTCAACTGGAGCGTAGAAAGTTTGCCGTCCTATGGCGTCGGGAAAGTAGTCCTGACCAGAAAAACCATCGGGCTGATCGTGGTCATAGAGATAACCACCACCATACCCCTCTTCTTTCATCAGCTTGGTTGGTGCATTGAGGATGTGTTTGGGGGGCGGCAAGGACCCCGCCTCTTTGGCAGCTCTCATGGAAGCTTTGTAGGCGTTATAAACAGCATTGGATTTTGGTGCCGTGGCGAGATAAACGCACGCCTGTGCCAAGGCCAGTTCTCCCTCTGGCGAGCCCAGAAAGTCATATGCATCCTTGGCGGCATTGGCGACAACGAGCGCCTGGGGGTCGGCCATGCCAATGTCTTCGCTGGCCATGCGCACCAGCCTGCGACCAAGAAACAACGGGTCCTCGCCAGCATCGAACATACGGGCCAGGTAGTAGAGTGACGCGTCGGGATCAGAGCCACGGACGGCTTTGTGCAGAGCCGAAATAAGGTTGTAATGGCCGTCCTGGCCCTTATCATAAATCGGCGCACGACGCTGCAGCAGGTCCTGCAACAGATCTGCGGAAAACACCTCATCAGGACGCGCCGAGCGCCAGACCTCTTCTGCTAAGGTCAAAATCCCCCTCCCATCGCCATCCGCCATGCGGATCAGAACTTCGCGTGCTTCGGCATCAAGCGGCAGAGCCCTGCCCTCAACGTCCTCAGCCCGCGCCAACAGCGATGACAGACTGTCATGGTCATGGGCGTGAAAGGTCAGCACACGGGCGCGCGACAACACCGCGGCATTGAGTTCAAACGAAGGATTTTCGGTTGTCGCTCCGACAAGCGTGATTGTGCCGTCTTCCATAACGGGAAGAAATGAGTCCTGCTGAGCACGGTTGAAGCGATGAATCTCGTCGACAAACAGCAGAGTTTTTATGCCATTTTGGGCGCGCATGCGAGCGCCCTCAAAGGTCTTCTTCAGATCGGCAACACCTGAGAATATCGCTGATATCTGCTCAAAATGATGCTCACTGGCGTCGGCGAGCAGACGGGCAACGGTTGTTTTACCGGTCCCAGGCGGTCCCCAGAATACAAGACTTCCCATGCTGTCGGCCCGCAGCATTCGGGTGAGAACACCATTTTCTCCCAGCAGATGATCCTGCCCGACAACGTCCTCAAGTACCCGTGGACGCAGACGATCAGCTAAGGGACGGTAGCCCGGCGCCTCCTTTGGTGATGTCGCAGCACCACCGCCGCTTCCAAACAGGTCAGACAAGTTTCGCCTTCCTAGCGCACATACTGGCTGTACAATTTGCCACCGCGGTTGACCACATAGCGCCAGCCATTGCCGCTTTGCCTGGTCATTTCATCCAACATTTCGGTGTCGACAATATCCTGGTCATTGACCGATACAATAATGTCCTTGGCGCGAAATCCAAAGCGAGCCGCAGGTGTACGGCGGTCGACCGACAAAACAACAACCCCCTTAGTACCGGTTTCCAGTTCATATTCTTGCACAAGGCGCGGCGACAGATTGGCCACAGTGGCTCCGGTGAAGGGCGAGCGACCTTGTAAGCGACGAACATCGCGTGGCGGATCTTCCGGCGGCTCAGCGAGCTCAAAATTGATTTTACGGGTGGCGCTCTTCGACAGAACTGTCATCTGCACGGTGCGCCCGGTGCCAGCAGTTGCCAAACGATACCCCAGCGATGCCATATGTGGCACCGGTTTGCCATCGATGGACAGGATGACATCGCCAACCCGCAGGCCAGCCTGTTCGGCCGGGCCACCTGGGGTCAGCCCGGCGATAAGCGCTCCTGAAGGACGCTGCATGCCCAGAGATTCAGCAATATCGGCTGTCACCGCCTGAAAGGCTGCGCCGATCCAGGGGCGCAGCACGGTGTCGCTGCCCTTTCGAACACTTTCCAGCACCACCCGCACCATATTGGACGGAACGGCAAAACCGATGCCATTTGATCCGCCGGAGCGCGAGAAGATTGCAGTATTGACGCCGATTAACTGGCCGCTCATATCGACAAGAGCGCCACCAGAATTGCCCGGATTGATCGATGCATCAGTCTGTACGAAGAAGCCGAAATCATTGACCCCATTCTGGCTACGCGCCAGCGCGGATACGATGCCGCTGGTTACCGTCTGCCCAACACCAAACGGATTGCCAATAGCCAATACCAGATCACCGACTTCAAGCTCTTCGGAATCCCCAAGCTTGACCGCCGGTAGTTCATCGTCGGTCTCGATGATCAAAACGGCGAGGTCTGATTTCTTATCGATCAATTCGATTTGGGCAGCATATTCGCGCCCATCGGACAGGGCGACTTTAACTTCGTCGGCATTTTCGATCACATGGTGATTGGTAATCACAATGCCATCACTGCCAATGATCACACCGGAGCCAAGCGATTGGGAAATACGTTGCTTGGGGCGACCGCCAAAATCGCGGCCAAAGAAGCGTTCAAAAAACGGATCACCAGCAAAGGGAGACCGCCGCTGTTGAACTTGCCGGGCGGCATATACATTGACGACAGATGGCGCAATTTGCTTGACCAGAGGCGCATAGGAAAAACGGATCTGCTCGTTGCTTTCGGGAACTTGCCGCAGAGAATCCGTCCCCCGCAATTGGGCCGTACTTTGGGCCATGCTGTGAGTTGATACGGTTGCCACCGCTCCCAGACTGCCCAAGACCGCTACCGCTGCCAACCAACCTACAAATCTGTTGCGCATAAAACCTCCAACACATCCCTATTTAGCCAACCACGCTAAACGATGACCTTTATATAGGATCAATTTGCGATGGTGGCGATTTTACTTTTTTATTGCCCAAACAAAAACGGCGACCCAAAGGCCGCCGCAATCAATTCTTGTCACTAAAAACTGTTGAGCAGTTTACGCTGCAGCTTCGGCGGTTTCGACTTCGCCACTTTCTTCTGCTTCCATGCGCTCGCGGTCGGCTTTGCCTTTTGCGTCTTCGTCACGGTCAACCAGTTCAATCACTGCCATTGGCGCGTTGTCACCATAGCGGAAGCCAGCTTTGAGAACGCGGGTGTAACCGCCTGGACGGTCCTTATAGCGCTCAGCCAGAGTTGAGAACAGTTTCTGGACTGTTTCATTGCTCTGCAACTGCGAAACAGCCTGACGGCGTGCATGCAGGTCACCGCGCTTACCCAAAGTGATCAGCTTGTCGACAACAGCGCGCAGCTCTTTGGCTTTCGGCAGCGTTGTGACGATCTGTTCGTGGGTCAACAAAGATACCGACATGTTCATGAACATGGCTTTACGGTGGCTCTGTGTACGGTTGAGCTTACGCCCTTGTTTACGGTGTCTCATTTGCCTTCTCCTATGGAATGACCCCGGCCTAGGACTTAAGCCCGGGGTTTAAGTGAAATTAGTATTGGTCTTCGTAGCGTTTGGCCAGATCTTCGATGTTCTCTGGTGGCCATGCAGGAATTTCCATTCCCAGATGCAGGCCCATAGTTGCCAGAACTTCTTTGATCTCGTTGAGCGACTTGCGGCCAAAGTTTGGTGTACGCAGCATCTCGCCTTCGGTTTTCTGGATCAGATCGCCGATATAAACGATGTTGTCGTTCTTCAGGCAGTTTGCCGAACGGACGGAAAGCTCCAACTCGTCGACTTTTTTCAGCAGTGCTGGGTTGAATGCCAACTCTGTAACCTGCTCCTGAACAACCTCTTTTTGAGGCTCTTCGAAGTTAACGAACACGCTCAACTGGTCCTGCAGAATGCGGGCAGCAAAAGCCACAGCATCATCGGCACCAACGGATCCATCGGTTTCAACGGTCAGTGTCAGCTTGTCATAGTCGAGAACCTGGCCCTCGCGGGTGTTTTCCGTTTTGTAGGAAACCTTACGAACAGGCGAAAACAGGCTGTCGACCGGGATCAGGCCAATCGGCGCATCTTCAGGACGGTTGCGCTCAGCAGCGACATAGCCCTTACCGGTGTCAACGGTGAACTCCATGCGGATTTCAGCGTCTTCGTCGAGCGTGCACAGAACCAGTTCAGGGTTGAGGATTTCAATATCGCCAACAGTCTGAATGTCGCCAGCCATTACCTGACCGGCACCTTCCTTGCGCACAACCATGCGCTTGGGGCCTTCGCCATCCATGCGGATAGCCAGTTCTTTGATGTTCAAGATGATATCGGTGACGTCTTCACGCACACCTGGGATCGATGAAAACTCGTGCAGAACACCGTCGATCTGTACCGCCGTCACAGCTGCACCCTGCAGGCTCGACAGCAAAACGCGCCGCAAAGCATTACCAAGGGTGAGGCCAAAACCGCGCTCAAGTGGTTCAGCAACCAAGGTACCCTTGGTGCCTGACACATCAACGTCGAGTTTCGTTGGCTTAATCAGTTCCTGCCAGTTTCTATGGATCATGGAAAAATCCTTCCGAATGAATTGTCGCCATCCAATCGCAACAACAAACGTTTAAGCCCCGCAGGATGGTAGTCGGGGCCGGATATGGCTTTTAGACGCGACGCTGCTTGCGTGCGCGACAGCCATTATGGGGCACGGAAGTCACATCACGGATCGATGTGATGACAAATCCGATTGACTGCAGAGCGCGCAGCGCGGATTCACGACCGGACCCTGGACCACGAACTTCGACTTCGAGGGTTTTCATACCATGTTCCTGAGCCTTCTTACCGGCATCTTCAGCAGCAACCTGTGCAGCAAAAGGTGTCGATTTACGCGAGCCTTTGAAACCCTGCGCACCAGCAGAAGACCAAGCAATTGCGTTGCCTTGTGCATCTGTAATGGTGATCATGGTATTGTTGAAAGTCGAGTTTACGTGAGCAACGCCAGAAGCGATGTTCTTGCGCTCGCGCCGTCTGACGCGGGTGGCATCTTTTGCCATATTCTATTCCTTTATTGATTTCTGACGCTGCCGTTAAACGCCAAGCGTTTCCGGCAGCTAAACCCAATCAAAGCCCCGCAATTGAGGCTTTGAAATTACTTTTTCTTGCCAGCGATTGCTTTGGCAGGACCCTTACGCGTGCGCGCATTGGTGTGTGTGCGCTGACCGCGTACAGGCAGGCTGCGGCGATGACGCAGACCACGGTAGCAGCCAAGATCCATCAAACGCTTGACGTTCATGGAAACCTCACGGCGCAGATCGCCTTCTACGATGTAGTCACGGTCGATGATTTCACGGATCTGAAGAACTTCAGCATCTGTGAGTTGCATGACCCGGCGTTCCAGAGGAATATTCGCCTTTTCTACGATCTCAGCAGCGTTCTTTTGACCGATGCCATGGATGTACTGAAGCGCGATAATGGTGCGCTTGTTAGTTGGAATGTTTACGCCAGCGATACGAGCCACGCTGATCTCCTTGCCTCATGCTCACTTGGCATTTGCCAGTTTGAGCGGTTGTCATTCGTAATTACGTTCAATTCTGGCACTACACCAGAAAGCGACCGTTCCGCGCATCCATTCCGATGCCCGAATCCGACCGCAAATTGTCGCGAATTGTTGGGCGTTAGTAGTCCCAAAGCATTCGCACGTCAACAGGGGATTGACGATTCAATGATGGCTTAAAAAACCGTCAAAGACTCCCCAAAACTTCTTCAATTTCAGTGGCAACCCCGTCAATCGGTGCCATCCCGTCAACAACCTTCAATTTGCCCTTGGCATAGAAGTAGCCAATCAGCGGTGAAGTGTCCTTGTAATAGACCTGCAAACGGGTCCGCATTGCTTCAGCATTGTCGTCAGGCCGGCGCTTGAATTCGGAAGATCCACATTTGTCGCAGACCCCCTCTTCCGCCGGCTTGTTCAGCGTATCGTGGTAACCGGCGCCGCAATTGCCACAGGTGTAACGACCTGCAACGCGTTCCACCATTGCGTCATCATCCACCCGCAGTTCAACGACCGCATCGAGCTGAGTGTTTTTGGCAGCCAGCATAGCTTCAACAGCATCGGCCTGGGCCAATGTGCGCGGGTAACCGTCCAAGATAAAGCCATTGGCACAGTCAGGTTCATCAATCCGCTCAGACACGATCGCGTTGACCACATCATCGGAAACCAGCTTGCCGGCGTCCATAATGGCCTTGGCCCGCTTGCCTGTTTCCGTCCCGGCAGCAACTGCGGCACGCAGCATGTCGCCAGTCGACAGTTGTGGGATGCTGTGATCCTCAACCAGTTTATGAGCCTGGGTGCCTTTACCGGCGCCCGGAGGGCCTAAGAGAATGAGCCTCATTTTTTACGTCTCCCGCGCTTTGTGCCACCGCGC
The DNA here is from genome assembly GCA_039969995.1 of Rhizobiaceae bacterium. GTDB lineage: Bacteria > Pseudomonadota > Alphaproteobacteria > Rhizobiales > Rhizobiaceae > Pseudahrensia. Next base: position 16,764 of record JBDVMU010000018.1, read on the forward strand.
GTACCTCCGCGGCCGTTGCCTTTCTGTGCGCCCTTGGATCCGCGCAGTTTGGATTTTTGGATCAGGCCCTCATATTGCTGCGCAAACAGATGGCTCTGAACCTGCTGAACCGTATCCATGGTGACACTGACCACGATGAGCAACGATGTACCACCAAGGAACACCGAGATACCGAGGCCCGTCAGGAACATTTCCGGCAGCAGACAGACGAATACCAGATAGAGCGAACCCAGCACTGTGACACGCGTCAGAACATAATCGATATATTCTGCAGTGCGGTCACCCGGGCGGATTCCGGGAATAAACCCACCATGCTGTTTCAGATTATCGGCTGTTTCCTTCGGATTAAACACGATCGCCGTGTAGAAGAAGGAGAAGAACATGATCATCGCGCCATAAAATAACAGGTAGCCAGGCTGTCCGCGGCCAAGGAATGCCGAAATGGTTGCCACCCAGTCAGCCTGTTCACCAGGAGGCGAAAAGCCAGTAATCGTGGCGGGCAACAGCAGCAGCGATGAGGCAAAGATTGGTGGAATAACACCAGCCGTGTTGAGCTTCAGCGGCAGGTGCGAGGAATCACCCTGGAACATCTGGTTGCCAACTTGACGCTTAGGATACTGGATCAACAGACGACGCTGGGCACGTTCGATGAAAACGATGAAAGCGATCAGTGCAACGATCGAGACCAGAACTGTCAGCATGGTCAGAGTTGAAATCGAGCCCGAGCTACCTGCGTCAAGCAACTGTGCCAGTGCGCCTGGAAGGGCGGCAACGATGCCTGCGAAGATGATCAGGGAAATACCGTTACCGACGCCGCGTGCGGTGATCTGTTCACCCAGCCACATTAGGAACATTGTACCACCAACCAGTGTCACAACCGTTGTCAAAATGAAGAACCAACCTGGGTTCAGCACCATTCCTTCAGAACCATTGAGGCCGACGGCGATGCCATAAGCCTGCGCCGTTCCGAGCAAAACAGTACCATAGCGGGTGTATTGGTTGATAACCTTACGCCCTTGCTCGCCTTCTTTCTTCAACTGTTCGAAGCGAGGCACCACAGATGTCATCAGGTTCATGATAATCGAGGCAGAGATATACGGCATGATGCCGAGCGCAAAGATCGCAAGGCGTTCAACCGCACCGCCGGAGAACATGTTGACCAGCCCCAAAACACCCTGGCTCTGCTGCTCAAATGCAGCGGCCAATTGGTCAGGGTTGATGCCGGGAACTGGCACATAAGTGCCCAATCGATAAACAATAAGCGCCAAAAGTGTAAACCAAAGGCGCTTCTTCAGATCTGTCGCTTTCGAAAAAGTCGAATAGCTCAGATTAGCTGCTAATTGTTCGGCGGCAGATGCCATTTCCGTCTCCTATCAAACCGTCGATTCTCGTTCGTGCGGCTGAAAATCTGTTCGCTGACTGTCATAGGCCAGTCAGCGTAAAATCGCAAAGGCAATTGGGGGAAACGAGTTTGGAAAAACCGGCCCGCTGTTAATCGCTTTCGCAACAATATGGGCATTGGTCTGGAAAGTACCAGAACCCAAATGAAAAAAGGCCCCCGAAATCGGGAGCCTTTTTCAATTCGTTAAGCGTCGGCTGATTCTGTGGCCGCACCAAGCAGCTTGATCGAGCCGCCGGCCTTTTCAATCGCAGCGGTGGCATTTTTAGATGCACCCGCAACTTCGAGATTGAATTTGGTCTTGGCTTCGCTGCCACCAAGAATACGGACACCATCGCGTTCGCGACGGATTACTCCGGCTTCTTTCAATGCTGCAGCATCGACAACCTTCTTGGCGTCCAAACGCTTGGCTTCAACAGCCTGTTCCAGACGTGCAATCGAGACTTCATTGAAATCTGATGCAAACTGGGCGTTGGAGAAACCGCGCTTCGGCAAACGACGGTAGATAGGCATCTGACCGCCTTCAAAACCGTTGATGGAAACACCGGAACGGGACTTCTGGCCTTTAACACCACGTCCACCGGTTTTACCCGTGCCAGAGCCGATACCACGACCAACGCGCTTGCGCGATGGTGAGGAGCCCTGGTTGTCGGAAATACCATTAAGTTTCATAACATTAACTCCGAATTCAGGCTTCGTCGACGACGCGCACGAGGTGAGAAACCTTGCGGATCATGCCGCGTACGGAAGGAGTATCTTCCAGGGTACGACGGCGGTTCATTTTGTTCAGGCCCAGACCGATCAAAGTCTGCTGCTGGTCTTTTGGACGACGCAGCGGCGAACCGATTTGCTGGACGGTAACTGTCTTTTTGTCAGCCATGTTCCGTTCCTTTACGCCTCATCGCCAACAAGATCGCGGCGGCGTTCCTGAAGGGTAGAATATTTGATGCCACGTTGAGCAGCGATATCCTTGGGGTGCATCTGACGCTTCAGAGCATCAAATGTTGCACGCACCATGTTGTAAGGGTTCGATGAACCCAACGACTTGGCAACAACATCGGACATGCCAACAGTTTCGAAAACCGCACGCATTGGACCACCGGCAATAATACCAGTTCCTGGAGGCGCTGCACGCAGCACAACTTTACCAGCACCGTGACGGCCTTTGATGTCGTGGTGCAGAGTGCGGCCATCGCGCAGTGGAACGAAAATCAGATCGCGTTTGGCAGCTTCAGAAGCCTTACGGATTGCTTCAGGAACCTCACGGGCCTTACCGTGACCGAAGCCAACGCGACCCTTCTGATCGCCAACAACGACGAGAGCGGCGAAGCCAAAGCGACGACCACCCTTAACAACTTTTGCAACGCGGTTGATGTGAACCAGCTTGTCGACGAAACCATCGTCTTCCTGCTCTTCACGGCGGTTGTTGCGTCCGCCTCTTTCTGGTCTCTGTGCCATATCCTGTTCCTTATTTTTTTCCGGTAGCACAAACATTTATCAGCAATGCAATTTCCCGTTTCGGGATTAATACTGCTGACGGCGATGGGGCTTTTGCCCTCTTGCTTTTGTCGGGGGCCGCAGGCCCCCGCAAAATTTAGAAGCTCAGACCACCTTCGCGGGCGGCGTCGGCAACTGCCTTGACGCGACCGTGGAAGAGGAATGGACCGCGATCAAAGATCACTTCTTTGACGCCGGCTTTGGTAGCGCGTTCTGCAACCAGCTTGCCAACGGCAACTGCTGCATCAACGTTGCCGCCACTGCCTTTAACTTCTTTATCCAGAGTCGATGCGGCAGCCAATGTATGACCATTCACGTCATCGATAATCTGAGCATAGATGTTGGCGTTGGAACGGTGAACGCTCAAACGTGGACGACCACCAGCAACCTTTTTCAGACTGCGGCGTACGCGGGCAGCGCGGCGCTGCTTTGTAGAAAGTTTGTTTGCCATAATGTCTTACTTCTTCTTGCCTTCTTTGCGGAAGATAACTTCGTCCGAGTATTTGACGCCCTTGCCCTTGTAAGGCTCAGGTGGACGGTATGCGCGAATTTCGGCAGCAACCTGACCAACAACCTGTTTGTCATGACCTGTGATGACAATCTCGGTTGGCTTGGGACATGCAATCGAAACACCTGCAGGTGGGTTGTATACAACCTCGTGGCTGAAGCCCAGCGACAACTGAACGTTCTGGCCCTGCATGGCCGCACGGTAACCAACACCGTTGATTTCCAGTGTTTTGGTGTAACCGTCTTTTACACCCGTGAAGATGTTTTCGATCATTGTGCGGGACATGCCCCAGAACGAACGGGCGCTCTTGGAATTGTCCTTTGGATCGACGGTCACTACACCATCTTCCAGTTTGACCAGCACGTGATCATTGACCACGAAAGTCAACTCGCCCTTTGGGCCTTTAGCGGTGACGGCCTGGCCGTCCAGCGATGCGGTGACACCTTCAGGAACGGTGACCGGCTTTTTACCAATGCGTGACATTGTCTTCTCGCCTGTTTTTCTTGCTCATCGAAGAGCGATTAATCTCAATTGGTCTGTTTGACGTGCCAGCCAGATTAGAAAATCTGGCAGAGCACTTCACCACCAACGTTCTGGTCACGAGCATCGTGATCGGCCATCACACCTTTTGGTGTCGACAGGATCGAGATACCCAGGCCATTAGCAACGCGGGGCAGACTTTTGACCGACGAATAAACGCGGCGGCCAGGTTTGGAAACACGGGTGATCTCGCGGATAACTGGAGCATCATCGAAATATTTCAATTCGATTTCCAGGTCAGCCTTGCCGTCACCATGATCCGTGCGGGTATAACCGCGGATATAGCCTTCAGCTTCAAGAACATCCAGAACGCTGACGCGCAAGTTGGAAGCAGGTGTAGACACCTTGCCTTTACCGCGCATCAAGCCGTTGCGAATACGTGTCAGCATATCACCGATAGGGTCATTCATAGACATGATCGTATCCTTTCTTACCAGCTGGACTTAACGAGACCGGGAATAAGGCCTTTGGAGCCCAATTCACGCAGTGCAATACGGGATACGCCCAACTTGCGGTAGTTACCGCGAGGACGACCGGAAACCGAACAACGGTTCCGCAAACGGACTTTAGCACCGTTGCGGGGCAGCTGAGCCAGAGCCAGCTGTGCCTTAAAACGTTCTTCGATCGGCAATTCGCGGCTGTTGATGATAGCTTTCAACTCAGCCCGCTTCTTGGCGTGTTTGTTAACAAGACGCTTCTTCTTGTTGTTCTTTTCAATGGCAGAAACTTTAGCCATGTTTATGTCCTTCTATTCGTTTGCCGTTACGACCGGGCACCATGCCAGACCGCGCCTTTAGCGAATGCCTTAAGCGGCTTCCTCTTTCGGAGCGGGGAACGGGAAGTTGAACGCACGCAGCAATTCACGCGCTTCCTCATCCGTTTCAGCCGTCGTACAGACGATGACGTCCATGCCCCAGATCTGGTCTACTTTGTCGTAGTCGATCTCTGGGAACACGATGTGTTCTTTCACGCCCATGGCGAAATTGCCACGACCGTCAAAGCTTTTAGGATTCAGACCGCGGAAGTCACGAACGCGCGGCAGCGCGATTGTCACAAGACGATCCATGAATTCATACATCTGGTTGCCACGCAGTGTTACCTTGGCGCCCAGCGGCATTTCTTCACGCACTTTAAAACCAGCAATGGATTTCTTGGCGCGGGTGACCATGGCCTTCTGGCCAGCGATCAAAGTCAGGTCATCAGCAGCAACCGAAGCCTTTTTGGAATCGGCAGTGGATTCACCAACACCCATATTGAGGACAATCTTGTCCACTTTGGGCATCTGCATCGGGTTTGCATAAGCAAACTTGTCCTGCATCACTTTGCGGACAGACTCGCTGTAGAGTTTCTTGAGCCGTGGCTCGTTATCGGATTTAGCCATCGATCAGATCTCCGGAACGCTTGGCAAAACGTACTTTTTTGCCATCGTCATTTGTCTTGATACCAACTTTAGTTGGCTTGCCATCTTTCGGGTCAGCCAGAGCAACGTTGGAAATATGAATTGCAGCTTCCTTGGCGATGATACCGCCTTCGTTGGTCTGCGACTGTTTGGTATGGCGTTTGACCATGTTGATGCCCTGCACCAGTACGCGGTCGGTCTTGGTGATCATTTCCAGGACAGTGCCGGTACGGCCCTTGTCTTTGCCGGACAGAACAACAACGTTGTCGCCTTTTTTAATTCTGTTCATGGTTGCGCCCTCCTACAGCACTTCGGGTGCAAGTGAGATGATTTTCATGTGCCGCTTGGCACGCAGTTCGCGTGGAACCGGTCCGAAGATACGGGTGCCGGTAGGCTCGCCCTTACCGTCGACGATCACAGCAGCATTTGTGTCAAAACGAATGACACTGCCGTCGGGTCGCTGAATGTCTTTTGCAGTGCGAACGACGACAGCTTTTACAACGTCGCCCTTCTTTACGCGGCCGCGCGGGATGGCTTCTTTGACGGAAGCGACGATGATGTCGCCAACGCCGGCATATCTGCGCTTGGAACCGCCGAGCACTTTGATGCACATGACACGGCGCGCACCGGAATTGTCGGCAACGTCCAGGTTAGTTTGCATCTGAATCATGGCTTTTCTCTTCTTTTGGTTTGGGAGTTCATCCCATTGCCATTCGGGGATGTTGCCATCCCCAGCTCTTAAATTGGAGAGTCTCGTTCCTTAGGAATCGAGAACAACCCAACTCTTATCTTTTGAAATCGGCTTGCTTTCCTGGATAGACACCAGGTCACCAACCTTCTTCGTGTTGTTTTCGTCGTGCGCCTTGTAGTTTTTGGAGCGACGAACAACTTTCTTAAACAGCGGATGGTTAAAGCGGCGTTCCACTTTAACAACGACTGTCTTGTCGTTTTTGTCAGAGACGACTTTGCCTTGCAAAATTCGTTTTGGCATATTCTTGTTCCTTTAGCCCTGGCTTAAGAAGCGGTGGCTTCAGCCTGCTTGACGCGGGCAATGGTTTGAATGCGGGCAATGTCGCGACGGATCTGACGCATACGTGCCGTGTTTTCCAACTGCCCGGTGGCACGCTGGAAACGCAGATTGAACTGCTCTTTCTTCAACTTGACCAGCTCGTCTTTCATCTGGTCTTCGCTCAGTGCGCGAATATCTGAGGGCTTCATTGCCTCAACCTTTCCTTTTCCAACAACTCTCAAGAGTTGCGGGTTAGTCCTGAATGCGTTGAACGAACTTGCTGCGAACGGAAAGCTTCATCGCGCCGAGGCGCAGAGCTTCACGAGCAACGGGTTCACTCACACCGTCAATTTCAAACATGATCCGACCTGGAGCGACGCGAGCCGCCCAATATTCAGGCGAACCCTTACCTTTACCCATACGAACCTCGGTCGGCTTCGACGAGATCGGCAGATCAGGGAAAATACGGATCCAAACACGACCGGCACGTTTCATGTGACGGGTGATGGCACGACGGGCGGCTTCGATCTGACGGGCATTAACCCGATCAGGCTCAAGAGCTTTCAGCGCATACTGACCAAAAGCCAGTGATGTGCCACCTTTGGCGTTGCCGTGAATCCGGCCCTTGTGAGCCTTGCGGAATTTTGTGCGTTTTGGCTGCAACATTGTTCTTATCCTTTACCAGCTGCGCATCAATTAGTTGCGCGGTGGGCGACGGTTTCCACCACCACCACTTTCCTGGGATTCAATCGACCGGCGCTCGGAAGCCATCGGATCATGCTCAAGAATTTCACCCTTGAAGATCCAAACCTTCACACCGCAGATGCCGTAGGCTGTTTCAGCTTCGGCAACACCGTAGTCGATGTCGGCGCGCAATGTGTGCAACGGCACACGACCTTCGCGGTACCATTCCATACGAGCAATCTCAGCACCGCCAAGACGACCACCGCAGTTAATGCGGATACCACCAGCACCCAAGCGGATTGCGGACTGAACCGCACGCTTCATGGCACGACGGAAAGCAACACGACGTTCCAGCTGCTGAGCAATCGACTGAGCAACAATCGTTGCATCAACTTCAGGCTTGCGGATTTCCAGGATGTTGAGGGTAACTTCACCTTCAGTCATCGTCTGGATCTTGCGCTTCAGCTTCTCGATGTCGGCGCCTTTTTTACCGATGATCAGACCGGGACGACCGGAATGAATGGTAACGCGGCATTTTTTGTGCGGACGCTCGATGACCACTTTGGCGATGGAAGCAGCTTTCAGCTCCTTCATCACGTATTCGCGGATCTTCAGGTCCTGATCGAGCAGATCAGCAAAGTCAGCCTTGGTGGCGAACCAGCGTGAGTCCCAAGTCCGGTTGATGCCCAGACGAAGCCCGATGGGGTTAATCTTTTGACCCATTACGCGGCCTCCTGCTCTTCAACTTCGCGCACGACGATTGTCAGATGCGCAAATGGTTTCTGGATACGGCTTGCTTTACCGCGACCACGCGCCATGAAACGTTTCATGACGATGGACTGGCCAACATGGGCCTCGGCAACCACCAGGCTGTCGACATCCAGATCGTGATTGTTCTCAGCGTTGGCGATAGCCGACTGCAGGCACTTGCGAACTGTTTCCGCGATGCGCTTGTTGGAGAACTCCAGATCGGACAGCGCACGCGCTGCTTTCTTACCACGGATCAACTGAGCCACCAGGTTCAGTTTCTGTGGCGATACCCGGATCATTTTGTGAACCGCTTTCGCCTCATTATCGGCGAGCTGACGCTCAAGCTTGGGCTTACCCATGACTTATTTCCTCTTCGCCTTTTTGTCGGCGCCGTGACCGTAATAGGTACGGGTCGGTGCATATTCACCAAATTTCTGACCAACCATGTCCTCAGAAATGTTGACCGGAATGTGCTTGTGGCCGTTGTAAACGCCAAAAGTCAGACCGATAAACTGCGGCATGATAGTGGAGCGGCGGCTCCACGTCTTGATCACTTCGTTACGACCACCTTCGCGAACTTTGTCTGCTTTCTTAAGCAGATAACCGTCGACAAATGGTCCTTTCCATACTGAACGTGACACTGTCTTGTTCCTTATTTCTTACGCTGGTGGCGCGAGCGCATGATGAATTTATCCGTGGTCTTGTTAGACCGCGTGCGCTTGCCTTTTGTGGGCTTGCCCCAAGGTGTTACCGGGTGACGACCACCGGATGTGCGGCCTTCACCACCACCGTGTGGATGGTCAATCGGGTTCATCGCAACACCACGAACCTTTGGACGGTTGCCGTACCAGCGATTGCGACCGGCTTTACCCATATTGGTGTTTGAGTTGTCCGGATTGGACACCGCACCAACGGTTGCCATGCAGTTACCGTGGATCAAACGCTGCTCGCCAGAGTTGAGACGAACGATTGCGTAAACGCCATCGCGACCAACCAGCTGAGCATATGTGCCAGCGGAACGAGCGATCTGACCGCCTTTTTCCGGTTTCATCTCCACATTGTGGATGATCGTACCAACTGGAATAGCTGACAGAGGCATTGCATTGCCTGGCTTCACATCTGCAGAAGCTGCAGAGATCACCTTGTCACCTTCAGCCAAACGCTGTGGTGCCAGAATATAAGCCAGTTCGCCGTCAGCATATTTGATCAGGGCGATAAACGCTGTGCGGTTCGGGTCATATTCCAAACGCTCAACCGTACCCTCAACGTCGAACTTGCGACGCTTAAAGTCGATCTTGCGGTAAGAACGCTTATGACCACCACCGATACCACGTGTGGTCAAACGACCCACATTGTTACGGCCGCCGGACTTGGACAGGCCCTCGGTCAAAGTCTTGACCGGCTTGCCTTTCCAAAGACCCTCGCGGGAAACGATAACCAGCTGGCGCGTGCCAGGTGTCATCGGTCTGAATTTTTTCAAAGCCATTGTCTTACAGCCCCGTGGTTACATCGATTGCCTGACCTTCGGCCAGGGTAACGATTGCTTTTTTGACATCGCTCTGCTTGCCGATATGGCCACGGAACCGCTTTACCTTGCCCTTGCGAAGGACAGTGTTGACGGCGGTTACCTTGACACCAAACAGGCCTTCAACAGCGCGTTTGATTTCAGGCTTCGAAGCATCGCGTGCGACGTTGAAAACAACCTGGTTCTGCTCTGCAGCCATTGTTGCTTTCTCGGTAATGACCGGTGAAACGATCACATCATAATTGCGGATGTCGCTCATTTGAAACGCTCCTCAAGTGCATCAACTGCAGCCTTGGAAAGCACCAGTGTGTTGCGACGAATGATGTCATACACGTTGATGCCCTGCACTGGCAGAACGTCGATATTTGGAATGTTCTGAGCAGCAAGCTTGAAGTTGCTGTCCAGTTCAGAACCACCGATCATCAAAGCGTTTTCAATACCGAGCTTGCCGATATCAGTGCGCAGAGCAGCGGTTTTGGCATCTTTCGCGGCCAGATCATCCATGATCACAAGAGTTCCGTTTTTGGCTTTCGCCGAAAGTGCATGGCGCAGAGCCAGGGCACGGAACTTCTTGGTCAGATCATGCGAGTGATCGCGTGACTGAGGACCGTGAGCCTTACCACCACCACGGAACTGCGGAGCAGCCTGCGAGTGGTGACGGGCGCCGCCGGTACCTTTCTGGCGGTACATACGAGCACCGGTTCTGTCGACGTCGGAACGACCTTTGGTCTGGTGCGTACCCTGACGTGCCTTAGCGCGTTGGTAACGAACCATGCGGGCAATGATGTCCTCACGAGGCTCAAGACCAAAGATGGCGTCAGAAACGGAAACCTTGCCCGATTTCTTGCCAGCCAGTGTTGTGACTTCAATATCCATTATTCAGCACCTCCCTCAGCAGCGGCCTCAGCGGCAGCAGCAGCAACCAGACCAGCAGGAACAGGAGCACCTTCAGGCAGCGCCTTTTTGATGGCATCACGAACCATGATCCAGGAGCCTTTAGACCCGGGAACTGCGCCCTTGATCATCAGCAGGCCACGCTCAGCATCGGTCTTGACGACTTCAAGGTTCTGGGTCGTCACGCGGGTTGAACCCATGTGGCCGGCCATTTTCTTACCCTTGAAGACTTTACCAGGATCCTGACACTGTCCGGTCGAACCATGCGAACGGTGAGAGACGGAAACACCATGGGAGGCACGCAGGCCGCCAAAGTTATGGCGCTTCATGGCACCGGCAAAGCCTTTACCAACCGAAGTACCGGTCACGTCCACCTTCTGGCCTTCAACAAAGTGCTCAGCAGACAGCTGAGCACCAACGTCGATCAGGTTGTCTTCAGACACCCGGAATTCAGCCAGTTTGCGTTTTGGTTCAACTTTGGCAACAGCAAAGTGACCGCGCATCCCTTTGGATACGTTTTTCACTTTCGCCTTGCCGGCTCCGAGCTGCACGGCTGTGTAGCCGTTCTTCTCATTTGTCCGCTGGGAAACGACCTGGACATTCTCCATACGGAGAACCGTCACAGGAACATTGACACCGGCATCTGTATAGATGCGTGTCATCCCAACCTTCTGTGCAATCACGCCTGAGCGCATTGTTCTGTTCCTTTAGCGTTACCGGACAGGAGGATCACTTCTTCAATAAAGAGGGTGATCACTGCCCCGCTTGTTCTTGTTTATGTTCCGCGAGCTTGACGCCCCGAAACCTGTTCTTATTCAGCTACTTACAGCGCAAGCTGCTTACAGCTTAATTTCAACGTCCACACCAGCGGCCAAGTCGAGCTTCATAAGCGCGTCGACGGTCTGTGGTGTTGGATCAACGATATCCAGGAGCCGTTTATGGGTGCGCATTTCAAACTGCTCCCGGCTCTTTTTATCAATATGGGGCGAGCGGTTGACCGTGTAGCGCTCGATGCGCGTCGGCAATGGCACCGGTCCGCGAACCTGAGCACCCGTCCGCTTGGCAGTCGAGACGATTTCTTTCGCCGACGTGTCAAGGATGCGGTGGTCGAACGCTTTGAGGCGAATACGGATATTCTGGCCGTTCATGTCGCGTAGTCCTTAGTGTCTGGTCAGCTTTCCAAATTGAAAGCGTGTGACCGTACAAATGAAAAATGAAAGGCGCGGGAGATGTTCTCTCCCGCGCCAGGCGTTAATTACTCGATGATTTCTGCAACGATGCCAGCACCAACGGTACGGCCACCTTCGCGGATAGCGAAGCGCAGACGATCTTCCATGGCGATTGGCACGATCAGCTCAACAGTCATTTCGACGTTGTCGCCAGGCATAACCATTTCAGTGCCTTCTGGCAGCTGACAAACACCGGTCACGTCAGTTGTACGGAAGTAGAACTGTGGACGGTAGTTTGTGAAGAAAGGAGTATGACGACCGCCTTCTTCTTTGGTCAAAATGTAGGCTTCAGCACGGAACTTGGTGTGTGGCTTAACAGAACCAGGCTTACAAAGAACCTGACCACGCTCAACCTGCTCGCGGTCAATACCACGGATCAGAGCACCAATGTTGTCGCCAGCTTCCCCACGGTCGAGCAGCTTGCGGAACATTTCAACACCAGTACAGGTGGTTTTCTGTGTTTCTTTAACGCCAACGATTTCGATTTCGTCACCAACGTTAACAACACCGCGCTCAACACGACCGGTTACAACAGTACCACGACCTGAGATCGAGAACACGTCCTCGATAGGCATCAGGAATGGCTGGTCAACAGGGCGCTCAGGCTGTGGAATGTAAGCATCAACTTCAGCCATCAGCTTCTTGATTGATTCTTCACCGATCTCTGGGTCACGGCCTTCCATCGCTGCCAGGGCAGAACCTGTTACGATTGGAATATCGTCGCCAGGGAACTCATAGGTGTCGAGAAGTTCACGAACTTCCATTTCAACCAGTTCCAGCAGCTCTTCATCGTCGACCTGGTCAACTTTGTTGAGGAATACAACCAGAGCAGGAACACCAACCTGACGAGCCAGCAGGATGTGCTCGCGAGTCTGTGGCATTGGGCCATCAGCAGCGGAGCAAACCAGAATAGCGCCGTCCATCTGAGCAGCACCAGTGATCATGTTTTTAACATAGTCAGCGTGGCCTGGGCAGTCGACGTGGGCGTAGTGACGGTTTTCTGTTTCGTACTCAACGTGAGCAGTCGAAATGGTGATACCGCGGGCTTTTTCTTCAGGAGCACCGTCGATCTGATCATAGGCCTGAAAATCACCAAAATATTTGGTGATCGCCGCTGTCAGCGTCGTCTTACCGTGGTCAACGTGACCAATGGTGCCGATGTTACAATGCGGCTTGTTGCGTTCAAATTTTTCCTTAGCCATATCAGGCCTCCATCGTTCTCGCGTTTGCGGAAAAAGTTTTAGACTTGCGTCCGGTTATGCGTATTTCTCGACCACTTCATCAGCAACTGCCTGAGGCACCTGCTCATAGTGATCGAAAGTCATTGTGTATTGTGCGCGGCCCTGGCTCATCGAGCGCAGGCTGTCCACATACTTGAACATGTTTGCCAGTGGCACCATCGCGGTAACCACCTGGTCGATGCCACGGGATTCTGTACCCGCAACTTGACCGCGGCGTGAAGACAGATCGCCAATCACGTCGCCCATGTAATCTTCAGGTGTCACAACTTCAACCTTCATGATTGGTTCAAGCAGTTTGGCACCAGCTTTCTGCGCGCCTTCACGGAAAGCAGCACGGGCAGCGATCTCGAAGGCCAGGACACTGGAGTCCACGTCGTGGAATGCACCGTCCATCAAAGTGGCTTTCACGCCAAGCATTGGGAAGCCAGCAACCGGACCGTTGTCCATGACCGACTGAATGCCTTTTTCAACACCAGGGATATATTCTTTTGGAACGTTACCGCCAACGATTTTTGAAACGAATTCAAAGTCTTCGCTCTCGGAATTTGGTTCGAAAATGATCTTCACGCGAGCAAACTGACCCGAACCACCAGACTGTTTCTTGTGGGTGTAGTCAATTTCAGCTTCACGGGTGATGGTCTCACGATAAGCAACCTGTGGGGCACCAATATTGGCTTCCACGTTAAACTCACGCTTCATGCGGTCGACAAGAATGTCGAGGTGCAATTCACCCATGCCGGAAATGATGGTCTGGCCACTTTCTTCATCGGACTTAACACGGAAAGACGGATCTTCCGCAGCAAGACGGTGAAGAGCAACGCCCATTTTTTCCTGGTCGCCTTTTGTTTTCGGCTCGATTGCGATCGAAATAACCGGATCAGGGAATTCCATGCGCTCAAGGATGACCGGCTTCAGGGCATCACAAAGAGTATCACCCGTTGTGGTTTCCTTCAGACCAGCAATCGCAACAATATCGCCTGCATAAGCTTCTTTGATGTCAACACGGTCATTGGAATGCATCTGCAACATACGGCCGATACGTTCTTTTTTGCCTTTAACCGTATTCATCAGCGATCCACCGGTTTCCAGCGTACCAGAGTAGATACGGCAGAATGTCAATGAACCAACAAATGGGTCGTTCATGATTTTGAACGCCAACATGGAGAAAGGCGCTTCGTCGGAAGATTCACGAACTGTGTCTTCTTCGGTCTTGGCATCGATACCAGCAATTGCAGGAACATCCAGCGGGCTTGGCAGATAGTCGGTAACAGCCTCCAACAATGGCTGCACGCCTTTGTTCTTGAACGCTGTACCACACATGACCGGGAAGAATTCAACAGCAATCGTACCCTTGCGGATCAATTCGCGAAGCTGCTCTTCGCTCGGCATTTCACCTTCCAGATAAGCTTCCATGGCCGCTTCGTCCGCTTCAACAGCTGTCTCAATCAGCAGTTCACGGTACTCTTCAGCCTGATCTTTCAGCTCATCACGAATGTCGACAACATCCCATCCAGCACCCAGATCTTCACCCTGCCAGACATGTTCTTTCATTGTGATCAGGTCGACAATGCCTTCAAAGTGGTTTTCAGCACCGATTGGCAGCTGCAAAACGCAAGGTGTGGCACCCAGACGTTCTTTGATCATTTCAACCGAACGGAAGAAGTCAGCGCCGATTTTGTCCATCTTGTTGACGAAAACCATGCGAGGCACGTTGTATTTGTTAGCCTGACGCCAAACAGTTTCAGTCTGAGGCTCAACACCAGCATTTGCATCCAGAAGAGCAACCGCACCATCAAGAACACGCAGCGAACGCTCAACTTCAATCGTGAAGTCCACGTGGCCGGGTGTGTCGATGATGTTGTAACGACGTTTTGTGCCGTCGCGGCCTTCCCAGAAAGTCGTTGTCGCAGCTGAGGTAATTGTAATACCCCGTTCCTGCTCCTGCTCCATCCAGTCCATGGTTGCAGCACCATCGTGCACTTCAGCCATTTTGTGGATTTTGCCGGTGTAATAAAGAATACGCTCGGTCATGGTGGTTTTACCCGCATCGATATGCGCCATGATGCCGAAATTGCGATAGTTCTTCAGATCGTATTCGCGTGACATAGTCGTAATCTCTCTTGAGAGTGTGCCGGAAAGCTTGGGTTACCAGCGATAATGTGAGAAGGCGCGGTTGGCTTCAGCCATCTTGTGCGTGTCTTCACGCTTCTTGACTGCTGCACCACGGTTGTTCGCCGCATCCATCAATTCGCCGGAAAGGCGGTCGATCATGGTTGTTTCGTTGCGCTTGCGAGCTGCAGCAATCAACCAACGGATGGCCAAAGCCTGACGACGCTCGACGCGAACTTCCACGGGAACCTGGTAAGTTGCACCACCAACACGGCGGGAACGAACCTCAACCTGCGGCGCAATGTTTTCCAAAGCTGTGTGGAACATTGGCAAAGCCTCTGAGCGGGCTTTTTCCTCAACCTGATCAAGAGCAGCATAAACGATGCGCTCAGCGACAGATTTCTTACCATCAAGCATGATGGAGTTCATGAATTTCGACAGAACCAGATCACCAAACTTGGGATCAGGGTTGATTTCGCGTTTTTCGGCGCGGTGACGACGTGACATCTTATGTAACCCTTACTTCGGACGCTTAGCGCCGTATTTCGAACGACGCTGCTTACGATCTTTAACGCCTTGCGTGTCGAGCACGCCGCGGATGATGTGGTAACGAACACCGGGCAAGTCTTTTACACGACCGCCGCGGATCATGACCACGGAGTGTTCCTGAAGGTTGTGGCCTTCACCTGGGATATAGCCGATGACTTCAAAACCGTTGGTCAAACGAATTTTAGCAACCTTACGCAGAGCCGAGTTCGGCTTCTTAGGCGTCGTTGTGTAAACGCGGGTGCAAACGCCACGCTTTTGCGGGTTCTGCTCCATGGCAGGAACTTTGCTTCGTTTGATTGGCGCTTTCCGCGGATTGCGCACCAACTGATTGATGGTCGGCATAGACACATCCCTTATTATCTGCCCGCTCAAAAATCTGAGGATGGGCGTTTCACTTGATGGTTTGCTTGAGCTGTCACCCAAAAAAACCGTGCGATATTCTACCGAGCCGGAAATTGATTCCGCCCCACATAGCGAAAAGCACCATCAGGCAATGTTCTTGCCGAGGCACTTTCAAAATGCAGAGGAATGCAGCTAAGTCGCTGAATTCATGCTCTAAATTTATTTCTCGTTATAACAAACCTCGTTTGAGCTTGCTGGCTTCAACGCGAGTCGCATCGAAAATCAAAGCTCACATCGGCTTGGAATGGCCGCTTATTAGGCCCATGTAGGTCCTTCGTCAACCCCCAATAAGCCTTTAAATTCCTGCAGTTTGAGGAATGATTAGCGGCAAATAAGCGGATAGGCAGTGCCAACTCCCCTACCCTCGGAATCACGGCAGAATCAAGCCCATCTTTCAGCCTGAGTTAGCCTCCGAAATTTTTATGAAGATTCCCACTTGGACGCCCAGCCTGACGGTTTTGGGCAAGTGATGGGGCATAGTTGTGCCGACCTGCTCTGGAATCAGTCGCGCAGACTGCATCGGCACGCTCACAAGAAGGGGCAGTGAGAGTTCGGCAACAACGCCGCAGACCTCTCACCGCCCCTTTAATAGTTTCAAACCCGACCGATCCGGCACCTGCGGGTAGAATAGAGCGCTGGCCAGATCAGGCCGCCAGCACATCTTCCACTGGGTTCAAGGTGAGATTCAGAGCTTCCGCAACCGCTGCATTGGTCACCTTGCCCTTATGAACATTCAGGCCGTTGCGCAAATTGGGATCACGCTGCAGCGCAGCAAGTCCATGATCGGCCAAAGACAAGCCAAACGGCAAGGTGGCGTTGTTGAGTGCATGGCTCGACGTCAGCGGCACCGCGCCGGGCATGTTGGCAACGCAGTAATGTACGATGCCATCGACATCATAGGTCGGGTCCGCATGAGTCGTTGCGCGGGATGTCTCAAAGCAACCGCCCTGATCGATCGCTACGTCACACAATACAGCTCCCGGCTTCATGTCAGACAACATGGCACGCGTCACCAGCTTGGGCGCGGCGGCACCTGGGATCAATACAGCTCCGATAATCGCATCGGCGTTGTTGACCTCTTCTTCCAGTGCATTAACGGTGGAGTAGCGCGTTGTAATGCGGCTGTTGAACATCACGTCCAGTTCGCGGAGCCGGGCAATCGAGCGGTCGAGAATGGTAACCTGTGCGCCCATGCCAACGGCCATCATCGCAGCATTGGTGCCGACAACGCCTCCGCCAATAATGACCACTTTTCCAGGTGCCACACCGGGAACACCTCCGAGCAGCACACCCCTGCCCCCATTGGCCCGCTGCAACGCAGTCGCAGCAGCCTGGATCGACAACCGACCAGCCACTTCCGACATCGGCGCCAGCAGCGGCAGGCCACCCTGATTATCGGTCACGGTTTCATAAGCAATCGCTGTGCAGCCAGATTCCAGCAACCCCTTGGTTTGTTCTGGGTCTGGTGCCAGGTGCAGATAAGTGTAGAGCAGTTGGCCCTCGCTCAGCTGCGCCCATTCATTCGGCTGTGGTTCTTTCACCTTGACGATCATGTCTGCTGTGGCAAACACCTCTTGTGCCGTGTCCAGCACCACAGCACCAGCAGCGCGATACGCGTCGTCAGTTGCGCTGATCCCGGCGCCACAGGCCGTTTCAACAACAACATCATGGCCATGGGCCACATATTCGCGAACCGAGGCAGGTGTCAGTCCAACCCGGTACTCGTGGTTCTTGATTTCCTTAGGAACGCCAATCTTCATTTCTCAATTCTCCCAGACAATGAATCTCTCAATGGATCTTTCGATTGATCCTGCAATGCATTTTCCAATGGATCTTCCCATAGATCTTCCGGGGGATGTTCCGGTGGATGCTCCGGGGATGTTCCAGTGGACCTGTTCCCTATTTAGGATCTTACGGCTCCAAAGTCCTTGCAAAGTCACTCATATTTGCGCGATATTTCCGTGAATGCTTGCTACATATGATTGAATAACGAGGAATTGTTGCAATGATCGAACTAGATGCGATTGACCGTGCCATCCTCAGTCATCTGCAAAAGGATGCCAGGCTGCCCAATGTCGTGCTGGCCGACCGGGTTGGTTTGTCGCCTTCCGCGTGCTCACGGCGTGTCGACGCATTGGAGAAATCCGGTGTCGTGCGCGGTTACCATGCCCGCTTGTCATCGCGTGCCCTGGGCCATCCAATTGTCGTAATCGTCTACATCACGCTCGAAGGGCAGTCGGTCGACCATCTCACGGCGTTTGAGGATGCGGTCAAGGAATGTCCCAATGTGCTGGTCTGCTACCTGATGTCCGGTACCAGCGACTATCTGTTGCGGGTTGCTGCGCGTGACCTTGCCGACTACGAGCGCATTCACAAGGAATGGCTGTCGGCCATGCCCGGCGTTGCGCGTATGACGTCAAGTTTTGCCCTGCGCGAGGTGATCAACCGGCCCAGTGTTGATATGCGCATCAACGACCGTCTTTCCCCTCGCGCGCTTTAACCAGACGCGGCTTGATTTTCCCAACCCGAGTGTTTTTATGCCACCCAGATTAGGTGCCTTGGAAAATTGGCAATGTTCAGGAAGTTTGCGATGGCATTTGGTGGAATCTTGGCTCTGATCGCTGCCACAGTCGGGCTTGGTCCAACAGAACCCGTCGATGAAACCATAACGTTTCAGGAATCCGACCTTGGCAACGATCTTGACGCCTACCTGACCACCCGTGAATCACACGTGCCGGGCATCACACCAGGGGCCGAAAAACAGATCATCTGGTCCGACCCGAATGCCAAAGCAAAAACGCCCATCGCGCTGGTCTATCTGCACGGCTTCTCCGCCACACTGGAAGAAACCCGTCCAATGCCCGACATCATCGCCAAAGATCTCGGCGCCAACATCTACTACACCCGTCTGACCGGCCATGGCCGCGACGGTGAAGCGCTCGCTCAAGCGACTGTCAATGACTGGTACAACGACACCGCTGAAGCACTGGCCATTGGTCGCACGATTGGCGAGAAAGTCATCGTGATAGGCGTTTCCACCGGCGCTACTTTTGCAACCTGGGCGGCCGCGTCGCCATCTGTTGCGCCCGACTTGATGACCAATGTTGCGGGTATGATCCTCGCCTCCCCCAATTATGGAGTCAACAACCCCAGCGCCGACTTGCTGACGCTGGGAGCCGCGCGCCAATGGCTGCCGTTTATCGCCGGTGCCGAGCGTTCCTTTGACGCTGTCAGCGAGGAACACGCAAAGTGGTGGACTACTTCCTATCCGACTGTCGCTCTGCTGCCGATGATGGCCAGCGTTCAGCATGTCAGCGGTCTTGAAGTAGAAAAAGCAGCAATCCCTGCCCTGTTCATCTACCATCCGACCGATCAGGTGGTTCGCTCCGATCTCTCACGCCAGTTTGCAGAACGCTGGGGCAGCAAAACCGATGCCGGTGCAGCCACTTTAATTCATGAAGTTTTGGAGGCCGAAGATCGCTACGACCACGTCATTGCAGGCCGTATTCTAAGCCCGAAAAATTCAGAGCCACTGGCCAAGCGAGCAGTCGACTGGATCAACTCCCTCTAGCCGCGGCGGCGAGCGGCGGCAGCGGCGGCGGCGGCGGCGGCGGCGGCGGCGGCGGCGGCGGCGGCGGCGGCGGCGGCGGCGAGCAACCTATGTTGGATCTAGGATAACTTGACCAGGGGCAATTCGAATATTTTGCGGGCTGAGTGTTAGGATGGTTTGCGGGATCAAACAGGAAATTGCAGGGTGATTAAATCGCTTGCGCCTCCACTTCCGCACGTGGATTGAACACGAGATAAAGGCGACCGAACGGTCGGGGATTGAACGCCTAATTTGTTGGCAAAACAGCGGATTGAAAATCGCCCCCAAGTTCTGCATCGAGCCCATATCGACCGGATGGGGCATATCAGCGAACGGCTGCTATTTGTTTTCTGTGTCTTGCAGAACTAATCCTTGAAAAGTCTCTAGCGGAGATTCTGCACCTGTTCCTTGGGCGAGTGGCCCGACTGAATAGTCCGGCGAGTTCAAAGAACGCTGCATCTTTTCACAAACCCAGATGTCTTCCGTTTGGAAGTCGCCCGTTTCTAAAGGGTGCTTCTTCCAATTCTTACTTTCGATCAGTCCCGTGGTTTTGTCGTACCCCTCAGCTTCCGATGGGCCTTCCGAATACCGGAACCAGGAGTTCGCGACGAAAGTTATGGCTCTCAAGATCGTGGTGGCCGCATCAACCGGCTCCATTGTGCTCACAGTCAAAGACCATGGGCTCGGGGTTATGATGGTTGTGGGGTAGAGCATATAAACGCCCCCGTATCCGGGGCCATCGGCCCCAGGGATTGTGGCTATTGAGGACTTGGCGGCTTGCTCTTCCACGAATTTCGGGATCCGATTGCGGATGCCATCACGTTCAGTGGAATACCACACCATATGCTTTCCATGGCTGACCCATTCATTCGACTGTGGCTCAGGGCCACCCAATGTATGTTCATGCAGGTAGGCGAGGTGATACCCGTCAATTGCGTTTTCAAAGAACACTTTCCAATTGCACTTGATGCGATAGACAAACTCCTGACCCTGCACCAAGTCGCC
This sequence comes from Rhizobiaceae bacterium, assembly GCA_039969995.1. GTDB lineage: Bacteria > Pseudomonadota > Alphaproteobacteria > Rhizobiales > Rhizobiaceae > Pseudahrensia. The sequence goes on from JBDVMU010000018.1 coordinate 37,093, forward strand.
GCTTTCGATGTCGTGCGGGAATGCAGTACTCTCCAGCGGAGCAATCCACTGCGAGAAGTCAGAGTTGGGGTCCGGGCTGACGAACAGCATGCCCTTCCACTGGCCAATGCTGGCGGGTCTAAGCCCTAACTGCGCTCTGTCGATCTCTTCAAACAGGTCACGATTCGGAAATCCCCGTAAGCGTCCGTCGAGCATGTAGGTCCAGCGATGATACGGGCAGACGATTGTCTTGCCACAATTACCTGTGCCTTCCAGCAGCTCTGTTCCGCGATGGCGGCAAAGATTCTTGAAAGCGCGCAGAGTGCCATCCTGGTCCCGTAGCACGATCATCGGATAGCCGCAGATTGTCTTGGTGAAATAATCTCCGGCGTTGCGCAGGTCACTTGCAAACCCAACAAAGTGAAAACCAGTGCGGAATATCGAACGATGCTCAAGAGCAAACCAGTCTGGATCAATGTACGCTTCGCGCGGCAAAATCTGCTGAGCCATGTAGTTTTCCCTTCAACCTAGAGCAGATACGATGCGCCGGGTAGGAGCCATCGCATACTCCTAATCCATTACAGGGCCGAGGCATCGGCCTTACTGAATAGAGCTACAACGACGGGCACTCAGTCAACATACGCCACGCAGGAAAGATAGACAAAACCATCGCCACACCCACGGCCAGCGGACAAGTGTCGCGGCGATCAGCTGATAAGTACTCCGAAGTTGAAGGGGCGGTTCCTGGGCAGAACTCTTGTTGTTCCGTTGCACACACGGTTCCAAAACTGCTTATACCCTATCGCAAAATTTCGCTGATCAGAGCAGACATTGATGTTAATCCGAAGATTGAGCACTTTGTCCGCAACTCGGCCATTGGCTGCATTCGCCCCAACGGCAGTTGTTATCCCCAATTGACCGATGCCGCACCGCGCACGAATGTCAGCCATTGGATTCGACGGCCAGCCGTCTGACCAAAACCAAGATGAGTATCGCTGCCATGAAAAGAAACATTGCACCGACAATCCAAGCGATAGGTGTCGAGTAAATTTCAGCGACAGTCCCGGCCAAAACCAAACCCAATGCACCCCCCAATTGTTGTATTAGCGATCTCAGAGATAGCATGGTCGACCGCTGACGGTCTTCTACACTGCGATGCAATATGCTGCTGGCCGGCGTTTCGCTGACACCAAGGATCACGGAATACAGGACGAATATTGTCACAAAACCGATGATGCTGCCTTGCAACGCCAATGCGATCTGAACGCCTGCCAAGCAAGCGAAGGTCACAGCCAGCGTCAGGGAGTGCCGCCGTTTGAAGATCCGGCTGATGTGTGGAGACAAAGATGCGCCGAAAGCGATGGAGAAGAAATAAGTCGCTGTGACGACACCGATAACAGTGTTTGCATACCCCTCATCTAACATGGGTTTTGCATGGGTCGGCCAGATCACCTCGACTGGGTTGGTTGCCATCAAAAAGAACGCCAACGCCGCCAGAAGTATCGACAAAGAGGGATGCCTAAGAGCCAAAACGCTCGCCTCCCTGATAACCGTTGGGACATTAGCGAAGCCGTGCATGAGAGCCGAGACGTTCATCGGACGCGGTTTTTCGACAATCACCAAGATCGTGAAGACAAACACACCCAACATCACTGCAAAGCTTGCTACGTAGGACACGTCATAGATGCTGAACCCAAAGCTTTTGGCGATCTCACCCAAAATATCGGGCAAAAGACCTCCCAACACGGCACCAATGGCCAACCCTACGGCATTGGCCCATTGCGCTTTGGCTAATGCGGGCTGGACATCCACATCAGGCGCTGTGGCCTTGAAAGACTCGACAAACCACGCATCAAGCGTGCCCGATCGAAGGGCGCGGCCAAAACCGATGAATGCGAATGAAAGCGCCAAAACATAGAAATCACTCGTCAAGAGAAAGAGCGCGAGCGAAACCAGACTGGCGACGACCGCAGACAAAAAGACAGGCTTGCGGCCAATGCTGTCGGCGAGACCACCGAACGGCAGCTCCATCATCATCGTGGTGAGCGAGTAGACACCGAAAAGAAGCGCGATTTGAGCGAGGTCCATGCCACGGTCAGTCAATGCCAGTGCGACAACGGCGACTGTCAGTCCCATCGCAAAGCGATCAAGGAACTGGTGTATTTGAAACAGGCGAATGTGCCGTCGCGCTGACTCATTCAGTGCCGTAAAACAGAACTCTATTTCGGTGGCCATCTTTGTAGCATCGGCGTTGCTGTCGACATACGCAACACCTCTGGTGAGCCGGGATCTATTTCGCACTACAAAGCTGCCTTTCGACCAGGCGCAAAGAACGGCAGAAAAAGTCCGCATATCGGCCATTGGCTGCATTTACCCAAGGGCAGTCGCGAGCCCTCAGCAGACTTCGATTGCCTGTGATCTGATCCCAAATCAACAGGTTATGGTCCTTCGAAGAACGTCTACCTTGGAACAACCATTATTCTAAATTCTCTATGCTGTGCCAGACAAAAGCACTGCTCAGCGAATCAAGCTCTGCAGGCATTGGGTCAATTGGCTCAGCGCGTGAACTGTATGCGCCCAATCCCTAAGTTGCAGGGCTCACGCGGGAGTTTTGATCTCATTCGGCTGATGTGGGCCTACGGCTCTTAGCATCGTCGAACCGAGCACCACATATCGATGCCCACAAAATCCTAGACAAAGAGAGCAATCAAAATGTCGGTTCCGACCATCCCGCCGACAATCAGACGAAACGTGTAGGCAAGGACTCTAGTCCCACCACACTGGCGGCCGGTCAAAAGGGTCATGCCAAATGCCGCAATTCCTGTGACACCGGAAAGCGAAATGCCAGTGGGTTCACAGCGCCAAATTAGGCAAAGACGGCATTATGATCAGCCCTAGGACAACCGGATAATCAAGATAAGTATGCGTGATTTTTGTCATGAAGTGGGGCGTCAGGTTTCTCCTCTTTATTGATTAAATCTTGTCGAAATCTACGAAAAAATTGGCCCCAGAAGGTTTGCTCAGGGACCAATTGTAGGACCTCAAAGGTCTTTGGGCGCAACGTTTTTGATCTTCGGCCACTTAGCGTCAGCGTTAGCACCATGCTTGGAGACGTTTGCGCTGTAACCTTTCAAGGCTGCGGGATAGGAATAGATTGAAAGCCGTCCATTATCGACGCGAAACAAGGTTGGGTCCCCATCGAGTTTTTTTCCAAGCGATGCGCCCATCCGGCAAAATCCGCCATGCTGAGGAGCAAATTTGGCCGGATTGGCTTGGAAAGTCTCAAGGTTCTCTGCAGAGGAGAAACGGTAGATCGCCCCTTCATGCTCGGCAGAATATTTCTCACTGCCAAGAACTGGCTTGCCAACCGTGAAGTAAGCTACGGGATCATGGCTTTTCAGGGCAATTCTGGCGGCGCTGACATTGACCTGTGCTGTTGAGGTGATGTCATAAGCCAAAGCGGGATTGCTTGCACTGAATGCAAGTGCCAAGCCCAGTGCGATGAGTACCTTTTTCATTTTCGTATCCTTTTTAGGGTGTTTTCTTGAGAATAGGGAAAAGCTAGTAATTGTTGATCGTTCGGTCAACAATTACTCGAGCACAGTTTTGTGAATTGTTTACCAGTTGGTCAACTAATAGATCTTTGTGTTGAAAGTGGACTCGTGTTGTCCGACAAGGTGTCCTAAATCCTCAGATTCTAAGCAGAGATTTTCCATGGCCCGCCCTCATTCATACGATCCCGAAATTGCGCTTGAGGCCGCCATGCATGTCTTTTGGCGGGATGGATATGATTTAGCCAGCCTATCAGACCTGCAAAGCGCCATGGGTATCCAGCGGGGGTCCATTTACAAAGAATTTGGCTCGAAGAAAGAGCTGTTCCTCAAAGCCCTTGATCGATATGTGAAGAAGTTTGTGGACCCTGGAATTGCGCTTTTAACTCAGACGGATGGCTCAGGTCAGGAACGCATCGAACGCTTCTTCGAACTGGCGCCGCGAGACGAAACGCGCGGTTGTCTGTTGTGTAGTTCAGCAGCAGGTGTGGCTGGAACAGACAGGGAAGTACGTAAAGTCGTTTTTGATCAATTGGCACGTTTGCGTAACGCGTTTGATACAGCATTGATTGAACAAGTCACTGAAACCAGCAATCGCCGTTCTGAGGCTGAACGCCTTACCCAACTGTATATTGGAAAACGCGTTGAGGCTCGCACAGCAATTTAACCGCTTTTCAGGCTCGGTCATACAACTCGTTTGTTTTTCGAATACTTGAATAAGCACTAGCCTTGATCAACGACATGATGCGGGGTGGCACCTTAGGTTGGACCTATCTCCCCAGCTTCAACCCGCAGTCGCAGGAATTTCCCGACCATTTAGTAGCCAAATTTGAACTCAACGGCGTGACAGACGCCCTCAACTGGTTGGAGTGTGCAGCTCGCAACTAACATCTGCTATATCAGGTCAATGAATTTAATCTTCCATCGAGCCGCTCGCCACAAAGGCCGTTAGCAGGGATTGCGCGATATCAGTCTGGTTTATTGATAGCTAGCGCAAAGATGCTGAATAAAGGAACAACCGTGAGTACCGCAAGTATCAGATACTCATCTTTGCCCACGAGACCAAACTGGCCGATCATAAAATACAAAAAGCCCAGAAATAGAACATTTAGTCCGATCGCTAGATACCTGATCACAAGCTTTCCAGCCTATTTGCACAGAACCGCACCGGATCAAATTCATTCAAAACTATCGCCCACTCGTTTTTCATAAATCTGCACAAATAAAATTCTTGACGCCTCTCTAATTAGCGAAAGTCAATATTGATAGATATTTAAGTTAGACGCTTTTCTTTTATTCAAATATAATAAAACTAATTGAATGAAATTTTCAATCTATTGGTCTTCCTAATTAAATATAGAGAGTGAAAAAAGGGGAGAAATCCAACCAAAATAGTCCACACTCTATCGAGAAATACGCTGTTTATGAATTCGAGATACGGTATCATCCCATCGAAATACAAGGCATTCAACATTTTCATGATGTATAAAATCGAAAGTATTACAACCGCAAACGAATAGATCTCAGCATATATCAACGCAATTGGCGAAAGGCTTGCCGTCTTAATATAATATCCAGTGTTCGCCACCGCCAAGATCGACAAAGCAATTATGAGAAAGAAAAAGGACAATACGTGCACGTATAAGTTCTCGTACGGCGAAATGGCAAATACTGTAGAAAAGATACAAACCGATATTGCGCCAGCAGTTAGGCTGACAATGCGGAATCGATATCCTCTCTTTGTCAGTGCCCCCTTCAAGAGTTGCTGACGCTGTTGAACGGCAGATGACGCAAAATACAAGAAGAACAAAATCGATGATATCGACCAGATGAAAGGGCTGAAAAAAGCAGCCGGCTGGTCATCCAGCAAAATACAAATATTGTTGACACCAAAGGTCTTCAAAATGGGGTTGTCGTAAATTACCCCCGGCATAAATACCATTGTAAGCGTTGCGGCATTCAACAACAGAATCCATAAAGATACATAGGCGAGCGCCCTGAAGAATTCCGGATTGACGGACAGTGATAAACTGGACGTGCCGTTTTGCATGATAATCCCCATACGCGCCTGGTTGGCGACAACTCGTAGGCTGTTTTATCCCACAAACTTCTACAAGAAGCCATCGGCATGGCCGAAGGCCCGTGGAACAACTCAATTTTTTTGGCAGGGTGCTCAATGCCAACTTTGGAGCGGCAGCAAATCTTCTGGGTAATTGGCAACTATTTCATGGCCAAGAGCCTAGCATAAATGGCGGGCGCCGCTCGTCGCAGGGCAACAACACAGTTGAAAACAAGGGACCAATTTGCCGGCGTAGCTTGAACGATAGTTTTGGATCTCAACCTGGCCCGCCAATGTGGTGCTTCCTGCCTTGGCAATCAAAAGCCGGCATGCAAAACTTATTGGCATGTTCAGATTAAACTAACTGGGGTTGGATACGGCCCCATCCATTAGCAAGCAACAGGAACACGAGCATTGTTCTCGAATTGTTGCGGTACTACGGGCACCAAAAATTGGGGTTTGGGCAATTGGTCTATTTTGTAATGCTCGCTTTCATGGAATTGATGGCCGCCCTTAGAGTTCACGCCCAACTGAGAGCGGCAGGCGCAATACAACTTCATGATTGAGACATGCCCCGAGACTAAAGCCCTAATTTGCGCTCAACATCGGCGCGGTCGGAACAAATAACGACGGGATGAGCGGCAATGAGTAAATCAAACGACACAAAACAATCTCAAGCACATTGCGAAAGAAGGAAGTGATACATGTCTGCAGGACATATCGAATTGACCGGTTCTGAACTGACTACTGGCGTACTGACAGGCTTGGCGATGTGTGCAGTTCTTCAGCCAGCCGTTCTGTACCAAAATTTCAAACCCTGGTTTAAACAACCAAATTTGACGCCTGGCCCTTCGCCGGAAAGGTATCTGGGGGCTTCGATACACACGTTTGTCGCCATGGTAATTACGGGCGCTGTTCTGACAAATGTATTTTCCCATCTGGACTTCGAACACAATCCGATCAGCGAGTTTTACGGCTACAACAATATTTGTGTCCTTTTTGATTCCCCTCCGTCGACCTATATCTCGCCAATATTCTGGTTCTTTGCCGCTTATCTGATTGTTCGATATGCCGTGGAAGATACAAAGCGCTTGGTGCAGATAAAACACATTGGCGCGGGCCTCAGGCGCACTTCATATGGCGCAAATATTGCGTTGGTGATTGCTGCCGCAGCGTTTTCACTTTGCCTCGCGGTTCCACCAGAGGAAAATATGATCATCCACACTTCCCCATTTGTGGTGCTGGTGTTGGCGTTCCCGCTGGCATTCGTCCTGCGCAGTCTGCAGGATTCTAATCGGACACAGTTCTATCTTGCTGCCACATGCTCGTTCATGGCAATTTCCATTCTGAAGGCTACATTTACAGTGATCGCTCTGGCACAGATCGAAGGCTATCGCCATGTGCCTGCTGAAATAGCGCAACCAGTGGACATAATATGGACCTTGATGGCATTGAGCGCGCCGTTTCTTGCGCCTATCCCAAAAATAGATCCCTTCGAAAAGCAGATTGCCTGAGGGTTCTTCTGACCAAATGTTGGGAGCATGAGGAAAATGGCAACTGCCATAAAGCGAGCTGGCCGGAAACTTCTCTACCTGATTGTGATTCCAGTCGTTCTCGCGAGACTGTTAGGACACATGATCGGGGCTTTGTGTCAGCGCTTTGCTGCAATCTGGATGGCCGCTGGCACAGACGCAAGCCGCCGCCCCAATGGTCGGAACGCCGATTTATCTTCTCAAACAAAAATGGCGCCAATCCTCCCCTTGCCGAAGACGGGTGTATATCTGGGCGACATATTTGGCTATTTCGCATACTTAAAGAAAGGGGCTCCACTTTTCCTGTCCCAACAATCCAGGCGAATTGGCAAAACCGTATTTGCGACAAATGTCGGCACACGGGTTGTGGTCTGTGGTGACCACAAGTCGGCAGAGACTCTGTTTGTCGACGTAGATAATCTTACACAAAGCCATGCCATCAATATTACCTGCACACGGCGATCGGCTCCACTGTTCACTTCCCATGGACCGGACGCCGTCAAGGCGCGCCAGTTTATCCAATCTCTTTTGCCTCAGGACGAGACAGCAAAAAACTTCCAGTCGGCCATGAGCGCCGCGGAGAACCAGATGGATAACTGGACCAGGCTCTCCGAAAGGGATTTGACTGAAATGAAGGTGGAGCTGGCCGTTGGGCGGTTGATTTATGCGCTAGCCGGCCACCTGTTAATCGGGTCATCTTTGGATACAAAGCTGATAGAAAGAGTATTTCCAGCACCAAATTATCTGCCAAATTATCCGGCAATCCCCCCAACACTTCTGCCGTCATTCTACGGTATGCAGGAAGCGCTGGATGAAATGTATTTGCAGTCGATGGAGACCGATAACTGGGACAGGGTGGCCCGCAAGGCTACTGAGTCGAAACTTTCTGATCGGGAGGCGTTTGAGCAAATATTCACCGCCTTAACTTTCAATGCGGCCGGATTGTCCAATCCGATCTTGAACGGATTATTGCTGGTATCACTCATGCCCCACCGCGGCCGTGAACTATTGGACGACGACGCGTATCTGACAAGTTTCATATGGGAGTTGCTTCGCCACAATGGTCCCACGGTGATGATGCAGCTGCCGCAGGACACCTTAACGACAACCGCAGCAAATGAGCTTTATAACTTACGATCTGGCACCGTGGTTTTGTGCAACACCACCATGGCGCAACGCGACGCCACCCGGTGGAAAGACCCGGCATTGTTCCGGGCAAAGCGTTTTATGAAAGAGCCATCAGGTTCAACGGACGATACCCCCAACGGTTGGCCAGATGAACCCTTACCAACGCTCGGGTTTGGCTGCCCTATCAGTCGAGTCGATGTACCAAAAGTGGGCAGCAACATGCATCAATGTCCATTCACGCACTTGGCACCAATCTTTCTAAAGGCTTTCTTGCGATTGCTCATCACCCGCTACGATTGGCGTTTTGATAGTGAAATGCTGACCCATGTGCATGTTTTGAAAAATGACGACGGGCTCGAAGTTGATTTTGATCTCTCGCATTTGCGCGGTGGCGCCAAGGCAACAGAAGACATGGTCCCTATCATGCCGAAAGGGATGCGGTTTTCAGGTTTTTCGCACGCTTGACCACAATTCAAGAAATGGCTTTGTCGCCCCTTCCAAAACAGTCCAGCAGGACACCATTTAAGCGCAAGGACTTGGATAAAGTCCGCGAGCACTAAATTCTGAAGGATTTAGCACAAGGACTGACCAACACCGGCACCGCCGCACCCGCTTATTTCAGGATACCTGCTCCAGGTTGAAGTTGATTGGTCCTAGTTTGCGCCAACCAGTTTTGCCCTCAATTCAACCTCTTTTTCAAACGCACGATGGTGAAAAGGAATATTTCGATCACTGTGATAGCGTCTCACCGCAGCTGCCAATTTACGCAATTCAGCAATAGAAGACCTGCGGCTCTTGTCATGATTTGGACTGAAGGCTTTTAACGGCAGGTACTGAAAGGCGCTTTTCGGGCTTTTGGTGTCTCCCAGATTGTCACGCATCATTTTGCGAACAACAGCGGGTTCGTGTGCAGAAACATCAGGGGGCGAGACCAGATCTTTCAGGCGCGGTGCGTTGACATAGACGGTCTTGCCAACATGCTTTCCGCCCGCACCCTTTTGGGTGGTGATCGGATCCCTGGAATGCAACACCCGAAATCCAGCAGGCCGATTTGGATCCAGCAGTCTGGGCACGATGGTTGAATCATTGGGTCGAAGTGCTTTTGTGTCAACGGGATTCAGAATCGAGGTAAAAAACTTTGACTGCAGACCATCTTCAGTAAGTGTCCTGGCAAACTTCTTGTCACCTATTCTTGGAGCACTGAAGGAAACAAGTTTGATATTGCGCCAAGGCCACTTTCTCAATCTGTTCTGCATCGCTTTGCCGCGACCATCTGGGCCATATTTGTTGCCAATCAGAACTGAGGCAACAAATGCCTGTGCCAACGCTCCGCCCAGACTGTGGCCAGTTACATAAATGTTGTCTGGTGCAGCGCCCTTTTTCAGGCGTGCAAGTTGGTCAAGACAATGAAACAGCTTGGGGTGGATAGAACGCATGCTCTGAGCGAAGCCCCTATGAATTTTACCCACCGTGCTGACATGCCCAACCTTCTTTCGGTCGCCCAAGCGGTTGTAGCCAAGGTCTGTTACCCAGTCGGGATTACCCGATGCGGCCTTGTCCCAGTTAGCCTGCAAAGCGGCACGGGCACCAGAACCGCTTCGACTGCCCCGAAAGGCGATATGAACGTCGTAGGATCCGTTGCTTTTATGTCTTGCCAGAATGACACCCATGAGACTTTGTGAGGCTGGCTGACCTCGCACCCCTTTGTCCCCGGTCCCCCCTTCGAACGCCAACAAGATATCACGGGCGTTCCGGCCTCTTTTTGCGTTGCCTGCGGGCACCGCTTCAAACGCAACGGAAGATGCTTTTCCACCAGTAGGCCGATAGCAGACATATGTCTTGCCAATGGCTGATGTAATCGATTTTGGGGTCTTGTATTCTGTCCAACGCTTATAAGCATTGGCAATGCTGCTTTCGACCGGGAAGATGCGGCTGTAATTATACAGAATCGGATCCAGCCGTGTGTTGTCAGGAAAACCGCCCAAACTGCCTGGGCCTCGATAGGAGTTGAGTCCGGCCGAATTTCGCACCTGCTCCTTGCCCTTGGCTTTCGCCCAGGTGATCACTTTGGACATAAAATTGTTACGCCTCCCACTGCTGGCCGACAGTTCCTCGTAGTAAGGATCAAATGGCCAAACCAGGCTCTGGCTGTATACCTGATAGGACAGGATCGAGAGGTCCATGTGGAAGGTCAGCGGGTGATAGGGAAAGCTTTTTCGATAGTTGTTCTCGTTAGCAGCGACGATAGACGTACCGCTCAGCAATATAGTCAAAAAGGTCGAGAGGTTACGGATAATCCGAAGAATTGACCGGCTCAATATTTTATTCCTTTCGGCGCCATTTATTTAAAATATAAAAATAATAATATAATTTATATTTATTTATGTTATTTATATTTACAATTATAAAAACCCATAATTATATATAAATAAACAAAAATTATGCGATGGAATGAAAATTCAATATCTACTTCAGGTCGAAATCTGACAGTTTTTTCACCCCACACCCAGTATTCAATTTAGGCCTTCGAATGCGAGACCTGTCAAGTTGCAAATCAAGTCCAAACCGCGTGTCAGAGCAGATTTTGGAGGCTGATACGTTGCATCCTGAACAGCAATGTAAAGCGCTGGAAATTGAGTCTGCGATGCAGAGCAACTCCAGGGTCGAGACCATTTGGCTTCCAGCGCGCGACCTGCCCTGAGGACGATCCCGGAGTTTTGTTCTGCCGATATAGAAGGACAGATGTTTAGATGAAGGTCGAAGCTAGATATGAAACCAGCAAATGCTGGAATATCGCGACCAAAATGGGGATTGTCCGAAAGCGAAACGGCCAAACTGGGACGCATCCGCGGATCGTTTGGATATTGTCCTCAATCGTAGCCAATTCTTGAACGCTAGATCCAATAGCCTCGTCAGATGTGCTGGAAGTGTATCTTTCAAAATGCGCCCGCTTCAGCTTTTCGGCAGGCAACAGCAACAAAGTCCAGCTTCTTTTCATGTAGCGATGAATGCTGAAAACCGGAATGAAAAACAATAACGGCGCGGCGATGGCATATGTTGTTAACTGCGCGAGTGCCCCTGCGTCGTCAAACAAACCCTCCCCTTGGACTATGAACTTATCAATGATCCTGAGAGCCATATACATGCCAAAAAGACCGAGGATAAAGTTCTGAAGCAGCGTTAATCGCCCCAGATACCTTAATCCCGCGCACTGGTCAGGATCAAATGGCTCAAGACGAATGACTGCACGTCGGCCACCAAACACCTGGAGGACCGTCCATGAAAATTGCAAGCCGCGCCATAACAGGTTGCAGGACCAGTAGACGAGAGTGAATTGCAGCAAAATGGCTACAGCTCCCACCCAAGTCAAACCACGCTCGGGATTTCCAATTGACAGCAATAGTGAGCCACTGGACATCCAGCCGCCGTGATCCTGATTTAGAATTTGATGTAGGGAAACCAGAGAATACAGCAGCGAAAACGTCAGTGCGAATCCGATTACCCACCTCGAATTAACGCGTGCCTCTAGGGAAGTAAAATAGCCTTTAGCATCGAACTGATCACCATCGCCGGCTTCAATTTGGTGATGTAAGCGTGTAAATCCATCCGCAACATCGCGATGGTACTTGAGGCTCAGCGCTACGATCAAAGGAAACAACACCAGGATCGAAACCGACCAACTGATGTTATCAACATACGACAGATAGCTGGTATTGGAGGGGGTGTCGGTAAACACTGCAAAAAGTGAGATAGGAACCGATATGAGCCCAAAAAACGCCAAACCAAGACCAGTTGGGGTTATTTTCCACGTGCTGATAGCATAGATCATCGGTTCGCCACGGTACGACATCGACTCGCTGTTCTCGTACAATTCCAAGATCGGCCCATCCCAAACCGCCGCAGGTCTGCCCAGCACAACACGACGGCCGCTGGACGACGCTCACCTATTTATTCGTTAGATGCTAGCAGCGCAGGTCCAATTCTCCAAGTTGGCCTCGGCCTATTCGTCGGCGCCAACCTGCCGTGGAGAATTTTCATGGTCGAACTGACAACCTTGGCAGTTATCTCGGGAGTTGTCGCAAGTATGACTGTGGCAGTAATGCCATTCAGGCTTGGATTTTTGTGTCCATTCGCAAGGTATGGAAAACCCAAAACCCAAATCAGAAGCTGCTTGCTTGTGTAAGTCCCCTCGCCAATGCAATGCAGACTGCTTGTTTGCGGAATTCGTCAGCGTGGCGATGTGCCAAAGTCATTCTCCTTGATGGATCAATCCAATACAAGGAAACGCAACTGAGCCATGACAAGCCCAGCTCAGTAGGGCCGCCCTTTTGCGAAAAAAGAACTGAGTAGGACTTTACCACAGTCCGGCTGGAGCTCAGCAGTAAAACCCAATACGCATGGATCCCATACATTCAAAATCAGCCAAGTCCAGACGCTTCCCCGACGCATCCAGATCCGTCAAACTTTCACGTAAGACCGAAAATCTCAATGCCTGACTTCGTAGGTGACCTCGTAAATGGATCCGTCGCCAGTCATGCGCTTTTTATAGCTTCCTGGCTTTTCCGAACCTTTAATAGTTATTCTGCCAATTTCGTCGTCGGACGTGACAGAATCAGCTTCAAACAGGACTATACTGCCCCGCTCAGATGCGCTGGTGAAGAAATTTGGCCTCCAAATGGTTCCTGCCTGCATTGTTTGTGTTTTAATCTGGCCGAGTGGATAGCGTTTGTTGTTGCTGAGCTTCAGATAAACCGTATCCGTATTAGAACCACTGGTCGGACGGATCGCTTTCACTGAGATCAGTAGAAGTTTGGGTTCTGACAACGCTCCGGGTAAGTCGACCCGGGTACAAGCCGAGAGGGTTATCAGTCCAAAAAGAGATGCGGTCAACATCACCCATCGACTGCAGTTTAAAATAAGGGAACGCTGCATCTTTCCAACACCCATCTACTGGTTGAATAAATCCGACGCTGCAAAGTGCCCGTCGCGAGATATCTGTTTAGTGCTTTTGCTAAACAACAATTGAGATTGAAGGTGTACGATAGTAGCTCATCGGATCATTGTAAATCTCATTCTCGACATGGTTTATGGCTTTCTCTGGACTTGTCGCGGTTTAGTTCCGTGACCGACGCCCTGTTCCGGTACATCAACGGCTTCTACAACACGCGTCGAAGACATTCAGCAATAGGAGGAATTGAATAGCCCTGACCTGAGACCCATTTCTTCATCCAATTTTGGGTAAAATTTGTTCCTTATTAGGAGACGAATAAATGAGACAATCGCGGTTCAGCGACGAACAAATCATCGACATGATTAAGGAGCAGGAAGCTGGAATGCCGACTGCTGATGTTTGCCGCAAGCACGGAATTAGCACAGCTTTGATCTACAAATACAAGGCGAAGTTTGGTCGCATGGAGGTTTCCGACGCCCGCAAGTTCAGAGCACTTGAAGACGAGAACTCCAAGCTAAAGAAGTTGTTGGCCGAGCAGATGCTCGACAACGCAATGCTAAAGGATGTCGCCTCGCGAAAGTGGTAACGCCCGCCACCAGAAGGCAAGCAGTGGATCACTTGTGTGAAGCACACGGAGTCAGACATACAACCATTAAAAGGCGCGGAATAACTTCCCAGGTACGATTTAACATCGAAATCAAGCCCCACATCGTATTGTTTATGCGGGATCCCCCAATTGAATTTCTTCCCAGTAGGAGATATGCGTGGCCGCCTTTTTTTTCGAAGACTTGTTCTAGTCTACATTGGTGGCCTTCGCTTAAGCTAAGGTTATTGTTCGGCGAGTCGGCCCGTCGAGCGTATCATATCTGTATGATTTCATTCCGTTTTCAACCCTCAATCGCAAAAGGTGGTTTGACATATATGCAGGTAAAAAGAAGGTCGCTATTGGTTCACCTTGCAGCCGCGCCGCCTCTCTTCAGCTTGCAATCGCGCAATGCGGCGGCGCTCCGAAGCAGAAAGGCTAGGGTTTCGTGTGTAACATCCTGCGTTGCCAAAAGTACGAATAGCCAATCGGGTGCGGAAGCAATACCCGTTGTTAGCGTAGATAAGGTTTCGAGCGTACCACAAATCATAACAACTACTTTGTGCGACGGCCGTTGTCGGGGCGATAGGCAAAAACGCTATGACTGCGCCGGCCGCGACTAAGAAAAGTTTTCTCATTATGCTTGCTCCTTGAAATGTTCCTATCGAGTGCAAATGCGCACAACAAGGTAACCTCCAGAGAGCTGGAAAAAATTGCGATAGATCAATTAGTTCAGATTTTATCGATAGACCGGACCAGAAGGCTTGCCGAATGGAATCGACTGTTCCATTGACGTTGCACGCGGCCCGCGATCGCAAATGCGGCTCCTTTGAATCTCCATCGTAGCAGCGAGCACCAAGTTCAACTGAGCGCAAAGGTTATCATTGGAAAAACAGAGGGGATTATCGATGCCATAAACCGATACACTGGTAATGAATTTCTCCAAGTTTCCAGCTGATGTGGAGCTTGTCTTCAGTATTGGTGGCGCTCCAGAAATAGGACCTGCAGATTTTTTTGTGGCCAGAACTCTTTCTTGGTCATTGAGAACTCAGTAGGGCTTATTTTGCGCACGTTTTCACCGCAAAAGCTGACGAGATTCTGTACGCTACCTTTGTCAACGGTGAGCTTGAATGTGCCGATTGGTCCCGCCCAATTTGCACCTGTTGTGCGAATGTACTCCAGCCTTCGCTCACCAAATACCGCTTCATTATTCTGCTTCTGAATCCGTTTGACAGCCCGAACAAAGGGAGCGTCAACGCAATATGTTTCAGGGTAAGATTCGGCGGGATATGCAGTTCCGATCCCGGTTCGCGCGGTACGGCCCGTTGCTGGCGTATAACTGTGCTCGATGATGACTTCGTGTTGTGCAGGGAAGATTTGTGTCCAGTAAAAAGTAGTTTTGGTTTTCCATAGAGGCCGTGCCTCTCTTTCCATGCCGTTACCCTGATCATATAGCGTAAATCCGATCAGCCCCATCTGCTCCAACCGGTCCGCTTGCTGTGCAGACAGATTGTTTAAGGCTTGGACCGCTGCTTCCCTATAGGATCCCAGCGGCACGTCTAGTTGCTTCAACACATCCGTTCGATCTACCCCAAGCGCAGTTGCTCGTTGATCGACATTCATGGGGATCGGCGAGCCGTCGACTTTGGTTGAAAAACCCACGAAATCTGCTTCGGATTCTTCAAAGGGTACAAAAACTCCCCCGTAGTCTGAAGAAGCAGGCACGTCTGGCAGAGGAAAGGCCACAAGCGTCGAGACGTCATCTTGCGAACGGTTATAAAACACATATCGTATTTTGACCTGGTCCATCGCAACATACAGTTCTTCAGACCGCATTGTGATGACGTCAGAGTGCGACAAAATCAATCCACCGACCGCGAGTCTTTCCGATGAGTCGTTGGCCAGAGCAAATTGCATGGAACAGGCCATCATGCTTATCAGGAAACCGATCCGGCTCATCAAGTTCTGAATCTGACCTTGCTGGAAATTCAAATATGGGACCTTCTTCAAACTGAGCTCCTTTAGCAAAAACATGTGCATTCAATTATCTGCAATCCGTCGGCGTTCCATAACCCAGACCAGGTGGCAGGCTTTTGGCTATCAGTCCCACCATTGGGCCGAATAATGGATTTTGAGAAATGGGGTAAAACAGCACCAACCTGTTCATGACTTCGCCAATACAGGAAAAAATGGTTTTTTGATAGTAAACTTTTTTCCCGACAAATCCGGAAAGAACGATCCAGTCGCGAGTCGCACGTTCAAATATGACTTCTACCAGCTGACTCGATTCAACTTTCATCCCTTACAGATAGGATTTGGGCGCGTGTTCAAGAGCAGTGTAAGAACCATAGGCAACGATCTGAGCTTGCCCATCAGATGTTTACACAGCCATCCTGACACCAGCGCCCTATGCTGACTTTGCAAACATGGAGTGAAAAGCATCGTAGATGTGGCAGCAGCCATAGCGGCGGGGACGGCGTCGATCCAATTGGCGAAGGCAATCATTTCGGCAGATAAGACGCTGGGTGAGGCAGAACTCAAAGCTCAGATTGCAGAGATCACGTCCAGCCTTGCGCAGATGTCCCGCGCCCTGACCGAGGCCAACCAAGAAATCGAAACACTAAAGAGCCAGCTTGCCTTCAAGGAGTTGCTGGTTTCGGTGAAGGGCTTCAAATACGAGGCGGACGAAAACGGCGATCCGGTGGGGTATGCCTATTGTCCAACCTTTGAAAGCATGGGTCGCGGGTTCGCTCGTCTGGTGGATACCATGCGCAGCAAAGAGTTCGAATGCCCGGAGTGCGGCGCAAACCAAGGTTGGAAACCCAAACCCTTTCCCTACCCGGATGCCGAATAAAGCCGGTTATTCCAAAATCCAAAGTGACCCATTGCCCGACTTGGGAACATATTCCTCACGCCGTAAATCAAGCACATTGAGCATGTGGCAGGACGGAGAACGGCGAGACGCAAACGGCTGAGCAAGGACCAGCGCGAGGCAATGCTGCTGGCGATGGCACGGCTGCACTACAACGCCCTCCAGGAACAAATGAGGCTCGCCCTACCAGCGCCGACTATCTGGATCTGCTGAAGATGGTGGATGCCATTGACGAGGTTACGAGTCTGTCTACCAGCCGCCCGGATTATTTCAGCGCCAATCCACACAGCGCTGGCGAAGGCGGAAAGATGTGATGGACTCCGATTGTTCATCGGGGCAACCTATCCACCGGAGGAACACAAATGTTCAGACTGATTTTGGCGTCGGTGATGGTCATGATGATGACAGCGCCGTCGTTTGCTGCGGGTAAGAACTGGCTTCCTCCAAAGACGCCATCACCCGCTGGCCCTGTTCCGCTTCCTTATCCGAACATTGGAAGCCAACAAAAACCAAAGCCGCAAAAGCTTCGGCGGTCTGGTTCTTCGAAGACGGAGAAACGATGCCGCATCCGCTGCAAGACTCCGAGGGCACGGATCAGTCGCTAGGCCACGCATAGCGCTGGTAAAGGCGGAAAGATGCCGGTTCAGCAAGCGAGCGATTGTGACGCGCTCCAGTCTGGAACCCCTCCCGCCAGTTTGATCTAAATTATGGACCAGATGCCCAGCCAGGCGCTTTACTTGTCGTCGGGAAGAGCGATTATGGTCAGACTTCTGCAAGCCTTGGTCCTGCTGACAGCTACTTTTACTGCTGCAGGTGCGTTTGCCGACGACGGTCCATATTGGCTAGCGTTGGAAAACATCGCCGGCGACGTAGATCGAGTGGCACTTGTGTACCAAAAATATAGCACCGACGATAAAGCAAAATGTGAGTATTTTGCTGCACAAGCCGAGATCGAACATTCGTCCAGAAAGTGGTTTTGCATTCGCGCAGAAAATAACGCTCTGGCGGAAGTTCGCCGGATTGTAGGTGCCTTGAAGATAACACCAGTCTTGCTCACTCCAAGTTGGAATACTCAAGAGAACTGGGTCTTTGTCGTGGGCTTCCCCAACAACATATCGGCGTGTGACAATCTCAAAGAATACATGGCAAACCTAACTCGAAACACCATGAAGTGTTCAAAGATCCGGTTCAACAGCGAAGACTGAGCGCTTGAAGGCCAACTTGGTTTCTCGAGGGAACCTTTCTGTTTCGACTACTACGGCGGCCTACAGATCGACTCACAGAATCCAGAGTTACTACACACGGCCCTACATGGACCAATTCGAACTGCCGAATAGGGTCTAAAGCTGTATTTTCATTGAGGAAAATCATGTTGAATGGTGCCCCCACACGGACTCGAACCGCGGACCTACTGATTACAAATCAGTTGCTCTACCAGCTGAGCTATAAGGGCTTGCCACTGAGGGAAGCCACTAAACCATTTGATAATTCACGTCTAGTCTCTTTTTTGCAGGTAATTGATTCATTCCATAAACGGCAAATGGTTGGATCCCGATTACGCTCCAAAACACCAGACATGATGGCTTAAATCGACCCAATAACCAAAATACGTGGTTCGCTGATCCCGCCAACCAGCCTGCCCCCAATCACACTCATGCCCCTCCAGCACCAGCCCGCCCAAACTCTCCACCAGGCAACAATCACGACTTCGGCGCGACCAATGCCAGTGAACTACTCTACACCGATCTAAATCGGTTAAGTTGTTAAATAGGCCTGAAAATTCGCGCTAATGGCCGGCAATGCACAGCCAGCGGTTGGCTTTTCGACAGTCAGGCCCTATGGATGCTCCCGGACCTCCTTATCAGTTTGCCCAACGGCCCCCCGCCGCACATCAGGCATTTTGAATAATCGAACGGACTTTCTATGACAATAATTGGTACTCCCAAGGAATCGACGAAGGGTGAAAACCGCGTCGCCATGACCCCGCAAAGCGTCGGCGAACTGCAAAAACTCGGCTTTGAATGCATCATTCAGGCTGGTGCCGGCAAGGCAGCACGTTTTGCTGATGGCGAATACAAAGATGCCGGTGCAAGCGTTGTGAAAACCGCAGCTGAGCTTTGGAAACAGGCAGATGTCGTGGCCAAGGTACGCCCCCCGTCAGCCGCAGAATCAAAGAAGATGCGCAAGGGCCAAACGGTCATCTCCTTTGTTTATCCCGCTGAGAATCAGAAGCTGCTGGACACCGCCAAGGAAACTGGCAGCACGGTTGTTGCCATGGATATGGTGCCCCGCATTTCGCGCGCCCAGAAAATGGACGCCTTGTCTTCGACGGCCAATATCGCCGGATATCGCGCCGTCATTGAAGCCGGCAATTCCTTTGGACGTTTCTTCACCGGACAGGTTACTGCCGCCGGTAAAGTGCCCCCAGCCAAGGTTCTGGTCATCGGTGCGGGCGTTGCCGGTCTCGCCGCCATTGGTGCCGCACAATCGCTAGGCGCCATCGTGCGGGCTTTTGATGTTCGCCCCGAAGTGGCCGAACAGATTGAGTCCATGGGAGCTGAATTCCTGATGTTGGATTTTGAAGAATCCGGTTCCGGAGAAGGGGGTTATGCAGCCCCCTCCTCGCCCGAATTCCGCGAAAAGCAACTCGAACTGTTCCGCGAACAGGCCCCTGATGTCGATATCGTTATCACAACCGCGCTTATTCCGGGCCGCGATGCACCGAAGCTCTGGCTGGAAGACATGGTCAATGCGATGAAACCCGGTTCGGTGATTGTCGACCTCGCTGCGGAACGTGGCGGTAATTGTGACCTGACCGTCAAGGATGAAAAGATCGAGACGTCGAACGGTGTGACCATTATCGGCTACACAGACCTGGCCAGCCGTATGGCAGCCCAGGCTTCGTCGCTCTATGCGACCAATATCCGCCACATGATGACCGACCTGACACCGGAAAAAGACGGTGTGATTGTTCATGACATGGAAGATGATGTCATCCGTGGCTCGACCGTGGCTCACAACAAGAAGATCACCTTCCCGCCGCCGCCACCGAAGATACAGGCGATCGCCAAGGCGCCACCAAAAGCGCCAGAACCTACCAAGGAAGAAATTGCAGCCAAAGAAGCAGAGGAAATGCGCCGCGCTGGCATGCGGGAAGTCGCCATGCTCACCATAGGTGGTCTGTTGATGATGATCATCGGCCTCTACGCGCCCGCCAGCTTTATGCAACACATGATCGTGTTTGCGCTGGCGTGTTTTGTTGGCTTCCAGGTTATCTGGAATGTCAGCCATGCCCTGCACACACCATTGATGGCGATCACCAATGCGATTTCAGGCATCATCATTGTCGGTGCGCTGTTGCAAATCGGATCTGGCAGTTGGCTGATTATGGTGCTGGCCGCGATCTCGGTCTTCATCGCCACTATCAATGTCGTAGGCGGCTTCATGGTCACCCGTCGCATGCTCAGCATGTTCCAGAAGAGCTGAGGGTATAGTCATGGAAAACGGATTTATTACAGCAGTTTACGTAGCTGCAAGCATTCTCTTCATTCTCGCACTGGGTGGCATGAGCAATCAGGAAAGCGCCAAGCGCTCTATCTGGTATGGCATTGTCGGCATGGCGCTGGCCGTCCTGGCCACGTTGTTTGATCATCTTGTCGGTAACTACTGGCTGATCGTTTTGATGGTCGGCGGGGGTGCCATAATCGGCTCAATCGTTGCCCGGCGGGTGGAAATGACAGGCATGCCACAGCTTGTGGCTGCGCTGCACTCATTTGTCGGCCTGGCCGCTGTCTTCATCGGCCTCAACTCGGCCTATGCGCCACCGGCAGGTCTTGTCGGTGCTGAGCTGGTGATCCACGAGTGGGAAATCATCATCGGCGTGTTCATCGGTGCCATCACCTTTACCGGTTCAATCATTGCCTATGGCAAGCTTGCCGGTTCTCTCGATGGCAAGCCGCTGACGTTGCCGGGACGCCACGTACTTAACGCCACGGGCGTTATTGCCTGCCTGGTGCTTGGTTTCATGTTTGGTGCCCATTACGGCATGTGGACTCTGATCCTGATCACGCTGATCGCCTTCCTGATTGGCGCGCATCTGGTGATGGCAATCGGCGGTGCTGACATGCCGGTGGTCGTTTCAATGCTCAACTCCTACTCGGGTTGGGCGGCTGCGGCGACGGGCTTCCTGTTGGGCAATGATCTGCTCATCGTAACCGGTGCCCTTGTCGGTTCTTCGGGGGCCATCCTGTCTTACATCATGTGCCGGGCGATGAACCGACACTTTGTCTCGGTCATTCTGGGCGGCTTTGGCGGCACCAGCGGCCCGGCCATGGAGATTGACGGTGAAATGGTGGCGACCAGTTCCGAAGCTGTTGCCGCAGCGCTGGAGGAAGCCGACAGCGTCGTCATCGTGCCAGGCTACGGCATGGCGGTTGCTCAGGCGCAGGGGTCGATTTCCGAACTGACCCGTCGGCTGCGCGATGCCGGCAAGAATGTGCGTTTTGCCATTCACCCGGTGGCTGGCCGCCTGCCCGGCCATATGAATGTATTGCTGGCCGAAGCCAAAGTGCCTTACGACATCGTGCTGGAAATGGATGAGATCAACGATGATTTCCCCGAAACTGATGTGGTGATGGTTGTTGGCTCCAATGACATCGTCAATCCGTCGGCTCAAGACGATCCAAACTCACCGATTGCCGGCATGCCGGTTTTGGAGGTCTGGAAAGCCAAGAACGTGTTTGTCTCAAAACGCGGTGCTGGCACAGGCTATAGCGGGGTCGAAAACCCGCTCTTCTTCAAAGAAAACACCCGGATGTTCTATGGCGACGCTAAAGCATCGGTGGATTCACTGCTGAAGAACCTTGGATAAGCCAAAACACGATCAAAAACGCCCGCTCAACCGCCGGAAGGGAGCGGGCGTTTCGCCCAACGTGTTGAACTTGATCAGCGCGTTGGCCTCCCAGCCTCACCTTCATGCCAATGGACAAGCGGCATTTGATTGATCAAGATCATCTTCTGCGCGTTATTTGTTTGTGATTCCGGCTATGGCCAAACCTTCCATCTGCTTTCTTGCCAATTCCACCGATACAGCTCGGCAATCATGTGCCTCGCTGATCGCGAGCTATGGCCAAACCGAAGCTGAAGATGCCGATGTGATTGTGGCGCTGGGCGGAGATGGATTCATGCTGCAGACGCAGCTCAATTTTATGGATTCCGGCAAGCCCGTTTACGGCATGAACAAGGGCACCGTCGGCTTCCTGATGAACGAGTATCGCGAGGACGACCTGTACAAACGCCTTGACCGGGCTTTGAAGGCAAAAATCCATCCGCTGCAAATGGTGGCAATTGACAAGGACGGCAATCGCCATGAATCCATGGCGTTCAATGAGGTCTCCCTGTTTCGTCAAAGCCATCAGGCGGCGCGGCTACGTATTGTGATTGATGGCAAGGAACGCATGGCGGTTCTGTCGTGTGACGGCATCATGGTCGCCACGCCACAGGGTTCAACGGCTTACAACCTGTCTGCCCATGGCCCTATTCTGCCTTTGAAGGCTCCGCTGCTGGCTCTGACACCGGTCAGCGCCTTCCGCCCACGTAACTGGCGCGGCGCATTGCTGCCGAATACGGCTGAAGTTCACATTACGGTGCTGGAGCCTGAAAAGCGGCCCGTTAATGCCGTTGCCGACAACACGGAAATCAAGTCGGCGGTCGAGGTTTTCATTCACGAAGACCGCGACAAATCTGGTATTTTGCTGTTCGACGAGGAGCACACCTGGGAAGAGCGTATCCTCGACGAACAGTTCCGATACTAGACCCTTTCAGGTTTAGCTGGACGCAATTAAGCGGCGAGCAGCACCTGTTTCTCATGATTTTGCGCAGCCTCGCGTTTGGCTTCGCAGGACATTTGCGCCAGCATTGCAAGCAAACTTCCATCCACCTCTTCATGGGCCTGGGCCCGGTCGAGGATCTGATCAATCAGTTCCGGCATATCCTTGGGCTGCTGCCAGGCTTCTATCGCAGCAACAAACACCGGATAGGCAGATTTCGGCAAGCCTGTGCGGCCATAGAGCGAGTTGAATGCGGAAACCCGGCCCTCGTCGATAATCGCCTGGACGCGTCTTAGTGAAGTGCCACTGAGTTTGGACAGTGCACATTCAAACAATGCGGCATGGCCCATGCAACTGGCACGAAGCAGCAGAGCAGCGCTCAACTGACCGGATTGCTGCAAGTGATCGACATAGCCGCCCATCTGATGTGGCGCCGACTTCATGGCAATTTCAACTGTTACCCGGTTACGGGCATCGTTAGCGACCTTTTGCAAACGGTCGCCATCGGACCAACCCATGTTGGACGAGAAATCCAGAAGCGATGTCGACAGACGTTCGCAAAGCAATTGACGCGTCGCTGGGTCGATCATGTCATCGTTGAGCAGGGTTGCACGGATTTCAGGACGATCACCCATGCGCTGGGCAATATCATGTTTCAAACCTGGGCCCAGCACTACCTGGGGATTATGCAACAGATCCAGAATGGCCGCACCGCCTGCGTCCCTCACCAGGGCACGGATGGTATCACCATCAAGGGTTTCGCGCGAGGCAATGGCTTGCTGTATCGCCGTTTTGCCGTTGCTTATGGCGTTGATCAGGTCACGACTGCCAAGCACGCTGGATCGGGAATAGATGATGGTCGAGACTTCCGCGATGTCCTGCGACAGCGCCCAGATCAAATGACGCGGGGCATTATCAGAACGCGCCAGAACCCTGGCCAGCGCAATGCGCACCTTCGGGCTGACATCGTCAGTATAAAGCGTAAGGGCTTTTTCGATTTCGGACTGCTCTTCAGCCGGAATGCGGCCATTGAGAAATTTGACAGCCAGTCGGCTGATTGCATCGGCTCTCTGGTCCGCACCCGAAACGACAGACCACGCCATAAAACGCTCTACAAACATATTACTACCCAACACCACAAATACTACTAAACGCGCCCCACTACTCAGGACTGGGTGGCAAGCTAGAGCAAAAGTCTTAACCGAACGTTTACCATGAATATTTGCGGTTTGGTAAGCTTGATTTCGCCGGGCGGACATGCTGCACGATAGAGCACCGGGACTGTGGAACCGAACGGAGGAAAGCGTGGCTGGACTGTATTTTGAAGAGTTTTACGAAGGACAGGTGTTTGAGCATGAGCTGCGAAAGACACTGACCGAAAGCGACAACATGATGTTTTCGACGATGACGTTGAACCCCCAACCGTTGCATATCGATCGCCACTTCTCGCAGCAGACCGAATGGGGACAGCCGCTGATGAATTCGCTGCTGACCCTTGGATTGGTCATTGGTGTCTCGGTTGGGGATACAACACTTGGCACAACAATCGGCAATCTCGGGATGAAGGATACGCAATTTCCCAATCCGGTGTTTCAGGGTGACACGGTGCGGGCAGTAACCGAGGTTGTCGGGGTCAGAGCCTCCCGTTCCAAACCGGACCGAGGCGTCATCGACTTTCTTCATAAGGGCTACAATCAGGACGACGTCCTGGTATGCAGCTGCCACCGTCAGGCAATGATGCGGCGGCGGCCATCTGCTGACAACAGCGAGGCAAGCTGATGCGCTCCGGCCTCTTCGTCCCCGGCGACAGCGAAAAGAAGCTCAATAAGGGCATGACGAGCCAAGCCGATGCGCTGTTCATCGACCTGGAAGATTCGGTCTCACTCGACAACAAGCAGATGGCGCGCGAAGTCGCAGCTAACTTCCTTCAAGAAGTGGCAGGAGAGGACAACCGCCCTGCCCTTTATGTGCGGGTCAACGCCTTCGACACCGATCTGACAGATGATGATCTCAGCGTGATTATGGCCGGCAGACCGGATGGCATTGTGCTGCCGAAATGCGAGCATGGTCAGGATGTCACCCGGCTGGACGCGCTGTTGCGGGTTTGCGAAGCCGACAATGGCATTGCCGATGGAACCACCAAGGTCGTCGCAATCATTACCGAAACAGCCATTGGTGTGTTGAATGCCGGAACCTATCGCCGCTCCAGCAAGCGGCTTGAGGCCGTCGCCTGGGGCGCTGAAGATCTTTCCGCAGACATCGGCTCCGCCCGCCGCTTCGACAACGGCACCTACCGCGATGTTTTCCGCTATGCCCGGGTGCAGACATTACTCGGCGCGGTCGCTGCTGGCGTTGAGCCACTCGATACTGTCTACCCTGATTTCCGCAACGATGAGGGCCTTGCTGCAGAATGCCGCGAGGGCAAACTGGATGGCTTTACCGCGAAAATGGCAATCCATCCGGCGCAAGTGCCAATCATCAATGAAGTTTACACCCCGAGTGCCAGCGAAATTGCCGAGGCCCAGGAAGTTGTCGATGCTTTCGCGGCGGCGGGTAATCCGGGTGTTCTTGGTCTGAATGGACAGATGCTTGATCGCCCTCATTTGAGAAAAGCGGAAAAATTGCTGCACCGCTTTGCAGCGATATCAAACAGATGAGCAGCCCCAACCTTATCCGTACAGCCCAAGGCACCGATTTTGAACAGGCTCTGGCGCTTTATGAGGAACTGGCGGGCCAGGACAAACTGGATTCCGGTGCCGAGGGCAAGACCCATTGGCAAAACGTGCTCCACCATCCCGGCACGACAGTCTATTGCCTTGAAGTGGGCGGTCAGATTGTTTGTTTGATCACCCTGCACATATTGCCAAACACCACCTACCGGGGCCGACCCTATGCGCTGGTGGAGAACGTGGTCACCTTAAAGCGTGTGCAAGGCAAGGGGTTTGGTCGCCAGTTGATGGAACATGTAATTGAAGCCGCCTGGCAACAGGATTGCTACAAGATCATGTTGCTAACGGGTCAGCATGTCGGTGCCAGAGGTTTTTATGAACGCCTTGGGTTCTCCGCCGACGAAAAGTTCGGAATGACCCTGAGGCGTATTCCAGTGCGAGCGAGTTAGCTCAGTTTTCAATATTGTGCTGCAGGTAGCGCGCCCATAAGGCCCAGCCAAAGCTGGCAAGAGAAGCAAGCAGCATCAAGGCAATCAGGATTTCGGCGCGCCCTTCGGTCGACACCAATATGCCGGTCACAGTGGTCAACAGCGCACCAACTGCCACTGTTAAGGCACCATTGATCCCGGCAGCGGTGCCGGCGAGTGTTGGGCGGACAGACAATGCACCCGCATTGCTGCCGGGTAAGGTGATGCCGTTGCCCAGACCGACAAAGGCTGTCGAACCGAAATAGGTGACGGGAGACATCAGACCTGACGCCATCAAGATCAAGCCAAAAAACAAGCCACTGCAGGCAATCAACCGACCGATCACCATCATCGTCGTCAAATCAATCCGTGACGCCAGACGTGTTGCGATAAATCCACCAAGCATGAAGCCGACGGTAATACTACCAATGAAGACGCCGAGCGTGGCGGTAGAGACATTGAACTTGCTGGCTGCGACCAGCGGTGCACCAGCCAGAAAGATGTAGAAGGCGCTGGTTGAAAAGGCGGTGCACAGGGCAAACGCCCAAAACCGCTTGGATTTGAACAGGGCACGGGTTTCTTCTGCTGCATTCGATTGCGACGCCTGCGCTCGTTCGTGGATCTCTCCTAAGTCAAACCAGCACAGAACGAGCAATACGACGCCGGAAGCGGCGTAAAACCAGAAATTCGCCCGCCAGCCAAATGCCGTGTCCAGAACTCCTCCCAGCACCGGTCCCAGCATTGGCGCGATTGCCATGGCCATGCTGATATAGCCGATCAATCCAACGGCCTGGCGTTCTTCGTTGGTGTCGCGGACAATGGCCAGCGACAAAGCGTAGCCAGCGCTCATGCCTCCCTGCAACATTCTGAACGCGAGGAACGTCCAGATGTCCTGCGCCAGCGCACACATCACAGAAGCAAAGGTGAACAGCACGATTGCGCCCAGCAGCACCGGCCGACGTCCCAATCTGTCGGATAGCGGCCCGACGATTAGCTGCATGACGGCCGTCACTCCCAGATAAAGTGCGACGGCCAGGCTGACCAATGCGTAATCCGTCTGCAGATCGATGGCGATGTTGGCCAGCGAGGGCAAAAACATATTCAACGTCAGCGTCGAAAATGCGGTCAGCAAAATCAGCGTTATCAACCGGGGCGGTGAATTGGCAGCAGTCATCGGCGCAGCCTAAATTTGTCTTGCGCAATAAAAAACCGCCGTTCCGAGGAAACGGCGGTCTCGATATCGTATCAGCGGCCCGAGGGCCAGCCAGCTTGAATTAAGCAGCTTCGATCTTGCTGACGGCAGGCTTGCCGGAGCGTGGATCGACGTCTGTTTCAAACTTTACTTTCTGGCCTTCGGAAAGGCCAGTCATACCGTTGCGCTCAAGAGCAGTTGCGTGGACGAATACGTCCTTGCCGCCTTCTTCTGGCTCGATAAAGCCAAAGCCCTTGGTGTCATTATAGAATTTTACGGTACCTAGTGTCATGGTAGTTCTTTCACTTCAAGTTTGCATGGGAAGCACGATTTCGTACTCCAAAATTTCGAGATTGGAGAATTATCTGAATGCAAAACCATCTGTGATGGGGAGGCAGAACAGTCGTTCGTCGAATTTCGAAAACCATACGTAGGGATGAAATGCGACTTTAACAAGACAATTAGCGATTTCTGGAAATATTATTTGCGCGGCCAATAATAGAATATTGCCGGAAAATCAGACTGTGTCGGGACGAATCAGCTCAAATAATTCATCCAGACACACATAGTCATGATAGCCAGAACGCAAAATTGGGTCAGCCTTCATCGTGTCAAAGCGACCGCTTTCGGTGATCATGGCATCATCAATGTGGATGCCGGTCACCTGCCCCAGAATCAAAAAATAAGGAGCCTTGCTGCCATCCAGAATCGTCGGATTGACGATCTCAAGCAGCTTGCACTCCAACGCAGCGGCGACGCCGGCAACCCGCGGACATGCCACTGTTTCGCCTGGCGCCATTTCCAGACCGGCTTTCTCGAACTCATTGACGCCTGCCGGATGAGGAGCAGAAGAAATGTTCATCTCATCTTTCATTGAGCGGCTGACATAGTTGAAGGTAAACTCGCCTGTCGCCTCAACATTTGCCGCACTGTCCTTCATGCCGCCCGAGGAGAACATCAGGATCGGTGGTGTGTCGCAAACCCCATTGAAGAAAGAATAGGGTGCAAGGTTGGGAACGCCTTCAGCGTTCAACGTCGAAATCCACCCGATTGGGCGCGGTGCCACAATGGCTTTGAACGGGTTATAGGGCAGCCCGTGGGGCTCATCAGCTTTGTAAAACATTCAAATCAGCTTTCACGAATGGAAAAGAGTGTGTCGATATCCGGGCGGGGGCGCTCGCTTTTGGGCACGGTGCTGGTGCCCAAGTGGATTATTCCAGCAATCTGCTCACCCTGTGCAAGGCCCAAAATGTCGCGGGTTCGTTCAAGATAGATATACCAGGCGGTCAACCACTGCGCCTCAAAGCCGAGCGAATTGGCCGCGATCAAAGTATTCATGCAGGCGGCACCCGTCGAAAGATGCTGTTCCCAGAGGGGAATTTTGGGATGAGCAGTCGCTGTACTGATCACCGCCAGCACGCATGGTGCATGCAGCAATTTTGCTGTTGCCTGGATCTTCTTTTCAAGATCCGGCATGTCCGTCGACTTCTGCAAAAATTCCTGCAGGCGATCATGCATGGCTTGGCGCACCTCCATCGGCCAAAGCTCAAACCGCCAAGGTGCCAGTTTTCCGTGGTCGGGAACCCGCGTTGCGATCTCCAAAATGGTGCGCAATTGCGGCTCATCCGGACCAGGCGCTTCCAGCGTCAACGACAGAGACGAGCGGCGTGTTTTCATGTAATGCGTCAGGTCAGTCATTTCAGATTCCACCAAGTCGTCAACCAACCCTGCTTACGCGACCAAAAGCGTCTTGAAAATGCCGCGAGAGTAAGAGAGATGTGTACCATGCTGCTTCGTTTTTCAATAATTGCATTTTCTTTTCTGTTTACGGGTTTGGT
Organism: Rhizobiaceae bacterium; assembly: GCA_039969995.1. GTDB lineage: Bacteria > Pseudomonadota > Alphaproteobacteria > Rhizobiales > Rhizobiaceae > Pseudahrensia. The sequence continues at coordinate 65,742 of JBDVMU010000018.1, forward strand.
CTGGGCCCAGACCGCACGGGTGGAGTATGCCGATGGCATCGCGCCACGCGGCGATCAGCGCCCGGTCTATCAGCTCAATCTCGATGCGCGACTGGTTCCCGATGGACCGGAACTGCAAAGCGGCATGGTTTGGCGCATCTTCGGCAATGAATCAGCAGCCGATGGCAAGCTGCCGGCCATCGCTACCGCGCGGGGTGGTTCCGCGATAATCAAGCTAAATGCCGGAACCTATCTGGTGCATGCGGCATTTGGCCGTGCTGGTGCGAGCAAGAGAGTGGTGATCAGCGCTGAGGATTCGACCGAGAGTTTCATTTTGCAGGCCGGAGGCCTCGAATTGAACGCTGAAACCGCCAATGTACCGATCCAGTCAAAGAACCTGCGCTTTTCAATTTTCGAGCGCGAGCAGAATGAAGACGGCGAACGTAAAATGATCGCCTTCAATGTTGCCCCCAACAAGATCGTGCAATTAAACGAGGGCACTTATCATGTTCTTTCGCGCTATGGGACGATCAACGCCACAGTGCGCGCCGACCTGGAGGTCAAGGCCGGTCAAATCACCCAGGCCGTATTGCAGCACCGTGGCGCGGGTATTTCGCTGCGCCTCGTCTCGCGTCCAGGCGGCGACCCAATCGCCAATACCGCATGGTCCGTGTTTACCGAAGATGGTGACAAGGTGTTTTCCAGCCGCCTGGTATCGCCATTCCTGATCCTGGCCGAAGGCGCCTATGAGGCAGTCGTCCGCAATGGCGACGATAACTATCGCCGTACCTTTGTGGTTCGATCCGGGAAGAATGCCCGGATCGAAGTTTTGCTGGAATAGCGCCGAAACGCCTTTAGGTTTAGCTGGCGGCTGAAGCCCTGGCAGCACGAGCTTCGCGCATGCGGCGCAAATCTGGTGGCACGGCTTCTTCTGATAGGCTGGCAACCGCTTCTTCCAAGGTCATCGAGGTTTGATGCTTGGAACCAAGGCGGCGAATGCTGACTGTACCCTGTTCGGCCTCACGGGCACCAATGGCAATAATTGCCGGCACCTTGGCCAGCGAATGCTCCCGCACCTTGTAGTTGATCTTCTCGTTGCGGAAATCTGTTTCCACCTGAAGACCAGCATCGCGCAGCGCTTCCGCCACCTGCTCACCATAGCCATCAGCTTCTGATGTAATGGTTGCGACCACAGCCTGCACCGGTGCCATCCACAGTGGGAAATGACCGGCAAAATGCTCGATCAATATGCCGATAAAGCGTTCCATTGATCCACAGATTGCCCGGTGGACCATCACCGGTTCCTGCTTTTCGGAATTCTGGTCGATATAGAACGCGCCAAACCGCTCCGGCAGCGCAAAGTCCACCTGGGTTGTGCCACATTGCCAGTCACGACCAATGGCATCGCGCAGAACATATTCAAACTTTGGACCGTAAAAAGCCCCCTCGCCTGGATTCAGTTCAGTCTTGATGCGACCACCAGACTCAGCTTCGATTTTGTCGAGCACGTTCTGCATGATCTTTTCAGCACGATCCCAGCCTTCTTCAGTGCCAACTCGCTTTTCAGGGCGGGTAGAAAGCTTCACGACAATGTCTTCAAAACCAAAATCACTGTAGGTGGTGAGGATCAGGTCGTTGATGCGCAGGCATTCAGCCTCGAGCTGTTCAGGCGTGCAGAACACATGGGCGTCATCCTGAGTAAAGCCGCGCACCCGCATCAAACCATGCAGCGCCCCTGAAGGCTCATAGCGGTGGACATTGCCGAACTCTGCCATCTTTACCGGCAGTTCACGGTAAGACCGCAAGCCGTTTTTGAAGATCTGCACATGACCCGGACAGTTCATCGGCTTAATTGCAAACTGACGATCGTCTTCTGTCACTGTTGTGAACATGTTTTCACGGTACCAGTCCCAGTGACCTGAAGTCTGCCAGAGCGCTTTGTCGAGGATCTGCGGAGCGTTCACCTCGTCATAGCCATGTTCGTCAATGCGCCGTCGCATATAATTGACCAGGTTCTGGAACACCCGCCAGCCCTTGGCATGCCAGAAGACAACACCAGGCCCCTCTTCCTGGAAATGGAACAGATCCATCTCCCGTCCAAGTTTGCGGTGGTCACGCTTCTGGGCTTCCTCAAGCATAAAGAGATAGTTTTTCAGCTGCTTCTCATCCGCCCAGGCTGTGCCGTAGATGCGGCTTAGCATCTGGTTTTCACTGTCGCCACGCCAATAAGCACCCGCCACATTCATCAGCTTGAAGGCGCTGCCCACATTGCCAGTCGAAGGACCATGAGGCCCCAGGCACAGGTCAAGCCATTCACCCTGTTGGTAGATGTTGAGGTTCTCATCGGGATCAATCGCATCGATCAGTTCGACCTTGTAGCTCTCGCCGATCTTTTCAAAATGCGCCTTGGCTTCGTCGCGACTCCACACTTCCTTTGTGAAAGGATCATTGCGCGCAATGATCTGGCGCATTTTCTTTTCGATGCCTTCCAGATCTTCCGGTGTAAACGGCTCATCTCGGTCGAAGTCGTAGTAAAAGCCATTTTCAATGACAGGCCCGATGGTCACTTTTGTGTCCGGCCAAAGCGCCTGCACCGCTTCTGCCAGCACATGGGCGCAATCGTGGCGAATGAGTTCCAACGCACGTTCGTCGGTGCGCGTTACAATCTCTATTTTCCCAGCATAATGAATGGGTTCAGATAAGTCTTTCAACTCACCATTTAAGGTATAGGCGACGGATTTTTTGGCCAGAGATTTGGAAATGCCTTCAGCAAGCTGACGACCGGTAATGCCAGCATCAAACTCACGGACTGAACCGTCGGGAAATTCCAAGGAAAGGGGGGATTGGGCTGGATCTGCCATAATATGCTCCTGTATCCAGTCCCGCAAACGAAGCGGGTGGTTGATTTATGGCTCCGCTCATAGGCGAAGCCCCGATTCACGTCAACGTTGAGAAGCGATCAATTTTGGTCAGGAACCGGGTCATGTTCGTGCGAGCCTTCAATGCGCCGCCACGGTCCACAACGGGCCAGGCGGTGCGCGGCGAGCCCCCCTCCACGCAACAACCCATGGCGCGCAATGGCCTCATACGCGTATTCGGAACAGGTTGGCATAAAGCGGCAGGAATTGCCGATAAAACCAGAAAGTGTCAGTTGATAAAACCGCACGAGGCCAATGCCCAGCAGTCGGCCCGGCGTCTTTGGCCATGGACCGTCATAGTTGCGCCGATAGGGTTTGGGTGCTTCAGGCAACTTCACTCTGCTTGTCCAGCGCCTGTTCCATCGCACGCACGACCGCATCAAAGGCCAGCATGGTGGAGGCATGACGTGCCCGATACTCGCGCACAGGTTCCAGGAATTTCAGCTCTGCGAATTTTCCAGTCGGTGGAGGCCCGTTTTCTTTCAACATGGCCTGCATCTGCTGGCGCGCAGTGCTGAGTTCTTCAAGCGAACAGCCGATCACATTCTTGGCCAGAATGGCCGACGATGCCTGCCCCAGCGCACAGGCTTTGACATCCTGCGCATAATCGGTGACCAGCCCGTTCTCCTGCTTAATGTCGACCACAACGGTGGAACCACATAGCTTGGAATGTGCTTTGGCAGTACCATCAGCGTCGTCAAGACGGCCGATGCGCTCGATATTGCCGGCATAGTCCAGGATCTTCGCATTATAGACGGAATCGATGCTCATAAATGTGACGGCTCCTGCAACGCCCGGACACCCTGCGACGATCAATCCCGCATTTGTGCTTGGCAGTGGGTTTCTTTCTCCTATATTATGTGGTGAAGACGCGAATTCAAACAGAGAATTTGGACCTGCGTCTAAATGTGGTCACCGTGCCGAAAGGCCCCGGAACCAGCTTGATGCCCAAGCCGCGCAAGCCGTAACTGGCGATAGCGGCAACCCCAGAGAGAGGTTGGCATGAGCGGTCCACCGGTTTTTACGAAACCTAACTGCTCGAATTGGAATTGTTCTCATGGACCAGATCGTCGATAAGGCATTGCTGGACATTATTTCAGATGACACAAAGCGCGACATCGCCCGGCCCACCCGCCAGGAAGCGGAAGCTGCTGTGCGCACCTTGCTGCTGTGGACTGGCGACGACCCGGAACGCGAAGGTTTGCTTGACACCCCTGCCCGCGTAGCAAAGGCTTATCGCGAACTCTTTGGCGGTTATGGCGAAGACCCAAAGGAAGTGCTTGGTCGGACATTTGAGGAAGTCGCAGGCTATGACGACATTGTTGTGGTCAAGGACATCTCGTTCCATTCTCACTGCGAACATCACATGGTGCCGATCATCGGCAAGGCTCACGTCGCATATCTGCCAGACGGTCGCGTATTGGGACTGTCGAAGATTGCCCGTGTCATTGATATCTTCGCCCGGCGTCTGCAGACCCAGGAAAGCATGACTGCTCAGGTGGCTCATTCGATCCAGGAAGCGCTCGAGCCCCGCGGTGTCGCCGTACTGATTGAAGCCGAGCATATGTGCATGGCGATGCGCGGCATTCGCAAGCAAGGCTCAACCACGCTAACCACGACATTTACCGGGTGTTTCAATGATGATCCGCAGGAACAAATGCGTTTCATGACCCTCATCCGCTAACAGTTAACAGCGAACGGCTTTCAATGTCCAAATCAGATCCAGTTGCGGCTGAGCGCGAGTCTGGCCTCAAGCTGATGCCGAAGTTCGACGCCAATGGGTTGGTGAGTGCGGTTGCCTGCGATGCAGACACCGGCCTGCCCTTGATGTTCGCCTTCATGAATCAAGAAGCCTTGCAGCTTTCAATCGATACTGGCGAAGCCCACTTTTACAGTCGCTCGCGCGGCGAAATCTGGCACAAAGGTGGTACGTCAGGGAATGTCCTGACAATCGACGAAATCCGTGTCGATTGTGATCAGGACGCAATCTGGCTTTCCGTTAAAGCAGAAGGCCACGGCGCAGCCTGCCACACAGGCCGAAAAACTTGCTTCTATCGACGCGTTGTCAAAAGCTCTGGCGAGGCTGTGCTTGAAAGCACCGGCGAGACCCCGCTGTTTGATCCCAAAGACGTGTATTAAGCTTGATCGCAAGATGAGTCTTGGCGAAGTCAGGTTCATAATCTAGTTATTATTTGGCGGCATATTGGAGACGGACAAAGGGAAGTGCCACCATGCTGCGCGCGGACGTAGAAGACATCGCAGAACACCGAAAACCTGGCCATTCGACCCAGGTCAGCGACCCCGGCATTGCCCTGGCGCTTGGCGGTGGAGTTGCCCCAGGTTGGGCCCATATCGGAGTTATTCGGGCCCTCGAAGAAGCTCAAATTCCCATCAAAATGATTGCCGGCACATCGATTGGTGCTCTGGTTGGTGGCTGCTATCTGGCAGGCAAGCTCGACGAACTGGAAGAATTTGCCCGTTCGTTGACGCCACGCCGTATTGTTGGATTTCTTGATGTCAGCCTGCGTGGGGCCGGATTGATTTCCGGTTACAAATTGGCTGAGCGGATGGAAGAGCATCTGGGTAATGTGCGCATCGAACATCTGCCCAAACCACTTGTCTGCGTCTCGACTGAAATTAGCAGCGGCCACGAGATCTGGCTCAGCCAAGGACCGTTGATCGACGCGATGCGCGCGTCATACGCCCTGCCCGGCATTTTCGAACCTGTAAAAATCGGCAATCGCGTTTTGGTCGATGGTGCTTTGGTCAACCCGGTTCCGGTCTCCGTCTGCCGGGCTTTTGAGGCCGATGCGGTTGTCGCTGTCAATCTTTCCTCAGATACGTTTGGGCGCGGCACTGTGGTGCGCAACGCCAGTACTGAATTCGGTGACGTGGTCACCTTTCCCGGAAAAAGCAATGCCGTGGCACGCAAGGCCATGAGCCGACTGGGCAAAACACTCGGCATAACCGGGGTCATGGTTGAGGCCTTCAACATAATCCAGGATCGCATTTCGCGTTCCAGACTGGCGGGCGATCCACCAGACATTTCGTTGCGCCCGGCTGTCGGATCTATCGGATTGGCTGAGTTCCACCGTGCGGCAGAAGCAATCGATGCGGGTTACGAAGCGACCCGGCATGAAGTTCATCGCCTGCGCGCGCTTTCTGCGGTGCGTTCCTCTGCAGCGCAATAGCCGCCGTTTCTATTCGAAAGGCAGGTTTCGAGCCCTTGCAATCGGGTCAAGCAGGGCGAATCCCAACCATCCAAACAAAAAGCCCCCCATATGGGCTTCCCAGGCGATTTGACCATCGACACCTAACGGGATGATCCCTGAACCCGCCAGGAAGTTAAAAGCAAACCAGATCACGACAAAGGTCATGATGCTCCTGTTCTTTAAAGACTGCAGCAGTGACACGGCTGGTCGGCGAATGGCTATTTCTATTGGCTGTCCCGGGGCAAAGGCAAAGCGCACAGCAGCCCCCATACAGGCAGACACTGCACCTGAAGCGCCAATAACCGGCGAATTGCCCATCTGATGAAACAGAAAATGCGCTGTCGCGCCGGATGCCGTTGCCAGGATCATGAAAACCAGAAACCGCCCAGCGCGCAAACGCCGCGAAACAGCACTGCCAAATGCCGTCAACCAAACTAGATTGACAATCAGGTGGGTCCAGTCGCCATGCAGAAATCCATGGGTGACCGGGCTCCAGTAGATCGACAATGGCTGAACCAGCCTGGTCGGGTCCACCTGATAGAAGATCGGCACAAAGGCAAAAACGTTCAGAACCCAGAAGTCCTGATCCGAGGTGAGCAATTGGGTACGGATCAGATGGACCAAAACCATTGCTGAGGCGAGCAGCAGCACCACGCGGGGTATATTGAAAGCGGGGGGATTTGGATTTTCGGCAAGTTGCGGTTCGGTCACGCGTCAGGCTCAGCAAGTTGAAGCTGCTACCTCTCTAACGCGAAAAAAACGTCGTGGGTATGTCCAACTCAGATGTTCGCCTACTGCAGGGCAAAAAAAAGCCCGGTGCAAAGCACCGGGCTATTTGGTCGGTCCCGAATTCCCGCCCCCCGACGTATTCGATCAACCTTTGACCAGTTTGTCGAAGCGATTAGCTGTCTCACACTTCGAAAAAAAAGAACTGAAATCAATCAGGTCCTGGAGTATGCAAAAGTAAATGACAGATTAACGCCGATCCATCAATTGAATCCACTCAACATGGTTAATATCCGTTAGGAATTTTCGCCAAACTGCGTTGCCCCCTTCCCGGCTTCCAAATTCCCTCAAGCCGTTATTGAATTCCTGTGGAGCACGGATCTCGGCGCTGGCACTGTCGCTCCGTGGCACGCAATCTGCAGCGTCTGACCTGAAAGAGCCGAAAACTCACCTTTGTGTGCCAGTGCGGGACGCAAAGTGTTTCGGCAGGAAACAACAGATACAGATTGCTGATTCATGCGCCAAAAGAACACAAAACAGATGCTCAACTACTGGATGAACCTCTATTGGGCGTCCGGCAATGAAGCGGGCCAGAACAATGAGCCAACCTGGCCGTCGCGCGATGACATCCAGCCATCACAATGTCGATCCATTCTGGGCAACATGTTCATCCTGGAGCGCAATGGCCCAAATGTGAACTATCGCCTGGCCGGTACCAATCTGTGCAGCATGTATGGACGTGAGCTGAAACAGGAAACATTTGCGGAAGCTTTTGTAGGCGAAGATCAAAGATCGGCTGAAAGCTGGACCTATCGCCTCGGCCTGGATGATTACATCGTAATGATCTGCTCACTTGGCGAAACCGAATTTGGTGATGTGGTCAATCTCGAGACCCTGCTGCTGCCATTGCTCCATAATGATCAGCCGGGAAACCGCATTTTGGGCATTACAACGCCTTGCGAGACACCAAGCTGGCTGGGCGCGACACCTGTAATCGGCCAATCAATCCGCAGCGTCCGCATTTTGCGCCCCTGGGAAGACGCTGGTGCTCAGTTCCAACCGCTGGATTTTGCTCCGCCAAAGGACAATCTGGGATCACGTCGCTCCGATTCCCACACGCCACCAATGTTTGTTCATCAGCAGCAATCGCTGACTGAAGACGCCATGAACTACGATTTTTCCAAGATCCGGCAGGTCAAACACCTGCGAATTATCGACGGTGGATTGGCCTGAGCTAAGTAAATATGGCCAATTGCTAGATAAATCACTGCAATAAGAAGAATTCATTAACCAAGCGCACGCTAAATTTAGGGCGTTGTCAGCAGTGACTGACCCCTTGCATTTGCGAAAATTCGATGGATCAGGCCGTTTTTCAGTCTCCAAAAGAACCGCCGCGTAACGCATATGGAACCACACCCGTCGCTCTTTTCGGGCGATGCATGCTGCCCAATCAACTCGAAATCCCCTGTCAGGCAATCGAAATGTCGCCCGAGCAGGCCATGTTGGTTTCCGCTCATACGCCGAAAATCGGTGACCGGGCGATTATCTATCTCGACAATGTTGGACGGATTGAAGGTGTCATCTCCGGGCACTTCACCGGGGGGTTCGCCATGGAGATCGAGTGCACCCCGCGCAAGCGCGACAAACTTGCCACTCTGATCAATCAATCCAGGTCACAAGATGAGTTCGGTCAGGACAACCAACGCGCCCATCAACGGATCGCGCCAAAGAATACCAACTCAGAATTGAAGCTCGCCGATGGCCGGGCTTATCCTATTAAAATCATTGATATTTCCTTGTCCGGCGCAGCAATCGGCATAGACGTAAAACCAGCCATCGGCTCTAAGGTCTGGCTGGCTGGCATGGAAGGCACGGTTGTGCGCCACTTCCAGGAAGGCATCGGTATGCAATTCGCATCAGTGTCTGATCAGTCCACGGTAACCCGCCGCTTCGGCTGAATGAGTTGATCGGGAAAGCCTCCGGATTGTTCCCCCCATATAGGTACCTATAGAACTGCCTCTCTCTACTCGGTTCTGAGAAGTTCCAGAGCATGCCCCCGTGCCCGCAATCTATCCCGTCAGCTATTGGTACCGGCTTTTCGGGATGGCGCGACAAACTAGATAAAATTTGAATCAATATTGAATCAAACTTAGCTCAAACACGCTTCAAGTTTTATTCAAACTTTCTAAAAAACTGTTTTAAATCAGACTTTTATTTCTAATCGACCGTAAAAATCACTGTGTCAGGTTTCTCGCCATGGACGGGAGACCTAGAAATGAACACTATCAAAAAATCGATCATGGCAGCGACCATGATATTTACAGGGACGCTATCAACCACTCTTTCAGCTTATGCGGCAGCACACATGCCGACAGGCGGACGTACATCACAACCCATTGGACACGCCTATTTCTGTGAGCAGTTGCCACAAGAATGCGCCGTGCGCAGCAAACGCACTTCAGCACCAGTGCTGACCCGCAAACGCTGGGCCGATCTGATTGAGGTCAACAACTATTCCAACCGCGCGGTTCAGCCGATTACTGATCTCGACTATTATGGTGTCGAGGAACATTGGACTTATCCTAAGTCCTATGGCGATTGCGAAGACTACGCCCTGCTAAAGCGCTACATGCTGCTGCAACGTGGATGGCCGGAATCAAGCCTGCTGATCACCGTGGTGAAACAGCCCAATGGCGATGGCCATGCGGTGCTGACCGTGCGGACCGATCGGGCTGACTTCGTGCTCGACAATCTCGAAGGCAAAATCAAGCAGTGGGACAAAACTCAGTACCGCTTCCTGAAACGCCAGTCGACACGCCATACCGGCCACTGGACCAAGATTAACGACCGGCGCGGACAAGTCGCCCGGTACTAAACAAATCGACGGGCAACCGACGAAACCAATTGACCTGGTCGCGTCCCCACTTCCCCGTCCCCACCGAGACCAGGTCATTGGGGCCGGTTTGCATGATGCAGACCGGCCCCTTTTCATTATATCAGCTTCAAACCGCTGCGATAGCGGCGGCTGTTTTCGACATAATGTCTGGCAGCATAGGCTACTTGCTGTTGGGCCTTGCCATCCAGTGCACGAACCACCTTACCCGGTGCACCCAGAACAAGCGATCCGTCGGGGATTTCCTTGCCCTCAGAAATTAGGGCGCCGGCCCCGACCAGGCAGTTTTTGCCGATCACCGCACCGTTCATCACGGTTGCCCCCATGCCGATCAACGAGCCATCGCCTATTGTGCAACCGTGAATAATTGCCTTGTGGCCGATGGTGCAGTTTTTACCGACCGTCAAAGGAAACCCCATGTCGGTGTGCATCATTGTCAGATCCTGAACATTGCTGCCTTCACCGATGAGAATTTCCTCATTGTCGCCGCGCAACACTGCACCAAACCAAACATTTGCGTCTTTGTGCAGTGTCACCTTGCCAAGCAAAGTTGCACAGGGAGCCACCCAGCAATTGTCATTGACTACGGATTGACCAGCTAGGTCGGGTGAAATTCCGTCCAGTTCATACAGGGGCATGGGCAAACTCCATTTGTTTTTCCCTCTAAAGCTCAGCCACACCTGATTGACAAGCCTGATTGACGGGCTTGATTGACAGGCAGCGAACACCTACAGGCAAGGAAGACTGACTATTTCAACGCTCCAAAAGCCTAAAAGAATCGTCAATTGTATTTGTGGATCAAGATTGTCGTTTTCCTTCTTGTGGTGGCCCTGGGCCTCGCAACGGGTGTTTATTGGCTGAAATCCCGTGTCGAAGTTCACGGATTCACTGACCAGGCAGAAACCCGCCAGTTCATAATCGGCAATGACGTGCTGGAAATTCCTCTAAACATGATGCGCCTGGCGTCTCAGCGCCAGCAAACGGTTCTGCAGCAGGCTGATTTGGTGATGTTTGCTGGCGATGGATCCGGATACAGCAATCAAAATGCTGGGGCGTTTCTGCGCGCCGACCGGGTGCAGGACCTGATCTTTGTCACGATTGCCGAGCGAGAACTGGATCTGGCAATGAATGAGCGGCTAGACCCGATTTATTCCAAGTTGCTCTCTACTTCCGCATCCAATGGTCCATCGAACTTGATACTGAAACCGTTTCGATCCGGTACAGGGTATGATGGAGAGGAATTAGCGATATTCCGGTTGGGCAACGCGGTTTGGGTGGCGCGCTGCCAGCGGGCAGAAGATTCCCAATACCCCAATTGCATGCGGGACTATTTCATCGGAACGGGACTGACGTTGCGCTACCGTTTTGGCCGGGCCTTGTTGCCGCAATGGCGGGAAGTTGACGCTCTGGTTCGCAACACAATGGCCAATATTGTCGTCACTGGCCGTTGATGCGGTTTACTCGTCAGGCATCAGGTCGATATCGAGAATCGCCATATTGAAAATCTGCGTTCCTTCGGCATTGCCATCGTCATCATAGATGACACCGAGGAATTCATCGCTTTTGTAGACTTCCACCGAATCTGCCTTATTGGCCCGCTTGCGCACTTCGACAGCCGCAGAATTGAAGATGGTCTGGAAATGAGCGACCATCTCATCATAGGGCTGGTCGGGTACTTCCTTTGAGAAACTGTACGACAGTTCCCCCTCGTCTTCATCGCGTTCGATGCGGGCAAAAAATTCCTGACCAACGGCCACCAATGCCTGCGCGTCATCTTCTGGATGCTGCAGCACAGTCAACTCGGGCGAGTTGAACAGACGACAAAGGTAATCGGTCAGACTATCAATTTCGGATTGTGACAGCATGTTCATTCCATAATGCGCGCGTTTATAGGGCTGATTACGCCAATCCGCACCAGCCTAGCAAGAGCACGATGGCCCCGCCCAAAGCTTATTTATCGTCGGCCAGGATCTGGTCCATGGTGCGCGAAGGCTGAGAACAACCAGCAACACCCACAACCCGCGCAGGGACACCTGCAACGGTGGTCTTGGGCGGCACCGGTTTGACCACCAGTGCACCTGCTGCCACGCGCGAGCATTCGCCAATTTCGATATTGCCCAAGACCTTGGCACCAGCACCGATCAGCACGCCGTTCTTCACCTTTGGATGACGGTCGCCCTCTTCCTTGCCGGTTCCACCTAAAGTGACACCTTGAAGGATCGATACATCGTCGCCAATCACCGCAGTTGCACCAATAACAATTCCGGTTGCGTGGTCCATGAAAAGACCTCGGCCAAGAACTGACGTCGGGTTGATGTCGGTCTGGAACACCTGACTGGAACGGCTCTGCAGATAAAGCGCAAAATCCTTGCGCCCCTTATGCCAGGCCCAATGGGCCAGTCGATGGGTCTGCAAGGCGTGGAAACCTTTAAAATAAAGAATTGGCTCAATGAAACGGGTGCAGGCCGGATCGCGGTCATAGACTGCGGCAATATCGACCCGCACGATCTCGGACCATTCTGGCCAGTCAGCGCGCATTTCATTGAACACATCGCGGATCATTCCGGAGGGAAACTCGGGCTGATGCAAACGCTCACAAATACGGTGAACAATGGCGTCTTCAAGCGTCTTCTGATTGAGAACATTGCCAAAAACGAAACTGCCCATGGCCGGATCGTTATCGATTATTGCCTGTGCTTCCTCACGAAGGGCCACCCAGACCGGGTCGAGCTGAACAACCTCCGGGCCTGCTGATTTGGAACCTTCGACCGCTGAAACCTCGCTCACCATGGTGATATCCTCATGTCGGTGCGTCTTGCGTCTTGCCATTACATAGGTCATGGCAATGACAGCTTAAAGGCAAAAAATGAAGGCATGGGGCAAATGAGTCAAATTCACATTCACGGTGAGCTTGATGGCGGCATCGCCAATCTGCGCATTTCCAACCCTGGAAAGTACAATGCCCTGCCCCAATCCGGCTGGCTCGATGTCAAACCTGCGGTTGATGACTTGGTGTCCGCAGGAGCCCGGGTGGTGATTGTCAGCGGTGAAAGCGGCAATTTCTGCGCCGGTGCCGATATTTCCGAATTTGACATCGTGCGGCGCGATGCCGAGACCGCCAGGGTGTACGAGGCCAGCAATGTCGAAGCATTTGACGCGGTTCGGGAATGCCGGGTGCCGACGATTGCCCAGATTGAAGGCTACTGCCTCGGCGGGGGTTTTGGCCTCGCCGCCGCCTGCGACTTACGGCTGGCCACCCTGGAGGCTCGCTTTGCCGTGCCGGCGGCCAGACTTGGTTTGGGATATCCGGTTGATGCGATGGCCGATATTGTCGAAGCCGTGGGGGCTCAAAATGCCAAACGTTTGTTGTTTGCCGCTGAGCGGTTTTCCAGCGCCGAGATGATGAGCATGGGTTTTCTGCTAAATGTGGTCGATGACGTAAACGCGCTGAACGCCGAGGTGACGGCACTTGCAGACAAGATTGCCCAATTAGCGCCGCTCACCCATCAGGCTACCAAGGCCACGGTGCGTGCATTGCGAAGCGGTGATTTTGTAGCGGCGAAGCAAGCCAGCGATGCGACGTTTTCAAGCGCCGACTATGCAGAAGGCCGGGCCGCATTTCGGGAGAAACGCCAGCCACTATTTGGCGGCCAGTAGCGGCAAGGCCTAAGCCGTTCTCAAACACCAGACAGCAGATAAACGGCGGCATGCAGACGAATCGTTTACACACATTCCGTCACCAACTATAAATGGTGAATCATCGAACCTGTACCGCGTAAGCTCCAACCTCTAGGTGGTCATGTACAGGCCGACATCCCAAAAACTCTGGACTTTCGCCCCCATTCTGTGCGCATTGGGTGCAGGCTTAAGTGGTTGCGTAAGCGCGCTGCAAAGTTCCGACTTGCGTCAGCATCATGAGGCAAAAGAAGTCACCGCCTATTCGCTGCAGAGCTTAACCGATTTTGACAAAAACCTTTGGCAATCTGCCTCTCAGGGGTCGCGACTTATTCCACTTTCCTGGTTCATGGCTTTGGAACGGACAGAAGCTTCCGGTCTGATATCAGACCGAAGATCAATGGCCAGATTTGGTTTTCTCTACGAGCAAGCAGCCGACACATTGCCCATTGGGGTTGCAGTTGATCAACAAAGGGATGACCAGTTTGAGGTTACAGGCCTGCGCTGGTTCTCTGGCCAGGGTGGAGCGACCGACGGCAATGCCGCAAAATGGGTAGGACTGACCTGCTCAGCGTGCCACACCAGCGAGATAAACTATCGTGGCGACAGGATGCTCATTGCAGGTGGACCTGCACCATTCGACTTTCAAAAATTTGTTTTGTCCCTGGATCGAGCAATTCTCCAAACACTTAACCACCGCCGAAAATTTGCAAGGTTTGCCAAGCGGGTTCTTAAGTCGGACAACACAGCGGCAAATCGAAAACTGCTAAAAACTGCTCTCGCCAAATTTGCACGCTGGCAAACAGAAGTTGCGCAGCTTGATCAAACCAATTTGCAATACGGGCCAGGTCGCGTGGATGCTTTTGGGCGATTGGGAAACAAGGTGGCGAAGTTTGCAAGTTTGGAGCCTTTTGTCGGGCATGAACCCAACGCTCCGGTTAGCTATCCGCATCTTTGGAACAGTCACCTCCAAAAACGAGTTCAATGGAACGGGTCTGCTAAAAACTTCATTGTCCGCGATGGTGCCCGTTTGGTTGCGGACCTTGGCGCTTTGACACGAAATTCCGGCGAGGTCATTGGCGTCTTTGCTGACGTCAACTTTCATTGGAAAGAAAAGGACCAACGCTATTCCCGGGCCACAAGGTCCAGTCTCAACGTCCCCAATATGAAGGCGCTGGAGAAAGTCGCGACCCGATTTACCGCGCCACAATGGCCGACCGTTTTTCCACCATTGTCGCAGGCAAAGCGCAGAAAAGGCCAGGTTCTGTACGAACAATACTGTGCCGAATGTCATCTTCCAGAAGGATCACGCACCAAGGAAGGCGGCACCGAACGGGTGCTCACCTTCAAGCAAACTGGCGCACGAAATCGGACAGATATTGCCGCTGCATGCAATTTCTACACAGCTCAGGTACCGACCGGGAAAATGGAGAATCTCCGCAGCATTGTCTTGGTTGGCGAACGATTGGGGCCCATCGCACCTGCTGCGCAGATGGTGGACACAGTCGTGATCTCCAGCCTCCTTGGAAAGGTCAACGACATTAGCCTGGAGCTCCCGCCGCAACTAACCAAACTCGCCTTGTCGGGTGACTTGGCCACTGTCGGCAACTCGTCAATTCGCAGCATGGAGGAGCCCTTTAAGTTAAAAGCCCGGCAGTCCAAAATTGCCCGTTGCCTTGAAAGCGAACACGAGGATCTCGGCTACAAGGCCAGGCCACTGGAGGGCATTTGGGCAACTTCCCCCTATCTCCACAATGGGTCCGTTCCAACTTTGTATGATCTCCTGTTGCCTGCTTCACGGCGGCCAGCGAGTTTCGCTTTGGGAAGCCGCGAATATGATCCGGTCAAAGTTGGGTTTCGGCAAGGCCGCTCAAAAAGCGTTCCACTATTTCGATACAAAACAAGAGATCGACACAGACGGCCAATTTCAGGAAATGGCAACCAAGGGCACGAATACGGAACCTCACAGCTTACCGACCGGCAGCGTTGGGAATTGCTGGAATACCTAAAGGGGCTTTGAAACGGGCCACCGAAGGGTGGTTGAATGAAGCCACCTGACCCTAAGCGCGAACTTTTCAAATTCCCGCAACTGTTGGCCGGCGCGACAAGCCGGGCACATTATTTGACGCTCACTTCTTTGTTGTCATTCGGCGCTTCCAACTCGCGGCAAATTTCCGTTGGGCTGAGGGCAAGGCCCATACCGCCATCTTGGCCCATAACAATCGCACTTGTCATTGAAACCGGCAACCAGTTGTCCAATTGAACGCATGCGGCAACTTCTGTCTTAGGAGCGTTTGACGTAGCTCGGGAATGCAAACTGCCGCGATTGCTCTTTATGCTGAAGTGACTGCCCTTGCTGATAAGAATGTCTAACTGCCCCGTTCGCCCATCAGGCCACCGAGGCGACAATACGTGCTTTAAAGCCGTGATTTTACACCGGTGAAGCAAGCGAGCGATGCGACGTTTTCAAGCGCCGACTATGCAGAAGGCCGGGCAGTATTTCGGGCGAAACGCCAGCCACTATTTGGCGGACAATAATGGCATTGTCTAAGCCGCTCTCTGGTTCAGAATTTGTAATTGGTCAGTGAGGGCATTGTCCGCTTTAGTCAGCAGCGGGCGTTGGTTAAAAATGGAGAAACGGCTGGAACGCGGACAAACTTACCCTTATGAGCACATGATTGAATGCCTGCTTTCGTGAAAGTCCATTTACTCAAAATATCCTGCTTGCCGCAATCTGGTCCGCAATTCATCCATTTTTGCAAGTTCTTGGAGCGGTATGCGATCAAGGTCGGAGATTGCAATACCTGGTATACTATCGCGACACGCCAACGCTGATTTGATTGCCAAATCTGGACAATCTAGAGCCACGTAGCTGGCTGAAAGAATGAAATGGGAAAAATACCAGTTTGGCATGCGGTGTATCGCGCGCTCAGCCCAATCGATCGCCGTTTCAAATCGGCCCGCAGTGTAGTGAGCGAGGGCCAGTCCCGAAAACCGAAAGAATATGCTTGGGTCCAAGGGGTTGGAACGGATTGCAATATCCTGATTGGCGATGGCTTCGTCTGAACGCCCCAAAATACCCAGTAAGGTGCCAAGGCTGCCGTAGGCCAGAGAACAATTGGGATTAAGCGCAACAGCGCGTTCAAGAGCGGTCAAAGACTCATCGTGTTTTTGAAGGCCCCAACAGCTGATGCCAAACGCCCAATGGGCATATTCATTTCGATCATCCAACTGGGTGGCACGACGCCCAAGAGCATAGGCTGTTTCCATTGCGGGCGCTGTGTCTTTTGCTAACCCCAGGATGGCTACATGGTGATTGATCAGCGAGAGGACCATGTTCGCCTCTGCGCTTTCAGGGTCAATCGCCAAGGCGCGCTCAAGCAGCGTTTTGGCATGGGCATAGCTTTCCGAATTGAAATCATACAGCAAATGCCAAGACCGCATGGTCAGTTCCCAAACAGTCAGATCCGGATGAGATGCCCTCTCCACCGGATCCTGAATAGTGCTGAGATGAACCGTGGTCTGTATTGAGGCAACCACATTTCTTGTAATCTCGTCTTGCAAATCGAACACGTCTTCCAGTTGGCCGTCATAACGGTCTGACCAGACATGGCCGCCGGTCAATCCGTCGATCAGCTGTGCCGTCACCCGAACCCTGTCGCCAGACCGCCTCACACTGCCTTCCAATACAAATCGAACGCCCAGTTCTTCGGCCACCCGCCTGACATCGACATTGGCCCCCTTGTAAGTGAAGGTCGTGTTGCGCGCGATAATGAAAAGCCATGGCGAGCGCGAGAGTGCGGTGATGATATCGTCACTGATCCCGTCAGAAAAATATTCGTGTTCGGGGTCGCCGGACATGTTTTCAAAGGCAAGGACAGCGATGGAAGGCTTTTCAGGTCGCAGCGGGTATTTGGTCGTCCAAGCTTCTTGCACCAAGGCAACAGCGTTTAAAGCATCGCGTAGTTCCAACTTCGAAGACACGCCCAGCTTGCGATAAATGGTCGCCAAATGGGTGCGAACAGTGGACGGCGCAAGGAAGAGCCGAAGTGCGATTTGTTGATAGTTTTCGCCTTGCGCATAGTCTTGCGCGATTTGATGTTCGCGCTCACTGAGGCCGCCTGGGTTCTGCGTCCCCGAACTCATTGCTTTGCCTCTTTCAAAGCACTGACTATCCGCGCGTTCTCAAGGGCGATTACACTTTGCGCGGCGAACAGTTGAGCAAGCCGGGTCGCTTCATCGGAGAATGGGCGGACTGTTTGTCGATAGATCGTAAATGCGCCAACTAACCTATCGGCGGCAAGCATCGGTATCGCCACAAAGGATCGTGCTCCACCCAATACAGCCGTGGCAAAACGAAGGGGATCGTCAGTTTGAAATACGTCTTCGGACTTAACGTCGATGATGTTTATCAGATCGCGTTGCGCTTCCATCCGACCCAAACCGGTTGCGGGACCAGCAGTGAATTCGCCCTGGTCGTGAAACCACGATTTGAACTCTTCTGATAAACCGAGGGTATGGCTCGCGAAAAATCGACCGTTCTGGCAATACTCAAACAGAATACCAAATTCAGCGTCACAAAGTTCAAGCGCATAGTTCAGAATTGACGGCATAACTGCGTCAATATCACCATGCGCGGTGCTGATGATCCGCAGCACTTCGCTCAGTGCTTTTTCCCGACTGATAGCTTCTTCGAGACTAAGCGCCAGTTCTGAAATCACAGAACTCAGTTCCGCCTGACTGCGGGGTTGTGGTGTATCACCATTTAATCGCGCCAGCAGGTCAAGCTTTGATGAAACCTCCAACTTACGATAGATGGTTGCCAAATGCGTGCGAACGGTAGACGGCGCGATACACAGCTTTTCAGCGATTTCCTGATAGGTCGCACCGCCAGCGTAGGATTGCGCGATTTGGAATTCCCTTTGGCTGAGATCGACCTGTTCAGACACGTTAATATTTCCCTGAAGAACTTTTGTATGATTGTGAATACAAGTCGATAGACAAGCAATCCTGCAAATGCAGTAGTCTAAATACTACATCTAAGACGCCTAATTTACTGCATCTGCACGATACCTGACATGACCACTGTGAATCTAAGGTGATCTCCATGAAAACCCAACATGGAGAATTGAGCAATGTCACAAATTGAAACAGCACGCGCCTTCTTTGAAGCTTGCGAAACGGGCAAGGGGTGGGAGGTCTGTCAGGGCTGGTGCCATTTTGAAGCAAGCTTTTCCTGTCAGGCTGATGCTCTAGCCGACATGACAACTCTCTCTGCATATGTGGAGTGGATGAAAGGACTACTCGTGGCAGTGCCAGATGGCCACTATGAACTCAAGGCATTCGCAATTGATGCAGAACGCGGAACAGTTGTCGCTGCAGCAAATTTTGTTGGAACCCACACGGGCGAGGGCGGTCCCGTCGCTCCAACCGGAAAATCGGTTGTGTCCGAATATGCCTATGTCATTGAGTTTGACGGCGATAAAATAAGCCACATGAACAAGATCTGGAATGACGTACACGCCCTTCGCGGGCTTGGTTGGGCGTGATGCGCTGGCGCATTCTTGGCTTATTGTTTCTGGCCCGCATAGGACTTGGGTTTCAGTTTCAGACAGTGGCTTCTGTAGGCGATGACTTGGTTGTCGCCTTCGGGCTCGACTATGCAGGGATCGGGTTCTTGATTGGCCTTTTCATGGCTCCCGGATTGTTTTTGGCAATTCCTGCAGGGTACTGGGGGCGCTACGTCTCGGATCGCATTATGGTTGTGCTCGGATTGAGCGCACTGGCCCTGGGTGGGATTGTATCGTCTCTAGCAGCTGAAAGTTGGGCCGTCGGGATGGGCCGGGTTTTTGCCGGTGCCGGATTCCTGTTTACCACACTCTATTTCACCAAAATGGTCGCCGATTGGTTTGAAGGACGTGAAATTGCAACGGCAATGAGTGTACTCGTCATGAGTTGGCCCTTCGGGATAGCAATGGGTCAAGTTGGACATGCGTGGCTCGCCGAAACCTACGGTTGGCAGGTTCCATTTCAGGCAGCATCTGTTTACTGCTCGCTCGCCGCACTCGGAATTTTTTTGTTTTTTAGAGCTCCACACGATTTGCCATCTGCTACAACTGGATCGGGCGCAGGGTTGACCGGTCTGGAATGGCGATTGGTAGTGTGTGCAGCCTCCGCATGGGGCGTGTTTAACGCGGCCTATGTCACTTATTTGTCCATTGGACCAAAGGTGCTTGAAGGGTTTGGTCAAACAGCCATAGGGGCAGCTGGTATTATCAGCATTGGCAGCTGGGTTATGATTGTATCTGGCGCGTTGTGTGGGCAGATCGTGGATCGTTTTGGCAGACGGGATATTGTTTTGACAGCTTGTATGGGTGGAGCAATTGTCTCTCTTTTGTTGCTAACCGTGCCCGGTTCCGGATTTGGCGCGAGCCTGCTGTTTGGCTTGGTTGGTATGGCTCCGGCAGGCGTGATCATGGCAATGTCTGGACAGGCCCTGCGGCCTGAGGTTCGGGCATTCGGCATGGGTATTTTCTTTACCGTTTATTACGCAATCATGCTGGTCACGCCGCCGGCCGCGGGTACAATTCTAGATGCGACAGGCGATGCTCAAGGTCCCATATGGCTTGCCATCATCCTATTTGCCCTGGTCGTTCCGTTTTCGATTGCATTCGCACGTTTCAAAAACTCCTCAATTTTAATTCTAGAAAAGAAAGTCTGACCATGGATATTCGAAAAACGGTTTTCCTCAAGGAAACTATGATAGCGGACGAAATGGGCAAACCTTGCGATCCAATCACACGTGCTGCTGCCATGGCAATTGTCCGAAACCCTTTTGCCGGGATCGATCAAGAAGACCTTTCGCTGCTGTTCGACTTTGGTGCGCAACTTGGTCAATCTCTGACAAAGGAGCTGGTGAATGTGCTGGGAGGAGCGCCATTATGCTATGGTAAAGCAGCACTTGTTGGATCTTCAGGCGCAATGGAGCACGGAGCAGCGGTGTTGCACCCCAGGCTCGGCAAACCCGTCCGAGAAGCCGTTGGCGGCGGCAAGGCTCTGATGCCGTCAAACCACAAGGTTGGGCCATTGGGAGGGAGTATTGACCTGCCACTGGGACATAAAGATGAACCATGGTCGTTTGATCATATAGACACGCTGACTTTGTCGGTGCCTGATGCGCCGAGAGCAAACGAAATCGTGCTGTGTATCGGAATATCAGACGGTACGCGCGCCCACTCAAGGGTCGGAACGGGCCCAAGCGTAACCTAGCAATCCAATAATTCTAGTAACGACTCCCCGTTAAAGCGGCCGTTAGGTAACGTTGTTACTTTGGCCATTGAGGGCTCTGACCGGCCATTGGCCGACATCCTGCAGGCAACTCATGAATGGCCGAGTTGCGGACGGAGCTGTCAGTTATGTGGAGTTGGTTTCAGCCAATTGTGCGTCTTCCTCGACAACCAGAAAACTAACCCAATAGTGACGGTCAAGACGGCTAGAGTTGTCAGCACGGCTTTGGAAATTGAAGCAAAACTTGCCGCCCGGATAAGATTAGTTGGCGGCTCTGGCCAATTAAGGATCATTAGGCAGATACCAGCGTTCTCCAAGTAGTCGGTGATAGCCGCTCCTAGTGAAAGCCAGACACCCACTTGCGCTAGCACTCCATTGAGCCCGTGCGATTCTAGCCATTTCAACACGGAGACCAGGGTCAGCGCCATAAGCCCGGGATATATAAGGTCAAGTGGTATCTGTCGGTTCAGGTAATATTGCCTGCCATCAATCCCCAAGGCGTCTAGCAAAGCATATGCTTGTTCTGTTGAATACCCGCCGGGGCGCATGTCAAAGGGTCTAAGCCCCGATAGCGATTGGATATGCTCCAATGTAATATTTATCATCGCAAGGTAAATGCAAGTTGCGGCAAGACCAACCACAACTGCCTGCTGCCCATACCGATTTGTTGATTTCAACTCTGTCATTTGTTCAACCTCTCGCGTTTGAAAGTGTCGTACTGTAGGCAGCTAGTGGCGGCATTATCATTTGATAAGGAAATTGCACTTTGGAACTTTCTAGATTTCTAATATCTCCTCCGAGTTCATTGGACAATAAAACCGCCAATAGGCTGGCAAGTGCATGGGAAATCAAACATGTGACAAAGGAAAGTTGCGTTGTGGCTCAGGGCGCAGAAGGTTCCATGGAGTTTATTGTTCTTGATGGACACCTCTCCAGCACAATTTCCGACCCTGATGGTCGTGCTGTCTGCGTTGGTTTTTTCGCAGGCCCTAAAGTAATTACACCTGCCATTGCAAGAACCCGTGATGGCAGCTCGCTGGTTTCCTTAATGGCAAATACAGATGCACTTATTGCCCAGATGGATAGTGCCGCACTGACAGAATTGATGTTAACATCAGAACCCATTCGCGAATGGGCTAATGGCATCCTGCAGCACGAGCTTGCTCGTAAGGCTGAAAGAGAGTGGTGTCTGGCAGCACTAGGCGGCTCAGATCGCCTTGCGTGGTTCCGAAAAACGCACCCCAACCATGAAGAACTGTTCAGCCATTCCTTGGTCGCATCTTTTCTAGGAGTAACTCCAGTGACACTCAGTCGACTTAGGGGCGTTCAGAGATAGTACGAACGTTTGAAATTCCATGATTAGAAAATTCAGTCTGCCCAGGACTCAAAGCGGTCATCTGGCTCGTTAATTGGTTGACCAGATGCCATCATTTTCCTGTAGGCCATAGCCCCCACAGAACCCGGATAGTCTTGCTTGCAAGCCCAGAAACTAGGCCAGCCCTTCAGCTTCCAAAAACTCAATGACCGCTGCGGCAAATATATCGTTGCGATCACCTGCCACCATATGGCCGGCGTCGGTGACATCGACATATTTGGCATGGGGTACAAGCGCCAGAAACTCGTCGGCATCTTCTTGTGCCACCAGTTCCGACTTGCCACCGCGCACCAGCAAGGCCGGAACCGAAATTTTCCGCGCCGCGGCAAGCAGCACGTCGATGCGGTTTTCACTGCCGGTCATGATATTGTGAGGTCCATCGACAAAGGCCGGGTCCCAGTGCCAGTACCAGCGCCCGTCTTCGCGCTGACGCAGGTTCTTACTCAACCCATCCAGCGAAGTCGGACGGGTCCTGTTTGGCAGATAAGCTGCAATCGCATCGGCGGCTTCATTGATCTCGCCAAACCCGCGACGCATGTCCTTCGCCATAAATCCCATGATCCGGTCGACACCCGAGCTCTGCATGCGCGGCGTGATGTCGACCAGTACAATGGCAGAAAACAGGGGAGCAGCACCCTGCTCTATCGCGGCTTGCGCCATCATGGCCGAAATGCCGCCCATGGAGGCCCCGACAAGCACAGGTGGCTTGTTGGAATTCCCATATAACCCCGGCACGTCGCGTGAAATGGCGATGAGATCGTCGCGATAGCTTTCAAACGTGTAATTCTTGCTTGGCGGCCATTCGCTTTCGCCGTGGCCGCGTGCATCAACCGTGATTGCGATATTGCCCCGTGCCGCGAGCTGCCGAGCCGCACCGTTCCAGGAGTGCCGGGTCTGCCCGCCCCCATGCATCATCACAATTAACGGATGGTCATTGGCAGGCCTATCTGTGTTGCCAAAAATACTCGCGCCTAATTGATTTCCCTCATGCCCCGTCAGCATCACATCCTGACGGGAAAGATCCGCTTCGCTCATGTCATTCATGGCCGTTCCAGAAACTCCAGTGCCGCCTGCTTGTAGCTCTCGGCGCCGGTGGCTTTCATGTGGTCCAGCCCGTCGATGACAAAGGCCTCCCCCTGAGGCATCATCTGCGCCAATTCTTCAGCTGAACCACCCACATCGTCGGTGCTGCCAACAGCAACCAAAGTTGGCACATTGATTGCCGATACCATCTCCCTGGTAATCTTCTCCCGTGCCGGTCGGATACACGCAGCAAGTGCCATACGATCACTGCGTGTCGCATCGGCAAATTTGCGAAATGCGATGGCGGTTGGATCTGTTATCGTCTGCGGCGCGTCAGTTTCCAGTCCAGCCGCAATCACTTCATGACCGCCGCCGCCGTCGCCGCTGCCGCTGCCGCCGCCGAATATCCGGCTGCCCATGCCACCATAGATGGCGCGGCGCACTCTTTCCGGGGCTTGCTGGCTGATCCAACAGGTAATCCGCGCGCCCATGGAATAGCCCATCACGTCACATTTGATGATACCGAGATGATCCAGCAGGGCCAGTGCATCGGCTGCAAAAATGTCTGGTCCATAATCGTCAGGCGAATAGAATTTTGTGCTTTTGCCATGGCCGCGATTGTCGATAGCAATCACCCGATACCCTGCATCGGTGAGTCGCTTGACCCATCCTGTGCCGACCCAGTTCACCTGAGCTGACGAGGCAAATCCGTGAATCAGCAAAATGGTTTTTTCAGGGTCCGTGCCGGGAAAATCCAGATAGGCGATGTCGGCCCGTCCGAGCTTTGCGATTTGTGCTTTTACCATGCCAATTACCTGCGCTTTGCTGCACGCACACTTGTGCGCAGAATCAGAATCGTTCGCAAGGGTGGATTGTCGCTAAATGACAGCTTTGCAAATGGCGCGACACCGTTTAAACCCGTTGCAGGATCAATCACACCAAGCCGGACCAAGACATGGCAAAAGCTGTTGTACCCCATTTCCACAATGACAGTGGCGTCAGCCAGATTTCCATTGGCGTTAAAGAATTCATGTGTGTGGGCGCCAAGGCCCCCAACGATCATCCCCATGTCTTCCTCGATATGGGCGACGACAGTGAAAAAGTCTGTCCCTATTGCTCAACCCTTTATGTCTATGACGCCTCACTAAGCGCCGACCAGACAGCGCCGGAAGGCTGTTTGCTGGTCGACGAGGATGCCTGATCCGGGCGCGGGCTTTTGAAACGCAAAAGACGTATTATCGCCATTGCCGGGGCTGGTATTGCCGGCATGACGGCAGCGCTGTTTCTGGAGCGCATCGGGTTTCGGGTTCTGCTGTTTGAAAAGGCCGAAGCTCCCGCCTCCTCCGGCACCGGCATTCAGATTTCTCCCAATGCTTATCGGGTGCTCGACGAACTTGGCCTGGCCCGCTCAGTCAGCATGGTTGGTTTCGCACCGGATGCGATCGATATTCGTGCAGGTCGCAGCGGACGGCACCTCACTCGCTTTGAACTCGGCCAGGCATGCCTGGAGCGCCACAAAGCGCCCTACACGACAATCCATCGCGTCGACCTTGCTCATATTCTGCAAACCGCCTGCGACGACCGCGAAGACATTGAGATCCTGCGCGGATTGCAGGTGGCTGATCTGACAGTTCATGCAAATGGCCTGACGCTGCTGTGTGAACGAGAAAAGGACTTTTCCGAACATGTGGTCAATGCCGTCATCGGCGCTGATGGTGCATGGTCATCGCTTCGAAAATATGTGCATGACGCCGAAGAGCCGGAATTTACCGGTCGGATTGCCTGGCGTGTTCTGGTCGACATTGAAAATGCCGACCCTGCGGTCTCTCGTACTTCAACCGGCTTGTGGCTGGGGCAGAATTCGCATCTGGTGCATTATCCAATCCGGGGCGGCCATGTGCTCAACATCATCGCCATTACCCCCTGGGACAAAGACTACGCCCCGCGTCGAGGTTGGCTGAACCAGACGGTGGTCGATGACCGCGTCTCCGCCTTCGATCTATGGCAGCCGCATTTGCGTGAATTGATCAACACCCGCGCCAATTGGGGCGGCTGGCCAATCTACGCCACCAATAAGGTAGGCTGCTTTGCCAACGGACCGCTCTGCCTTATTGGCGACGCAGCCCATGCCATGGTGCCTTTTGCAGCCCAGGGCGGCGCCTGCGCCATCGAGGATGCCTATGTCCTGGCTTCCGAATGTGCCAAATCCATCGACGACCTGGCTTCAGCCTTTCAGCGGTTTGAAAAGATCCGCCGCCCTCGGGTGAAGAAGGTCATGCAACTGAGCAACAACAACCGGCGCATCTATCATATGGCCCCCCCGATGGAATGGGCCCGAAATCTGGTGATGAAAGTAACACCACAGGAAAGCATGCAGCGACGGATGGATTGGGTTTACGGATGGGAACCAAAGTCTGAAGACCCCCCAGTCGAATGGCGCAAGGTGGCGGCCAGGAAGCTCACCGGTTTTTGGAAACGGGCCGAAAAGAAGATCGTCGACGAATAGTGGCGATGTCGACGGAGGCGGCCGCGGCGAGCAGCGAGCGGCCGCGGCGAACGGCGAGCCGCAGTAGAGAACGACCCTCCCTGCTCAAGAGCAAAGAAAAGCCCGCCACCGGAAAACCAGTGGCGGGTTTTGTTTTCTGCCTCGGCAGATGCCTGACTAGTGCAGAATCTGGCTGAGGAATTCCTTGGTCCGCTCATGCTGCGGATTGTCAAAGAACTCAGCAGGCTCGTTCTGTTCAACAATCTGGCCGGCATCCATAAAGATAACCCGGTTCGCCACCTGACGGGCAAAGCCCATTTCGTGAGTCACACAGATCATGGTCATGCCTTCTTCCGCCAGACCCACCATCGTTTCCAGCACTTCCTTGATCATCTCAGGGTCAAGCGCTGAAGTCGGCTCATCAAACAACATGATGCGGGGGTTCATGCACAGCGAACGGGCAATCGCCACACGCTGCTGCTGACCACCGGAAAGCTGGCCAGGATATTTAAGGGCCTGCTCAGGGATTTTCACCCGCTCCAGGAAATGCATCGCGATGTCTTCCGCTTCCTTCTGGGGCATCTTGCGAACCCAAATCGGGGCCAAGGTGCAGTTTTCCAGAATCGTCAGGTGCGGAAACAGGTTGAAGTGCTGAAACACCATACCAACCTCGCGGCGAACCTCGTCGATCTTTTTCAGATCGCTGGTCAGCTCAATACCATCAACGATGATCTGACCACGCTGGTGTTCTTCCAGACGGTTGACGCAGCGGATCATGGTGGATTTACCCGATCCGGAAGGGCCCGCGACAACGATGCGCTCCCCCTTCATCACCTTCAGATTGATGTCCTTGAGCACGTGGAAGTCGCCATACCACTTGTTCATGTTGTTGATTTCAATGGCCACCTCTGTGTCAGAGATTTCCATTTTCTTTGCAGTAGAGTCTGACATGGATTTAATTCCTGTGACCTGTGTCGAGTTTACGTTCGAAATACATTGAGTAGCGGGACATGGCGAAGCAGAAGACAAAGAACACCAGTCCGATGAAGATCGGCAATTCCCAGATGATACCGTTCCACTCAGCGGTCGAGCGGATTGGCTGCATAATGCCGATCGGGTCAAGCAGACCGATGATCGAGACCAGCGTGGTATCTTTGAACAGACCAATGAAGGTGTTCACGATACCGGGAATGGAGATTTTCAGAGCCTGTGGCAGCACGATCAAACGCGTTCCCTGCCAGTAATCGAGACCCAGTGCATCTGCCGCTTCATATTGCCCGCGCGGCAGAGCCGCCAGACCACCGCGGATCACCTCAGCCATATAAGCTGCAGCAAACAAGGTGACCATGATGATCACGCGCAGGATCAGGTCAAACGTCGTTCCTGGTGGCAGGAAGTAGTTCAACAGGGTGGAAGCCACGAACAGCAAGGTGATCAGCGGCACGCCACGAATGAACTCGATGAAGCCGACGCAGATCATTTTAACCGTTGGCATATCTGATCCACGCCCCAGTGCCAGCATGATGCCAATCGGTAATGAACCAACAATGCCCGTTACACCGATCACAAATGTGATGAGAAAGCCGCCGAATTTCGCCGATTCAACCGGTTCCAGAGCGATCGGAACAATTCCGGCAAACACGCCGGTTAGTGGAGAATGGAGGAATAGCAACCAAATCACGACAAACGCCAGAGCAGCAACAAGCGACAAAGCCGGGCTAATGACTGTGCTGGCAAATTTGACCACAAAAAATGCGCCAACCAGCATCGCCACGATCATCAGAGGGCCCCAGATGGTGCCTCCCCAAAGCAGCCAATAGGCCAATAATGGGAATGCTGCAGTGAACCAGAGCATCTTGCGTGGCAGATTGTCATGCAAGACCGGAGCAAAGGCGACGAACATTAACACAAAGGTCAATATTGCACGCCAGTACAGATCCGGTGGATAGAAACCGAAGATCAACTGATTGAATCGGCTCGTAATAACCGCAAAACAGGCGCCGCTACCAAACTCACGACATTCACGAATAGATTCCGCGAAAAAGACGCTGTTCAACAACAACCACGGCACCAACTTGTACAGGCAAAGCAGTAAAAGGGCCGAAAAGAGGATGGTCATGGCACTGTCGCGCCAGGTCGCAAACAAATTTGCGCGTATCCAGGCTTGTGGGCCTTTCGTGTCCACAGGTGCCGGTTGTTCCGGCAACATCTCTTTTGCGACGTATTGAATATCGGTGCTCATCTCAACGCTCCTTCAATGCGACTGCGTTGTTGTAGACGTTCATCACTGCAGAAATGAGCAATGAAACCGTGAGGTAGAAAGCCATAAGCAGCAGCAGACATTCCATCTCCTTACCTGTCTGGTTGAGCGTGATGCCCCCCAGAGTTCCGGTCACGTCCATATAGCCAACGGCAATGGCAAGCGACGAGTTCTTGGTCAGGTTGAGGTACTGAGAGATCAGCGGTGGAATGATGATGCGCAGAGCCTGGGGCAGGATCACCAAATTCATGGTGCGCTTGGCAGGCAATCCAAGAGACGATGCCGCCTCCGTTTGGCCTTTGCTGATCGCCTGAATACCAGCACGTACGTTTTCAGCGATAAACGCGCCTGTATAGAGCGACAGCGCCAACCACAGGGCCATGAAGCTGTTACGAACAAACAGACCACCCTGGAAGTTGAAGCCCTTCAACTCTGGAATTTCCAGACCAATTGGCATGCCCAGGACGAAATACATCAAGATCGTTGGAACAATGATGATTGCCATTCTGATCCAGAACACTGGAAGAATTTCACCGGTATCCCTCTGACGTGCAAAGGCCCAACGACCAAAGATCCAGGCACCAACCAGCGACAACAGGAAGATAATGCCGAGCAATACGCTGCCGCTCTCAAACACAGGAGCTGGCAGATAAAAGCCGCGGTTGGTGGGAACCAGTCCGCCACCCAACAGCGGCACAGCCTGACGAGGTGCAGGAAGAATGGCAGAAAATGCCGTGCTTGCCAGCAAGATCCAAAGCAGGACAGGTACGTTGCGCAGACCTTCAATATAAATGGTCATCAAGCGCGATACGAGCCAGTTCTTCGACAGACGGGCAACCCCGACGGCGACACCAATGACGGTTGCGAAAATACAGCCCAGAAAGGCAACAACCAATGTGTTGAGAATACCAACAACAGCAGCCTTCCAATGAGGCGACCGTGATGTGTACTCAATCAAACGCTGGTTGATATCATAAGAGGCTGGTTGCCACAGAAAGCTAAAGGAAAATTCCTTGCCCAGGTCCCTGAAATTCTCAATGACGTTGTTCACCAGCCAGGCGACAGCCACCATGAACAGGAACATCGTCAAAACTTGAATTGTGTAGGAACGATATCGTTTATCGTAGATCAGTTGGCTGATACGGAATGGTTCCGCGTCTTCAGCATGGTGGGAGGCAACGGTCATCGCTGGAACGCCTGTCTTCAGTTGGTTCTCATAAGCAACTCGAAATTCAAGCGATAAGGTCTATTGGTCGCCGAAAACAAGCCGCCACTTGTCAAAAAAGGCGGGCCCCGATTGAGACCCGCCTCTTTTTGATTCAGCTTAACGCAGTGGAGCTGCGTAGAGCAGACCGCCATCGCCTGGCAGCGCGTTCAGGCCGCGAGCCAAACCGATTGGTGTGTCTTTACCGATGTAACGCTCATAAATTTCCGAGTAGTTACCACCGGCCTTGATTGCATCAAGAGCCCATGTCTGACCGAGGCCGAGCATTGCGCCGTATTCACCTTCAGCACCGAGCATGCGGCGCACTTCTGGGTCACCAGAAGAAGCAGTCATCTCATCAGCGTTAGCAGCAGTTACGCCTTTTTCTTCAGCAATAACAAGAGCGTTGCGTACCCACTTGATGATGTCAGCCCACTGGTCGTCGCCGTGGCGGGACAAAGGAGCCAGTGGCTCTTTGGAGATGATTTCTGGCAGCAGCATGTGATCATCTGGCTTCTCGAATGCGGAACGAGTAGCAGCAAGACCGGAAGCGTCAGTTGTGTAAACGTCACAAGCGTTAGCCAGGTATTTTTCCTGAGCTTCAGCGTTTGTTTCGATTGGCACAGGCTCGTAGTTCATGTTGTTGGCACGGAAGTAGTCAGCCAGGTTCAGCTCGGTTGTTGTACCGGTCTGAATGCAGACAGTAGCGCCAGACAGGTTGAGAGCGGAAGTTACGCCCAAAGACTTGCGGACCATGAAGCCCTGACCGTCGTAGTAGTTGACTGGTGCGAAGGTGAACTTCAGGTCAACGTCACGGCTGAAAGTTTCAGTCGTGTTACGAGCCAGCATGTCAACTTCACCGGAAGCCAGCGCAGTAAAGCGTGTCTTACCAGTGGTTGGTGTGAACTTAACAGCATTTGCGTCGCCGAAGATGGCGGCAGCAACAGCGCGACAGATAGCCGGGTCAAAACCCTGCCAGTCGCCGTTGGCGTCTGTGAATGCAAATCCAGGTACACCTGTAGAAACACCGCACTGCATGAAGCCTTTGGCTTTCACGTCGTCCAGAGTTGCAGCTGAAGCACTTGTGCCCACTGTAGCTACAGCAGCAGCACCGAGTGCAAGAGTAAGAAGTTTGGTTTTCATGGGATAGCAGCCTTTCCTGTTCCATGATGAGATAAATATTCCCGCCAAAGAACCTGAACGCGACACGCCACTGAATACTAAAACAGATTTGCACCGGCAATAAACCAGTGAGCCCCGTCATTCTCCCTTAACGTCAACACCCAATTACCAATTTGTTGGCAATGTCTTTTCGACTTTTGAATGCCAGGCCGCGAAGCCCTTTGACGAATGGATAACAGGCTATTATCGCTATGCGGTCAAGGTTTGAAACTAATGGTTTACCAAAATTAGTCATCAAAATTAATTCTTTTGGTAAACGCGACGGCCTGAAACGCGAAAAATGAGAAAAAAATGAGCAAAAATCGCAAAACGGCCAATAAATCAGGCAAAGGCGGAATCAACACCCGTCTGGCGCATATCGGTAATGACCCGCGTGACTTCCACGGCTACGTCAATCCGCCCGTCGTAAGAGCCTCGACAATTCTCTACCCCGACTACGAAACCATGCGGGATCGCACGCAAAAATATCACTATGGCATCAGTGGGACGCCCACCACCGAGGCATTGACCGATGCCCTTACTGAATTGGAAGGCGCGGCAGGCAGCGTATTGGTGCCGTCGGGGCTCGCCGCCATTTCAGTACCAGTTCTTTGTTTTGCTGAATCGGGCATGCATATGCTGGTTGTCGATTCAGTTTATGGCCCGACCCGGCAATTTTGCCAGCAAGTGCTTGCGCCGCTTGGTGTAGAGGTTGAATATTTCTCGCCCCATCTTGGTACCGAATTCAGCAAGCTTATGCGCCCGAACACAGGCATGGTTTTGCTCGAGGCTCCCGCCTCCAATTCGTTTGAGATGTGTGACGTTCCCCTGCTCACCACCATTGCCCATGAGCACAACAAGAACTGTGTTGTGATGATGGACAATACTTGGGCAACACCGCTGTATTTCAAACCATTGGACCACGGAGTGGATGTATCGATTCATGCACTGTCCAAATATCCGGCAGGCCACGCGGACATCCTGATGGGTGGTATTTCCGCCAATCAAAAATGCTTTGCCAAACTGCGCCGCTCGACCCATGCGATGGGAATGTGTGTGGGGGGCGATGACGCTTACCTGGTGCTCCGCAGCATGCGAAGCATGGCGGTAAGGATGAGGCATCACGAAAAGTCGACTCTGGAAATCTGCCAGTGGCTTCAGGGCCACAAACAGGTGTCCAGAGTGCTCTACCCTGCCCTGCCCGAAGATCCCGGACATGAGCTATGGCAACGCGATTTTAAAGGTGCCAGTGGCTTGTTTTCTTTTGTCATCAAGGACAGCGACCAAGATCAAGCCGGTGCTTTCCTGAACGCTTTGAACATTTTTGCACTCGGCTATTCCTGGGCCGGTTATGAAAGTCTTGCCGTAATGCCCGGCTTTTCCGACCGACAGATCTGCCATGGTCCAGCAGAGGGCACCGCGATCCGCCTACAAATTGGACTGGAGGATGCAGCGGACTTGATGGAAGATATCGATCAGGCCCTCAGTGCAATAGATGGTAGCTAGCGACGGCGGATAGGGATCCAGCCATCACCAAACGCGAACATTGTGCCGCGTAGCGCCAACCAACGGGCCGCGAAAAGCACAAAGCCTGCGCCAAATACCAATCCTGCCAACACGTCAGATGGGTAGTGAGCACCGACAATCACCCGGCTGATGCCACCCAGAACTGCAATGAGCAACCAGAGCGGCCAATATCTGGGAAAGAGCAAGATCAACACCATGCCAATAGCTCCTGATGTCGTCGAATGGCCGGAGGGAAAGCTGGCAAAGGTTGCATCAAAAGCTGCAGGTTCAAAATGATACGGACCCAAAGTATCGAGCATTTTGGGTCTGGCCCGGCCAATCGTGTTTTTGATCAGATTTGCAGAAATACCCGACAACGCAATTGTGAAAAAGGCAAAATTGGCGTCTGAGTACCAGTTGATTCGCCTGTGAAGCTGAGCACGTGGCAGTTCCTCCCAGCGGCTTACAGACAGATAAAGCCCGATAATCGCCGTGCCAATCAGGATCCAGCCAGACGTACCCAAACGGGTGATTAGTTGAAAAATGTCATCGACGGTCCCACCTGATACGACCGTGACTCTCTTCCATTCGGTTACATCAACATCGAAATACACCCACAGCCCGACTGTGGTGAACACGGCTAAGCCAAGGAACAACCAAAAACTGAATTGACGCGGCAACAAGCTTTGTTTGGGAGCACTTTGCTTCGCCCTAAAGGTGCGGCGAAAGGCGTGCGCTAAAGTCGCAAAACTGCGCTGGAACAGATTGGAATGTGTGAACGGCGACATGGCGCGCAGTTACTGCCTGACTGTGAAAATGTTGCGGCGGGTTTAGACCCTGCACTAGCGCAGGGTCAATTGCTCACCGTTGTCGGAAATCGGCACACAATTTATTCCCTGGACTCCCAACAGCAATTCTTCGGAAATATCTGTCATCGTGACAATCGCACCAGCAATGCCGCCGCTGCTGTCGAAATGAGGCTGCATACGGCACTTCAGAAAGGCCGTCTTTTCAGCGTTGTTCGCTAGTGTGTGGGCGTACTCCACAAGTTCACCTGAAAAACAACGGTCGAAAAATCCTTTGGCGCGGCCGACAAAACGTTCTTCGCCAATGATCTCCGCGACATGTTTTCCCTGCATCTCTTCCTGTGTCCTGCCGTAATGCTTGGCATTCGAATGAGAGGTGAATTGATATTCGTGATTGAGATTGATCAGCGAAATACGGTTGGCGGAATTGTCAATTATGCCTTGAAGATCGGTTTGCCCCGTGGGCAAAGGAGCCATTTTCTCTTTCAGCAAATAGTCGTCTAGCAGGTGATGCATTACTTCGGTATCGGGAGAACGGATGGGCATTCTCTCCAAGTCTTTGCCAGAACCGAGGAAGAACATCAGGTGTTTGAAGGCTTCCTTTCGATCAACCGCACGAAACTGCTGCAGGCTTTCCAAAACCTGCTGCATTTGATGATCCAGAAACTGGATCGCATCGACTTCGCGATCAGCCTCGATTTCCTTTCGCAGTTGCTCATCAAGCGAGTTGTAGTGGCTGATCAGCAGGTCGAGCTTGGTGGCGACCGGCTTGTCTGATGACTGCCGACGTTCACGAATTTTGGCAGCCCTGCTCAATTTGCCACATCCCTGCGGAGCACCACACTTTCGGTCAGATGCGAACCTGACGGCACCTCCCCAAGGACGACAGCTCGGTAAATTGTGGCCGATCGTGTTGTTGTATGCAGGCGCTTGGCGGCGGCATCGAACATGAAACCAACCGCCACGGCGCTCAATCCCATTTTGCGGCCTATTTCATCGTCAGTAAGGCCCTCGCAAGCAAGCAAAACGGCTTGTCTTTGCATCGGTGACAACACCTTGGTTTCAAACAGACGTGCAACATCTGGGAAACGTGCGACGAAGGCCGCAACAAAGTGGATGGCTGCATCAGAGATCAACAAGCGTCGGGCACCATTGAAACTCTCAGCGCCCAAGCCAACCGTCATGAGCGCCAGACCGCTGCCGACCATGACCGGCAGAACGGCGATATCCTGGTGTCCGGTATTTTCGAGTTCTTTAAAAAACCGCCGGTCAGTGAGGCTGCCATAGTCTTTGCGGTCGATGGATTTCAAACTGAATGGTCGAAGTCGCTTCACCGATTCGCGCGAGAATGGACAGCCATCTGGATAACCTGGCCCGGTTCGAAACTGCTGCATCGCTTCATGATAGACCGAATAAGGACGCAAGTTTGTTGCGCTATCATTGACGTCGCAAAACTTCACCGAAAGCAGTTGAGCATCCAGTCCTCGCAGAAACTCGGCAAATGCAGCGCAGGCTTCACTCAGATCAGAGGTTTTACTGATTTCATCGAGTGATCTTTGTAAACCCTGGTTGAACTCAACAATATTACCGGTTTCGACAGAACTTTGTTGCATCCCAATTCCCTCACCCCTGATTCTCCTTACAGAATACTTGGCGACGACCCTGGTGGCAATTTTGTTTTAGATCTGGCGTTTTTGCGGAGCCGACAAGACTGTTGAGCAGACCGGCATTCCTAAGCACAAGTTTGCCAAACACCCGATCCCTGAAATTCAGCCCGGCACACATGCAACAATGCGAGCGCCCACTGTTCGTCCATTTCGCCAAACTTCTTTTGCGTCGACAATTCCGCCTTCGAATATGCCATCTAAACGGAATGTTTCGCTGAGCACGCGCTCGTCTTCGACGGTCAGGCACAGGCCCTGAAAGGAAATGTTCTCGACCGTGCACTGACAGCTCTCCGCACTATCGGAGATAAAGGTCGCAGTCTTGTTCAAGTTGGTACGAGAATGTTGTCGCCGATCATTTACGGGCAGATCAGCGAATGCTTCAGTGAGTTTGGTCAGATCGGCCAGGGTCTTGGAAATGGCCGTGGAATGAAGCTCGCTAATCTCCGCTTCGCCTTTCATCTGGTCAATCAGAAACTTCAGCTTGTCCAGTGATGCGGTTAGATTGTCATTGTCCTGACCCAGAACCTGCTCAAACGCATCTTCCAACTGACGTTCAAGAGCGTGCAAATTTTTGAGTTCTGACTTATCAGAGATGTCGGAAAGCGAGTCTATGAAATTTAGCAGATTGGCCTTTGCAACCAGGTAGCCCTGAATTGTCTCTGCAAGCGTACTGGCTTCAAAATCGGATTTGTACAACTGCACTTTCTTTCCTTTCTGGCTTCTCAACCCACTGTCACCGACATTGAGCTGAAGAAGCGGAGCCTACCCTGGGCCGGTCATGCTACCGCGCGGCGCTTTTCCGAGCTTGCATCCTCTAAAACTCGACTACTTTCTGGAGAATACGATTGTATCCATCCAGGCAAATTTTCTGCGGTCATACTTCCTGCATAAAAGAACCCCTGAAAAAGGTCTATTCCAAGAGCAGTCATGCGCTCAACATCTTCAATTGTTTCCAATCCCTCGGCAACCGTTCGGCATCCAAGCGTTTTGGACATAACAATAATGCACTCCAACATCGACTGAACGCGTTCATTGTGACGCGAACTGAAAATGATGGAGCGATCGATTTTCAATGTGTTTACCTTAAGCTCACTGAGCCGGGTAAAGTTTGAATACCCCGAACCGAAATCGTCGATTGCAACCTTGAAACCGGCATCTGCAAGTTTTTGGAGCGCGATCACCGCATCCTGCGGAGTTTGGAACAGCGCATCTTCAGTAACTTCGATCTCGAGTTTGGCCGGTTCAAAACCCTTTAAGTGTGCCAGGCGCCGAAGACGGTTGACAAAGTTCGGATTGGAGAAGTGCCTTGACCCGATATTGACGGCAACATTGATGTCCAAGCCATCAGACTGCCAGCTCAATTGGTCATCCATGGCGCGCTGAATAGTCCACTCACCCAATTGTTCGATCACCGACGAATTGGCGATAACCGGCACCCATTCGTTAGGCGGACATCTGCCTTTAATTGGATGATTCCATCTCACCAGCGCTTCCACACCGACGCAATTTTCACCCTTGGAATCGACTTTTGGCTGGTATTCAAGTTCCAGTTCGTTGTTTTGAATCGCCTGCTCAACTTCAACAATCAGCTCGGATGCAGTTTTGGTTCCAATTTCCTTATTGTAGATTTGATAGCGATTTTTGCCGTCAAACTTGGCTTGATACATTGCCAGATCAGCAAGTTTTGCAAGATCTGCCATATTGTCGGCATCGTCGGGATACCGAGCGCAACCAAGGCTTGCACCCCATCTGGCGATGTAATTTAGGCTTTGATCCGGAGTTTGAAGTTCAGTCTGCAAACGAGATAAAAACACTTCAATGTTTTTGCTATTGATCAGGCCTGGAAACACAATCGAAAACTCATCACCGCCAACGCGGGCCACGATCGGCTGTTCACCTGAAGCTCCCGTGGGCTGTCTGTTCCATTGGTCATTTACGACTCTGGCGAGTTTGACCGAGCAGACCTTTAAAAACGCGTCTCCAATTGCATGGCCATACACATCGTTGATCTGTTTGAAATTATCCAGGTCCACCATGACCAGAGTACCCGAACTGGCGTCAACATTTTCGTCAATCACCCGCTTGCTGTATTCGCGCAGCTTTGCCCTGTTTGGCAGCCCGGTGACAAGGTCGTGAAAGGCAAGGCTTGATATTTTGGCGTTGGCATCTGACACCTTCTCAACCATCAAATCATAGCTGTTGTTGAGTTGTGAGATTTCCTGCAACGGGACGAATCCGCCTTTTGCCATGCTTTTGGTCAGCGACTTTTGTTCGGTATTCTTGCGCAGAGATGCCAGCAACCGCTCGATAGGAAACGCAAGGGAATCCAGCAACACAATAACAAAACCAAAAGTCAGTATCAGGCCGATCGCAATCACCACAAATACTGTTTTGGTGTCCTGATAAGCCTTGTTGTAAAGTTCCTGAACTGGCTGGGGTATCATCACCCCCCACCCGGCTGGAGCAACAGACGTCAGACCGGCAATCATGTCCTGCTCAATTGCTGGAGAGTAGAAGCGTTCGATCCCGGTTTCACCGCGCATCATTCTGGCAACTGCCGATACACCAGAAATGTTCTTGCGACTTTCCACCCATTCAGCATTGGGATGGGCCAGGATATTGCCTGCTTTGTCGACAATGGCCGCATGACCCTTTTCACCGAAACTGATCGAGCTGGCTAGCTGACCGAAATAGTCTGTTTTGATCACCGCGATCGCCAACGTGTCGCCAAAATTGCGAACCCCCAAAAGCACGTTCCCATATCGCTTGGAAGGCAGGACGTTGGATATTTGCGTTTCCTCATTGCCTGCCATCTGGCGTGCAATTTTCAAGAACGCTGGCGGCACCACGTTTCGTATTCCGTTTGGATCAACGTCGGTGCGTGCCTTAACCAGTCCCGATTGCGTGTCCACAATCAGAACACAAGCCATGTCAATGCTCTTCATCAGAGCTTCAAGGTTGGGAGTTGGGTGGCCAAGTATCAGTGAATCCGAAATCGAAACGAACGTCGCCACCACGTCCTTGTAGTAGCGATCAAGCGCCATACCGGCATTTTTTGCATGTAACAGGTGGCGTTCGCTGACCTGGTCAAATTCGCGGGTGGCATTGGTTTGATACGATAGCCAGCCGAAAATGGCAGCAGGAGTCAAAGTCGCTATGAGGAACGCAGCAACCAGAAATGTTCTAATGCGCATATATAGCTCCGACGTGACCTAATGCTGACAAAAGACTGGCCCACTCCTCAACATAACTGCGATACGGCGAACCTCGGCAGCGTTAGCAGAGTGTTGGTGCAAATCAGTATTTTGAAGCGCCCAACCACCCAAGTAATGAAATGTTAACAGAGAAAGCGCTGTCTGAAAACTGTAGATGAACAATTGACTTAGAACCAAGAGTTGCAGTCCACACCATCTGCGTTGAGTCGTAGGGACGGGAGAAATGTTGAGCCTGTTGGACGGGCCTTCAACAATGGGAGCAAAACTTGCAGGAATTGCGGCTTTGAAACTGTTGTCCCGACCGCAGGCTTTGTCCCAAAACTCAATATCGCTTATAGTTTGGCCTGCAGACTTTTCTCTAATGGAATCAACAATGCGCTTTGATACGAAGAAGAAAGTCTATTTTGCTGTGATTGCAACAACAGTGATATCCATTTTGATGTCACTGCTGATTACCGGAATTATCCAAGGTGGACTAGGCAAGTTCGAAGCCATTGCACCAGCTTTCCTCGTGCCATTGTGTGTGGCGCCTCTGGTCTCCTTTTGGGGATATTCACAGGCTCACAAAATTGAGGAGCTCAATATGAAACTTCAGCATCTCCTCAACCATGATGAATTGACCAACGTTCATAGCCGATCCTATTTCTTTGATGCTGCCGCCAACGACCCGGCCAAAGAAGCCGCGGTATTTTTGATGATAGACGCCGATCACTTCAAGGATATCAATGACACCTATGGCCACCAAATCGGCGACAAGGCACTCCGCCACCTGTCGGATCTGATTTCACGGCAATGCAGGAAATCAGATGTTGTTGCGAGATTGGGTGGTGAAGAGTTTGGCATTTATATGCCAAAAACGGATATTGGGACGGCGGAATTACTTGCTGAACGAATACGTTCAAGGGTTTTTGAAAGCCCATTGATGGTTGAGGGATTTGAGATCCCTGTATCGACCTCAATTGGAATGGCGGTACGAAATCCCGCTGAAAAAATTGAGGACGTATTGAAACGGGCCGATATTGCCCTGTACCAGGCAAAGACTGAAGGACGAAACAGGGTCAGGATTGAGCCTGAGTCGCACCTACAAGTTTCGGCTCTTCACCCATTAGCAGCAACCGCGCACTAACCGAATTGAGTGGTTGCCGCATCAGATCCTCATGCGCGGAACATCTGCCGGGTCTAGTTTCAGCTCTATAAGCAACGGTCCATCACGTTGATTAATCGCATTTATGGCGGTTTCGAGTTGTTGTTCTGAATCCACCAATATCCCCCTCCCCCCCAGCGCCGTCGCAATATGCGCAAAGGACGGCCACTCAAATTGTGCCAGACCAGGATTCATATCCCTGTCGACGAATTGTATGTGTTCTGCACCATAGGCTGAATCATTGCAGACGATGGTGATGAGATCTTGATTGAGCCGCACAGCGGTATTGAATTCGTTGATCCCCCCCATCATGAAACCACCGTCCCCTGTGAACAACACAACCGGTCGGTCAGGAACGGCAAAACCAGCTCCGATAGCGGACTGAAGACCAACGCCGATGGAGCCGAAATTTGTGGTGGCGAGGAAACTGCGGGCATCGGGGGCTGAAATTCTGCACCAAACTTCCGTCATGAAACGCCCCCCGTCAGTTGTCAAAATCCTGTTCGGCGGCAAAGCCGTCTCCAGAAGTTCAAGAGCCTGCACAAAGTCGACCGTTCCGGTCTTTGGGGACTTCCGACGCGGGTTCGGGTGGGCCGCCAGCGTTTTGCTGTCCAACTCCCTGGTAAAGCCGCTGGGCGGGATTTCGGCCTCATTGAGCCAGTAGATGAT
Organism: Rhizobiaceae bacterium; assembly: GCA_039969995.1. GTDB lineage: Bacteria > Pseudomonadota > Alphaproteobacteria > Rhizobiales > Rhizobiaceae > Pseudahrensia. The sequence continues at coordinate 104,947 of JBDVMU010000018.1, forward strand.
ATTGTCAGCGGTCAATCCTGCATCAGCTATGATTGCCGCATCTGGGTGAAAATTTCTGGCCGTTTCGCGCACATCATTGTTGATCAAAACAACCCGCTTACCCGTCAACAGCTTGCCGTTGTCAGTTGTGAAATGGTGCAGACTGGCACCAAAGGCAACCACACAATCACACTTGTCAATTGTCTCATAAACGGCCGGCGCACTGAGCGTGCCGAAGATATCCATGTTGTAGGGATGCCCCTTGAACATGGACTTGGCTTTTAACGTTGTCGCGAGCGGCGCTTCCAACCTGTCAGCCAGTGAAATAAGCTTCTCCTCAGCTCCGATAGCGCCAGCCCCACCCAGGATTACTGGTCGCCTGGCTGAGGCGATCATTCCGATGGCTTGGTCCAGATTGTCGCCCTCAGTAACCAGAGCTGGATCGCCAAAAACCGGATAAACGATCTTTTTGTGGTCGATTTCCTGCCACATGAAATCGACTGGCATATTGAGCACAATGGGACGTTTTTCGACCCGTGCACGATGGAATGCATTCGCCAGGTCTTCGGTTGTGGTTTCCGGTTGGCGCAATTGATGGAACCCGGCGCCCGCAGCTTTCGCGAGTTCGCGTTGATCGATGTTTTGAAGGTTTTGCGGCGTTGAAACGGGGGTGTCTCCGCACAACAAAACCATTGGGGTCCGCGCACGAACGCCCTCCGTCAATGCTGTGATGCAATTGGTAAATCCTGGCCCATGCGTAACGGTTGCTACGCCGACGGTTTGGGCAAACTTAGAATAGGTCAGCGCCATCAAAACGGCACTTCCTTCGTGGGCGACCGGCACAAATGTCCCACCGCAATTGCGTACATAGTCGTCCACCATGAAAAGATTGGCATCCCCCATGAGGCCAAACATCGTATCTACATCATGGTTGAGGACGCCTTTTGCAATCGACCGAAATACGTAGTTTTTGCTGTTCGCCATGGCTCTCTGTCCGGTTCCCAATCATTGAGGGCTGTTTCGCTTTTTGGAGCTGACAGTGTAGCGAATATCGACGGAACAGATTTTGCAAAATTGGCAAAAATCAGCGGCAATGCGCACGAAAAATGCACCAGAATTCAAAATCATGCACATAGTCGGCACCATCAAGATAATCGACGCAACCGCGGACTTCTTATGGCTTTGTTCAATCAGAAATATAAAGCGGTTCCTGCGGGACAGGTCCAGCGACGAAACCCGAAAATGTCACCTTTAGTCCTTTACTCAGCGGCGAACACGCCATCGGCCCGACGCGCGCACCACTGGCAACGAAGTTTGCAACCCGCAATATCTGCCAACTACCCGACATTTTGGCATGAATGATAACCGTGGATTCGGTGACGGTCATTCGGATTGTGCAGTCGGTTAAGGCCAATTCCAGCGGTGACATCGACCAGTCAGACCGACCGTCTGTAACGACGACTGCGAGGTTGGCCCGGCCATCGGCATATTCAATGCCTGCCTTGATCCAACGGGTGTCGCTCTCCCAAAGCAACAGCCCGGCTTGTTCATATTTGGAAACAAACTGACCCGAGAACGTCACCGCTGCTGTAAACTGTTCCGGCATTTCAAAGAGCAATGCATGGCCACTGGAATGGGTGAATCCATAATGTGTCTCGCGCCAAAAATCGGTCTCTTCCTTCGTTTCGATCATCAATAGGTCAGGCTCAACCCGGCTCTTGGCTGGCTGGTTCAACCACAGGCCAAGGTCAAACGGAATGGATTTAAGCACGCATCAATCTCCCTGCCGGTGGCCGATCTGCGGGACCACCTCATTTTCACCAATCGAACTTTCAGGTCATGAATGGCCGACCGACCCGTGGCACATTGTTACCGTGCACCATTGGATTGCAAGCCGTCTTCCATGATCTGTGAACACAAGCACTCTGGCGTGGGTGCCTCTACTACTATATCGGGTGTGCATGAACATTTCTGCGCTGCGTTTTCGAGACTTTCGCTTGTACCTGATCGGAAATGTCTTCGCGCTGAATGCGCTGTGGATGCAGCGCGTCACGATCGGCTGGATCGCCTGGGATCTGACTGGATCATCCAGCTTTGTCGGTTTCATCGCATTTTTGAGTTTCGCACCAACAATGCTTACCGGCCCCCTGTTCGGCGTTTGGATTGACCGTGTTCGCGTGAAGCGAGCTGGGATGATCACCCAATCATCGATGTTGGCCATCGCGCTGGTGACTTATTTCCTCTTCAGCTCCGGATTGCTCAACAGTTTGGCCTTATCAATCCTGTCGGGGCTGTATGGAATAGTTGCATCTGCCCATCACCCCGTAAGAATGTCGCTGGCTCCCCGGTTAGTTGACCGTGAAGCTGTTGGCTCTGTGATTAACATTGCAGCAATCAATTTCAACCTGGCCAGATTAACCGGCCCCGCACTTGGGGGATGGGTTATCGCTGTTTGGGGTATCAGCACGGCTCTGCTCATTCAGGCTGGATGCTATCTGCCTTTCATCATTGTGATTGCCCTGTTGCGCCCCAGACAGCGCACCGGGTCCAAGACCGAGAATGGATCCTTTCTGGACGCGCTAATCGATGGTTTTCGGCACGTTCTGGCGCATGTCCAGATCCTGCAAGCGCTCTTGGTGACGGCTTTGTTTGCCATTGTGGTCCGCGGCGCTCTGGAAATTCTTCCAGTTGTTGCGGACGGTGTGTTTGACAAGGGTGCGGCGGGGCTTGGATTGTTGACCTCAAGCGCTGGCCTTGGTGCTCTGGCAGCGGGCTTCACGAAGATAATTATGCCTGTCCAACAGGCTGGGCGGATACCCAAAACGGCAATTGCAAGCGCTCTCGTGGGCATGGCTCTGGTGCCGGTGCTGGGATTTTCCACGTCTTGGGAACTCACACTCGTGCTCATTGGCTGCCTGGGCTTTGCTGGAACCTTGTCTGGGGTTTCCTTACAGACTGCTATCCAGGCTGATCTTGATGACGACATGCGCGGTCGGGTGATGAGCTTATGGGTCATGGTGGGTATCGGCGGAGCAGCAGTTGGAGCAGTTGCCCTGGGGTTTTTGGTAGATCAGGTTGGTTTCACCATTGCGCTCAGTTCGAGCGGAGGCCTGGCGTGCCTCGTATTGGCATTGGTTCTCATCCAGCTGGCCAGGCCCCCTGCCAATGCCTCCCGCACCGAAGGATAGCAAGTTGGGCAGCTATGGCCACCCGAGGATGAGGCAGGAGTTGATCAAGCCCATCATGCTATCGGGCATCGCCCAACCCGCCAGTCAGAACTTCTATGCCGATAAACCCAGTCAAATTCGAACATAAATCAGTCTAAACGAGATCCGAATGCTGATGCGAAAAATTAAGGGGCGAGTTCGCACGGGATCAGCCACGGGCTTTTTGCTCGGCACTTGGCGGCCGCGTTACGCAAAGCAATGAGAAAATTGCTTCGCAAGTTCGTGAGAATATCAAGCAACTGGTGAGCGAACTTCCTAAACAAATCGACCAGGTCACGACTTTGCAGTCGGTTGAAATTTATGAAGAAAACACCGAGCTGGCATATGAATATGTGATCACCTCTAACGTTTTGGATCGCAATCAATTTGACCAACGTATGAACACTGCGATCAAAGCGAACGCACTTCAGTCTTGGTGTAGTGACACGTTAGTTTCATCGGCAAATTGGACCATTAGATATAATTACAGGCTGAGCAGTGGTGCACTCTTTGGCGCATTCACAATTCAAAGAAGCTATTGCCAATAATGGCGATCCCTGCAGGATTCGAACCTGCGACCTACTGCTTAGAAGGCAGTTGCTCTATCCAGCTGAGCTAAGGGACCGATTGTTCAAAGGGATGTCTGTTTTCAACGCTGAATTCAAGCCCCAATCAGGTCGGGACATCCTATGATTGCTGTAACCCAGGCTTAATGGGTCCAGGGAACTTTGCGGTCAAACTTGAAGTTGTCAGAATAGGCCATCGGCCGACGACGCTGTTCCTTTGGCTCGATCAAGCGGTATTCAATACCATTGGCCTCAGCGTAACGAACCGCATCTTCCTTGCTGTCAAACTTCAACCGTACTTGCGCCTGCATGTCTGAAGACGACGTATAGCCCATCAAGGGCTCCACCTTTTTGGCAGCAGCAGGCTCGTGCTCAATGACCCAGAATACGGTCTTGCCCTTGCCCGACTGCATGGCGGTCTTGGCGGGGCGATAAATTCGAGCGACCATGATGTCATCTCCTGCTTGTCTTAGTGATGGTCTTTAAGATGAGAACAGCTCCTGGAATGCGCACTGTCTCAGACCTTCAATATGTGAAGCTTGTGGCTTCCTACAGGCCAACCGTCAACACCTTTTTGAAACTGTGGAAAGTGCCGCTCAGCCGCGAACCCGCCAGAAAAGCTGTAATGGGTCACAATTGTTGGTCAAGCGCCCAGCAGTGGATTTCCTGACGGGCACTTTGGCCAAAAATTACTGCGATTTCGGAGGGGGTATTTCTAACAATGGTCGGGGCAGCAAGATTCGAACTTGCGACCCCCTGGTCCCAAACCAGGTGCGCTACCAGACTGCGCCATGCCCCGACATTGTTAGAACGCTGGTTCTCTAGGGTTTTGAGGGATTCTTGGCAAGAGGAAAAATCGATTTACTGCAATATTTGTTGCCACCAGTGCGCAATCCTCAACCGCCCGGCAAAATCCACGGATGAGCCAATTGATTACCGACCGCAACGCCAAAGTGATCCGCCTCGCCCGCATTGACCTCCAGCACAAAACGGGCCGGTACTTGCGAAGAAATGATTGCCAGCGACTGGGGTACCGCGCCCCGATGGATATGGGTCACGACTCCCGCCTGGTCGGCAAAAATCATGTCCAGAGCAACGAACGTATTCTTCATCCACATGGACACAACACGCGATTGCTCGAACCGAAACAACATACCAGCCTTTGGCGCCATATTCTGGCGGAACATCAGCCCCTTAGCGCGACTTTCATTGTCCGACGCCAACTCAATCGTCCAGGCTTGCGGTCCGTTGCCAGTCTGAATCGTCACCTGATTCATGCCGCTCGCCGAACTCTGAAATGGCGCTGCTGCCATCAGTACCAGTGCACATAGAGCCGATAACAATAGCTGTTTCATGACATACCCAAATTACAATACATATCCGCCCACCCTGCGTTCACACGATGGCCAAAACAAGTCGGCCTCAATTGTAGGAAGCCACATCGATGTGGCTTTGCAAAAAGGCAGTTGGGCGCTGACTAATGGCTACGCGGAAATACGCTGCCGCCGCTGGCAATCGGCTGAATTTCAGCCGCCATCAAACCTTTTTGACCATCGCCAAAGCGAACCATGACGAATTGTCCTGGACGCAGCTCAGTCAGGCCATAGCGACGCAATGTTTCCATGTGGATGAAAATGTCTTCGGTGCCCTCACCACGGGTGAGGAAACCGAATCCCTTCGTCCGATTGAACCACTTGACTTCCGCCCGCACCAGATCGCTGGTCGGTTTAACCTCAACATGGGTATTGGCAGGCGGCAGTTGCGACGGATGGACGGCAGTTGAATTATCCATCGACAGGACTCGAAACGCCTGTAGGCCGCGTGACTTGCTGACAACTTCACAGACGATACGCGCCCCTTCATAGGCGGTCTGAAAACCATCATCGCGCAGGCAGGACACATGCAACAACACATCAGGCAAATCATCGTCGGGCACAACGAAACCAAAGCCTTTTGAAACGTCAAACCACTTAATCGCACCAGCAACCACGAACACATCAGGTGTTTCGTGTTCCGTCAGGCCTGGAACAGCGTCCGAAATCGAACCCGTTCCTGGGACGTCAAATGGGGAAGTGGTCGTCAGCTCACTTTTTTCGGAAAAATCTTCCTGGTGTGAATCAGCACCCGTTCCTATTTTTGAACCCATGTTAGTTTCCCCTCACCGTGAACACGGTGACTCCGATAAAGCCGCGCGGCGCCCTGCAACTAATCGAATCTGAGGCCGCCTTCGTAAATCAATTGGACCCACCGATCTGCCAGTCGAACCGTTGATTCGTTCTTAATTTAGCACGATGACTGCCCATTACCGCTAGGCCACGGCTCAAATAATTTGCCTGGCACGCCCAAGAGCCGATTTTTCCAAAGCTTTTTGGAGGGTTGGGCCAATCGCTGCAGGCAGCAAAAAGTCGGCAATTGCGTCTAACGGTGTCGGTTGATTGTTGATTATGACAAGTTTGCTGCCGTTGTTTTTGGCAATGATCGGCAGCCCAGCGGCAGGACGAACGACCAACGAAGACCCCAAAACCACAAACAAATCGCAGCTCATTGCCAACCGCTCGGCATCAACAACCTTGTCTTGCGGCATGGCCTGGCCAAACGAAATGACCGCCGACTTTACCAGACCGCCGCACCGCTCACAGCGCGGAGATTTGCCAGTTTGGTCAATCAATGCCCGCGCTTGCTGGAGGCTCATCGGACTTTGACAATCAAGACAGACCCCTCGAACACCATTGCCATGGATTTCGACAATGTCCTGATCGGCAATTCCGGCGCGCTGGTGCAGGCCATCAATATTCTGGGTAATCAGCCCCCGGCCCTTTTCAGAATTGATAATCGTCGCCACCCCGCGATGGCCATCATTGAGAGGAGCAGCTTCAAACTCTGCCTGAAATTTGAAACGTCGACGCCAATATTCCAGCCGCATATCTTCGCTGGCCAGAAACGCGTCAAACTGAATTGGCTTAATCTGTGACCAGATACCACCAGGACTGCGAAAATCAGCGATCCCCGATTCCGTCGAAATGCCAGCGCCGGTGAAAATGACTATTCGCGAGGCATTGTCGATGTAGTCGGCCAGTTGCTGTAAATCTTCTTCTGACAATTCATCAACTTTAGCATTCATCGGCTTGTCTTTCACGGCAAAGGTTTTAGGTTGCCGACAACGGCTCCCCTGAAAGGATTATCACCCATGAAATATCTTCACACCATGGTCCGCGTGAAGGATGTGGACGAATCGCTGGACTTCTATGTGAACAAGATGGGCATGGTTGAAGTGCGCCGCGTTGATGTCGAAGCCGGGCGTTTCACGTTGATCTTTCTCGCCGGCAAAGATGATGTTGAACGCGGCCAGGCGGAAAAGAGCTCTTTGCTGGAACTCACCCACAATTGGGAACCTGAAGAATATGACAGCGGCCGCAATTTCGGCCATCTTGCCTATGAGGTCGATAACATTCACGAGTACTGCCAAAACCTGATGGATGCTGGGGTAACCATTAACCGCCCGCCCCGGGACGGTCGCATGGCATTTGTTAAGTCTCCAGACAATATTTCTTTTGAGCTGCTTCAAAAGGGCGATGCCCTTGAACCGGCGGAACCATGGGTCTCCATGGAAAATACCGGATCGTGGTAACGAACTGATCCTTAACGATGATTGCGCCTTATTGACGCCCCACTTAATGCGCACCTGTATTAAGGGGATTATCAACCGGGCCGCATAGATTGTGCATCACCTGCAAAACAGCAGGGGGCCCATCACAACAATGGGCAGAACTGTAGGGAGCAGCGGGCAGTTGAAATACATCTACCCATGGGCCCCTGGAAACATTCTGCGGGACCCCATCACGCACCAACCGGACCATCAGGAGTTTGACTTGGCCGGGCATGACGACGAATTCAGCAGCTCTTGCCGCGTTCGGCCTCTAACCACGCCGGGCACCATGGGCGCAGGATTTTTTGCGCGGGTGCTGCCGCTGTTTGCTGCTGGCATGCTGCTGACCAGTTGCACTGCTGGTGGGGGTGGCGTCGACACGTCCGGTCTGACAGCAATTTTGACACCCAGTGCGCAAGATCAATCAGAAACCGCCGCACCGGATCAGGCTGACAGTCCACAATTACCACAAATGGAAGTCAGCCAACGCCCCAACGGCGTACCAAAACTGCGACCGTCAGCGGGCCAACAGACGACCAACCAGCAATCAACCAGGATTGAAACGACGCTTGTTCCGGCTGGTGAAGACGGTCAGCAGACACAAACGACAGCCACACAGACAGCCACACAGGCAGCCCAGGCTGCTGCCCAACCCGAGGCCAAGCCGCTGTCGCTGTTTGCCCGTTTGACGGCACCCCGTTCTATCCAGTCGACCCCACAGACGCGGGGCCAATCACCATCGCCGGATCAAACCGAGGCAAATGCGCCAACCTCCGAAGATGTCGCACAAACTGCCAAACCTCAGGCCAAAAAGCCGACCGGTATTTTTGCCAATCTGTTCCAGAACAGAAGCAGCTCCTCTGCCAACAAACCGGCTTCGGGTTCGGGCATTAAGACAACCAACAATCCATCACGGGTGCGTCTTGGCTGGAACACAGCGGCGCTGCCGGGAGTGCGGAGCAAAAAGGATCTGTTTGGCACCGATATCGACGAAGAACTTGAGCTCGACCAGGGGGTCAAGCTGGCTTCGGTGACCAACCAAGCCCGGCGTGGCGCGCACGGGCTGCTTCTGCAACGTCCTGACGTCAAGGTTGGATGCTTCCCTCCTCAACTGGTGCGATTGCTGAAGATGGTCCAGCGGAAATTTGGTCGCACGCCAATTGTCACCTCGGGTTATCGGAGCCGCAAATATAACCGCCTCATCCGCGGCGCCCGCAATTCGATGCATATTCACTGCAAGGCCGCTGATATTCAGGTCCAGGGGGTTAGCAAGGCGCGGTTGGCCCGCTATCTGCGCTCCCTGCCCGGCCGCGGCGGTGTTGGAACCTATTGCCATACAAAGTCGGTTCATTTGGACATTGGCAAAAAGCGCGATTGGAATCGCAGATGTCGGCGACGCCGGGCCCGCAAAAGCTGATTTTGCCTGATGGAACAGGCTTGGCAAACGGTCGGTTCAATTAACGTGAATTTCTGACATTATTTGCATAAAATCCTCTTGCAGCCTCGGATTTTCATGCCTATACACCTCTCGACTGTGGTCCCTTCGTCTATCGGTTAGGACGCCAGGTTTTCAACCTGGAAAGAGGGGTTCGATTCCCCTAGGGACTACCACCCTACCCGCAGTTGACAGATCTTGAAGCCGCTTGCTGATTGGCAAAGCGCGCACCCACAATGTCACTCGGGCCACTTCCCAATTTGCATGTTTATGAGCTAGCAGTGGAACACACGATTTGTCCGGCGCCCAGCACATGAGCCAACAGCTAGATTCGATTGTCTATTACCGCGCGATTTCGATTCTGATGATCGCTGCCGGCCATTGCCTCAATATCGCGCATCTCTTCCCGCGTACTTATGGTGAGCAGCTTTTCTCAAACTTCATCGTCGGTGCCACCAGCCTGTTTGTCTTCGTATCGGGCTATCTGTTTCACCACGTATTCTATCCGCGCTATCGGTTTACCCACTTCATCAAAGGTCGGCTGCTGCGCGTAGCGGTGCCCTATCTGGTTCTGGCCATTCCTTCTGTGTTCGTCATCCACCAGCTCAATCCGCTGGTTGGGGACGAGTTGCTAAAATTTCTGACCATTCTGGCAACGGGCGATCTCTACTGGATCTACTGGTACATCCCGTTCATCTGCCTAACTTTCGCGCTATCACCGCTGCATGTAGGGTTCATTTCGATGTCGACGCGGATTCAGATCGTCGTCATTGTTGCTTTGGCGGTGGTTTCGATGTTGGGACACCGCCCGGTCAATAACATCCCCCCATGGCACTCGGTGATCTATTTCGCACCGGTCTATCTGATCGGCATCTTTGTTTCCCAACATCGTGAAAATCTGCTCCGCCTGATGCGCGGACGGGAAATCTATCTTGCGCTGGCAGCTCTGGCGATGATTGTCCTGCAAACCGAATTGGGACAGATCAAGAACTCCCACAAACCCATGCTGGAATATCAGGGCATCGACTGGATGTTCCTAAACAAATCGCTGATGGCACTGGCGCTGTTCTTCCTGTTGGAACGGTTTGCCGGACCCGCATCGCGCATGACGCGGCTTATGGCCGATGCCAGTTTTGCCATATTCTTTCTTCATCCAATCGGAATCTATCTGATCATCAAAACCAAGAGCTTTCCGGTGCTTGGGAACCCCTGGCTCGACCTGCTCCTGGCGACGGCCATTATAGTCGGCGTCAGTTTGTTGATTGCCATCGCCTTGAAAAAGATGATGGGTCAACGCAGCCGGTTTGTTCTTGGCTACTGAACCGCACTGAGCGTGCTTATTCGTAGCCAGTCATTTCCAGATAGCCTGCGCCGGAATGGCTGCCGTCAATGTTCACTGGCCCCTCCCAGTATGGGAAACTGGTGTCCATCCAGGCGTTCGTGTTGAGCGCTTCAACCGTCACATCGATGCCCCGCTCTGCCAATTCCACCCGCCAGGTGGTCGGCACCAGCCTGCCCGCCGTGGTTGATCTGGAGATCTCGGTTAGCCGCACCTTGTTGTTGGAATAAGCAGTCGCGGTGCCATCAGCATCGATCCATGTGGCGGAGGTGAAGTTTTTGCCATCACTTTGGCGCAACCGAAAACCCATCAGTTTGCTGCCATCATCAAAATTCAGCGAGACCCAATCCCAGCCACGCTGATCTTGCGAAAGCGGTTGTGAAGACCATTCCCGGTCCAGCCAGGCGGTTCCCGCAACCTTCACTCTGCCGGTGGGAAGGTCGATCTCGCCTTCAACCTGATAAAACGGCTGGGAATAATAATAGCTGGCCTGCCCTTCTGCCGATTTGACCGAATAACCTCGGTCGCCGTGAAACACCATCGGGCCATTTGCCGTCAGGCTCAGATCATAGGAAAAGTCCGCCCCGGAGGCGCGTAAGTCCACAGCGCCGATCCCATCTGCGGCTTCATTGCGGGCAGCCATTTGCCAATCATTGATCCAAGCTTTGAAGGGCGCAACTTTCACGCCGGCAATGTCGAAAACACCGCGTGCCCGGGTTTCAGCAACATGGTGACTGTCCGGCGTGGTCACAGCCGCATGCCCCATCCACAATTGGGACGTTTGCCAGTCAGACTTGCTGGCAATTGCCTGTTGGTCTGGCGGCATCAGAGCGGAGCGAAACAACGTCCACTGCACGCCATATTGTCGTCCATCCTCTCCGCGCAGGTTCGCAGTTAGATACCACCACTCAATGCGAAACCCAGGATGTGCGCCATGGTCGCGCGGAAATTCGATGGCGGCTCCGCGCTTGGGGACGTAAAAGCCTTCAGCCCGCGTGCCAAGGCCGCCATAGCCTTGTGCACTTGCTTGCGTTGGCAACCAACCAAGCAGAAACATCAGGACCGTGGCTATGAAATTCCTAACGCTCATGGGCAAAAACCTTCACCAACTCGGCCGGATCAGTTTTGCTGAAACGGCGCGCAGGTATGGCCGCAGCCAGTGCTGTTGCAAACAATCCATAAAAACCCAGCATCAGCCAGTCGCGGGCAAAGACGAACATCGGCAGACGCCATCCAAAGGCTTCGACATTGACCACCGCCAGCAACAGCCAAGCCAGCCCCAGCCCCAGAGGCAGCGCGAGAACCATCGTCAATCCGGCCAGCAAAATACCCCGCAACAGTTCCAGCCCTGCCAGTTGGCGGCGTGTGAGCCCAAGCGCCCAAACTGGCGCGAGTTGCGGCAACCGCATGGCCGACTGGGTCAGCAGGCTGGTGAATATGGCAAAGCCAGCGACCGACAAGGTCAGCACGTTCAGCGCCTGCGTTACTGTAAATGTCCGTTCAAACACGTCCACCGAGCGCCGCTTGATCGATGCCTGATCCACCAGCGCGCGGCCACCAAGATCGAATTCCCGGCCAATTTGGCTTGCCAATTGCGACGCTTCTTGCGGGGCAACGCGGATCGCGAAACGACGACGCGGCACTTCAGGATAAAGGTTGGTCAGCAGGTCAACAGCAATAAGCGCCTGCGGGTGGGGATTTCCATAATCAGAATAAATTCCCGCAATTGACAGACTTGAGGCAGTTGCCGGTTCTCCAATCGTGACTGACTCACCCAAGTTCAAACGATTTCGGCGGGCAAATTGTTCGTTGACCAATATCGCCCTGCCCTTGGCCACATCGCTCCACACGCTCGCGGTTTTGTCCAACAATGGCCAGTGGTCGCGGTAGGTTGCGTGATCAGCAATACCGAATACCTGACCCTTTTCTCCACCAATGCGCGTATCGACGCTCCAGATCGGCAATACGGCATCAACTTTTGGATGTTTCGCCAGCCAGTTTTGAAGCCTGACCGACTGTTCATCGTTCGCCGCCCGCACATAAAGTTCGGACGCTAGGCGCTGATCCAGCCATCCATTGAAAGTCAGGCGAAAGCTGCCGACCATTGTGCTGACGCCAACATTGGCAGCCAGCGCCAACAAAAGCGCCATCAGCGCCAACGAAAGGCCCGGCAGTTGTTGACGCGTATCGGCCCAGAACCACTGAGCAACCGGGCGACGTGCGAGGCTTTCAAACAATCTGATGGAAACCACCATTGCGTCTGGCAGGAGCAATGCCGATCCAAGCAAAAACGCACCGACAATCGTGAAAGCGGAGACCAATCCAGTGCCCCAGATCAACAGCGCCCCAGCAATCGCCATCAATCCCGCCGAAACGATCAGACGCCACCAAGTGCTGCGTGACGACATCAGTGCCCACGCCCTGGGGCGGTTTGCAGCAAGGATCGGCATTCGGATCAGCTTGGTCAAGCTCCAAAAGGCCGCCAGAAACGTGCCGGCAACGGCAATCGCCAATCCGGCCAGCCACCACCCCATATGAAAATCCAGATCGCCGGATACCTGAGCCCCGTATAGCCCGCGCAGAGTAGCCGCCACATCAGGGAGCAACAGCGCGGCAATGAAATAACCCAACACAACCCCCAACCCTCCGGCAATAACCGCTATCAGCAACAGTTCCAGCATCAGGGCCAAGGTCAGCACCTGCATCGACGTGCCAGTCACCCGCAATGTCCGGCACATTGTTCGCCGCTGCTCAAATGCCAAATTGATGGTGCCCTGAACAATGAACAGGCCAACCGCAAATGCCAGCATGCCAAAAGCCGACAGGTTAAGGTGGAAACTGTCGGTGAGACGCGCCATGTCGGCACCTGATCTGTTTGTGATACGCTGCAATTGCGGAGCAATTTCCGATAATTGCACGCGACTCCGGCTTTGCTTTGGATCGAGTACCAGCCGACTGATCTCGCCAGGTTGCCCGAGCAGACGTTCGGCAAAGGAAATGTCGGCCAAAAGCGTGTTGAAAGGCAGGTTCGGGGATTCGATCCACTCAGCGCGTTTGAATCTTTCGTCCTGCAATTCCGCCAGATCAGTCGAAATGATGATGCGGTGGGGAGGCGCAAGAAATGCAATCAAGCCATTGCTTGCTGGCTCACTTGCGATGTCATCCTGAAGGGGCTGTCCGGGCGTTGTCAGTTCGGCCATCTGCTCCGGCATGGTCACAGGATCAATGCCAATGACACGGACAAGACGGCCATCTTCAGCCCGGACCTGACCTTCCAGAACTGGCGAGGTGCGCCACCCTGCCCGTTGTAATTCCACATAGGTTTGCAGAGCAATCGGCAGGCCATCTGAGCGCTCCAGATGATCCAGCGCATTTGGTACGATTGTCGAGCTCGCTGCCTTATAGGAGCTGCGGGCTTCCGTATTGATGGCCTGCACCCCGGTCCACAGGCCGGTTGCCAGCGACAGGCCAACAAGCAGAGCAAATAACTGCAAGGGCCGATAGGTCCAATGGGACCATAGCACCCGAAGCACTGTTGCCAGTCTCACGAGACCTGTCCGGCGGTTAAAACAAACTTCCGGTCCATGCGTGCTGCCATGCGCGAGGAATGCGTGACCATTAACAACCCAGCATCGGTTTCGGCCACCAGTTCCAGCATCAGATCCAGCACCTCATCGCTGGTGTTTTCATCAAGATTGCCGGTTGGCTCATCGGCCAGGATCAGTCTGGGGCGGGCCGCAAGGGTCCTGCCGATTGCCACTCTTTGCTGCTGGCCTCCTGACAACTGTTCGGGATAGGCAGAAAGGAAGTCGCTTAAACCAAGCCGTGCGGCGAGCAGATCTATGCGGCCTTTGTCTTCGCGGCCAGCAAGGCGTGCATGAAAGCTTAAATTGTGGGCCACTGTCATCGAAGGGATCAGATTAAATTGCTGAAAAATGATGCCAATGCTGTGGCGGCGAAGCTGCGCGCGTTGGCGGTCCCCAAGTCCGCTAAGTGACTTATCTTCAATCCGGATATCGCCGCTATCGAAAGCTTCCAACGCGCCAATCAGATACAGCAGCGTGCTTTTGCCACAACCGGACTCACCCGTGAGCGCCAGCCGTTCTCCCGCTTGCAACTGCAGGTCGATCCCGCGCAGGACCTCAAGTTGGCCCTCCTCGGTGGCAAAGCTTTTTCTAAGATCCGATACACGAAGCAACATGAGATGACTGTAGCCCTTTTGCCGTGTTGCTGCGCGGGAAAAAGCCGCTCACAGCTGCGGCAATTTTTCATTGCAGCAACCGCTTCACTATGGGCTGTTTTTGTCCGGCACCTTGGCGGCGTCCAGCAACCGCATTTGAATGCGACGGCGTCCACGGTAAAAATCTGCACTTAGCATGCCAGCAAAGTGCATTTCTCCGCCGATATTTGACAGCAGGGCCTGGCCCAATGGGTCATCAGCGATGCGGAACCCAATTCCGTCGAGTGGCGCGCCGTCGGGAGAGCGCAGCGAAAATCTGACATGGTTGGCACCGACAACACTGGCGTGACTGATCCGGTGGCCGGGAAAGGCAAATACCGGCTGACTGTGGCCGGCACCATAGGGGCCGGCCTGCTCAAGCCGGTCAAAAAACGCCTCGGTAACACCACGGGCACTGAGCGCTGCATCGATTTTCAGCTGCCGGTTCTGACTGAGTTCGCTGACCTGTTGCGAAAACCGCTCCTCCATGAAGGTTCGAAACTCGCCCAGCTTTTCACGCTTAATGGTGATCCCCGCCGCCATTGCATGGCCACCACCCTTTTCCAACAGATCCTGTTCCACAGCTTCGCGAACCGCGGCTCCCAGATCAACGCCAGGAATGGAGCGGCCTGAACCCGCACCAATACCAAGGCCATCAAAGGAAATTGCAAAGGCTGGCCGTTTGAAGCGGTCCTTCAATCTTGAAGCCAACAGTCCAACCACTCCGGCATGCCAGGTTTCGCTCTCGGTAATCAACACCGCAGGACCATCGCCCAAACCGATTTCCGCTTCCGCTTCATCGATCGCCTGTTTCAACATTTCCGTTTCCATTGCCTGACGTTCGCTATTCAACGTATCGAGGCGGGTGGCAATCTCTTCAGCTTCTGCAGGATCGTCGCAGGTTAACAATCGTGCGCCCAGCCCGGCATCGCCAATGCGCCCACCGGCGTTGATCCTTGGCCCAAGCAGAAATCCCAAATGCCAGGCCGCAGCAGGTCCGTCCTGTCGGGCAGACCGTGACAGAGCGACCAGGCCAATGTTCTTTTGCTGCCGCATGACCTCCAGCCCGCGCAACACAAAAGCCCGGTTGACCCCCTTTAGCGGCACCACGTCACAAACTGTGCCGAGAGCAACAAGATCAAGCCATTCCATCAAATTGGGGGCTGGAAACCTGTCGGAAAACCAGTTCAGATTGCGCAACTCACGGGCCGTCGCAACCAGCGCCATAAAAACCACACCCGCGGCACACACATGCCCCTGCCCCGACATATCGTCATCTCTATTGGGATTGACCACCGCAACGGCTTCGGGAAGTTGGTCGGACACCTGATGATGATCCAGAACCACCACGTCCATGCCCAGTTGATTGGCTCGGGCAATCGATTCATGGCTGGTTGAGCCGCAATCCACAGTCACCAGCAGTTGCGCTCCACCTTGCGCCAACTGCTCGATCGCTGGGACATTCGGCCCATAGCCTTCGAAAATACGATCAGGGATGTAGATTTCGCTGTCGATCCCGCAATGCCTCATGAACTTGTGCATCAATGCCGAAGAAGTTGCGCCATCGACATCATAGTCACCAAAAACGGCCACTTTCTCCCGGTTCTGCACGGCTGCAGCCAGACGGCGCGCCGCTTCGTCCATCTGAGTAAGCGTTGACGGGTCTGGCAACGACTCACGCAAGGTAGGGTTGAGAAATTGCTGGGCATTCTCAGGCTCAACCTCACGACCGGCCAGGATTCGCGCGATCAATCGGTCAATCTCCTGCTCCTCCGCCATCACCTGGGCGTGACCGAGCTGACGGCGGTTTGCCCGCTCCACCCAGCGCTGACCATTCAGCGAGGTTTCAACTTCCAGAAAGGGGCGTTCAGATGGATCCATAAGCCGGGCCAGACTGCACTTTGCGCGGCGGATTTTCAATGAACATTGCTGGCCTCAGTGCCCGCCAATGAGCCGTTGCAAACATCAACACAACAACAGCGCCAAGCTGGTGCAACAAAGCCCAGGAAATCGGCACCTGCAGAAGCAGCGTCATGATGCCGATACAGGCCTGCACCGTCACCAGCGCAAACAGAACCCAGCCACGTCGCACATGCGGTGTTCCCGGTTCCAGTCGCAACAGCCAGATGGCATGACCCAATATGCTCGCCCAGACCAGATAGGCCAGCAGACGATGAACGAACTGGACGGTCATCGCGTTGTCGGTGAAGTTGAGCCAAAGCGGGCTTACTGCCCACAGCCCGTCTGGCACCAATGCGCCATTCATGTCCGGCCAGGTGTTATAAGCCATCCCGGCGTCAAGACCGGCTACCAGACCACCGGCAAAGATCTGAACAAGGATGAGCATTACCAGCCAACCGGCCTGCCGGTATCCGGCATCGCTGCCATCGGCGGAATGGGGCGCAACGGTGCGCGCCACCCAAATGGTTGCGGCCAGAAAGACACACGCGGTCGTCAAGTGAATGGCCAACCGGATCTGACTCACGTCGACCCGGTCAACCAGACCGGACATCACCATCCACCAGCCAATCAGGCCCTGCAAGCAGACCAAAAAGAAAAGCACCAAAGACGCCCCTTTTAGCCAGGAGGACAATTGACCTCGCCACCAGAAATAGATCATCGGCAGAAGCACTGCGAGGCCAATCAAACGCCCCAGGAAACGATGCCCCCACTCCCACCAGTAGATTACCTTGAACTGGTCGAGCGTCATCGAGCTGTTCTGCTGCTTGAATTCGTCGGTGGTCTGGTAGAGCGTAAATTCAGCCATCCAGTCCGCCCGGTCGAGCGGGGGGATAAAGCCGAGCAGCAAATCCCATTCAGTGATCGACAGGCCCGAATCCGTCAGCCTTGTAGCGCCGCCCACCAGCACCATAATGACGATCAGCGCGGCCAGCACATAGAGCCAGGTGCGGATGGGTTGATGGGGGTCTGAAGTCACGTATTGGGTTTGGGTCATATCTCGGATCTGATCACAATGGATTACAATTGAGCCGTTAGGCGCTCTGTTACGCCTGCTCATCACCTGATGTAAACATGCCTCCACAAATTTATCAGCGACCAAGCGTCGCCCCCACCGCTTGCACTGGTGTTTTGCCAGACGATTGATTATGTGTTCGGCAGAATTGGACAAACAAAGATCGACCCATGCGAACCACTCTGCCCATCCGTGCCAAGAAAATGATCGGCATGTTTTTCATCGTGCTTTTGGTAATCGTCTATGCACTTGTGGCTGTCGCAATCGCCAGCGCCACCCTGGCCAACGCGCCATGGTATGCGCATATGCTCTATTTCATGTTCAGCGGCGTGTTGTGGATTGTGCCGGCGATGGTGATCATCAAATGGATGTCGACGGAAAGCTAACGTGAGAACTAATAGCCCTGCAGTTAAGCCGGGCTTTGTTTTACGGGTTCTTGGAACGCCCAACCCAATTGAACCCTGGGCGTTGCACGTTGCTTACGGCGGTCCAAGTTAAAACGGCACGAGCAGTCATGGGGGGCTGCAAATCAAACGCCCACATCCCAACGTAATCTGCTTTACCCGGTGCTGACGCGCTTCAGGCCATTGCCCAGGCGAGTCGGCAATCCGCTCGTAAGGGGGGCAAAATAGCGCATTTTTTGATACATGCCGTTGACCGAAATGCGCGGCAGAGCGGTCATGTGGTTTTTATGCCCGGGGAAGATCATGCCACCCCGTGTTGTCACGGCGGTTTTGAATCCCAATTCCTTCAACATCGCGAAATCGCGGCGTCCAGCAGCGGCGCGATAGCCGTACGGATAGGCAAAATGTTCCGGCCTGTGGCCCAATTCTGAAGCCATCACCATTGCTCCCTGGGTAACCTCATCCCTGGCCTGCTCAGGCGTCAGCCGAGCCAATGCACGGTGATTGAGCGTGTGGGCACCAATCGTGCACTTTGGATCCTTGATCAATCGGTGGACCTGCTCCCAGCTCATAATCTGCGATTTATTTAGAGCCTCCAGATCAATCTTGTAGAGCCAACACAGTTCGCGAACGACTCGTGCTTGATCCAGCTCAGAGACGTCGTTGATCAGATACTTCATCAAGAAATTGAACGACTCGTTCTTTTCCGCGCGGGTTGAGCAATTCAGTTCCTTCGGCCCGCTTTTGCTGCCCACCATCTGCAATGCGATGCGTGGCTGCTGGTTGACCAAAGCTTCAACAGCCTCCCACCACAAGTCTGCCGTACCCTCAATCAATCCCGGCGCCAGATAGACCGTGTAAGGCAGATCAAACTGCTTCAGCACCGGCACAGCATGATGCAGCGTGTCCTGATAGCCGTCATCGAAGGTGATGACCGCAAACCTACGCCGATCAAGTGTTGGGTTTTCAATACGTTGGCAGGCTTCGTCCAAGTCGATGATGTCGATGTCCCGCTGCTGCAACAATTCGATAACCGAACGCAGAAATTCGGGGTGAATGGTGAGATGTGCGTTGGGCGCAAACCGCGGCACAGGATGGGGATTGACGTGATGCAATGTCAAAACCATCCCCAGCTCGCCATCAAGCTGTTGATAGATCCGGTCCAGCCCGGTGTAATTCATACCGGCTAGAATGCGGCGGGTGTTGCGGATCGTGGCGAAGTTCATTGATCGATTCGGAAATTCTTGAATTGCAATCATGATAGCAGCAATTGTTTAGACTTTCCTGCTATTCACAATATCAGTCCGACAAGCTCCAGCTACAGTTAAAAAACCTTTTCCATGACAAGCGCGCCACATTTTATGAAAAAGGTCAGCCTGGAAACTGCCGGACTGGGCCGACTGGACATCGAGGTTACTGATGATTTTACCGCCCTTGAATCCGAATGGCATCAGTTGGAAACCGAAGGCGTGTGTTCGCTTTATCAGCGCTTTGATTGGATATCTGCCTGGACCAGGCATGTCGCTGGCCCTGCCCGAATTCAACCCCGACTGGTGATTGGCAGACAGGGCGATCAGCCAATGTTCATCCTGCCCTTTAGTGTGCGCAAACGCGGCCCCTTCAATATCGCCTCTTGGTTGGGCGACAGTCACTCCAATTTTCATATGGGGCTATTCTCCAAGTCCTTCATCCAAAACGCCCGCCGCCAGGACGTGCGCGACATGATGGATTGCGTGACCAATAATCTCGGCCCGGCAGATGTTTTGGAAATGTGCTGCCAACCAGTCGTTTGGCAGGGTTTCACCAACCCGTTCACATTCCTCGACTGGCAGGAATCTCATAATCACGCCTTCGCATTGGATCTTGGCGAGGGTTTTGATGCCGCGATCAACCGCAAGAACGGGTCACGAAAACGCAAGAAATTCCGTTGGCAGCAAAACAAACTTGCCGATGTCGGTGGGGCCCAGTTGAAGGTTGCCACGACCGAAGCGGAAGTTGATGCTTTCATGGATGCCGCTCTGCAGCAATTGGCTCAACGGTTTGACCGCGCCGGAATCTGGAACCGTTTTGAGGATGAAGGCATTGCAGATTTCATGCGCCAGACCGCCAAAAACGCTCTTGGACATGAGCAACCGCAATTGATGATCTATGGGCTGGAGATCGATGGAAAGATCCGCGCTACCATGGCTGGCGGCGTGCATCATGGACAATTTTCCGGCTGTTTCATCTCACTGGCCGACGACGAATATTCCCATATTTCGCCCGGTGAACTGCTGATCCACCTGATCATTCGCGATTGCGTAGAACGCGACTTGCAGGTGTTTGACCTTGGCCGTGGCGAAGAACGCTACAAATCCTCGTGGTGTGACACCACCATCACGATGTTTGAAACCAACAAGGCCCTCTCCAAATGGGGAATTGGGTTTGCCGCTTATGAGCGAACCAAGCTCGCCATCAAGCGCCTGGTTCGCAACAATCAGACGCTCTGGAATCTCGCCAAGAGAGTGCGGGCGAAGCTTTACGGGCGCATGTAATATTCGCTTATTGATCCCTTCTCGCCCCGCTGCGACAATATCGCCACTCAGTAATTGCTGTCCCGACACCAAATTTACAGCCATTAAGACAATTTACGGAGATGAACGGTGAGCTGGAATCCAATTCAAAACCCTGAAGATATAACGGCCAATGCGGCGTTCCTTGAAACTCTGATCGTTCCAAGAGCACGTGACATTGGCGGCTTTGAGGTGCGTCGCGCTCTGCCTGCTCCACAGCGCCAAATGGTTGGTCCCTTTATCTTTTTCGATCAGATGGGTCCGGCGGAATTTATCACCGAAGGTGGTATCGATGTGCGTCCGCATCCCCATATAGGGCTGGGTACGGTGACCTATCTTTATGAGGGCGAGTTCGAGCATCGCGACAGTCTGGGTACCCATCAGATGATATATCCCGGTGAGGTCAACTGGATGGTTGCCGGGCGCGGTGTCACCCATTCAGAACGCACCAGCGCTGAAACGCGCGCCTCAAAGCACAGTCTGTTTGGTGTCCAAACCTGGATAGCTCTCCCTGAAAACCGCGAAGACATGGCGCCGGATTTCGAACACCACGGCGAACAAGCCCTGCCCCTGATCTGCGATGCCGGGACCGAAGCACGGTTGATTCTCGGCTCGGCCTACGGCCAGACCAGCCCGGTGACCATGCAGTCTGAGACCTTTTATGTGGACGTACAGCTCGAGCCCGGAACCGCCTTCCCGCTGCCCGACAATCACGAAGACCGTGGGGTTTATATCACCCGTGGGGCCGTAGAGATCGCGGGCCAGACGTTTGAAACCGGTCAAATGATGATATTCCGCCCGGGCGACGCGATAACGCTGAAAGCCGGGCCACAGGGCGCACGATTCATGGCATTGGGTGGCGCGACGATGAATGAGAAGCGCTATATCTGGTGGAACTTCGTTTCCTCATCGAAGGACAAGATTGAAGTCGCCAAAGAGGCCTGGAAACAAGGCGACTGGGAAAATGGCCCGTTTGCACTACCGCCTGGCGATACCGATGAGTTCATCCCAATTACCCCGGAACTCGATCGAACCAAGCCCCGCGGCTAAGCTCCGAGCGGCGAGCGCCTTTTGAAGTCAGGCTCGATCAGTTGCAATCAAGTTGTGGAGGTTCAGCCAACCAGATTGGCGGCGAACTGCTGCGACCGGGCATCGGTGTTTACAACCATTGGAGACTTAAACCCGGCTTGCAGCAACTTTTCGGCAATGACAGATACCACCGGACTACCTGCGTTGGTGACATCGACAATATTGACAGTTGAAATGGTCGACACCCGTGACAGACCACCGACATCGGCATTGCCACAATCAACAATCACATACTCGTAGGTCTGTTGCAGCGCATCGAGGATCATTGGCAATTGTGCTGCCGACTGGGCTGCCGATTGAGGAGACGAATTGCCGCTGGCCATGATATGGGCGTTCGACGAGCGGTCGCAGTGCAATGTATCAGCAAAACTAGCCACACCAGCCAAGAGGTCTTTGATACCTGCAGAAGTCTGATGCCCCAGCATCGCCTGGGTCGGGGTAGCAGAGCCTGTCATATCAACAACAATCACGCTGGCTGGTTTGGCAGACAGCGCACGTGCCAGAACAATTGCCGTCAGCGAACGCTTTCCGGCTTCAGGAGCCAGCACCGCCACACGACCGTGTCCCATCATCTTCACTGTTTCGGTGACCATCGACATTGACGCCCCGGCACTGTGTCCGGCGGATTGGCCCTGAAGGTTTTCAAGTGATGGTGCCAGCGATGGGGTCTGGCTCATTTGTAATCTATGGTCGCCATTCGCCGCGCCATTGACTGGCATGCCCTGCAACGGGCCAGCCATATTGTACGCCTGCTGATAGGACTGGCGCACGGCCGTCCCACTCATAACACCAGCAGCAAGTGTAATAACGGAGCCGAGGATCAGTGTTCCAAAAAATGCACCAGCCAGAGTTGGCAATTTTTTCGGGAAATAGGGTTTGGACTGAACTTCAGCCTTGGCAAATACAAACGCGTCGGCTGGCAGGAACTCTCGATTTTGACGCGATTCCGCTTCGCGGAAGCGCAGCAAATAGGAATTCAGTAACTGGCGCTGAGCATCTGCTTCTCGTTCCAGTGCGCGAAGTTCGACCTGCGCCTTGCCGACGCGGCCGGCTTCCGATTTCAGCACATTGCGCTGCTGGATCAGATCAGCTTCGCGTGCCCGTGCCACCTCGGCCTCACCCTGAAGGCTTGTGGTGATTTTCTTTGCCTCATCGCGGATCTGCGCAGACAGGGTCTCGATTTGAGACTTCAACCGCTGCACGCGCGGATGGCCTGGCAACAACGAAGTCAGCAGGTCGGAAAGCTGGGCGTCGAGCGTTACCTGTCGTTCACGCAAACGCTGAATTAGAGAAGACTGTAAAACGCTGGAGGCAGCATCGAGCGAGCCGGACTGCAATGCCCGATTGATCGAAGCAGCATTGGCTTCAGCACGTGACAATTGCGCCCGCACGCGGCTCAATTCGGTCGACAGTTCCGACAATTCCTGCGTAGCAAGTGTATTGTTGTCCCTGCCCTGCAGCAGATCCGAGCTTTCACGGAATTCGGCCGCCGCTGCCTCAGCTTTCATAACGCCGTCGCGCAAGGCTTTTAGCTCGGGTTCCAACTGTTCCAGCTCTTCCGGGTTGGCTCCTCGCTTCAATTCTTCCTGCAGCTTCAGATATTCCTCAGTAATCATGTTCGGTACAGTTGCCGCGAGTTTAGGGTCCTTCGACCAGAACCGCACAACAATGACGCGGGCATTGTCTGCCTGGAAAACTTCAAGCTTGTCGAAGTAAGTTTCCAGCACCCGGTCTTCTGCAGTGACATTGCGGTTATCGTCGGACAGACCAAGCATCGACAGGATATTGCCAAGGCGTGACTGGTTCAGCGCTGGGTCGAATTCAGCACGGCTTTTCAGTTCGAGCGAGGTAGAAATCTTTTGGGCGATGGCGCGCGACTGCAGCAGTTGCACCTGACTGGCGATGGCCGGATCATCAAAGGTCGACTGGACCTGCGTGTTGTTATTATCCGATGGTCCGGTGAGAATGGAGTCGCTTGCCTGGATCAGAATGCGGGCTTCCGACTGATAGCGGGGCGCAATCACCTGCAGCACCATAAAGGTAATGCCTGTCACAATCAGGCTGGCCGCGAGCAAGCGGAACTTGTTTCGCCAGATCGATCCAAAAATACCGCCCAGATCGACATCAATATCGCGGTTCAACTCGTGCTCACCGGCCATGCTACTTGTGCCCATTATAGAGTACCCATACGGGCGCGATCTTGTCGATTTATGGTTTCCAAGGCGTTAACTAATTGCCGCTTTGGGCAATTTCTTCCTCATAAAGCCCCAAAAACTTTCGGTTTTGCCGTTTACCGGGAATTAACCATAAGGCGCTTTTCTAGGAGCACCGGTGCAGAACTGTGTCTGAGCCGGGTAGTAGTGTTTTTCGACCTCCGTCGAACTGAGTGTTGGGTAGTAGTATGAACAGGCGTAGTTTCTTAGTGTCTTGTCTCAAGACTGGCGTAGTTGCCGGCGCAGCCGTTCTTGCGGGGTGCGCCACGGCCTACCAACCTGCCCCACCAGCATTTCATGAAGCACTGCAGGAAGTCTATCGCCTGGATGCTGGCGACCGATTGCGGATTACGGTTTTTGAGCAGGAAGACCTGACCAACACATATTCTGTCGACAAAGCAGGCTACATCGCCTTCCCTCTGGTCGGATCGGTTGCTGCACGCGGTCGCACTTTGAAAGAAGTTGAGCGTGGCATCGCCAACAAGCTGTCACGCGGCTATATCCGCAATCCCGATGTATCAGTTGAAGTCGACCGCTACCGCCCCTTCTTTATCATGGGTGAAGTCGGATCTCCCGGCCAATATACCTATGTCCCCGGCATGACTGTGCAAAACGCCATTGCCATAGCTGGTGGTTATTCAGCCCGCGCTGAACAACAAGATGCTGATGTCACCCGCCAAATCAACGGTAAGGTCATGACCGGTCGCGTACCGATCACCGACCCAATCTTGCCGGGTGATACGATTTATCTGCGGGAACGACTGTT
Organism: Rhizobiaceae bacterium; assembly: GCA_039969995.1. GTDB lineage: Bacteria > Pseudomonadota > Alphaproteobacteria > Rhizobiales > Rhizobiaceae > Pseudahrensia. The sequence continues at coordinate 129,335 of JBDVMU010000018.1, forward strand.
CTAGGTCATGGCGCCTGCGACTTCATCAGAACCAGCAAAACTTCGAATTCTCCACTGCTTCCGCTCTCCAGTGGGGGGGATTTTTCGTCATGTTCGCGACCTGATCCACCAACAAGTGGCGCAAGGCCACACAGTTGGGGTTATCTGTGACGCCAATTCCGGCGGAGACTATGAAGACGAACTGCTCCGCGAGCTGGAACCATTTCTTGAACTGGGTCTCTTCCGCATCCCGATGAATCGCTCCATCGGCCCCCGTGATCTATTTGTTTTATATAAGCTTTATGGGAAAATCCGAGAGGTGAATGCAGATGTTTTGCACTCACACGGTGCCAAGGGCGGGGCCTATGCCCGGCTGATCGGCTCGCTGTTGCGGCGCTCCAGCCGTCGCCCGGTTCGGCTCTATTGCCCGCATGGCGGCTCGGTACACTATGATCAGAACAAGCTGTCTGGACGTTTGTATTTCGGCCTTGAACGCCTGCTTGAGCGTTTCACCGACCGATTGATCTTTGTCAGCGCCTATGAACGGGATTCCTACTTTGCCAAAGTTGGCGAAGCCCATTGTCCGCACTCTCTTGTTCGCAACGGCCTCAATGACGACGAATTCGAAGCGGTTTCAGCCAATGATAGCGCCACCGATTTCCTCTATGTCGGAATGATGCGGGACCTGAAAGGTGTTGATGTTTTTCTCGACGCCCTGCCCCTTGTGGCCCAGCGTCTCAACCGCCCGGTTTCTGCAACCCTGGTGGGCGACGGACCCGGCTTACCCAAATACAAAGCGCGCGCGCAGCAATTGGATGACAACGTGCAAGTCACGTTCCTGAATCCCATGCCAGTGCGCCTGGCTTTCGCTCTTGGCCAGGCTCTGGTTGTGCCCTCCAGAGCCGAAAGCATGCCCTACATTGTGCTGGAAGCACTTGCCGCACATCGTCCGGTATTGGCGACAAGAGTCGGGGGAATCCCGGAAATATTTGCTGAAAATGCAGGAGCACTAATCCAGCCAGACAGCGTTGATGCCTTAGCAAAGGCGTTGCAGGGCTATCTGAGCGGCACGGTAAAGGCTCCGGATTTTGATCAGATGCACCGCACTGTTCAGCAAAAGTTCTCCGCAAGCGTTATGGCAACAACCATCATGGATGCTTATAAGGCCGCGCTCAAAGCCTGATCCTAAACGTTTCCTTAGCTGTTTTTGCGTATTTTTGGTCCAGTTACATTTTCATCGTTTAGTAGGGCGATCAAATGGACGTTAGCGATCCACACGACCCAAAGTCCAAATTCAATGCAAGCGCTGTGATGGCGCAGAGCGTGTCCAGCAAGGCTGATGGACCACGCGAAGATGTCAAGTTGAGCGACCGCGCCGAACAGGTCGCCTCACAGTTTTCGCAAAACCCCATTTCTCCCTTTGTATTGGCATCAGCCCTCCGCATCATTGAATTTATCGCTGTCGTCTCAATTGGTTTCGGCGTCTATTTCGCCTATGTGGTGCCAATGGATGGGGTTAAAACCCCGTATCTGTTGACCTGTTTTTCTGGAGGTCTCCTGGCATTGATCGCGCTGCAGGCAGCGGACAGCTACCAGATCACCTCGTTGCGAACCAATTTCTTGCAAATCGGCCGGGTTTTGGGCGCTTGGGCAGCGATTTTTGCAGTATTTGCACTTATTGCCTTCTTCGTTCGCATGTCGGAATTCTATTCACGGATCTGGTTTGGCAGCTGGTTTGTGATTGGCGCCGTATTTTTTATCGTATTCCGTGCAACAGTTGCTTCACTCGTCCGCCGATGGGCCCGTGACGGCCGTCTTGAGCGGCGAGCCGTGATTGTGGGCGGTGGCAAAAACGCCGAAGACCTGATCATGTCACTGGAAGCTCAGGCCGATAACGATATTCGCATTTGCGGTATTTTTGACGACCGCAGTGGCGACCGCTCGCCACCCATGGTGGCTGGATATCCAAAACTCGGCACAATTGCCGAACTGGTGGAATTTGGCCGCCGGGCGCGCATCGATATGCTGATCGTGTCGTTGCCGATTTCCGCTGAAAGTCGTGTATTGTCCCTGCTGAAAAAGGTTTGGGTGTTGCCGGTTGATATCCGCCTGTCAGCGCACACCAACAAATTGCGGTTTCGCCCGCGCTCCTATTCATATGTTGGCGCGGTGCCGTTTCTTGACGTTTTCGACAAGCCGATTGCCGACTGGGACTCGGTGATGAAGCGCGGGTTTGATCTGCTGTTTTCAAGTCTCGCACTCATTGTCTTGTCACCGCTGATGCTGGCTACCGCCCTTGCAATTAAGCTGGAAAGCAACGGCCCTGTGATCTTTCGCCAGAAGCGTTTTGGCTTCAACAACGAAGTCATCGAGGTTTTGAAGTTCCGTTCCATGTATACTGACATGGCCGACCATGATGCCAAGCAAGCGGTTACCAAGAACGATCCTCGCGTCACCCGCATAGGGCGGTTCATCCGCAAGACTTCCATCGACGAACTACCGCAATTGGTGAACGTTCTCAAAGGCGAATTGTCGCTGGTCGGCCCTCGCCCGCATGCGGTCAATGCCCACACAGAAAACCAGCTCTGGGATGAAGTGGTTGACGGCTATTTTGGTCGCCACAAAGTCAAACCAGGGGTTACCGGTTGGGCTCAGATCAACGGCTGGCGTGGTGAGGTTGATAGCGAGGAAAAAATCCGCTGCCGGGTCGAGCATGACCTCTACTATATCGAAAACTGGTCTGTACTGTTTGATCTCTACATTTTGATGATCACGCCATTCAAATTGCTGAACACCGAGAACGCGTATTGAACACGGCTGTTGCCCCCCTTCCCGGCTTCGCTCCGGTTCGGCCTGCTCCAATAGCCTCCAGCCTGCTGGCGCGCTGGAGCATCGGCCTGATCGCCCTTCTTGGCGCTTTCGTTATCAACGAACCCGCGCCATATGAATTGTTACTGCTCGGAGTGATGGTCCTGTTTTTGATGTTCGGCATGCGGCTCAGCCGACTGGCTCTGTCGCTGGGTGTGTTGATGGTGCTCTTCAACATTGGCGGCATGCTGTCGATGTTCACCATGTCTGATTACAAGGAAATCCCGCTTTATCTGGCGGTTTCCCTGTTTCTCGGCCTTTCATCGGTATTCTGGGCTGCGGCAATTGAAAACAATATGGGCCGCCTGCGGGTGGTTATGCGCGGCTATGTCATTGGCGCGACGATAACCGCGATGCTTGGAATCGCCGGTTATTTCAATGCTTTTCCCGGAGCAGAACTGTTCACGCTTTATGACCGTGCAAAGGGCGCATTCCAGGACCCAAACGTGTTTGGTCCTTTCCTGATCCTACCGGCACTCTATCTCACCTATGGACTGCTCTATCGCAACATCGCACTGGCACCGCTGCGTCTGACGCTATTACTGATCATATTGGGCGGTTTGTTTCTGTCATTTTCGCGCGGTGCATGGGGCGGTATCGTCATCGCTGGCATCTGCTTCTATGCAATGTTGCTGATGACCGAGCAAAGCGAACAAATGCGTGCCAAACTGATCCTCGCCGGTGTTCTTGGTCTGGCCGCGATTGTCGGCGCGCTTTTTGTGGCGCTGCAATTCGACGCTGTCTATGACATGTTTGAACAGCGCGCCCAGGTTGTTCAGGAATATGACGGTGCTCAACTGGGCCGATTTGCCCGCCACGCCATTGGCTTTCAGTGGGCATTGGAAAATCCGCTCGGAATTGGCCCCCTGGAATTCGGCCTGAAGCTTGGTGAGGACACCCACAATATCTGGGTTAAATCGCTGATGGCTTATGGCTGGCTCGGCTTTTTTGCCTATCTCACGTTGACCGCCAGCACGCTGGTAGGCGGTGCGCGACTGATCGGTCGCATCCGCCCGTGGCAGCCCTATCTGCTGTGCATTTATGCCACCTATATCGGTCACATCGTTCTTGCCTGGGTGATCGATATCGACCATTGGCGTCATGTCTATCTGCTGATCGGCCTGATCTGGGGATGCATGACCCTTGAAACCAACCACCAACTCGCAGCAGCAAAGGCAGCGGCGGCGGCGACGGCGGGAATAAGGCGCTGAATTTTTAGCAAAACTGGTCGGAGTAGCAGGATTCGAACCTACGACCCCACGCCCCCCAGGCGTGTGCGCTACCGGACTGCGCCATACTCCGACTAGAACCTGATTTAGTCAGGGTGCGGGAAAAGATCAAGCGACTTGAGCCGCTGCGCCGACAATTCTTATCGCACCTGATCCAGCAAGCGCTTACATTCCAGCAATTCGGTCAAAACACCCTGCAATTGGCTCCGCGAGTCGCCGCCAGCGCCGCTGCCAGCCTGGGCATTGGAAGCTGCAACAGCAGAAGCAACCTGCGATACGGGAACTGCCTGTTTGAGCGAGGCTTCCTCCCCCATTCCTGCTGCACCTGCGGTCGCTGTCGGCACCACCGCCGCCGCTGAGTTGGCTGCGGGCATTGGAGTGCCGCTGGCCACGGCCATTACGAAGCGGTTGCCCTGCTCTTTCAAAATGCGCTGCACGCCCTTGATCGTATAGCCTTCGGCATAGAGAAGATGACGGATGCCCTGCAGCAATTGCACATCGTCAGGGCGATAGTATCGCCGCCCACCACCGCGTTTGAGTGGCTTAATCTGTCTGAAACGGGTTTCCCAAAACCGCAAAACATGTTGCGGTAAATCTAGTTCGTCGGCGACTTCTGAAATTGTCTTAAACGCTTCGGGACTTTTCACGAATACTCTTCCTTCACCACCCCTTACATCGACCAGGTCTGAATGGTCGCACTCTTGAACTTATAAGCTGCCCTACTTCTTGCCGCCCTGGTTGGCCTGCAGGACCTTTTCCTTCATAATATTGGAAGGGCGGAACACCATCACCCGGCGCGGCGTAATCGGCACTTCTTCTCCGGTCTTCGGGTTGCGCCCAATACGCTCATTTTTGGAACGAATGGAAAAAGTGCCAAAGGACGACAATTTGATCGTCTCGCCGCGTACCGCAGCCTGGCAAATCTCCTCCAAAACACTTTCAACGAGACTGGATGATTCGGACCGCGACAGGCCTACCTGCTGATAAACGGCTTCGCTCAAATCAGCGCGGGTAAGTGTATTTCCTGCCATTTTGGTCTTCCCCAATGTTAAAGCGTCACCGAATTGCAACGACTAAATCGAAGTAAAGCTTAGTCGCAGACTTGGTTGCGGTCAATTGTCACGCAGGCGCAAAAGTCGTGAACTGCTGATTCAGATGGGAATTCTGGGTTTGAAGCCTACCAGCGCACCAGAACAGCACCCCAAGTAAAGCCACCACCCATGGCTTCCAGCAACACCAAATCACCTTCTTTCAAGCGACCATCCTTGCGTGCAACGTCAATTGCCAGCGGAATGGATGCAGCAGAAGTATTGCCGTGCTGATTGACGGTCAGAACGACTTTTTCAGATGCGATGTTCAGCTTTTTGGCTGATGCATCGATGATCCGACGGTTGGCCTGGTGGGGAATAAACCAGTCAATATCCTCAGCCGTCAGGCCGGTTGCCTCAAACGCCGCTTCGATCACGTCGGTGATCATAGCCACAGCATGTTTGAAGACCTCTTTGCCCTGCATGCGCAGATGACCAACGGTCTGGGTGGTGGAAGGTCCACCATCGACATACAGCTTTTCGCGATGCGATCCGTCAGACCGCAGATGACTGGTCAGCACACCACGGTCATTCGACATGCCCACGCCTTCCTGTGCCTCCAGAACAATTGCACCAGCGCCGTCGCCAAACAGCACGCAGGTGGTGCGGTCTTCCCAATCCAGAATGCGGGAAAATGTTTCCGCGCCGATCACCAAAATACGCTTGGCCTGTCCGGCCTTGATGAAAGAATCAGCAGTGGTGACTGCATAAACAAAACCGGAGCAGACCGCTTGCATGTCAAAGGCAGCGCCATGTTTCATGCCGAGGCGGTTCTGGATGTTCACAGCAGTCGCAGGAAAAGTGTTGTTGGGGGTCGAAGTCGCCAGAATGATCATGTCGATATCGTCGACGGTCACGCCAGCATCGGCCATCGCCTCGCGCGCCGCCGCCTCACCGAGGCTGGCCGTTGTTTCATCATCCTCGGCTATGTAGCGCTGCTCAATACCGGTGCGCTGCTGGATCCACTCATCGGACGTGTCGACCCTTTTTGCCAGTTCGTTATTGGTAACGACGGTGCGTGGCTTGGCAGCACCGGAGCCCAATACAACGGAACGGATCATTCTTCATCTCCAATCGACTCAACCTCGCCAAAGCGGGTTTTTTCCAGATCGTTTGCAATCTTGGTCTGCAGACCGTTGCGGATCATATTGTGGCCAACGTCAATGGCGCTGGCGAAGCCTTCAGCATCCGTCCCACCATGACTCTTGATAACGACGCCATTCAGGCCAAGAAACACTGCACCATTGACCTTTCGTGGGTCCATTTTTTCGCGCAAATGATTAAACGCCTGCTTGGCCAAAAGATATCCCATCCGCGCCAGCCAGGTCCGCGACATGGCATCGCGCAGATAAGTTCCTACCTGTTTGGCCGTGCCTTCGGCGCTTTTCAGGGCGATATTGCCGGTAAAACCTTCGGTCACCACAACATCGACACCGCCGCGGCCCAGATCATCCCCCTCAACGAATCCTCGATAATCGAGACCCGGCAGGTCAATTTCTCGCAAACGGGCACCGGCTGTTCGGATTTCTTCCAGTCCCTTGACCTCTTCGACACCAATGTTGAGAAGCCCAACACGCGGGCGCTCTAGGTCAAACAAGGCCCGCGACATTGCCGAGCCCATCAACGCGTAGTCCACCAAGGCTTCAGCGTCCGCGCCAATCGTTGCGCCAACATCCAAAACGATGCTTTCGCCCTGCAAGTTGGGCCAAACGGCAGCCAGCGCCGGGCGTTCAATGCCCTCCATCATGCGCAGGCAGAACCGGGCCATGGCCATCAGCGCGCCGGTATTGCCGGCCGAAACCATGACATCAGCCTCGCCGGTCTTGACCGACTCCAATGCCTTCCACATGCCTGACACGCGACGGCCATGTCGCAGCGCCTGACTGGGTTTGTCGTCCATGGTAATCGACGTTTCGCAAGGATGGAAAACCGACTGCTCTTTCAATGTCGGATACTTGTCGAGCTCCGGCAAAACCGCATCGGGCTCACCATGCAGTATGAAGCGGATTTCCGGATAACGGCGGCGCGAGATTTCTGCGCCTGCCAAGACCACGGAAGGACCTTCATCTCCCCCCATGACATCCAGAGCAATTGTAATCGTTTTTGCGTTGCTGGACATGGAAGCGTGAAAAAGTCTCTCTAATTTTGGCCAACCGAGTGGCTAACCTTTTGGGCGAACATATTTGTAGCGCGACAGTCGAGATATAGAAAGCAAATTACAATTGCGAGCACAATTGCCCCCAATCAGACGTTTTTTGTCTCAGATTTCAAGGCAGCAAGGGCGGCAAACGGTGATTCCCGCTCAGAATCAAGCTTGTCGGAGGAAAACTCAACCCCCTCAATGCGGGCAAACGGATCAATTCCCAAGACAAATGTCTCCAACCAAGGACCAGCGAGATCTAGAGAATCGCCCATGAAGGTATCGGGTATATCATCCCCCGTGGGATCGAGAATCATTTCCTGCTCTTCAAAACGCGGCGGACGCACAAGCCGGGATCCTTCCGGTAAAAAGATGAAGTCAATTTCTTCTTCAACCTTTTGCCTCAATGGCTCGGCGCTGACAGCGCAGGGTTGAATCACATCAGCCCTGATGCTGCCGGAAAGCGCAACCCCGTCCGACTTCCACGGGGTTATCTTGCACTCAACTTCAAACAACTTAACCTCGATCAGATCGTAGTCGCGGGCGATGCGGGCGCAAATGTCCGGGTCGGCTGCAAACCGAATGTGTTGTCCTTTGCGGGCCAGCCGGCGCACGTTGAAGGGATAGGCAAAAGCCAGCTTTTCAATTTCATGCGTCATTGACGGTCTCCAAAAGCGGATCGCCCCGAAAGATTTCAGTGCGGTGGGTGATTGCTTCGGCTGGCAAATCAACCAATACAGCCGCCTGCCCCGCCATATAGTCCGCCAGCGCGACTTCAGCGCCACCGGAATCGATTTCAGGAAACAGATTGCGGGCAATTACAGGCGACAGGGCCTGTGCGACATTTTCTTCGGCCAAAGCCGTCTCATAGGCCCCTGTGCGTCCGTAGAAAACTTGTGTCATCTTTTTGATGCGTTTAGGCACCGTCTGATCGCCAACGCCGGCCTCTCGCAATGCTGCATCCATATCGTCGATAAAAGCGTCAAACACCAGTTGTGAAATTTTGCGGTGCTCCTGAGCCTCATCTTTGAGACGGTTGTGGATCAGAAAAAGATGCATAACCAACATCTCAAATCGCCCGTCAAATGTGTCAGGCACCTGAAATTCCACATAAAAGTGCCTGTTTCTGGCTCTTGCCACAACAGCGCCATAAAGTGCCTGTGCAAGGTCTCTATTAACGTTTCGGCCAAACAAGGCTTTGAACATCGCGATAAAACCGGATAAGAAGCGCATCAATTGCGCAGTTGGCGGTGATATAGGCTTTTGTTTGCCAGACGAACAGAGGTTGTGATGATCTGGGCGGAGAAAAATTAATGACCAAGACGAAAACCAGTTCTTCCCGAAAGGCCCCATTCATTGGGCTTACAATGGCTTTGTTGGCGGCACCTGTCCTGCTGTCGGCCTGCAATTCGACCAAGGAGGTGCTTTCTCATGGTTATCAGATGAACGAGGAAACTCTTGCGCTGGTCCCTCCAGGTTCATCGCGAGAGCAGGTTCTGCTGTCTTTAGGCACACCGTCGACAACCAGCAATCAGGCAAATGGCAACGAGACCTTCTATTACATCAGCCAAAGAAAGGCTCGCCGCTTCGCTTTTGAAAAACCGCGCACGATCGACCAGCGGGTATTGGCGATTTACATGAACGATTCCAGCACCGTTGACCGGATTGCAAATTATGGATTGCAGGACGGCAAGGTGTTTGACTTTGTCGGGCGGGTCACTCCAACCGGTGGCAAGGAACTGTCGTTCATCAACCAGCTTTTGAGCGGTGGCGGTGCTTTCAATCCATTTGGCAGCTAAACGGCTTGTGGCCATTTGGCCGCTAAACGGCTTGTGGCCAATTGCCCGTTAAACGGCTTCTGCTTTAGGTGTCATGAAGCGCAGCCAAAGAAGCGCCAGAAGGCACAGGGCGACAATCGGGAACACGCTGTAATTGATGGCATTCCAACCTTCGGCACCGAAGCTGTTGAGCGTCTGACCAGACATGAATGAACCAAAAGCAACCGAGCCAAACAGAATAAAGTCGTTTGCCCCCTGTGCCTTGGCCCGTTCTTCGGGCCGATAGGTATCGGTCAGCATGGCGGTTGCACCGATGAAGCCAAAATTCCAGCCGAATCCGAGCAGCACCAACGCAACATAGAAATTCATCAACGAGATATCGATGAGCGCCACGGTAGCACTGGCCACCAAAAGGAACATTCCGGTTGCCACGATGCGTTCTTTGCCGAAACGGGCAATCAGATTGCCGGTAAAGAAGCTTGGACCGAACATCGCCATCACATGCCACTGGATACCCAGGGTCGAATCATCGGGGCTGAATCCGCACAATTTCATCGCCAGCGGCGCACCTGTCATGACGAACGACATCAGTGCATAAGCACCAACCGCACAAATGACCGACACGATGAACCTGGGCTGCCGCATGATTTCGGTCAGCGGCCGACCAGTGTCGGCGTTGTTACGCTCTTCGCGGGTCGGAGGCCGCTCAAATTTCAGTTGCGACAACACCGCAATACCAAACATCAGCAGCACCGCACCGGCCAGATAGGCGGCGGCAAATTCAACAGGAACAAAGAGTTCGCGGATAAAGCCTGCAACAATCGGCCCAAGCAACCAGGCCAGCAATGTCGCCGCTGCAACTGTCAGCAGCGCCGACCATTTCATACGCCCAGGTTCAAACGCCCCCCGTGCATAGGCAATAATCAAGCCAGCAGATGCCGTGGCCAGCGCAAAGTAGAGATTGGCCAAATCAAAATCGCCAACCGCCGGATTAATAAAATAGATCGCCGTCTGGGGCCCAATAATGGCGGCAAATATGCCTCCGGCCAGAACCCAGGATATGGCTTTTGGTTTGAATTCGGCGGTTCCCTGATCCGCCGCGGCAAACCGAAATTGCTGGGTAAAGGCTCCAGAGCAGCCGATCAGCGCCATGCCGATGCAAAAAATCAGAAAGTCACCTTGAAAAATTGCAAAGCTGGAGACGATCGCGCCCACAATGCCGATGGCTGCACCCGACATAAAACCGTTGCGCCGACCTATCCGGGCCATGAACATGGCCGCCGGTAGCGCCGCCAAGGCAACCCCAAGATTGTATCCCGTCACCGGAACAGTCGCCAAGGACTTGTCATCATCGAGCAGGTAAACGCCCACCAATCCACCCAGCGCGACAGCAATCGGCGCCGCTGAGGCAACAAAAGCCTGCGCTGCTGCCAAAATCAGAGCATTGCGTTTTGCTGATGCGTTTGGATCAGGAATGGAGTTTGCGGACAAGGCGACCAACTAAAAATGTGTGTAGGAATCCTGTTCTATGGACACCTCAACGCCGTCAATGTCCAGAGCGACGCCAGCATTATTTGCCGCTTTAATTGTACCGATTTGAGTTGCTTCAGTATTTTTTTCCGCGAGACATTGGGCAAACGCGTCTGCATCAGCAGGGTTGACCGTGCAAAGCACCTGATAGTCGTCTCCTCCTGCTAATATCGAGGACCAAAGGGATTGATCCTTCGCAATCAGCTTGTTGGCGACGTCAGACAAAGGCAGCTTGTCGCGATAGACCACCGCCGCAACCTGTGAGGCTGAACAGAGTTTACGACAATCGCCGATCAACCCGTCGGAAATATCCATCGAAGCGCTGGCAAATTGTGAAACTGCGCCGGCGGCCGCCAGCGGTGGATCAGGCCGTCGATAAGCATTTATAAGAAATTCCCGGTCTGCCGACTGCACATCCAGTGCTCCGGTCACCGCTTTCAGCCCCAGCGCCGAATTGCCGATTGTGCCTGTAACAAAGATTAGATCGCCCTGCTTTGCGCCAATTCGGCTTCTGTAGTTGCGTCGGTCGATCATGGCGAACATGGTGACTGCAATGGTGAGCTGCCCTGGACTGCGATAGGTGTCTCCGCCTGTCAGAGACAAACCGTAATAATCATTGTCTGCAGCAAGCCCCTCGGCAAAACGTGCCATATCGGCATCTCGCCAATGATCCGGAATGCCCAACGCCAATGAGTAGGAATGAGGCCGTCCCCCTTTTGCGACAATATCGCTGATGTTCACCCGCAATGCCTTTTGAGCCACCTGATCTAGTGGGTCGTCAGGCAGAAAATGGATGCTCTCGGCGATTGCGTCCTGGGTGACGATCAGCGACTGACCGTCCGGCACGTCAAGCAATGCGGCATCATCTCGCAAGCCAAAGGAATTTTTGGCAGCCAGCGGTGCCAGATAGGTGGAAATCCAGTCAAATTCTCCGGATCGTGTCACCCATTCTCCCCTGTCTCGGGCTCTCCCCCAGTCGTTGGGGCTGATGGATTGGCGGGTTGGGCGGGTTGGGCGGGTTTTTCGTCCATCTCTCCGCTGCGCACCCGGCGAGCAATCAAATCAAGCACGCCATTGACCATTTTCGGTTCGTCGCCGTCGAAAAACGCCTTGGCGACCTCAACATATTCAGACACTACAACGCGGGCATCGACATCACGACGCTTGGTCAGTTCGAAAACCGCGGCACGCAGGATGGCCCGCAAAGTGGAATCAATCCTGGCCAACGGCCATGTATCGTTCAGCGACTGATGGATGACCGGATCAATCGCCTTTTGGTCTTTCACCACACCACCGACAATACCGCGGAACCAGGCTGCGTCAGACGGGAGATAGGTCTCACCATCAATTTCGCGCCCTAGGCGAAAGTTTTCATATTCTGCGACAACTTCGGTCAAACCGGAGCCACCGATATCCATCTGATAAAGCGCCATAACGGCGGAAAGCCGAGCGGAACCGCGCTTGTTGGCTGGTTTTATTTTCGAAGCATCAGGCAATGAACTTGTCCCGCAATTTGATCATGTCGAGCACTGCTGAAGCTGCATGTCCACCCTTGTTCAGTTCTTCCTTGCGCGCCCGCGCCAAAGCCTGTGCTTCGTTTTCAACTGTCTGGATTCCATTGCCCAGAGCCAGGCACTCGGCGATGGTCAGATCCATAATTGCGCGTGCTGATTCAAAAGCCACAATGTCATAATGGGTGGTTTCGCCCCGGATCACACAGCCCAAAGTGATGAAACCATCATAGTGCTTGCCGCCCCGACTTGCACCTTCCAGCGCCATGGAAATCGTTGCAGGTACTTCCAACACACCCGGCACAGGCACATAGTCCCAGGTGGCGCCTTGTTGCTTCAACACCTCTTCTGCACCTTCTACAAGGGCAGCGGAAATGTGGGTGTAATAGGGAGCATCAATGATCAGAATATGAGGCATGGCACGGCTTTCGTAAATGTCAGACGGCACAAAACATGGCTGGACCTACAGCGCAAGGATTATTCACCCTGAGTTGGAAATTCTGCCAGTCTGGCGGCATAACGCGCCATAGTGTCGATTTCCAGATTGACCATATCGCCTTTTCTGGCCGTTCCCCAAGTCGTGACTTCCTGCGAGTGCTTGATCAACAAGACGTCAAAGTCACAGCCATCAACCTGATTAACGGTGAGCGACGTTCCGTTAAGCGCCACTGATCCCTTGGGGGCAATAAAGCGGGCAAATTCTTGTGGCGCGCGCAAAGTGTAGCGGGTGGCCTCGCCCTCTTCCTGGACGGCAATAATTTCAGCCTGCCCATCGACATGACCTGAAACGATGTGTCCCCCCAACTCATCACCCACCTTCAAAGCCCGTTCCAGGTTGATCCGGGTGCCAATGCTCCACAAATCAGCAGAAGTGAGCCTAAGCGCTTCTTCCCATGCTTCGACAATGAAAGTTTTGTCAGTCTTTTCAACCACCGTCAGACAGACACCATCATGTGCAATCGAAGCACCAATATCAATTCCGTGGAGATCGTATTTGCTGGTGACATGGAAACGTCTGCCGGCCGGCACCTGTTCCACCTGTTCGATAATGCCGATATCGCTGATTATGCCGGTGAACATGGTCTAAGCCCTGAAGATAATTGTCACAGTGTCGTCGCCCAATTGCAATTGACGGTCAATCGAATAGCCCCGCGGCAAATTGCCGGCAGTGTCGGCAGCGAGCGGCGAAGCGATGCCCCCTGCCCCGATAATCTTTGGCGATCTAAACAGCCAGATGAAATCCACCAACTCCTGCTGAAGGAAGGATCGGGCAACCTCAGCACCGCCCTCAACCATCAATGATGACATGCCCGCTCCAGCAAAGTCTTCCAAAAACTCCGGCAACGCCAATTGACCGTCATGGCTTTCAGCAGTGAATAGATTGACGCCTAACTGAGCTAGTTCTTCTGGAAGCTGATCAGCGGCACTGACCATGGCAACCGGCACTATGTTTGCTGTTTGCGCCAAACGGCTGTTCGCCGAAAGCCTCGCCTTGCTGTCGAGCACGAAACGCTGCGGCGACCGCCCTTCCAGCCCGGCCAAACGGCAGGTCAGGTCCGGATCATCAGCCTCAACGGTGCCACGACCCACCAGAATGCCATCGTGTTCAGCCCGCATGCGGTGGACCATATTGCGTGCGATTATTCCAGTGATTGCAACTTCCTCGCCTGGGAGCCCGAGCATGTCGTCAGCGGAAACCGCAAGTTTCAGAGTCACTTGCGGGCGATCTTTCTGTTTTCGATTCAGGTAACCGGAAAGGTCTTTTGGTGCTGAATTTGGCCTATCGTCGACAGCAACTTCAATGCCTGCATCGCGCAGCATCTCATGGCCCTTTCCATCAACCCGACGATCCGGATCGGTCCACGCCGTTACAACACGGGTAACACCCGCCTCAATCAGTGCCGTTGCACAGGGGGGCGTTGCCCCGTGATGGGCGCAAGGTTCAAGCGAAACATAAGCGGTTGCCCCCTTCGCTAACGGGCCAGCCTGATCAATGGCAATACGTTCTGCGTGAGGCCGTCCACCGGTCGCGGTAATGCCTTTGCCCACCACAACATCATCGCGCACAAGCATGGTGCCGACAGACGGATTGGTGCCCGTCAATCCGCGATGCCGCAGAGCATAGCGCAGACAGGCGTCAAGATAGCGATGATCTTGGTTAGTGAGCATGACAACAGTCTCGCACAGCTTGAGCCGTCAGGAAATCTCGTTCTTGTCGTCAGGGGAATCGGCGAGTTCGCCCAACACTGACTGAAAATCGGAAGCCTCGGTGAAATCGCGATAGACGCTGGCAAAGCGCACATAGGCAACATCATCGAGCCCCTTCAACGCTTCCATGACCATAGTCCCAATCGTACCGGCTTCGACAATCGCTTCACCGGAAGATTCCAACCGCCGCACGATGCCGGACACCATGCGCTCAATTCGGGCTTCCTCAATATCGCGCTTTCGCACAGCTACGAAAATGGAGTTGGCCAGCTTGTCGCGGTCGAAAGGAACCTTTCGGCCTGACTTCTTTATGACCGTCAGTTCACGCAGCTGAACACGCTCAAAAGTGGTGAAGCGTCCACCGCAATCGGCGCAGATGCGGCGGCGGCGGATCGACGTGTTGTCTTCAGTCGGGCGGCTGTCCTTCACCTGTGTTTCGTCGCTGTTGCAATAGGGGCAGCGCAAGGTCAGGTCCTTTCGACGGCAATAGAGTCAAACGCCTCCTGCCCTGCTTCAGGGCAGGAGGCAAATATTGTGTGCTTACAGGCCAGGATAGATCGGGAAGCGATCTGTCAATTCAATGACCTTCTTGGCAACCGCAGCTTCGGTCTCGGCATTTCCTTCTTCACCATTGGCTGCAAGTCCGTCGAGAACCTCAAGGATGTTCTGGCCCACCTGCTGGAATTCGGCGACGCCGAAACCACGGGTGGTTGCAGCCGGTGTCCCAAGGCGAATGCCCGACGTGACCATTGGCTTTTCAGGGTCAAACGGCACGCCGTTCTTGTTGCATGTCATGTTGGCGCGGCCCAGCGCTGCTTCGGCAGCTTTACCGGTCAGCCCTTTTGGACGCAGGTCCACCAGGAGAACGTGGGTATCGGTGCCGTCGGAAACCAAATCCAGACCGCCCGCTTTCAGTGTCTCGCCCAGTGCCTTGGCGTTTTCAACGACGCTGGCGACGTAGGTGCGGTATTCTGGTGTCTGAGCTTCGCCAAACGCGACCGCCTTGGCAGCAATCACATGCATCAGCGGCCCACCCTGAATGCCGGGGAAGATGGCTGAATTGATTTTCTTGGCCAACGCCTCGTCATTGGTCAATACCAGACCACCGCGGGGACCGCGCAAGGTCTTGTGGGTGGTTGACGTTGCAACATGCGCATGTGGAAACGGGCTTGGATGTACGCCACCGGCAACCAGACCGGAGAAATGCGCCATATCAACCATCAGATAGGCCCCGACACTGTCAGCAATTTCGCGGAAACGGGCAAAATCGATCTGACGCGGATAGGCGGAGCCACCTGCGATAATCAGTTTCGGCTGATGTTCCTTGGCAAGCGCCTCAACCTGATCGAAATCAATCAGATTGTCATCCTTGCGCACGCCATACTGGATGGCATTGAACCATTTGCCGGACTGGTTTGGTGCGGCGCCGTGGGTCAGGTGGCCACCGGCATCAAGGCTCATGCCCAAAATAGTATCGCCAGGCTGGATCATCGCCATAAACGCGGCCTGGTTAGCCTGCGAACCTGAATTGGCCTGCACATTGGCGAATTCGCAATTAAACAGCGCTTTCACCCGCTCAATCGCCAGGTCTTCAGCAACGTCGACAAATTCACAACCGCCATAATAACGCCGCCCAGGATAGCCTTCGGCATATTTGTTGGTCATCACCGACCCCTGCGCTTCAAGCACAGCGCGGGAAACGATATTTTCCGAAGCGATCAGCTCAACTTCATGGCGCTGACGTCCCAGTTCGCCGTCGATTGAACCAGCAACGGCGGAATCCGTGTCGGCCAGTGAGCGGTTGAAGAATGCGTCGGTTGCGGCGGCGGCTTTCGAGTTCATGTTATCTGCAAGTGCCATTACCAGGCTCCAAAAATAGAGGTTTCGCTGCGCGGCGGGGGCCGACAGCAAAGATGAATTTGCTCGTGATATATGTCTGCCGGAGGGGCTGGACTATTCCGAATAAGACCCGCGGAGTCTTATTTTCGGCGTTTTACTGGCTCAAAGCCAGTTCGTCTACACCATCACGCTGGTAAATATCGTCGCGGAACTGCACAGCACCGTCGTCAGTGGACCAGGCACTGATGTAGGTAAAATAAACCGGCACCGCTTCAGCCAGCTTGAGATCGGTGCGTTCGCCAGACGCGATGATGTTCTCGATGTCACCACGCGTTCCGCCTTGCGTCTCTTTAGCCAGCCAGACCAGCAGGTCGCGCACATTCTTAACCCGCACGCAACCGGATGAATCAAAGCGCAGCAATTTGTTGAACAAGCCCTTCTGGGGCGTATCGTGCATGTAAACAGCATGCGGGTTAGGGAAGTTGATTTTCACCGATCCCATGGCATTGATGCGGCCCGGCTCCTGACGGAAACGGTAGTTGACGGCCTCATCTGTCGACCAGTCCACAGTGCGCGGGTCAACGATTTCGTTTTTGGTATCAAAAAGAAGAATCTTGTTATCTGTCAAATACTTAGGATCCTTCCGCATCAGCGGAATAATGTCCTTGAGAATGATCGACTTCGGTGCTGTCCAATAAGGATTGAGGTTCAACTCATAGATCTTGGAATTCAGAATTGGCGTCTGGCGACTGATACGGCCAACAATGGCGGTGTGGCGCTGGGCGACCACCATGTTTTCCACTGCCTCAATCTGGGCCGCAGGAATATTGACCATCACATAGCGATCACCGAGAAATCCCGACATCGACTTCAGCCGCACCAGGTTGGTCTGCAGCTGTCCAAGGCGAATATCGGCAGGAACGTTCATCGCAGCAAAGGAATAGCGGCCCAGCACACCGTCGGCGGGCAGGCCATGGCGGCGCTGAAAACGCTTTACCGCATCATCCACATAAGAATCGAACTGTTTTGAAAATCCAGCGCTTGCAGGCAAGTCTCCTGAAATCATCAACCGCTTGCGCAGCGTCCCGACCGACGCCGAAGAAACGCCGATCCTGAGCTTCTTGTTGGCCGGAACAACGGGCCAGCCACCCGAAGCGACAATATTTTGATATTCGGCAATCGCCTGATGCAGATAGTCGACTGTCTGCGGTGCAAATACTGGCGTGTTTGACGAAACACGGGCCGTTTTGCCGGACCGGGCGTCGAACTGGTCGCTCCAGCGGTCGCGCGTATTGGAATTGAGAATGCGGTCAATCGCCGTTTCGGCCAGTGCGCTACCGGCAGCAAGCGACGAAAGCGCCCCTGCTCCAGCCAGCGAGGCTGCACGGGCCAACAGGTTGCGGCGTGAAATATTGGTTGCGCTGCCAGCGCCTTTTGCGGAACCCTCGGATTTCATGACTAGCCTTTGATCTTTAATGCGAGCGGAAAGTACCACGCAAATATGCCTCGATTATGGTTAACTTAAGTTAACCAAACGTAATTGCTGCATAAGCCCAACCTTCAGCATGCGTCATTGGTACAAGCCGAAGTCTATGCCCCAGGCCCATTTCACGACGCAGCAAATATTTACGACACTAGACAGCGATTACAAGAGCAATTGAATCAAGTCCTTGTCATCACGCCGACTGGTTTGCGGCCAATTCAGGCGAGGCCGTCAACTGAGTGTCTATTCCGCGCGCTCCTAGCGCTGTTTTTGCTCATCTGTAATGCAGAAAGAAACTATCGCCTTAACATGACGCGGCAACGGCATGGGATTGGCATACATAAATCGGCTGCGTTCCAGACAATGCTCCATGGAGGGCATTTTTATGTCTGACCAGCCTTCGATCTGATTGCCCGGCACGATGCGGCCATTGTCATACAAAAATAGAAGCGAGAGAAAGACGATTTTCATCTGACTGAACCATCCAATGCGGCGATAACTGTCATCAACTTAGCAGACAATTGGCCAAACGCACGCTCAATTCACCATCACAGGCGCGTCAACGGTCTGCTCCCCAACAGTCGACGGCCCAACAGTCAATGCCATGGCAACCTTGTCCACCCAAACGCCAAAAACCCTGGTTTCTGATGAAACCAGGGCCCGTTGACGTCTGTCGTCTGGGGTTACAGGCGATAGAGGATCTGGTCTGTCCAGAAGCGCTCGAGGCGCTGCAGTGACTTGTTCAACTGCTCAAAGCTGTTGGGATCGATTTGACCAATCTGTTCAAGCGACTGGGTGTGACGCTCATAAAGCGCATCCACGGTTGCGGCGACCTGCTTGCCTTCGTCGGTCAGGGAAACCCGAACCGAGCGGCGGTCAGTGCGCGAACGCTGATGATGGATATAGCCCATATCAACCAGTTTCTTCAGATTATAGGAAACATTCGAACCCAGATAATATCCCCGGGTACGCAATTCACCGGCGGTCAGTTCTGCGTCGCCCAGGTTATAGAGCAACAACGCCTGAACGGCGTTGATGTCGCTGCGGCCCTGGCGATCGAATTCATCCTTGATAACGTCGAGCAACCGGCGATGCAGGCGCTCCACAAGGGTCAATGCTTCCAGATATACGGGTTTGATGTCGATGGATGGCGCGTCGTCCACCTGCGCGACACCGATCATGTCGGTACTGTTCATTTGTGCCTCACTTCCTGTTTTTGGCGGTATTTTTTTTCCGCCTTGAGACACAAGGTAAGCTGATCAAATAAAATTTGAGTCAAACGACAAACTTAATTGGATCTTACCGTTGAATTTCTAGTTCATTGTTTTTATTGACTTTAATTATATCGTAAGGCTGTAGATTCACTCTTTCTTGGCAATAACAAAGAGCAGAAGTTGAAAAACCGCATACACAACCAAACAGCCCAGGTGGAAAATTAACACAGCCATCGGCGCCACGAACATTTCCGGAAAGCGCAACAAAGTAACGGACTGAAATGCAATGGCAAAGAACCAGATGACCCGCCCCCAGGGCAGAGTGGTCCAAAGGCCGACACAGGCCACTGGAAGCATAACCGCCATAATCGCAGTGTAAATCTTCAGCGCCACACCCATCGTATCGAAACGGTAACTGTCGCCCTCCCAATAGCCAATGGCCGTCATCCAGGTGTAGACGGCCGCTGCAAAGAAAACGACCGACAGCAAACGCAGATAAATACTGAACAGCAGTTCAATGATTTGCTGGGTGCGCGACGGGGCCTTGTGCATGTCTGACATCTGAACGCTCATGATACGGCCAATTCCTCTGATCCCAGATCGTCAAAATTAGCTGCGATCGATGCCGCATCCACTTCGCTTAGCGTTGCGGGTTGCCATTTCGGGCTGCGGTCCTTGTCAATTATGGCGGCGCGAATGCCTTCGTAGAATTCAGTGCCAACCAAAATGCGTTTGAGAATGCGATATTCCATCTTCATGCAACCGACAATGTCCAAGTCAGCGCCATTGGTGATCTGACGAAAGGCGATCTCAAGGCTGGTGGGTGACTTTTGCTCAAGCGTCTCCAGCGTTTTTTGGGCCCAGCTGCGCTCCGCGCCAGCATCGTCGCTGCCTGCACCACCACTTCCGCTGTCACCAACCTCAGCAGCGATTTTCAAGCTCGTGAGAATTTCCGACACCGATGACCCGGAGAAATGCAGGTCAATCCATCCTCGAGTTTGCTCAACCGGTCCCGAACCGCCCCCGGCCTGGGAGAAGGCGGAATGAAACTGCGCTAGCACGGCTTCCAGATCTTCCGTCTCACAAAGCGCCGCTTCCAGTTCTGCCAATTGCTCAGACGGGCAACCATGACTGGCCAGGCCGCTCCAGACAACGTCATTTTGCTTGATCCGGTCCCCCGTCAGACCGAGATAAAGACCGACCCTGCCCGGCAGGCGCGACAGAAAATGCGATGCGCCAACATCCGGGAAAAACCCAATGCCGACTTCCGGCATGGCAAAAGCAATATTGTCTCCCGCAACCCGGTGGGAACCGTGAAAGGACACGCCGACACCTCCGCCCATGGCAATGCCGTTGATCAGCGCAATATAGGGCTTTGGAAACTGTGCAATGCGTGCGTTGAGCTGGTATTCGCGGGCGAAGAAGTCAAAATCATAGTTCTTGGCAATGCCGCATTCATACAGATGGCGGATATCACCGCCTGCCGAAAAGGCTCTGCCCTCGACTGCCTTGATGATGATGCGCTCGACCCGCGCGTCAGTTTCCCACAGGTCCAGTTGTGCATTCAATGCGCTCAACATCCCGTCGGTGACGGCGTTCAACGTTTCCGGCTTGTTCAGCGTAACAATGCCGGCCCGCCCACGATGTTCAAACAAAATGTCGTCGCCATGCGTCATTGAAGCGCGATCCGTTGCCTATTTTGGGCAAACTATGCGCAGTTGCTGAACTCGGCAATGGGAAACGGGGGCGGAAAGGTCTTTTCCCGGCCAAATTGTGTGGTAAGTCATCCTGCGTAATGAATTGAAGAACTGGACAGGCGGCGCACAATGTCGAACTCCACCACCGAAATCGTAGACAGCGTCACTGGCAGCAGACGCCTGCGCCGCAACCGTCGTTTCGACTGGACCCGTCGCATGGTTCAGGAAGTAACGCTGACGGCCAATGACCTGATCCTGCCAATCTTCCTGATGGAGGGTGATGACTGCGAAGAGCCAATCGGCGCGATGCCGGGTATTTCACGCTATTCCGTCGACCGTGCGGTCCAGGTTGCCCAACAGGCAAAGGACCTTGGCATTCCAGCAATTGCCCCCTTCCCCAACGTTTCTCTCGACAAACGGGATCGTACCGGCAGCGAGATCACCAATCCGGACAATCTGATCTGCCAGTTTGTGCGCGCCGTAAAAGCCGCTTGCCCCGATATTGGTGTCATTACTGATGCGGCACTGGATCCGTTCACCGACCACGGACATGACGGCGTGTTGGACAATGGCATCATCGTCAATGATGAAAGCGTCGCGCAGATTGTCGAAGGTGCATTGCGCCAGGCAGAGGCGGGTGCTGATATTATCGCCCCTTCCGACATGATGGATGGCCGCATTGGCGCCATTCGACAGGCACTGGACGAAGCTGGTTTTCAGGAAGTTGGCATCCTTTCCTATACTGCCAAATATGCATCGGCCTTTTACGGCCCCTACCGCGAGGCGATTGGCACGCAGGGCCTGCTGCAAGGCGACAAGAAAACCTATTATGTGGACCCTGCCAATTCGGAAGACGCTATGCGGGAGGCGGAATTGGATATCGCCGAAGGGGCAGACATGTTGATGGTCAAGCCGGGCATGCCCTATCTCGATATCGTTCGCCGCATGAAGGATGAGTTCGGCATGCCGGTTTTCGCCTATCAGGTCAGCGGCGAATATTCGATGATCGAGAGCGCCGCGGCCAATGGCCATATTGATGGCGAACGGGTGATGATGGAGAGCCTGCTGGCCTTCAAACGCGCCGGTGCCGATGGAATCTTGACCTATCATGCCTTGCGGGCTGCCGAAGTGATGGCTGACAAATCCTAATTTGGCTCAGTGCTGATTGCCCATCGCCATCAGCACGTCCCGCGTTGCGTCATCGGCAGGAAACATCATCTCAATCTTGATCTCTGCCAAAGCGATGTCTTCGGCCGTGCCGAACTGCGAGAAGGTTGAGAAGAACGACAGGGACATGCCGCCAAAGGCATAAGTTGTCGGGACAAAGGCAGGCAGCACCCCCTGATTGGCCGTCGGATCATCATCGATGAGCGCAGTTAGCCGTTCTGCAGCATCGCTGAGCACCGGATCGCCACCCAAATGCGCACTCTCGGTCTGCAGGCGCGCGCGGACATGAAAAGCGACTTCGGATAGATTTTCCACTGATTGCTGGATCTCCGGCGAACTCAAAAATGCTTCCAACAGGCTGTCGCCTTCGCCCAGCCCCATGCCGGACAACAGCCGCGTGGCCGCTTCGTTCAATTGCAGAATGTGCCAGTGCCGATCCATCGCAATGGCCGGAAACGGATCATGACGCTGCATCATCCAGGACAACGCCTCGCGGGCTGGTTGCATGTCGGCTGTATCCAGGCTGCGCTTTTGATAGGCCGGGGCCAGGCCAGCCGCCGTCAGCAGTTGATTGCGCGCCGGAAGTGGTACTGCCAATTCTTCGCAAAGCTGCAACACCATGCCACGACTTGGCCGCGACCGACCTGTCTCAAGAAACGAAATATGGCGGGCCGAGACATTGGCGCTTAATCCAAGCTCCAACTGACTCATGCGCCTTTGTTGACGCCATTGTTTTAGGGTCGACCCGAATTCTGTGTTCATCTGCAACTCCCGAGTTTTCCCAACAACCATAAACCAGCCACTATAGACCACCCACTATAGACCGGCACAAAATGAATTCACTTACCTGCAAGGTAATTGTTTTTGGTTTTGAGCCTCGTCACCCTGCGCCCATCACTGAAAGTCATGGAGCAATTCAAATGACCCACACAACCCGAACCAATATCCTCAAATATGCCTCGCTTGGCCTGATCGGCTTCGGGGTGTTGAATTTTTTGTCCCTGTTTCCCTTCCTGCAACCGGTGATGGGCTGGTTTCTTGATCTCGCCTATCTCTCCCCGTTCGGCACCGATCACCAGCTGGCCAGCCCGGCAGGTGCCCTGTGGATTGCCATAAGCGGCGGTCTGCTGGCCGGTTGGGGCACCACGCTTTGGCTGATCTCATCTCAGGTTTATTCCAAAGACCCAAGCCTGGGTTCACGGATCATTTTGACCGGAGTTGCCGTGTGGTTTGTCATCGACTCGGCTGGTTCAATCGCCGTTGGAGCACCATTCAACGCAGTTTTGAACTTTGCTTTCCTGCTGATGTTTGAAATCCCGCTGCTCTGGCCAAAGGGCAAACCAACCACCTCAACCCTGGCTGCATAGGCCTCAAACTTGAAACCCGTTATTTGCATCCTACATATGAGCCAACGCAAATAACGGGTTTTGAGAGGCTGAAAAGAACGAAGATGGTTGAAGACATTATCGACAACGAAACAGGCGCACGCGTGGTGACGCCAGAAGAACTGGATGGTGTTCGCACCGCTCGGGTTTTGTCGTTTTTTCTCGATTATATCATCATTGGCCTTTTGAGCATTCCATTGTTCATCATCATCGGCGTATTGGGCATTCCAACGCTGGGCCTCGCCTGGGGCCTGTTGCCTTTCGTGCCGCCGCTTGTTGCCCTGCTTTACCTTGCCACAACGATGGGTGGCCCTCGTCAGGCGACCATCGGCATGGCCTTTATGGGCATCCGCGTTCGCAAGCTGGATGGCAGCAATGTTGATCCGCTGCTGGCCTGTCTTCACGGCATCCTGTTTTGGGCGATCCACACTGTCGCCGTGATCCTGCCATTGCTGGTTTCGTTTTTCTCCTCGCGCAAGCGGTTGATCCACGACATCCTGCTGGGCACCTATGTTGGTCGCGCCTAACTTAACCGCTTCAATTTGATCCAGATTGTCTCTAAGCTCGTGAGTTGAACGGCAGCTTCGCCGCAACTCAACCCGGGACATGACGGCGCATGGACCAATTTCACATGTGGATCACCTTCGCGGTGATCGCTGTAACGATCGTCGCTTACGGCGCCGAGAAATGGTCAATCGAGGGCGTTTCGCTGGCGGCGCTCGTGTTTCTGCTTGCCGTTTTCAGCCTGGTCCCCCAGAATCTGGAAGATCAGGTTTCGGCAACCGACCTGTTGATGGGTTTTGCAAATCCGGCGTTGATCACCGTGTTGGCACTGCTTGTTATCGGCCAAGCCCTGTTTAATACCGATGCGCTTGAACGACCCGCGGAGTTTTTGTCGAAAGTCGGTGGCAACAGCGCCCGCGCCACAATTTTCGTGCTGTTGGTTACCGCAGGCTTCACCAGTGCCTTTTTGAACAATACGCCGGTTGTGGTGATGTTCATCCCGATCATCGTCGCCATCGCGGCACAGCGAAATTTCTCGGCATCAGCCGCCCTGATGCCGCTTTCCTTTGTCGGCATTCTCGGCGGTATGACAACTCTGATCGGCTCGTCCACCAACCTGTTGGTCGCCGGTGTTGCCCAGCGCTACGGGTTTGAATTGGGGTTCTTTGACTTCTCCATTCCCGGCCTCGTCATGGCAGGAGCGGGCTTGCTGTTTGTCGTTTTCATCATGCCACTCATTCTTGGCAATCGCTCTTCAGCCGACCCTAAGGTGAGCAATGTCACCGGGCGCCAGTTTCTGGCTCAGATCCATGTAGCCGAAGATCACCCGCTCGAGGGCGCAAGTTCCGTGGCAGGCCTGTTCCCTGCCCTAAACGACGTTACGGTGCGCTCGATCCTGCGCAATGGCGAGCAGATATTGCCGCCGTTCGAGGACACCATCCTGACCGCCGGAGATATCGTCATTGTCGCAGCAACCCGCCGGGCGCTGACGAAAGCGCTTTCAGATGGGTTTGCCAGCCTGCCGCAGATGGCCGCGGAAGATCATGATCCGACACGCCGCAGCGATACGCTTTCAGGCGTCACTGAGAATTTCACCATCGCCGAAGCTGTCGTGGCCCCCGGCTCCCGCTTTGCCGGGCGTACCATCGAAGCCTCCCGTATCCGTGCCACCTACGGCACTATGATCCTCGGCCTGCAGAGACGTAGCGTCATGGCACGGGGGCTGGTTCGTGCGATCCGTCTTGAACCCGGTGATACACTGTTGATTGGTGGCCTGCCGGAAGACATCGAGCGCCTGCGCGCCAGCCGTGAATTGTTGCTGTTGGAACATTCTGCCGGTGAAGTTCCGCTGCGGGCCTATGCACCACGGGCGATTTTGATCTTTGCACTGGTTATCGCCACGGCTTCGCTGTCGATTCTGCCTATCGTTGTCGCCTCCCTTTTGGGTGCCTATGCGGTGATTGCCTCCGGTTGCCTTTCCATTCGACAGGCCGCACGAAGTTTTGATCGGCAAATCTACATGATGGTCGGCGCGTCGCTGGCTGCTGCGCTGGCGCTGGAAAGAACCGGTGGAGCGGACTTTCTGGCCACCAGTTTCGTCAATGTCATGGACGGACAAAGCCCGGCAATGATCCTGTCCGCACTGTTCATAATCACAGCGTTTTTGACCAATATCCTGTCTAACAACGCAACGGCCGTGCTTTTCTCCCCTATTGCGATCGGAATCGCCCAGCGGCTAAACGTCCCGGTGGAACCATTTATTGTCTGCATAATCTTCGCAGCCAACTGCTCATTTGCCACCCCTGTAGGTTATCAAACCAACCTTTTGGTGCTTGGACCGGGTCGTTACCGCTTCCGCGATTACCTGCGCAGCGGGATTCCGTTAATAATTCTGCTCTGGTTGGTCTTTTCAATGTTCGCTCCTTTCTACTATGGTTTATGAATGACCGCTCATTCGCTCAACACGCCGCAATTTTACCTCACGGCCCCGGCGCCGTGCCCGTATTTGCAGCATCAGATGGAGCGCAAGGTATTTACCCACCTTGTGGGAGAGCGCGCGCCCATTGTTCACGATGACCTGTCGCAGGGCGGCTTCCGCCGCAGCCAGAACATTGCTTATCGTCCGGCCTGTGAATCCTGTCGCGCCTGTCAGGCAACCCGGGTATTGGTGCGCCGCTTTAAACCAACAAAATCGATGCGCCGTGTTGCCCGCAACAATACTGATCTGATTGGCTATGAAATCGGCAACTCGCCGACCTCGGAGCAATATTCCCTGTTCCGTCGTTATGTCGATTCCCGCCACGGCGACGGCGGCATGGCCGGTATGACAGTGCTTGATTACGCCATGATGGTGGAAGACAGCCATGTCGCCACCAGCATCATTGAATATCGTCGTCGTGGTCCTGACAGCCAGATTACCGGCAAAGGCATCGGTCCCCTGGTTGCCGCCGTGTTGTTTGATCGGCTCGGAGATGGCAATTCCATGGTTTACAGCTTTTTCGATCCCAATGAGGATAAGCGCAGCCTTGGCACATTCCTTATTCTGGATCACATCGCCCGGGCGCAGCGCGAAGGGCTGAAATTTTGCCATTTGGGCTATTGGGTCGCAGGCTCGTCCAAAATGGACTACAAAGCCCGTTTCCTGCCGCAAGAGCGCCTGCAGGCCGGCGGCTGGATCGAATTCAACAAATAGAGCGACCGCTTCCCCGGGCGGATGCAAAAACGCTGGATCAGGCGGGCAATCGTGTCTAAACCGGATGGGCGCAATCCTTCCAAGGCGCATTCAGGGGTCGGGGGACCATGGCCACGCAACTTGTTCATCAGCCTGCAAAAGGCCTTGGCCTGGCCTTTGTCGGAGGCTTTGCCCTGTCCATCGACATTCCGCTGATCCGTCTTGCCGAAAGCGATCCCTACACCGTCATGGGCGCACGCGGATTGGGGATGGCGCTGGTGCTCTGGCTCTATTGGCGCTTTTTCGCTGACAGGTCTGATATGCCCCGCGAATTGTTTGCTGATCGGGAATTTATAACTGTCGGCGCGCTGTCCGGCCTAAACAGTGTGTTTTTCGCGCTCGCAGTGTTCAATACATCGACGGCCAATGTGGTTTTCATTCTCGCGTTCAACGCCATGTTGGCAGCTCTGATTTCCTGGCCGATCACCGGGGAAAAACCTTCTACTGCAACCTGGGCAGCAATTCTCACGACTTTGGTCGGCGTTGGCATTATCGTTGCTGACGGGTTTGGATCCGGCAACCTGTTGGGCGACATCTGCGCCCTAATCTGCGCTTCGCTGCTGGCCCTGTCGCTAAGTCTGGCCCGTCGATCTGGCAAGGACCTGTCCCTGGCTCCGGGGTTTGGAGGCGTGGTCACCGCCGCATTTGCTCTGCCGATGGTCGTGTGGACAGCAACACCACCGGCGGCTCCCCTGTGGTTGCTTGCCGATGTGCTTATTCTTGTACCGCTGGCTGGAATTACGCTTTGGCTGGCCCCGCGCTACATACCTGCCCCGCATGTTGCTCTGTTTTACCTGCTTGAAACCGTGCTCGCACCACTTTGGGTCTGGATGATCTTTACGGAACTTCCCAGCCGCAACGTCTATATTGGTGGCTCGCTGGTCATCGCAGCCATTGCCGGGCATGGCCTATGGGAACTGAGTGCCTTGCATCGCCGCCGCCGCCACCGCCACCGCCTTCATCTCCAACAGCAGCAACCGTTTGAGGGTGATCTGGTGTAGATTTTACCAACAGGGCGTTGGCCAATGGATCAAACTGGCCTAGATATGAGACTGTAATTCCGATGCAGTAGACGAGGTTCCTGCGATGAAATGTGTGTTTATGCAGTTGCGCTGCCAGCCAGGCAAAACCTACGACGTTGCCGATAAGATCTATGAGCGCGAAATCGTCTCCGAGCTTTATTCCACCAGCGGTGAATTCGATTTGCTGATGAAAATCTATATCGACGAGAACGAAGATATCGGGAAGTTCGTTAACGAGAAGATCCTCAACATCGAGGGCATCGTTCACAGCCTAACTACGCTCACCTTCAAGGCGTTCTGAATCCTGGTCGTCAATTGTGTCGCTGCCGTCGCCGCCGCCCGCCGCCGCCGAAGTGGAACGATTCTAATCCAAATTGAAGAAATGTCCGGTCATGTGGACAACTTCTTCCCATTGCCGATTAAGCAGTCGAACCCTCTGAATTTGCAAACAATCCTCCACTAGCGCTGAAATCACACAGCGGTTTGTTTCAGCACTGCAGCAAAAACGTGATCGCAAAAACGAGGTCAAATTCTTGACAAGCCTTGATTCACGCGCCATCCTTAACCTACCGCAAGCTGGAATATATTCATTAAATCAATAATTTAATGAACACCCAGCCTTCGTCCGGACGAGAATTTAGTCAGCTTCGAAGCTGGCAAGAACGTCCGATGCAAGACGATATGCGGTGGATTGGAGGACGAATGAAACCACCAAAACAGCGTTCTGGCCCAACCCGAAGGGGCGGCCGCGGACGGTGACTTCGACGACGCTAAAATCCATGTGTCGTCAGACCAAAGCCCCAGTAGGCAATAGTCCGAAAGGCTAAGGTCAGGAGCATCGCCCGAAACTCAAAACACATCGATAATTCTGTATGCGGAGCTTTTGCATCCGCCATTACATCAGGTCGTCAAAGCGGCCAAAAATATTCACCCCGTCGGCGCAAGTGTTCAAAGCGCGACGGGGTTTTTGTTGGTGGCTTGGCAATCACAATGCCGCTATTGCCTTTGCGTCGTGCCAGCAAACAGATCTCGATTTGAGGATAGCAATTTGGCAATCCGGTTAAACGTCTGTCGCACTTGCGGCTGACTGCGATCTTCCCCGTGAACCACCAACCATTGGTCGCCCGTAAGTTCATCAATGATCTCGCCGCAACGGGTTAAGCCGGGTTCACGATCGCCAATAAAACAAGGCAACACCGCCTGACCGATGCCCTGCAATGCCAGGTCCAGAAGCAAACGAGGGCTGGACACTTCCATCACAACCAGCTTGCCCCAATGTGCCCTCACCCAGTTGGCAGACGGCGTTTGCACTGTGCTGGAGAGCCAATTGCCATGCCCGGTTGCATCCGCTGCCGCGTAGGCTGCGAATGCAACACGCGTGGTTTTTCGCGCAACCGATGCCGGTTCCTGTGGGGGCGCATTGCGAATGCCGATTGTGGTCTCCCGCCGACTGATACTTTGAGATTGCTCGCAGGCCTGCAGCACCAGCCTGGTATCTTGCGATTGAATGTGACCGATATGGTGGGTCAGAAATTGCATGGTCCAGGTGCCGGCTGATATGTGGACCGGCAGAGTCGCCCGGCGATTGTCGCGCCGCCGTTCAATGTTCAACACTCTTTCTTCGACCTCACCCGCCTGTTCAAAAAGCTCAACTCCTGCCGCCGTCAGCACATAGCCTCGCGGCTGACGGTCAAACAAAGTTTCGCCGTAGGCCTGTTCCAGTTCGGCCATATGGCGGCCCAGACTGGGTGCACTCATGCCGGTAATACGCGCGCCCGACGCCAGCCCGCCGCCCCGCGCAACGGCAATGAAAAGCTCGAGGTCCGCCCAACTCAACTTCGTTTTATTCATGAAATGAACCCTCCAATTTCTCTCAGTTTATTGCCCGGAACACTGAATATAATACTTTAATTGGCTTCAAATCAGAAAGAAAGTTTACAATCATGAACCAGCTTCATCATAAAGCGCCGCGCATTGGAATGGGATGTTGGGCTATTGGCGGGCCATTTTGGAACCAGGGCCTGCAAATCGGCTATTCTGGCGCCAACGATCAGGATTCCTTCGGCGCGATCCATGCGTCCTGGGCCGCTGGCATACGTATTTTCGACACGTCAGCCGTCTATGGCGCAGGACATTCCGAAACTCTCCTGGGACAAGCCCTGGCACAGCGCAGCGAGGCCATTATCGTGTCTAAGCTGGGCCATTCCTTCAACGCGGCAACAAAGCAGATGACCGGGCCAAGGTTTGACCCCGCCTATGTGCGTGATTCTGTTGCCCAGAGCCGCGCCCGGCTGAAGCGGGACAGGATCGATGTGATGTTGCTGCATCTCAATGACCTGGCCATCGATGATGCGCAACCCGTTTTTGACACACTGGAGGAACTGCGCGAAGCCGGACAAATAGGCTCGTATGGTTGGAGCACAGATTTCCCGGATCGAATCAAGCATGTGGCTGAATCCTATCCCGAATGTTCAACGGTGCAGCACGCGATGAACGTGTGTCTTGACGCACCGGCGATGAGCAATGCCGCTGACAAGCTCAACTTGACCAGGTTGATCCGCTCGCCCCTGGCAATGGGTATTCTAACAGGTAAGTTTGACGATACTCACCGGATACCTCACGGCGACGTTCGCCGCGACACACCAGACCTTCAGGGCAATTTTGATGAAGGGCGGCCTTCGGCAATTCGAGCAGAACAGTTGGATGCTGTGCGCGATATTCTCACCTGTCAGGGGCGAACTTTGGCTCAAGGCGCTTTGTGCTGGTTGTTGGCAAAGTCGCCCAACATTCTGCCCATCCCAGGCGCAAAAAATGCTGCACAAGCTGAAGAAAACGCAGCGGCGCTTGATTTCGGCCCGCTGGAAGATGCGGCGATGCAGGAGATCGAACTGGCCATAGACCGGTCAAAAAACGTTACCGCGGGCTCACTTTAAGCCGAGCAATTGGGCATTTGATCTCACATACATCTCAACCATGATCAGCTTCTCAACAATGACTGGCTTCGAAGACCATCCCAACCGCGCTGTCTTCGTTGCCCGGTTTCCTGTCGGCTATCTCACACTAAGTTTCGTGTGGTCATGCATTGGCGTTATTCCCCCACAGACAAAAAGCCGCAAAAATGCGTACTATCTGTTTGAATTGGCAAATCGCCTTGCAAAACGCCGCCTTTCCAATAAGTTTTCAGGACAAATTTTGGGTATTTGATCGAGAATTTGCAAAAACTGAAAATTGTTTCGTTGAGGCGCACACATGCAAAGAGTTGGTTCGATACCATTTGCCCTAAAAGACAACCAAATCGCACTGCTTTTTGTCACATCTCAAACACGCGGGCGCTGGATCCTCCCCAAAGGGCTCCCAAAAGCCGGGGAAACCAACCCGGAAACCTGCAAACGTGAGGGATTTGAAGAGGCCGGGGTCAAAGGTATTGTGATGGAGGACTTCCCCATAACTCTACCGATCAACAAAAAGAGCTCTGATGGCAGCAACGCCGTGCCAGTGACATATTATCCGCTACTGGTAGAGGAGCAGAACGCCGATTGGCCGGAGTCCGATAGGCGCGAACGTCACTGGGCACTGTTGAGCGATGCCAAAAAGGTGGTCCACCGCGAAGATCTATTAGAACTGGTGCGACAGTTTGAAAGCCTGGCGCCGTGGATCATAGAATCTGCAGAACAGCATAAATCGTAGCCGCCAACAACGCAGAAGCTGGCACTGTGATGACCCAGGCCGCTGCAATGGACAGTACGAATTTGCGACGTACCAACCGCCTCTTGCTGCGGTTGGTGGAACTGGCGAACGCCTCTTCGGCAGTTGCGTTCAGTTTATGGCCTGGACGCAGCTTCTTGCGGTTCGGATTTTCCGAATACTCCCTGAGGAAACCAACGCCAAAGACTGCTCCTACCGCAATGTGGGTCGAACTAACTGGCAAACCCAATGACGTTGCGATCAATACGGTAACTGCTGCAGAAAGTGCAACACAGTAAGCGCGCGGTGAATTCAACCGGGTGATCTTTTCGCCGACAACCGCGATGAGCTTTGGACCAAACAGGCCAAGGCCCAAGGCTATACCAAATGCACCAACGACCATTACCCAAACAGGAATGGAAACGCTTTTTGCGATCTCGCTGGAATCGCCCATTGTGGAAACAATTGCCGCCAGCGGCCCAACAGCGTTGGCAACATCATTGGCGCCATGCGCAAAGGACAAAAGCGCCGCTCCGATGATCAGGGGAAGATCAAACAGACGGTAAATATCTTTCTTGCGATTCTGCAGACCGACCGTGCGTTTGGCAATGTAAGGTCTGGCAGCAAGATAGGCAGCAATAAACGACAGAGCGGCAAACAACACCATCTCTATCACGGAAGCTTTCCAGATCTTCTTCAGGCCCTTCATGGCCATATATGCGGCAAAGGCGGCAGCCATCAGCCCAATCAACACAGGCACCCAGCGGCGCGCCGCCTCCAGCCGGTCCTCAACGTTAAGAACTCGAACCTTGATAAAATACAGCAATGCCGCTGCCACGCAGGCACCAAAGACAGGTGAAATTACCCAACTCGCAGCGATCTTGGCCATGGTTCCCCAATTGACAAGACCAACGCCAGCAGCGGCGATCCCCGCTCCCAGAACACCACCGACAATTGAGTGGGTTGTCGACACCGGTGCGCTGAGGATGGTGGCCAGATTGATCCACAACCCGGCAGCGAGCAAGGCACTCAGCATCAAATAGCGAAACTGCTGAACAGTCACCTCGCCACCCGGTGCAATAATGCCTTTCGAGACGGTTTTGACAACGTCACCACCAGCCAGCAGCGCGCCTGCGCTTTCACATACAGCAGCTATGACGACAGCCCAAAATACGGTGATAACCTTACCACCAACTGCCGGTCCCATATTGTTCGCGACGTCATTGGCACCGATATTCAATGCCATATAACCACCAATCACGGCGGCAATCGCAATGAGCAGAGTTTCCTCTCCCAAACCGGTATATGTGCTGCCGGTATAGAACGCGACAACTGCCAGAAACAGAATGGATATTCCGATCGGAACGATGATTCCGCGCAGGCCAAAGAACTGGGTTTGACCGAAGCCAAACCGACGAAGGTCGTTCACATACCGGTTTTCCGGATGTTTTTTGGTGCTGCTCAAGTTTCTCGTCTCCCCGCAGTCGCTTTGCGACTTCGCCCGAACCGTAGTTTGATGTGATCGAGAACCAAATTGTTAATTGGCATTATTCACAGATAGGATTTGCCTGGAATTCTTCTTTCTTGCTTCCCTTGGGCTAGGATTGATTGTTGCCGCTGTGGTATCGGCTGCAAATGAAATCAATCCAATCATCTTCCAGAGCAGCACTTGCCAGTGGAGCAATGACCCACATTGCGCAGGACGGCCTTTCTGCAACCATCAATGTGCTGCTGCCTGTCCTGGCGCAGATCTTCGGCCTTTCCTATGCCTATGTGGGATTATTGCGCGGGGTGAAGAGTTTCGTTCAGGCCGTCGTAGAAATGGGGTCGGGTCTGCTGAGCGAACGCGTTGGAGAAACCCAACTTCTTGCCATTGGCCTGGTCTTTTCGGGTCTCGGATATGCTTTGATATCAGCAGCGTCCGGATTGGTCGTGATCACTGCCGGATTGGTGGTGGTCGGCATTGGCACAGCCCTTCACCACGCACCTTCATCTTCATTGATTGCGTCCAATTTTGGCGCCGACAGGCGCAGCAGCGCGCTGGGGCTTTACAACGCTTCTGGCGATATCGGCAAGTTGGCTTTCAGTGGCGGGTTTAGTTTCGCCGCGGGCCTGGGCATGGCCTGGTACCAAACCAGCCTGATCTACGCCGCCCTGTCAGTTCTGGCAGCCATGGCCATCCTTTTCATTTCCTCTGAACTTAGACGCAAAACCCGCCAGACCACCCACACTGAGGGGACAATCAGCACCGGCGGCGACGGCGACGACGACGACGACGACAGTTTCGACAATGACGGTGGCAACCATGAAGAACTTCACAAAGTTTCCCGGTGGGGTGTCGTGGACTGGCGACAGTTCTCCGTATTGCTGTCGGTGATCTGTATCGACAACATGATTCAGACCAGCGTACTGGTCTTCACAGCCTTTCTGATGCTGTCAAAAGGCTTCCCCCTTTGGCAAGCGACGGCAGCAACTGTGATCGTGTTGACCGGGGGCGCGGCTGGTAAAGCCGCCTGCGGCTTTCTTGCTGATCGATTGGGGGTTCGTCCGGCCTTCGCCCTGATTCAAATCCTGACTGCTATTGGCCTGTCTTTGATTGTCATCGCGCCAACCTGGATTGCGCTGGCCCTGTTGCTGCCGCTGGGGGCCGTCGTTCAAGGGTCCTCATCCATCACATATGGCTTTGCCGCCAACCTGTTGCATCCCAGCCGAATGGCCAGAGGCTATGCGCTGCTTTATGCCTCCGGCAGTTTCACCGCTGCCGCGGGGCCGCCGCTGTTTGGGCTGATCGGTGACTGGGTGAGCATTTCGGCAACATTCTATGCCATGGCCTTTGCTACTTTGCTTGCCGCACCGCTGATCTATTTATTGCCGAGACCGGCTTCGGATTGATCAGCCCGGGACTTGTCCTGGTTTAACCGCCGAGATGCATCGCTTCCGTTATCAACTTGTTGATTTCCACATCCAGCAGATCGACAAACTGCGAGCTCACCTCAGAAAGTGGCCGGGATGCTGATTGGATCAACATGTAGTCGAGATGCAGATCGCCTTCGCTGATCGGGTGGATTGTGCGCTGATTCTCGTGCTGATCAGAAAGACACAGAACGCCCGGCAGAATGGCCGACCATCCGCCACGTGCAATCAAGTCCAGCGTACCCATCATCGTATCAAGCTCCATCACCTCAGCCGGTTGGATATGATGACGCTTGAAAAATGTGTTCAGCGAGTTGCGCCGTGTATTGCCGCTGCCTGGTAAAATCAGCTTCAGGTCGCTCAGATCGGAAAGATGAACCGGTTCCAGCGATGTCTGGCCCGACCTGGAAGACTGAACAAAAAACTCCCGGTCGGTGGCAAAATGTCGAGCCGAAATATTCTCCGGCATGGCCTCGGTCGGCACAATGGCAAAGTCAAGCTGCCCCCGGCCCACGCGCTCGGTCAAATCCCCGCTATAGGCTTCAACCACGTGGACCTGAGCATGGGGAAAGGCTTTGGAAAAAGCATCAATAGCCGGGGCAAGTGCATTGCGTGTAAACGCCGGCATCAGCCCGGCATGAACTGTTCCCGTGATCATCTGGCCCAGCGAGCGGATCCCCTGTTCCAGTCCGCGAATGTCGCTCAACACCTGCCGGGCACGATTGTAAAACCATTTGCCAGCCGAAGTCGGCACCACGCCGGTGGTGCTGCGTTCAAACAATGTCGTCCCGGTCAGGGTTTCCAGCTCCTTGATCTGCATGGAAACCCCCGGCTGGGTGGCGTTTTCCCGCTCAGCCGCAGCCGTAAACGACCCTTCCTCATAGACGGCTACAAAATACTTGATATGCGTAATTTTCATAGAGACCTTCCCATGACATAAAGATATCTTATATGCTCATCCAGTCAATTACGCATGTGGCAGGGGAGAAAATCAGTGATCCATTTGGCAATTGCCGGCTATGGCTGGTGGGGACGTCACATCCTTGCACGACTGAAGGGCAACGATCTGCTCACAGTTTTCGTCGTCGTTGAGCCGGTCGAAGCTCTGCATGATGAAATTCGCAATCAGGGTGTCGATGTGGTCGCGGATTTGGATCAGGCGCTTGTTAGGACGGACATTGATGCGGTCATTTTGACGACGCCTCACATGTTTCATGAAGAGCAGGTGGCGGCCTGTGCGTCAGCGGGCAAGCATGTCTTCTGCGAAAAACCACTGGGTATGAACGGCGAAAGCGCGGCGCGGTCGGTTGCCAATTGCAAGGCGGCAAAAGTGGTTTTGGGAATCGGCCATGAACGCCGTTTCGAACCGGCCATGATCCGGCTGAAAGGCATGGTTGAACGCGGCGCATTGGGCACAATAATGCACGCGGAGGCCGCCTTCAGCCACAACAAGTTGGTGGGCGTGCCGGACGGCTCATGGCGCACATCGAAACAGGATTCACCAGGCGCTGGCATGACCGGTATGGGCATTCATCTGACTGATTTGTTTATCTGGATGTTCGGCAATATCACCAGCGTTCAGGCGCAGACCCGCGACCGGCTCCTTGGCTGGGGCACAGGTGATATGGTGGTGGCTCAGCTTGGCTTCGCCGCTGGCATGACGGCTTCATTGCAGGCCATTTTGGCCACACCGCATTTCATGCGGTTTCATGTTTTCGGATCCGATGGTTGGGTGGAAATCCGCAATGACACCCACCCTGACACCCCGGGTGGTAAAACGCATTTCATTTCAGCTGACTCATCGGGCAATCAGACTACTGAAAGCCTCGACTGGTCGGATGCTGTGGTCGCCAATCTGGAAACCTTCGCCCGCGCCATATGCAACGATGCGCCCTACCCTTGGACTGATCACCAACTGGTCCACAATATCGAAGTATTCGAGGCTATTGTTGCGTCATCTGATAGCGGCGAGACCGTGCGGCTTTGATGCCGCAGGTCTCTACCGTAGCATAATCGCAGGCAGCCAGTTTGCGAGTTGAGGAACGAACAGCACGATGAATGCTGCAACCAGGATCAGCACGAAATACGGGAACGATCCTCTGAAGATTTTCGCCAGCGACGCGGTGGGATCCGGCACCGACCCCTTCACTGTATAGACCAACAGGCCAAACGGAGGCGTCAGCAGCCCGGCCTCGATCACCAAAATGCCAAAAATTGCGAAGGCCAATGGATCAATGCCCAGAGTCATGCCGATCGGTGCGAAGATCGGCACGGTCAGCAGAATAATCGAGACGGAATCGATCAGCATGCCAAGCAGAATCCAGATGATCACCATCAATGCAATGATCATGAACGGATCGACACCCAAGCTGAGGAATGAAAGCTTGATGTAATTGACCGCGCCGCCAATCGCCAGAAGCTTGGAATACATCTGGGCGGTAATCAGCAGGAACATGATGGGGGCCGTCGTTTTACCGGCTTGGAAGATAGCAGCAATGATCTCCTTGCCGCGCATGCCTTTGACGACGCCAATCAGCAATGCACCGATTGCACCGAAACCAGCAGCTTCGGTTGGCGTGAACAGACCTGTCCAGATGCCTCCAATAACCAGGAAAATAAGGAACAAAATTCCCAGTCCGCCGATCAACTCTGAGCGACGTTCCGCCGGTGTATCTTCGACCAGAGGTGCCTCAAATGCCGGAGCGATTTCCGGATTGCGGATTGCGGCAATGATCACATATGCAGAGAACAAGGCGGCCAGCAGAACACCGGGAATAATGCCCGCGATGAACAACGCGCCAACGCTCATCTCAGTCAGAATCGCCCAGACAATGAGCAGGACCGATGGTGGAATCAACATGCCGAGACAGGCAGAACCGGCCACCGCGCCCAATGCGAAAGTCTGCTTGTAGCCCATCTTACGCATTTCCGGATAGGCGATGCGCGAGAACGCTGCAGCGGCGGCGATGGAAACGCCTGTCACGGCTGCAAATACGGTGTTGCCAGCGATGGTTGCGATGGCCAAACGGCCCGGCAGACGCCGCAAACCCCGGTCACATATTCGGTAGAGATCGGCTGCCGCCCCGGAACGGGAGACAAAATCCCCCATCAAAACGAACAACGGTATCACCGCAAACACATCCTTGCGCACCGCTTCATAGGCCGTGTTCCCAAGGATAGCCAAAGCGGCTTCCATGCTGCCCAGCATCAACCAGACACCAAGCGCGCTGCAAATTGCAAACGACACACCAATGTGAACGCCGAACAGAATCATGCTGACCAGCAGAGCCAGCATCCAAAGCGCGATATCACCGCCCATGAGTATCTCCTCCGCCCAACATCAAACCGAACCCGGCGCTTGGTTTTCGTCCACGAGATGGCCGCGCCAGTCGTAGTAAAGCATGGCCATATAGGCGTATGCGCCGAAGGCCGCCATCACCAATACAACCCCGCGGACCGGCCAGGTTGGCACACGAAGAGCGCCCTCACCTTCATATTCGCCAATGCGATAGGCGTCATAAGCCGATTCCCAGGTGCTGAGTACCAGGCCGATGAAAAACAATATGCCCAGAACATAACCGACACTGCGCAGCAGACGACGGATATTTGGTGGAACTGAATCGGCGAAAATTGTTGTCCGCAACATCGATCCGGTGAAAATCGCCAGCGGCAATTGCAGGAAGGTTATCGCCACAACCGAATTTTGGATGATTTCCTTGGTCCCGGGAATTGGCTGGTTGAACATGCCACGACCACTCACATCTAGAAAAATGAGTATGGCCAGGCCCAATGTCCAAAGCGCAGACACCAAGTGAATCGCCCGCGAAACGCGAATCGGCACTGCAGCTTTTTGATGCTCGCTCATGGTTGAGACATCCAAATTCCTCCCCTGTGAACAGGAAGGCTATCGGAAGGGTCTGCCCGGCTCAAGCAAAATTAGCGATCGATAAATAAGAAATGTCGACAAGCCTCATCAAGAAATATGATGGCGCAGTCTGGCATTTCTCTTTGGATGCTCTTGCCTGCCGCATCAAGCCCCTTGACCATGTGGGTGGTTTGTGACGGAATAGCCGCAATTTAGCGATCGATAAATAAGGCTTGGAGAAGCCTGGCCGCTAAAGCGACATCTGCGCATTTGCGCTCAATGGGAGGACACTATGAAATTCTTGAAATCTGGAAAAACGGCAGTCGCGCTGCTTTTGGCAACGTCAGCGATTGGCGCAACGAGCAGCGCCTATGCCGATAACTTTACGCTTCGCATCGGTGCGGGACATCCAAGCGGCCCGGCGGTCTATGTGTCGGACGTCGAAAAATACTTCGTTCCTGAAGTAAAAAAGCGGGTTGCTGCTGAAACCGATCATACAATTGAATTTGTTGAAGGCTACGGTGGTTCGATTGCCGGTGTGGCGGAAACTCTGGAAGCGGTACAGAACGGCATTCTCGACATTGGCGCTTACTGCTTCTGCTTTGAGCCAGCCAAACTGTTCCTGCACAATTTCCCATATTATGCGCCGTTCGGCCCGCAGGATTCGGCACAGCAGATGACGGCAACCCGTGCAGTCTATGACAAAACGCCATGGCTGACCGAAACCTTCGAAAAAGAGTACAAGCAGAAGCTTCTTGGTCTGCATGGCTGGGATAACTATCACCTCGGCACCACGGACGCTTGGGATACAGTGGAAGACCTCAAGGGTGTGAAGATCGGCGGTGCCGGTCCGAACCTGCCTTGGTTGGAATTTGCGGGCGCCGTGCCTGTGCAATCGACCCTGCCTGATGGCTATTTGTCACTTCAGACCGGCGTTTATAACGGCTGGCTGATGTTCCCATCGGCGTATCTTGGCTTCAAATTCTATGAACCAGCTCCGCATTACACCCAGATCGGCTTCGGCGCGATGGGCGTGAATGGTCTGACAATGAACATGCGGACATTTAACCGCCTGCCAGAAAACGTTCAGAATATCCTGATCGAGGTTGGCCGTGGCTATGAAGAACAAGCCGGCAAGTCGCTGAATGCCCGCCAGAAAGTGGGACTTGATGGCCTCGCCAAAGTCGGCGCCAAGTTGAAAGTTCTGCCGGAAGAAGCCCGCGCCGGATGGGCAAAATCATTGGCTGGCTTCCCAAGTCGTCAGGCAAAAGACGCCGACGGACGCGGAATGCCCGGTACTGAAGTCATGAAAAACTATATCGAGGCGGTCGACGCCTCCGGTTACAAATGGCCACATGCCTATACGGTGGAATAAGCAGCCTCCACACGGCATCGAAAAGGGGTGGCAGTTTGTCACCCCTTTTTTTTATCTTTACGCCTGAATGCCATCAGAAAAACTGATACCAAGCGACAGGAAAAATTATTCGGTGCTGTGCGGCTCATCCGTTAGATTCGGCGAAGTGCAATTATGAGGTGATCAAAATGGATCTTGGATTTTTCACAATGCCTATCCACCCGTTGGATAAGGATTGGCGGCAATGCCTTCAGGAAGACAAGCAGGCGTTCGTGCTGGCCGATGAGCTGGGATTCACAGAGGCTTATGTGGGTGAACATGTCACCGACAAGGCAGAGAACATTACGTCCTGCATCACCTTCCTGGCCTGGATTGCCAACGAGACCAAAAACATCCGTCTCGGTACTGGCACGGTCAACATGCCCAATATGCACCCTGCCGCGGTAGCTGGTCAGATTGCCATGCTCGATCATATGTTGG
This sequence comes from Rhizobiaceae bacterium, assembly GCA_039969995.1. GTDB lineage: Bacteria > Pseudomonadota > Alphaproteobacteria > Rhizobiales > Rhizobiaceae > Pseudahrensia. The sequence goes on from JBDVMU010000018.1 coordinate 169,004, forward strand.
ATGGCCGATTGAATTTCGGCATTTCGCCGGGTGGCCTGGCCACAGATGCCGAAGTTTTTGGCAATCTGGACAAAGACCGTAACCTGATGTTCCAGGAATGCATCAACACGGTTTTGAAAATCTGGGAAAGCGAAGCACCTTACAATATTGAGGGCGATTTTTGGAACGTCTCGACCGAGCGCACTGAGATGATCGAAATCGGCCAGGGCATTATGTCGAAGCCTCTGCAACAGCCGCATCCGCCAATCGTCGTGACGGTGGTTGCACCATTCTCCAAGGGTGTCACCGAAGCAGCAGCACGGGGCTGGGACCCGATTTCAGCTAACTTCCTGCTGTCAAAATGGGTTGCGTCGCACTGGCCTAAATATGTTGAAGGTTGCGAGCGTGTGAACCGCCCGGTCGACCCCGCAAATTGGCGGGTTGCGCGGTCAATTTTCGTTGCCGACGATATGAAGACGGCAAAGGAATATGCGCTGGGACCGGATTCCCCCTATCGCTTCTATTTCAACCAGTTGCTGACGAAGATGAAGAAACACGGGCGCACAAACCTGTTCATGGAAGATCAAAATATGGACGAAGACGAAGTTACGCTCGAATATGTCATGGATCGCTGCGTTATCTGGGGCACGCCAGATAAGGTTGCAGATGACATTTTGGCTTTCCGCGAAGAAGTTGGTGACTTCGGCACCCTGCTTTATGCGGGCAAAGACTGGGTCGACGTAGAACTTGGTAAGAAATCGATGATCCTGCTGGCTGAGAAAGCCATGCCGATCGTCAACTCCGCCATTGGTTCGTTAGTGGCGGCGCAATAATGCGACTAACAGATCGCATCCCCTATCAGGCAATTGTCGACCGGCCAAAGCTCACGCTGCCGGATGGCAAAAGGGTTGCGGTCTGGGTCATTCTGAATGTCGAAAACTGGCAGATCGAGCGGCCCATGCCACGCACCGTTCTGCCGCCGCCCATGGGGCAACCGCTGCTGCCGGATGTGCCCAATTGGTCCTGGCACGAATATGGCATGCGGTCCGGGTTCTGGCGTCAACACAAGGCACTGACGGAACGCAATATACCCACGACCGTGGCGATCAATGGCAGCGTCTGCACCGCCTATCCGCGTGTCGCGGAAGCTTGTAAAGTGCCTAACTGGGAAATTATGGGCCATGGTTTTGTTCAAGGCCCGATGCACAAGGTCGAAAACCAGCGCGAGGCGATTGCTGACACGGTTTCCACAATCACCGACTTTTTCGGTGCGCCGCCGCGCTCCTGGGAGAGCCCGGGACTGACCGAAACTGACGAAACTCTTGACCTGTTGCGCGAACACGGCATCGAATATGTTGCCGACTGGGTGCTCGATGACCTGCCCCAGCAAGTGGACACGCCCCATGGGGAGATCACTACAATCCCCTACACGGTGGAAACCAACGACATTGCTGTCTACGCCCTTCAGCAACACTCTTCAGATGAGTTGCTGCAAAGAGGCATTGATCAGTTTGACCGGCTCTATCAGGAAGGCGAAGAAAACGCCCGCATCATGGCGATTTCAATCCACCCCTACATCACCGGAGTGCCCCACAGAATCCGATATCTGGAAGAGCTGTTCGACTATGTCGGCGGCCACGAGGAAATGTGCTGGATGACAGCCAGCCAGATTGGTGACTGGTATCGCGGCCAAATGGCGGCACTGTCTTAGACCTTACCAAGAACCTTTAATATGCGCTGCGGCGTCATCGGCATCTGATAAATTGATGCGTCAAGCGGCTGCAGCGCGTCATTGATTGCGTTCATGATCGCAGCCGGCGCACCACCAGTCCCGGCTTCCCCAGCCCCCTTGGCGCCAAGGGTCGACGTCTTGGTCGGCGTTTCGATATGGGCGATATGGATATCCGGCATTTCCGCAGCCATCGGCACCAGATAATCGGCCATTGACGCATTCTGCAACTGGCCGTCTTCGGAATAGATGCATTCCTCATACAGCGCACCACCAATGCCCTGGACCACACCGCCGCGGATCTGTTCGTCCACCAGTTTCGGATTAATCACGCGACCACAATCTTCCACCGCCCAGAAATCCAGAATTTTGACGAAACCAGTTTCCGTATCGACTTCCACATGGGCAGCCATAGCGCCATTGGTGAAGACGAAGGGGAAGTCTGTCACCCGGTAATGGTGGGTGGCGATGAGTTCCGGCGTGGCATCGGAGGGCAGTTCATTGCCACGATAATAAACAATCTTGCCGAGATCCGCGAGCGAGATGCGCTCTGTCGAGCTGCCAAGATCGACAACTGAACCATCAACAATATCCAGCTCATCAGCCTGCGCCTGCAGGATCGTCGCTGCTACATCCAGCACCTGTTCCTTGAGCTTATTAGCAGCGAGCAAGACCGCCTCACCACCGATTCCTGCGCCGCGTGAAGCCCACGTACCCCCGCCATAGGGAACTGTCGCCGTATCTCCAGTGGTCACTTTCACCCGCGCCATATCGACACCAAATACACCAGCGGCAATCTGGGCGATGATGGTGTTGGTGCCCTGCCCTTGCTCGGTGATTGACGACGCAACATGCAGCGCTCCAGCAGCGTCAAGACGGACGCTTGCACCGTCCTGTGCCGAGATCGGCGCCCCACCGATGCCGTAAAACATCGGGCTCGGATTGGTCACTTCGACCATCGAAACCAGGCCAATGCCGCGATAGATTCCCTGACCGCGCAGTTCCTCCTGATCGCCACGCAAGCCATCATAATCCATTAAATCAACCAGCTTGTTCAGCGCTTTTTGATGGGACAGGTCATCGAATTTCATGCCTGCTGCAGAGCTCATCGGATAGGCGTCGTCACCAATCAGATTGCGGCGGCGGATTTCCACCACATCCATACCGATTTCGCGCGCTGCATCCTCCAACAAGCCATCGGCCACAGCCATGGCCACTGGATGCCCAACGGCGCGATACTGACACATCATGTTCTTATTCTGGAACACCACCGTGCCTTTTGCGCGGTAGTTCTCCAGCGCATAGGGAGCGCCGGTCAGATTGAGTATCTGGTTGCATTCAATCGCCGAAGTACGTGGATACATGCTGTAGGGGCCGATACCGGTCAAATCGTCGATCTCCAGTGCGACGATCTTGCTGGCGCCATCAACCGCGATGCGTCCATCCACGCGGTGATCGCGGGCATGAATGTCTGATAGAAAACTCTCATTTCGGTCGGCCACAAACTTAACCGGACGGCCGAGAATTTTTGCAGCAGCCGCTGTCGCAATATCATCGCCATAGGTGTGGATCTTGATTCCAAACGAACCGCCAACATCGCGGGCTACCAGCCGCACATTTTCTTCCGGCAGATCCAGATGCTTGGCCAGAACGGCCTGCATCATGTGCGGCGCCTGGCCGGAATAATGATAAACCAGTTCCTGCTCCGATGGATTGAACTCAACCAGTGAGGCACGGCTTTCCAGCGTCACGCCGGTATGGCGTCCGAAGTCAAAACGACGCTCGATGACTGTGACGTCTTTGCGTGCAAATGCTGCCTCGACATCGCCCGCATCCACCACCCGCTGCCAGGCAAGATTGTCGTCGTAGTCGTCATGAATAACCGACGTGTCGGGGTCCAGTGCCGTCTCAGCATCGCAAACCGGGTCGAGCGGATCAAAATCGACTTCAATCAATCCGCAGGCATCTTCAGCGATGGCGCGACTTTGCGCCACGACCATCACCACCGGTTCGCCCTGCCAGCGCGCAGCGTCAACAGCCAGCGGCATCTGCGGCGGTGAGCGCAAGCCCTGCAAATGCGTCAACACACCAACATAGGGCGTCACATATTCAGCAAGGTCTGCCCCGGTGAATATTGCGACAACACCTGGAATTGCGGCAGCTTCGGTTGAGTCAATTTCACCGATTTTCGCATGGGCGTAGGGAGAACGCACAAAGGCTGCATGAATCATCCGCGGAAGTTGCAAGTCGTCGACATATTGCCCCCGCCCTTCTACCAGACGACGCGCGTCGGGACGTGGCACGGAACGGCCGATATAGGAATTAGGCTTGTCAAAAAGCGTCAGCGGACCAGTCATGTTGCCGCCCTCCCATCAATCACATCGACAATCGCATCCACAATCGACTGATACCCTGTGCAGCGGCAGTAATTGCCAGAAATATGGTTGCGGATGGCCTCGCGGTCTGCAGCGCCTCCAGCTTCGACATATTCAAGCGCGCTGGCCATCATGCCCGGCGTGCAATAGCCGCACTGCAGCGAATTGTGGCGCTGAAAGGCCTCTTGCAGATCGGTCGCGCGGTCCTTGTCTGCAAAACCTTCAATGGTTGTAACCTTTGCGCCATCGGCCTGAACAGCCAGCATCAGACAGCCACGCACCATAGTGCCGTCCACTTCCAAAGTGCAGGCGCCGCAAACACCATGTTCGCACCCCACATGAGACCCGGTCAGCCCTACATCATTGCGCAAAAAATCAACAAGATTGGTGCGCACCGGCACCGTCTGGGAAATCGCCTCACCGTTGACCGTGAGATTGATGTGAACAACTTCACTCATTTCGACATCTCCTTCAGTGCCCGCTTCAGAACCACGCCAGCCAGATGTTTTTTTGTGGCGGCATCGGCGTTCAGGTCGCCCTGAAATTCTAAGGTCGACAGCCCAGCTATTGCGGCATCGAGTGCTGCCCCATCAGCAAGCGACGTGCCCCCAAAGGCCTGTTCGGCTGCATTGATGCGGCAGGCACGGTCGGCGATACCGAACATGGCGATCCTGATGTCCTCAACTGGATCATCTGCGCCAGCTGCTATTGCCACCCCAGCCATGGCGTAGTCTCCGTGGCGACGCGCCAATTCATAAAAGCCGTAGCGATTGCCAGCCTGCGTCTTGGGAATGCTGATAGATTGGATGATCTCCCCCTCTTCCAGAGCGGTTTCATAAATACCGAGAAAGAAATCATCAGCCGCAACCGAGCGCTGACCAGAATTTGAAACCAGATTCAGGGCTGCATTGAGAACAAGCAAAAGTGCCGGCATTTCTGCCGCTGGGTCTGCCAGCGCTGCGCTACCACCAATCGTTCCCCGATTGCGCACTGCGGCGTGGGCGATATGCGGAAGGGCCATGGCGAAAAGCGGCAGGTACTTGGCAACAAGTGGCGATGAAGCCAGTTGCGCGTAGCGGGTCATCGCACCGATCTGAACGGCCTCCCCCTCCTCACTAATAAACTGCAATTCCTCAACCGCGTTCATGTCGATCAACAGCTCCGGCTGCGCCAGTCGAAAGTTCATCATTGGCATCAGGCTTTGGCCACCAGCCAACACCTGGTAATCCCGGTCAGGTTGGTCCAGGAGTTTCAACAGCCCTTCCAGGCTACTGGGTTTTTCATAGCTGAATTCCGCAGGTTTCATACGATCCTCGGCAGGTTTCAAGTCACCATCACAACGCGGTGAGCCGCTTGCTAAAAAGCAGCATATCTCTTATTTATCGAATTATAAATAAGCAATTGATCGAAATTGGGGAACACCTGGAATGGTTACAATACGGCCAAAGACCAACATCACCATGCGCATGGAAGGCGCAGGTGAAACACATTCGCGGACCGTGCTTAGCGTGCGCGATTTACAAAGCACGATCGATGAACCGCTGGAGCGTGACGGAACCAATCTGGGCTTCTCCCCCACAGAGACTCTGATGGCATCTCTGATTGGCTGCACCAATGTGATTACGCAAAAAATTGCTCATGGCATGGGCGTTGAGGTGAGCAGCATGGACACAAAGCTCCGTGCCAAGTTCAATCGTCTCGGCGTTCTTTTACAGGAAGAGGTCGACCGCCCGTTTGATGACATCATTCTCGACATCGACATCAAGACCAACGCAACGCCGGAGCAGATGGAAGCCATCAAGACTGATCTGGCCAAATTCTGTCCCATTGCCAAGGTCATTCGCGGCAACGGCGCAACCATAACCGAAAACTGGAACGTGCAGTCGCTTTAGGCTGCCCTCAGATCCGCAAAAAAAGGAATTGCCCGTGTCCACCATGCTAACCCCCGATGCCCCGGTACCCAACCTAACCGTCAAAACGGTTGGAGGTAAAAGCTGGAACCTGTCGGAACAATCGCCCGAAAACTTCACAATGCTGGTCTTCTATCGCGGCCTGCACTGCCCGGTCTGCAAAGCCTATTTGCAGAAACTGCAGACTTTGCTCGGTGCCTATGAAGGATCGGGGGTTTCCACCATTGCCATTTCAATGAATGACGAATCTTTGGCCACCCAAGCCGCCAAGGATTGGGAACTCGACGAGCTCACCATTGGCTACGGGCTTTCCGATGCCGATGCCCGCGCCTGGGGACTTTATGTTTCCAAGGCAATCAAGGATGCCGAAGCCGATACATTTTGCGAACCCGGCCTGTTTTGGGTGCGCCCGGATGGACGCCTCTACCTTGCCGATGTGTCCAACATGCCATGGGCTCGGCCTGACCTAGAATTTCTGCAGTCGAAAGTGGCTTTTGCCGTTGGCAACAACTATCCGGCTCGCGGCGGTAATTGACCTAATTCTGAGAAGACGTTGCCTCTCCAATGCCCTTTAGGAAAACATCCAGGGCATTGGCTATCATCCGCGACTTGTCTTCCAGAACCGGCGATTCATAGATGTGCTTGCGGATACCGTAATAGAAGATGCCACCATGCATCACCCAGGCCATTTCCAACTCTTCCGGGGTGGCTGCAGGCGCTTCTGCCTGAGTGTTCGCCTGGCCGGACTCAATACGGTACTCCGTGAAAATGCGCTCCAGAATGCGTTCATTGACCAAGCCCACATACCAGCGATTGATCTCGACACCCTTGAGGCCGGAGAACAGAAAAATGCGCAGCCATTCACGGGCAAAAATAGCATCTGTATAGGCTTCGTAGAATTCCTGTAAGCGATCGCGCAAAGGACGCGACCGGTCCGTTAACAGCGCATCCCAATCATCCTGCCATCGGTTCAGATAAACCGTCTGGTAGACCTCCTTGATCAGATCGTCCTTGCTGGGGAAATAGCGGTAAAGCAGTGGCTGGGTTACACCCAAATAGCGCGCCAGACTGCGGGTGCTGGATTCAAACCCTTCTTCGGCAAAAAATTCAATCGCCTTGGAAATGAAATCAGCACGGCGCTCGCTTGACGACAAACGCTTCTTCTTTGGTTGTGCTTTGACCGTCTCGTTCATGCCTCCCCCTCAGGAGAATTGCCCTGCCCCGGCATCAATTCTGCCCAGATCAGGCATCGTGCCACTCATCACCAATCTTCAGCCTGTGGTCAACGATCAATCCCTGCGCCAGGGTCTGTTCAATAAAGCAGCCCTTCTTGGCGCAGTCCAGCAACTGCTTCAACTCGTCTGGCGATGCTGGGGAGTCAATGTCGACATCCAAAGAAAACCCAACCGGCTGGGTCACATAGGGCTCCATGCCCACCTGTTCGCCCTTCCAGTGCAATCTGGCCTTGACCTCAACGTGTTCAATTTGAATCTTCAAGCGCTTTGCAAATGCCCGAATCTGGGTCATCAGACAGCCAGTCAGGGCTGCTGTAAACAGGGCCAGCGGCGGTGGCGCAGTACCATCTCCGCCGTGGAATGGTCCCTCATCGGTGGCGAGCTCAAATTTTTCCTTCATCATCGGCCATTCAACCGCGATGTCATTGCGCATATTCGCACCCGTGGTGCCAACGCCTTCAAAAATGACATCAAAAGTTTTGATCTTCGGCTCGCTCATGTCAGTGCTCCATTTCTGCCAGGTCGCCGAATTTACCGGCATGAAAAACCAAGGGACGACCCGCATTGCAGTCAAATTTCTCAACCTGACCAAGAAAAATTATGTGGTCACCACCCGTGTACCGGTGGGCATTTTGGCACTGAAATACGGCCAGTGAATCGGCCAAAATGGGAGCGCCACCCAGACCATCTTTCAGGCCAAGACCGTTGAATTTGTCGTCGCGACTTTGAGCGAACCGTTCCGCAAGGTGCTTTTGTTCATCGCGCAATACATGAATCGCATAATGGGTGCAGTTCTGGAATATCGACAGGCTTGGCGCGTGGGAGGCGAGGCTCCAGGAAACAAGCGCCGGGTTGAGCGACACGGAAGAAAATGAATTAGCCGTCAAACCAACAGTTATGTTGTTGTCGCTGCCCTCTCCGCGCGCAGTGATGATCGTGACACCGGTCGCAAAACTTCCAAAAGCGTTTCGCAATGCGCGATAATCGAACCCGTTGCTGGCATCTGCCTCGGTCATATTCACGTCCTATAAAGTTGGGTTCTCGGACGGCAGGCCCAATTCCACGCGCCCGTGATTAGCACCTGCGGCATCGAAACTGAAGGCTATGTGTGAACTGATTGCGTGGGCCTCACGGAATTGTCGCTGCAGATGGCCAACCGAAAACAGCCCCTCCGCCCCGCTCGCGGCAAACAAAAGATCAACAGCCTGGGTGCACAGGCCCACCGAAAATGCTCCGTCGCGCCGGTAACGGGTTTTGCGACCAAGGTCTGGCACCTGGCCCGCCCGGGCATCTTCCATCGCCTCCAGACAGACCGAGCGCATGATCAGCCGCGCAGCATCGATTTTCGATCCGGCCTCAGCGATTTTTATCTGTATCGATTGCAGATCAGATAACTTCGCCTTGCTGTAATTCGACGTACGCTTGCGTGTGGTCTCAACATAATCGTCGAGACACGCCTGGGCATTGCCCAGCGCGCATCCCGACAGCACAAACGGAAAAAGGGAGAATACCGGAAGTGCAAATAACGGGCCGGGGTTGAGCGAAGAACCAGGAGTTGGTCCGCCCGAAACGTCCCGCACGGCGAGGGTGAATTGTTCAGGAACAAACACGTCATCCACCTCGACGTCTTTGGAACCCGTGCCCTTCAATCCAGCCGTAAACCAGGTGTCAATAATCTTGTAATCCGTCTTCGGCAGCAGAAATATTCGCTGCTCCGCTGCCTCGGTCTCCTTCTCTGGCTGCACCATGCCCGCCAGCATGTTCCAGCCTGACACATCAACACCAGATGAGAACGGCCAACGGCCACTTATTCGATAACCACCTTCGACGCGGCGGGCGCGACCTGAGGGAAAGACAAATGAAGAGGCAATCAGCGTATCCGCATCTTCATCCCAGATATGGTTCTGCGCCTCTGCGTTGAACAAACCGAGCATCCAGTGGTGACTGCCCAGATTGGCAACGTTCCAGGCGACGGACGCATCGCCTTTGGCAATTTCTTCAACCACATCGATAAAGGAAACATAATCGAGCTCACCACCGCCCAACCGGCTGGGCTGCCACATCCGGAACAGACCGGCGTCGTGCAGGTCCTGCTCCGTCTGGGGTGGCAGGCGGCGCATTTCCTCGGTTTGAGCGGCGCGTTCCTTGAGCACTGGTGCCAGTTCGCGGGCGCGCGAAACATAGCTGGCGATGTCTGGTGCTGTGTCCAACTCATCAGTCCCCTTCACTATTGCGGTGCGGCTGCAAATGGGGACGGTCATAGTAAAGCGACGCTTCCAATGCCTCGCCTTCCTGATCAGCAAATTGTGACAGCTTTTTCAACTCAGGGATCTTCGATGTATCCAGCGATGAAACATCGGGCCAGTCCACCTCAACCAGATTACCTGCAGGATCGCGCAAATACATCTGCACCGAGCCGTCAGGCAGCTCATTGACCGCGTTGCGGAAGGCAGAATCATCCAGCGCTCCCCTCTTCTTACCCGCATCATAAACTGCATGGAAATCGTCCACGTCGATGGCAAAATGCTGATAGAACGGGATCTTGTCCTCCAGCAAAAATACATGAACCTGCAGGTCGCCACACCGTAAATACTGGGTCGTGAAGCCAAAATTGTAAGTTGGGATGCGCTCCATCCCAAGCACGTTTTGGTAAAAATCCAGAGATGCCTCGAGATCGGTAGCGGCAACGGACAAGTGATTGAGGCCGAGTGCCCTCATGACGAAACTCCCAACAGTTTATCGAATGATAAATAACGTTGGAACTTCTGTCCAGCACCGATTGACAGGGCTCACTTCTTATTTTTCAATCGATAAATAACGGCTGGAATCTTTCCAGCGAACCATTTTGGGAGAGGCATGACCATGAAACTGACGCGCGAAAAAATTTACGAGACCGCAAAAAAACTCTCCAACTGGGGCCGCTGGGGTAAGGATGACCAGATTGGTACGCTGAACAATATTGAGCCTGCTGATATTGTTGCAGCGGCAGGCTTGATCAAAAAGGGTAAGGTTTTTGCCCTTGGCCTGTCTTTGAAAGAACCAATTCAGTCTGGCCTGTTTGGCGGGCGATGGAATCCAATCCACCAGCTGCTGGCCACAGGAACCGACGCTGCGATCGGCAAGCAGGACGGCGACGGCAAGGCCTATCTGCGATACGCCGATGACGCCATCAATATGCCGTGTCAGGCCTCAACCCAATGGGACGCACTGGCCCACATCTTCCTCGATGACAAAATGTATAACGGCTACGACGCAACCGAAGTAACCGTTCAGGGCGCCAACAAGCTTGGAATTGAGAATGTCCGCGACAAAATGGTTGGCCGTGGCGTGCTGCTCGACATCCCCCGTTACAAGGGCATGGACAGCCTCGACGATGGCTACGCAATCACCAACAATGATTTAACATCATGCGCAGCTGCGCAAGGGGTTGAAATTCGCAAGGGTGACTTTGTGATTGTCCGCACCGGCCACCAGGAACGCTGTTTGGCGAAGGGCGACTGGTCCGGCTATGCAGGCGGCGATGCACCTGGCCTGGCCTTTGAAACGGCCCACTGGATCCGCGAGAACGACATCGCCGCCATTTGCGCCGATACCTGGGGCTGCGAAGTGCGTCCCAACGAAACCGACGAGGCCAACCAGCCCTGGCATTGGGTGGTCATACCGGCAATCGGCATTTCCATGGGCGAAATATTCTACGTCAAGGAATTGGCCGAAGACTGCGCCGAAGACGGTGTTTACGAGTTCTTCTTCGTCGCCCCACCCCTGCATTTGCCCGGTGGCGCCGGATCACCGATCAATCCACAAGCTATCAAATAGCGGCGGCGGCCGCGAACCGCTTAGTCATCCCAGATTGAATTGATAGGTCGCGGGGCGGAACTCAAAGCCGTCCTCTCCGCGCCGCTCAACGTATCCAAGTGCCGGGAACGGAATGTGGAACCCAATAACCGGAACAGCCTCATCAGCCGCCATATTCAAAATCCGACGCCGTGCAATGGCTGCTTTTTGCGGGTCGTCATCCATGAAGAAATGCCAGTCCGGGTTGGCAAATGACGCAACATAGTGAGGCACGGTGTCATTAAGCAACATCAGCCCACTGCCCTCTCCGCCAGTCAAACGGAACACCAAATGACCGGCCGAGTGGCCAAATGCGTCAATGGCCGTCAGACCGGGCGCAATTTCATCGCCCGGCTCAATCATGCGAAGTTGATCTTCCAGTGGCAGCAGCACTTTACCAAACAATGCAAGCGTCGGCTGGCGCATTTCTGAAATACCCTGCGCGCGTTTCCAATAGTCAAATTCTGCTGAGCCAATGACGATTTCAGCATTTGGGAAAGTTGGCACACCATCACTGGCGACATTGCCGATATGATCGGGATGGCAATGGCTGATCAGCACAATGTCGACATCTTCAATCGCATAGCCGGCTTCAGCAAGCAGCCCGTTGAACCATCCTGTACTGGGTGTCGGTGCCGCGCCGCCAAATCCTGGATCAATGACGATCAGCTTTTCGGGTGTCTGAATCAGCGTGACAACGAAATTGTGCTCCATCGCCGGAAATGGAATGCGATATTCAGCCGCCAATGCCTCGATCTCACCAGCCTGCGCATTGGTCGCCACAAAGGGGTGGAGATCATTGCGATGCAGATAACCATCCAGAATGTTGGTGACGATGCAGTCGCCAATTCTGAATTGGTAAATCTTGGGGCGTTTGAGCGCATCTGACATGAGGCTGATCTCCTGCTCTTTCGTTGGTGGATCGAATGGCGCAATTTACGCCGGTCGGGGTCAGGCGACCCCTTCCACCTGCCGCGAAGCTTTAACCGAAGCGCGTTCTTTCATCCGATCGAAATGCGCCTGAACATTGGGGGGCAGATCCCAGCCAGCGACATCCGCGGCCCAGTACTCGTTGTAGTAAAGCGCGGTATCTGCGATTGAGAAATCACCCATCAGGTAGTCTTTGCCTTCAAGCTGTGCATCGACAACATCGAGCGCTGCCAGCATCGCGGCCTTGCCGCGCTCACGCAATTGTTCGTGCTCATCAGGATTGTCCGTGTAAGCGTCTGGACGGCGCCACAAGCGCCAGGAAAGCATATGCACAGTTCCGACGATGAAGTCGGTCGCTTCAATGGTCCGCGCCATGCCTTCCGGATCGGTCGGCATCAGGTTCTTTTCTGGATGGGTCATCGCCAGCCACATGGCGATAGCGGCATATTCGGTCAACACGCTGCCATCTTCGCGGACAAGCGCTGCTACTTTGCCCTTCGGGTTAAGCGCTTTGTATTCAGGTGTCTTCTGCTCGCCCTTGGAAAAGTCCACGATCTTCAGATCGTAATCCATACCGATCTCTTCCATCAGCACGTGAATGCCAATGGAACAGGTTTTCTTTGCATAGCATAATGTGGTCACAGATAAGTCCCTACCCTGAGTGTTCAGCCGCCAGCCGGTTCCGGCGGCAATTTCGAACTAGGCGTATAAGACAACAAGTTGGATGACAACCGGCAATTGTTGATCTGTGACAGTCTAGTCACCAAAGCAGATCGGGCCGAAAGATTGTTGTGGGCATTGCCTCCGCAAACGCCATAAACCTCTATCCGGGTTTGCGCACACTCAGCAGGCAGGTGGCCAGTGCAGTCTGGCTGTTTGTCCCGGTCTTTTCGAAAATACGGCGCAACTGGGTCCGCACGGTGGACAACTGCACCCCCATTTTCTCCGCAATACCGCGCAGATCCAAACCGCTCAACAGCAAGGAGACCAGTCGCTCTTGCGATGGCGAAAGCGCAAATAACTGCGAAGCATTGGCGATCCAGTCTTCCAGAGCCGACGCATCATCAAACGTTACTGAAATTTCACTCTGCACCACCCTGATCCAGCAATAGAGCGGGCGAGAATAATCATCTTCTCCCAGTTGAATGGGTTGGGCTGATCGGTTGACCAGACCAGGTGCGAACATGGTTTTGAGAAAGGCCACCCGGTTTTCAATCTCGGCCTGGAAACCCGCATCCAGATCGCGGTTTCGTGCGTGCAAGCGGTCGCCGACGATCTTCAGACCCGGAAACTGCTCCAGGCGAACCTTGGCCTCGTCATTTTGCGCCACCACGCAGCCCAACTCGTCAAGGCGAATTTCAGGCGTCTTGCCATACCGCGATTCCGGCACCACGATTATCATCGACACAATGCGCCATTGCCCTTCAATCCGATGGAGAATTTTGGTTTCGTGATGCAGCGGCTCGGTTATGAAATCAGGATCGTTCTTAGCGAGCACCTGATCGTAATAGACCCAGGCAATATCGCCCGAAATCAGAATCTGCGTGTTTTCTCTGACGAGATATTCACCCGCGTCGTAATTCTGCGGGGCCCAATGCATGGAATTTCGGAATCCCTCACCAATCTGCGACCAACCCTGATGTTTGCGCACCCCAACCTTGGGACCAGCAAAAATGCGCATCGCTTGCTCGGTCTGAAGCCATTGAGCAGCAAGAGTGTCAAAGTCATTGGCGAAATAGGCCGCACTTTCAGTGTCGATCACTTTCAACACTGAAAGTTCATCATCGGAAAATATCTCCGTGAATGTTGTCTTCGGATCTGCCTTGATGTTGAAAACTCCCATCAGCTGTTTATTGCCAGAGCCTTCGGGGTGTTCCAACCCCGGAAATGTGCGAGCCAAAACAGGCGTCCAGTACAGATTCTTGCAGTCAGTTGGCGCAACTTGCGAAACCAACCGTAGCGTTCCTGCTCTTGTATAGGCTCATTGTTAAAGAGCGGCCAATCCAATTCGTTGCGTGACATCGCAAGATTGGAGCCCACCAGTGAAGCATAATCCATTTTTCTCACCTTCAATTCATGCCGTTTGTGAAGGGAGTATTGGCCATAGGCGGCAACCGCGTTGTCATCCAGATGGCTGACAATATGCACTAAAGTGATGGTTCCTGATAATCTGAGGCAAGGCGTTTTCTCAAATGACGCGAACCAACAATGGTTGTTCCACGTCAGCCCGTTTTGCCAGAACGCTGTCGGCGGATGCAGCGGTATCCATTCTCTGTCCGGAGCAAATCAACATGGGTAACCACACCCAACACCACAGACCAATCGCCAAGACCCGGTGAGGCCAAATGTGCGTTACCGGCTCGGCAGACAATTGCCAGAACACAATTATTACGGTTGAATTGCAAACTGGTGCAGAGGCAATCTTTACAAGGTTCGGAAATCACATGAAAACTCAACTTCTTGCGTTGATCTTGTTGCTCGTTGGTTGTCAGTCTGCGGCGGCCGAGAGCTGCAAAGACAGCTTTATCCGCTTGATGACTGATCGCACGACAAAGGAACCCACAAAGGTGTTGGTCGAGCAGGCAATCAAAGGTGGCATGAAAACCGTCAACTGGAATTACCAGGACGGCAAGGGCAATTGGCGAACCGAAATGGTCGAACCAGCAAACGCGCCTTGGTCCATGGGGCTGGACGATGTGCTCTACACTTCGGCGGATCGGGGAAAAACATGGACCAAGGTGCGGGACATGGAAAGCCAAAATGAGGCGCACCAAAAGTCACTGGACGACCGCGTTGCAACGGTTTCCAATGCGCAATGCGGTGAGGCAGAGCTTGACGGTGTTGTGCACAAAATCGTTGAGGGTGACTACAAGATGCAGGGCAGTTTCGAAGCCGACATTCACGACAAGTTCTGGGTCAACCCGAAGTCAGGCTATGTGCCCCGTCTCGAAACGACCATGAAGAGTTCCGCGTTCGAAAGTTTTCTGGTTCAAAAGCTTGAGCCTGCTCCGGATCTTGTTCTGTCGTTGCCCAAATAGGACACCATCGGCAGCACGCCTTCCCGTTAACGTTCAGCCGCGCTGCAAAATACTATCGCCCCTAACCGAATTTGCCATTTCTGGGGAATCCCTTGGGCACCATGCGGCCGGCCTGAGCGCGTTCGCCGACAAACTCCTTGAGTTCGTCGAGTGAACGGGTGTGGGTCCGGTCAGCGCTGTCAGTCCAGCTCAAACCGTCTGCAGCGCGGAAGGTCTTGGCATCCTTGATGCCGCCATCCTTATACTTTTGAAGACGCACGCCTTTACCACGGGTCATTTCCGGTATCTGGTCGATTGGGAAGATCAGCAGCTTTCGGTTTTCACCAACAACGGCCACCTGATCAGGCGCTTCATCGCCCATAGGCACATCGGCGCATATGCAGGCTTCTACAGGAAGCTTCACATTCAGGACCTGCTTGCCCTTGCGGGTGTTGGCAATAACATCGGTTTCACCAACGATGAATCCATTGCCTAATGTAGACGCGAGCAGACGCTTGCGACCGGGCTTGTGGATGAAGAAATCGAGAATGTCGGCATCATTGTCCATATCGACCATGATGCGCACGGGTTCGCCATGTCCCCTGCCTCCTGGCAGTTTATCACCGTTCAGTGTGTAAAACTTACCACCAGTGGTGAACATCAGAAACTTGTCTGTGGTCTCAGCATGGAAGGCGGTTTTCAACCTGTCGCCTTCCTTGAAGGTCAGCGCTGAGAAGTCCGGCGCATGGCCTCGCAGGGCACGGATCCATCCCTTTTGGGAGACAACCACGGTGATCGGTTCCTTTTCGATCATCGCCGCTGCAACGGCTTCCATATCGATCTCGGCGGCCTCTTCGAAAGTCGAGCGGCGGGCACCAACTTCGGTGTTCTTGCCAAACTTCTTTTTGATATTGCCGATTTCCCAGGAGATGGTCTTCCATTGGGCCTCGTCACTTGCCAACAGCGCTTCGATCCCTGCTTTTTCCTTCGACAGATTGTCGTGCTCGGTGCGGATTTCAACTTCTTCGAGCTTGTGCAGGCGACGCAGGCGTAGATTTAGAATCGCTTCGGCCTGAACTTCCGTAATCTCAAAACGGGAAATCAGTTTTTCCTTGGGATGATCCTCAAAGCGGATGATGCGGATCACTTCATCGATATTGAGATAGGCAACCAGGTAGCCGCCCAGAATCTCAAGGCGCTTTTCGATCTGTCCCAGACGATGCCGGGAGCGGCGCAACAGCACTTCCTTGCGGTGCTCCAACCATTCGCGCAGCACGTCGCGGATCGACATAACCTTCGGCACTTTGCCACCGGACAAAACATTCATGTTCAATGCAAAGCGCGATTCCAGATCGGTCAGCTTGAACAATTGCTCCATCAGCAAATTGGGATCGACCGACCGGGATTTCGGTGTCAAGACGATGCGGATGTCTTCGGCACTTTCATCATTGATGTCGTCAAGCAAAGGCAACCTGCGCGCCAGAAGAAGCTCGGCCGTCTTTTCGATCAGTTTCGACTTCTGAACCTGGTAGGGAATTTCAGTGATGACAATCTGCCATGTGCCGCGACCGGCATCTTCCTTTTCCCAACGGGCACGGACACGGAACCCCCCCTTGCCCGTCTTATAGGCTTCCAGAATGTTGTCCCGCGATTCAACGATCACCCCACCTGTCGGGAAGTCCGGGCCCGGAACGAATTCCAGCAATTTGTCGAAGCCGGCATTGGGAAACTTGATCAGATGCAAGGCCGCGTTGCACAATTCTTCCAGATTGTGCGGGGGAATGTTGGTTGCCATGCCAACCGCAATACCGGCTGAGCCATTGGCCAGCAGGTTGGGGATCGCACCCGGCAGAACCACAGGTTCTTCGTCGGCTTCATCATAGTTAGGGCGAAAATCGACCGCGTCTTCTGTAATGCCTTCCAGCAATGACGTGGCGACTTCCGTCATGCGTGCTTCTGTATAACGCATGGCAGCCGGGTTATCGCCGTCGATATTGCCGAAATTGCCCTGCCCGTCGACCAGTGGATAGCGCTGAGCGAAGCTCTGGCTCAACCGCACCAGCGCGTCGTAGACCGATTGATCACCATGGGGGTGATACTTACCGATCACGTCACCGACAATTCGGGCGCTTTTCTTGAATGCTGTATCAGGATTGAGGCGCAGTTCGCGCATCGCATGCAGGATGCGTCTGTGAACTGGCTTGAGACCATCGCGCACGTCGGGAAGTGCCCGTCCCATGATTGTTGACAGAGCATAGGCAAGATAGCGTTCCTCGAGCGCCGAACTCAGGTCAATGGCTTCAATGCCGTCGCCGTGGTTGTCATCGTCACCGCCGCTACCGCTGTTGCCGCCGCCGCCGCTGCCGCTGTCGCCGCCGCTCGAATCAATTGGAGGTGGTGCTTCGTTTCCCATGTGTTGGCGATAGCGAATTTGAACGAATCCGACAAGCAGAGGCTAACTAATTCCCCTAATAGGAAGGCTGAGCTTGTGTGTCTTCTTAGTTTTGTTACGATTATGGTTCAGTAGTTCTCTCTACGACCGCAATTCCGGAGCAACGACCATGAAAACCCGCATCGCCGCGATGTCCGCAGCCCTCATTCTTTCAAGCCAGCAGGCCTATGCAGCAGAAGGCAAGCTATTGCTCGAGCAATTGGTCGCCCTGGCGGGCGTCGAAGGCACCAAGATCACCTGGGCGTCAATCAGCGAGGAAAACGACAGCTCTTTTACTCTGTTTGATGTCAATGTCGAAGACAAGAAGGGCGAAGTCACCACCATCAAAACGGTATCGGTGCGCGGGCTCGTGGACGCCAATGGTCGCATGACTTATGATTCCATTGCGCTGGTCGATGTCCGTGGCGACACCGACAATGATGGCGAAGTTGCGATTGCCGGCATTGGCTCCAGCAATGGCGACTGGCCGAGTGGCATCTGGGAAGATGGACTGACTGCCGAAGAAAAGCGCCAACGCATCAAGTTTGGCAATTTTTCGGTCAGCGGCATTGCGGTGCGCGACGACAACGTGAAGTTCACTTTAGACTCCATCGTCATGACCAATGCTGATATTCCGCTCGACTACCGCTTTGAGCCCGATCAAATGGAGGACGTTGTAGGTGAGCCTGCTGCACCTTTGACCTTTGACCAGTTTTCGATTGTCGGTCTGAGCGGAACCGGGCGGACTGACGATCAACAAGACGTTGATTTCGGCATGGGATCTTTCAACCTGGCCGATGTCAATTTTCCAACCTCCGTCAACGCTTCAATCTATGACTGGATGAAAATCTATTCGGCGATGTCAGTTACCGGCATCACCGCGTCAATGGCGGATCAGCCAGTGTTCGAACTGGACAACTTTTCTGGCAAGATATCGCCACCAGACGCAACAGGCACGATTGAAACCGTTTCTGAGTTCGATGGGCTCTATGTCAACCTGAAGGCAATTCCGGATCCAAACGCCCAGGCGGTGTTTGGTGAATTGGGCTATGACAAGGTTGAAGGTTCTATGGGGGCCGTTGCCACCTATAATCCAGAAACCGGTCGGGCATCTCTGTTCGACACGTCGATCAAACTGAGCGACATGTTCAATCTGTATATCGATTACGCCATTTCCGGTTACACAGCCGAACTGGCGCAAAAACTCTCTCAGGCCCAGATGGAGATGTCGACTGGTAAGGATGCCATGCAGGCATTTGGCCCGATGTTGGCTGAGCTGAGCGGTATCAAGCTTGAGTCATTCGGCATTGAACTGGAAGATCATTCCCTGACTGGCCGTCTGCTCGACTTCCAGGGCAAACAGATGGGCACGACTGGTGAACAACTCGCAGCCGGTGCACCGATGATGATCGGAATGGGTATGGGCGCGCTGAACATGCCGGGCCTGACAGAAATGGTGACGGCAGCGGTTGGCAAATTCCTGAAAGAGCAAGGCTCTCTCAGCGTTCGCGCAGAGCCGACCGAGCCAGTTTCGATTGTCAATGTCGTAATGGCCAGCCAGGCTGATCCAACCCAAATCCCCAAGATGCTGAACCTGCAGGTTACAGCCCGCTAAGGAGCTCAATGAGCCAGACAACAGCCATTGCCGTAGACAGTCCCTTCGGGCCGCTTTCCGTCAGCGAACGGGATGGCGCCATCGTGGCGATCAATTGGCAGGCCCCTGAAGTGGAGCAGGAAACACCCCTGCTCCACCGCGCGGCTGAACAGCTTGCGGCTTACTTTGCCGGTCAGTTGAAAGAGTTTGACCTGCCGCTGCACCCCAGCGGCGATCATTTTCAGCAGGCCGTTTGTCAGGCCATGCTGGATATCCCTTACGGCGAAACCACGACCTATGGGGCAATTGCCGACAAGCTCGACACATATGGCCAACCTGTCGGCAATGCCTGTGGCGCCAACTCGATACCAATCATCATCCCCTGTCACCGCGTTCTCGCCGCAAACGGACTGGGCGGTTATTCTGGCGAAGGCGGTGTTGAGCGCAAGATCGAGTTGTTAAAGCTCGAAGGTGGCTTTCCCTATTTGCTTTAGTTGCCAACAACGACGTAAGCGCCGTTCCGTTCATTTGGACAATTGGGCCCGACGGCATTCACCCTGAATAGAATGTCGACCACATGGCGATGCCAACGACCAACAACATGGCCGCCGCCATGCCCATATTGATCATTCGCTGGGTACGTTGTTGAAGCGCCAATCGATTCAAGCTTACACCAGCTGACATCCACAATATGTGGATCGGAATCCATATCGCATTGAGGATCACCAACTTGATCAGCACCTCAACGGTCAGGCTTTGGGGCCAAATGGAGAAATTTGAAAACACAAATGTGCCGACCACATAGGCCTTTGGGTTGATCACCTGCAGTGCGATGCCGCCCCACAGGCCCGGCGGGCGGGTTGCCTGAATGAAAGCAATCTTGGAGCCGGCAAAGGCGATTTTGGCTGCCATATAGAGCAGGTAAGCGGTGGATAGCACCGTAAAGATCAGCCGGATGCGCTGGTCGGCCAGAAACAGCGCGGCCAGCCCGGTTGCAGCGGCTATCAACACAAGGTTGGATCCAAAGAAGAGACCAGTTCCATAGGCCCATCCCTGCCGATAACCATAGGCTGAGCCAACTCCGGCCAGTGACAGAACACCGGGGCCTGGTGTGATCAGCAAAAAGAAAATGGCTACGGCAAATGTCCCCATCAGGGCTGACTACAGCAGCCATCCGGGGGGTCAAGGCTATTCTCCTGCGCGGCTGGATGTTTTTCTACATTGTCGCCGGTTCTTTAAGCTTTTGGCAAAGGCAAAGTAAGCGTCGTGCAACACGTTACTTCACGCCGACCCACCATTGTTCATTGGTGAAGTTCTGACCAGAAAATACTGGCTGGCCAACTTTCGGTGTAAGGAGAGTAGAATTATTTGCCTGCGCTGCTCGAATGGCACGTTTGATCGGTTCGTCCCAATCATGGATCGCCAGGTTGAACGTTGCCCAGTGAACCGGCAAAAGCTTTCGACCCATTAAATCCTGATGGGTCCGCACTGCGTTTTCGGCCGTCATGTGAATATCCAGCCAAGCCTGGCTTGGCCCATATGCACCAATTTTAATGATGTTGAGATCAAACGGACCGAGCCTGTCGCCAATTTCCGCAAACAATTTTGAGTAGCCGGAATCACCGCTGTAAAAGGCCCTTTCTCGGTTCCCCACCAAAGCCCAGGATGCCCACTGTGTGCGTTTGTAATCGAGCAAACCCCGACCAGAGTAATGGCGACTTGGCGTTGCGATTATTTTGAGATTGCCGATCACGGCCTCCTGCCACCAAGCCATTTCGTGGACCTGGCCTGCGGCGATGCCCCAGGCATCAAAATGAATCCCGACACCCAACGGGACATAAAAATGCGTTCCATCAGAAGCAAGGTGCCGGATCGTTGCTTCATCAAGATGGTCGTAATGGTTGTGAGAAATCACAACCGCGTCGACATTGGCAACCTTCGTCAGTTCAATGGGAACCGGGTGCAAACGTTTCGGTCCCAAATATGAAACCGGCGAAACGCGTTCGGAAAATACAGGGTCGACGAAAATGCGCTTGCCCTCCAGTTCAACAAGAACCGACGCGTGACCGAACCAAGTGGCCTTCAAAGTTTGCGATGCTGGCCTGATGAAGACATCGGCTTCAACTGGCACAATCGGTATGACCCCGTCAGGTTCGCGTTTTTGCGGCCCAAAAAACTGTTCTTTCACAAAGTCCCAAGTGATTTCGGTTGCCGCCTGTGGCTCAACATTTACAAAACTGCCGTCCTGGAACAGCGAAGACTGCTGCATGCGGGCAAGGCGTTTTTCGGAAGCCGGAGTGTGCAGATAATAGGCAACTCCTGCCAACCCAAGACCTAAGACAACCACCACAACCAACAACCCGATCAGTATTCGCCTGATGATTTTCATGAAATTCAAACCCCATTGCCGCGTCGCGAAACGTACTGAGATCTGGATAACATCATTTGCCTCCCAAGGCTCAATCAGCTTTGTCAATTATTGTGTTTGGCGCTGTTCAAACTGTTCAAAGCAGCGGCCAACATATCCGAGCGGATTGGTTATCAGTGCATTTGAAGTCAAATCAGCGTTTGCTGTTTGTAATCTGAGAATTTGGCGCTTAGCTTCGCGGCAGGAAGTTGCTTGAATCTACAGAATAGGAATTGCTGTGTTTAGTCATATCATGGTTGGGGCGGATGACGTCGAAAAATCAAAGGCGTTTTACGATGCCATACTTGGCGAGCTTGGACACAAACCCGGCGTCATCGACCCAAAAGGAAGGTGCTTTTACTTTACCAGCACCGGTGTGTTTTCGATAAGCAAACCTATAGATGGAGAAGTCGCCAGTCATGGGAATGGCAGCACAATTGGCTTCGCAGCGGACGATCCGGATGCTGCAGACAGATGGCACGCCACCGGACTGGCCAATGGCGGCGCTGCTTGTGAAGACCCTCCGGGCATTCGTCCAGGAGCAAAGGGGGATCTGTACATTGCCTATCTGCGCGATCCATATGGCAACAAAATCTGCGCGCTCCATCGCCCGAAGTGAGACCACCGCTTTTATCCGTTAAGGGGTCAATTTCGTCACCGGGTCAAAAGCTTGGATGGTCGTATCGTTGTTATTACGAACCCTGGGCAGGGTAATTTCAGTCACAGCGCTATCATCACGCCATTTGCATTACCTTGCGGCGACGCGGCGGCGCGGCGGCGCGACGCTCTGTCTGATTATTATCTCTACATTCACCCCTGGCATTCATTTCTGCCGTTCATTTCTGGGATTGGCCAACGCGCTGGGCAACGACCGGCTTTAATGAATACAGCTTCTAACGGATATCAGATTTGCGCTGAGGGTGTTCCTGTTGCTGCCAATATGCCTGACGGCGCGGGCGGTGATAACGCCAAACGCCCTGACTGACGCCAAGGATGTTGACCCCCTTGCAATTGACCTTGGCCAGACGCTCCGTCGCCCCCTGACGCCGCAGCTGCACACAGTAGGCTGCGTCAGCCTGCGCCCGTGTCCAACGGCCAGGATAGCCATGGGGAAAGGTCAATTCCGGGGCGCCGCGATACAGCGCGTCATGCAGCAGCGCTGCCATGTTTGAACCCAGATCATCATCAAAAGGCAACGATGAGCCGTCGGATACAAAATTGCGCTTCAACCGTACCCTGCCCCATTGGCGGGTGTAGAAGTCAATCGGCTGTATGGTCTGGATATGACCGCGCCTGTTGATGATGTAGGGCAACCGCTTTTGACGGGCGTCGGCCAATTGCTCTGGCTTGACATGAAACACCCGATAGCGGTGTTCATTGCCAGCTTCATTGATACAGCCGGACGCCAACAAGGTTCCGGCCAGGACGAAACAAAGGCCCAACCGGTTCCAAATACAGCGCCTCATCAATTCCAGCCCTATTCAGGATTAAAGCCGCCCACTCGCAGGGGCAGGCAGCTTGTAGACCTATTCTTTTGGCAGGTTCAGCCGCAGATGCAGATCTTTCAACTGTGGTTTATCGACTTCACCTGGCGCACCCATCAACAGATCTTTGGCTTGCTGGTTCATCGGGAACATGGTGATTTCACGCAGGTTCTTAGTGCCGCAGAGCAGCATCACAATACGGTCGACACCGGCTGCCATGCCGCCATGCGGTGGCGCACCATACTGGAAAGCCCGGTAGAGACCGCCGAAGCGTTCTTCAACAACTTCCTTGGAAAGTCCGGTAATCTCAAACGCCTTGACCATCGTCTCTGGCAGATGGTTGCGGATACCGCCTGAAGCGATCTCAAAACCATTACAAACCATGTCGTATTGCATTGCATCGATGGTCAACGGATCTTCGTTCTCCAACGCTTCCATGCCGCCTTTTGGCATCGAGAACGGGTTATGACCAAACTCCACTTTCTTGTTTTCCTCGTCCCACTCATAGAACGGGAAGTCGACAATCCAGCAGAATTCAAACGCGTCTTCGTTGATCAGCCCGTTATCCTCGCCCGCTTTGGTGCGGGCTTCGCCGGCAAAGGAGGCAAATTTTGCAGGATCGCCAGCAGCAAAGAACACCGCATCACCGAGTTCCAGACCCAGTTGCAGGCGCATCGCTTCGGCGCGTTCTTCGCCAATGTTCTTGGCAATCGGACCGGCGGCTTCAAACTTACCATCCAGCTCACGCCAGAAGATATAACCCATGCCAGGCTGGCCTTGGGACTGAGCCCAGGAATTCATCCGGTCGCAGGATTTGCGGCTGCCTGCGCCCTTGGTTGGAATGGCCCAGACTTCAACCTTCGGATCGGCGTCGATCATGCCAGCAAAGACCTTGAAACCGGAACCACGGAAATGTTCGGTGACGTTCTGCATTTCAATCGGGTTACGCAGGTCGGGTTTATCGGAACCATATTTGCGAATGGCGTCTTTGTAGGCGATGCGCGGCCAGTCGCGGGATACCTTCTTGCCGTCGGCAAAGGCCTCAAACACTTCAGTGATGACCGGTTCCATTGTGGTCAATACATCTTCCTGTTCGACAAAGCTCATCTCCAGGTCGAGCTGGTAGAATTCACCAGGAAGACGATCGGCGCGCGGGTCCTCATCACGGAAGCACGGAGCGATCTGGAAATAGCGGTCAAAGCCGGACATCATGATCAGCTGCTTGTACTGCTGCGGTGCTTGTGGCAGCGCGTAAAACTGGCCGGGATGCAAGCGGCTTGGCACCAGGAAGTCACGCGCACCTTCAGGAGACGACGCGGTGAGGATTGGTGTGGAAAATTCGTTGAAACCAACGTTGTTCATGCGCTGACGCATGTCCGCAATGATCGCCATGCGCTTCATGATATTGGCGTGCAGCGTATCGCGGCGCAGGTCGAGGAAGCGGTATTTCAGACGCACATCTTCAGGATATTCAAGCTCACCAAATACTGGCAGCGGCAATTCAAGTGCCTTGGACAGCACTTCGATTTCGCGGGCGTAGACTTCGATGTCACCCGTCGGCAGGTCTTTGTTGACGGTCTCTTCGGTGCGCGCCTTGACGTCGCCATCAAGACGGATAACCCATTCGGAGCGCACCGCTTCGGCCGTGGCGAAACCCGCAGAATCAGGATCAATAACAATCTGGGTGATGCCGTAATGATCGCGCAGATCAATGAACAAAACGCCGCCATGGTCACGGACCCTGTGAACCCAGCCGGACAGACGGGTGGTTTGGCCAACGTCGCTGGCGCGAAGGTCGGCACAGGTATGGCTACGATAGCGATGCATGTTTGATTCCTGCGAAATTCTGGGGTTTGCAGCGCCTGAAAATCAGGCGCGGAACGGTTGCGCGGGGTTTGGCCATGGAAGACGGCGAAAGTCAAGGTTTGTATCGCCAAGGTGACGGCAAATGCGACATTGAATTCACGCCGACGTCGCCTTTGCGCCTATCGCCATTGCAACAATGAGCAGAGGCATGGGGTGCTGCAATAAACATCCCTTTGGATCATGTCTGCCATCCGCCCCCTTATTCCGCTTCTCATGGCCGCCGGCTTGCTGCTGGCGGGCAATGGTCTGTTTTCAACTCTGATCGCCGTACGTGGGGCTCAGGAAGGCATGAGCGCCGCTCAGATCGGCTGGATGGGCACCACCTACTTTATTGGCTTTCTCATCGGTTGCATCTTTGTGCCGCGGCTGTTGCAGTCTGTTGGTCATATCCGCACCTTCGCCGCCTTGGCTGCACTGGCCTCCTGCGCGACGCTACTTCTGGTTTTGATCATCGACCCCTATTGCTGGATGGCTGCGCGGTTTATCATTGGCATTTGCTTTTCCGGTCTCTTCACCACCATTGAAAGCTGGCTGAATTCCGGCATCTCGAACAAGGACCGGGGTCAGGTCATGGCATTCTACCGGGTGCTCGACATTGTGGTGGTATCCGGGGCGCAATTTCTGATGCCGATCTTCGGAACTGGGGGCTTCACTCTATTTGGCATCATGACGGTGATGATCTGCCTGTCGCTGGTGCCTGTGGCGGTTGGTGACCGTTCGCGGCCAAAGGCGCCGGAATTGGTGAAGTTTGATCTCAAACTGATTTGGGCTATTTCGCCACTGGCCAGTCTGGGCTGTATCACCATCGGCATGACCAATGCCGCATTTCGCTATGTCGGCCCGCTTTACGCAGAGACCATTGGCCTGTCCCTGTCCAGCGTTGCCACATTCATCAGTCTGGGAGTTATTGGCGGTGCGGTGCTGCAATACCCACTCGGGTTGCTGTCAGACCGCTATGACCGCCGTTGGATCTTGATTGCTGCCACGTCTGGTGCGGTGCTTTCGGGCATGTTTTTGTCGATTTCCGCCGGGACCGACGCGATACTTGTCTATATCGGAATCTTCTTCTTCGGCGCATTTTCTCTGCCGCTTTACTCTCTGTCCGCTGCCCACGCAAACGACCGCGCGACACCAGATCAATATGTTCTGTTGGCCGCTGGATTGATGTTCTTCTATGGCATCGGAGCATCGATAGGTCCGCCTGCCTCATCGCTGATGTTGAGCCTTTATGGTCCTTCGTCATTGTTTGTCTTTACCAGCATCGTTCACGGCTCATTGGTGGTGTTGACACTGTGGCGTATGGGCCAACGCCAGGCTGTTCCGGCTCACCATCGTGGCCCATTCCAGATGCTTCTGCGCACTTCGCCCATGATGCAAAAATTGACGCGCGGACGTAGTAAGAAAGTCGACTGAAATTCAGGCTGGCATTGGTTCCGGTCGGCGGCTATACCGCGCGGATGAAAATACTTACCGATACCGATGATTTGGCAGAAGCCTGCGCCGCCTTCGCTGAGCACGATTATGTAACCGTGGATACGGAATTTCTGCGTGAAACAACCTTTTGGCCGATCCTCTGCCTGATCCAGATTGCCGGCCCGGAAGATGAATGCATCGTTGACCCAATGGCGGAAGGCATTGATCTACAGCCATTTTTCGACCTGATGGGAAATGAAAGCGTCGTCAAAGTCTTCCATGCAGCGCGGCAGGATGTAGAGATCGTCCACAATCTTGGCGGCCTCATTCCAAAGCCCCTGTTCGACAGCCAGGTCGCGGCCATGGTCTGCGGATACGGGGAATCGATTGCTTACAACCAACTGGTCTCCAAGGTTACCGGCGGACAGATCGACAAATCCTCACGCTTTACCGATTGGGCGCGACGCCCATTGACTGAGAAACAGCTCAATTATGCGCTCGCAGACGTCACCCATCTGCGCGATGTCTATCTGCATCTGAAAAAGAAACTGGAAGATCAAAACCGGAGCTTCTGGGTTGATGAGGAAATGAAAATCCTGACCAGCGAAGAGACCTATGACCTGCCGGTCGAAAAAGCCTGGACGCGTTTGAAAATGCGGGTGCGCAAGCCTCTTGATCTGGCTGTTATGATGGCGGTTGCGGAGTGGCGCGAACAGGAAGCCCGCGACAGGGACGTTCCCCGTGGACGGGTGCTGAAGGACGATGCAATTTACGAGATTGCCCAGCAACAACCCAGCGACAAACAAGCGCTGGGAAGGTTGCGCGCTGTTCCGCGTGGATTTGAAGGATCACGCTATGCAGAGGGCCTGTTGGCGGCAGTCGGGCAAGCAATGGAAATTCCCACCGAGGACCTGCCCAAAGTGCCCCGCCCAACCCGTTCGCCGGAAGGCACAGGTGCTGCGACAGAGCTGTTGAAAGTGCTGTTGAAAGTGGTCGCGGAGCAAAATGGCGTGGCCAGCAAAATCATCGCAACGGTTGATGATCTTGAAAAGATCGCTGCCGACGATGATGCTGATGTGGCAGCCATGAAGGGCTGGCGGCGTGAGCTGTTTGGCAATCAGGCGCTGGAACTCAAGCGAGGCGACATTGCGCTCGGCTTCGAGAATAAGAAGATCCAGGTGATCGAGCTGGAATAGCCCCCATCGAGGCCCGATTAACGCCGCGAAGACGCAAGTCCTCCCAGCCTCGATTTCAATTTACCTAATCTATCCCACGGCCCATGGATTAGCTCGGTGTCATACGAATTTGGCGTGGTCTTCGTGACGAGCATCGATCCAGCGAACGGTTCCTGTTGAACTGCGCATGGCGACCGTATGGGTGGTGATGTGGCCTTGCGCAAACTGGACACCGCGCAGCATGTTGCCATCGGTGACGCCGGTTGCGGCAAACAACACATCGCCCTGCGCCATTTCTTCCATTGTGTAGGCCTTGTTCGGGTCTGAAACGCCCATTCTGCCCGCACGCTCCACTTTTTCAGGCGTATCAAGGATCAGACGCCCCTGCATCTGGCCACCCATGCAGCGCAACGCGGCGGCGGCAAGCACCCCCTCTGGCGCACCACCAATGCCCATGTAGAGGTCGATGCCGGTTTCTTCCGGGTCGGTCGTGTGAATGATGCCAGCGACGTCGCCATCACCGATCAGGCGGATGGAAGCGCCGGCAGCGCGGATTTCCTCAATCAGTTTGCTGTGGCGAGCCCGGTCCATCACACAGGTGGAAATCTCCGAAACCTTGCAGCCTTTCGCTTTGGCGATGGCGTTGAGATTTTCGGTGGGTGTCGCATCAATGTCGACAGTACCAGCCGGATAGCCAGGCCCAAGCGCAATCTTGTCCATGTAAACGTCAGGTGCATACAACAGTTTGCCACGCTCAGCGATGGCAATGACAGCAAGAGAATTGGGCTGGTTCTTGGCGCAAATTGTTGTGCCTTCCAGCGGATCCAGCGCGATGTCCACCTCCGGGCCACCATAGCCGACTTCCTCGCCGATATAGAGCATGGGCGCTTCGTCGCGTTCCCCTTCCCCTATGACGATACGGCCGCTGATAGGCAGATTGTTGAGCTCATTACGCATGGCATCAACCGCGACCTGGTCGGCCTTTTTCTCGTCCCCCTGCCCGCGCTCCCGCGCAGCAGCCACGGCTGCGGCCTCCACCACGCGCGCCATTTCCATGGTCAGCATGCGATCAAGATGTCCGGCTTGTTCTTTGGAGGCGATGGCCATGGCGTTTTTGTCCCGTTCGGTTGGGGGGTGAAAATTAAATCAAATTATCGGGCTGCAGCATATTCGCCGCTTCACCCCAATGTTTCAATGCGGATCATCTGTGGTTCCCCAATCAATCTGTCATCTGCCCGCACACCGTCCAAGGCATTGCGAATGGCAAGCTCAGTGGTTTCATGGGTGATCAGAATGATCGGCGCCTGCTCACTGCTGCTGGTACCCTTGGCGCGGCGCTGAACAATGCTTTCCAGCGAGATGTCCTGTTCGGCCATGCGGGTTGCAATAGCGGCCATCGTGCCAGGTTTGTCGACCACAGTAAGTCGAATGAAATATCCACCAGCATGGCTGCGCATTGGCGCCCGCTCATGGGGGGCAAGCGTGTGGGCTGGTTGACCAAGAGCTGGTCCATGTTGATGACCGGGGCGCGCTTTGGCGATATCGCAGATGTCTCCAGCTGCAGCAGACGCGGTGGCATCACCACCAGCGCCGGGGCCCGACATCATCAGACTGCCAACCGTATCAGCTTCAACGGCAACAGCGTTGGTGACGCCACCAATTTCAGCAATTTCCGAACCCAGTGGCACCATGGCTGGATGAACACGGCTTTCAACACCGTCAGCGGTGCGCGTGGCGATGCCGAGCAGTTTGATGCGAAAACCCAAGTCGCGAGCAGCTTCAATGTCCTCAATAGTGATCTTGGTGATGCCCTCCAGATAAATGGCATCAGGTTCGATCGACGTGCCAAAGGCCAGACTAGTCAGAATCGCCAGCTTATGGGCAGTGTCATTTCCCTCAATGTCGAAGGTTGGGTCGGCTTCAGCAAATCCTAGTTCCTGGGCGTCTTTCAGGCAGGCGTCAAATGATAGTCCGTCGGTTTCCATGCGGGTGAGGATGTAGTTGCAGGTGCCGTTGAGAATGCCGGAGACGCGGGTGACATTGTTGGCGGTCAACGACTCGCGCATCACCTTGATGATCGGAATACCACCGGCAACCGCAGCTTCGTAATTAAGCAACAGCCCCTGCGCCTCTGCCAGCGCGGCGAGTTCAACACCATGCTTGGCCAGCAGTGCCTTGTTGGCGGTGACCACATGTTTGCCAGATTGGAGCGCCGCTTTAACCGCGCTATAGGCGGGATCGTCCTCGCCGCCCATCAGTTCGACGAAAACATCAACATCATCCGCCGCGGCCAAGGCCATTGCATCATCGTGCCAGGTGATGCCGTCAATCGCGATTCCCCTGTCTTTACCCTTTGTCCTCGCAGTCACCCCAGTGACCGTGATACCGCGCCCACAACGGTCGGCCAGCATAGCTCGCTTGTCCTGAACAAGACGTACAAGCGATGTGCCCACGGTGCCGAGACCAGCGATGCCGATGCGGAGGGAATTGCTCATTTGGGATAGACTTCATCTGAGAGGAAATTTGTGGTGCTTGATTGCCCCGTTTGGCGCGGTTTTGCAACGCCACAATGCCGGTTTAGAACCTTTACACGACTATTGTGTCGTCGTGGCCTGCACTTCGCTGCCATCACCGCTTTCCGCGCCGCTTTCGCCGCTGCCGCTTTCCTCACCGCTATTGGCGCCCTCGATACGGGTGGTCAACGCGTTTAACCGATCCTGGGCCAGTTTCTTCATGCGGCTGACTTCGCTTTGATAACTGCTGGGCCCAACAACACCGGCGCGACGGCGCGCGATTTCGCCTTCGCGGGTCAATTCGGCTCTCATTTCAGCTTTTTCGGTCGGAGTCATTTGCGTTGTCTGACCGACGGGTATCCTGCCGAAGACCGGATAAAAACCGTCCTTCTTTGCAACCCCCTGGGGTTCAGCGTTCAACAGCTGATCCGGTGTCGAAGTGACACAACCTGCAAGCAGTGCAAGCCAGAGCAATATGATGATGCGGGGCATATTCATGGTCCACCTTTAGCAACCAAATATGTTGCAAGCGTGAACAAATACTGGATCGGCTGGCAGTCAGATAAAAATCTCTGCCAGCCGATAATCCGGATTAAAGGCCTTTGAGCGCCTGATTGAGATCGCCGATCAGGTCTGCAACATCTTCGATGCCGACAGAGATACGAACAACATCCTCGCCAGCCCCAGCCGCAGCTTGCTGGTCAGCATTCAATTGACGGTGTGTGGTCGACGCCGGATGGATAATCAAAGAACGGGTGTCACCAATATTGGCAAGATGCGAGAAGATCTCAACATTCGACACCAGGTCAACTCCCGCCTTGTAACCACCCTTAACGCCAAAGGTGAACACGGCCCCTGCCCCTTTAGGCATATATTTCTGCTGGTTAGCGTGATTTTCATCGCCTTCCAGACCGGCATAAGAAACCCAATCAACCTTATCGTGACCCTGCAGGAACTTGGCAACTTCAAGTGCGTTATCACTGTGACGCTGCATGCGAAGTGGCAGGGTCTCAATGCCGGTGATGAGCTGGAATGCGTTGAACGGCGAAATAGCCGGCCCCAGGTCACGCAGACCAAGAACGCGACAAGCGATGGCAAAAGCAAAATTGCCGAAGGTTTCGGCCAGAACCATGTCGTTATATTCCGGCCGGGCCTCTGTCAGCATTGGGTAGCGGTCATCTTTGGTCCAGTCGAATGTACCTCCATCAACAATGACACCGCCCATGGAATTGCCGTGGCCGCCCATGAATTTGGTCAACGAGTGAACGACAATGTCGGCCCCATGATCGATTGGGCGACACAGGTAAGGCGACGCCATTGTGTTATCTACGATCAATGGAATGTGGTGTTTACGGGCAACTTCAGCGATGCCGTTAATGTCCATCACTACGCCACCCGGATTGGCCAGGCTTTCAATAAAGATCGCTTTGGTTTTCGGAGTGATCTGAGCTTCGAAATCAGCTGGGTCGACACCGTCGGACCAGACCACGTTCCAACCGAATGACTTGAAGCTGTGTCCGAACTGGTTGATCGAGCCACCATAGAGCTTCTTGGCTGCAATGAACTCATCACCAGGCTGCATCAACGCATGCATGACCAACATTTGGGCAGCATGGCCGGATGCGACCGCCAAAGCGGCGGTGCCACCTTCGAGCGCTGCAACGCGTTCTTCAAGAACGGCCGTGGTCGGATTGGTGATACGGGTATAGATGTTGCCGAATGCCTGCAGGCCAAACAGGGCCGCGGCATGGTCAACGTCGTCAAAGACAAAGGACGTTGTCTGGTAGATCGGGGTTGCACGGGCACCAGTGGCCGGGTCGGGCTGAGAGCCAGCATGGATGGCAAGTGTGTCAAAACCGGGTTCACGGGTGCTCATGGGGATACTCCAGAGGTCAAAAGAAATACAAGAAAACCCGTTATCGGGCAGACTTGGCGCTACGTCAAAGGGGGAAAGTGCCCAAACGCAGCGTCTGAGGGGAATATTTTATCAATTTTCGGCCAAAATTCAGTAACTTGACAGCAATTCTGCAATTGCGAACTAGGGTTAAAGTTGACCGATGCGTTGAAGCAGCAATTGAAAGAAGCGCGTGTCGTCCAGATCACGCACGAAAAAGCAGTTTTCAGGACGATCCGTGACTCGCCACCAGTCGGCTACAGTCATGCCGCGGGTGAGTGGCGAAGCGGTTTCGATTTCAACGTTGATCTGGCGTCCGGAGTAGATTTCTGGCTCCAGCAGCCATGCGATAACGTTGGGATCATGCAGCGGACCGCCATTGGTTCCGTATTTTGCCTCATCATAGCGCTCAAAAAAGTCCAGCAGCTCTGCAGTGGCAATACCGGCTGCATTGCCAAGAGTACGGAAAGCCTCCACCCGATCACGGCTGGTTAACGCCTTATGGGTGACATCGAGAGGCATAACCGTCAGCTTAATGCCACTTTTGAAAACACTATCTGCAGCTTCCGGATCAACATAAATGTTGAACTCTGCGGCGGGTGTGATGTTGCCGCCCTCAAAAAAACCACCCCCCATCAGCACGATTTCCGCCACCCGGTCGGCAATGTGGGGCGCTTTTTGCAGGGCCATTGCCACATTGGTCAATGGACCCAATGCGCACAAAGTCACTGCGCCCATGTCACGGGAAACGATTGCATCAATGATAAAATCAACGGCATGGCCAGCCTGCAACGGCATGGTTGGTTCGGGCAATGTTGGGCCATCAAGGCCGGTTTTTCCGTGCACGTGTTCGGCGGTCACCAATTTGCGGTTGAGCGGAGTATCAGCGCCGGCAAACACCTTGGTGTCCGGCTTTCCAGCCAATTCACAAATCTTGCGGGTGTTCAGTTCGGTGAGAGTGAGGGGCACATTACCGGCCACAACCGTGATGCCCAACACATCTAGTTCAGGGCTGGCAAGCGCCAGCAGAATTGCCACCGCATCGTCCTGGCCCGGGTCAGTATCGATGATGATTGCGCGCCGCTCAGGCATGCGCTTCGGCAATTTCCGCCTCGCCGACTTCCTCTTCCACATTGCCAAGGCTGAAATGCTGAAAACCCTTTTTCAACTTCGGCTTTTTGGCGGAAATCACCCGACGGTTGAAACCGCACCAACCAATCTCGCCGCAAAGACGGGCATATTCGATTTTGGGGCAACGGTTCTGGATTACCGTTATGCCAGCCATTTCAAGCGCCTGCGCCACGGCCTCGTCGCTAATGCCAAGCTGCATCCAAACCACCTTGGGCAATTCCGGCATACGCATCACCTCGGCGGCAAAATCGGGCAGGAATTCGGGTTTGCGAAAATAATCGATCATGTCCACTGGTCCCGGCAGGTCAGCGAGACTGGCATAGGTCATGGAATCTGCGATTTCGGTTCCGGCACTGCCCGGATTGATCGGATAAACTTTATAGCCTTTGGCGACCATATAGGTGGCGACAAAGTACGACGGGCGCACCTTGTTGGCGCTTGCACCAACAATGGCCAGCGATCTGACCGACATCAGAATATCGCGAATTTCCGCGTCGGAATAACGGTTGCGATCACTCATCGCGCCATTCCGGTTCACGGCTGTCCAGGAAGGCACCAATGCCCTCTTCTGCATCGCGGGCCAGCATGTTTTCGGTCATCACCTGCGCTGTATGGGCATAGGCATCGGCCAGATTCATATCCGCCTGCTGATAGAAAGCCTGCTTGCCAACCTTCAGTGTATGGCTCGACTTCTTAGCGATATTGCGGGCGTATTGCAGCGTGATCCGTTCCAGGTATTCGACCGGCACAACCCGATTGATCAGGCCGATTTCGCGGGCATGGCTCGGGGTAATGGCTTCTCCGGTAAGCAACATTTCCATTGCATGTTTGCGCGCTATGTTGCGCGACAAAGCAACCATCGGGGTCGAGCAGAACAAACCGATATGCACGCCCGGCGTGCAGAAAGTTGCGTCTTCTGAAGCGATTGCCAAATCTGCCGAAGCAACCAACTGGCATCCGGCAGCTGTTGCCAGACCGTTGACTTCGGCAATAATTGGCTTGGGGTGATTGACGATGGTCTGCATTACCGTTGAACATTGCTCCATCAGCGCTTTGAAATAGGCCCTGCCCTTGTCCTCATCTTCGCGATGCGGCGTTAGTTCCTTCAAATCGTGGCCAGCGCAGAAAAGATGGCCATTGGCGGCAACAATGATGACGCGGACATTTTGGTCGTTTTCAGCCGCATCAAGACTTTTCTGCAGCGCCGCCAGCATGGCTTCTGACAAGGTGTTGGCCGGTGGATTATTGAGCACCAACCGCAGCACACCGCCGTCAAGCGGTTGTTCGACGAGGACGTCGCTGCCCAATTCTGCTGGCGTCTTGATTTTGAGGATCTCTGCCATTTCAACATGTCCTGATTAGCGTATTGCCCCCTCGATAGATTGTTGCAAAAGTCAAATCAACACAATGCTGGGAAATCGACCATGAGCGACAAGGTTTTGCTTGAAAAGGACGGCCGTATCGGGCGCATCATTCTCAACCGGCCAGAGGTGCTAAACGCCATTGACGGGGACGTACCGGCTGCGCTTGCTGCACGGGTGGACGAAGCCAATGCCGACCCGGAAATTCATGTCATCGTGCTCAGCGGCGCAGGCCGGGCCTTTTGCGCGGGCTATGATCTGACCTATTACGCATCTGCAACCGAAGGTGGCGGACGGGACATCACCCAGGAAATGCCCTGGGATCCGATGAAGGACTATGCGTTCATGCATCGCAATACTCAGCTGTTCATGTCGTTGTGGCATTCCCACAAGCCAGTAGTTGCCAAGGTGCATGGCTATGCCGCTGCTGGTGGCTCTGACATAGCGCTGTGCTGTGATATGATTGTCATGGCTGACGACGCCGAGATTGGCTATATGCCCGCTCGAGTCTGGGGCTGTCCGACAACCGCCATGTGGACTTATCGGCTAGGACCGGAACAGGCCAAGCGCATGTTGCTGACCGGGGACCGCATCGATGGCCGTGAGGCCGAACGCATCGGGCTGGTTCTGAAATCCGTACCACCTGAAGAACTCGGCGAGGCCACCGACAAGCTCGCCCACCGCATGGCCAGCGTGCCAATCAATCAGTTGATGATGCAAAAAATGGTGATCAATCAAGCAATTGAGGCCATGGGCCTGCTCAGCACCCAAAAGATGGCGACCCTGTTTGATGGCATTACGCGTCACTCGCCGGAGGGCATGAATTTCAAGGCACGCAGCGAGGAAAAAGGTTGGAAGGAAACAGTGCGCGAGCGCGACGCTGGAACTTTCGACTGGACCACAAACCGCCAGATCAATCCAAAAGCATAACCGTTTCGAAAGTAATCACTCTATGTCCACACCCCAACCCGTGATGAGCGCGGCTGAACTCAACGACTATATTGCCGAGGTCTATCCGCAGATTTTGGAACAATTTCCCGGCCATCAGGTTTTGACGGTCGAACCGGGACAGGTGGTTGTGCGCATGGAAACCGACGAACGCCACATCAGAGCCGGTGGTACTGTCTCCGGCCCGACCTTGTTCGCGCTTGCCGATATGGGGGGCTATGCCTGTGTGCTGTCTCACATTGGCCGCGAAGCGTTGGCGGTGACCACCAATCTCAACATCAACTTCATGCGCAAGGCTGATCCGGGACCGCTGGACGCTCATTGCAAGATTTTGAAACTGGGCAAGCGTTTGATGGTGTTTGAAACTTCAATCTGCGCTGCGGGCAGCGATGACGTAGTCGCACACGCGACGGGAACATATGCGATTCCACCGAAATAGGCAGTTGATCATTTGTGACCGTTGAGGCTCATTGCAGCGCAGCGAAGCAGCGTTAGTGGTTACCAAACGCGTAGAAAATAACGGTAAAATAATACCACATTTTTAAATACCTGTTTTGTAACACTAATTTTCACCCGCGCCACAAAAACCATCTTGACCAATCTGTCACTTGGTCCTATATCCCTCGCCAACCGGCCTCGCCTTTTGCGGGGCCTCGATTATTCGAGGTTCCACACCGGCTAACGGCCTATCGAACACATCTAATCAATCAGGACTTTTGGGTCATGAAAACCTTTTCGCAAAAACCTGCGGAAGTCGAAAAAAGCTGGATCGTCATTGACGCTACGAATGCCGTTCCAGGCCGCCTCGCTTCCTATGTCGCAAACCGCCTGCGCGGTAAGCACAAGCCCACCTTTACCCCCCATGTCGACGACGGCGACAATGTCATCATCGTCAATGCCGACAAGGTGTCTTTCACCGGTAAAAAATTCAACGACAAGAAATATTACTGGCACACCGGTTATCCCGGCGGCATTAAAGAGCGCACTGCTCGTGCCCTGCTGGAAGGCCGTTTTCCTGAACGCGTTATGCAGAAAGCCGTTGAGCGCATGATGCCAGGCGGACCACTGTCCCGTCGCCAGATGAAAAACCTCTATGTTTACGCTGGTCCTGAGCACAAGCACGAAGCTCAGCAGCCAAAGGCCATCGATCTGGCCGCGTTGAACGCTAAAAATGTAAGGACTTCGTAATCATGGCCGAGATCAATTCCCTCGAAGACCTGGGCGCTGCAGTCAATCAGGCCGCTGTCGATACGGCTGCTGCTGAAGCAATTGCTGAAAACCCATCTCTGGCTGGCAACCCGCCTGCTCCCGTTTATGAGCGCAAGGTCGACGAACATGGCCGCGCATACGCAACTGGTAAGCGTAAAGATGCGGTTGCCCGCGTCTGGCTGAAGCCAGGTACCGGCCGCATCATCATTGAAGGTGCTGTCAAAAAGCGTGACGTTCAGAAGAAAAACCGCAAGGAAGGCGCCAAAGCCACCAAAGAGCGGGATTTCACCGAATATTTCGCTCGTCCGGTTCTGCAGATGGTTGTGAAACAGCCATTGGTTGCAACTGGTCGCGAGACCCAGTTTGACATCGTTGCGACTGTGTCCGGCGGCGGCCTTTCCGGCCAGGCAGGTGCGCTGCGTCATGGTATCTCCAAGGCTTTGACCTATTACGAGCCAGAGCTGCGTGGCACACTGAAATCCGGTGGCTTCCTGACCCGTGACAGCCGTGTTGTTGAACGTAAGAAATACGGCCGTGCGAAAGCCCGCCGTTCCTTCCAGTTCTCCAAGCGTTAAGGCTTACCGAAATTCCACTCAGTGGTGTATTTCAAAGGCGGGCCTCACGGTCCGCCTTTTTTTGTTTAAAGCGATGGCTAAAATGACAAGTGAAAATCCCAAAAACATGGACAACGCGTTCACGGCGAAAGACCTGCATCAACAGGCTGGTGACCCGACTTATGCTGGCGCACTCTCTTTCATGCGGCGCAAATATACCAAGGACCTGACCGGCGTGGATGCGGTCGTCTGGGGCATTCCGCTCGACACGGCAACCTCGAACCGGCCGGGCACACGGTTTGGTCCACGCGGCATTCGCGAAGCGTCATGCGGCATGGACAATGACCCGCAATATCCATTCGGGTCTCGGCTGTTTCGGCAAATGGCGGTGATCGACTATGGCGATTGCCATTTCTACTACGGCGAACAGGCCAAGGTGCCAGGCATCATCGAGCAAAGTGCAGCATCGATCATCAACGCCGATTCAACGCCCTATCTGTTGTCCCTGGGTGGCGACCATTTCGTTACCTATCCGCTGCTCAAGGCCCATGCAGAAAAGCATGGCCCACTGGCGCTGGTTCAATTCGATGCCCATCAGGATACCTGGGACGATGAAGAAGGTATCGTCGACCACGGCACGATGATCACGCGGGCCGTAAAGGACGGCATTATCGAGGTTGAACACTCAATTCAGATTGGAATTCGCACCATTGCGCCGCAGGACTATGGCATCGAAATCATCGACGCGCTGACCTGTCACGAGATTGGACCTGCCGAGATTGCCCGGCGGGTCATCGACCGGGTCGGCGACAGGAAAACCTATTTGACCTTCGACATCGACAGCCTTGACCCAGCCTTTGCCCCCGGCACCGGCACACCGGTCTCGGGCGGGCTGAGCTCGGCCCAGGCGCTGGCCATTTTGCGCCATCTGAAGGAGCTGGATGTTGTTGGCTCCGATGTTGTGGAAGTCTCGCCATCTTACGATCATGCTGATATAACCTCGATCGCAGGATCAACGGTGGCAATGTATATGCTGGGCAATCTTTGGGAACGACGATTTCGATCTTCATAAACTGAATCAAGTGGTTCGGAATCAGAATCCGAACGCGCACCTAACCTATTGAATTAAGAGAAGATCATGACCAAACCTAAGATTTATGTTGATGGTGAACACGGCACCACTGGCCTGCAAATCCTCGACCGGCTGCAAGGTCGTGACGACATCCAACTGCTCTCCATGCCACATGAAGACCGGCGCAATCCCGACGTCCGGAAGGCGCTTTTGAACGAAGCCGATTTTGCGGTTCTGTGCCTGCCGGATGATGCATCCAGAGAAGCCGCAATTATGGTAGCGGATGGTGATACGCGGCTGATCGATGCTTCCACCGCCCACCGGACCGACCCCAATTGGACATTCGGTTTCAAGGAGCTCGACCCCGGACACGATCAGGTCATCGCCGGTTCCCGCTTTGTATCCAACCCAGGCTGCTATTCGACCGGAGCGATAGCGCTGATCCGGCCGCTGACCAAGAACGGCCTGTTGGCGAAAGACGCGCTGGTTACCATCAATGCAGTCTCTGGTTATACCGGCGGTGGCAAGGGGCTGATTGCGCAGATGGAAGATCCAACCCGTGACGATGCCATCAGTTCCCCGCATTTCCTTTATGCCACTGGGTTGACCCACAAGCATGTTCCGGAGATCACCACCTACGGCATGCTGGAAAACAAGCCGCTATTCTCACCAAGTGTCGGACGTTTTCCGCAGGGCATGATTGTCCAGGTGCCACTCCATATTGCGGCATTGAACGACGCCAGCAAAGAAAGCGTTCATGCTTGCCTGGCCGACCATTACGCAGGTTCGGACCACGTCCGTGTTGCCTCGCTGGAAGAAAGCGCCGGAGTTGGTCGCTTGGATGCCGCGGCTTTAGCAGGCAAGGACAGCATGGATTTGCATGTCTTTGGCAGCGAGGGTCAGGTCAACTTGGTGGCCCTGCTCGACAATCTTGGCAAGGGGGCCAGCGGTGCCTGCGTACAGGCATTGGACTTGATGTTAGCGCCCAGCAAATAGCGTCTTTCACATTAAGGTGAAGGCCTTCAGAAGAAGCGCTTTGGCAACTGGATCAGGTAAGGAAATGATGGAAGGTGGGCGCCCCTGCCCTCCAATTGTATGGGCAGCAGATTGCCGGGAGCCCGTTGTGAACATTGCTGGAAATCCGGGACGGCTCCCAACATGAGGCGGGCATGAAGGAAATTGTTTTGGGTAAACGTCTATTTGACACGCGTATCGAAGAGGTTCGAAAAATGGAGTGCCGCTCACTCTATGCTGATACGCCAAAAGGGTCCGTATATTCCGCATAACTGCCATCAAAGACAGGAGCTTAAGCCATGCCCAAGATCACGATCGAATCTGTGCCGGGAAAATCCGCATCATTCTATCCTGAGCCTTATGCCAGCCAAATGGGACGGCGTACATTTCAGGAACTCGGCAACGCTGTGGGTCTCACTCAATTCGGGGTCGATCTGGTCACGATGTATCCGGGCGACACCTCATCATTGCGTCACTGGCATTCACAGGAGGACGAATTCCTTTGGGTCGTGTCGGGCGAACTTGTTTTGATTCAGGATGAGGGCGAGCAGGTGCTGCGTGCCGGTGACGCGGCGGGCTTCGCACTTGGCGACCCCAACGGTCACCACCTGCAGAACAAATCCCAGGCCGAGGCCCAGTACCTTGTTATCGGCACCCGGGCGCAAAACGATGTATGCACCTACTCGGATGTGGATCTGAAGTACCATTCAAATGATGGCAATGGGCGTTTCACGCGCCATGACGGCTCTGATGTCGAGACGCAGCACACGACTGCACTTCCTCAAACAAAGGGGCGGGAGTGAGTCTGTTTCGTCAGATGCAACAGGTTTTGCAAATATCAGTCACCGATTTGAGCAGCTGTTGCTGTGATTTCTATCAAGCAGGTGTCATCACCCAAATCGGCCCCAACACATGCCCTCTGCGGCCAGTTTTCTTCCGGCCCGATCCAATCACACCATACCCTGTCCATTTCCCGTTTCATGGACATATCACTTAAAAAGACGGTCACTTGAAGAAGCATTTCCTTGGCGCTGCCGACTTCGGACAATTTGCCATCGAGAAACCGCAAACAATTCTCGGTTTGTGCAGCGATCCCCTCAGCGGCTTTCGGGTCGTAGGCCACAACATATGCGATGCCATTGTAAGCCACCGCGTCGCTGCGTCCTTGTGCCTGGCTCGGAATTCTTCTGAGACTCACTCTTACTACCTCACCCTTTTGATCGCCTGCCATCGTTATAGCAGATGTTGATCGGACCGAAACAACCGGAGGTATTGTCCGCTTCTCGGTCATTGGCTGATTCAGCTCGATGGCAGCATTGAGCCAATCTCGGAAACTTGAGTAGATTGAAACGAATGGCAGGTTCGCGTTGACATGCAACAATATTGTTGCATGATTGAGCATGAGCAATCAGTACGACCCGCATTTGAGCATTCTTTTCAGCGCCCTCGGTGATGAAACGCGATTGTTGATCCTAGACGAATTGAGAAAGCGCGACGACCAAACGCTTTTCGAACTCTGCGCAAGGCTGTTCGGTGAGCATTCAGTTACAATATCCAGACAAGGCATCACACGGCATCTGAATACACTGGAACAGGCAGGTCTAGTCACCACGGCTTGGAGAGGGCGCACCAAAATTCACTCCCT
Source organism: Rhizobiaceae bacterium (assembly GCA_039969995.1). Lineage (GTDB taxonomy): Bacteria > Pseudomonadota > Alphaproteobacteria > Rhizobiales > Rhizobiaceae > Pseudahrensia. The sequence continues at coordinate 209,724 of JBDVMU010000018.1, forward strand.
AAAAGCAGTGCCAATTGCAGATACTATCAACCCCTGGGTGGAACTATTTTCTCAAGGAGACACAAAATGAAAATGTATATGAAGAACATTGCTGTTGACGATCAGGCAAAGGCTCTCGATTTTTACACGAGCAAACTCGGATTCGTTGTGAAGCATGATATTCCTCTAGGCGAGCATCGTTGGCTTACAGTCGTGTCGAACGAAGAAACTGACGGAGTAGAGTTGGGTCTAGAACCAAACCAACATCCGGCAACGCAAACCTATCAGAAAGCGCTTATGGCCGACGGCATTCCAATTTCAGCATTCAGCGTTGACGATATTGAGGCAGCGGTTGCCAGACTGGAGGCAGTTGGTGTTGAGTTCACACAGCCACCTGTGAATGCTGGTGGTGCGACTATGGCTGTTTTTGACGATACCTGCGGAAATCTCATCCAACTAGTCGAGTTGCATGTTTAACCGCAAGAAGCAGTCGTTCGTTAGACATTTATCAACGGCAGAAGAGACCGCAACTCAGCCAATAGCCGCTGTTGTGCCTATGTCCACTACCGGGAAAAGCCAGTCACGCGCAGTTCGGCCTGTTTGCCCCCCCAAAGCCCGGCCTCCAAACACCAAAATCAGCGCAATCGAACTGACCCAACATCAAATCCAAAGATCAGTGAAGGACCCTAACCAGCATCGGCCAGCTCAACCCATTCAACAGGCCGCTCCAGCACTGCAGCAAGACCTTTCATGCGCCGATAAAGCCGTTCTCCTTCGAAATCGGCTACTTCGGGGGTTACCGTCAATTCAACCGGCCCCTCATCCGCGACACGAAAGGCCACATGAGGCAGGACGCCAGGCATGGCGGTGGAAAACTGAAAAGCAATCCGGAACAAAGCACCAAGCAACTTGGCCCGATAGCGCTTGCGGCGTGAAATGAGGGTGATCAGGTCGGGACTGAACTCATCCTCCACCAAGCCCTCATGGCGGTAGTAGGAAGCCAGCGCCAGGTAGGCACGCCCGGCATGGTCGACACCGACAAAATCAGCGTTTGAAATCAGGTTCAGTGCCTGATCGCCGCGATAGTCAGGATGGGAACGCCAGGTAATGTCGGCCAGCAAACAGGCCGCTGTGCGATAGCGCCTCTCCTGCTCAGTTTCTTCCACTCCAAAGGCCTTGAAGGCGGCTGCTGTCCATTTCACCAGCTCCCGGGCATGGATTGGCGAACGGGCCCGCAAAACGGCAAATTCCTCGGCTGCAATCAACAGAGGGTCAAGTTTTTGCACCTTAGGTGGCAGGAGTGAGTACAAATATCCCTCACGTACGCCAAGCCCGGAAAAGACAATGCGGTCTGGCTTCATCACCGCCATGATCTCCGATAACAAAACGGCGCCAAACGGCATCAGCGCGCGGCGATTGCTGGAAATAGCATCCATGCCCCGGATCGTTGACGGGTTTTTGCTGGTCAAACGGCTGCACAGTTTGCGCGCTTCCTTAGCGCTGATTTCATAGTTATGCATCACGGTGAGTGGATACTTTGCCCGTGCCATGTGCAATCTGCCCATCGCACGCCAGGTTCCGCCAACCGCATAGAAGGTGCCACCTACTGCCTGTTTGAGAACTTTGACGCTTTTCAAAGATTCTCGCGCAAACTGGCGGGCTGCAATAACGTCTGAACCGGATTGATCCTGCAACCGCAAGCCGCCCAGTGGCAGGGTAATGCCCTCGCCTGTCGGCGCGCCATCAATTCGTGTCAGTTCAACAGAACCACCCCCCATATCAGCCACCACACCGGACGGTGTCATAAAGCCACATTGAATGCCGTAGGCCGCATACATGGCTTCCTCGATACCGGTAAGAACATGGATGGGCGCACCAAGAACGTCCGATGCCCGGCGGGTAAATTCCGGACCATTGGCCGCTTCTCGAGCGGCGGCTGTAGCCAACGTGCGGATCTGGGTTGCACCCGCCTGTTCGGCCAGCATGCGAAAGCGGCGCAATGCGGCCAGCGCACGTTCCACTGCATCGTCATCCAGCCGCCCGGTTGATGCAATATGGGCACCCAATCCGCAAAGGATCTTTTCGTTGTAAAGTGGCGTTGGCGAGCGCGACAGGCCCTCATAGACCACCAGACGCACTGAGTTGGAGCCAATGTCGATAATCGCCACAGGCGACAGTTTGCGAATACGACCCTGCGCCCGCGCAATTGATTTCGATAACTTCACCATCAGGCAGCAGAATCCGGCACCGCATCAATCACATCCGGTGTCGACGGTTTGAGGATCGACTTGGGCGCATTCTTCTTGAGTGATTTTCCGCGGCCCGACAGGCTGGGATTGGTCATAAAATATTCCTGCGCACTAAACGGCGTTTGCCCCGGCCCGACTTCAATCCGCTGTGCGGTGCCATCGGGCATAATTTGCCAACTTTGCAAATTGTCCATCAGATTGCCAAGCATGATCTGTTCCAAAACCTGTTGATGAACCGTTGGATTTTCCAATGGAACAAGAACCTCCACCCGGCGATCCAGATTGCGCGGCATCAGGTCAGCAGAACCGGCGAACACCAAAGCCTTCTTGGCAGGCAGACCGTGGCCATTGCCAAAACAAAAGATGCGGCCATGCTCGAGAAAGCGCCCGATAATGGACTTGACCCTGATATTGTCGGACAAGCCAGGCACTTGCGGCCGCAAACAGCAAATGCCGCGCACAATCAGGTCAATCTGCACCCCGTCCTGGCTGGCCTCATAGAGTTGATCAATCATCGCCGGATCAACCAGCGAATTCATTTTCATCCAAATCTGCGCCGGTTTACCGGCTTTGGCATATTTGCGTTCCTGATCAATCAAGCGGGTCAGTTTGGCGCGCAACGAATTTGGCGAAACCAGCAATTTCTTCAGCCCCTTGGGCTCGGCATAACCGGTTATGAAGTTGAACACCCGTGCCACATCCAGGGTAATGTCCTTGTCCATCGTGAAATAGGAAAGGTCGGTATACACCCGGGCATTTGTGGGGTGATAATTGCCGGTCCCGATGTGGCAAAAATTGACAAGAGCACCACTTTCGCGCCGCACCACAAGCGATAGTTTCGCGTGGGTTTTCAATTCGATAAAGCCATAGACCACCTGCACGCCAGCGCGTTCCAGATCGCGGGCCCAGCGAATATTGGCTTCTTCATCAAAGCGTGCCTTCAGTTCAACCAATGCGGTGACGGATTTGCCGTTCTCCGCCGCTTCGATCAGCGCCTGAACAATGGGGCTGTCGTTGGAGGTTCGATAAAGCGTCTGCTTGATCGCCACGACGTCAGGGTCCTGAGCCGCCTGGCGGATAAAGCGGACAACTACATCAAAACTCTCATAGGGGTGATGGACCACCAGATCTTTCTGGCGGATGGCGGCAAAACAGTCGCCATTGTGTTCGCGAATGCGTTCAGGAAAGCGCGGGTTATAGGCTTCGTTGAGCAGGCGTTTGTCACCGGCTCGCACGACATCGTTGAGATCATCGAGCGCCAGCAGTCCGTTGAGAACAACGGTTTCGGCGGCCGTTACGTTGAGCTCGTCCATCACGAATTTGCGCAGCGAATCCGGCGTGTCAGCGGTAAATTCAAGCCGGATGACCAGCCCCCGGCGACGCTGCTTCAGCGCTGTTTCAAACAGCCGCACAAGGTCTTCCGCCTCTTCCTGAACTTCAATATCGCTATCGCGGACCAGGCGAAACATGCCGCTTTCCACCGTCGAATATCCGGGGAACAGGCGATCAATGAACATGCCAATGATCTCTTCCACACTGATGAACCGTGTTGGTGGTGCAGCGTCGTCGTCATCTGATGCAGACGGTAACGGCACAAAGCGCTTCAGAGGCTGTGGCAGGCGCAGCAATGCTGTCATTGTCTTATTGCCGCTGCTGCGTTGCAGATGCAGGACCAATGTCAGGCCGAGATTGGGCACGAAAGGAAAGGGATGAGCCGGATCAATGCATAGGGGAGTTAGAATCGGAAACACGTCGGAGAGAAAGTAATTCTCCGCCCATGCCCGTTCGCTTGCGTCGAGAGCCTCACTTTTGACTATCTCGATATTTTCGCGCTTCAGTTCGATCAGCAACGCATCGAGAACGGCATGTTGATGGCCCTGCAGGCTGGCAATCTCCTTGGTGGCATAGCTGAGTTGCTCAATCGGCGTCTGGCCGTTGTCGGAAAGGGTTGCCAATTGCTCACGCACCTGGGCAGCAAGACCGGCAATGCGGACCATCAGGAATTCATTGAGATTGTCGGCTGAGATTGTCAGGAAGCGCAAGCGCTCCAGCAGGGGATGGGTGCTGTTTTCAGCCTCCATCAAAACCCGACGGTTAAATTGCAACCAGGAGATCTCGCGGTTGATAAAACGTTCTGGGCTTTTGGCGATCTGAACAACGGTCATGGCGTTAGCGAAAGCGCTCCTGAAATAAGCATGGTTTGCCGCGAGTATCTATCTCACCAATATGTAACCAGTTTGACAGGGTCTGGCTATTCCTGCAGGCCCAATTGGCGCAACGCATCGGCGGCCAATGGTTTGGTGATTGCCCGCTTCTGCGCCATCGACAAAGCGTCAAGCGTATCGACCAGATTTTGAGCGCAGGCCAGCGACCGCTCCATCCGCAAGACCAGATAGTCAACCACCGGCATCCCAACATCAATCTGGCGGTCAGCAAACAGCTTGATCATCACCCCGCGCAACAACACATCATCAGGTTCGCTCAGCTCGATCAGATGGGCCAACTTCATGCGCGAATGAAGATCGGGCAGCTCGATGCCCCAATTGCCCGGCCAGGTCCGACTGGTCAGCAGCAGGCTGCCCCCCTGGGCGCGTACCGAGTTGATCAGGTGGAACAGGGCTGTATCGTCAAAGTTCTCCGCCTGAATGTCCTCAACAACAATATTGACACCAATATCGGGGGACAGGGTCAGGTCACCAGATGGTTGGAAGAAGGTTGCATTTGCCAATTCGGCCCAGACTGCTGCCAAATGGCTTTTGCCAACCCCGACCGGACCGGCAATGATGGCGATCGGCCCGGGCCAATTCGGCCAGGATTCAATAAAGCTCACGGCGTTCTGGTTGACCTGGGTGACGACCAGATCATCAAGGCCCTGCCCCGACCTGGCTGGCAGGTTGAGTGGCAATTGACCACTCCCGTTCAATTTTCTCGATCCTTCTGCGCTGCAGCCGCCATGCTGCTGCCTCCGTCATTCTCGCCAAGATAGAGTGGGCTGGCCAGGTATTTCTTTAACCCGTAGCGGACAAGAACCCCAATGGCAGCAGCGACCGGAACAGCAATCAGCAGGCCGGTAAAACCCATCATGACGCCAAAAGCGGAAAGGGCAAACATCAACCAGACCGGATGCAGGCCAACACTTTGACCCACCATTTTGGGCTGCAAAATATTGCCTTCAACAAACTGTCCAATCGCGAAAATACCGAAAATCAGGGCGATCCACGTGTAATCCGGCCAGAACTGCACCAGCGCAACACCAACCGCGAGGATCATGCCGAGAATAGAGCCAACAAATGGAATGAAACTAATCAGTCCCGAAAACATGCCGATCAACAGACCAAAATTCAGACCGGCGATGGTCAGTCCGGCTGCATAGAATATACCCAGGATCAGGCATACCGCACCCTGCCCTCGCACAAAGCCGGCAATTGCACCGTTAATATCGCCAGCCAGACCACCCAATTCAGATTTATGATCACGTGGCAACCAGCCTTCCACGGTTTCGATCATCCGGTCCCAGTCAAGCAGCAGATAAAAGGCGACAATTGGCGTGATGACAAACAACGATATGATGTCGATCAGCGCCTTGCCGGAATTCCAGATCGACGACAGCAGGGTCGACAACCATCCTGCTCCCTGTTGCAGCAATGTATTGAGATTCTCGCGGATATTGACCGAACTTTCACCGATCAGATCCTGCACCCACTGGCTTTCCCGATTGGCAAATACGGCCTGCAATCGGGTGACATAGTCCGGTATGCGCTGAATCAGGTCGGACAATTGTCCTGAAAGGATCGGCACAATCAACAACAGCGCCAAAATGAAAATGATGATGAAGACGATCAGGATCAGGAATGTTGCAACCAGCCGACTGGCTCCCATGGCTTCCAGACGGTCCGCCACCGGATCTAACAGATAGGCCAATGCCATCCCGGCCACGAAGGGCAGCAGGATTGAGCGGAACATATAAAGGAAAAGCACCAACACCAGCAGCGTGACGAACCAGAAATAGATCTGCCGCCGGGCGGCAGGCGAAAACAATTCATGGAAGGTGACAGTCGCGCCTGAGTTATCCGGCTCTGTCGCTGCCAACGAGGCTTTGCTCGCGGCAGGCTTTGCTGACGGCTTGGATTTTTTGGAGCCAGATGATTTGGTCAACTTTTCACCTCCCGGGCGGGCAATGGCGGCGTTATTCGCCGCTCTGGTCGCTCGTCGCGAACAATTTGATACCTTGGTACAGATAGGCCGCTGCAGATAAAGCGGTCAGCAGGCCTGTCAGCCACTCCAGTCCCACTTTGCCACTTTCCCATTGAATACCAAAAGCAAGGGAAAAAAGCACCCATGCAGCGAGGATTATCTGAAACGCTGTGTTCGTCTTGGAAATCCACAGCGGTCTAATCGTCACTGGCAATGACAGGAAAAAGGCCAGCAATACGCCGAAAATGATCAGCAGATCCCGACTGACAATCAAGATCACCAGCCAAAGCGGAATGCTGCCCAGATAGGCGAGGCAAATGAATATGCTGACCAGCATCAATTTGTCTGCGATGGGGTCCAGAATTGTACCCAATTCGCTTTGCTGATTGAAATATCGCGCCACGGTACCGTCTGCCGCATCAGATGCGCCTGCTACAACAAACAAAATGAAGGCGACCATCATCTGATCGCTCAACGCCGCCAGGACAATGGCCGGAACCAGAACGATACGCGCCACGGTGATGAGATTTGCAATGGTCAAAGGGGCAACCGCAACAGAAGAAGAAACAAACGCTAAGTGCCGTTTTAAAATAGGTTTATCAAGCGCTCGCGCAACCTTGATCGTCGGTTTATTTGACTTGCCTGGATTTGCAGCCACATTAAAGTCAAAAGAAACCGCACTAGAGGTGACAGTCGTGCAGCGCCCCTTTTTACCAACACTGATTGCTGGCCTGTCGGCCTTGATCATCAGCCTTGCCTCGGCCCATGCCGCCGACAGTCATGCCGGATATTATTATCCGGAGCCGCAAACCAGCGAGACCTATATATCATCCCTCAATGTCATGCCCTCGATGGACAAGCGCTCACGTATCGGTTTCATAATCGGACTGACCAAGGAACAGTTGCAGCGTGCCTATGCGCCCCCCTATCACATCTTTGCCAAAGGTTTTCACGCCCAGAAAATGATCGTCGTCTCAAGCGGCAGCGATCGCTACAATACTCTGTATCGGTTGCGCGCCCTGTTGGCGTCGCTGACCTCACAGGCCAGAACATCGCCCTTGTTTACAGAATCAAGACAACCGGAAAACCTCAACTTCTTTGACCTTGCCCGACTTGCCGGATTCACTCAGGTGACCATTTCAGACGGCGACAAGCTGGCTCATCGCATCAACTTGCTGAGTGCAAATTAGGCGACAGACGGCTTTAACCGCAGTTTTCCACGACCTTGTTGCGAAAAGGGCAAGACCTTTTCCCAAGCGCGCCCTATAGAGGGGCATGATCAGTAATAAGCCTCCCCTTTCCTATGCCGATGCCGGTGTCGATATCGACGCTGGCAATGCGTTGGTTGATGCCATCAAGCCACTTATCGCCGCCACGCGCCGCCCCGGCGCTGATGGCTCGATTGGCGGATTTGGTGGTGTCTTCGACCTAAAGCAAACCGGCTATAAAGACCCGCTGCTCGTCGCCGCCAATGATGGCGTCGGCACCAAGCTAAAAATCGCCATTGAAACCGGCCAGCACTCAACCATCGGCATCGACCTCGTCGCCATGTGCGTCAACGATCTGATAGTTCAAGGTGCGGAGCCGCTGTTTTTTCTGGACTATTTCGCAACTGGCAAGCTCGACAACGGGGTCGCCGAACAGGTGATTGCCGGCATTGCCAAAGGGTGTGAAATCGCCGGGTGTGCACTGACCGGTGGTGAGACAGCTGAAATGCCAGGCATGTATGGCGATGGTGATTATGACCTGGCAGGATTCTCTGTCGGCGCGGTTGAGCGTAGTGATCTTTTGCCGATGACCATGCAATCAGGCGACGTTTTGTTGGGGCTAACGTCCAGCGGTGTCCATTCGAACGGTTATTCGCTGGTGCGGCGGATTGTTGAACGTAGCGGACTCGCTTGGGACGCGGCCAATCCATTCGGACCTGGCACTTTGGCAGAAGCTCTGCTGGAGCCAACTCGCATTTATGTCAAACCGATCCTGGCGGCATTGCGCGAAGTCGGTGGCATCAAAGGTCTGGCGCATATTACCGGTGGCGGCCTCACTGAAAATCTACCACGCGTTTTGAGCGACGGCCTGTCAGCTGAGATTGATCTTGGTAGCCTGACCCCGCCCCGCGTATTTGGTTGGCTGAAAGACCAGGGCAATGTCGATGAGATGGAGATGTTACGCACCTTCAACTGCGGCACAGGAATGGTGATCATCGTTGCAGCAGACAAGGTTGAAGCCGTGTCCAAATGTCTTTCAGAGCAGGGCGAAACTGTCGTTCAAATTGGTCACCTGACCGAGAGTGGCAGCGATAGCGTCAACGGCAACAGTGAAAGCGCCGTTGAATTTAAGGGCAAGATCAACTGGAGCTAACATGAAAAAGCTCAAAGTCGCGGTTTTGATTTCAGGCAGAGGGTCCAATATGGGCTCACTGGCGCGTGCAGCCATGGATCCGGACTACCCGGTTGAGATTGTTCTGGTTCTTTCAAATAAGCCCAATGTCGGCGGCCTTGACCTGGCGCAGGAACACGGCTTGCCAATTCAAGTGGTCGATCAGAAGGCGTTTGACAGCCGCGAAGATCACGACCGTGCCGTGACCGAGGCGCTTCAGGAATCAGGTGCAGAACTCATCTGCCTTGCCGGATACATGCGCATCCTGGGCGATGAGTTCATCAATTCCTGGCGCGGCCGTCTGGTCAATATCCACCCCAGCCTGTTGCCCTGCTTCATTGGCCTCGACACCCACGCTCGCGCATTGGAGCGGGGCGTGCGGATTCATGGCTGCACTGTGCATTTCGTCAACAATGAGCTGGACGCTGGCCCGATCATTGCTCAGTCGGCCGTGCCGGTTGTTCCCGGTGACACAGAAGAAAGTCTTGCCGCAAGAGTGCTGGAAGCTGAGCACAAACTCTATCCCCACGCGCTGGGTTTGATTGCTCAGCAAAAAGTCCGTTGGACCGGTGATCAGTCGGTGCGCGACATGGGCGCTACGGTGGAAGATGTCGCGGTAATGGACGGCGGTTAAGCCGCCTCAATCCGAACCTTGGTATCGTGGAAAACCGCTGACCCGTGGGGCGCCGGGGAATCAGCGCTGGTCAAAGTATTGATGCCGCGCCCATCTTCATGGGCTGAATTCGGCCAGATCCCTTCAGCGATCAAAACTCCCCGCCGCACGCCATCGAACAGCTGAACATGAACGATGACCGCGCCGCGATGATTTACCAGGCGCACTTTCTGGCCATCGGCCAGCCCCTGATCTGCCGCATCATCCGGGTTCAACTTGACCATTGGCCTTTTCTCTCGGGCAATGCCTTTGGAAGATTCATTGAATGTGGAATTGAGAAATGAACGCGACGGCGAAGTTGCCAATCGGAATGGGTGATCCGGATCGGCGGCCTCGATGACTTCCCAATAGTCCGGCAGCTTGGGCATGGTATCCACCGGCCCTTGCAGTCCCAGACAGGCTGGCGGTTTGCCCCATGGTACGTGGTGCCAGTCGGCACTGAAATGGAACTTACCGTCGGCATGGGCAAAGCCGTTTCGATAATGGCTCTCATCAAAGTCCGGCTGGCAATCAATCCACTTGTTCTGCTGGATGTCGCAAAGTGTTCCCCGATTGCTGCGCTGCAGCAGATCATCGATCAGTTCATTCTCGGTCATGCCGAAGCCCGGCAGGTCTGCGACGCCAAGACGTTTCGCCAGTTCTTCAACAACGAATATGTTGGACCTGCACTGCGTCGGACCATCAATCAGTTTCGGGCCCAAAATGATGTGTTGGTGACCACCACCTCGATAAATGTCGTCATGCTCCATGAACATGGTGGCCGGCAGTACCAGATCAGCCATCTTTGCCGTGTCGGTCATGAACTGCTCGTGCACGGCGATAAACAGATCGTCGCGCGCAAATCCCTGTTTGACGAGTTCTTGCTCAGGTGCAACGGAAACTGGATTGGTGTTCTGAATCAGCATCGCCGTAACCGGCGGACCATTCAGTAAAGCTTCCCGATCACCCGTCAACACACGACCAATCTTCGACTGGTCCATGGTCCGGATTTCAGGGTCATCAAACGCCGCGCCCTTAATCAGACCGCTATCCATGTTGAAGATTTCACCATTGCCGTGAAACGCCCCACCACCTTCAAACTGCCAAGCACCGAGAACCGTTGCGATACAGGTGGCCGCATGCATGCTGGCGGCACCATTGCGGCTGCGGGTAAAGCCGTAACCAAGACGGAAATAGGAGCGTGGCCGCTCGGCAATCAGCGCTGCAAAAGCTTCAATATCCGCCACAGGCAGACCCGTGATATCCGAGGCCCATTGCGGTGATCGAGATTGCAAATGTGATTCAAGCTCTTCCGGCACATCGCTGTATTGATTGAGAAATTCACGGTCCGCATGGCCGTCTCTGAACAGGCAATGCATCACCGCACAGGCCAAAGCCGCATCGGTTCCGGGCTTCAGGCAAAGCGCCAGATCAGCCTGCTTCATCGTATCGTTCTGGTAGACATCAATGACGACAATCTTGGCGCCGCGGTTTTTGCGTGCCTTAACGGCGTGAGTCATCACATTGACTTGGGTGGAAACGGCGTTGGTGCCCCAGATCACCACACAATCCGACACCCCCATCTCGCGCGGGTCCGGCCCCATGACCTTACCGGTGGCGGCAGCAAAGCCGGTCCATGCATTGGTGATGCAGATGGTGTCGTATTGCTTGGAATACTTCTTGGCGTGGCGCAGGCGGTGAATTGAATCGCGCTGAATCAGCCCCATCGTGCCGGCATATTGGTACGGCCAGACCGACTCAGAACCGTGTTTTTGTTCGGCCAGCGTAAACTTCTCGGCAATCAGGTCCAGCGCGTCGGACCAGGTAATTGCCGCCCAATCATCGCCGCTGCGCATACGTGGTTTCAGCAAGCGATCAGGATGGGTGATGCGTTCGCTGTAGCGGGCAACCTTGGCGCAAATGACGCCATCGGTATACGTGTTGTCCGATGCACCACGCACCTTGCCAATATGAGCTCCGTCGATAACTTCGACATCCAAAGCACAGGTAGATGGGCAATCATGGGGACAGGCCGAATTGAAGAATTGAGAATTCAGTGGCTTATTCATCGGCTTTCCCCTATCTCCTACGCTGATACCTGATATCAGATGCCCCGCTCCTCAACAATCGACAATTGTTTTCATGAACTACCGCCACGCCTTCCATGCCGGAAACTTTGCCGATGTGGTCAAACACATCACCTTGACCCGCATCCTCAATTATCTGCAACGCAAGGATAAGCCTTTTCGGGTCTTCGACACCCATGCCGGGCGCGGACGATACGATCTGACTTCTGAAGAAGCTCAAAAAACGGATGAATGGCGTCTTGGCGTCAAGAAGGTGCTGGCGGCGGCAGGGTCTAACAACGCGCCTCCCCAATCAGTTGCCAACCTGATCGGCGAGTGGAAATCGATTGTGACCGAAGCCGGTGAAGACACTTATCCGGGCTCACCGCGCATAACTCACGCCATGCTGCGCGCCTCAGACCGGATGGCACTTTATGAAATGCACCCGGAGGACTCAGTTACTCTGGCTGCTGAATTTGAAGGCGACTACAAGACCCGCGTCTATAACTCCGATGGCTGGCAGGTAGGCGTTTCGCCTATTCCACCAAAGGAAGGGCGCGGGCTGATCCTGTGCGACCCACCGTTTGAGGATGGCAAAGACTTTGATCGTATGATCAAGCTGCTGAACAGTTCCAGCCGCCGTTGGGCGGGTGGCGTTGTGGCACTATGGTATCCGGTTAAACGGCGTGACCACACGGATGAGTGGCTTGGCTCACTAAAAAGCCTCAATTTCCGAGATCTGCTCAATATCGAGCTTTACATTCGCGAACCCCGTTCTGCCAGCATGCTCAATGGCTGTGGTATGGTGATCCTCAATCCGCCATACGTTTTGCGTCAGGAAATGGATATTGTTCTGCCTTGGCTTGCTGAGACGATGAAACAGGATCGCGGCTGGGGCTACCGGATCCAGGACCTGTCTGGGCGCTGATCCACACCAGTACATAAAGGCATAATTCTGCCCCCTGCAGATTGACCCGCCGTCCAAGCTGGCCCATTTTAGCAGCCAAGAAACTTGGGCAACCAGCGTACAGAGTTTGGAGCGCACCCTATGAACCTGTTCAATAAAGCAGTGAGAACGATTAGCGCGGCTGCGATTGCCACAGCCTCATTCATTGTGCCTCTCACCCCCTCTTCCGCAGCCCTTCTGGACCTGGTGATCCAGCACAAAACCTTTCCTGAATGTCACGATGACAAGGTGCTGCGCACCATCATCAAGCGCTTCAATGGTGCCGAGAACCAGAACTGGCAGCGTGGATTTACGCTAAGCGAAATCGAACGCACCCGGGAGACCCTTGGCCAGAGCACCTATGAAAGCCCCATTCCACGCCGCTATTGCCGCGGCCATGCACTTCTTTCAAACGGTAAACACCCAACCGTTTTTTACCTGATTGAAGGCGGACAGGGACTGGCCGGTAATTCCTTCAACGTCGAATTCTGCATCAGCGGTCTCGACGAGTGGAACGACTATGACGGCTCCTGCCGGGCCATTCGCTACTAATCTCAAACACGGATCTTGTTATGAAACTGCTCTATGCTGGCGCTTCGCCATATGTATCCAAGGCTGCTCTGGCAGCAAATCTTGCTGGCATCGATGTGGAGCATGTAACCGTCGATTCCACCAATGGTGATCCGGTGCTGGATGCAGCCAACCCGCTGTCCAAAATTCCCTGCCTGGTGCTCGATGACGGCACCGGAGTGTACGACAGTCGGGCCATCACCCGCTATCTGGACCGTCTGAGCGGAGGTAAACTCTACCCAACCAACGCCGACGCGTTGACCAAGGCCGAGCGCACGGAAGCGCTCTGTGATGGCATCAACGACTGCGCCGTTGGTTATATGTATGAAGCCCGCTTCCGCCCGGAAGAAAAAATTCACGAACCCTGGCGCGAACGAATGTGGGGCAAGGCCGAACGGGGGCTTGATGCCGTGATGGCTGATCTGCCACCGAACGGTGCCAGCGAACCAGCCAATATTGCATCGCTGAGCCTGTCAGCTTGCCTTGGCTATCTGGATTTGCGCTTTACCGGCAAATGGCAGGATGGCCGCGATGATCTGGTTGCCTGGCGCGACCAATTTGACGCAGCCCATCCGGAGCTTGTGGGCTTGAAACCGCACGCCTGACGCCCCAAGTGGGGAAAGCTGCAGAAAATCGGGGCTTCGGCCCCTTTTTTTTGACCCTTTTTAGATAATCAATTTTCCGGAAGTTTGCCTGATGCTGGTCTATCTACTGTTCTGCCTTGGTCTCGTTCTATTGCTGGTAGGCGGAGACCTTTTGGTCAGAGGAGCAGTCGGACTCGCCGAGAAATTCGGCATCTCGCCGCTGATCATTGGCCTGACCATTGTGGCGCTGGGCACGTCGGCACCCGAACTGTTAATCTCCTTACAGGCGGCGCTGGCTGGCTCTGGTGAGCTGGCGGTCGGCAATGTGGTCGGATCTAATATTGCCAATGTGCTTTTGGTGCTTGGCGTTCCGGCAATCCTGTCACGCATCACCAGCCAGGACGATTCCATCCACAGCACCCTGTTCTTCCTGCTTGGTCTGACAGCCATTTTCATGTGGCAGATGGCCTCTGGTCCGTTGACCAGAACCGACGGGTTCCTGTTGTTGATTTTCTTGGCGGCATTTTTGACCCAACAATTCGTTCATGCGCGGCGCGGTAAGGAACCTTCCGACGACTATCACGACGAAATTGGTTCCGTGCCTGCCTCCAACTGGATTATCGCTGCGCTGTTGCTGGCCGGCATTGTCGCCCTGCCGCTGGGGGCGAACTTCACGGTCGATGCCTCTGTCGAGATCGCCCGCCGCTGGATGGTGCCGGAGGAAGTTATCGGGCTGACCATCGTTGCCATCGGCACATCGCTACCCGAGCTGGCCACCGGCGTGATGGCGGCTCGCCATAACAACGCATCGGTAGCAATCGGGAACGTAGTCGGCTCCAACTTCTTCAACATCGCAGCCATCATGGGCGCAACAGCCTTTGTTGCCGGTGACGTTGCCGTTGGCGCACACATTATCGGCTTCGATATGTGGGTGATGCTGGCGGCTACCCTGGTGCTAATGGCCCTACCGCTCTTTAATCTGTCGCTGGGACGCAAAAGTGGCCTCTTGCTCATCGGTAGCTATGCCGCCTATTTGATTGCAACAGCGGCGATCTAGGAAACCACATGAAAAAGACTGCTCTCGTTACTGGAGGATCGCAGCGCGTCGGGCGCTCCATCTGCCTCGGCCTTGCCAATGCTGGCTATACCGTTGCCATCCACTACAACTCGTCGGCGGCTCCCGCCGAGGCGCTGGCCGCGGAAATCATTGCAGCTGGCGGCCGCGCCGCCGCCGTCAAAGCTGACCTCAGCAACAGTGCCGAAACCCGCACTTTAATGCAGCAGGCGATTGACGCTATTGGGCCAATCGGCCTGCTGGTCAACAATGCTTCGCTCTTTGAAGAAGACTCTCTTGAAGAGATCGACGACGAGACCTGGGACCGGCATTTTGCGGTGCATGTCAAAGCCCCTTCCCTGCTCGCTTCAGACTTTGCCGCCCAAAAACCGATCGATGGACTGATCATCAACATCATCGATGAGCGGGTCTGGAAACTGACACCAAACTTCACGTCCTACACGCTTTCCAAATCAACGCTTTGGACGGCCACAAAAACCATGGCCCAGGCGCTGGCGCCAAACATCCGCGTCAATGCGATCGGCCCCGGCCCAACGCTGCCCAGCTATCGGCAGACCCAGGAAGACTTTGACGAACAACTGCAGGCATTGTTGCTAAAGCGCTCGCCCGACCTTTCAGAGTTCACCAATACAATCCTGTTCTATGCCGGTGCGAAGTCTGTCACCGGACAGATGATCTGTCTCGACGGTGGACAACATCTGGGCTGGCAGACCCCTGATCAGGCAGCACGTGAATGATGTGCTAGTGTGGTCAAATGTCTGACTCGCCTGAAATAGAAAAATCTGCTCCCGCCCGCGCCAAACCGCGGGATTCCGGCGACATCATGTGGGAAGATAGCGGTGGTGGAGAAACCGGCGACGGCACCCTGGTAGGTGCGGCGCTGATTGCCGATCTTGTCACCCGATTGCCGAAGAACCCCGGTGTCTACAGGATGATGAATGCAGCCGGTGATGTGCTTTATGTCGGCAAGGCGAAAAACCTGCGCAACCGCGTCCAAAACTATGCGCGTGGCATTGGCCATGGCGGCAACCGCACTGCCCGCATGATCGCCGAAACCGCGGCGATGGAATTTGTCACCACCCGCACCGAAACTGAAGCCCTGTTGCTGGAAGCTAATCTAATCAAGCGGTTGCGGCCGCGCTTTAATGTTCTGATTCGTGACGACAAAAGCTTCCCCTACATTCTGCTGTCGGGTGATCATGAAGCGCCGGGTCTGTTTAAGTTTCGCGGAGCACGGTCCCGCAAAGGCGATTATTATGGTCCCTTCGCCAATGCCGGGTCAGTCAATGTTACCATCAACGCCCTGCAGCGCATCTTCCTGATCCGCACCTGCACCGATTCCTTCTATGCCAATCGCACCCGCCCCTGTTTGCTGCATCAGATCAAACGCTGCGCTGCTCCTTGCACCGGTGAGATTTCGAGGGAAGGCTATGGCGAATTGGTGCAGCAGACCAAGGACTTCCTGACTGGTAAGAGCCAGGAAATCAAAACCCGATTTTCCGACCGCATGCAAAAAGCATCTGACGAACTGGATTTCGAAACCGCCGCCATCTATCGCGACCGGCTCGCGGCGCTATCTCATGTGCAGAGCCATCAGGGCATCAACCCACAAACGCTCAAGGAAGCAGACATTTTTGCGGTCCATCAGGAGGGCGGCCATTTCTGCATCCAGATCTTCTTCTTCCGCACCGGGCAGAACTGGGGCAACCGTGCTTATTTCCCGCGTGCCGACAAAAGCTTTGATGAAGCAGAAGTGCTGAACGCCTTTGTCAGCCAGTTTTATGACGACAAGCCAGTGCCCAAACAGGTGTTGTTGTCGGAAGAAATTGCCGAGGCCGACCTGCTGGCCGAAGCGCTGACCTCCAAAGCCGGGCGCAAGGTGCAGGTGTTTCGCCCCCAGCGCGGCGAAAAGCGCGACCTGGTCAAACAGGTGCACCGCAATGCCCGCGACGCCCTGGCCCGCAAGCTCGCTGAAAGCGCCACCCAGGGCAGATTGCTGGATGGTCTGCAGGAGGTTTTTGAGCTGGAAACAAGGCCGCGCCGCATCGAGGTCTACGATAACTCCCACATCATGGGAACAAATGCCGTTGGCGCTATGATCGTTGCCGGACCGGACGGTTTTGCCAAGAACCAATACCGCAAATTCAACATCAAGAACGAAGACCTGGTGCCGGGCGATGACTACGGCATGATGAGAGAGGTGTTCACACGCCGCTTCTCCCGTTTGTTGAAAGAACACGCAGATGAAAACGGAAACCGATCCGAACCCGACGAGGCGGATTCAGACACCCTGCCCCCCTGGCCTGACCTTGTTCTGATTGATGGCGGAGCGGGACAATTGTCGGCAGTCAAAGAGGTGATGGAAGAGTTGGGACTCACCGGCAAGGTCAATCTGGTTGGCGTCGCCAAGGGGCCGGACCGGGATGCCGGGAGAGAGCGCTTCTTCAGCCCGGGCAAGCCCCCCTTCTCGCTACCGCTGCGCGATCCAACCCTCTACTTCATTCAGCGCTTGCGCGACGAGGCCCACCGGTTCGCCATCGGCACTCATCGGGCACGTCGCAAGAAGGACACGCTGAAAAATCCACTTGATGAAATTGCCGGCATTGGCCCGGCCCGCAAGCGTGCAATCCTGCACCATTTCGGCAGCGCCAAAGCGGTGGGTCGTGCTGCAGTTGAAGACCTGATCGTGGTTGACGGGGTGTCAGAAGCCATGGCCCAGCGCATTTACGATCATTTTCAGAAGGGCTGAGCGGCGAAACGCCCCACGGTGTGCCAAAACGCACATCGGATGCGCCGTCAAATCTTCATCATAATTGCAGCCTAAAGTGCGCCATATGACGGGCTAACTTGGAGACACGTGTGATGAAACAGCAACCAATTCTTAAACTCACAATCGCGGCAGTAGTGATTGCAGCTTTTAATGTCGTTGTGGCTGTCTATTCAGCTGAGGCCCGGCCGAGCACAAAGTCTTACACGTGCCAAGGCGTCCAAAACCTGGTCCACCGGCGCGGTGCCATCGTGATGAATCACAAGGCCCCACATCTCTATCAGCGCTTTGTGCGTTCATATCGCTATTGTCGGCGTCCCTACAACACGACTAAGCGGTTCCGTGTTCCCACCAAGACAGGCAGCTGCTACCTGCGGGTTTGCCACGAACGTCGTTTCATTTTCGACGATTAGACCATTTCAGGTTTAGCCGTGCAGCGCCGCCACGGTCTTGAGACTGGAAAAACTGTACAGTGCCTCAAAACCCTTTTCGCGGCCATGGCCAGACAGGCCCGTGCCGCCAAACGGTAGTTCGACCCCACCACCGGCTCCGTAGTTGTTCAGGAAAACTTGGCCCGACCGCAATTTGCGGGCCAATCGCATTTGGCGTGCGCCATCGCGGCTCCAGACCGAAGCAACAAGGCCGTAGTCCGTTCCATTAGCGATCTGCAGGGCTTCTTCTTCGTCTTTAAAGGGGATGATCACCTGGACAGGCCCGAAAATTTCATCCTGGGCCAGAACATGATCTGGCCTGACACCGGCAAACAGGGTTGGCGCGACATAGCTACCACCGGTTGGCAAGTCAGCCGATAGGCTGGCCTTTGCGACGGTTTCCAGATCGCCACCCTTGGCCAAAAAGCCTTCAACAAGCTGTTTTTGGCGAGCTGAAATCAAAGGACCAACATCAAGATCATCCATGGCGGGTGCGACCTGCAGTTCGCCATAGCGCTGCGCCATGCGGCTGACCACTTCGTCATACACTCCCTTCTGCACCACAATGCGCGAAGACGCAGAGCAGGTCTGGCCAGCATTTTGGATGCCCGCATTGACCAAAAACGGCAATGCAGCATCAATATCGGCATCGTCAAACACCAGCTGCGGTGACTTGCCACCCAATTCCAGCGTTACTGGCCGGACATTTTGCGCCGCCGCTGTTTGCACCAATCGTCCGGTATTTACCGATCCGGTGAACGACACATGATGCACCCCAGGATGGGCCGTCAACGCCGCACCAGCTTCTGCGCCAAGACCGGGAACCACCGCTAAAGCCCCGTCGGGCAATCCCGCCTGTCGCGCCAGATCGGCAAAGGCCAGCGCCGTCAGGCAGGCCTCTTCAGCAGGTTTCAGCACCACCGCATTGCCCATCGCCAGCGCTCCGCCAACTGAGCGCCCGATAATCTGCATGGGGTAATTCCACGGCACGATATGGCCGGTCACCCCATGGGGTTCGCGCAATGTGTAGACGGTGTAGCCGTCGAGATAGGGAATCGTGCTGCCATGCACCTTGTCGGTGGCGCCAGCATAAAACTCCATGTAGCGCACCATCGCCAGGGCATCGGCCCGCGCCTGTTTCAACGGCTTGCCCACATCAAGCGCTTCCAGCACGGCCAGCTCTTCAATATTTTCGTTGATGACCTGCCCTAATCGATAGAGCAGCTTGCCTCGCTGCGCCGCTGTCGTGCGGCCCCATTCCTCTTGCATCGCCGTTTCAGCCTGTTGCACGGCACGATCAATATCATCTGCATTTCCAGCCGCGATTTCGCAAAGTGATTCACCGTTGGAGGGATTGACCAACGGCAATGTTTTGCCGGACTGGGACGCAACCCATTGGTTGTTGATGAAACACTTATCCGCATCAAACCATAATTGTTCTGGTCGCATGACACTTTCCCTTCCCGCGCGCTTTTGATGACGACACCCGCCTGAAAAGATGGTCGCCACCCACCGTGCTAGATGCAAGGATGGCCTGTGTCAAAAAAGCCTGCGACTGCGAGAAATGTGAATAGACTTTCAGCCGACCAACCCATAGGCCTTGGTGATGAGTTCTCTTCCCACCCCGCGATATTTTGATCGCCGCACTCCGCCAAATGTAACAACCCTTGTGTTGATCGCAGGAACCGGCGCTATGGCGATGAACATCTTTCTCGCGTCGCTGCCGGAAATGGCGCGCTTCTACGACCGCTCCTATGCCGTGATGCAGATATCATTGACCGGGTTTCTCGTACTCACCAGCCTGTCGCAACTGGTGATAGGGCCAATCTCAGACAGATTCGGGCGACGCCCGGTCATGATTAGCACGCTTGTGCTGTTCATTCTCGCGTCCATTGGAGCCACCTATTCCAAGACTTTTGAAGTCTTCATGTTCTTTCGCCTGATGCAGGCGGTGATTGTCTCAGGTTTGGTGATCTCCCGCGCCTCGGTGCGCGATATGGTGGCACGCGAAAAAGCCGCTAGCATGTTGGGCTATATCGCCATGGGAATGGCGATTGCCCCAATGATGGCGCCTGCGCTTGGTGGGTTTCTCGCCGATATGTTTGGCTGGCAAAGCAATTTCCACGCGCTGACAATCATCGGCCTGTTGGCCCTGATGGTGGTGTTTTTCGATCAGGGAGAAACAAACCTGCACAAGTCGGTGAGTTTTGCCGAACAGTTCAAGGCCTATCCTGAACTGATCCGCTCCCGCCGTTTCTGGGGCTATGCTTTGGTGCTGGCCTTCTCCATCGGTACTTTCTTTGCCTATGTCGGTGGCGCCCCATTTGTCGGTGACAAATTTTACGGCCTCAGCGCCTCACAAGTGGGCCTCTATCTCGGCCTGACGCCTATGGGCTATATGATCGGCAGTGGAATTTCGGGCCGTTTTTCCCAACGCATCGGTCTTTACCGGATGATGGTTGTCGGTGGATCAATCATCTTCCTGGGGATGACACCGACATTGATAACCGCCTGGCTGGAAGTCCAGCATCCAATGGGATTTTTTGCTTTCACCATTGCAATCGGTCTTGGCAACGGGTTGGTGCAACCGGCAGCTAATGCCGGCATGCTGGACGTGCGGCCACAAATCGCCGGTTCGGCGGCCGGATTAGGTGGTGCGTTGATGACCATGGGCGGCGCGGGGCTAACCGCCCTGTCTGGAAGTCTACTCAGCGAAGACAGCGGACTGTTCCCGCTGATCTTCTGCATACTTGGAACAAGCAGCATTAGCCTGGTTGCAGCCATCTATACAATTAGCGTCGAGAAGCAGGTTCGAAGCACCTGATCGACGTCATTCACCAAAGCTTGCAAATTATTCATCTGTTGAGCCCCGGCGGCGCTTGATATTACTTGCGCAATCGGGTTTGACAGAAGCATGGAAAACACAACCAAAAAACCTCGTCAGGCAGGACCTTGGAGTATTCCCAACCTGTTGACCTATGCGCGCATTCTGGTGGTACCACTGGTGGTGTTGTGTTTTGATCTGGAAGAGCGCGGCAAGTCGACCGACGCAGCGCGCTGGTGGGCATTGGGCCTGTTTGCTTTCGCCAGCATAACCGACTTTTTTGACGGTTATCTGGCTCGCGTCTGGGAGCAATCGTCATCACTTGGAAAGATGCTCGACCCGATTGCCGACAAGCTTCTGGTCGCCGCTTGCCTGTTGTTGTTGGCCGCTGATGGCGCGATTGCTGGCTGGTCAATCTGGGCCGCGATGGTGATTTTGAGCCGCGAGATTCTCGTCTCAGGCTTGCGAGAGTATCTGGCAGATCTGAAAGTGTCTGTGCCCGTGACCCAGTTGGCCAAGTGGAAAACCACTCTGCAGATGATTTCGCTCGGCTTTCTTCTGGCCGGTCCGGCAGGCGACAAAGTCTTTCCCTATTGCACTGAAACCGGTTTGGTCCTGCTTTGGATATCAGCCGTAGTGACGCTGATCACAGGTTGGGATTACTTCCGAGCCGGACTGAAACACGTAATCGAGGAGTAGGTTTTGGCTGACGGCAACAACACCCAGGTCAAATTGCTTTATTTCTCGTGGATCCGCGAGCGCGTCGGCATGGGAGAAGAAGTGGTGGGCCTGCCCGCATCGGTGACCACAGTTGAACAATTATTGACCTGGTTACAGGGCCGGAATGAGCAATTTGCTGCCGCCCTGGAGTTTCCCGACATTATTCGGGTGGCGTTGGATCAGCAACATGTCGATCACGACCAGCCCGTCGGCGCCCCGCGCGAGATCGCCCTGTTTCCACCCATGACAGGCGGTTGAGCGCCATGGTCACGCCGCTCGTCAAGGTTCAGGCTAACGACTTCGATCAGGCTGCCGAAATCCATAAACTCACTGACGGCCGCCATGACATTGGCGCGGTTGCCACCTTTACCGGCCTGTGCCGCAGTGAGGGCGACACTTTGTCGGCACTGGAGTTGGAACATTATCCTGGAATGGCGGAGGCCGAGATTGAACGCAGCGCCAATGAAGCGATCAAACGCTGGCCAATTGATGGTCTGACGGTTATTCATCGGTACGGCGTGATCCAGCCCGGTGAACAGATTGTCCTTGTCATTGCCACCAGCCGTCACCGCGACGCTGCTTTCGATGGTGCGCGTTACGTCATGGACTTTCTCAAAACCAATGCACCATTTTGGAAAAAAGAGCATCAGGCAGATGGTGCGGAAGGCAGCTGGGTCGACGCCAAGGAAAGCGACGAAGCTGCCCGCAAACGCTGGGAAGACGGCTCTTGATCGGGCTGACATTGTTTGTATCAAGCTTGCGGTGACGGGGCGTTAGTCAGCAAGCTCATCTTCTATCAACTGAGCTGCCGCCAGCCCGCTGAAATACGCCCCATGGGTCGTTCCATGATAATCGAAAGTGGCGTGTTCCCCCGCCATCAAAATCGTTTTGGCAACTGGTTCGGCAAGGCGTTCAAAATCGCCCGGTTTGGAGCCCACATTGGCATAAGAATAGGCGCCAAAGGTCCATGGGTCCTGCGACCAGCGCGTTGGTAGGCTGGCAACCGGTTCCGGTAGATTTGCCCCGAACATCTGGCGCAGGGCATCCATGCAATCTGCGACCATTGTTTCATCGTCCATGGTTTCGCAAACCGAGGCATAAGAGCCGACACTCAAGCCGATCAAAATGTTCTCCTGGCTGAAAGTTCGATAGTTCATAAAATAGTTCCACCGTCCGCGCGGTTGGGACGTGAAGCCAAAATACTGGGTCTTCTGTGGCCAAAAACGTTTGTCAAATTTCAATGCCAGTTTGGTGACGTTGCCCATCGCAATCTTATCAATGCTCTGGCGGTGGCCGTCTGGCAGCGGCGGGTCAAAGGTGATGGCCTGCTTTTTCAAAACACCAAGTGGCACAGTGCATATTACAAAGTAGCTTTCAAAAGATCCTTGGGGCGTTTGGACGGCAGCACCGTCCCCCTCTTCATATTCAACACGCAGTGCAGGCGTGTTCAGGCGAATATCCAAACCTTTAGCGACCGGCTCCAATATTTGATCATACCCCTGAGGCAGAATCCGGTCTCTACCACCAAACGCTTCGTCTTCGTCAAAATAGGAGGCGGACAGGTCTTCAAGCGGCCCACCTGTATCAAACTCGGTGTAGGCGCTGGCCATCCAATTCAGCACCGGATCCTGCAAGCCCTTTTTGGACACGCGACTTATGGCGGCGGCCAATGATTGATCGCGATCGAAACGCTGATCGATCTGCTTATAAAGGGCATTGAGCTGGCCGTATTTTTGTTCAATCGTTTGCCGTGGCACCAACTTTCCTGAAGAGGAATAGACACGATAGCTTTCGTCTCTCGTTACAAATGTCTTGGCATTTACGTTGCTCGCCAGTTTGCTGATCGGGTTGCCCATTGGCCCATGGATCCAGCCTGCCCCAAGATCAAATGCGGCCCCCAGCGAACGATCGGTTTTGATCCGCCCGCCGATCTGAGAAGATGCCTCCAACACCACAACAGTATACTTCAGGTCCTGCAATCTCTTCGCTGCGGCAAGCCCGGCAATCCCGGCACCAATCACGATTACATCGACATCCGCCAGTTGAGCTGAAGCAGATTTTGCCAACAGAGCCTGTTTGGCAAACAAGGAACCGGCACCCAGTTTGAGCGCCTGGCGTCGGGTAATTCTTCTCATTCCCCTGGCTCCAATCGGTTCAACAACTGGAAGGTTTCCATTCTGCCTCGACCCTTGATGTTGATCTCACCCCGGCTCTGGAAGGCAAAGGCATGTTTCAGCAAGACATGGGATGCACGCGAGACCTGGATCATGCCAGCCTCTCCCGAAGACTCCATTCGGCTCGCAATGTTTACGGTATCGCCCCACAGGTCGTAGATGAATTTCTTCTTGCCGATGACACCTGCGACCACCTGCCCGGTATTGATGCCAACACGAATATTCAGCTTGAGCCCGGTTCTGTTAGCGTAAGAGTCGATCACCTCGACCATCTGCATCGCCATTTCAGCGATTGCATCGGCATGGTCGTGACGAAATTCGGGCAGTCCCGCCGCCACCATGTAGGCGTCACCGATTGTCTTGATTTTCTCAAGTCCGATTTCATCCGCTAGATCGTCAAATTCAGAGAAGACGTCATTGAGCATGGAAACCAGATCATCGGGTTTCATTCTGGCTGACAACTCGGTAAATCCAACAAGATCGGCAAACAGTACGGAGACTTCTTCATGCGAATTGGCGATCTGATCCCCGGAATCTTTCAACCGTGTGGCGATGGAAGCCGGGAGAATGTTCAACAACAGGTTTTCCGCCCGCTCATGCTCAACCTCCAACCGTTCTTTGCTGAGTTGTATATTACCCAACATGGCATTCACCGATCGGGCCAGAAAGCCCAACTCATCCTGGCCCAGGGAGGTCACACGCTCTGATAGGTCATCGTTCTCACCGATTCTGGAGACTTCCCCCGATAGACGCCCGACTCGTCGCAACACCAGCAACTCAAGCAGCAGGACAATGCAGGCGACCAGCACCAGACCAACCAACGACATGGAAATCAGCAAAAAATTCAAACTGCGTTCCCCCTGTTGGTGAATGTCGCGTGGGATCTCCACTTTCCACAACAGCAGGGGCTCGCCAAACAGGTCAGGCATCAGCACATAGCCCATCAAAGTATCTTCGCTCAGGATCCTCTGAACATGAGGTGACTTCCCAAGCGAATCCCGGTCAGCGAACCCCTGCTGATCGAATTCCGCAATCACTGATGACAGGTCAGCAGCTTCGCCGCCGCCTGCGTCATCGGCGCTGTCGCTATAGAGATTGGATGAAATCTGCAGCTGAGTTTTGATGCTCAGCTGTTTCAGTTTTGGGGCGTCAAGGAAACGCCCAAGCAGGGCTATGCCGCGAGGCGGGCCAGAATCGTTGCTCTGGAGAATTGGCGCCATGGCGATCAGCATGACCTGATCATTAACACGCAATAAACCGAATTCTCTGGGATTGAGTTCAAACAACTCGCCTTCCGGGCCAAGCAGAGACAGCAAGTGTTGCACCGCGTTGGATGAATTGTCTTGGTCAAGGTCATAGCTTGACGCATGAAGCAGTTGGCCATTGCGATCGAGCATCATCAGCACCTGGACGCCGAGATTGGAAAATGTATCTCCTGATAGGTTTGAATCGATATAGTCCTGCGACCTGCTTTGCGCGAACGCATAGGTATCATCCCACGAGGCGTAGTCCTCAAGCAGGGCAAACATCTGGCTCAGTTCATCGACAAACACCGACTCCAAACGCTGCAGGTCCTTGTCGGCCCCTGACCGTTCAATTTCGCCATAGCTGTTTTGATAAACCGAAGAGGCAATGAAAAACAAAGCCCCGATTGAGATCATCATGGTTACGATGACCATGGTAAGTGTTTTGGTCCGGAGGCTCACAACAAATTGGATTTCTATCGACACAATTCTGGTCTGAGCGTGGCATATGAACAATGTCCTAGCCACTCTCAAATTGTCTGTTCACAACCAACGGGCCCTGCGCAAAATGACAGCTGTGGTCATGGGGCATGGACAAATGTTGCCTGACAAACGCCAAAGTCAGCGAGACCATTGACCGCATGATTGAACTTTGAGCGATGTTAACAGCGGGTTGGAACCGAACCCCTCGGCAAACTCAGGCCTTTTTGCGCCGGGTTGACGTCGATTTCTTTCGCACCGTTTTCGCGGTCGGCTGCTTTTCCCCATCTCCGCTATCCTCGCCGCCGCCACCGCTGATCAGGGATTCTACCTGTTCGGCCTTTTCCGGCGACGGGGGATGATCCTTGCCAAAATACAAGGTCTGACTTGGGAAGGCGAAGTCACTGCCGCTTTCGGCGACAATATCCATGATCAACAAGAGCATATTTTCCTGAATCGTCAGGAAATTTGCATAGTCGTCGGCCTGAACGTAGGCAAAAATCTCAATGTCCAGGGAATGGCTGCCAAGGCCAATGAACCGCACCCGTGCTGAATCTTCTCTGACTTCTTCGGTGTCCGCCAAGAGCTTGCGCAGTTCGGCGAGCAGATAGCGTACCTGCGCTGGCGTCGTCTCATAGCGCATGGTCAACACCGTATAGAGATGGAATTCATCACGGCGGGAAAAGTTTTCGATCTGCATTGAGGCAAAGGCCCCGTTGGGAACAGTTACAACCGTACGGGTCAGGGTACGCACCTGGGTGGAGCGGATACCGATATCCTCAACCGTGCCCATCACCTCACCAAACTTGCAAAAATCCCCGACACTGACCGGGCGATCAACAACAACAGTGATCGAACCCACCAGGTTTTCAATCGTTTTTTGAGCACCAAGAGCAAGCGCGATACCACCGATACCCAGTGCGGCGAGGCCGGTGGAGACGTCAAAGCCCAGAATATCGGCAATGGCTATGGCGGCGATGCCCAGCACAACGGCCTTGGCCATGCGCTTGGCCAGCATCACCACAGCGACCGAATTCATCCGCTTTGTGCGCGACATGCCATAGCGGGCAATTTCTGCAACCCCGTCGACAATTCGCAGACCTAGCCAGGCCAAGGCCAAAAGACTGGCAATGGTGACGATCCAGGCGATGTAGTCGCGGGCCACCAGTTGAACGCCGATATTGACGACGATAACCCGATAGAGTGAGACACCGATGACCACGCCGAAGGGGATGACAATGGCAGAGAGCATTCCGCGCCCTGGCACCCGGCTGCGACCGCGTAGCAGCAGCTTGAATAACCAACTTAAGGTCCAACTGATCAAAAGTCCGATAGCCAGCGCCGCGACGGCGGCAATGGCCAATGCAAGCCAATGTCCTGAGGAGACCTCCCCCACTTTGTCAGACTTCAGGCTCTCTGGCAGAATACGGTCAAGCAGGCTTTCTTCAGAAGTTTTCAGCAGAAACGGCACGCGAACCACCGTGGTGCTCTCAAACAGCCAAATCTGTAAATTATCTTCGTCGGGCTTGCGTTGGACCAGCAAAGGCACTTTGCGCGTTGTCGGATCGATGACGCCAACCTGATCAATATCGGAATCCAATCCATCGTCGAGATTGCCATCCGGTGCGGGCGACAGTTTGCTGACATCGAAGATATCGCCGTTGCGGTCGAGGAGCAGGATCAACTCCTTGGCCCGTTCCTTGGCGACGAAAGTGCGTTCTTCTTCAGGATATTCAGAAACGTCGAGGAACCTCGCCGCCTTGTCGATATCGCCAGCGCGGATTGATTTCAAATAACCTTCCACAGTGCCGCGGGGTGTTGTCCGTCCAAGCGGATCGACTGCTACCTTTTCTTCCGGCGCTGTGGCCTGGGGAAGCAATTGGGCAAATGCAGACGGCATAAGGAGCGTGTGGCTGAAGATGACAACCGCGGCCAAGGTCAAAACCAGCTTCGTGACCTGCTTCAACATGTTGGGTTCGACCTGTGTAGGAATTTCATATCTGACTCTTGGATTCATAACCTTGGTACGCCAAAATATCTATCCGGTCGCCAAAATTGTTCATCGCCGCAAAGCCTCCGCCTCAGAACAAAAAAACCCGACCCTGCGCACAGCAGAACCGGGTTTTCAGAATTCTCAGATTTCGGCTGATTAGCCGACGATTTCGCAACCAGCAAACCAGAAGGCGATTTCTTCAGCAGCTGTTTCTGGAGCATCGGAACCGTGAACAGAGTTCTCGCCAAGCGACAGGGCAAATTCCTTACGGATTGTGCCTTCGTCGGCTTCTGCTGGATTGGTTGCGCCCATAACTTCGCGGTTTTTCAAGATGGCGTTTTCGCCCTCCAGAACCTGAACAACTGTTGGACCGGAAGACATGAATTCGGTCAGTTCACCAAAGAAAGGACGCTCTTTGTGGACAGCATAGAACTGCTCAGCTTCGCGCAGGCTCATGTGGACACGGCGGGAAGCCACAACGGCCAGGCCGGCTTCTTCCAGCTTGGCGGTGATGACACCGGTCAGGTTGCGCTTTGTGGCGTCGGGTTTGATCATTGAAAAAGTACGTTCGATGGCCATCGATTGGGTTCCTGTAAATTTGGGAAGGTTGTTGCAGCGGGCTATAGCCGCAACAACCGGTCTCGGCAAGCGCCTATGACAGTGCTTAGGCGGGTGCTTTCACCGAACGGCCCATGCCGTCATACATGTCGAGCAGGCGATTGAACCAATCTGCTACTCCTCCTTGCTTCGGCAGGTGATCCTGGCTGCAGGTTGTGCGCAGCCATTGCAAAGCGCCAAATACGACATAATCGGCAAACACCGGGCTGTCACCGCCGAGATATTGGTTGCGTGTTAACATATTTTCCAAAGGCGCAAGCGCCGTAGCCAGTGCCTCGCCATTCTTTGGAAACTTGGCGTCGAATTCTTCCAGTGTACATCCGAACAGTTTTTCGCGGGTGGCGCGGAAAAATGCCTGATCTTCAGGGGCCAGAGCGTTATGAATGTCGAGGACACAGAGCTTGGCAACGGTCGGATGAAGCTGGGTCAACGACCAACTGATGATGAATGCCGTCAGTTGTTCGCCACCCTCACCGTTGAACAGGCTTGGGGCATCGGGATAGGCCCGGTCAAGATATTTGGCAATCTCATAGCTCTCTTCGATCACTTGATCGCCGTCGCGCAAAACGGGCACCCGGCGGTTTTCGCCATCCTCAACAGAGGCAACTTTGGTAAACGGAATGGCGACCGTCGCGAAATCCAACCCTTTGTGGGCCAGAGCCATGCGTGTCTTCCAGCAATGGGGGCTGAAGACGTGGTTTTCGTCGGCACCACAAAGTTCGTAATGGTGAATGGTCATTTTGCATTTCCGCTAGTAAGGATGGTTGTGGGTGGGCTTGGCTACCACTTCTTCATCAAGGACAAAAGACCATGCTGGATCACTTCAAGCGTTTTGCTGCCTATAATAGCTGGGCAAACCAGCGTCTCTTCGACGCAGCCGCGCAGTTGACAGCAGAACAGTACAAAAAGGACTGCGGCGTAGCGTTCCAGTCCATGCAAGGTACGCTCAACCATATTCTGATTGGTGATACTGTTTGGATGAGCCGCTTCGAAGATGTTGACCATGACATCAAAGGTCTCGACCAAATGCTGCATGAAGATCACGCCGATCTGACGACAGCACGCCGACAGATGGATCAGCGGATCATCAGCTACGTCGCGACACTCGATCAGACGTTGCTGGACAGCGATTTCACCTATTCGCCGATCACCCTGCCCGACCCGGTGACCATGCAGCTCAACGTTGCCCTGTCACATCTGTTCAACCACCAGACACACCATCGTGGCCAGGCCCACGGCGTATTGACCGACCTTACCGGTGAAGCGCCACCTCTTGATCTGATCTATTTTCAGATTGACAGTCAGACATCAAAGGCAGGCTAATCGTTGGAAAGAAAAACCAAAATTGACGCCTTTGGTGCGTCTAGTCTGATCCTGTTTTCAACCCTTCTGGGGCTCAACCAGGTATTGGTCAAGATCGTCAATGGCGGCATGCAGCCTGTCTTTCAGGCCGGACTGCGCTCGCTGTGCGTCTTTCCGCTGCTGCTCATCTTTGCGCTGGTAATGAAACGCAAACTTTCGATCAGCGATGGCAGTTTTGTGCCTGGAGTGATCGCTGGTCTGCTATTTTCGTCGGAATTTATCATGCTGTTTCTGGCGCTGGACTTCACAAGCGTGGCCCGAGCCTCGATCTTTTTCTACACCATGCCATTCTGGCTGGCATTGGCGGCGCATTTTCTAATTCCAGGTGACCGGCTCACACCGATGCGATTGATCGGACTTGGACTGGCCTTTGCCGGGGTCGCGTTGGCGCTTTCAAAAAACCAGGCACCCGCCACCGAATACGCTCTGATAGGCGACTTGATCTGCATCCTTGGAGCCATGATGTGGGCCGGGATTGCCTTGATTGCGCGCACCACCAGCCTGCAAAAGTCCTCACCGGAAATGCAATTGCTCTATCAGGTGGCCGTTTCTGCCCCGGTGATTTTGATTGCAGCATTGTTCTTTGGCCCGTTCTTGCGCGATCTGCAGCCCTATCACCTGGCCATTTTTTCGTTTCAGGTGGTGGTCGTTGTCGCGTTCGGTTTCTCTTTCTGGTTCTGGTTGCTGTCGAAATACCCAGCCTCCGACATGGCCAGTTTCAGCTTTTTGGCACCGGTATTTGGCGTTGCCTTTGGTTGGCTGATTCTCAACGAACCTGTTGGCATTCGCCTTCTTGCCGCATTGGTGCTGGTCGGCACAGGCATTATTCTGGTCAATCGAAAACCCCGACAGGCCTCCAACTAACAAGACTAAGTCGAAAAACCCGTCAGCCCCCTTGAACTCGCAGCCGCTTTCGCTCAAAAGCCGCCCATGCTGACGATATCTGACCTCACTTTTCGCATGCAGGGCCGCCTGCTGCTGGACAATACTTCACTGGCTGTGCCGGCCGGTGCACGGGTGGGGTTTGTCGGGCGCAATGGCACCGGCAAAACCACACTGTTTAAGCTGATCACCGGTGAGTATGGCGCAGAATCGGGTTCGCTGGCGGTGCGTCGCAATATGCGTATTGGCCAGGTTGCTCAGGAAGCACCGGGCACCGATGTTTCGCTGCTGGAAACCGTGCTGGCTGCCGACACCGAACGCACTGAGCTTCTCACTGAAGCCGAACAGGCAACGGATCCTTCTCGCATTGCCGACATCCACACCCGCCTGATCGACATTGATGCCCATTCAGCAGAAGCACGCGCCGGTGCAATCCTGCACGGTCTGGGCTTCGATTCAGTCGCGCAGGCCCGCCCCTGCTCCGACTTTTCGGGCGGCTGGCGCATGCGCGTGGCACTTGCTGCTGTGCTGTTTTCCGAACCCGATCTGCTGCTGCTTGACGAACCAACCAACTATCTCGACCTGGAAGGTACGTTGTGGTTGGAAAACTATGTCGCTCGCTACCGCCATACCGTCATCATCATCAGTCATGACCGGGATCTGCTGAACAAATGCTGCAATACCATTGTGCATCTGGAGAACCTAAAACTCACTTCGTACAAGGGTGACTACGATTTCTTCGAAAAAACCCGTGCGGAACGGCTGACCCTGCAGACCAAGATGAAGGCCAAACAGGACGCCAAACGCGCTCATATGGAAGCTTTCATCAACCGCTTCAAGGCCAAGGCGTCGAAGGCCACACAGGCTCAATCG
>JBDVMU010000019.1:0-69235 GCA_039969995.1 Rhizobiaceae bacterium
GCCAGATCAGCCAGATACCGGCCAGCACAATCAGGGCCACGGAAAGACCGGTGACAATGCGCGTGGAGGTGTCGCCGACGAAAACGCCGATCATCAACAGCACCATCGCGCCGACGCCAAGCAACAATTCAGGCGTTGCGAGAGCCAGATTAGGAATATCCATGGCAAGTTCCATTTTGCGCCGCCCTTAGTTGCCTGCTGTCTGCGCCGACTGAACAGCCTGCGCAGCGCCATCAATGGCGGCCTGATAATTATTGATCAGATTGTCGACAGATGCCTGCGTGACGTCGAACACCGGTCCGGGATTCACACCGAAATAGATCACCAGCACGATCAGCGGATACAGGAGCCACTTTTCGCGGGTGCTCAAGTCGAGCATCGATTTCAACGCTTCCTTGTCCAGCGTGCCGAACACAACCCGACGATAGAGCCAAAGTGCATATCCTGCGGACAGGATCACACCCGTTGTGGCGAAGAAAGCCACCCAGGTATTGGCTTGGAAAGCCCCCAGCAGCGTCAGGAATTCGCCAACAAAGCCAGCTGTGCCCGGAAGGCCGACATTGGCCATGGTGAAAATCAGGAATGCAACAGCGTATTTCGGCATGTTGTTGACCAAGCCACCATAGGCTGCGATCTCGCGGGTATGCATGCGGTCATAAACAACGCCAACACACAGGAACAACGCACCAGAAACCAGGCCATGGGCCAGCATCTGGAAGATACCACCCTGAATGCCGTGGGCATTGGCAGTGAAGATACCCATCGTCACATAGCCCATATGGGCGACTGATGAGTAGGCAATCAACTTCTTGATGTCTTCCTGCATCAGCGCCACCAGCGAGGTGTAGATGATGGCGATAATAGAGAGCACAAAAACGAAGTTCTGCAAATCGGCACTGGCCAGCGGGAACATTGGCAACGAGAATCGCAGGAAGCCGTAGCCGCCCATTTTCAACAGAATTGCCGCCAGAATGACCGAACCAGCAGTCGGCGCTTCAACGTGAGCATCCGGCAACCAGGTATGAACCGGCCACATCGGCATTTTCACGGCAAAGGAAGCGAAGAAGGCAAACCATAGCCAAGTCTGCATGCTGGCCGGGAAGTTATAGGCGAGCAGCGTTGGGATATCCGTTGTCCCGGCCTGCCAGTACATCGCCATGATGGCCAGCAACATCAGCACCGAACCGAGCAGCGTATAAAGAAAGAACTTCAAGCTGGCATAGACGCGTCTTGCGCCGCCCCAGACCCCAATGATCAGGAACATCGGGATCAGGCCAGCTTCAAAGAACACGTAGAACAGCACGATATCCAGCGCACAGAAGACGCCAATCATCAGCGTTTCCAGGATCAGGAACGCGATCATATATTCGCGCACCCGCTTCTCCACACTTTCCCAGCTTGCCAAAATACAAAATGGCATCAGGAAGGTTGTGAGAATCACAAACAGCATCGAAATGCCATCCACACCGAGATGATAGGCAATACCGCCCTGCTCGATCCATCCAACCTTTTCAACCAGTTGGAAGTCCGAACGGGAATTATCGAAGTTGAACCAGATGGCCAGGGACACCAGGAACGTGACGACCGTCGTAAACAGCGCCACATAGCGCACATTGCGGCGAGCGACTTCACTGTCTTCCCAAATAAGGAAAGTGATCAGCGCTCCGACCAGCGGCAGGAAAGTGACAATTGAGAGAATGGGCAGATCGGTCACGACTAGTGAGCTCCCGGGAACATCATATAGGTGATCAATAGCGCAGCACCGATAAGCATTGCGAAGGCATAGTGGTATAGGTAGCCGGACTGTAGCTTGACGGCACCCTTGGTGATATCAAGCACCCGCGCAGACACGCCATCAGGTCCAAGACCGTCAATCGTCGCACCATCGCCCTTCTTCCAGAGGAAGTGACCCAGACGCATTGCCGGACGGACGAAGAGGAAATCGTAGATTTCGTCAAAATACCACTTGTTGAGCAGGAACTTATACAAACCAGGATGCTGACGAGCCAATTCCTTCGGCATATCCGGCGACTTGATGTAGAACCACCATGCCGTGACAAAGCCCAGAGCCATCATGATAAACGGCGCCCACTTCACCAATTTCGGCACATTGTGGAAATTTTCCAAAATCTTGTTGTCAGCACCCAGGAACAGGGCCTGTTGCCAGAAGTCGGTGTAATGGCTGTCCAGCGCACCTGGCTCGTGATGGGCACCGATAAACTGGGTATAGAAAATGACCCCGGCAAACAGCGCACCAGCGGCTAGGATATAGAGCGGCACCAGCATCACATTGGGGCTCTCATGCACATGGCTCATCACATCAGCAGAAGCCCGTGGCTTGCCGTGGAAAGTCATGAAGATCAGACGCCATGAATAGAAGCTGGTGAACAGCGCTGCCACCACGGTCATCCAGAAAGCGTAACCGGCAAAATAGTTCTGCCCAACATACAGGCTTTCGATGATCGCATCTTTGGAGAAGAACCCGGCCGTGCCAATAACTGTACCCGGAATACCGAGCCCTGTCAGAGCCACGGTACCGATGATCATCATCCAATAGGTATACGGAATATGCTTGCGCAATCCGCCCATCTTGCGCATGTCCTGCTCGTCGGAAACAGCATGGATCACCGCTCCTGCACCAAGGAACAACAGCGCCTTGAAGAACGCGTGTGTAAACAGATGGAAGATACCCGCGCCATACGCACCGACACCCAGAGCGGCAAACATGTAACCAAGCTGCGAACAGGTTGAATAGGCGATGACTCGCTTGATATCGTTCTGGACCAGACCAACGGTGGCGGCGAAGAAAGCTGTGGTTGCACCAAACAATGTGACGATCGTCAGCGCAGTGTGGGACAGTTCAAAGATTGGCGACATGCGGGCGACGAGAAAGACCCCCGCAGTCACCATCGTCGCGGCATGAATAAGGGCTGAAACCGGAGTTGGACCCTCCATCGCATCTGGCAGCCAGGTGTGCAGCAGGAACTGGGCAGACTTGCCCATCGCACCCATAAACAAGAGCACGCAAATGGTTGTCAGTGCGCTGTCGCGGGCCAGATCATAGCCCAGGAAGGTCATAACGATGCGTGACTGTGCTTCGCCACTATCCGCCGCAAAGGAGGCGGCATTAGCGAAGATCACATCAAAATTGACGCTGTCGAACATCACGAAGACGCCAAAAATACCCAGCGCGAAACCAAAGTCACCCACCCTGTTGACCACAAAGGCCTTGATAGCAGCGGCATTGGCTGAAGGCTTTTTGAACCAGAAGCCGATCAACAGATAGGACGCCAGACCAACACCTTCCCAGCCGAAGAACATCTGGATCAGATTGTCAGATGTCACCAACATCAACATGGCGAAGGTGAACAGCGACAGATAGGCAAAGAAACGCGGGCGGTGCGGGTCATGGTGCATGTACCCTATCGAATAGATATGCACCAAGGCGGACACAGTGTTGACCACGATCAGCATAACCGCTGTCAGCGTGTCGACGCGGAAGGCCCAGTCGACAGCAAAGTTGCCGATGGTCATCCAGTTGAACACTTGCACGGTGAACGGTTCAGCGCCACCAAGCCAGAAACCGCTGAAATTCACCCAGCTCAGCAGTGCGGCAATAACCAGAAAACCGGAAGTAACATATTCGGACGCCTTGTCGCCGATCTGCTTGCCGAAAAGTCCGGCAATCAGAAAGCCAAAAAGCGGGAGGAAGACGATGAGATGAAGCATGATATCTATCCGCGCGGTAGCGCCTTACCCTTTCATCACATTGACATCCTCAACCGCGATGGATCCGCGGTTTCGGAAAAAGACAACGAGTATTGCAAGCCCAATGGCCGCTTCAGCCGCAGCCACCGTGAGCACGAACAAGGCAAAGATTTGCCCCATCAGGTCACCATTGGCCTGACTGAAGGCCAGGAAGTTGATGTTCACTGCCAGCAGAATCAGTTCCACCGACATCAAGATTACGATGACGTTCTTGCGGTTTATGAAGATACCGAAGACACCCAGCGTAAACAGGATGGCACCGACGGTCAGATAATGGCTCAATCCGATTTCCATGGTCAGATCCCCTCACCTGATTTGACGCCGCGCAAAGTCACCGCATCATTTGGATCACGCGCCACCTGATCAGCAATGTTCTGACGTTTGACATCTGGACGATGGCTGAGTGTCAGCACAATCGCGCCAATCATCGCCACCAGCAGGACCATGCCGGCCAGTTGGAAGAAGAAAATGTAGCGGGTGTATAGTAAATCGCCCAGAGCCTTGATGTTAGACGTTTCGGCCATGTCCGGGATCGGTTGAACCGCAACCCGGGCCGAATCTGCGTCGATCGAATAGGAACCGAGCACCAACACTAGCTCAATCGCCAATATAGCAGCGATGATACCGCCAATCGGCAGATATTGCAGAAAACCTTCACGCAATTCGGCGAAATCCACATCCAGCATCATCACGACAAACAGGAACAGAACCGCCACCGCGCCGACATAAACGACGATCAGGATCAGCGCGAGAAACTCTGCCCCCATCAGCATGAACAGCCCCGAAGCATTAAAAAATGCCAGGATCAAGAACAGCACGGAGTGAACAGGGTTGCGCGCAGCAATCACCATGAAAGCGGACGCCACCGTGATGGTCGCGAACAAATAAAAAAACAGGGCAATGACGCTCATGGCGTTATGCTCTTCCCTATCAATTGGAGAAATGCCCCATTGGCCATTTTCCCCTTAATTAACCTGCCTTGCAGCAGGCTCATTTGACGAAGCCGAAGCCGGATCCGCCCGCGATACTGCGCCCTCTTAGCGCTTCCCCTGCCGCCCGTCCATGGGCAAGCAAGGACATTCAAAACTTAATCGACAGCCTTATCTGTAAGGTGCGTCGATTGCGATATTCTGTGCCAGTTCGCGCTCCCAGCGAGCGCCGTTTTCCAGCAGTTTATCCTTGTCGTAATACAGCTCTTCACGTGTCTCCGTGGCGAACTCAAAATTCGGTCCCTCGACAATCGCATCCACCGGACAGGCTTCCTGGCAAAAACCGCAATAAATGCACTTCACCATATCGATGTCGTAGCGCACTGTACGGCGGGTGCCATCATTGCGGCGAGGACCGGCTTCAATGGTAATCGCCTGCGCCGGGCAGATCGCTTCGCAGAGTTTACAGGCAATGCAGCGTTCTTCACCGTTGGGGTAGCGACGCAGCGCGTGTTCGCCCCGGAAGCGAGCCGACGAATGGCCTTTTTCAAAGGGATAGTTGATCGTCACCTTGGGGGCGAAGAAGTAGCGCATTCCAAGGCCAAAGGCTTTTACAAATTCCAAAAGGAACAGCGACTTACCAGCTTGAGCGAGTGGTGATGCCATGACTTATGCCCATCCCATAACTTGCAGCACAAAGGCCGTGAGGAACACCATGAACAGCGACAGCGGGAGGAATACTTTCCAGCCCAAACGCATCAACTGGTCATAGCGATAACGAGGAACAATGGAGCGAACCATCGCCATGCAGAAGAATACAAACAAGCCCTTCAGCACGAACCAGACCGAACCGTGGATCCAGTTGAACGGAGCGATGTCGACCGGAGGCAACCATCCGCCAAGGAACAGCAACGTGGTCAATGCGCACATCAAACAGATGGCTACAAACTCGCCCAGGAAGAACAACAGGAACGGAGTAGAAGAGTATTCCACCATGTGACCGGCAACCAGTTCCGATTCTGCTTCCGGCAGATCGAATGGCGGACGGTTGGTTTCAGCAATCGCCGAGATGAAGAACACGATGAACATCGGGAACAAAGCCAGCCAATGCCAGTCGAGCAACGAGTTAGGTGCGCCCATCATGGTGCCGAGGCCATCGCGCTGAGCGTTCACAACATCGGTCAGGTTCAGCGAACCAACACACAGCAGAACAGTGATGATGACAAAGCCAATGGACACTTCATAAGACACCATCTGGGCCGCTGAACGCAGCGCCGCCAGGAATGGATATTTCGAGTTCGACGCCCAGCCGCCCATGATAATGCCGTACACTTCAAGCGACGAAATCGCGAAGATGAAAAGCAGCCCGAGATTTGGATCAGCAACAGCCCATCCGTCGGCAATCGGCACGACAGCCCAGGCTGATAGGGCCAAAACCCCTGCCACCAATGGCGCCAGGAGGAAAACGCCCTTATTCGCGCTGGCAGGAACAATCGGCTCCTTCAGTACAAATTTTGTCAGGTCGGCAAAACTCTGCAGCAAGCCCCAAGGGCCAACCACATTTGGACCGCGGCGCATTTGCACGGCTGCAAAGATCTTACGGTCGGCATAAAGAATGTAGGCAACACCAACCAATAGCAGAACCAGCAACAGAACGCTCTGGCCCAGCATCCATAACGGTGGCGCGACGTAGGTGAGGAAGAATTCAGATTCAAACATTATTCTGCCGCCTCCGCATAGGTGCCCTTGGCACGCGCCGAACACTCCGCCATGACCGCCGAAGAGCGGGCAATCGGGTTGGTCAGATAGAAATCTTCAACCGGTGATGTCAGTGCCGACTTGCGCATGGATCCACCCTTGCGAGAGGCCAATGCTTTGACGCCAGAATTGTCGCCTTCGGCAATTTCATCAATCTCGGCAAAGTGGGGGTGCGCTTCATAAAGTTTTGCCCGCAACTGAGCCAGTGAATCAAATGGCAGGGTTTGGCCCAATGATTCAGAAAGCGCCCTCAAAATAGCCCAGTCTTCACGCGCGTCGCCTGGCGCGAAACCAGCCCGGTTACCCATTTGGACACGGCCTTCGGTATTAACCCAAGTGCCTGATTTTTCTGTATAAGCAGCACCCGGCAAGATAACATCTGCATGGTGAGCACCAACATCGCCGTGGCTCCCGATATAAACGGTAAAGCCGCTCCTGCGTTCCAGCATATCCAGCTCATCAGCACCGAGCAGGAACAACACGTCGCTTTCCCGCACCATTTCGCCGGTCGACTTACCGCCCTCACCCGGCACAAAGCCAAGATCCAGACCGCCAACGCGCGCAGCAGCAGTGTGCAGAACATTAAAGCCGTTCCAGCCATCACGAACCACACCCAGCGCATCAGCAGCTTTCGCGGCTGACTTCAAAATCGCCGCCGCATCGCTGCGGGCAAAAGCGCCTGCGCCGATGATTATCATCGGATTCTTGGCCTTCGCCTTGGAATGGGTTTCAAACTGCTTCAGCGTGTCAGGACCTGCACCTGCATAGTGATACTCATAAGTCAGATCAGCCTGATCACCGATCACAGCGACCTGCAATTCGCCGGTCCGCCAGCGCTTGCGAATACGACTGTTCAGCACCGCCGCTTCCTTGCGCGGATTGGTGCCAACCAACATGATTGCATCAGCGTCTTCGATGCCGTCGATAGTTGAATTAAAGATGTAAGAGCTGCGTCCAAGTGCTGGATCCAAAGCCGAATTCTCTTCTCGGCAATCCATATTCGTGGAGCCCAATGCAGCCATTAGCTCACGCATTGCGTAGATTTCTTCCACGGAGGACAAGTCGCCGGCAATGGCACCAATTTTCGACGCTTCGGTAGCTTTGACTTTATCTGCGATCGTCGCAAAAGCCTCAGCCCAGCTGGCCGCAGTCAGCTTGCCATTCTTGCGAATATATGGCCGATCGAGGCGCTGGGTTTTCAGACCATCCCAGATGAAACGGGTCTTGTCGGAAATCCATTCCTCGTTCACTGCCTCGTTGATGCGCGGCATAATGCGCATCACTTCCGACCCACGGGTGTCCACGCGGATCGACGAACCAACAGCGTCCATCACATCGACGGTTTCCGTTTTGGTCAGTTCCCACGGACGGGCCTGAAATGCGTAAGGCTTCGAGGTCAACGCGCCGACCGGGCACAGGTCAATCACATTACCCTGCAGTTCCGACGTCATCGCCTTTTCCAGATATGTGGTAATCTCAGCATCCTCGCCGCGACCCAACAGGCCGAGTTCGGAGATACCAGCCACTTCGGTGGTGAAACGAACACAACGGGTGCAGTGAATGCACCGGGTCATGATCGTCTTGACCAACGGTCCGATATATTTGTCTTCCACCGCACGCTTGTTTTCCTGGTAGCGCGAAGCATCCATACCAAAGGCCATGGCCTGGTCCTGCAAATCACATTCACCACCCTGGTCACAGATAGGACAGTCCAGTGGATGGTTGATCAGCAGAAATTCCATGACGCCTTCGCGGGCCTTCTTGACCATGGGCGTGTTGGTGAAGATCTCAGGTGGCTCGCCATTCGGGCCGGGGCGCATGTCGCGCACGCCCATGGCGCAGGAAGCAACAGGTTTTGGGGGGCCGCCCTTGGCTTCCACCAGACACATGCGGCAGTTACCGGCAATTGAAAGCCGCTCATGGAAACAAAAGCGTGGCACTTCCGCACCTGCTGCTTCAGCCGCCTGGAGCAGTGTGTAATGGTCCGGGACCTCTACCTCTTTGCCGTCTACTTTAATCTTGGCCATTGCCAATCTTTCCTGTCCTGACCGGTCACCACTTTGGTGACCAAACCTCATTCTTTATCCGCACTGTTGCTCTTGCCACAATTTCACATGCGGCAGATGCGACCAGCCAAAGGCCTCGTCGCTGTCACCGTTTGTGTTCAAATGGTCAAGGCGCTGCCTTGCTTCTTCCAGTGTCGGAACGACGCCCTCTTCAATCCACCACATGACCAATGCATGGCTTTCCATTTGATGGAACCACTGGGCCTTACCGTTGTAGATTTTCTTGTGAACCGTGTTCCAGACGAATTTCTCCAAATTCTGCGGCGTTTCCCAAACCGACAGGGTCATCAGATCGTGGGGCCCATCGCAGACCGCATTGCGTCCCTGCTCGTCCCGTTCCTCGTCAACCTTGCGCCAAACGAATCCAGCAGAGCGTTCCGCCAGGCCGTTGACCTGCGCAACATTATCGACAAACCCGCGCGCCGCTTCCGACCCTGGGTCTACCTTCCACTTGGATATGTTGAGCTCCGCCAAATGCACGTGATTACCTTACGCCTCGCACGACAAATATGGCCCACCAATCGGGTGCAAATGATTTCATCAATTCACTCCTCTTTTTCGGACCTTCAACCGGGTTCACTTACTCAGCCGCTTCAAGCACAGCGCCATCCTTATCGGAACGATAAGTATAGCTGTCGATCCGAGCCTCCATTTCCGGACGGAAATGGTTGATCAGCCCCTGAATTGGCCACGCAGCAGCATCGCCAAGAGCACAAATCGTGTGGCCTTCAATCTGTTTGGTGACATCGAACAACATGTCGATTTCACGTTTTTGCGCCCGGCCTTCAACCATCCGCTCCATCACCCGCCACATCCAGCCGGTGCCTTCACGGCAAGGTGTGCACTGGCCACAGGATTCATGTTTGTAGAAAGCTGCAAGGCGGGCAATTGCCCGAATGATGTCGGTGGACTTATCCATCACGATAACTGCTGCGGTACCCAGACCGGACTGCAGTGCCATGAGGGAATCAAAATCCATTGGGCAATCAATGATCTGATCGGCAGGCACCATGCGAACCGATGATCCACCCGGAATAACCGCCAGGAGATTGTCAGATCCACCGCGAATTCCACCGCAATGCTTATCAATCAGCTCGCGGAAGGGAATGCTCATTTCCTCTTCGACTGTGCATGGTCGGTTTACATGACCAGACACACAGAACAATTTTGTTCCGCGGTTGTTGTCACGACCAAAAGAAGCAAACCAGTCAGCGCCACGGCGCAGGATGGTTGGCACAACAGCCACTGATTCCACGTTATTGACGGTGGTCGGGCAGCCATAAAGTCCAACATTGGCCGGGAACGGTGGTTTCAGCCGGGGTTGACCCTTTTTGCCTTCCAGTGATTCCAGAAGCGCTGTTTCCTCGCCACAGATATAAGCACCTGCCCCGTGATGGACATAGATATCGTAGTCCCAGCCGTTCTTATTGTTTTTGCCGAGCAGCTTGGCATCGTAGCATTCGTTGATTGCCGCCTCGAGAGCTTCGCGCTCACGCATATATTCGCCGCGCACATAGATGTAACACGCATGGGCACCCATGGCGAAACCAGCAATCAGGCAACCCTCGATCAGCGTATGCGGATCGTGGCGCATGATGTCACGGTCTTTACATGTACCAGGCTCGGATTCATCGGCGTTGATGACGAGGTAATGCGGACGTTCGCTTTCTTCTTTTGGCATGAACGACCATTTAAGGCCGGTCGGGAAGCCAGCACCACCACGACCACGCAGCCCGGAAGCTTTGGTCTGCTCAATGACCCAATCACGACCATTCTTGATGAAGCCAGCGGTGCCAGACCAATGACCACGAGACATTGCGCCCTTCAGCGACTTGTCGTGAACGCCGTAAATATTGGTGAAAATCCGGTCTTTATCTTGCAGCATGTGTCACCTTCAACGCGGCTTTTTGCCAAAGACGCGGATATATTCTTCCACGCCACCTTTGGCCAATGCTTTGGCCTGCTTGACCCAATCGTCACGGTCAATACGGCCCTTAAATCTAAGATAGCCGTCCACCCATTCGCGCTCGGCCTTCTTCCACTTGGAAATCTGTTCAAACTTGTAAATGCCCAATCCATTGAGCACGCCCTCAAGCTTAGGACCGACACCTGAAATCAATTTCAAATCATCAGGCTTGGAAGGCTTGCGGATAGCGGGCGGCTTGCCCTTGTCCTCAGCTTTGGCCTTGGGAGCAGTTTTCGGTTTGGCTGCCGCCGTACCGATATTGCCGGCAATCTTAGCCGCGGCAGGCTTCGCTGCTTTAGCAGCAGCCGGTTTCTTGGCTGCAGCCTTAGCGGGCGCTTTCTTGGTAGCCGGCTTCTTGGCAGCTGATTTCTTCGGCGCAACCGCTTTACCGGTCAGCGAAGTTAAGCCACCCTCAGGTGCAGAATAAATGCGATCAATCTGCGGGCCAGGCTGAACTTCTTCGCCCTTGCCGGCTGCAAACTTATCGATGATCTCTTCCATCTGCTCAGAGGTCAGGTCTTCGTAGCTGTCTTTGAAGATCATAACCATTGGCGCGTTTACGCAGGCGCCCTGACACTCCACCTCTTCCCAGGAAAGATCACCATCCTCAGTCACTTCAAATGGGTTGGCCGAAATCTTGTTCTTGCAAACTTTGATCAGGTCTTCCGCGCCGCGCAACATGCACGGGGTTGTACCACAAACCTGGATATGGGCCCGTTTGCCGACGGGAGCCAGCTGGAATTGGGTATAAAAAGTGGCAACTTCCAGCACCCGGATCAGCGGCATGTCGAGCATTTCTGCTACATGTTCGATTGCCGCTTTGGTGACCCATCCATCCTGCTCCTGCGCCCGCATCAAAAGCGGAATCACAGCAGATGCCTGACGACCTTTTGGATAGTCTTTGAGTTTACGCTTTGCCCAAGCCGCATTGCTGCGGTTGAAGGCAAAACTAGCGGGTTGGACTGAGTCTTCAGCGAGACGACGTACGGACATGCAAGTGGTGACCGAGTGGTTAAAAAGCTTTGGTGCCTCTATTAGCACAGGTTCGCGGAATTGCCAGTCTAGGCGGGCCTATGAGGGGGATAAGTCGACGTTTTTTTGTCGACAAACGGACAGAATTTAGCCCGACCGCCGCCCAGCCATGAATTCAATCCAGAATGGACTAGCGCTGGCGAAAAAATCATAACCCTTGCGGCGCACCTTCTTCAGCTTGTCCAACTGAGAAAGATCAAGGATTTCAGTAAATTCGCCAGAAGTCGATCCAGCGAATATCCGCAAACCAAAGAGTTCGCGCATGGCCCTGGCCGTCTGATGCTGGCGATCGCTGCCATGATCTTCAAAAATCACCAGTGTTTCACCGTCGAGCCAATTATTTCCACCTTCAAGAGCAGCCACTTCCATGCCCTCCAGGTCAAGCTTCAATACCGTCTTTTCTGATTTGAAATCAATGCCCTGTAGATGGTCGAGATTGATTGAACGGACGGATTCGGTGGCCGAATCGCCAGCCGAACTCGGCATCAGTGATCGTTGCTCATGTTTGTGATCACCAAAAAGTTGCACGGTGAGATCATTTTCGCGGCTGATCGCTCTGTGGTGCGCATCGAAACGATTGTCATTTAATGCGCGGTTGCGCATCGCGTGGCCATAGCTTTCGCTGGAAGCTTCAATAGCAATGGCCCTCTGGCCACCAGCTTCTCGGGCGGAAGTGCGGCAGGACCAGTAGCCGTAATTTGCACCACAATCCAAAAACACAT
Organism: Rhizobiaceae bacterium; assembly: GCA_039969995.1. GTDB lineage: Bacteria > Pseudomonadota > Alphaproteobacteria > Rhizobiales > Rhizobiaceae > Pseudahrensia. Next base: position 12,242 of record JBDVMU010000019.1, read on the forward strand.
AACTGATGTTCTCTTGGGCGCAACGGCGGACAAATCCATCAATTTCAGGCTCGTAGCGAAAACCTGGCGCGCACAATACGCTCCAGTAGGCATCGCCGTAGGGAAACTGATAGACCGTGTCATCGGCAAAGTGCACGCGGACGAACTTCTCACTGGGAAACAGGGCTGAAATGCCAGCCGCCAATTTGGAAAATCCGGGGCGTTCTGGCGAACGGGTAGCGACAGCGGCCAGTCTGAGCAGAGCCAGGCCCGCCCTTTCACGCCAGTTTGCGCCATCAATAACACCGCTTTGCCAGTCCAGATCGATGGATGGATCTTTGAGCGATTGCATTGAGATGGCCCGTCACGGTTTCTGTCGAGCCATCAGCCTAAGTCAGGGAGTTAAATACGCGGTTAAGTTGCTGGATAATTCGGCACAGGCCGGTTTCCGTATCGAAACCCGCCGCTCGCCGCTCACCGCTCGGCGCTCGCCACTAGCGGTCGACTTCACCAAATACGATGTCCATGGAACCCAACACTGCGCCCACATCGGCGAGCATGTGGCCTTTGCACATGTAATCCATCGCCTGCAGATGTGCGAAACCGGGGGCGCGCAGCTTACAGCGATAGGGTCGGTTGCTGCCGTCGGACACGACATAAACGCCGAATTCGCCCTTTGGTGCTTCAACAGCAGCATAGACCTCGCCAGCAGGAACCTTGAAACCTTCGGTGTAGAGTTTGAAATGATGGATCAGCGCTTCCATCGACTTTTTCATTTCGCCACGCTTCGGTGGAACCGCCTTGCCGTCCACAGATGAGACCGGCCCCTGCCCTTCAGCGGACAGCAGCTTGTCGACGCATTGCTTCATGATCTTGGTCGATTCACGCATTTCCAGCATACGAATCAGGTAGCGGTCATAGTTGTCGCAGTTCTTTCCGACCGGAATATCAAACTCCAGTTCGTCATAGCACTCATATGGCTGCGACTTGCGCAGGTCCCAGGCCGCGCCGGAACCACGGACCATAACGCCGGAGAAACCCCAGGCCCAGGCATCTTCGAGCGAAATCAGGCCGATATCGACATTGCGCTGTTTGAAAATGCGGTTTTCGGTTAGCAGCGTGTCGATGTCATCGATCATCGCCGGGAATTCATCGCACCACGTGCCGATGTCTTCAACCAGTTTGGTTGGCAGGTCCTGATGCACTCCGCCGGGGCGGAAATAGGCGGCGTGCATGCGCGAGCCGGAAGCCCGTTCATAGAACACCATCAGCTTTTCACGCTCTTCAAAACCCCATAGCGGTGGCGTCAGTGCGCCAACGTCCATCGCCTGCGTTGTGATATTGAGCAGATGCGACAGAATACGGCCGATCTCGGAATAGAGCACCCGAATCAACTGGCCACGCTTCGGGACTTCCAGGCCAAGCAGTTTTTCAACGGCCAGACAGAAAGCATGTTCCTGATTCATCGGCGCCACATAGTCGAGGCGGTCGAAATACGGCATTGCCTGCAGGTAAGTCTTCTGCTCGATCAGCTTCTCAGTGCCGCGATGCAACAGGCCGATATGGGGATCGACGCGCTCGACGACCTCGCCATCAAGCTCCAGCACCAGACGCAGAACGCCATGGGCAGCCGGATGCTGGGGGCCAAAGTTGATGTTAAAATTGCGGATATCAACTTCAGACATGGTCAGTTGGCCTTCGTCTCTTTTTCGTCACCAGGAAGCACATAGTCGGTGCCCTCCCAGGGCGACAGGAAGTCAAAATTTCTAAACTCCTGGCGCAGTTCAACAGGCTCATAAACGACACGCTTCTGGGCATCGTCATAGCGCACTTCAGTAAATCCGGTCAGTGGGAAGTCCTTGCGCAATGGATGGCCTTCAAAACCGTAATCGGTGAGCAGGCGGCGCAGGTCCGGGTGGCCGGTAAACAGGATGCCGTACAGGTCGTAGGCCTCGCGCTCAAACCAGTCAGCACCTGGAAAGATTTCAACAACACTTGGAACCGGCGTATCGGCATCTGTCTTGACCCGAACACGCACCCGCATGTTCTGGCGTGGGCTCAAAAGATGATAGACAACTTCAAAACGCTGGGCGCGCTCGGGATAGTCAACACCGCAAATATCGATGAAGGAATGAAACTGCGTCTGCACGTCGTCGCGCAGGAATTTCATTACCGCGACGATGTTGTCCGCGGAGGTTGTCAGGTTCAGCTCTTCATAAGCAATCTCGGCAGCATCGACTTTGCCTTCGAGTTTTTCGCCCACATAAGCCTTCAGATCCATCAGGTCGGAAACGTCCATAACAGCCCCCTAGCGCTCAATCGTGCCGGTGCGGCGGATTTTCTTCTGCAGCATCAACACACCATAAAGCAGCGCCTCGGCGGTTGGTGGACAGCCGGGCACATAAATGTCGACGGGCACAATGCGGTCACAGCCGCGCACAACAGAATAGGAATAGTGGTAATAGCCACCGCCATTGGCGCATGAGCCCATTGAGATCACATAGCGTGGCTCGGGCATCTGATCGTAGACCTTGCGCAATGCCGGTGCCATTTTGTTGGTCAGCGTGCCCGCAACGATCATCACATCAGACTGGCGAGGCGAAGCGCGTGGGGCGAAACCGAAACGCTCGGCATCATAGCGCGGCATGGACAGCTGCATCATTTCAACAGCGCAGCAGGCCAGACCAAAAGTCATCCACATCAGCGAGCCGGTACGGGCCCACGTGATCAGATCATCGGTTGATGTGACGATAAAGCCCTTATCGGCAAGTTCGTCATTAATCTCACCAAAAAACGGGCTGTCCTGCCCAATTGGCTTACCGGTATTTGGATCCAGAACACCTTTTGGAGCAGGTGCAATGAGGGTCGAGGAATTGTCTTGCATGGACATCTATTTTCCGTTGCAGGTGGGGTTCATCGAGATGGGATCAATCCCACTCCAACGCGCCTTTTTTCCATTCGTAGATAAAGCCGACGGTTAGCACGGCCAGGAAGATCATCATTGACCAGAAACCAAACCAGCCCAAACCGCCAAAACTGACAGCCCAAGGGAACAGGAAGGCCACTTCCAGATCAAAAATGATGAACAGGATGGCGACAAGGTAAAACCGCACATCGAATTTCATGCGGGCATCGTCGAATGCATTGAAGCCACATTCATAAGCTGACAATTTTTCGTCATTGGGGGCCTTATAGGCAATGACGAACGGGGCGATCAGCAGCGCCAGACCGATAACCAGTGCAACGCTCATGAAAATCAGTACGGGCAAATAGGACAGCAGCAGTTCTTGCATTTCAGGCTCCCTGGAAATGTTACGAGAAGCGATAGCCGAGGCGCGTTCTCAAAGCAAGTTTGCTGGCGGGCTCGGCGGGCGTTTTTGAGTGAAGAACCCTGCTTTTTTAACTCATTTAATATTGTGCTCAAAATGCATGCATTTTTCACTTAAACCTGCTTGACTTAGCTGCGGCGTATTCGTATTGCGTCTGTCGACCCGAGGGACATCAACCACCCTCGACCCACGCGGGTGTAGCTCAGTTGGTTAGAGTGCCGGCCTGTCACGCCGGAGGTCGCGAGTTCGAGTCTCGTCACTCGCGCCACTTTTCTTTTGAAAGGTGGACAATCGCCGAAAGGCAACATTGTTGGGCGATTAGCTCAGTTGGTAGAGCGCTTCGTTTACACCGAAGATGTCGGCAGTTCGAGTCTGTCATCGCCCACCATATACGCTCGCCATCTGGCGTCGAAATCGTTGAATGTGCCGCGCGGGTTAGCCGGCCCATGGTTGCTTCCTGTGTCGCCTAGTCGGTGGCGTTTGCTGAGTAGACCGCAAAGTCCCGAAATGCGTGCACGTCGTTGCCGGTTTGGATGGTAAGAATATCTTTGAAATCTTGGTCGTTTGCAGTGTCGGATTCCATGCGGTCTCCTGTATCCATGTATATCCGTACAGCCGTATTGAGCCCGAGTCCGAAGTTGACGGTCGAGTGGTCAAGACGTCCAAGACGAACAACACCAACCAACACTGCCCCTTGTTGAGCTACAAATGCCATGTTTTTCCATGAATTTTGTAGTCAAACGCCCCCGCTGCCCTCGGCAGGCAATCTATTCGTCCGCAAAAAACGGCGCCGCTTCAATCCGCGCCTTCAATACTGCCCACAGCGCCGGGCTTGCAGCCTCAATCTCGCTGTTCATCGCCAGAACCCGTTCACGGGCAATCTTGTTCTCAACCCAGCTTTGACCATTGGCGGCAAGGTTCTGGATGACCGGATTAATTCGATCCACTGCCTTGGCAAATTGTGATTCAAGCGTCTGCCGGTCTTCAAACTCATGCCACAGCGCCAAAAGCTCTTTGCCAATTTCGGCTGGCAACAATCCAAATATGCGCTTCGCCGCGGCCGCTTCCTGCTCAGCAATTTCGGCCCGCGCCGCCGTGTCGTAGACAAACACATCGCCTGCATCAATCTCCACCACATCATGGATCAGCAACATCTTGAACACTTTCAAGGCGTCCAGACCCGGGTCGGCATCCTCCAGTAAGATCATCGCGGTCAGGGTGGTTTGCCAGGAGTGTTCGGCGCTGTTTTCAAAGCGCTCCTGCCCAACAGGTTTTGTCTTGCGCAAGACGCCTTTCAGCTTCTCCAGTTCAAGAATGAATTCAATCTTCTGCTGAACCGTGTCCATGACTTACAACCTTTTGAAAAAACAAAAGCCCCGCACCAGAGTGCGGGGCTTTCTCATAAGACGTCTTTTAAGACATCTTGGCGACGCTTAGTTGATGCTGTCTTTAAGACCTTTACCAACTTTAAAGCGCGCTACATTGGCTGCCTTGATTTCGACAGGAGCGCCTGTCTGTGGGTTGCGACCCATTTTGGCCTCACGACGGGAAACGGTGAAGTTACCGAAACCCAGCAGTCTGACGTCATCGCCAGATTTCAATGAGTCTGAGACGGAATCGATGAAACCCTCCAGGGCGGCACCAGCCTGTTCTTTTGTCAGATCGGCCTTTGCAGCAATAGCCGAAATCAATTCTTGTTTATTCATAGGAGACATCCTTGTTTCAAAAACTCCCTTGGACTCGCGACTCACCAAGGTTGGTGCATTTTCGCCTTTTCAGACCTCCGAAACAACTCAAAAGCCCAGAAAATAAGGGGTTTGAGGGGAAAACCTGCGGTAATATTTGTAAATATGAGTAACAACCGAACCTAACCCGGCGTCAAAAACGCAATCACCCGCCCACTTTGACAAACGGGCGGGTGATTCGAATTTTAGTCGCGAGAGGCTAACTAGTGCGCAATTCTGGCTGGATCGGCGTCAGACTTGGCAGCCAGTGCCGCAGCCTCTGCTTCCTCTTCATCCCATTCAACCGGCTCCGGCATGGACACCAACGCATGAGGCAGAACATCGTCCAGATGAGCCACCGGAACGATTTCCAGAGCGTTTTTGACGTTTTCTGGAATGTCCGCCAGGTCCTTGGCATTGTCTTCGGGGATCAACACCTTGGTGATGCCGCCGCGCAGAGCCGCGAGCAGTTTTTCCTTCAGTCCACCAATTGGCAGAACCCTGCCCCGCAAGGTAATTTCACCAGTCATGGCGATGTCCTTGCGCACCGGAATTCCGGTCAGCATGGAAACGATGGCTGTCGACATGGCGGTACCAGCGCTCGGCCCATCTTTCGGCGTCGCACCTTCAGGCACGTGCACGTGTATGTCGCGCTTCTCAAACAGCGGTGGCTTGATGCCGAAATCGATTGAACGCGAGCGCACATAAGAGGCCGCTGCAGAAATTGATTCCTTCATCACATCCCGCAGATTGCCCGTGACCGTCATCTTGCCCTTACCAGGCATCATGACACCCTCGATGGTCAGCAACTCACCGCCCACTTCCGTCCAGGCAAGCCCGGTAACAATGCCGACCTGATCTTCTTTTTCAACCTGACCAAAGCGGAACCGCGGCACACCCAGATAATCGTCGAGGTTATCAGCAGTGACCTTGACCGTCTTCTTCTTGCCTTTCGACTTCAGAATTTCGGTCACAGCCTTACGGGCCAGCGTGGCCAGCTCGCGTTCCAGATTACGCACACCTGCTTCACGGGTGTAGAGGCGAATGACGTTTTGAAGCGCATCGTCACTAATGGTCAACTCTTTGTCCGCTAGCGCATGGTTCTTGATCGCCTTGGGTATAAGATGACGACGCGAGATTTCGACCTTCTCATCTTCCGTGTAACCGGCAATGCGAATGATCTCCATACGGTCCATCAACGGGCCCGGGATGTTCAGCGTGTTGGCTGTGGTCACGAACATGACGTTGGACAGATCGTAGTCAACTTCCAGATAGTGGTCGCCAAATGCGTTATTCTGTTCCGGATCGAGCACTTCCAGCAGAGCCGATGACGGGTCACCACGGAAATCCTGACCCATTTTGTCGATTTCATCGAGCAGGAAGAGCGGATTGGCTTTCTTGGCCTTCTTCATCGACTGGATCACTTTGCCCGGCATTGAGCCAATATAGGTGCGGCGGTGACCACGGATCTCTGCTTCGTCGCGTACCCCACCCAGCGACATGCGAACGAACTCACGACCAGTCGCACTGGCAATCGACTTACCAAGCGATGTTTTACCGACGCCCGGAGGGCCAACAAGACAGAGGATCGGGCCTTTGATCTTGGGTGAACGGCTCTGGACGGCGAGGAACTCAACAATGCGCTCCTTGACCTTTTCCAGACCGTAATGGTCGGTGTCCAGCACCTTCTCAGCAGCAAGCAGATCGGTTTTAACGCGGGATTTTTTACCCCACGGAATGCCCAGCAGCCAGTCGAGATAGTTGCGCACAACGGTCGCCTCAGCGCTCATCGGGCTCATCTGCTTAAGCTTCTTGAATTCTGCTTCGGCCTTTTCATTGGCTTCTTTGGATAGCTTGGTCGCCTGGATTTTTTCTTCCAGTTCGGCCATTTCATCACGGCCTTCGTCGCCGTCGCCAAGTTCCTTCTGAATAGCCTTCATCTGTTCATTGAGATAATATTCGCGCTGGGTTTTCTCCATCTGGCGCTTAACGCGGCCACGGATGCGCTTTTCGACCTGGAGCACGGAAATTTCCGCTTCCATCATCGCCAGCACTTTTTCCAGACGCTCTTTGACAGACAAAAGCGACAAAATGTCCTGCTTTTCCGAGATCTTTACCGAGAGGTGCGACGCAATCGTGTCGGCCAGCTTGGCATAGTCTTCAATCTGAGTAACTGCAGACAAGACTTCCGGAGACACCTTCTTGTTCAGTTTCACATAATTCTCGAACTCGGCAACAACCGAGCGTGACAGGGCTTCGATCTGAACCTGATCTTCGTCGATATCCGGAGCCGGCACAGCGTGGGCCTCGTGATAATCCTTGCGATCGGTAAAACGGGTAACCGACGCGCGCTCATAGCCTTCGACCAGCACTTTGACTGTACCGTCGGGCAGTTTCAGCAACTGCAGCACCGTTGCCAGCGTACCGATGTCATACATGGCACCAGGAGCCGGGTCATCGTCACCAGCATTTTTCTGGGTCACCAGCAGGATCTGTTTGTCGTCCTGCATGACGTCTTCCAGCGCCGCAATGGATTTCTCGCGGCCCACGAACAGGGGCACGATCATATGCGGGAAAACGACAATGTCTCTCAGCGGCAGAACGGGGAAAACGCCACCATCCGGACTGAAACCGATATCTTTTTTGACTGCATCGTTGTTGCTGTCATCTGACATGTATTAATCCTTACTTTTATCACGACCGCCTGAACGCATCGCGAATCTGTGGTGCTAGAATAGCCACCAATTCAAGCCGTGCACACTCCCGCATTTGTCGCATCAACGAAATTTGGAGGTTAAGGTAAAAAGCGAGAGAACTTGACGGCGTCTTAGTGCTGAATGTGGGGAGATTTAGAGGCAATTCAAGGCAAGAATACTACTGCACAAATAAAAAAAGGCCCGGGGCTTGCGCGACGGGCCTTTCTCATAAGTCTGGCTCATAAATCTGGGTTCGAAATCAGGCGCTTTCGGCCTTCTCTTCGTGCGCCTTGTCGGCATAGATGTAGAGTGGCTGTGTATTGCCATTGACCACCTCTTCGGAGATCACAACTTCCTCGACACCTTCCATTGCGGGCAGGTCGAACATGGTCTCCAACAGGATGGATTCGATGATCGAACGCAAACCACGCGCACCGGTCTTACGGATGATCGCCTTTTGGGCAATCGCGCGCAAAGCGTCGTCCTGGAATGACAGTTTGGTCTCTTCCATTTCAAACAGGCGTTGGTACTGCTTGATCAGCGCATTTTTCGGCTCAGACAGGATCTGAACCAAGGCATCCTCATCGAGATCTTCCAGAGTTGCGAGGACCGGAATTCGGCCAACAAATTCAGGAATCAGACCAAATTTCAAAAGGTCCTCTGGCTCAAGATCCTTGAACAGCTCACCCGTCTTGCGATCCTCTGGGCTTTCAACACTTGCACCAAAACCAATGCCCGTATTGCGGTCACGATCCGAAATAATCTTATCCAGACCGGCAAATGCACCGCCTGCAATGAACAGAATATTGGTCGTATCCACCTGCAGGAATTCCTGTTGAGGGTGCTTACGGCCCCCCTGTGGTGGTACGGAAGCAACCGTCCCTTCCATGATTTTCAAAAGAGCCTGCTGAACCCCCTCGCCCGATACATCGCGCGTGATCGACGGATTGTCCGACTTACGGGAAATCTTGTCGACTTCATCGATATATACAATGCCGCGCTGAGCCCGCTCAACATTGTAGTCAGCAGATTGCAGCAGCTTCAAAATGATGTTTTCGACATCTTCACCAACATAACCGGCTTCGGTCAGCGTGGTGGCGTCGGCCATTGTAAACGGCACATCAAGAATGCGCGCCAATGTCTGAGCCAGCAGTGTTTTACCGCAGCCGGTCGGGCCGATCAGCATGATGTTGGATTTGGCCAGTTCCACGTCTTCGTTTTCGGTCGCGTGGTTGAGACGCTTGTAATGGTTATGTACAGCGACTGCCAGAACACGCTTGGCGTGTGGCTGGCCGATGACATAGTCGTTCAAAACGTCGAGAATTTCCTGAGGCGTCGGTGTGCCTTCTGTCGACTTAACAAGGCTGGACTTATTCTCTTCGCGAATAATGTCCATGCAGAGTTCAACGCATTCATCACAAATGAACACCGTTGGTCCGGCAATAAGCTTGCGAACCTCATGCTGGCTCTTGCCGCAAAATGAACAGTACAGCGTGTTCTTTGAATCGCCGCCGCCACCGCCGCCGCCACCGGAGTTTGAAACCTTGCTCATAACATCCCTTCTACCAAGCGGCTTGCCGCTTTACTTGCAGACCCGCATCCCCGATGAGGTGAGTCTGTTAAAGTTGCACCATTTTCGCCATAGAATGGCCAATCTAGCAACAACCAAATCAAATTTCCCTTAACACGCAGCCTTAACGGAAACGTATTGGGAAACTATTACATAGCGGCGATACGGTGCCTTTTGTCGCAACATTATGCACCGATTTTTCCTGCTTCAAGCTGACCAATGGCGACACTATGCCGCCTTTAGTCGCCTTGCTCACCGCCGATACCCGCAGCCTTACTCGCCACCTTCGATTTCATCACGCGACGCAATGACCTTGTCAACGACACCGAAATCGACAGATTCTTCGGCAGTCATGAAATGATCACGGTCCAGCGTTTTTTCGATTGTTTCGTAATCCTTGCCGGTGTGTTTGACATAAATTTCGTTGAGCCGCTTCTTCAGCTTCACGATGTCAGCGGCGTGGCGCTCAATGTCTGAGGCCTGGCCCTGGAAACCACCAGAGGGCTGATGCAGCATGATGCGTGAATTTGGCAGCGCAAAGCGCATGTCCTTGGTGCCGGCGGCAAGCAGTAACGAACCCATCGATGCTGCCTGGCCCATGCACAAAGTGGCGACGGCCGGTTTGATGAACTGCATTGTATCATAGATCGCCATGCCGGAGGTTACGACACCACCGGGGGAATTGATGTAAAGCGAAATTTCTTTCTTCGGATTTTCCGCTTCCAAAAACAACAATTGAGCGCAAACCAGAACAGCCATTGAATCTTCCACCGGACCGGTAATGAAGATAATGCGCTCCTTCAAGAGGCGGGAAAAGATATCGTAGGACCGCTCACCACGATTGGTTTGTTCAACAACCATGGGAACCAGGTTCATGGCGGTGTGGATGGGATCCTTCATAGGACGCCTTTCTTCGGGGATTCGCTGTTAATGCAGGAAAGAGGTTGAAGACTAAGAGAGGATTAACATTGGTGATTTCAGTACAAGAATATTGCTGTCAAACCACCTAACGAATCCATTGAAGCTAAAATAGGTGAACGAAAGCCTGAATTAAAGGGGCCAGAAGGCTCAATTGTGACGCAGGTGGCGGATTGAGTTTGCATAATAGGCAATTAACTCCTTTTGACCCTCCGAAACGCGATAAATACCGGCATCCAACGTCACCACATGTCGCATTGTCAGCATGCGCAGGCCGGTTGAGACGGCATAGTCACGATCGGCCCGGGGCACATGAATGTGACTGCCTTCCTGTTCAAACTGCGTCAGTAATTGATAGGTCTTGGATTTGAGCTCCAACTCACTGAGCCCTGTCTGTCCCGCCTCCTCAAATATCGTCGCAACAAGCGCAACCGGAAGCACCGGGACCACCTGCCCCACCCTATCCATCATATCGCGACCGAATTTCTCAACATTGGCAAAAATGCGCTTTTCACTTTTTCCGGCAAATCCAGTTCCCTGTTCGGCGCACCATTGTTTCAACGACACCGGTGTTCCAAAGCTCGCGCAAGCATAGCCATAGCGATACAGACGTCCGCGAATGCGCAAGACGATGAGGTTGAGGACAAAGCCCGCAGCTTCAAAAAACCCAAACCTGAACGTGCGTTGACCAATTTTCGATTCAGTGGCACTGAGCAGCACCCGATCTTCCAAAACCCGGTCATAATTTACGCCGACCGGCACAAATACGACGTCGCGGTGCTGTTCGGGATCAAAATCGCTGATCATATAACCGAGCAAGCCGAATTTGGGTTCCCGCAACAGGCCGTCTCGCGACAACCCGCCTTCGGGAAAAATCGCCTGTGTAACCCCTGAACGGCTGGCCATCGCCACATAGCGTGCCAATACCCGGCGATAGAGCACATTGCCTGAGTCGCGGCGGATAAAGTACGCGCCCATGGCCCGGATCAGATTTTGCAAAAGCCACACCCGCGCCCATTCGCCCACTGCATAGGAGAGCGTAGCCGAAGCTGAAGCCAGGTAGGTGACCAATACATAATCCATGTTGGAACGATGGTTCATGACGAAAACCACGGTGGCCTCCGGGTCAATCGAGGAGATGGCATCGTCATCGTGAAAACCGAGGCGCACCCGGTAAATGAAGGTTGAGATCCAGCGCGCCATTCGGGTGCCGAGGCGCGAATAGGCATAAGCGTTGAAGGCCGGCACGATTTCGCCTGCATAGCGCTCGGCCTTGGCCATGGCGACATCGCGTGGAACTCCGGCTTCTGCCACATGGGTTTCGACCGCTTTGACAACGATCGGGTCGAGCAGCAATTGGTCTATCAGGGTCTGGCGGCGGGTCGTCTTGAACGGCTGAATGCGCAAGTGGAGACGCGTATTGAGTTCTTCAATTGCCCGGTTGGCCTTGCGCTGGAAGAACCAGCGCAGGCTTGGTCCGATGATCCGGTCGAGCAGACCGATAGCACCAAACAACGCGAGCACAAGAACGAGCCAGAACGGAAGTATGACGGGATCAAACAGGGGAACGGCCTCCTGGTGGCGAGTGTAGGCGAACATCGCAGCGGCGAAAACAAAAAAGGCGGCCACAAGGACCGCCTTTTGAAGAATATGCTGAGTTGATCAGTCAATGGCATATTGCAAGCGGACGCCGACTGCATAGGCCCAGTCATCTGCCTGGTCATAGGTCACAACAGCGCCACCCAAACTTCCCCCCTCACCCGTACTCGCGGTCAGATACTTGGCCGAAGCCCCCAAGCTGACACGCCAGTTATCGTCGAGGTCATATGCAATTCCAGCAGATAGACCCCAGGTATCGTTGTATCCACCACCAATACCTTTGGCCCAACTAACCGAGGCGCTTCCTGACAAATCTTTCGTGAGCTTCTTTTGGAAACCCACCTCGACATCCCAACCATCGTTGTATCCTGTCGGAACAGATACAGGCGTACCACCGGTCACTGAAAGCGACTGAATGACGCTCCATTCGGTCCAGCGAAATCCACCATAGACCAAAGTGGTGTTGTTGATCCCAGTCTGAACTCGCGCGGCGATGCTCTTGGGAAGAGTCAGGCTGACGTTTGCAGGAGCGACTACTTTCCCATTAATTGTTTGCGACCCAGAGAGACTTATGCTCCGTTCGGAATCATAAATGATTTGGGCCCGCAACGCGTATTCGGGAATTTCAAATGCGGCACCCAGTCTGTAACCGAGCACCCGTTGGCCTTCAATCGCATAAGTGTTTATATCACCGGAGTTGGCACCTGGCGTTACCATCGCAGTTCCTAAATCAATGACACTTGATCGCGTAATTTCCAAATCGGTTGATGTCACACCACCTATCAGTCTCATCCTGTAGCCATCGCCGACATCGAACTTGTAAGAACAAGTTCCATCGAACGCCAAAGAGCTAATAACGGTGGACAGCCCATACGTCGCGCCAATCCAATTGCTGTCAGCAGTGGTGTCGTTTTGAAACGGTTTATGGGCACGGAATGCGCAATCCAATTCGTCATTCACTGCAAACTTAATGTCGCCCGACATTAAGAAAAAACTATTGGCGGCGTTGGTATTTGCAGATGTCAGCGTCGCATGGCCAAAGCCGGTATTCGCGGCATTGATGTAATTGCGTTCCGGCAACGCATAGGAAAACGCCCCCTGCATTACGAGTGTCTTGTCGTTAAACAGTGCGCCACCTGGATTGATACCTTCGGTACCAAAGCCACTTGCCTGTGCAGCAGTTGCCAGCAAACTTGTTGCTGCAATTGTTAGAATCGAACTCCCGAAAACCTTCATGTGCCCCTCCAATATTCGGTTTCGCCGCCCCGTTAAAAAGCGACACCCATCAGCCACTCCAGTCGTCATCACGCCTGAAAAAGTGATTAATTTAGCTTTAAGGAAACGTGGTTAACGAAACGTTTACGAAAGGGTGCCAGCAAATCTGGCATGACCCCACAACAAAGGGTGCAGCCCGCAACGCACTTAGCCGGCGGGCTGTCGTGAGGACATCGCTGTACACCACAAGGGTTACAACGCCCGCCCTGCCCGGCGCGCATCACTGCGCCGGGAAATGTTACTTTTAACAATCGATGATGGCGCTAACCGAAGCTTTTCACCCGCTCCAGCGCCTCAACAACCTTGCCGCGTTTGGCTTCAGACTCGGTCAACCGTTCGCGATTTTCATCGATGATTTTCTGCGGGGCGTTGGCAACAAACTTCTCATTTGCCAGCTTGCCAGACAGCTGTTTGATGTCCTTGTCCAGACCAGCCAGCTCCTTCTCAAGACGGGCAATCTCGGCACCGAAATCGACCACACCTTTCAGCGGCAGGCAGACTGTGGTTTCTCCAACCACGATCTGGGCTGCACCATCCGGCGCTGAATCAGCGAATTCGATGGTCTCGATCCGCGCCAGGCGCTTGATAGCCGCATCATGGGTGCCCAGTCGTTCGACGGTCTGTTGACTGGCGCCAACAATAACAAGGGGCAGTTGAAGACCCGGTTTGATGTTCATTTCGGCCCGCACCGAGCGGATTTCCGAAACCATCTGCACAAGCCAGTTGATTTCATCTGCAGCAGCTTCATCAATAAGACCAGATTCCGGCCACGCCGCGTGACACAATAGAGTATCGCGCGGAGCCGTAGCTGTTTCGGCCCACAACTCTTCCGTCATGAACGGCATAAATGGATGCAGAAGTTTGTAGATCTGATCCAGAACATATGCCGCAACGGCCTGTGCCTCGGCCTTGGCCGCTTCGTCCTCCCCGTTGAAGACAGGCTTCAGCAGCTCCAGGTACCAGTCGCAGAATGTGTTCCAGACAAAGCGATAGGCCGCACCAGAAGCATCGTTAAACCGATGCCGCTCAATATTGCTGGTCACTTCAGCAACAGAATTAGACAGTTCGGTCAAAATCCAGCGGTTCAGCTGCAACTTGACCTTTGCCGGATCAAAATCAGCGCTGTGAGCAACGCTGTTCATCTCGGCAAAACGTGTGGCATTCCAAAGCTTGGTACCAAAATTGCGATAACCAGCAACCCGCGACGGATCCAATTTGACGTCCCTGCCCTGCACCGCCTGAATTGCCAGGGTAAAGCGCAGCGCATCGGCGCTGTATTCGTCGATCAGGTCGAGAGGGTCGATGCCGTTGCCCTTTGACTTAGACATTTTGGCACCGTTTTTGTCCCGCACCAGCGGATGGATATAAACTGTGTGGAAGGGTTCGACACCTTTGCCATCTTCATCTTTCATAAAATGCAACGACATCATCATCATTCGGGCGACCCAAAAGAAGATAATGTCAAATGCAGTCGACAGAACACTGGTTGGGAAATAGGTCTTTAAGGCGTCCGTTTCTTCTGGCCAGCCAAGCGTCGAAAACGGCCAAAGAGCCGAGGAAAACCAGGTATCCAGAACATCCTCATCCCGCGTCAGGTCAACGTCTTCACCGTAATGCGCGCGCGCCTCGGCCTCAGCGTCATCAACACAACGCGCCACAAACACTTTACTATCGGGGCCATACCAAGCAGGAATTTGATGTCCCCACCACAATTGCCGCGAGATACACCAGGGCTGAATGTTCTCCATCCAGTTGAAATAGGTGTTTTCCCATGTTTTTGGGACAAATTCTGTGCGCCCCTCTCGCACTGATGCAATGGCCGGTTTGGCCAAGGTTTTGGCGTCGACATACCATTGGTCGGTCAGCATCGGTTCGATGACCACGTTTGAGCGGTCGCCAAAGGGCTGGGCAATGACCTTGTCTTCAACGCCACGATAGAAACCAAGTTCCTCGATCTCTTTAAGAACCAGTTTGCGGGCGTCATAGCGATCCAGGCCCCGGTAACGTTCGGGCACATTGTTTTCTGGCGTGACGATCATATTGGCTTCGCCATCCATCAGCGGGATCAGCGGAATATCGTTGCGTCGAGCGACATCATAGTCATTGAAATCGTGTGCACCGGTGATCTTCACGGCACCCGTACCGAACTCAGGGTCCGGATATTCATCAGCAATGATCGGAATATGGCGCTCTGCAATCGGCAGACGCACCATTTTGCCAATCAGATTCTTGTAGCGCTCATCGTCGGGATGAACAGCAACCGCACCGTCTCCAAGCATGGTTTCGGGACGGGTTGTTGAAATGACAATCTCTTCAATACCGTCAACCGGACCATCGACCAGCGGATAGGCGAAGGACCACATGTGGCCGTCGACTTCTTTCTGCTCAACTTCAATATCGGAAATAGCCGTCTGAAACACCGGATCCCAGTTGACCAAACGTTTGTCGCGATAGATCAGGCCGTCTTCATGCAAACGCACAAAAACTTCCAAAACGGCTTCGGAGAGGCCTTCATCCATGGTGAAACGTTCACGCGACCAATCACAGGACGCACCAAGGCGCTTCAGCTGGTTAAAGATTGTGCCGCCGGATTCACCCTTCCATTCCCAGATCTTCTCGACAAACTTCTCGCGCCCTAGCGCGTGGCGATCCGGCAGCTGCTGTTCAGCAAGTTTCCGCTCGACCACCATCTGCGTGGCGATGCCAGCATGGTCCATACCCGGTTGCCACAGAACATTCTTACCACGCATGCGCTCAAAGCGGATCAAGATGTCCTGCAACGTGTTGTTGAGTGCATGCCCCATATGCAGAGAACCCGTCACATTGGGCGGAGGAATGACGATTGTATAAGGCTCAGCACCTTCTTTTGCGCCAGCACCAGCGGCAAAGGCATTCGCCTCATCCCATTGCTTTGCAATACGGGGTTCAACGCCTTCAGCGTCGTAATTTTTATCCAACATCGTCACACTCGATTGGAGGGGCGCTTACGCGCAAAAACATCGCCTTGTCTAAAGACAAAGCCCCGCGCCAAGTCAACAATATCTGAAGATTAGGCGCTCTAAGACGCTTGTTTTCCGCGTGAGACCCGTTCGATTTCCTCGCGGACCAGTTTTTCGACCATCACCGGCAGATTTTCATTCAGCCATTTGCGGATGGTCGGACGCATTATGTTGGCCAGCAGGGTTTGGATTTCCTGTTCCTTTTCAGCCAGCATTGTATTGGCCATTTGCTGGGCAATCGTGTGGGTGGTTGGCAAAACCGGACCTGCTGCAATAGCCGGTGCTACCGGTGCCACTGGCTGCACAATTCTTGGTTCAGCCACCGCTGCAGCCGCCGCAGCCGCCGTCGCCGCCGCCGCGAGGTCGGGCCCCGCCGGTCGCTCGGCCAAAGCTTCCATCTTCAGCTTTCCGCGTACCCGGTATTTCTCCAATCGATCATCGGCAGAATCTCCCGATGATGCAGCGGACACCTGTTTGCGAACCAATTCGGCGCGTTCTTCCAGGGTTTCGGGCTTGGCACCTTCGTCGCTGTCCTTACCGGAATCGCTGCTGGAGACTGGTTCAATTTTTTCGTCAGCTGCAATTTCCAGCAGTTCCATTTCAATCGCGGCTTCTAGATCAGCTTCCAAGTCAGCTTCGAGATCGGCCTCCAGATCAGCTTCCAGATCAGCTTCCAGCTCCGCTTCAGCCGTATTGGTGTTGGAGTGATCTTTCGGATGAGTGTATTGTTCGCGATCCTCCAGACTGGCTTTTGCTCCTTCGTCATCGGAGATGATCTGTTTGATCGACGCGAGGATCTCATCCATCGAAGGCTCGTCGACCCCCATTACGTCAGAATCAGTAATCTGTTTGGCGGTATTGGAGCTCTGTGATGACATGAGAAATCCCTTAATGCGAAATACAACTTGCTGCACAACGACTGATTCGTGGGAACAATATAACGCAAATTAAGGCCGAGCGGGCCAGTCAGAGACTAGTTTCTACAAACAATATGTCGGTGGGTGGCGAGTGATCGCTCAACAGTCAGCGAAGAACAGCCGTTGTTCAGCGGCCTGAAGGTGTGCGCAGGCCCAACCACATGTCCTTGACCGCATCAAAATGGGCAACCGGATCATAGTGGCGAACCGGCAATCCAAGGCGGCGGCTATTGAGGCGACCCATTGCGGCAACGAGAGCATATCCAGCCGTCAGACGTGCCTTGCGAGCACCCACAAGTGACACTTGCGCATCCAAAACCGTGCTTTGCGAATTCAACACGTCCAACTGGGTGCGTTGTCCGACATTGCGCTCTTCAATCACACCATCAAGTGCCAGCTTTGAAGCACGCAGGGAATCGCGGGTTGCCCGGATATTTGCATCGGCAGATTGCAGGTTAGACCAGGCAGTTACAGCTGCGGCACGTACTTCATCGCGTGCTTCGTCGACCTGAATGCGGCTTTGAGCCAGGGTTTCGCGCGCCTGACGCACCTGGGAGCTGACAAGGCCACCTTGATAAATCGGCACCGACAAATTCAATGTGGCAGAAGCCGACGAATTACGGTTGCCATCAGCACCGTTGTTGAAAGCCTTATTGGCGTTACCGCGCAGTGACAGGCTGGGCAAAAACGCCCCTTCCTGTGCTTTGACGTTAAATGCCGATGCATCAACCGCATGCTGGGTGAGCCGCACGGCGGGATGCTCGTTCAGCCCCATAGCAATAGCGCCCTGCAAGGACGATGCATAAAGGTAGTTCAGACTTTTTGGCCAGGAAAGGTTGCTTGGTGTGCGGCCAATAAACCGGCGATAAGTTGCGCGCGCGGATTCCAAAGTGGCCTGAGCCGCCGAAAGCTGGGAACGGGCAGTGCTTAACCGGGCCTGCGACTGCGCGACGTCGGTTCGGGTGCCCTCGCCGACATCAAGACGTGCCTGGGAAGAACGCAATTGTTCACGCAGAAACTCGATGTTTTGCCTGCGGATTGATACAATTTCGCGGGCTTCCAGAACGTTCACATAGGCGTTGGCAGCTGATTCGAGCACCTGCTGTTCAACTCGGCGCAATTGTTCACGACTGCCCTTAATATTGGCTTCCGCTGCAGCCACATTGTTGATCGTGCGAAATCCATCGAAAAGGCTCTGGCTGATCGTGATGCCATAGCCGTAAGGATTTGTATCCGCACTGCCTGTCCGGTTGCTGGTCGTGCTTGCAAAGCCGTAATTGGCATCACCGGTAACGGTTGGGCGAAAACCAGATTTGGCCTGTGCGATGTTTTCATCAGCAGCACGGGTCGCGGCACGTTGGGCGTTCAGAGTTGCATTGTGATTGTAGGCCGCAGCCAACGCTGTTCTCAACGATTCAGCATTCGCCTGCTGGACGGTTCCGCCAAACACCGACGCAACCAACACGATACTATACCAACGCATACTACACTTCTCACTCTTGCGGCCAAAAACACTACGGCCGATGAATATCGCTTTAAGACCAACCCAAGACGCTACTCTAGCTGATTTCACGCCTCTTGCAATGTGGCTGAATGTAAAGATGGCGGTCCCCTGCGTAATTCTTGAGACGTCATCGGCTTGCTTGAATTTGAAGCTTAATCAGAACTCAAAAGCGGCTTCTTTTTCAAACCCAGGCAGCGGCATCACAGCACAGTTAAAAACGTCCCGCGAGCCAATGACGCCATTGTCACGGCCTATCAACTTTGCCACGCCAGCATTGCCTGTACCTTGCACGAAGACCATTCGGCCGCCTTCTTTCAGCTGATCAGTCAGGGTTTCCGGCAGTTCTTCGACTGCGCCACCGACAAAAATCACATCATAGGGGCCCTCGTTTGCCAGTCCGGCTTCAAGAGGTCCATTCGTCACCACGGCATTGTCGCATCCCAGATCCATCAGAGTCTGACTGGCCTGGGCGGCGAGGTCTTCTTCGCTTTCAACGGCCACAACGGAACTGCAAAGCTTGCTTAAAATTGCTGTGGAATACCCGCTTGCACAGCCGATATCGAGCACAATGTCATCTGATTTCACGTCGGCAAGCTGAATTAGCTTCGACATCGACATTGCTTCCATCAAATAGCGCGAGGAGCCAAACGCACTAAGCGGCAGGTCTTCATCGATATAGGCCAGGGGTTTCTGGGCAGCGGAAACGAACGCCTCGCGCGGCACGCTTGAAAATGCGGAAATGACATCCAGGTTTGTTACGTCGCTGGGGCGAACCTGGCAATCAACCATGGTTTGACGCGCTTTTTCGTAATCAATCATCACTTTTCTCGACTCCCGAATACGACGTTAGCATGGTCCTGACAGCGATTGGAGGCCTCGCCCGGAATCGAACCGGGGTGCAAGGATTTGCAGTCCTCTGCGTAACCACTCCGCCACGAGGCCTTCCGTCCGCTATCGGACCGGCATCGCTTAACAAATGCCCCCTGCCTTGCCAAGCGAAACCTTTGCTGAAAAGCACTTTTGCCCATCGACGTTGTCGCCACCAGTTGTGCCACCGGTCCGGGCACATCATTCAAGACTTAATTCAGCCATGGCGCTGCCTCTGCGCCTTTCGCTTCTGGTGTCTTGCACGCTGCTGCTCCCACCAACGCGACAGCCTAACGGTCCATCGACGTCGAAAACGCCGCACGGAAGCAAAGTCCTGCGACAATACAATCAGGCCCAGCGGGATCATCCAGAACCCCAGAATCGGCAGGAAACCGAGTATGCCACCTATAATCAGGGCAACCCCTAACAGGGTTCGTCCGAGCTTGGTGTTGGGAGTTGGCAACCTTGAGAGCAAAATAGTGTCCGATTCTGTTTGATTAATGCTTGCGAAGCGCGTTCTTCCTTTGTAAAGACGCACGGTGCAAACGCACATATCGAATTTCGATATAAGTTCCCCGGTAGCTCAGTGGTAGAGCAATCGACTGTTAATCGATTGGTCGCTGGTTCGAATCCGGCCCGGGGAGCCACTTTCTTCCAAGCCTCGCATGAATACGCGCTACAGCCCTTGTCGTCGCTGCGGCATCCGCATAATTTCGCTGCATGTTTCCATGTCGAAACCAAGCGAAACGATTCCCAGATCAATGATGCAAGAAGAATTCATCCAAGCCATTCGCCCGGGCGAGTTTATTCGGCTCAAACAATGGCCAACCAAGGTCTATTTCAAGCTGGTTGCGAATTCCAAAGGCTTGAAGCTGAAACGAGCCCGTTTCTTTGAAACATGGGGAGTGCTGCTTGGCGCCAACATGTCTCATCGCATTGAGAATGGTGGAACAGTAAAGCTGTTCGGCATGCGCTATACAATCAGCGGAGACGCCGACGGAAATGAGTGCACAATTTCAGAAGTTGAAGAGTTGATCTAGCGCTCAAATGGCGAATAGCAATCACTGCCAACCCGATCCGCCGAACGGCGACCGACAGACAGTACGATCAGTGCAATAATGCTCAAATTTACCAACACCAGAGGCGCAAAGCCTCCGCTCAAAAAAACGGCCATCATGACCCCCACAAATTACCCGTAGCCCACATCGCTACTCTTATAATTTTGCATGGTTGGCTTGTGCGAACCTGACCAAAGGGCAGGTTTGGACCATTTAATCGCGATCAAGAGGGTGCAGGTCATGTCGCTGACCGGCCAGAATCAGATCAGGCGGTGTGGAGGTCTGCTATATTACTTTACTGGAACAGACTGTGCTCAGTCGTCGGAACTAGCCTGCCAGGCATAGTATCCAAGGGAGGCGATGCAGAGAACCTGCAAGACTGACGCCAGGAGGAGCATTGATGTCACCGTATCCATTGACATTCCTTCAGCATTTCTTGGGCCGTTAACTCAATGTGAACCAATGAACTTGCGCGAAGCTGAATCGCCATTTCAACGATTCGCCAGATTGCCAATCGACGCGGCAACCGCACAAACAAAAAGGGCCACAGCAAAAGCTGCAGCCCCTCGCATTGATCTCGGGTGTTTGGTGCTAGCCATTCGTGATCGGTGAAATCTGGATTTCCACGCGACGGTTGGCAGCCTTTCCAGATGCGGTCGCATTGGATGAAATTGGCCGCTCCTCACCATAACCCACAACATGGTAACGACGTGTATCGGTACCCTGGCTAACCAGGTAGCGAGCGACGCTTACGCCGCGCTGCTCGGAAAGCTGCTGGTTGAATTCATTACTGCCATCACTGTCGGTATGGCCGTAAACATTGACAATGGTGCGGTTGTATTCACGCAGAACCAGGGAAACCGAGTTCAACACACGATAGAACTCGGGGCGGATATTGGAGGCGCCAGAGGCAAATGTAATGTTACTTGGCATATTCAGGATAATGGTATCGCCAGCTCGGGTAACGCTGACGCCGGTATTGCGCAATTCTTCGCGCAGCTTGGCTTCCTGCTTGTCCTGATAAAGGCCAATACCACCGCCTGTCAGCGCACCGATACCGGCACCAATCAGAACAGAGTTTCGGGTATTTGCATTTGTGGTTTTACCAATAATCAAGCCGCCAAGCGCACCCAGCGCTGCGCCTGTGCCAGCGCCGATGGTTGTGTTGGAGAGTTTGCGTTGGCCGGTATAGGGATCGCTGGTACATCCCGCAACAACCGCGGCAGCCAATAAGGCAATGGTGGTTTTTTTCATGAGTCTCGTCTTTCGGGTTATTGTGGTCGCGACATAATGCGCGGTTAACGAAAACATTCGGTTAAAGTATGGCCGAGATCGAATTGTGCAAAACTTTTCTTTGCGCCCGCCGTATAATTAATATCCCAACCTGGTAACCGCCGCCTCGACGGTTGCCCGCCTTTGCCGAAAGCAGCCAATTGGACCACAAAACTGACAATGCACCGGTAATCGTCTGGCTTAGACAAGACCTGAGATTATCTGACAATCCGGCCCTCCATCACGCTGTGACTGATCAACCGAACGCTGCGATCCTCTTTCTCTATATTCTGGACGAAGTCTCAGAAGGGACGCGGGCAATGGGTGCTGCACAAAAATGGTGGCTTCATCATTCTCTGACATCGCTGGGACGAGATATCCAAGCGTTGGGTGGTCAATTGATCCTGAGATCTGGTCCGGCCACAGACATCATTGACGATGTGATGCAACAATCTGGCGCTGTCAAAATCTGCTGGAACAGACGCTATGGCGAAGGCGAGCAGAATGTCGACAGGCAGGTGAAAGCCAAATATGGCGACGCGGCAAAGAGTTTTGGTGGCATGTTACTGCACGAACCCAGCCAGATACGAACCGGATCAGACATGCCTTACAAGGTATACACCCCGTTCTGGAAGAAGCTCTGCGCCGGCCCGCCGCCACGCCTTCCCCTGCCCCGTCCTGATCATGTCCCAGGTGCCGGACCACAATTGGAGAGCGAGGAACTTGCATCCTGGAGCCTGTTGCCCACCAGTCCAGACTGGGCCGGCGAAATACATCAAAACTGGCAACCCGGAGAGGCAGGTGCTGGCAAGCAGCTTGCCAAATTCGCAGCTGAAAACATCAATTCATACGGTGCCAATCGGGATTTCCCCGGCCCAGACCGAACTGCCCGCATTTCTCCTCATTTGCGCTTTGGTGAAATCAGCCCCTACCAGCTGTGGCATGCGTCCTTTCCGTCAGGCGGAAGTCGACTTGATGAAACGTCGCAAAAGTCGCGAGAAACATGGCGCAAGGAGTTGGTTTGGCGGGAGTTTTCCTATCATCTGCTGCAGGAATGGCCCGATCTAGACAGTCAGAATTTCAACCCAAAATTCGATGGCTTTCCCTGGACCACACAGCCTGAAAAGCTCGCTGCCTGGCAATCCGGCCAAACTGGTTACCCAATCGTCGACGCCGGGATGCGGCAGCTTTGGCGCACCGGGTGGATGCACAATCGGGTGCGGATGATTGTGGGTTCATTTCTGGTCAAACATCTGCTGATTGACTGGCGTGAAGGCGAGCGCTGGTTTTGGGACACATTGGTGGATGGCGACCCGGCAGCCAACCCGGCGCAATGGCAGTGGGTGGCAGGAACTGGCGCAGACGCTGCTCCCTATTTCAGGATTTTCAACCCCATTCTTCAGGCGCAGAAATTTGATCCAAAGGGCACATATATCCATCAATACGTTCCCGAACTGGCTAAATTGCCTGCCAAATTTCTGGCAGCCCCTTGGGAGGCTCCGGAGTGGGAACTGGCAAAGGCAGGTGTTCGATTGGGAGAGACCTATCCCAAGCCAATCGTCGATCATCAGCAGGCCCGATCGCGGGCGCTGGATGCGTTGCAGTCTCTTAACCAGGCAGCAGAATCGGCTTGAAAATCTCGTATTCGGCTACGGTGTGACAACCGCTCCGGCTTGACGGCGGACCCGGTCCGGCTAGAATTTCCTACAAAACACCGTCACCAATATGAAACGTAAGACCTGGGAGGGGTCGATCAATGACAAACGACGTGGCCGGTTCGACTGGCGCAACCATACAGATCACACCTGAAAATATTTCTGCGGTGGCCCAAAAATACCCCCGCAAAGTGGCCATGGTCATGCGTGGTCTCACCATGCTCCAGCATGGCTCTGTCAAGGTGACAATTCCGGGCGGCGAAGTCATTGAATACAATGCCCCAAAACCCGGCCCGCACGCACATGCCACCATCCATAGCTGGGGTATCATTCGACGCGTCTTGTCAAACGGCTCACTGGGAGTGGCTGAAAGCTATATTGAAGGCGAGTGGGACAGTCCCGACGTCACATCCTTCCTTCAGATGTTTCTTATCAATGCCTATGGTGGCGGTGCAGAAGGGTTTTTCAACCGCAACATCCTTCTTAACCTGCTGAGCAAGTTCAATCACTTCCTGAACCGCAACACCAAGCGCGGTGCAAAACGCAATATCTCGGCTCACTACGACCTCGGCAATGCATTCTACCAGCAGTGGTTGGATCCCAGCATGACTTATTCCAGCGCAATCTTCCGCGATGGAGCCAACTCGCTGGAAGAAGCACAGGAGGCAAAATACCGCTCGCTCGCCGAGATGACCGATATCCGCAAGGAACATCACGTGCTGGAGATTGGCTGCGGCTGGGGCGGTTTTGCTGAATATGTCGCCAAAAACATCGGTGCCAAAGTCACCTGCCTGACCATTTCGCAGGAACAGCTGGCTTATGCGCGCGAACGTATTAAGAAAGCCGGGCTGGACCATCTGGTCGATATCAAGTTCCTCGACTATCGCGAAGAGACCGGCATATATGACCGCATCGGCTCAATCGAGATGTTCGAGGCCGTTGGAGAATCCTTCTGGCCATCCTATTTCAGCCAGTTGCGTGACTGTTTGAAACCGGGCGGGCGCGCCGGTTTGCAGGTGATTACCATTCGCGACGAAGATTTTAGCTCATACCGAACCACCCCCGACTTCATCCAGAAGTACATCTTCCCGGGAGGCATGTTGCCTTCACTGGAAATCTTAGAAAATCTGGGCACCGACCATGATCTAAAACAGATTGCCAGCCGTGCCTTTGGCACTGACTATGCTGCAACGCTGGAGGCCTGGCGGCTGAAATTCTGGGAAAAATGGCCAACCATCATGCCATTGGGGTTCGATGACAAATTCAAACGCATCTGGGAATTCTACTTCCACTATTGCGAAGCTGGATTCAAAGCCGACTCGATCAATGTTCGGCAGATGGTTTTTCAAAAGTCCTAGGCCCGTTCAGGTTTAGCCCAAGATTGAAAACCAAAGCCTGAGCGCAACCGTATCCCTTATATGAAACAAACCCTTTCCAATGGAACGATTGCGCTTTATGCCCTGCCCGCTTTACCGCTGGCCGCGCTGACCCTGCCGCTCTATTCCTTCATCCCGATCTTTTATGCCGAGGCTCTTGGACTATCCCTGGCGTCGCTGGGGCTGGTACTGTTTCTGGTGCGGTTATTCGATGCCGTCAATGATCCTATGATTGGCTGGTTGAGTGACCGATTTCGGACCCGTTTGACCAACCGCTTTGGTCGGCGACGCAGCTGGTTTGCGGCATCCATTCCGCTGGTCATGCTGGGGGTGTGGAATTTGTTTTGGCCACCACAGGATGCAGGCGTGGCGCATGTCGGACTTTGGACGCTGGTACTGTCGGTCGGCTATACATGCGCCATCCTACCCTTTTCCGCCTGGGGGGCAGAACTGCTGACCAGCTACCAGGGGCGTTCGCGCGTTGCCGGATGGCGTGAGGGCATGACTCTTGTCGGCACTCTTGTAGCGATTTCCGTTCCGTTCTCGCTGGGTTGGGCCAACGCAGGCGAATTCCATGGATTTGCGTTGCTTGCGGTTATTGTTGTCGTCACCTTGCCGGTGTTTGCGCTGCTGGCAGTCAACTTCGCACCGGAACCTGTTGAACGCAGTCACACGCGGGTCAGCCTGAAGGACGGTGTTGCACATATGCGCCAGAACCGACCGTTTCTGCGCTTGCTGCTGGCCTTCTTTCTAAATGGGTTTGGCAATTCAATTGCCGCAACCTTGTTCCTGCTCTATTGCGCCCAACGGCTGGAACTTGAAGAACTGCGCGGCCCACTGATTTTTATCTATTTTTTGAGCGGCATTATCGGTGTCCCGTTTTGGTCGGCCCTGGCAAAACGCACGTCAAAACACCGTGCCTGGTGCATTGCGATGATTTTTGCTGCGATTGTCTTCTGCCCCGCCCCTTTTTTACCACCAGGGTCTGCCATCGCTTTTGGCATCATTTGTGTGCTGTCAGGTCTCGCCTTGGGTGCCGACCTGATGTTGCCTTCGGCCATCCAGGCCGATGTAATCGATGTTGATACGGCAAGCTCTGGCGAGCAGCGTTCGGGCAGTTATTTCGCCCTTTGGAGCCTGGTTACAAAGCTTTCACTGGCACTTACCGTCATCCTTGTTCTGCCCCTGTTGGAACTCGTCGGCTTTTCCGCGGATCCAGCCAAATCGTCGACTGCAGTTGGTATTTCCCTGCTCGGTTTTCTCTATGGCTGGGGACCGATAGCCTTCAAGCTGCCGGCATTGGTAATGATGTGGCACTTCCCAATTGGCGCAACACAGGTTGAGCAGTTGAAGCATCAAATAGACACAGCCGCTGCGCCGTCCGATGCTGACTCCGGAAGAAAAGCAAACTAGGAAAATGCGATCGTGCGGCAACAGCTTTGCTTGCTCCCCGCATTGAAGGCGTCTAGTTTTGCGAAAAATATGCATCTCCGTCTGGATACCCAATGACCATTCATAACTCCGTCATCACGGCAATCGGCAACACGCCACTCATTCGCCTCAACAAGGTCAGCGACGAAACTGGTTGTGAAATTCTCGGCAAGGCCGAATTCATGAACCCAGGCCAAAGCGTCAAGGACCGCGCCGCGCTGTCGATCATCCGCACAGCGGAAAAAGCCGGTGAGATCCGTCCCGGTGGCCTGATCGTCGAAGGCACAGCCGGCAATACCGGCATTGGCCTTGCCATGGTCGGCAATGCCCTGGGCTATCGCTCGGTGATTGTCATTCCCAATACCCAAAGCCAGGAAAAGAAAGACGCCATCCGCGCCTTCGGTGCCGAACTGATTGAGGTGCCACCGAAACCCTATAGCAATCCCAACAACTTCGTGCGCCTGTCCGGCCGTTTGGCCGAGCAATTGGCCAAGACTCACCCGGAAGGGGCAATCTGGGCCAATCAGTTTGACAATGTTGCCAATCGCCAGGCCCATATCGACACGACCGGTCCGGAGATCTGGCAACAGACTGATGGAAAAGTCGATGGCTTTATTTGTGCTGCAGGTTCTGGCGGCACAATTGCTGGTGTCGCCACTGCCTTGCGGGAACGCAATGCCGATATCAAGATCGGCCTTGCCGATCCAGGTGGTGCCGCGCTTTATGGCTACTACGCCAACGGCGAACTGAAAGCCGAAGGCACTTCAATTACTGAAGGAATCGGCCAGGGCCGTATTACCGCCAACCTGGAAGGTCTGACCGTCGACTTCCCCTATCGCATCCCCGATGAAGAGGCGATGCCCTACGTGTTTGACCTGATGCAGAATGAAGGTCTGGTACTGGGTGGATCGTCCGGCATCAACATTGCCGGTGCAGTGCGGCTGGCTCGCGAACTGGGTCCCGGCCACACCATCGTCACCATTCTTTGTGACTACGCGACACGGTATCAGGCCAAAATGTTCAACCCTGAATTCTTGCGGTCCAAGGATATCCCTGAGCCGGATTGGATGGAACGCCAGTCTGGAATTGAAGTGCCATTTGAAGAGGTTGACGCGTGAACCCAACCCGCCAGATTTTTGCTGAAGACGCATATGCCAGCACCTGCGATGCGCAGGTGGTCGGGATCAATGAACTGGGCGGGATCATTCTTGATCAGACCGTGTTTTATGCGACCAGCGGAGGCCAGCCCGGTGACTCAGGTTTCCTGGAACGGGCCGACGGCAGTAAGATCGTTATTGCCACAACGGTCTATGAAAAAGGTGGTAAGAGCACCATTGTTCATGTGCCCGAAGCCAATCAGCCGGTTCCAGATGTCGGTGAAAAGCTGATCGCCCATATTGATTGGGAGCGGCGTCACAAACTCGCCCGCATGCATACAGCCTGCCACATCCTGTCGGTGGTCTGCACCTATCCAATCACCGGCGCTGCCGTGGGTGAAGCAGAAAGCCGCATCGATTTCGACATGAGCGAAACCGCCGACAAGGGTGAGATGTCTGCAGCAATGATGGACATCGTCAATCAAAACCATCCAGTCTTCACTCAATGGATCTCGGAAGAAGAACTGGACGCCAACCCTGACCTGGTGCGTTCCAAAAACGTCAAACCACCTCGCGGCGTTGGCCAGATTCGCCTGGTCTGCGTCGGTGAGGACTCCAGCGTTGATTCTCAACCGTGTGGTGGCACACATGTGAGCGAAACCGCGGAAGTTGGAGAAATTCACATTGGCAAAATCGAGAAAAAGGGTCGCGAAAACCGCCGGATGCGCATTCGCTTTGGCCCCCTGCCGCAAACCTGATTGGAGCACCCATGAGCACCAGCCCCTTCACCGTCGACACCGACTGGCTTTTTGCCCATCTCGATGACCCGAATCTGTCGGTTGTCGATGCCTCCTGGTATTTGCCGACCATGCTGGTCAATGGGCAACCGCGTGACGGCAAGGCAGAATACGATGTGCAGCATATTCCTGGTGCGGTCTATTTTGATATTGACGATGTTGTCGATCCGAAAAGCACTCTGCCCCATACACTGGCATCCCCCGAATTATTTGCCCAAAAAGCCGGAGCCCTCGGGATATCCGACGAGGACACCATCGTGGTTTATGACGGCATGGGTCTGTTTTCCGCCGCGCGGGTATGGTGGAACTTCCGCATTATGGGGGCCAGCAAGGTTGTGCTGTTGAATGGCGGCCTGCCCCGTTGGATCGCCGATCGCCTGCCCATCGAAGCAGGCCAGTCACCTGTATATCCCAAACTTTTTAAGGCAAATTATTCACCCGACGCCGTCGCATCGTTTGATGATATGCAGGCTTTCGTTGCTGATGGCTCCCGTCAAATCGCTGATGCACGGCCTGCCGCGCGATTTACGGGAGAGGCGCCAGAACCGCGCGCCCGAATGCGGTCTGGGCATATGCCAGGCGCAAATTCGGTGCCCATGACCGAGCTAACCGCTGAAGGCGCATTGCTGTCGGCTGATGGCCTTAAAGCTGTTTTCGCAAAGGCTGGAGTGGACTTGCAGTCGCCAGTGGTCACCAGTTGTGGCTCAGGTGTCACCGCTGCCGTTTTATCGCTGGCACTCGACACTATTGGCCATAGTGACCACAAGCTTTATGACGGCTCATGGTCACAATGGGGCGGTCGTGACGATACGCCGGTTGAAACAGGTTAGGCGTCTGGGTCCCTGTCGAGCAGAGAGGTTTTCACCTCTGGACGCACCTGAACCACAACCCGCGTTCCAACGCGTTCATAGAGGTCAATCACGTCCTGATTGATCATACGGAAACAACCCGATGAAGCGGCCTTGCCGATGGAATAAGGCTGCGTCGTGCCATGAATACGATACATGGTGTCCCGGCCATTTTTATACAGATACATGGCACGTGCACCCAGCGGGTTTTTGGTGCTGCCTTTCAGGCCATCTGCATATTTCTGAAGCTCCGGCTTACGCTCGATCATCTCCGGTGGAGGTGTCCAGGTTGGCCATTTCTGCTTCCACTGCAGGACCGAACTCCCGGTCCAGCCAAACCCTTCCTTGCCGACAGCAATACCATAGCGAATGGCCATTTTGCCGGGTTGAATGAGGTACAGATGACGACGACGCGCATCGACAATGATGCTTCCCGCCGGTTCACCACCAAAATAAGGAACTTCCTGGCGCAGGTATTTGGAATTCATCCGCGTGTAGTCGAAAGCTGGAATATGTATGCCCTCATCGATCACCGAAGCGTAAATCGTCGAATAATCGAACTGGACCGTATTTCGACGGGAACCTTGCAGACGCTGGCTCAGCAGGATTGATGCAGACGTTTCGGTCAACGCGCGGGCCTGCAGTTCAGAAGTGGAAAGGGTAGATCCATAACCGGAGGTCAGCGTGTTGCTCGATGAACATGCCTGCAAACCAACCGCTACAATACACAGCCCAGCCAGACGCGCGAACGTGCCCGAACGAGCCAGATTTAATTTTTGGGAACCCATACCACGGTCCTCCTCAAGCTGCCCAAGCCTTATTCAAGCAAGAATCTTAGCAAAATGGAACCGGAAAGTAATTGGAAGTAAAAATAGTTAACGAATGGTTAACCTGGAGCGGCCTGCAAATCAGGTGAATTTTGGGCAAAAATCACCCCAAATTGAGGCCTGAAATGCAAAAGGGCCGCGAAAGTTTCCTCTCGCGGCCCTTTTTTTGACTAAAAGCAGTTATTCAGCAGCTTCTGTGTCGCTCATATCGGCCAACATCGCAGCTTCGGCCTCAGCCATTTTGCGATGCTCATCAACGATCAGGTCGTCGCGCGAATTAGCAACACGACGAACCTGGTTCATCACCCCGCCAGTACCGGCCGGAATCAGACGTCCAACGATCACGTTCTCTTTCAGGCCTTCCAACGTATCCGACTTACCGGCGACAGCCGCCTCGGTCAGTACGCGGGTTGTTTCCTGGAACGAAGCAGCGGAAATGAATGAACGGGTCTGCAGGGAAGCCTTGGTAATACCCAACAAGATTGGGTCACCAGATGCGGGCGCTCTGCCCTCTTCTTCCAGCTTTTCGTTCATCAGGTCGAGCTCGATGCGGTCCATCTGTTCGCCGCGCACGAGGCCCGACTCACCTGGGTCAACGATTTCGACCTTCTGCAGCATCTGACGGACAATCACTTCAATGTGCTTGTCGTTGATACCCACGCCCTGCAAGCGATACACTTCCTGCACCTCATCAACGAGGTAAGAAGCAAGCGCTTCAACACCCTTCACCGCAAGAATGTCATGCGGGGCCGGATTACCGTCTAGCAGATAGTCACCCTTTTCAATCGGGTCGCCGTCCTGATGATGGAACGGCTTGCCTTTTGGAATGAGATGCTCAACCGGTTCGACAGTCTCGTCATTTGGCTCGATGTGAATGCGGCGCTTGTTCTTATAGTCACGACCGAAGCGGATTGTGCCATCGATCTCAGCGATCACAGCAGCATCCTTTGGACGACGGGCTTCGAACAATTCCGCAACGCGGGGCAGACCACCGGTAATGTCCTTGGTCTTGGCGCTTTCCAGCGGCACACGTGCAAGCACGTCACCGGCATGGATGTCTGCACCAGGTTCAACCGACAGGATCGCATCAACCGACAGGAGGAAGCGTGCTTCGCCCTGTTTGGTTGTGACCACCTTGCCCTTCTTGTCTTTGATGACAATTGCAGGCTTCAGATCGGCACCACGTGGGTTTGAACGCCAATCGATAACAACACGCTTGACGATACCGGTGTTTTCATCGGCGCTTTCCGAAACGGAAACACCATCCACCAGATCTTCAAACTCAATCGTGCCGCTTTCAGGGGTAAGGATTGGACGGGTATATGGATCCCATTCAGCAATACGCTGACCCTGTTTGACGTTGTCTTTATCGTCAACCAGCAGGCGTGAACCGTAGGTCACACGGTGAACAGCGCGTTCATTGCCCTGCTCATCCATGATCAACACGGCCATATTACGGCCCATGACCATCATGTTACCGGCTGAATCGCGCACCATGTTGCGGTTACGAATCTGCACGGTGCCCTCGTAAGAGGCCTCGATGAAGGAGGAGTCAACAACGTTGGCCGTACCACCAATGTGGAAAGTACGCATTGTCAGCTGCGTTCCAGGCTCACCAATCGACTGAGCCGCAATAACACCAACGGCTTCACCCATATTGACCGGTGTGCCGCGAGCCAGGTCACGACCGTAGCAGACGCCACAGATGCCAGTACGGGTTTCGCAGGTCAGTGCAGAGCGGATTTTAACCGTCTGAATGCCAGCTTCCTCAATGGCAGCAGCATCGACTTCTTCGATGGACTGACCAGCTTTCACCAGCACATCCTGACTTTCAGGATGCAGCACATCTTCAGACGCTGCGCGACCGACAATGCGCTGTGCCAGAGTGGCAACAACCTGACCAGCATCAACGATGGCCTGCATTGTGAGACCATTGGTGGTGCCACAATCAGTTTCGTTGATGATGCAGTCCTGAGCCACGTCCACAAGACGACGTGTCAGATAACCGGAGTTGGCTGTTTTCAGAGCCGTATCAGCCAGACCCTTACGAGCACCGTGGGTGGAGTTGAAGTACTCCATCACGGTCAGGCCTTCTTTAAAGTTGGAGATGATCGGGGTTTCGATGATCTCACCGGACGGCTTGGCCATCAGACCACGCATACCAGCCAACTGCTTCATCTGCGCTGGCGAACCACGCGCACCGGAGCGGCTCATCATGTAAACCGAGTTCATCTGCAATTGACGACCGTCATCATCGAACTTGGTCGCTTGCAGACCGTTCATCATCTCGTCGGCAACCTTGTCACCGCATTTCGCCCAGGCATCGACAACCTTGTTGTATTTTTCACCCTGAGTGATCAGGCCATCATTATACTGCTGTTCGAATTCCTTGGCCAAAGCGGCGGTTTCAGCAACCATGCCTTCCTTGGTGTCCGGGATGACCATGTCGTCCTTACCGAAGGAAATACCCGCCTTACAGGCGTTGGTGAAGCCGAGTTTCATGATCTGGTCGGCAAAGATGACCGTGTCCTTTTGACCGCAACGACGGTAGACCTTGTCGATCATCAAGGAGATGTTTTTCTTGGTCATCTCCTGGTTGACGATTTCAAAGTTCACACCGGGACGACGTGGCAGCAATTCGCCCATCATCATGCGGCCAGGCGTTGTATCATATACCTGCGAAGCGGGATTACCCTCTTCGTCGACATATTTGAAACGGCCTTTGATCTTCGAATGAAGCGTTACGATGCCGTTATCCAGCGCGTGCTGCAGCTCGCCC
Organism: Rhizobiaceae bacterium; assembly: GCA_039969995.1. Lineage (GTDB taxonomy): Bacteria > Pseudomonadota > Alphaproteobacteria > Rhizobiales > Rhizobiaceae > Pseudahrensia. The sequence continues at coordinate 44,759 of JBDVMU010000019.1, forward strand.
ATATCAGCAAAGATCATGCCCTGCCCTGGCTCGTTCTCTGCTTCAATCGACAGATAGTAGAGACCAAGAACGATGTCCTGCGATGGCACAATGATCGGCTGACCATTGGCTGGGTGCAGGATGTTGTTGGTGGACATCATCAAGACGCGGGCTTCCAGCTGGGCTTCCAGGGACAGCGGAACGTGAACCGCCATCTGGTCGCCATCAAAGTCAGCGTTGAACGCCGCACAGACCAGCGGATGCAGGTGGATAGCCTTGCCTTCAATCAGCACTGGCTCGAAAGCCTGAATGCCAAGGCGGTGAAGTGTCGGCGCACGGTTCAACAGAACCGGATGCTCACGGATCACCTCATCAAGGATATCCCAGACTTCCGGTTTTTCTTTTTCAACCAGCTTTTTCGCCTGCTTAACAGTTGAAGAATAGCCCTTGGCGTCAAGGCGCGCATAGATGAATGGCTTGAACAGTTCCAAAGCCATTTTCTTCGGCAGGCCGCACTGATGCAGTTTCAGTTCAGGACCAACCACGATGACCGAACGACCGGAATAGTCGACGCGTTTACCGAGAAGGTTCTGACGGAAGCGTCCCTGCTTGCCTTTCAGCATGTCGGACAGCGATTTCAGCGGACGCTTGTTGGCACCAGTAATGGTACGACCACGACGGCCATTGTCGAACAACGCATCAACCGATTCCTGCAGCATACGTTTTTCGTTTCGGATGATGATATCCGGCGCACGCAGTTCCATCAAACGCTTCAGGCGGTTGTTACGGTTGATCACCCGTCGATACAGATCGTTGAGGTCAGAAGTCGCAAAGCGACCACCGTCCAGCGGCACCAGCGGACGCAGGTCCGGTGGAATTACTGGAATGGTCTTCATGATCATCCATTCAGGACGGTTGCCTGAATCGAGGAAAGCTTCGGCAGTCTTCAAACGCTTCGAAATCTTCTTGTACTTCAGTTCCGAAGTGGTCGAAGCAATCTCCTCACGCAACGCGTTGACCAGTTTTTCCAGATCAAGCGCCGACAGCATTTCGTGAATGGCTTCCGCACCGATCATCGCGGTGAAGCTGTCATCGCCATATTCTTCGCAAGCAATCATGTGCTCTTCTTCCGACAACAGCTGAAGCTCTTTCAGCGGTGTCAGGCCGGGCTCAATGACAACGAAATTTTCAAAATACAGGATGCGCTCAAGGTCTTTCAGCGTCAGGTCCAGCAGCAGGCCGATGCGCGATGGCAGCGACTTCAGGAACCAGATATGAGCGACCGGCGAAGCCAGGTCGATGTGACCCATACGCTCACGACGAACCCGTGACAGGGTGACTTCTACGCCACACTTCTCACAGATAATGCCCTTGTATTTCATACGCTTATACTTACCGCACAGGCACTCATAGTCCTTAATTGGACCAAAGATGCGCGCACAGAACAGACCATCGCGTTCCGGCTTGAACGTACGATAGTTGATGGTTTCCGGCTTTTTAATTTCACCGAAAGACCACGACATGATTTTTTCAGGAGAGGCAATCGAGATCCGGATGGAGTCGAAAGACTGGGCCTGCACCTGTGGGTTGAAGAGATTCATGACCTCATGGTTCATGTGATTTTCTCCTTTTTGGGCTTTCGCCCGTTTTGGTCTGGCTGGAATTGCGAGACCGAAAAAATTCTATTGCGACAGAGTGTGGGAGGGGCTGAAGCCCCTACTCCGCTGCATCCGGCATGTCAGTGAACTCGTCCTGCTCTTCTTCTTCCACTTCAAGTTTGGAATTCTCCAACTCGACAGAAAGACCAAGCGAACGCATTTCCTTGACCAACACGTTGAACGATTCCGGAATACCGGATTCAAACGTGTCGTCGCCGCGCACGATACTTTCATAGACCTTGGTACGGCCGGCAACATCGTCCGATTTGACGGTCAACATTTCCTGAAGCGTGTAGGCCGCGCCATATGCTTCCAATGCCCAGACCTCCATCTCACCAAAGCGCTGGCCACCAAACTGCGCCTTACCACCCAGCGGCTGCTGTGTGACCAGGGAGTATGGACCGATGGACCGTGCGTGGATCTTGTCATCAACCAGATGGTGAAGCTTGAGCATGTAGATATAGCCCATTGTCACCGGACGGTCGAAGGCCTCGCCCGTACGACCGTCATAAAGAGTCGACTGACCCGAACCATCCAGGCCGGCCTGCTCCAGCATCTCAACGATGTCTGGCTCATGGGCGCCGTCGAATACGGGTGTTGCAATGCGAACACCTGTTTTCAACTGATCTGCGATGCGAACGATGGAATCATCATCAAAATCGCGAACCGGTTCATTGCGGTCATTGTCAGGATACAGAGACTCGATTTCCTTACGCAGTGCATCCTGCTTTCCGGTTTTCTCGTACTCTTCCAGCAACGCGCCAACCTTGTGACCCATGCCAGCACAGGCCCAACCCAGATGGGTTTCAAGGATCTGACCAACATTCATACGCGACGGCACACCCAACGGGTTGAGCACGATATCGGCATGAGTTCCGTCTTCCAGGAACGGCATGTCTTCGATTGGCATGATGCGAGATACCACACCCTTGTTACCGTGGCGGCCAGCCATTTTGTCACCCGGCTGAAGCTTACGCTTAATCGCAACGAAGACTTTGACCATCTTCATCACGCCTGGCGGCAGTTCGTCACCACGCTGCAGCTTTTCGACCTTGTCCATGAAGCGGCCTTCGAGAAGCCCTTTGGACTCATCGTACTGACCGCGCAGCGCTTCGATCTGACCCTGAAGTTTCTCGTTATCGACAGCAAACATCCACCACTGAGAGCGTGGGTATTCCTGCATGACTTCAAGGCTCAGCTTCTGGCCTTTCTTGAAACCTTTTGGACCAGCAACAGCTTCTTTGTTTTTCAACATGTCAGCCAGACGGCCATAGACGTTACGGTCCAAAATGGCCTGCTCGTCATCGCGGTCTTTCGCCAGAGTTTCGATCTCTTCACGCTCGATCGCCATTGCACGTTCGTCTTTTTCAATGCCGTGGCGGTTGAAAACACGAACCTCAACAACGGTACCGAAAGCACCAGGGCTCATCCGCAGCGACGTATCGCGCACATCGGAAGCCTTCTCACCAAAGATCGCACGCAGAAGCTTTTCTTCCGGTGTCATTGGGCTTTCGCCCTTTGGTGTGATCTTACCAACGAGGATATCGCCCGGGCCAACTTCAGCACCGATATAGGTGATGCCGGCCTCATCAAGATTCTTCAACGCTTCTTCCGAAACGTTTGGAATATCGCGGGTGATTTCTTCCGGTCCAAGCTTGGTATCACGCGCCATCACTTCGAATTCCTCGATGTGAATGGAGGTGAATACGTCGTCACGCACGATGCGTTCGGACAGCAGAATGGAGTCCTCGAAGTTGTAGCCGTTCCAAGGCATAAACGCGACGAGCACGTTACGGCCAAGCGCCAGATCGCCAAGATCGGTCGAAGGACCGTCAGCAATGATATCGCCCTTGTTCAGCACGTCGCCAACACGAACCAGCGGACGCTGGTTGATACATGTTGACTGGTTGGAACGCTGGAACTTCTGCAAGCGGTAGATATCGACGCCAGGCTTGGCCGGGTCGAGATCTTCAGTTGCGCGCACAACGATACGTGTCGCATCCACCTGATCCACAACACCGCCACGCTTGGCGCCAATTGCAGCGCCGGAGTCGCGGGCCACGATTGGCTCCATACCAGTACCAACAAACGGTGCTTCAGCGCGCACCAATGGCACCGCCTGACGCATCATGTTGGAACCCATCAGAGCGCGGTTGGCGTCGTCGTTTTCCAAGAATGGGATGAGAGCTGCAGCAACGGATACCAGCTGTTTCGGCGAAACGTCCATCAGGTCGACAGAACTGGTTGGCATCATCTGAACATCACCGGCCTGACGACAGATGACGAATTCATTGACGAACTTGCCCTTGTCATCAACTTCGGCATTGGCCTGAGCGACGATGTATTTAGCTTCTTCCATCGCTGACAGATAAACAACTTCGTTGGTCACCTTACCGTCAGCTACCTTGCGGTAAGGGCTTTCGATAAAGCCGTATTTGTTGATACGGGCAAAAGTCGCCAAAGAGTTGATCAGACCAATGTTCGGTCCTTCCGGTGTCTCAATCGGGCAGATACGACCGTAGTGGGTCGGATGCACGTCGCGCACCTCAAAGCCAGCACGTTCACGGGTCAGACCACCAGGGCCAAGCGCCGAAAGACGGCGCTTGTGGGTGATTTCCGACAGTGGGTTGGTCTGGTCCATAAACTGCGACAGCTGTGAGGAACCGAAGAACTCGCGAACCGCAGCAGCAGCTGGCTTGGCGTTGATCAGATCCTGCGGCATGACCGTGTCGATCTCGATCGAAGACATGCGCTCTTTGATGGCACGCTCCATACGCAGCAGGCCAACGCGGTACTGGTTTTCCATCAGCTCGCCGACAGAACGTACACGGCGGTTGCCGAGGTTATCAATATCGTCGATTTCGCCGATGCCGTCACGCAATTCGACCAGGGTCTTCATGACGGACAAAATGTCTTCCTTGCGCAGAACACGAACGGTGTCTTCAGCATCAAGGTCCAGACGCATATTCATTTTCACGCGGCCAACAGCCGACAGATCATAGCGCTCACGGTCAAAGAACAGCGACTGGAACATGGCTTCCGCCGTTTCCAGTGTCGGCGGCTCACCTGGACGCATGACGCGGTAGATGTCGAACAAAGCATCCTGACGCGAGTTGTTCTTGTCGGCAGCCAGGGTCGAACGCATGTAGGCGCCAATGGTAACGTGGTCGATATCGAGCACGTCGATGGACTCATAGCCCAGATCCAGCAGATCAACGAGGGAACCAGAAGCTTCACCGTTCTTTTCGTTGACTTCGTATGTCAACTCATCACCGGCTTCGAAATAAATCTCACCGGTTTCCATGTTGACGACGTCTTCAGAAAGGTAGCGGCCGTTCAACGCTTCCGCATCAACGCGGATGTCTTTGACCTTGCCATCAAGGTCACGGATCGTCCGTGCGGTCACCTTCTTACCAGCTTCAATCACCACCTTGCCGTTATCAGCATTGATGATGTCTTCAACTGGCTTGGTGCCTTTCAGACGGTCGCCTTCAAACGGCATGCGCCAGCCTTTTTTACCGTCGTTCTTGAAAGTAACGGTATTGTAGAAGTGAGACAGAATGTCTTCACCATCCATGCCCAGCGCCATCAACAGGGTTGAGGCAGGGATTTTGCGGCGGCGGTCGATACGCGCATAAACGATGTCCTTGGCGTCGAATTCGATATCGAGCCAGGAACCGCGGTATGGAATGACGCGCGAAGCAAACAGCAACTTGCCCGAGGAATGGGTTTTGCCTTTGTCGTGGTCGAAGAACACACCGGGCGAACGATGCATCTGAGAAACAATAACACGCTCGGTGCCGTTGATGACAAAGGTACCATTGCCGGTCATCAGGGGCATATCGCCCATGTAGACTTCCTGCTCTTTGATGTCTTTGACAGACTTGGCACCTGTATCTTCGTCGATATCAAACACGATTAGCCGCAGGGTGACCTTCAGCGGCGCTGAATAGGTCATGTCGCGCTGGCGGCATTCCTCAGTGTCATATTTTGGAGCTTCGAAATCGTAGCGGACAAAGTCCAGCTGCGCGGCACCGGTAAAATCTTTAATCGGGAAAACCGAGTTAAAGACCGCCTGCAGGCCTTCGTCACCGCGGCCACCTTCTGGTTCATCGACCATCAGGAAGGCGTCATAAGATGACATTTGAACCTCAATGAGGTTCGGCATATCGGTTACTTCTGTAATGTGACCGTAAACTTTACGGACGCGTTTACGTCCGTTGAAGACATGAGCTCTCGAAGCCATGGACAATCCTCGTATTGTAGGCCCTCGACAAAGGACCGAACACACAAAAACAGCCCTTACGCGCGGCCCGGTTTTGAAACGGATCGGCATAAACGCTGCGTATGGTCTGTTGTTTTGGACAAGTCGCCAAAAAGCCCTATTCAATCGGACTTTCAGGACACCTGCCAATAAACAGGTTTGGATTAAAATCACCCCGAACGAATCATCAGGGGTAACTTCAGGGTTTGTTTCGCAACAATGTGTTGCGAATGGGGCAGAGCCAGGCCCTGCCCCAAAACAGCAAACTGCTTACTTGAGCTCGACAGATGCGCCAGCTTCTTCAAGCTGCTTCTTGAGCTCTTCGGCTTCTCCTTTGGAGATGCCTTCTTTGATCGGCTTTGGAGCGCCTTCGACCAGGTCTTTGGCTTCTTTGAGGCCAAGACCGGTGATGCCGCGCACTTCTTTGATGACGTTGATTTTCTTGTCGCCAGCAGCAGTCAGAATGACGTCGAATTCGTCTTTTTCTTCAGCAGCTTCAGCAGGTGCACCGGCACCAGCAGCAGCAACAGCCACAGGAGCAGCGGCAGAAACGCCCCAATGCTCTTCGAGCATTTTGGACAGCTCAGCAGCTTCCATGACAGTCAGGGTTGAAAGTTCGTCTACGATCTTTTGAAGATCAGCCATTTTGATAGTCCTTAATTTGGTTCAAACGATAAGTTTGTGAAGTTGAATTGGTTTTGAAGTCCGCTCATGCAGCGTCTTTTGAGGAGTAAGCCCCGATAACCCGTGCCACCTGGCCCGCAGGGGCGCTGGTAACCATGGCGATGCGCTGTGCAGGAGTAGTGATCATGCCGATCAGCTTTCCGCGCAGTTCATCCAACGAAGGCAGAGAAGCCAGTGACTTCACACCATTCGCATCGAGGTTGGTCGCACCCATCGCACCGCCCAGAACAACGAGCTTGTCGTTCTTCTTGGCGAAAGCGTCGGCTGCTTTCGGTGCTGCCACTGGGTCTTCGGCATAAGCCAGAAGCGTTGGACCTTGCAAAAGGTCCCCCATGTGTTCAGCATCCGTACCCTCAAGAGCAAGCTTGACGAGACGGTTCTTCGCGACTTTGACGGTACCGCCGGCCTCACGCATCGATGCACGGAATTCCGTCATCTCTGCAACCGACAGACCGGTATATTGAGCCACCACGATGGAGCCTGCGCCCGAAAGCGTATCCTTCATCCCGGCAACAAATTCGCGTTTTTCCGCTCTATCCAATTTGTCTCTCCAGTTTGGACCCAGATTGCTCCAAGCCCGGTTGCCTTTTGCCGCCTGCCTCGTCGAAACGATCCAGAGCGACGCTCGAGGGTCCTGTCCCCCTGCATCCTCCAGCTCCCGAAGAAGCCGCAGCGCAAGGCATTCGTTTGAACCGTAAATCCGGTTCACTCGTCTGTGCGGGCTTTCACGATTAAGACGCCAGTTAAGACGTCGCCTGCAGTCTCGGACAGGGGATGAGATCAGTTTCTCATCCATTCGGACCGGCGAACCGGTCCGAAATTCTTGATTCAGTTCAGCTCACTGGGAGCCGAACTTAAAGTCTTGATTCAGGTCGCCGGCAAAACCGACGCAGGGTCGATTTTTACACCTGGACCCATGGTCGAAGAAATCGCCACACGCTTGAGGAATGTGCCCTTGGCGCCGGATGGCTTAGCCTTGATCACCGCTTCAGCAAATGCCTTGACGTTTTCTTCAATTGCCTTGGCGTCGAAGCTGGCCTTGGCGATACCGGCATGGATAACACCAGCCTTCTCGACGCGGAACTCAACCGAACCACCTTTGGCGTCTTTAACAGCCTGGGTCACGTCTGGGGTCACTGTACCAACCCGTGGGTTAGGCATCAGGCCGCGAGGACCAAGCACCTTACCAAGACGACCAACCAGAGCCATCATGTCAGGCGTTGCAATGATCCGGTCAAACGGGATGTCACCACCCTGAATGCGCTCCATCAAATCTTCAGCACCGACAGTGTCAGCGCCAGCCGCCTTGGCTTCTTCAGCCTTATCGTCGCGCGCAAACACAGCAACGTTCATGCTCTTACCTGTACCGTTAGGCATGGTTACAACACCACGAACCATCTGATCAGCATGACGTGGGTCAACACCCAAATTCATGGCAACCTCAATGGTTTCGTCGAATTTTGCTTGCGGACCATTCTTGATGAAGGAAACAGCTTCGGAAAGCTCATAAAGCTTCTTACGATCAATGCCTTCACGCGCTGCGGAAAGTCTCTTACCTGCTTTTGCCATCTGTTTAGCCCTTCACTTCCAGGCCCATAGAACGGGCAGAACCTTCGATGATCAGCATTGCCTGATCGATCGAATTTGCGTTGAGGTCTTTCATTTTGACTTCAGCGATTTCTTTCACCTGATCTTTGGTGACGGAACCGGCAACCGAACGACCTGGCTCGTTAGAACCTGATTTAAGGTTAGCGGCCTTCTTCAACAGGTAAGACGCTGGCGGCGTCTTCATTTTGAAGGTGAACGACTTGTCCTGGAAAATGGTAATGGTGACAGGCACAGGAGCGCCTTTTTCCATTTCCTGCGAAGCCGCGTTAAACGCCTTACAGAATTCCATGATGTTCAGACCGCGCTGACCCAGCGCCGGACCGATTGGCGGGGACGGCGAAGCGCTTCCCGCAGGAACCTGAAGCTTCAGGTATCCATCAATTTTCTTGGCCATAATAATATGCCTTTGTTTGCACCCCTTGCGGGGTATGATCGTTTACAGCTTGCGCTGCGCTCAAAGACCTGTGTGGTGCGGATATGGAAGCCGGCCAGGCCCCTCACCTCCCACACAGATTAATGGATCAGACCTTTTCGACCTGCCCATATTCAAGATCAACCGGCGTTGCACGCCCGAAGATCGAAACTTCTACTTTCAGGCGGGCGCGCTCTTCGTCCACCTCTTCCACCGTGCCACTGAAGGACGCAAAGGGCCCATCGGATACACGAACATTTTCGCCAACTTCGAACATGACAGATGGCTTTGGACGATCGACGCCCTCTTGCACCTGATTCAAAATCCGGTCAGCTTCCTTATCGGTGATTGGCAACGGCTTGTTGTCCGACCCCAAAAACCCAGTAACCTTCGGCGTGTTGTTAATCAGGTGAAACGCCTGATCGGTCATCTCCATCCGCGCCAGAACATAGCCTGGGAAGAACTTGCGTTCAGCATCAACCTTCTTGCCCTTACGCACCTCTACGACTTTCTCAACCGGCACCAGAACCTGCTCGAAAAGATGCTCAAGCCCCTTTTGCCGCGCCTGCTCCTCGATTGAGGCCACTACCTTTTGCTCGAAATTCGAGTAGGCGTGAATAATGTACCACCGCATAGCCATGGAATGTCCGCACTCCGTTAGGATAGATTAGCCGAAGAGAAAGCCTGTGCCGTAGCTCAGGATCTGGTCAACCACAAAGAAAAAGACCGCAAAGATGAAGACAAGAACCAGCGTCATCACCGTTGTTACACCTGTCTCACGACGGGTCGGCCAAACAACTTTTGCCACTTCCGCCCGCACCTGCTGGAGAAATGTGAAAGGATTCGTTTTTGATGCCAAGGTGATTTCCTCAAACGATGCTTGAACTAACTCGCACATCAACTTGTTTTCAAACAGCAATCAGGCGCGCCAAGTAAACTAGATACTCAACGCACCCCAATGAATTGATGCTTATCTATGGCAGGATGTGCCTAAGTGCAAGATGCACAATGGATTTTCTGCTGTGCAATTGGCAAATTTTTAGAACCGTTGTCGACGCAAGGGGCGCACCATGTTGACTTATCCGTCGCCCGCATCAATTTAATGGATTTAAAAGCACCGCATTCACAGGGACTCAAACATGAGCAACGGTCGAATTAAACTGGGCATGGTTGGTGGCGGACGCGACGCCTTTATCGGCGGAGTGCACCGCATTGCCAGCCGCATTGACGATCAGTTTGAATTGGTCGCCGGGTGCTTCAGTTCCACAGCGGAAAAATCCATCGCATCCGGCGCAGATCTCGGCCTGTCAGAGGACCGCGTCTACACGGATTTCACCGAGATGGCCAAACGTGAAGGGCGATTGAAGAATGGTATTGATGCGGTCGCAATCGTCACGCCAAATCACGTTCATTACCCCGCTGCGCGGGAATTCCTGAAGCGCGGCATTCACGTTATTTGCGACAAACCGCTGACATCCACCCTGGCCGACGCAAAGAAACTGGTAAAAGCCACCGAAGCCTCAGGTGCAGCGTTTGTCTTGACCCATAATTACACGGGATACCCACTGATCCGGCAGGCTCGCGAGATGGTTGCGAGCGCAGAACTTGGTGAAATCCGCGTGGTTCAGGTGGAATATCCACAAGACTGGCTGTCAGAGCCGTTAGAATCGACCGGCCAGAAACAAGCTGGATGGCGCACTGACCCGGCCAAATCCGGGGCTGGCGGATCCATCGGTGACATCGGCACCCATGCCTACAATCTGGCCCGTTTCGTCACCGGCCTGCAGTTGAACAGCCTGTGTGCCGACATGCAGTGTTTTGTTGAGGGCCGGGAACTCGACGACAATGCCCATGTGTTGCTCCGCTTTGAGGGAGGTGCGCGCGGCATGTTGTGGTCAAGTCAGGTTGCGCCCGGCAATGAAAACGGCCTGCGCATTCGCGTCTTCGGAACCAAAGGTGGCCTCGAATGGTTGCAGGAAGACCCAAACAAACTCTGGTTCACGCCATTGGGCGAACCAAAACGCCTGCTGACCCGCAATGGTGCCGGCATTGGTGAGGCATCTGCTGCGGTCAGCCGCATTCCGGCTGGTCATCCGGAAGGCTATCTGGAAGGCTTTGCCACTATCTACAACGAGGCCGCAGCAACAATTCGTGCCCTGCAGAATGGCGAGGCAGCACCTGACCTGCCCTACCCGACCGTGCGGGACGGGTTGGAGGGCGTCGCATTTGTTGACGCCTGCGTGCGCTCTTCAGCGCGTGATGGTGCCTGGGTGAAACTGGCAATTTAGCCTGGGGGCATTTCCGGTTCGCGCAAATCGGCGCCGGAGTGCCACAAGATTTTCAGTTTACACCAACTGGTCGAGGCGCAAAGATGTCTGGCGGGCTATCCCGGCTCGACCCATCAAAACCTGCAATGGTCTAAGCAGAAGTCGTAATCGTCATGGAGACAATTGCCCGGCCCCAAAATATCGCACGCGGCATCGTGCTGGTCGTCGCAGCAGCCCTGGCAATTTCAGTTCAGGACGTCGTATTCAAACTGTTCAGCAGCCAATTGACGCTGTGGCAGATCTTTGCGCTACGTGGTTTCCTCGCCATTCCCCTGCTCCTCGCCATCGGCAAAATCTCTGGAACCAATAGCGAGACCAGTTTGTGGCGCACCGCCCTAAGCCGTTGGCCACTTTTGCGGTCGTTGTTTATCACCACGACTTTCCTGGCCTTTTATGCCGCCATTCCATTTTTAAGCCTGTCGACGGTCGGCGCTGCCAATTACATTGCTCCGATCTTCGTGACGCTGCTGTCCGCCTATGTGATCAGCGAGCCGGTGGGCGTGCGAGGATGGATTGGTGTCGTCCTCGGTTTTGTTGGCGTTGTCGTTCTTTTGCAGCCCGGCTCTGACGCGTTTTCTCTGTGGGCCCTGTTGCCGGTTGTTGGTGCGGCCTTTTATGCCCTTGCCCACACCACCACCAGGGCGAAATGTCAGGATGTTTCCGTTGCCGCGCTGGCACTGTCGCAAAACTTGATCATGTGCGCGGCAGGTATTGTCATCAGCCTGCTGATTTCCATCGTTCAACCCAGCGGAGAAATTGCCCAGGCCTTCCCCTACATATTTGGCACATGGGCAACACTCAGCGCGAACGATTGGGCGGTTCTGGTGTTGCTGGCAGTCTTCGCAGTAGGGGTCGGCATGTTGCTGGCGGGTGCTTACCAAGCCGCACCACCGCCAACGGTAGCGACGTTTGAGTATTCTTATCTGGTCTTCGTCGCGTTGTGGGACATCGTCTTCTTTGCCCTGATGCCAAGCATGGTGTCGGTCGCGGGAATGATGCTGATTGTTGGCGCCGGTCTGCTGGTGATGCGGCGCTAGGGCCCTTCACAGCTAAACGGAACCAATCGCCGGCAGGATCGTGGCGGTGCATTCGCCAAATCCGATGCGGTAGCCCTCACCTTGCGCGTGGCCGCGCAATGTCAGCTTGTCACCGTCCTCAATGAAAGTCCGGGTTTCACCACCTTCCAGCGTGAGCGTCTTTTGGCCACCCCAACTGATTTCCAGCAACGAACCCAGCGTATCCTCGTCTGGCCCGGAAATCGTGCCGGAACCAAGCAGGTCGCCAATATTCATCGCGCAGCCGGAGCTGGAATGATGGGCCAATTGCTGGGCGGCAGAATAGTACATTTCGCGGTAATTGGTGCGCGAGATTACCGTTTCCTGAACCGCCGAGGCGGGCTGCATCGCCACTTGCAATTCGATGTCATAGAGCATCGGACCGTTTTCCTTCAGATAGGGCAGCAATTGCTTTTCCCGCGCCGGTGTTGAAACACGGAACGGTTCAAGCGCCGCCCTTGTGACGACCCATGGGCTGATCGAGGTAGCAAACGCCTTTGCCTGAAACGGCCCAAGCGGCTGATATTCCCACGCCTGAATGTCGCGCGCGGACCAGTCATTGAGGATCACATAGCCGAAAATCATTGCATCTGCCTCGTCGACCGAAACGGGCTTGCCCATCTGGCTGGGCATCCCGACAATCGCTCCCATTTCCAGTTCAATGTCCAACCGGCGGCTCGCAGCAAAAATCGGCGTCTCGTGTTTGGGGCTTTTCAGCTGCCCCTGGGGCCGAACAATGTCGGTGCCGGAGACCACAACTGTTGATGCCCGTCCGTTATAGCCCACCGGAATATGTAGCCAATTGGGCTGCAAGGCATTTTCGCGGCCTCGAAACATCGTGCCAGCATTCTCAGCGTGATGCCGACCCGAGAAGAAATCGGTAAATTCTGCAACCTTAAATGGCATGTGCATGATGACATCAGTCAGCGGAATCAGCGCCGTCTCTGCCACCCGACGGTCCTGTTCATCTGCCCCCTCAGCAAGAATATCGATGAGGGTCTGGCGCAATTGCGCCCACACATCCGGCCCCAACGCCATGAAGTCATTAAGGCTGTCCCGGTCAAAGATCGCGCCCCCTTCCAATGCAATCAGACCGACCCGCTCAAGCCGTGCCAGATCAAGCACAAAATCGCCGATCGCCGTGCAACAGGCCGGTGCACCGTCCCCCTGGGAATAGACGCCAAAAGGCAGGTTGTTCAACGGAAACGATCCGGCAGCAGCATTGGCGCTCTCGATCCAGGATGGCATCAAAGACATATCAAAATTCCTGTATTCAATTCGTGGATAGGTTGGCTATTTCAAGCCGGGGGTGCCGTCGAACTTGCGTTCCAGGCCCTGCCAACAATCAATATAGTCATCCTGCAGCGTGTCCAGTTCTGCCGCAAACTTTGTCAATTGCTGGGGAAACCGGGTTTCGAACATGAAGGCCATCGTGTTGTCGAGTTTGACCGGCTTCAACTCGCTGTATGAAGCCTTTTCGAACCCGGCAAAATCCGGTCCGTGGGGCAACATCAAATTGTGCAGGCTCATTCCTCCAGGCACAAAGCCGTCTTCCTTTGCGTCGTATTGACCGTGAATCAAACCCATGAATTCGCTCATGATGTTGCGGTGATACCAGGGTGGTCGAAACGTATCTTCGCCGACCATCCAGCGAGGTGGAAAGATAACAAAGTCGATATTGGCCGTTCCCTCTTCGCCGGATGGGGCCGTCAGGACGGTGAAAATCGATGGATCTGGATGGTCAAAAGAAATCGCACCAACCGGGGAATAAGTGCGCAAATCGTATTTGTAAGGCGCGTAATTGCCATGCCATGCGACCACATCAAGGGGGGATTGGTCGATCTCGGTTTGATGGAAGGTGCCGCACCATTTGACCGTTAGGCGGCAAGGCATTTCCTTGTCTTCGTAGGCAGCCACCGGCGTTTTGAAATCACGCGGATTGGCCAGGCAATTTGCGCCGATTGGACCTCGGTCCGGTAGGGTGAACTTAGCACCGTAATTTTCACAGATATAGCCTCGGGCTTCAGTGGTATCATCTGCGAGCATCACCTTGATGATCATGCCGCGCGGCACAATGCAGATTTCCAGCGGCTCAAGATCCATAATGCCCAATTCGGTAAATACCCGAATGTTGCCCTTTTCAGGAACGATCAGCATTTCTCCGTCAGCGTTGAAGAAATAGTCATCCTCCATGTTCTGATTGAACCTATAGACATGTGTCGCCATGCCGGACTGGCTCAACGCATCACCGGCGGTTGTCATCGTGCTAACCCCCTCGACAAAGCTTGTCGGCTTATCTGGCATTGGCGTTGGCGACCAGCGCAACTGACCCAAGGCCAGCCCGTGGTTGATAACGTGCGGCCCGGTTTTCCAGTTGGGCATTTCAATTTCCGAATAACGCCCGGAATGGCGCACGCCGGGGCGAATGCGATAGAGCCAGGAACGCTCGTTGGTGCCACGCGGCGCAGTAAAGGGCGAGCCGCTCAATTGTTCGGCATAGAGACCATAATTGCAGCGCTGTGGTGAGTTGCGCCCCTGTGGCAAAGCACCTGGCAGGCTCTCAGTTTCAAAATCATTGCCAAATCCGGGCATGTATGACGGGGCATTTGAAACGGTCATTTTGGTATCTCCGCAGGGGCAAATTTGTTACATTTGTGACCATTGATTTTGTAACCATCAAGAGCCATGCGCAAAATTCCTTCAAACGACACCTTCAATCTTGAGGAGTTTCTGCCCTTCTGCCTGCATCAGGCATCTGAAACCGTGAGCCAGTCCTTTCGAACTATTTACCGAAGCGATTACGGCATGACGCGCACCGAATGGCGGGTTTTTGCACAACTTGGCCAGTATGGAGCGATGACAGCAACCCAGGTGGGCAGTTCGGCCAATCTGCATAAGACCAAAGTGTCTCGCGCGGTCTTCACCCTCGAAAAGCGACGTTGGCTGAAACGACAGCCGGACACTGACGACCGTCGCAATCAAATCATTGCCCTCACCACCGAGGGCAAACGGGCCTTTCGGGAATTGGGGCAACGGGGTCTGACCTACAACCAGCGAATGCGCGAGCTGTTGGGCAAGGATCGGTTCGATGAAGTTTTGCGCCTGACCCGCGAGCTGGAAGAGGCTGTCGCAAAGCTATAAAGCGATTGGCAGGGCTGGAGTCGATTTGACCGTGTCGAGCACAATCGCCGTTTTGACATTTTGCACCGATTTATGGGGAAGCAACACATCGCTGATGAACCGCGAAAGCGACTTCAGATCGGGTGATACAACCTTAATCGAATAATCCATTTCGCCGGTCAGCGAGAAAGCTTCCTGAACGTTGTCAAGGTTCGACAACAGTTCGCGCAGGCGGTGAGCATTATCATCATCATGTGATGCCAGGGTCACCGAAATGATACTGGTAAGGCCGACGCCCACCATTTCCGGATCAACCAGCGCCGTATAGCCGCGGATCACCCCACTGTTTTCGAGCGCAGATCGCCGTCGTGAGCATTGCGAGGCCGAAAGACCAACAATTTCACCCAACTCGCTATTGGTCAGGCGGCCATTACTCTGCAGCGCACGAATAATCTTCTTATCAAATCCATCCATTTCGGCCTCCACATACATATTTTGACAAAAACTTGCACGATCTGTGCACCCATACAAATATCTCCGCACATTTTGCAAGGAAAATGCATGGCAAAAGCCCTATATTGAAGCAAGAAACCCCAATCGGAGCAGACGTCATGGGCCCCTTCCCGCATCACGCGCCTAAAGCAGAAATTTCCGAGCACAATCCTGTCGGCACGGATGGCTTTGAGTTTGTCGAATTTGCTCATCCCGACCCGGCTGAGCTGGAAACCTTGTTTGCCCGTATGGGCTACGTCGAAGTGGCACGCCATAAAAGCAGGGCGATCACGGTCTGGCGTCAGGGAGACATCAACTATCTGATCAACAGCGAACCGGGTTCTCATGCGATGCAGTTTGCCGACATACACGGCCCCTGCGCCTCATCCATGGCCTGGCGGGTGGTGGATGCGCAAAAAGCTTTTGACCATGCGGTCAAGCTTGGTGCCGAACCTTACCTTGCAGACGACAAGGCGCTTGATGTCCCGGCCATTGTCGGCATTGGTGGTTCCTTGCTCTACTTCGTCGACGCCTATGGCGAGGCTGGCTCGGCCTATGATGCTGAATTTGATTGGCTTGGCGAGCGCGATCCGAAGCCGGAAGGAATTGGCTTTTATTATCTTGACCACCTGACCCACAACGTCTTCCGGGGCAACATGGACACCTGGTGGCATTTCTACCGGGACCTGTTTGGCTTCACCCAAATCCACTTCTTCGATATTGAAGGCAAGATGACTGGATTGATCAGCCGTGCCATCACCTCTGCCTGTGGCAAAATTCGCATTCCATTGAACGAAAGCACCGACGATAAGAGCCAAATCGAATCCTATCTGCGCAAATACAAGGGCGAAGGCATTCAGCACATTGCTGTTGGCAGTGACGAAATCTACGACGCCACAGATCAATTGGCCGATAATGGGTTGAAATTCATGCCGGGCCCGCCTGACACCTACTATCAGATGAGCAAAGACCGGGTGACCGGCCACAGTGAACCGCTGGACCGGATGCGCCGCCATGGTATTTTGATCGACGGTGAAGGGGTCATTGATGACGTCAATGGCGACCGCATGACCCGCATTCTTCTGCAGATCTTTTCAAAAACCGTCGTCGGGCCGATCTTCTTTGAATTCATTCAGCGTAAGGGTGATGAGGGTTTCGGAGAAGGCAATTTCCGAGCTCTATTTGAAAGCATCGAGGCTGAGCAGTTGCGCACTGGCGAATTGCAACACGACGACGCCGCATGAACCAAGATGACTTGAAGTAGAAGACCGCGCTTACGCCCGATCTTCCTCTTCCAGCTGTTCTTTGACGGCAGTTGCCAATTGCTTCAGCGAATAGGGCTTGGGGATAAAGCCAAATTTTCCACGCTCTGATTCCGGCAGATTTTTCTCAAAGGCGTCTTCTGCATATCCTGAGGCAAATATGAACGGGACCTTGTTGCCCATTTTGCGCACGGCATCGAGCAACGAGGGCCCATCCATTTCCGGCATCACAACATCGGAGACCACGAGGTCAACCTCGTCTTCCATTTCCTCAATCAGTTCCAGCGCAATCGCGCCGTTCTCTGCTTCATGCACATCATAGCCGCGAGCCTGCAAGGTACGGGTCCCAACAGCACGAACTGCATCTTCGTCTTCAACAAAGATGATGGTCGCACTGCCTGCCAGATCTTTCGGCTTGTCTTCTTTCTTTTCACCAATCTCGTCTGCTGCCTCGATTTCCGCCTGTGTCGGCACATGCCGCGGCAGGAAGATGCGGAAACTGGTGCCTTTGCCAAGTTCGGAATCGGCATAAATAAATCCACCTGATTGTTTGACGATGCCGTAAACTGTCGACAGGCCAAGTCCCGTCCCTTTGCCGACATCCTTGGTGGAAAAGAACGGGTCAAATATCTTTTCCATCACCGCCTGGCTCATGCCCGTTCCGGTGTCCTTCACCTCGATCATCACATAATCAGCGAGTGGCATTTCCTTGCGGAAATGATCGGACTCGACCTCTTGTTGCGACAGATTCTTGGTCGTCAGCGATACCGTTCCATCATCCGCATTGGTATCGTTGATTGCATCACGGGCGTTGACACACAGATTGACAATCACCTGTTCAAACTGGCCGATATCGGCCTTCAACGGCCACAGATCGCGACCATGGTGCATTTCCAAAGTGATTTTATCACCCACCAGCCGCGCCAACAGCATGCGCAAATCCGCCAATACGTCAGGCACCGACAATGTTTGCGGACGCAGAGTCTGGCGACGGCTGAAGGCCAGCAATTGGCGAACCAGCGAGGCGGCTCGGTTGGCATTTTGCTTGATGTTCATAATGTCCGGGAAGGACGGATCAGATGGCCGGTGATTGGACAACAGCAGATCGGAGAATCCGATGATCGCCGTCAGAACATTGTTGAAGTCATGGGCAATACCACCGGCCAGTTGTCCAACGGCCTGCATTTTCTGGCCCTGAGCCATTTGACGTTCCAGCGCCTTCTGCTCGGTCATTTCGATGGCATAGAGAATCGCGCGTTCTTTCTTCTCACCATTTTCCGCTTCCGCTTCGCCATCGGCAACGGCACTGATGAAATAGCGGATTGAGCATTCTTCGTCATCGATCTGCGCCGACATTTCCGGCAGGATGGAATCGACAAATTCAATCGTTCCCTTACCCGAATTGGCATCTTCCATCGCCTTCAGCAGAGCGGGCACTTCGTTTTCACCGCAAAGCTGCTCAATGGTGATGTCATCTTTTTTATGGCGTTTGGCTTTTGCCAGAACTTCGGCAAACAACCTCTGGAATGGTGCGTTCGACTGAACCATGGTGCCGTCTTCGGCAAACGAGGCGATGGCGATCGGGGTGTTGTTGAAGAAACGGGTAAAACGCACTTCGGCAGCGCGCAGTTCTTCTGAAATGCCCTCACCTGCGCTGCGGTTGAGAACCAATGTACGGGTGGCCCCTGGCGCACCATCGGGTGCAAACGGCACTTTGTGATAAAGCCGGACAGGCAGGCTTTGACCGTTGGAGCGTGCCAGATCAAGATCGACAACCGCCGTTTTGCTTTCCCCTGGCTCAACTTCCAACGTATTCAACAGCGCCATGCCATCGCCCAGCACCAGGCTTTCCATGTTCACCGTACCGGGTTTGAACTGGGTCAGGTCGAGGCCGAGCCAGTCAGCCAGTGTCGCGTTGATATACATGATCGAGCCATCAGCCTGGGCCGAGAAAAAGCCGGCAGGAGCGTGGTCAAGATAATCAATGGCATGCTGCAATTCCAGAAAAACGCTTTCCTGGCGCAGGCGTTCCTGGGTGACGTCGCTGATTTCCCAAACCAACAGCGGCTTCTTATAGTCGGGATGGACCAAAGGACGGGTCGAAATTCGGTACCAATGAGGATTGTGGCTCCCCATCCCACCAACGCCAGAGCCAGCGTTAATTTGGCCGACGTCCTGGATCATACGGAATTCCTGAGTGTCGGAATCGCCACTGCGGACCCGCTGATTCATCCGGTAGACAATTTCGGAGGCCTCATCCGAGCTCGAGAAAGCCCGTTCTACAGTCGCCACATCGCGGGCGCTTTCTGCGCCTGTCAGCTCACCATAGGCGTGGTTGGCATAGACGATGCGCCCTTCCCAATCAGTCACCACAGCACCATGATTCAGGCCATCGACGAACGCACGGGCAAATCCGTCGCCCTTGTTGCGCGACGACAGATGGACAAAACCAATGGCGACGGTGAACAAGAAAAACACACCGATCATCGACAAAAACGCCAACAGAGCCAGTGTCACCTGCTTGGCCATGGCTTCCGGCAAAATTGTAAACAGGCCCACCAACCCAAGTAACAGCAGACCGACCAGCAGCAGACGTCCAATATTGCCACCCCGTTCCGCCCGGTCGATCAACGGGGTTTTTCCAGTCACGGGTGGTTTTGGCGGCGTCACTTCACGCGGAGCAGCGACCGATTGAGATGGCAATGAAGAGGCGTCTTCGCTGGGCTGCTTGATTGCCTGACTCATATGGGAATCACTTTCTCGTCGATGAAGCCGTGCGGCTTCTTGAATCATATTCAGCCAGTGCTGGAAAGCCCCGTGCCCTGCCACATACCCAGCCAAGTGCAGTGATTACTCAAGAGCGGACATCAGTTTTACCGCCCGAATCACAAAACGTCACAATGACACAATTACTTTGTAGTAACGTTTCCGAATTATTTAGAGGATTGCTTTAGAAATTGATAACCACTGGGCCAGCAAGCCTCAAGACCAGCCAATTGCCCCCGGCCCCGGCCCTGGCCCCCGGCAGACAAATAACCAACGGATTATCCCATGTACCAGTTTTTCAGTTCAGATTTGTTCGGCCTATCCATGGATACCGCCAACTGGATCGCCAACGGCATTGTCGCTCTGGTCGCCATCTTTATTATTTTCTTGCTCTACAAGATGTTCACCCGGCCACGCATGGCTTCCGGGCGACGCAGCAAGAATGCACGCCTGGCCATCACTGATGCTGCTTCCATCGATGATCGCCGACGCCTTGTGCTTGTTCGACGGGATAACGTCGAGCACCTGATCATGATTGGTGGTGAGACCGATATGGTCATTGAATCGGATATCACCAGCGCCGGAACCAGCAAGTCTGCCAACGACGCAGCCGCTACCAGCAATATCGCAGCACCTGCAACCACGGCACCGGTGGCACCAACGCCCCCGCCGCCAATTCCACGGGCTGAGTCCAAAATGGCCACATCATCAACCAGGCCTGAACCTGCAGCGACCAAACCTGCGGCACCAGAACCCGCAACACCAGCGGCTCCTGCAACACCCGCCGTCCCAGTCGCCGCCGCCGCCGCCGCCAAACCAGCCACTGCGGCTGCCCCGGCACCTGCGGTTTCGCCGTCCGTTACGGCGAAGCCTGTGGCCACCAGCTCATCACCCAGCGATGCTTCATCTTTGATTGGTGATGTTCGCGCCAAGCCTGCTCAAACGGCTGCTTCAACCAGTCCTTCGGCCACCGCCGCCCCTGCCCCCGCCGCCCCTGCCGCCGTTGCAACCGGCAGCACCAGCAGCGCGCCCGCACCCGCGGTAGCGTCCACACCAGATGCCAAGCCAAAACCTTCGGTCGGCGACAATATGGATGCTTTGCTGACGGAAATAACGTCGAAAAAATAAGTTCAAAAAAAAGGCGGCTCAATCAGCCGCCTTTTTTAATGCTATCAGGTGCGAACTAGTCGTCGCGATAGACCTTTTCACGGCGTTCGTGACGCTCCTGCGCCTCAAGCGACAAAGTCGCAATTGGGCGAGCATCGAGGCGCTGAAGACTGATCGGTTCGCCAGTTTCCTCGCAAAAGCCATATTCGCCGTCTTCGATACGCTTCAGCGCCTGGTTGATCTTGGAGACCAACTTGCGTTGACGATCCCGCGCCCGCAGCTCAATTGATCTGTCGGACTCTGAAGTCGCACGGTCTGCCAGGTCGGGTGCGTTGAGATTATGCTCTTGCAGCGATTCGACGGTTTCAGCCGATTCCCGTTGAATATCGAAGCGCCAGGCCTGCAATTTATCTTTGAAATAAGCCTGCTGCTTAGGATTCATAAACTCTTCGTCGTCAGATGGCTTATACTCTTTGGTCTTTGCCGTCATAAAAACTCCCTTACCGAATCCAAACCATGGGAACGTTTGCGTTTCTCCATGTCTTTCTAGCGCCGGTATAACGGCCCTCTTGATCCGCTTCAAGCACCAAAAATGGTCCCGCCCATTCATTTGATCGCTTCTGTTGATAGAGCCGGTTTTGGTCGGAATTTCAGGTTGTTGAAACGACTTCCCACCCTGTTCAATTCCGCCAACTATTGGCAAACTGGCCGCACATCGGTAGGGAAATCAAATGAAACAACTCTATATCCTTCGTCATGCCAAATCTTCCTGGGCGCAACCAGGCCTTGGCGACATCGAAAGACCGCTGAATAAGCGAGGCGAAAGGCAAGTTGATCGACTGCAGGAATGGTTGAACAGCAACAAAATCCAGATCCACCAGATCCTCTGCTCCCCTTCCACGCGCACACAAGCCACCTATCGTGGCCTGCAGCCGGCCCTGGGCGACACACCAGTGGAAATCGTTAAATCGCTCTATCATGGCCGAATGGAAAACTATCTTGAGGCCCTGTGGCCTCAAGCTGCTGATCGCATCATGATGATCGGCCACAATCCAACCTGTGATGAACTGACCCGCTATTTGACCAGCCCGACAAGTCCAGCGGCAGAAAAGCTGATGGCCCACCACTTTGGCACTGCAACCTTGGCCATTCTCAGCTTCGAAATTGACGACTGGTCACAAATTGGCCAGGCCAGCGGCACCCTCACCCAACTTCTGCGTCCCCGCGAGATCGAAGGTGGCGGCGAGGGCGGCAGCGACGGCGGCGGCAACTCCCATTCCCACTAAACCACCTGTAATGCCACAATTGGCACCCTATATCGGGATTAGTTGAGCCGCTGAGACCAGATTTTTGAACAAGATCACCACTATCACCGACGACGCCCGCATTGCGCTCGACAATTTGTCCGATGCGGCAACCGGCCTGTTTGAGCCCGGGCTTCGGTTTGGCGTTACCGGCCTGTCGCGCGCCGGCAAGACCGTCTTTATCACCGCACTGATCCATAACTTGCTGCATGGGGGACGCCTGCCCTTGTTCGCCGCACAAGCTGAAGGTCGCATATCGCAGGCCAAGCTCTCGCCACAACCAGATGATGCCATTCCGCGATTTCAATATGAAGAGCACCTGAAAGCTCTCTTGGAGGAGCGCCGCTGGCCCCAATCGACCAGCGCCATATCCGAGTTACGCATCAAGATCGAGTTTGAATCTGCCAGTGGATGGGCCCGAACCTTTGGTGCAGGCAGTCTGACACTTGATATCGTGGATTATCCCGGCGAATGGCTGCTCGACCTTCCATTGCTTGGCAAATCCTATGAAGAATGGTCCGCTGAAGCGCTGCAGCTCGCCCGCCTTCCCAACCGCACAGCCGAGGCAAAGGACTGGCTCACGCTTGTTAATGCCCAGGATCCAACCTCCGAAGCAGATGAGGGCATTGCCCGGCAGTTGGCATTGGAGTTCACCGGCTACCTGCGCGCCTGTCGGCAGGACAAGACCGCGCTTTCCACTTTGCCGCCCGGGCGTTTTTTGATGCCGGGTGACCTGGAAGGCTCTCCTGCCCTGACATTTGCACCTCTTGATTTGCCGGAAGATGCAACGGCGGAAGCAGAATCTCTGCATGCGCTCATGGCACATCGATATGAGGCCTATAAAACCATCGTCGTAAAACCTTTTTTCCGCGAACATTTCGCCCGCATTGACCGGCAGATTGTGCTGGTTGATGTGCTTCAGGCCCTGAACGCCGGGGCTGCTGCCGTCACCGATCTGGAAAAAGCACTGTCGGACATCATGGAGTGTTTCAACCACGGTAAGCGCAATTGGCTCACCTCACTGTTCAGCACCCGCACCGACCGCATCCTGTTTGCCGCCACAAAGGCCGACCATCTGCACCACGAAAACCATGACAGGCTGGAAGCCATCCTTGCCAAACTGGTGGAACGGGCAGCTAAAAAAGCCGCTTTTAGCGGGGCTGAAACTGAGGTTGTCGCCATGGCTGCAATCCGCGCGACCAAGGAAGCGGAAATAACTGAAAAGAATGAAGTTTTGCCCGTCATTGTTGGTCAACCATTGGTCGGTGAAAGGCTTGGGAAACAGAAATTTGACGGTCAAACCAAAACCGCGCTTTTCCCAGGTGACCTGCCGGACGATCCCAGCGAAGTGTTGCAGGATGATCACCAGCCAGGCGATCTGAACTTCCTGCGCTTTACCCCGCCCAAACCGGAGAAAACCGTGGAGGGCATGACATTGTCTCTGCCCCATATCCGCCTCGACCGGGCGCTCGAATTCCTGTTGGGAGATCATCTGAAGTGAGTGACAGCACCAAAAGAACATCTGCCAGACGCGCCCCCCGGACATTTAACCTGGATGCGCCTGTTGAGACCGCCAAACCGAAGCCAAAAACCGCTTCGTCAAAAGCGAAAGCAACCAAACGCAAGCCAAAGTCCTTCGACACATCTGCCGAAGGTGCAGCCTCCCCAACAAGAAAGTTTCGTGAAGTTCCAGATGAGGCTGCCCAGCGCATTTCACCTGAGCCAATTTCTCATGAAGAACTCGCAACCGAGCTGACGCCCCCTCCTCCGCCGGCACTTTCGGTGGCCAAAAAGCGATTTGCCTGGGGTCGCCTGTTCTGGATCGCCCTTACAGGCCTTGTGACCCTGTCTATTGGAGTTTGGGTCGACGAATTGATAACCTCGCTGTTTGCCCGAAACGACTGGCTTGGCTGGCTCGCAACCGCGCTGATTGCCCTGCTTGTTCTGGCCAGCCTGGTGTTGGCACTGCGAGAATTTTGGGGCCTGTCGCGCATGGCCCGTATCGATCGAATACGCCAGCAGGCTGCAGTGGCAACCTCCAGTGACGACATGCGTGGAGCAAAGAAGATTGCGGACCAATTGCTGGACCTTTACGCCAGCCGCCCTGATACGGCGCGCGGCAGGGCACTGGTAAAAGAGCATCGCGAAGAGATCATCGATGGCCGCGATATGATCTCGCTGCTTGAGCGTGATTTCATGCACCCCCTGGATCAACAAGCAAAAAGCCTTGTAATGGCGTCTGCCAAAAGAGTCAGCGTGGTCACTGCGGTAAGCCCCCGCGCGCTGATTGATATCGGCTATGTCCTATACGAAAACACCAAACTGATCCGACAGATTGCCGAGCTCTATGGCGGCCGTCCGGGCACAATCGGCTTCTGGCGACTGGCCCGCAATGTGGTGGGGCATCTGGCTGTCACCGGGACAATCGCCATCGGGGAT
>JBDVMU010000020.1:0-6696 GCA_039969995.1 Rhizobiaceae bacterium
ATCTGCATTGCCGGCCCGGAAACCGAATGTTGGCCGCAAAACCATGCGATTTGACTGAAACTCGAAGAAAATCGGGGAATATTCAAGACACCGCAAACCCGAAGCAAACCTAATAAAACGCCCGACTTTCCACACACCCTCTCCGCATTGCCGACCTTAAGGTCTCATTCTGCACTAAGCCGGAGCAGACCCCCACCATGGCTATCCGGATGGAATGTCGTTTGCAGCCTTGAAGTGAACACAAAGGGAACATATCAGTTCGACTTCCCTGCCCATGCTCGTATACCGTCGCAAAATGTGGCAGTTTCAGCAAAGGTGATTCGCCTGTGGAATGAACAAATCCGGAACCATTAATGGCTGCTGACTTATTTGCTACCAATCCTAGCGCCCCTGCCAAGCCGGCGGGCAAGCCTAAGCCTGCCAAATCAAAAGCTTCAACCGCCCCCAAGGCAAGTGGTGCCAGTGGCACCGGTGGCGAAAGCTATAGCGCTTCTGATATTGAGGTGTTGGAAGGGCTAGAACCGGTTCGTCGTCGCCCCGGCATGTATATCGGAGGCACCGATTCAAAGGCGATGCACCACCTGTTCGCCGAGGTCATCGACAATTCCATGGATGAAGCGGTGGCTGGACATGCCACCTGGATCGAAGTTGATCTCGATGTCGAAGGCTATCTCACCATTACCGACAATGGCCGTGGTATCCCGATCGACCCACACCCCAAGTTCAAGAACAAGTCGGCGCTTGAAATCATCATGACCACGCTTCATGCGGGCGGTAAATTTGATGGCAAGGCGTATGAAACTTCCGGTGGTTTGCACGGGGTGGGTATTTCTGTGGTCAACGCACTGTCCGACGACTGTATCGTCGAAGTTGCCCGCAACAGGCAGCTCTATCGCCAGACATTTTCCAAAGGCTTGGCGCTGTCTGGCGTGGAAAATGTAGGCGAGGTCAACAACCGTCGCGGCACAAAAGTGCGTTTCCATCCTGATCCTGAGATTTTCGGCAAGAATGCCACGTTCTCAGCTCTCAGATTGTTCAAGATGGCGCGATCCAAGGCTTACCTGTTTGGTGGGGTGGAAATTCGTTGGTCTTGTGATGCTTCGCTTGTGACCGGCAAGGATGAGGTCACCGATAAGGCCGTCTTCCATTTTCCTGGCGGTTTGAAAGACTATCTCATGTCGACCGTTGGCAAGCAGATGCAGGTTACAGACCAGCCATTTGCCGGCACGACTGAAAAGAAATCCGGTCATGGCGCAGTCGAATGGGCGATTACCTGGTTTGGCGATGATGGCTTCGTCAATTCCTACTGTAACACGGTACCCACCGCAGAAGGCGGCACCCATGAAGCCGGGCTTCGTGTCACGTTGACCCGCAGTTTGAAAGCTTATGCCGAACTGATTGGCAACAAGAAAGGCGCCATCATCACCACCGATGATGTGATGACGTCTGCTGCTGCCATGATCTCGGTGTTCATTCGGGAGCCGGAATTTGTCGGGCAAACCAAGGACAAGCTGGCAACTGTGGAAGCCACGAAGATCGTTGAAAGTGCGATCCGCGATTCCTTCGATCACTGGCTCGCCGCTTCTCCCGCGCAATCGGCAAAACTCCTGGAATGGGTGGTTGACCGTGCTGACGAGCGCATGCGGCGGCGGCAGGAAAAAGAAGTCAATCGGAAGAATGCAACGCGCAAATTGCGGCTCCCTGGCAAACTGGCCGATTGCTCCAAAAACGCCAAAGGTGGCACGGAGATATTCATCGTTGAGGGTGACTCAGCGGGAGGCTCGGCCAAACAGGCGCGGGACCGTAAAAGCCAAGCAATCCTGCCTTTGCGCGGCAAAATTCTCAATGTTGCCTCGGCCAGTCGCGACAAGATGGCCAACAGCCAACAGATCCAGGATCTGGCGCAGGCTCTGGGCTGTGGCACACGCAGCAAATTTTCCATTG
Source organism: Rhizobiaceae bacterium (assembly GCA_039969995.1). Classification (GTDB taxonomy): domain Bacteria; phylum Pseudomonadota; class Alphaproteobacteria; order Rhizobiales; family Rhizobiaceae; genus Pseudahrensia. Next base: position 1,945 of record JBDVMU010000020.1, read on the forward strand.
ACGAATTGCGCTATGACCGAGTCATCATCATGACCGATGCTGATGTTGATGGAGCTCACATCGCCTCGCTTTTGATAACCTTCTTCCATCAGGAAATGCCTGGAATTATTGAAAACGGAGCCCTTTATCTGGCCGTTCCGCCGCTTTACAAATTGTCGCAGGGCGGCAAAACCCTGTATGCGCGGGATGACAATCACAAAGATCTGTTGCTGCGCGAGGAATTCAGCGGCAGCAAAAAAGTCGAATTGGGCCGATTCAAGGGGCTTGGCGAAATGATGCCTGCCCAGTTGAAAGAAACCACGATGGACCCCAGCAAACGAACATTGCTTCGGATCGCCATTGATGAGCCGGATGCTGCCAGCCAGTCGATTGACCGGTTGATGGGCAACAAGCCGGAGAAGCGCTTCGTTTTCATTCAGGAAAACGCCCAATTCGCCAATGACGAACTGTTGGACGTTTAAGTTCTCGGTTCCTAATGATTCACCAAGCAAAAGCGACACCACCGCCCAATTGTTGACAAAAGGCCCTGCTTTCCTTATCGCCAGCACTATAGACCGTCTGGCGCGATGCAGTTTGGGAGCGCCATTGGCGAAGGTAACGAGATACCTTCGCGCGCATTCAACGCAAATCAGTCGAAAAGACAAATTGTTACATGACATTTTCTGAATTGGGACTTAGTCCGAAAGTGCTCGCCGCGGTTGAGACCGCAGGCTACAGCACGCCTACACCTATCCAGGCTCAAGCCATTCCACATGTGCTTCAGCGTCGAGATGTGATGGGCATCGCTCAGACAGGGACCGGCAAGACCGCCGCATTTACCTTGCCGATGATATCGCTTTCGGAAAAAGGCCGCGCCCGGGCGCGCATGCCGCGCACGCTGATCCTTGAACCAACTCGCGAGTTGGCAGCGCAGGTCGAGGAAAATTTCGTCAAATACAGCATCAATCACAAACTCAACGTGGCGCTGCTCATTGGTGGCGTGTCGTTTGAAGACCAGATGCGTAAACTGGATCGTGGAGCCGATGTTCTGATCGCCACACCAGGCCGCCTGCTTGATTTGTTCGAGCGCGGGCGCATCTTGATGAATGGCGTTGAAATCCTGGTCATCGACGAGGCCGACCGTATGTTGGATATGGGTTTCATTCCCGACATCGAGCGCATCGTCAAAATGGTACCGTTTACGCGCCAGACCCTTTTCTTCTCAGCCACGATGCCGCCAATTATTGAGAAACTGGCTGATCAGTTTTTGCAGAACCCGGTCCAGGTTGCCGTCGCAGCCGCCTCTTCCACTTCCGACACGATTGAACAGAAGTTGGTGCGCGCACCGCGCAAGGATTATGAAAAACGCGCGGAATTGCGTCGTTTGATCGATGGTGCCGAAAATCTCAACAACGGTATCATCTTCTGCAACCGCAAACGGGATGTGGCGACACTCTACACCTCGCTTTATAAGCGCGAGTATTCGGTCGGCTCCCTGCATGGCGATATGGACCAATCTGCCAGAACCAAGACGTTGGCTGGTTTTCGTTCCGGCGAAATCAAACTTCTGGTTGCCAGTGACGTTGCTGCGCGAGGGCTTGATATTCCTGACGTGTCTCACGTCTTCAACTACGATGTGCCAACCCACGCCGAAGATTATGTTCACCGTATTGGCCGGTGCGGTCGTGCTGGACGCGATGGCTGGGCATTCACCATGGTTACCAAGGCGGATGACAAATACGTCAAAGCGATTACTGATCTGACCGGCGACGAAATCCCGTGGGAATCGACAAGTGATGTAGAGGAAGTTGAAACTTCAACTGGTGGGGAAACAGCCTCTGAGGCCAAGAAACCTGCCCGGAAACGGCGCAAGAAGTCTGACAATGCAGAGCCGGTAGAGGCGGTTAAGGTCGAAGCAACTGCGACTGAAGAAAAAACCACGCGTCGCCCGCGCAAAAAGAAGGCTGACACCGTCGAAGAACAGGCAGACGCGCCTGCCCTACAGGTGGACGATTCTGCCGAGGACGCAAAACCAGCAAAAAAACCGCGCAAGAGCCGCAATTCGGATAATGACGACCTGCCCACTCCAAAGGGTTGGGGCGATCACGTTCCCGCATTTTTGCTGCAATCAACGCGTTAATTTGGCTAGAGCCCTCAGTGTTAACCCGCAAACCCCAGTTGAATCGGTAGATCCGGCTCAGATGCCCTTTAACTTGCGCTGTTTTGGCGGCTTTGCCTGATCAATCCGGCAGGCGGCATCAAATGCGTTTTGAGCCCAGAGTTTAAATTCATCGGGATCGTCCAGCAGCCGCTCAGGCACTGTCCAATAACCCATTGTTATGACCTTGCCGTCGCCCCTCGTATATTCCCAGGGCGACATGCCCTCAGCGACAAAATCACCGACGGTTTCATCATCGACTTTCAGCATGAACTGATCGTCCATAATCCCGGCAAAGTTGAGCCCACGGTGAAATATCCCGGTACCGCCAAACATTTTGCGAACCACGACTTCTCCGAAGGGTGCAAACAGTTCTTCCAGAAATTCCTTGTCCATCCGTCCACCGCCTTGTTGGATTGCGATTGATCTGCGGAGTGTAAGTTCGGAGCGCTGTCAGGCCAGCCAGTTGGCCATGCGTTGCAAAGCCGATTCCATGGTCTTCTGGTCGCCAGCAAATGAAAACCGCAGGTAACGATGCCCCCTGTCCTGATCAAAGTCCAGTCCTGGCGTCACTGCCACATGGGCTTCAACCAGCATCTTCTTGGCAAAGTCCATTGTATCATTGGTGTGACGGGTGGCGTCTGCATAGGCATAGAAAGCACCGTCAATCGGCATGATTTTCTCAAATCCCAACTGAGGTAACCGATCCAGCAGCAATTGACGATTGCTCAGGTAGGTCAGGCGCACTTTTTCCAGTTCCTCTTTGCAATCAAGCGCATGGAGAGCCGCAATCTGGGACAGTTCTGGCGCAGAAATGTACAGGCTCTGCGATAATCGCTCGACCGGGCGCACGCAATCAGTTGGCAGGATCATCCAGCCGACCCGCCATCCTGTCATGCAATAGTATTTGGAGAACGAGTTGATTACCACAACCTTGTCGCTGAACTGCAAAGCAGTTGCGGCCGGGACGCCGGTTTCCTCTTCGTAGGTCAGCCCATGGTAGATTTCGTCGGAGATAAATCGAATCCCGAGGTTTTCACAGCAATGGATCAGCTGCTTGAGCGCCTCTGGCGTCATCATCGTGCCGGTGGGATTTGCCGGGCTGGCAATCAAAATCCCTGACAATGGCGTTTTGCTGTGCACCCGTTCGACCTGTTCCGGCGTAACTGCCCAGCGGTCTTCCTCATGAGTTTCAATCTCGACCACGTGGAGCCCGAGCGCCTTGAGGATGTTGCGATATGCTGGATAACCGGGAGCGGCAATAGCCACACGGTCCCCGACATCAAACAGCGACAAAAAGGACAGTGCAAATCCGGCCGATGAACCGGTTGTGATGAATATCCGCGATCCATCAACATCTACGCCATAGGTATCAACCATATGCCTAGCAAGACGATCGCGAAGGTCGGCTCGACCAGCCGCATCAGTATAACCGATGGAACCATTTTTCAGATGATGGGCAACGGCTTGGCGGGCCGCTGCAGGAGCCGGGGCCGCTGGCTGGCCAACACATAAATAATCAATCTGCTGCCCTTGTTGCTGCAATCGATTGGCTTGTGCCAAAACATCCATGGCGTGAAATGGCTCGACCTGCGATCGACTTGACAAAAAGTGATTTGCCTTCTGGCTCTTTGTCATTGAAACGCCTCATTGAATGTTTGGTGTGACAGCACTCCAACGAAGCGCTAAACAGCTATTGAGCCTCTGGCAAGTCATACAGGTACCCCGAACTAGAAGAGTTGAAATTGACGCGACATTTTCACCAGTCAAAATTCACCGTCACAGTCGTAGCCAGTCTGATACTGGCTACGTTGGTCAGCTTGTGGCCGGCTCCCGTCGATGCACAGCGCCCCCGGTTATCCTTCATCCGTGACGCCGAAATTGAAGCTTTGGTTGCCGACTACGCAAAACCTTTGATGCGCGCTGCCAACCTTCGCAAAGGGTCAGTCAGATTCTATATTGTCAGCGACAATTCATTTAACGCCTTTGTCAGTGGCAGTGGCATGTTTATCAACACCGGATTGCTGCTTCAGGCCGAAGATCCCAGCGAGGTGATTGGCGTGGTTGCCCATGAGCTGGGTCACATTGTGGGCGGTCACCAGGTTCGGTTGCGTGAACGCATCGAAAATGCTTCCCGCATTGCCCGGTGGACATCACTGTTAGGCCTTGGCCTTGGTGCAGCTGGCGCCCTATCGGGTTCAAACGATCTCGGCAGAGCCGGTTTTGGCATTGCCTCCAGCGGAGGCAGTCTCGCGCTGCGCGATGTGCTTCGCTACCAGCGTGACGAGGAAACGTCGGCAGACCGAATAGCCGTTAATTTGCTGAGACAGACAAAACAGTCCGGTAAGGGCATGCTGGACACGTTCAGGCGTCTGTCACGCAATACCAACATTCTCAGTGGGCGGATCGACCCCTATCTGATGAGCCACCCGACGCCAAATGAACGTATCGCAACGCTGCGTACAACCATTCGCAAAAGCCCGTTCTTCAATCGAAAAACCAGTGGTTCGCTGAAGAAACGTCATGACATGGTGCGTGCCAAAATTGCCGCTTATGTCGGCGGCAACCGCTATGCCAGTTCAGTTCTGGCTGACAAAAAGCTCCACCCGGACGCT
>JBDVMU010000021.1:0-54138 GCA_039969995.1 Rhizobiaceae bacterium
CGCGCTGTTTCCAGGCCGCTGGCGCTTGTACCGCTTTACCTCAAGCGGGCCCGCCGCTCACCGCTTGATGTGTTCAAGCCGCGTCCGCCCCTGTCACAAATCCGCAGACAATGGGCATTATGGCGCTTTTGAGCGGCTTGATTGGCAGATTATTAACGGGTTTTGTCTAATCTCCTGCCCTGGGTAGGGGTAGGTAACTTGATCTTCTGTTGGAGAAGCCCGTGGACAGACCTATCGAAGAATGGAAGCGCCGTTTCCGTGGAATGGAGCCCAAGGCTCTCAACAAAACCTGGGCCTCGCGCGCCGATGACGACATGTCTTGGGTGCACGAATGCAATTTTCATGCAGCAGTTGCAGATCGCCTGAAACAGATCGGCAACCTGGCCATAGACATCGATGATGATGCGCGTCAAAAATTGTGTATGCAGGCCAACAGTATTGTGTCGCGGCTGCAAAACCACTTGCGCAATGAGCCTGCGAAATTGACCACCATTCAGGAGTCGATTGCCGCTTCAGACGAATATTTCGCTAAATATGGCACAAAAACTGCCCGCTACTACATGTACGAACAGGGCGTTATTGATGAATTGGGTGACCGTCTGATGGGCCGCTAACGGTGGACGACGCGGTTTATTCCGCTGCCTCGACCATGCTGGTCGCAGTCAGCCAAGCATCCACGTCATTCAGCGCTCTGGAAGTAACAGCGAGCTTCTTGGCTGCGCCTTTTTCCTTGCCACGCCAGCGACCCTGATGGCCTTCCGGCTTGGCAATTTCCACCGGTGGGAAGAGCCCAAAATTCACATTCATTGGCTGGAACGATTTCTTCCCCATCTCTTCTTCATAAGCGATGTGGCCCTTTGTGATGTGGTTGAGCAATGCACCGAAGGCAGTGGTTTCCGGCGGTAAGCTTGGCGTTATTCCGCGCACTTCCTCGTCAAGAAATCGTCCTGTCAGCAGACCGATTGCAGCCGATTCCACATAACCCTCACAGCCAGTGATCTGGCCGGCAAAACGCACGTGGTTTTTGGACTTCAACCGCAGGGTCTCATCCAACAGATGCGGTGAGTTGAGATAGGTATTGCGGTGCAGGCCACCCAGACGGGCAAACTCGGCGTTCTCAAGACCAGGAATAGTGCGGAACACCTCAATCTGGGCGCCATATTTCAGTTTTGTCTGGAATCCAACCATATTGTAGAGCGTGCCAAGCGCATTGTCCTGGCGAAGTTGCACGACAGCGTAGGCTTTTTCATCGGGCTTGTGGGAATTGGTCAGCCCCATTGGTTTCATCGGCCCATGGCGCAACGTTTCGCGGCCGCGCTCCGCCATAACTTCAATCGGCAGGCATCCGTCGAAATAGGGGACGTTCTCCCACTCCTTGAATTCTGTCTTCTCACCACCAATCAGAGCGTCAATAAAGGCTTCGTATTGATCGCGATCCATCGGGCAATTGAGGTAGTCTTTGCCTGTGCCACCTGGACCAACCTTGTCATAGCGCGACTGGAACCAAGCTGTGTCCAGGTCAATGGAATCAAAGTGCACAATGGGAGCGATGGCATCGAAGAAGGAGAGGGCATCTTGCCCGGTTTCCTGGGCAATAGCGTCAGCGAGACCAGGCGCTGTCAGCGGGCCTGTGGCGACAATACTCGGGCCCCAATCCTGTGGTGGCAGGCCGGGAACTTCTTCGCGGGAAATCGTGATACTGGGCTGGGCTTCCAATGCGGCGGTAACAGCGTTGGAAAAACCTTCACGGTCAACGGCCAGCGCTGATCCGGCAGGCACTTTGTGAGCGTCGGCACTGCGCATGATCAACGACCCGGCACGGCGCATTTCCTCATGCAGCAATCCAACAGCATTAGCGCTTGCATCATCGGAGCGAAACGAGTTGGAGCAAACCAGTTCGGCCAGTCCGTCGCCCTGATGTGCCTCTGTGCCGCGCACCGGGCGCATCTCGTGCAGGACAACGTCGTGACCGCGTTGTGCCAATTGCCAGGCTGCTTCGGAGCCCGCAAGGCCTCCTCCAACCACATGTACTTTATTTTTGCTCATAGGCAGGGATTAGACCTGCTTGCAGTTGGATTCAATGCTTATTATGAGGCTTGTCATGATCGGTGTCCGCGGCATCTTCACCACAAGTTGAGCATCAACATGGGTCGCCTTGCGACTTGATGTGGCATAGATTGCGGAACCGCAGAGGAAATTCGAGTGAAATGAAAAGCCAGGCGAAACCGATGAACCGGCAAACCATCCTTCCCCTTGCAGCGTTGCTTGCGGGCATCACCGTGATTGCCGGTTGCACCAGTGTTGTGCCGGATGGCGGCACTGTTGAATCGGCAGCTTATGGTGCGCCAACCAAGGTTTTGACGGTCTGTTCGGGCTATGGCTGTATTATCAAGGACAAGCTAACCTTCGCGGATGATGTTGCTCCCGAACTGGAAAAAATCATGGAGCCGGGGCGCGAATCTTCCGAGGCTGAGCGGGCTGCTCTGAGACAGGCGATTGCTTTTATGGAAAGGGCGTCGAAAAAATCCTTGCGCTTTCCGACCACTGACGTGGAATTTTCGTATCAAAAGCATGCCGGTAAACGCGGACAGATGGATTGTGTCGATGAATCGCTGAACACGATCAGCTATCTGCGCTATCTTCACGCCAAAGGGCTGATGAGGTACCACGCGCCGTTGCGGCGATACGCTGAGCGCGGGCTTCTTGTTGATGGCCGCTACCCTCACAAGTCTGCTCGCATGCGTGATAAACAGGGTGTCGATTGGGCTGTCGATAGTTGGAAAACACCCAATGGCGGTCTGCCCGAGATCTTCTTGCTGACCAAGTGGTACAAGTTGCGCAACAGCGCCGATCAATACCAGGGTTAGCCACTCTCAAAACAAACTATTTGTGAGGCCAGTTGCCGGTGCCAGTTCGTGGGATGCAGGGGCCTTGCCGTCGCTCGCCATACGCATGATCAGCAGTTGCGACCGGATATTGGACAAAATAAAACGCCCGCTGCGGGAGGAGGTGCAGCGGGCGCTCTATTTTCAGTTCAGCGCAATGGGAGGAAATTGCTGAACTTATTCAGCCAGTCTTGGGAGGAGGAGTGACTGGCCTGAAACTGATTATTTACGGGCAGCAGCACGCTGGGCGATAAAGGGGATATCACCGCGAGTGATGCCGAGATCGTCCAACTCACGGTTGGACAGGCTGCTCAATTCCTTGCGTGTCTGACGAACACGGTTCCAAGAGCGGAGGTTACCAAGAATGTCCATTACATTTATCCTTCAAGGGGTGTCGGTGCTTCCTGACCGACCGGTTGATCGAAACGTTGTTTTGTTCCGGTAAACAACAAATAGGATATTGGCGGATTTTTACGAGCGCAAAAGATGCAAATGTGCCATGCAAAAATTGCACGGCACCGTCATGATTCAGACACAGATATGAAGGGCCTGCTGGCGACTTCAGGAAGTTGGAATCGTTAACTATTCAGCGGCTTCCAGCGAGCCTGGCTTTTCCTTGGGATGTCGCGCCAATAGCCCCTTCAGGAAGTGGCCCGTATAGGAGCGTTCCACCTTGACGATATCCTCAGGACGTCCTTCGGCCACAAGCTCGCCACCACCGTCGCCGCCTTCCGGTCCCAGATCGAGAACCCAATCAGCCGTCTTGATCACTTCCAGATTGTGCTCGATTACAGCCACCGTATTGCCGGTATCAACCAGTTCATGCAGCACTTCCAGAAGCTTTGCGACATCGTGAAAATGCAACCCTGTGGTGGGTTCGTCGAGAATGTAGAGCGTGCGTCCGGTGGCTCGCTTTGAAAGCTCTTTTGAAAGTTTGACCCGCTGCGCCTCACCACCAGAGAGGGTGGTCGCCTGCTGGCCGATTTTGATATAGTCCAGTCCGACCCGCCGCAGCGTCTCCATCTTGTCGCGAACAGCTGGAACTGCCGCGAAAAATTCGCAGCCTTCCTCAACGGTCATGTCCAGTACATCGGCAATCGATTTGCCCTTGAATTGAACTTCCAACGTTTCGCGGTTGTAACGCTTGCCTTCACACACATCGCAGGTGACATAGACATCTGGCAAGAAGTGCATTTCGATTTTGATGACACCGTCACCCTGACATGCCTCACATCGCCCACCCTTGACGTTGAAGGAGAAGCGACCAGGATTGTATCCCCGCGCCTTGGCTTCGGGCAGGCCGGCGAACCAATCGCGGATTGGCGTAAACGCTCCGGTATAGGTGGCTGGGTTAGACCGCGGAGTGCGGCCAATCGGCGACTGGTCAATATCGATGATCTTGTCGAGATGTTCCAGACCTTCAATACGGTCATGGGGGGCAGGGATATTGCGGTTCTTGTTGATATGCCGTGCTGCCGCTTTGTACAGGGTTTCGATCAGGAAGGTCGACTTGCCGCCGCCAGAAACGCCGGTCACAGCAGTAAATGTGCCAAGCGGGATTTCCCCATCTACCTTTTTGAGGTTGTTGCCTCGCGCGCCAATAACCTTGATCTTGCGCTGTTTGTTGATCTTTCTTCGTTTGGCTGGTGTTTCGACCTGCAATTTGCCTGACAAATATTTGCCGGTGAGTGATTCCTCACAAGCCATAATGTCTTCTGGAGACCCTTCGGCAATGATCCGGCCGCCATGGATCCCGGCGCGGGGGCCGATATCCACCACGTGATCGGCTGTCAAAATAGCATCCTCGTCATGCTCCACCACGATAACTGTGTTGCCGAGATTGCGCAGGTGCTGCAACGTTTCCAACAGTCGGGCATTGTCGCGTTGATGCAGGCCGATCGACGGTTCGTCCAGCACGTAGAGCACGCCCGTCAGACCGGAGCCGATTTGCGAGGCCAGCCGGATGCGCTGGCTTTCGCCACCTGATAGCGTGCCGGAATTGCGCGATAGGGTGAGGTAATCAAGGCCAACATCATTGAGAAACTGCAAGCGCTCGCGGATTTCCTTGAGGATACGCACGGCAATTTCGTTTTGCTTGGCGTTCAACTTGTTGGGAAGGTCGGCAAACCAGACATTGGCCTGCTTGATCGACAATTCCGCCACCTCGCTGATGTGCTTGCTGTCGAGCTTCACCGCCATGGCTTCGGGTTTCAGCCGATAGCCATTACAGGCAAGACAGGGCATGCGCGACATGTATTTTTCGATTTCCTCGCGCATCCAGGATGAATCGGTCTCACGCCAACGGCGCTCCAGATTGCCGATCACGCCCTCAAACGGCTTTTTGGTTTTATAGGTGCGCAATCCGTCGTCATATTTAAACTCGATGGCCTGCTTTCCGGTGCCATAAAGCACAGCTGTTTGGGCATCTGCAGACAGGTCTTCCCATTTGTCGGATATCTTGAACTTGTAGGCCCGGCCCAATGCTTCAAGGGTCTGGGCATAATAAGGGGAAGGATTGTTCGACTTTGACCAGGGGGCAATTGCCGCCTTGTTCAGCGCCAAACTTGTATCCGGCACCACCAGATTTTCATCTATTTTCTGCTGGGTGCCAAGTCCGTCACAGCTCGGGCATGCGCCAAATGGATTGTTAAACGAGAACAATCTTGGCTCGATTTCCGGAATGGTGAAACCGGAAACCGGGCAGGCGAACTTCTCCGAAAAGATCAAACGCTCATGGGTGTCGTTCTTTGACTTGTTTTTCGATCCACCCGCAGCGGTTTCAGCCTCCGGCAATGGTTTATCGGCCATTTCGGCAATTGCCATTCCGTCCGTCAACCGCAGGGCTGTTTCCAGCGAATCTGCCAAACGAGTGCCCATATCTTCCCGCACAACGACCCGGTCGACGACAACGTCAATATCGTGTTTGTATTTCTTGTCGAGCGCCGGGACATCGGCAATCTCATAGAACTCGCCGTCGACTTTGACCCGCTGAAACCCCTTTTTCATCAGCTCGGCGAATTCTTTCTTATACTCGCCCTTACGTCCCTGAACGATTGGTGCGAGCAGATAAAGTCGTGAGCCTTCGTCCAGCGCCATGACCCGGTCGACCATCTGACTAACAGTCTGGCTTTCAATTGGCTTGCCGGTGGCCGGGGAGTAGGGCACCCCCACGCGGGCAAACAGCAAGCGCATATAGTCATAAATTTCCGTCACCGTGCCGACGGTCGAGCGGGGGTTTTTAGATGTGGTTTTCTGTTCAATTGAAATCGCTGGTGACAGGCCATCAATCTGATCGACATCAGGCTTTTGCATCATTTCCAGAAACTGGCGCGCGTAGGCCGAGAGGCTCTCGACATATCGCCGCTGGCCCTCCGCATAGATTGTGTCGAATGCCAGAGACGATTTGCCGGAACCTGACAGCCCGGTCATCACGATCAGACTATCGCGCGGCAGATCAATGTCGATATTCTTCAAATTGTGCTCGCGCGCACCACGAACCGAGATGACTTTATCATCGGGAATTTGGGGGGAATTCTTTGAAATCGGTGCCATGTTCCAACGCTTTTTATGCCCGCCTGCGAGATTAGCTTCATATGTGGTCTTGCTGGGGTCTGTGTCCAGACCACAGTCTCCAATTCACAGGAAGCCAATAGCGCGCGTTGTCGCAGGCCTTGCCATTGAATCACGCACCATTTAGAACATTACATGAACATTTTGCTGCGAAACAAGTGGTGGAAAACCAAATTCTGTCAGCATCGGGCCTGCAAAAGCTGGTTTTACACGCCTATGTTGACCATCAATTGAGATCGCGGCGCATCAGCGGACCGCACAGAGGAGTCAAATCATGGCAGGCAGTGTCAACAAAGTTATTCTGGTCGGCAATCTCGGGGCAGACCCGGAAATTCGCCGCACCCAGGACGGCCGCCCGATTGCCAACTTTTCCATCGCTACATCGGAAAGCTGGCGTGATAAAAACACAGGCGAGCGCCGCGAAAAAACCGAATGGCATCGCGTTGTCTGTTTCAACGAGGGCCTGTGCAAGGTTATCGAGCAATACGTCAAAAAAGGCTCCAAGGTTTACATCGAAGGCCAGTTGCAAACCCGCAAGTGGCAGGACCAGAGCGGCCAGGACAAATACACCACCGAAGTGGTTCTTCAAGGCTTCAACGGTAACTTGACCATGCTCGACAGCCGCAATCAGGACGGTGGCGGCGGCTTTGGCGGCAGTGGCGGTGGCGGTGGCGGTGGCTATGGCGGCGGCGGCAATGACTACGGCGGCGGCGGCGGTGGTGGCAACTTTGGCGGTGGCCAAGGCGGCGGCGGTGGCGGCGGCGGCGGCTTTCCCGACGGCGGCGGCGATATGGACGACGAAATCCCGTTCTAGGAAACCGCCTAGCAAACCGAAATTTATGGCGGGCTTGTGGGCCCGCTATTAGCAACCTTTCAGGCCCCATCATAAGTCGCGGGACATTCACACATGGCATCATTGTTTGAGCGGTTGAAAGCTGATTGTGCATCAGATTGGCAGGACTACACGCACCATCAGTTTGTCGAGGGCCTGCGCCGTGGCGATCTGCCCATGGCTGCCTTCCAGGACTATCTGGTTCAGGACTTCCTGTTTCTCATCCAGTTTTCCCGCGCCTATGCTCTGAGCATCTATAAAAGCCGTTCTTTGGCTGAAATGCGCAGTGGCCTGGAAGGGTTGAAGGCGATAATGGATGTCGAAATGGATCTGCATGTGCGCATGTGCGACCGCTGGGGCCTTGCGGAAATGGACCTGGAGCAGGTGCCTGAGAAGACCCAGACCATTGCTTATACGCGTTTTGTGTTGGAAGCGGGCAACGCTGGCGACTCGCTGGATCTCTACGTTGCGCTTGCGCCATGCATGATTGGGTACGGGGAAATCGGAGCTCGTCTGGTCGCCATGCAGGGGGCTGACAACCCCTATGCTGAGTGGATCAACGAATATGCGTCGCCGGAATACCAGGAACTGGTGCAGGCAACGATTGCCAACCTCGACGCCCTGGCCAGCGTCATGATGACCGAAGCCCGCTATCCGCAGCTTGAACGGCTGTTTTCCGCGGCAACCCGGCTTGAGTCAGATTTCTGGCAAATGGGTCTCGACGCGGCGACGACGACGACGGCGACAGCGGCGACGGCAGTAACGAGTGAATGACGCAGGCCATTGCCCATATCAGCCTTGTGGTTGAGGACTATGACGCGGCGATTGATTTCTATTGCAACAAATTGAAATTCGACCTGATCGAGGACACCTATCAGCCAGAACAGGACAAGCGATGGGTTGTGGTGAGGCCTCCAGGTTCTAGCGGCACCAGCCTGCTGCTGGCCAAGGCCTCAAAACCCGAACAGATGCCCTTTATTGGCAACCAGGCGGGAGGTCGCGTGTTCCTGTTTCTCGCTACCGATGATTTTCAGCGTGACCATTCGGCGATGCTGGACAAGGGGATCGTGTTCGTGCGTGAGCCCAAAACAATGGATTACGGAACCGTCGCTGTATTTGAAGATCTTTACGGCAACCTTTGGGACTTGGTTCAGTTTGCCGAGGGGCACCCGCAGGCGGTTTAGCCCTATTCTTCGCTTTCCTGCCTGCGCAACTCGGCAGCCCGCGCCACTTCTTCCGCATGGTGCTGGGCGCTTTGAACTTCAATGAACAGGCGCTTCACCACTGGAAACCGACCCTTAATGGCGAGTTCCAGGTCCGTATTGGTGCGTTCGACAACTCCGGCTGGGATCTCATCGTCATAATCCACGCTGAGCGCCAGCAATACGTCATTTGGACCACGGTGCAGCGTGCGGATTTCGTTGAGCGCAACAATAGCAGGCTGCTTGCTCACCAAATCACGGATTTCCTCGACGATCTCGGGCGCTGCCGCCTCACCAATCAGCAAGCTCTTGGTTTCAAGCGCCAATACCAGCGCAGTCCCGGCCAAAATGACGCCAATGATGATCGAGGCAACACCATCCAGGACGGGCATATTAAAGGTCACCGACAGCCAGATGCCGATCAATGCAACGATCAAGCCAAGCATCGCTGCTGTATCTTCAAACAGAACAGTGAAAATCGTTGGATCTTTTGATTCCTGCACGGCCTGAAACAGGCCTTTCTTGCCCTGAGTCGAGCTGAATTCCCGATAAGCAATCCACCAGGCAAACCCTTCGAAAATCATCGCCAGGATCAAAATGATATAGTTGATCATCGGGTCGTGAACCGGGTGGGGATGCAGGACTTTCTCGATACCGTGATAAACCGAAATACCGGCACCAATTGAGAAAATCAAAATCGCAACGATAAAAGCCCAGAAATAGATTTCCGATGCATATCCAAAGGGATGTTTCTCATCAGCCGGGCGTTTTGAGCGGGCAATGCCATATAGCAGCAGGCTTTGATTGCCGGTATCGACAAGCGAGTGAATGCCTTCCGACAACATCGCCGAAGAGCCGGTAATGAATGCGCCTACAAATTTCGCCACAGCAATCAGCCCGTTGCCAATCATGGCGGCGTAAATGACCTTCTTTGAGCCCGATGCCATCTGTTCACCCGTCTTTGAACTGCCCGTTATGTCATATCGTGCTAGGAAAGATGCAGCGATATTGCAATCGTGTTTCCAACATATAGGCGGCAATCATGAAAAACCATCTGGCACTTCTCCTGGCAATTGGCCTCGCAACTGTTTCATCGGCTCATGCCGCAGAGGTGGACGTGACCAATGTTAAAGTGCGCAAAACAGCCGAAAACACCTATCGTTTCGACGTGACACTCAAGCATGCCGATACTGGCTGGGAGCACTATGCCAATAAATGGGAAGTTGTTGCCCCCGACGGCACTGTCCTGGGCACAAGGGTGTTGGCCCATCCTCATGTTGACGAGCAACCGTTCACCCGCTCACTTGGCGGTGTGAAAATCCCGAACGGCATCTCACAAGTGACAGTTCGCGGTGGTGATAGCGTTCATGAATTGGGTGGAGTTGAGATGGTCGTAGATCTCAACTAGGCCCCTTCAGGTTTAGCGCCAAAGCGCCAGCACACCATCAATCACAAACTGTACTGACAATGCCGCCAATATGATGCCCAGCAGGCGCGTCATGATGATCTGTACCGTTTCGCTGATAAAGCTGCTCACTCGGTCGGCCAACAACAGGGAGAGATAAACAATCAGGCCGACCAACAGCAAAATGCCCATCAGAGCCAGCCTGTCGGTTGGCCAGCTGAAGTCATCGGCCAGCAGGATTGCTGCCGAAATTGCCCCAGGCCCGGCAATCAGAGGAATGGCAAGCGGGAACACCGCCATCGACTGAAGCTCGCTGTGCGAAATGATCCGCTCAGCGGTTTCGCCCTTGCGGTCTGCGCGCATTTCGAAAACCATTTCAAAGGCGATGTAAAACAGCAGCAGCCCACCGGCGATGCGGAATGCCGACATGCTGATGCCCAGTGTTTCCAAAATAATGCCGCCGACGAGCATAAAACCGAGCACAATCGCCATGCCGATCAATGTGCCGCGCAACGCGGTCTGTCGCCGTTGTTGGCTGGTCATACCCGTTGTCAGGGCCAGAAAAATGCCCATCAATCCGGGAGGATCAATCGTCACGAAGAAGGTCACAAAGGCGTTTAGCAGTGCATCTTGCGTCATCAGACAGGGTCCGCAGGGTCGTTTTAGCTGCGCCCACCTTAGATGACCATAACGGGACTGCAAGCCAGGATATGAAGCGGCGATTTCAAGGAATCCCGATGCTGGTCATGATCATGATCACAACTCTTTTGAGGTTGTGGATATGGTTTTGTAACTTATTGAAAAAAAACAACTAAATCCTGTTCAAACCTGAGTTCTAATTTGAGTGTGTAGGGCAATTGTTGTAGGGTTGGGCTTCAACATAAGCCCGCGATTCTCGCTGTGGTGATCAGGATTGAAACCTTTGGCCGAAAACGATAATCCAGAAAACGAATTGCCCCAGGATGAAGCATCCACTGAGGAGCAAAATTCCGCCCCCAATAGCGGCGACGGCAGCGGCGATGGCGGCGATGGCGACGGCGGTGATGACGGCGGCAATGGTGAAGGCGGTGATGGTGGTGCAATAATCCCGTCACCACACGATCCCATTTCCATCGTCGACGAAATGCAGCGGTCCTACCTCGATTACGCCATGAGCGTGATTGTCAGCCGCGCATTGCCCGATGTTCGTGACGGCCTCAAACCGGTTCATCGCCGTATTCTTTATGCGATGCATGAGATGGGCCTGGAGAGCAACAAGGGTTACCGCAAGTCCGCCGGTGTTATTGGTGAAGTGATGGGTAAATATCACCCTCACGGCGATGCTTCGATCTATGATGCGCTGGTGCGTATGGCTCAGGATTTTGCCATGCGGGCACCGTTGGTTGATGGTCAGGGTAATTTCGGTTCGATTGACGGCGATAAAGCCGCTGCAATGCGTTATACTGAATGTCGCCTTGAGAAGATATCCAGCACGCTGCTGGCAGATATCGACAAGGAAACAGTCAATTTTCAGGCCAACTATGATGGCCGCGAGCGCGAACCGATGGTTCTGCCCGCACGTTTCCCCAATCTGCTGGTCAATGGGGCAGGCGGCATCGCCGTTGGCATGGCGACGAACATTCCGCCACACAATCTTGGCGAGGTGATCGACGCTTGTCTGGCGATGATTGATAAGCCGGAAATCAGCCTCAATGAGCTGATTGAGATTGTACCAGGTCCAGATTTTCCTACCGGTGGCCTTATCCTCGGGCGGGCGGGCATCCGCTCTGCCTATGAAACCGGCCGTGGCAGTGTAGTCATGCGCGCTAAGGTGGGCACCGAGCAGATGCCCGGCGATCGCGAAGCCATCATTGTCACCGAGATTCCCTACCAGGTGAACAAAGCCACCATGGTGGAAAAGATTGCCGAATTGGTGCGCGACAAGCGTGTCGAAGGTATTAGCGCAGTGCGCGATGAGAGCGACCGTCATGGCTATCGTGTCGTCGTTGAATTGCGGCGTGATGCGGTAACCGATGTCGTCTTGAATCAGTTGTACCGCTACACTTCGCTGCAAACCTCGTTTGGTTGCAATCTCGTGGCGTTGAACGGGGGGCGGCCTGAGCAGCTGAACCTGATGGATATGCTGAAGGCCTTTGTCAGCTTCCGCGAAGAAGTTGTCACCCGCCGCACCAAGTTCCTGCTCAACAAGGCGCGTGTTCGTGCCCATGTTTTGGTCGGTTTGGCTATTGCTGTCGCCAATATCGATGAAGTGATAGCACTGATCCGCCGAGCACCTGATCCGGCAACCGCGCGGGCTCAATTGATGGATCGGCGCTGGCCGGCAAAAGATGTCGCGCCGCTTATCGCTTTGATCGATGATCCGCGTCACCGCCTCAATGAAGATGGAACCTATAATCTGTCTGAAGAACAGGCCCGTGCAATTCTCGACCTGCGTCTGCAGCGTTTGACGGCTCTGGGTCGAGATGAAATCGCTGATGAATTGAACGCCATTGGCGAAGAAATCAGTGATTATCTCGATATTCTGTCATCGCGCATTCGGGTTCTGGAAATCGTCAAGAGTGAACTTGTCGAAGTGCGCGACGAATATGCCACGCCACGCCGAACCGAGATTATCGACGGTGGTTATGAGCATGATGATGAAGATCTGATTGCCCGTGAGGACATGGTCGTCACCGTCAGCCATGGCGGTTATATCAAGCGCGTGCCGCTTGCGACTTATCGGGCTCAGCGCCGCGGCGGCAAGGGCCGTTCGGGCATGAGCACCAAGGACGAGGATTTCGTCACCCGTCTGTTCGTGGTCAACACCCACACGCCGGTGGTCTTTTTCTCGTCTCGTGGCATCGCCTACAAGATGAAAGTGTGGAAGTTGCCACTGGCTGCGCCGCAGGCCCGTGGCAAGGCACTGGTCAATCTTCTGCCGCTGGAGCAGGGGGAAAATATCACCACCATCATGCCGTTGCCAGAAGACGAGGATACCTGGGATACGCTGGACGTGATGTTCGCTACCAAAAAGGGCACGGTGCGGCGCAACAAGCTGTCAGACTTTGTTCAGGTTAATCGCAACGGCAAGATCGCGATGAAACTGGAAGACGATGACGGCATTGTCGGCGTTGAAACCTGTTCAGCCAGCGACGATGTGTTGCTGACATCTTCAGGCGGGCAGACCATTCGCTTCCGGGTCAATGATGTGCGTGTATTCAACAGCCGTAACTCTGTTGGCGTGCGGGGCATTCGTCTTGGCAAGGGCGATGAGGTCATCTCGATGGCCATCATGCGCGGTTTTGAGGCCGAACCTGCCGAACGTACGGCGTATCTCAAACGTGCCGCAGCCGATCGTCGGGCTCTGGCTGGTGAGGATGGCGAGGCCGTCGACGATCTCGATGCAGTTGATCACGACGATGAAGAAGTCGGTGCTGAAGAAGCAGCTTTGAGTGTTGAGCGTTATGCCGAAATGGGCGCTGCAGAGCAATTCATTTTAACCCTTACTGATCAAGGGTTTGGGAAACGTTCTTCAAGTTATGACTTCAGAGTTTCCGGGCGTGGCGGCAAGGGTTTGAAGGCCACTGACATGTCGAAAGCTTCTGAAATCGGCATTTTGGTTGCGGCGTTCCCCATCGAGGACAGTGATCAGATTATGTTGGTTTCAAATGCAGGTCAGCTGATCCGTGTCCCGGTTGATAATATCAGAATTGCCAGCCGCGCCAGCAAGGGCGTTCGGGTATTCAGAACTGCCGATGATGAAGCTGTGGTTTCCGTTGAACGGATAAGTGAGCCTGAAGAAGATGAGGCGGACCCGTCAGCAGGGGGGGAGGGTAACGCAGATTCTGCGGCTGAGGGCCCGCCTCCAGGAGAAGATTGAACGGGGAGGAGTTCAATCTGAGGGAACCTGAAGGGGGCAGGCTGATATGCCTGCGAGGCTGGGTAAAGCCTAGAAGTTGGAATGCCGTTCCTGATTTTTCGGATCTTCCTGATAGCCCCGAATCTTCCACATTTCCTTCATGGCAATGGACTTGATCTCCTTCTGGCTGCGCAGGTGCATGACCGTCGCTGCGAAGGTGAGGGCACTTAGACCAATCGTTGTAGCTAGCATTTTCTCTCTTCTTTCAAACCTTGATGTTCAGTCTGACTTTTGTCGTCTCAGCAAGTCCTTTGCTGTGCCTTATACATGGGGTATGAAAAGCAGGCTTCCAGTGCAAAAGCACACACTTTGCTATACGATTTTGTAATGTTTCCAGATCTTTCAGCTCTTCTCACCTTCATACTCGCCAGTGTTGTGATCCTAATTGTACCCGGTCCTTCGGTTACTGTGATTGTTGCTAACAGTCTGAAATCAGGTGTAAAAGCAGGCCTTATGAGCATTGCGGGAACGCAGGCAGGGCTGGTCATCCTGCTGATCTTGCTGGCGCTTGGTCTGGAAGCGATCACAACTAGTTTAGCGTGGTTGTTTGACTGGGTGCGGCTGGCCGGTGGCGCTTATCTCATCTGGCTGGGCTATAAATTGCTGCGATCCAACGGTGATTTGGGCGTTGGTAATACACAGGGAGGTGACACACAGGGAGGTGATACCCAAGGAAACGCGGCGAAAGACGAAAGCGGCAAATCGGTTGGCCGTGCCAATCGGTCCTATTTCTGGCAGGGCTTTTTTGTTATTTTGTCCAATCCAAAAGTGCTGCTGTTCTTCGGTGCTTTCCTGCCGCAGTTTATTTCGCCACAGGGACATGCCGGTTTGCAAACCTTGTTTCTCGGTTTGATATTCATGGTGTTGGCGACGATTCTCGATTCTCTTTACGCCATTGCTGCCGGGCGGGTTGGTGCGCTGCTGACTCGCCGTAATGTGCGTGCTGTCGAAGTCACGGGTGGATCGATGATGATAGGTGGTGGCCTTTGGCTGGCACTGAGCCGGACATAGGGCTCAACTGAGTGCGTCATCCAAAACCGTTGCCTTTCACCGCTGTCGGGAGTAAGGGAGCCGCATGAAACGTACGGCATTTTATCCCGGTTCCTTCGATCCGTTCACCAACGGTCATCTCGACATTCTGCTCCAGGCTCTTGGCCTGGCTGATGAAGTGGTGATCGCCATTGGTGTTCATTCGTCAAAACCTGGCCTGTTCACTTACCAAGAACGTAAGGCGCTGATTGAAAAGGTCGTTCCGGAGGGCCTTCGGGGTCGTGTGTCAGTTCAGTCGTTTAACAATCTGACAACGGATGCTGCAGCGGCTGCGGGCGCCAGCATGATGATCCGGGGGCTGCGCGATGGCACTGATCTGGATTATGAAATGCAACTTGCCGGAATGAATGGAGCGATGGCGGAGAATATCCAAACCGTCTTCCTGCCTGCCAGCCCCGATACCCGCCCCATAACGGCCACACTGGTGCGTCAGGTGGCGACAATGGGGGGCGATGCTTCGCTGTTTGTGCCGGAGGCGGTTGCCAAGGCACTGAATTCGAAACTCGCTACCAAATCCTAATTGTATAAACCTTCTCAGGAATTTCCAATGAAACTGATCAAAATCGCCCTGTTCGCTGTGCTTTCATGGAGTGTAGCAAGCTTTGCTTCTGCTGCAGACAAAGCCAACACTCTGTTGCTCGACACCAAAAATGGACAGGTGGAAATTGAGCTGCTGCCGAACAAGGCGCCCAATCACGTAAAGCGCATTCGCACCTTGGCCAATCAGGGTTTTTATGACGGCTTGAAATTTCATCGCGTCATCGATGGCTTTATGGCTCAGACCGGCGACCCGCGCGGCAATGGCACGGGTGGATCGGACCTTCCGGATTTGAAGGCTGAGTTCAATGACGTTTCCTTTGACCGTGGCGTTATCGGCATGGCCCGTGCGCAGAGCCCAGACAGCGCCAATTCACAGTTTTTCATCATGTTTGCCGAAGGCACGTTTCTCAACGGTCAGTACACCGTTTGGGGGCGTGTG
Organism: Rhizobiaceae bacterium; assembly: GCA_039969995.1. Classification (GTDB taxonomy): domain Bacteria; phylum Pseudomonadota; class Alphaproteobacteria; order Rhizobiales; family Rhizobiaceae; genus Pseudahrensia. The sequence continues at coordinate 15,822 of JBDVMU010000021.1, forward strand.
ACCAAAGGCATGCAGTTTGTCGACGCCATCAAGAAAGGCGACCGTGCCTCCAATGGGGCTGTGTCCAACCCCGACACAATCGTCAAAATGCGTACAGCAGACAAATACTAATAAGCGAACCCAACCATAAGGAATTTCCCGTGGCGGATTACAAAGACCCCGAAAACACATTGATCTTGGAAACCTCAAAAGGCTCCGTGGTCATCGAATGCCTGCCAGACCTGGCACCAGGTCACGTCAAGCACATCAAAGAACTGGCCCGTGAAGGCTTTTATGACGGTGTTGTGTTCCACCGTGTAATCGACGGTTTCATGGCTCAGGGTGGTGACCCAACAGGTACCGGCACTGGCGGTTCCTCCAAGCCAAACCTGAAAGCTGAATTTAACAGCGAGCCGCACGTGCGCGGCGTTTGTTCAATGGCGCGTTCCGGTCATCCTGACAGCGCCAATTCGCAGTTCTTCATCTGCTTTGACGATGCGCGTTTTCTCGACCGTCAGTACACAGCCTGGGGCCGTGTAATTGAGGGCATGGACAATGTTGATCAGTTCGAGCGTGGCGAGCCTGTGCCGAGCCCTGACCGTATTGTGACAATGAAAGTTGCCGCTGACGCCTAAGCGGCGGTACAGCTGCGACAGACGAAAACTGCTTGAAGTGGCGGGCTCCGGTCCGCCATTTTCATTTTGAGGCCAGCCAGTATGCGCGTTGACGACTTTGATTTTGACCTGCCGGAGAAAAACATCGCATTGCGCCCCGCGGTGCCGCGTGATTCTGCCCATCTGTTGGTGGTCAATGGTGCTCAGCAGGAATTGCAAGACCAGTCGGTATCCAAGCTTGCAGACTTTTTGCAGCCGGGGGATGCGCTGGTTTTCAACGACACCAAGGTTATTCCGGCCCAATTGGAGGGCGTTCGCCGGCGCGGTGATGCTGTGGCCACTATCGGCGCGACCTTGCACCTGCGCGAAACAGCCAATACCTGGCGTGCTTTTGTGCGCGGAGCCAAAAAGCTGAAAGTCGGTGAGACGGTCGACTTTGGTGAAGGAAAATTTTTAGCCGAAGTGCTCGACAAGGGAGAGGGCGGTGAGGTCGGACTTCGTTTCAATTACAGTGGCCCTGAATTGGACGTCGCTCTGGTCAACTGGGGTCATGTCCCCCTACCTCCTTACATCGCGCTGAAACGCGATGAAGATGAGCAGGATCGTGAAGACTACCAGACGATTTATGCACGCGAGGATGGTGCAGTTGCAGCGCCGACTGCTGGGCTTCATTTCACAGAGCGCCTATTGCAAAGCCTTGAAGACAAAGGGATCACTCAGCACTTTGTCACTTTGCATGTCGGCGCTGGGACTTTCCTGCCGGTGAAGGTGGACGATACTGATGACCACAAGATGCACTCCGAAATTGGTATCGTCTCGCAGGCAACGGCTGACGCGCTGAATCAGGTTCGGCGAAAGGGTGGACGGATTATCTCAGTCGGCACAACGTCGCTGCGGTTGCTGGAGAGTGCCGTCACTGTCGATGGGCAGATCGAGTCATGGTCCGGAGCAACAGATATTTTCATCACACCAGGATATCGGTTTAAGGCGATTGATGCGCTGATGACCAATTTCCACCTGCCGCGCTCCACACTCTTCATGTTGGTCAGCGCCTTTGCCGGGACGGATGTGATGAAACGTGCCTATGATCACGCCATTCAGCAAGGTTATCGGTTTTACAGCTACGGCGATTCGTCGCTTTTATTCCCGCAAATAGTGGCCGATTGATCGGGCGCAACATGCTGAATCAATTGTAAATCTGAAACTCAAAAATTAACTCAATTTCCTTACTTGATGTTTTTTCTTGGCCGCTAGGTTGTTCTCGACAGGGAACATAATTGGGCAGGGGCGCACCAATGAAAATAATCAATGAAAACGTTCAGCGTAAAGCTGGCGGCTACGAAGTCGTGACTGGTGGAACGGCAAACGACCATCTCAATGGTCAAATTACAAATTCTGTTATTTCCGGTGGTGATGGCCACGATACAATTGTCGGCGATGCGATCGACTTTCTCGGTGGCCTCGGCAGCAGTACGGTTGTCGATGACAATGGCGAGATGTTGCAGGAAGTCAGTCTGGATAAGTTCCAGGTTGGTCCGTGGTTCGCACCGCAGGGCTATTCCATTGGTGACGCGTCGCAATTCAATATTTGTGGTGTGGGCCATGGTCAGGTGCTGGAACTGGCAACCGACCAGAACGCTTCCTATGGAGGCATTGTCTCAAATATCCCTCCTGGACAGACCGTGACGCTGACATTCGACGTGGCACTTCCGCATTATGGCGGCGGGGTTGGCAAGAATGGGTATGTTGTCACCTGGAATGGCGAAGAGGTCGCATCCTCCAAGGTCAAATCTGGTGATGGTTGGCAAACAGTAACCGTTGAACTGACGGGCGCGCAATCGGGTGTCAATGAGCTGGTATTCTCCGGTTTTGGCAAAAACGACGACAAGGGCGTTGTCATTGACAATGTCGCATTGATCGGTGAGCCGGTTCAGGGCGGTGACGACCATCTGGAAGGTGGTGACGGCAATGACAATCTGCGCGGCAATGGCGGCGACGACTGGATGGATGGCGGCACTGGTTCCGATACAATGGACGGCGGAGAAGGCCGCGATACCGTTACCTATGCAAAGGCAGCGGAGGCCGTCACGGTCAATCTGAAATCTGGCAAGGGTTTTGATGGCGAGGCACAGGGTGATCGCTTTGAGAGTGTCGAAAACGCCCACGGTTCGAATTTTGGCGACGAACTGAAGGGCGACAACTACGACAATCGGCTGGTGGGCCGAAATGGCGATGACATTATCAACGGTCTTGGTGGCAATGATTTGCTGATCGGTGGCCGTGGAGCCGACCTGATAAACGGTGGGTCTGGCGTTGATACTGTTGAATATGACTGGTCGACAGCAAGCGTCAACGTCAGCCTGAAGGACGGTGTTGGCTTCGGCGGATTTGCTGAAGGTGACGTGTTGAAGAAAGTCGAAAACATCAATGGATCCTATTTCGACGACGAATTGGCTGGCGACAATGGCGTCAACCGTCTGTTCGGCGATATGGGTGACGATATTCTGGATGGCATGTCTGGCAATGATATTCTGATCGGTGGTCTCGGTGCCGACACCTTGATTGGCGGTAATGGCAAGCGTGATGCGGCTGAATACAAGCAGGCCGAAGAAGGCGTATCTGTTGACCTTGTCACTGGCGGCTTTGGCGGTGAGGCCGATGGCGACAGCTATGACAGCATCGAATATGTCTATGGTTCTGCCCATAATGATGAGATCATCGGTGATGACGGTGTGAACCGCTTGGTCGGTCGCGCCGGAGACGATGAATTGTCGGGTGCCGGTGGCAATGACTACATTTTGGGCGGAGTTGGCAACGACATCATGTCCGGTGGCGCTGGCAATGACGTATTCGAACTGGCTGCGTTCTTTGGCGACGACACAATCACCGACTTCGACGCAGGCCAGGGACGCACCGACCGCATCTGGTTCCGTGGCCTTGGGCTTGAAGAGGGCGATGTGACGATCACTGATACCGGGCAGGGTGCTTTGCTCGATGCAGGCGATATGGGGTCGATCCTGTTGCTCGACGTGTATGAAGCAGACTTGCGATCAGACGATTTCATATTCTGATCCGGGAGTAATCTCTCCAAAAGATTGGGGCCGACTTGGCCCCATTGCCCCCTGAGGTGCAGCGATGCGGCAGTTTGCATCGCTGCACCTCGATCATTTTGCGCTGGTGATGAAACCTTTTGTCACGGTGACCCGTTTCTTCTTCAAGGTTAGGTTTGAGAAAAGAAAAGGGGAATGTGATGCGATTTTACATGATACCGCTGGTTGGTGCGCTGATGTTGGGCAGCCTTGTAATGGATGCCTATGCGCAATCGGGGCCGAAATTACCGCCGCAACTTCAAAAAACGGCAGAATCGATTATTGGAGGTCAAATAAGTGCCTTCAAGGCTGGCGATCACGACGCTGCCTATGGCTATGCCGCACCATCCATTCGCCAGATTTTCGGCTCCACCGACCGCTTTATTGGCATGGTGAAAAAGGGTTATGGGCCAATTTATGGCGCGCGCAACTGGAGCTTTGGTCGCGGAGAAGCGCGTGGTGATGCGCTAATTCAGGAAGTGCTGCTGATTGGCCCTCAGGGCCGCGACTGGGTGGCGCTTTACACGTTGCGCAAACAGCCTGACGGCACCTGGCGCATTGCCGGGGTTCAGATGAAGCCGGCCGAACTGCAAAGCACCTGATATCGCAGGCGGTGCCGACTTCAGTGAGGTCGTCATTTGATAGGCCTATAACGCGGCGATGTCGCCGCGTGCCCAGCCATCTTTGGTTTCTGCCATGAAGTCCCCATAGCGCCCCTGTTCAATTGCGTCGCGGGCGCCCTGCATCAAAAACTGGTAATAAGCCAGATTGTTCCATGTCAGCAGCATGCCGCCCAATGCCTCATTGGCACGCATCAAATGGTGCAGGTAGGCGCGACTGTAGTCGCGGCTTGCCGGGCAATCGGATTGCTCGTCCAGCGGGCGATGATCCTCGGCATGGCGGGCATTGCGCAGATTGATCTTGCCATAGCGTGTGTAGGCCGTGGCGTGGCGACCGGCGCGGGTCGGCATGACGCAGTCAAACATATCCACACCGCGGGCAATTGATTCCAACAGGTCGTCTGGCGTTCCGACCCCCATCAGATAGCGTGGCTTTTCGCTGGGCAATTCAGGGCAGGTGATGTCGAGCATGCGTAGCATCACTTCCTGCGGCTCGCCAACTGCCAGGCCGCCGATCGAATACCCCTTCATGTCCATGGCGCGCAGCGCTTGGGCTGAGCGAACGCGCAGGTCTTCTTGATCGCCACCTTGCACAATGCCGAACATCGCTCGGCCAATATGGTCGGACTGGCCTTTGAAAGCTGTGTGGGAGCGTTCGGCCCAGCGCAGCGAAAGTTCCATGGCCCGTTCGATCTCATTCTTTTCAGCGGGTAGGGCGATGCACTCGTCCAGTTGCATTTGAATATCGCTGTCCAGCAATGCCTGGATTTCGATTGAGCGTTCTGGAGTGAGGTCATACTTGCGGCCGTCTACATGGCTTTGAAATACAACACCTTTTTCACTCATCTTGCGCAGTTGAGCGAGCGACATGACCTGGAACCCGCCGGAATCAGTGAGAATGGGATAAGGCCAGCGGGCAAAGTCGTGTAGACCGCCAAGCTTGCTGACCCGTTCAGCACCTGGCCGCAGCATCAGGTGGTATGTATTGCCTAAGATGACATCGGAACCCAGGTCACGCACCTGGTCCATATACATGGCCTTGACCGTGCCGGTGGTACCGACGGGCATATAGGCTGGAGTGCGGATGGTACCGCGCGGCATGGAAAGCGCGCCTCGGCGAGCCTTGCCGTCAGTTGCATGGATATCAAAGCGGAATTCCGCAGAGGTCTGATCGCGTTCGCTGGTCATGTCGTGCCAATTCAAATGGTCGATCCGTTGCGGATCACCATGTTTCAATCGAAGCAGTCGATGGCACGAAGACTGGGTTTATGCAACCGCCCGCGAAAGCGCACATTGTGACCACAACTGGCTCAGCGCGTTGACCAGATGATCGAGATCCGCATCAGTGTGCAGCGGTGATGGAGTAATGCGCAGGCGCTCGGTTCCTTTGGGAACTGTTGGGTAGTTGATGGGCTGCACATAGACGCCATAATTTTCGAGCAACAGGTCGGAAATAAACTTACACTTTTTTGCATCACCGACCATGACCGGAACGATATGGCTGTCATTGTCCATATGCGGCAGTCCAATGGCGTCCAGTTTTTCGCGCAATTGGCGGACATTGCGACGCTGACGCATGCGCTCCATATCGCTGGACTTTAAGTGTTTGATCGATGCAGTGGCACCAGCAGCGAGGGCTGGTGGCAGGGCGGTCGAAAAGATAAAGCCGGAAGCAAATGAACGGACGAAATCGACGAGATTGCTGGATGCAGCAATATACCCACCCATCACTCCAAAGGCCTTGCCCAGAGTGCCCTGAATAACGGTGACCCGGTCGGCCAGGCCTTCCTGTTCGGCAATTCCGCCGCCCCGTGGACCATAGAGGCCAACGGCATGAACTTCGTCGAGATAGGACATAGCGTTGTGCTTTTCACAAACGTCCAGAATCTCTTTTAAAGGGCAGATATCGCCATCCATTGAATAGACGGATTCGAAGGCGACCAGCTTTGGAACGGATGGATCAGCATCGCTGAGCTTACGATCCAGATCTTCAACATCATTATGCTTCCAAAGATGCTTTGGGGCTTTCGAATGGCGTATTCCCTCAATCATCGAGGCGTGGTTGTCGCTGTCAGAGAACACTTCGCAGCCGGGGATTTTTGAAGCGAGAGTACTCAGGGCGGCCCAGTTGGCGACATAGCCGGAGGTGAGCAGCAGTGCCGCCTCCTTGCCGTGCAAATCAGCCAATTCCTGCTCGAGCAGCACATGATAATGGTTGGTTCCGGAAATGTTGCGCGTGCCACCTGCACCAGCGCCGCAACGATCCAAAGCCTCATGCATTGCGCTCAAAGTATCCGGGTGCTGGCCCATGCCGAGATAGTCGTTGGAACACCAAACTGTAACTTCGGAAATATCGCCGGACTCATTGTAGCGCGTGGCTTTGGGGAAACTTCCGCGATGCCGCTCAAGGTCGGCAAAGACGCGGTAATTGCCGTTTTCCTTCAGACCGGCCAACTCGTTCTTGAAATATTGTTCAAAGTCCACGGATATGCTCCAACTCGAATTCGCGATCCAAACCAGCCCAGTAACTAGCCACTGTCACAACCCTTCTTGTTGACCCAAGTCAACTGTTTGTTCAATTGTCGCCGAATTTGTCGCAACAATCTGTGGGCGATACGCCGGTAACAGCGCCAACCTCAAAACAAATTCAAACTCTTGAATAACTAAATTGGTGGGTTCTGACAAGAGCGCGAGGCACTGGAGAGATTGTGCACAGGCTTCTGATGAGGTACAGCGCAAATAGCGTGGAGAACAATCACGCAATTTAGCGATGTTGTGATTTGACCGGATCGGGGCCGCGATAGACAAGGCGATAACGGTCAGGATCCAATTCTAGTGGGAGATTTTTATGCGAAAAACATCAATTCGTCTGGCAGCAATCATGTCATTTGCTGTCGCTGCAGGTTCGGCAATGGCTGAATCGCACAGCACGGGTGACCCGGTGAAAGGCCAGAAAGTATTCAAGAAGTGCATGGCCTGTCACGCGGTTGGCGAAGGGGCAAAGAGCAAGGTCGGGCCCCCCTTAACCGACGTTGTTGGCCGCAAGGCGGCGAGCTTTGAAGGCTATAAATACGGCAAGAGCATCATCGCCGCTTCCGATGCGGGACTGGTTTGGACAGAAGAAGAAATTTTCGCCTATCTGGCCCATCCCCGAAACTATCTGCGGGCCAAATTGGAAGACAAAAAGGCCAAGTCCAAAATGGCTTTCAGGTTGAAAAAAGAGCAGGACCGAGCGGACGTGATTGCGTATTTGAAGACGCTGAATCCGTAAAACGTAGCCGAATCTGACGAAATTTGAGCCGTCTTCCCTAAGGGAAGGCGGTTTTTTCTATCTGATACTATTGAGTTTTTTCTCAGAACCCGTCGAGTTCGTGCCAAAGGTCACAGTCGCAAACAGATTTTTGGGTTTGACTGCTCAGTAATTCAAATCCCTGCGTCATTGGGATAAAATCTGGGTTTCGTTTGACGTCATTTGTCCCACGATTCTCTGACTCATTCCTGGTAGGGAAAAAACTGTGTTTGGTCCGATTGTATCTGTTCAATTTCGATGTTTGTCGTTTGCTGCTTCGACGGCAGTTGCTGCCAGTCTGGTTGCGCCATTGAGCGCGCAGGCGGACCAAAAGCCTATCACCTATCAGCAGATCCTGGCTGCTCCCGATGACAGCAAACTCAATCTGACCTATGCGAGGCAGGAAGTGGCAAGTGGCCGTTTAGAGCAGGCGGCAGCTGCGCTGGAACGTTTGTTGCTGGCTCGGCCGAACTGGGATTCAGTGCGCCTGTTCTATGGTTTTGTTTTGTACCGGCTCGACGACATGATTGGCGCAAAGCGCGAATTTGAGGTTTTGGAGGGTCGCGGGCTTAGTCCATCCCAGGAAGCCAGCCGAGTGAAATATCTGGCTCTGGCTACGCAAAAGGGAAAGCCTTTGCGGTTCAGCGGGCGGCTCTCGATAGGGGGGCGCTACGACAGCAATCCTGGACGGGTGTCGGATGTTGTCGCGGCAGCTAATGTCGCGTCTGAGGACGAAGATTACGCAGTTTCGGCATCTGGCAGCTTGCGCGTTGAAGCCGATTTAAAGAATGGTCGGGGTGACCTGCTGTTTTTTCAGGCCAACGGGCTGATGCGTGATTATTTTAAAGTGGGCCGGGCTGACTTTGGTGCTACGCGCGCCCGCATTGGCGCAAAATTGCATGGTCACAAGGTCAGCTTTTCACCCTATGTCGAATATGGAACGCGACATTTGCAAGGTGAGCAGCTGCGGGAGAATGCTGGCGGTGGGCTTGATGTTGCGCTGACCTTATCCTCGCAGGTGGCTTTGTTGATAAGAGGCCAGGCGCGCTACGAAGATTACCAAATCACATCCTATTCGACGATTGGCAGTCGGCGCGATGGTTGGCGTTACAGCGCCAATGGGCGCCTGCGGTGGCGTCCAAGTGATTCACTCATCCTGTCGGCAGGCGCTACCTACCGCAGCAAAGACGCAAGGGATGGTGGGTTTTCCTATGATGCAGGCAGTTTCAAGGTTTCTGCTCGCAAATTGCTTGGCATGGGGCGCTACGTTTCTGTTTCGGCAACCGCTTCGCGGATTGAGTTCGACCGGCCCGATAACTTCTATTCCAATACGATTACCCGCAAGGATGATCGATTGCGGCTTCGAGCGGTTGCGGGTGCGCCGCTTTCCACCTTGTTTCCCGAGACCGGTTTGCCTTCGCAAATCGCCGACATAGTTGCTCAGGTTGGAGCCACCTATGATAACCAGAATTCAACGATCAACCGTCTGGACATCGACAATTTCAGTGTCGATCTGATTTTCACCAAACGGTTTTCGTTTTAATTGGAAGGACAATTTTCAACATGTCTATTCCCACTTCCTTATGTCGCCACATAAAACTTGCCAGGTGCCTTTTACTGACGGCACCCTTGCTGGTGACCGGAGTTTCAAGTGTTTGGGCGGCACCAACCATAGGGACTGCAGCCGCGGTTCAGGGCAATGTCTACGTGCTCACAGAAGGGGCAAAGCGTAAGGCCCAGGTGCGCAGCAGCATTCAATTGAATGATGAAGTCCAGACAAAAGACGACAGTGCGCTGCAGATTCTATTGCTTGACCGAACGACCTTCACTGTTGGTCAAAACTGTTCGATGATCATCGATGAATTTGTCTATGACCCAAGTGGCCCGTCAGGGACACTGAGTGCCCGGGTACTGACCGGCGCATTTCGCTATGTAAGTGGGCAAGTCGCCAAGGCCAACCCAAAGAACACAACATTGCTGACGCCCAGCGCTTCGATCGGAATTCGCGGAACGATGCTTGAAGGTGTTATCGGCCCTGACGCGGTGACTCTGGCCGAAAAGGCCGGGCTTGATGTCAGTGGTGCCAATCAGCAGGGCGCGAGTATAACGATTCTTCGTGGTCCTGGTATGGGCGCAAATACGCTGGATAGTGCAGGTGCGATTACCGTCACTTCCGCAGGGGTGACCAAGACCATTCTGGAGCCCGGATACTTCATCTTCAGCCCAAGTCCTGATTTGCCTCCCATTGGTCCCTTGCCGATAACTGCAGCAATGCTTGAATATCTGGACTTCTTCCTGCGCTCCACTCCGTCGGGCCCAACCGAAGATCCGACCGATGTTGGGGGTGGCCCTCAAGAATCTGGACAGCACAAATTTGAAGGTGATCAGGGAACTGGTTTCAACCCATCGGGCGATGATGGAATCGATGATGGTCTTCTGCGAATGGATGAAGAAATGGAAGAAGACGACGACGTCGAAAGAGGCGAATAAGGGCGACAAGCAATGCGGCCGCAAATGGTGCGTATTCAGGGATCTGTATTCTGGATCCAGTGTTTCAGCGATTGTTTGTGAATAAGGAGGGAGTGGTGAGCCCGCACGGATTCGAACCGTGGACATCCTCATTAAAAGTGAGGCGCTCTACCAACTGAGCTACGGGCTCCCGGGGCAGTAATGCCCGGACAGACGCTGCATAGGGAAAGCGATGCCAAGCGTCAACCAGTCAACGTCACTCTGGGTTAAAATAATTGCTGAAATTGCAAACTTTTTTATGACAGGGTTTTGACTGCCCGTGTGTGTGCTTTGCCCGTAATTGCAGCTATACAGCACAAGTTCGATCCCCCTGAAGCAGGACATGACTACGATGAGCGGAGACCTAACCCTGATCGGCATACTGTTGGCCGGCCTGCTGTCGTTTATTTCGCCGTGTGTCCTGCCACTTGTCCCGCCTTATCTGACTTATCTGGCCGGGGTCTCACTCGATCAGATAGCGCCCGAAGATGATGTCGTGCCGCGGGATGTGCGCCGCAGGGCGTTGATAAATGCCGTTTTCTTTGTGCTTGGCTTCACCTGTGTATTTGTGGCGCTGGGTGCCGGTGCTTCAAGCTTTTCACAAGTGGTGCGGCAAAATCAGGAGATTTTGTCGATCATCGCCGGGGTAATCATCATAATCATGGGGCTGCATTTTCTCGGCCTGTTCAAAATCGGCATGATGTATCGTGAGGCTCGGTTTCAGGTTGACGCCGATGTCGCCAAAGGAGCCAGTGTTGCGGGTTCCTTTATCATGGGGCTGGCTTTTGCATTTGGGTGGACCCCATGTATCGGACCGATTCTTGGCGTGATTCTGGGTATCGCCAGTGCCCGTGACACGGTCACAGAAGGGGCCTTCATGCTGGGCGTCTATTCGCTGGGACTGGGCATCCCGTTTATCCTGGCGGCTTTCTTTGCGGGACCCTTTATGCGGTTCCTGTCACGGTTCCGTCGTCATCTTGGCTCAGTGGAGCGTTTGATGGGCGGGCTGTTGGTAATTACCGGCATTTTGTTCTTGACGGGCGGCATGCAGACTTTCGCATTCTATCTGCTCGAAACATTCCCTGTGCTGCAATCATTTGGCTAGGCGGCCAATACCCTTTTCGGGCCAGGTGGCTAGAATCACGCCTGACAAGACCAGCAACACGCCCCAGAGGTGATAAAGGGCCAATTCCTCACCCAGGAAAGTGACGGCCAGTCCAACGCCATAGACTGGCAGCAGATACATGAAAATACCGGTCAATGACGGGCCAAGCACTTTGACGCCGAACTGAAACATTGAAAATGCCAGCAGTGACGCCAACAATATGATCCCGGCAATGTTCAGCCAAGCCTCACCCGAGGTGGGGAAATCCTGCAACCAGAAGATCTCGACGACTGCGAATGGTGCCAGCAACACCGCACCGGATGCTGCAATCAGCATGAACAACGGCAAGGTTTGCAACGGGGCCAGTTTGGGCGCTCGAAGCATCACTGAATATACCGCCCAACTAATGGCACAGGCGACAAAAATCAGGTCACCCAAATTGAAGCTCAGTGTCAGCAAAGTGTTCAACGAACCCTTGACCACGATGACCACCACTCCAATGAGTGCAACGATTACGCCGAGCGATTCCCGCCAGGCCAATTGCCTGCCGCCAAAAAGATATTCGATCAGGATGATCAAGACGGGGGATGACGTGTAAATCAGTGTGCCATTAGTCGCGGTCGTGTAGTCCAGCGCGAGATAGACCATGGCGCCGCAGACCCACATGCCGAGAAACCCCAACATCATCAATTGGCGCGACTGGCTTCGCAACAAGTGAAGATTGCTTCGAAGCGCGGTCCAGACAAAGGGGGCAAGGATCAGTGCAGTGAACAACCAGCGAATAAAAGCCAGCGTAAAGGGTTCCACCTGATCGGCAACCGCTCGCCCGAAAACAATGTTTGAAGAAAAGAACAAAGGCATGACCAGCAAAACCGCAAAGGCGGTTCTGCGTTCGCCGGTGGAACTGGAAGACGTCGGGTTGTCGGACAAGCGTGGATCAAGCCATCAAGTAAAGGATGAGCGGCTCATGGCAGCTTCTCAGCAGAGGCGCAAGAGCGCCCCATGCAAGGGGGTTGGTAGCAGATGAGCATTAAGTATCGCGTGTTACTGAATGGTGTCGCCTTCGAATGACGACATGCTGCAATCGACTGTCAGTCGCAGCCGCAAAGATCTGCAGAATTGTGAAACCTGGTCCTGTGAGGTGAACGGACCCGCGACCAAGCGAGCTTCCAACGAGCTGTCTGCTCCCTTCAGCTGAATCCGCGGTTCCAGATCTGAAAACAAGTCCGGTGCGCGGCGTTTCAATGCGCTATAACGACCAATCAACGGCGCAATAGTTGTCGCACCGCCAATATCTACAGCAAACAGGTTCTGTGGAAGAATGTCGTCGGGGAATGGCTGCAGATCGTCGCCATCAAGCGCATCGACCGATCCGGTGCGGGTACGGTCCAATACGGGATATTCGGGCATCTGGTTGGTTTCCACCGCGGCCAAATGGTCTGTTCGCAGTTCAACCTTGGGCACCAATGGTGCGGGTAGTTGGCTCAGTTCCCGGGGCAGAGTGGTGGTTTCCAGCGGTGTCAATTGGCGCGGCTCGGAATTGGCAACCTGCGGAGTTTCTTCCTTGACCGGTGGCTGAACTTTCTGTGCGATTTGGTCGATTGTTTGCGTTTCTACCAGTGCAAACTGAGGTGTTTGGAAGGTAAAGCTGTCGAGATTGACACCTAATGCCACGGCATACATAGCACTCATCAGGGCAAGAGAGCCCCAGGTATATAATGCAAAGGCGCCAACTGAGCTTGGTGCCTTTTGGGTGTTTGATTTGGCCATATGATCAGCCGCGTCTTTCGCCGCTTTCAAAGCGGCAATGCGAATGACCATGTCTTCGGCGCTATTCGAATCCGGCAAGTGTCTGCTCCCACCTCATCCAGATGATCAATGGCTGCGACTTCGCCCGAAATCAGCCGTTGATCGAATCATTACAATCTTCCATTCATGGATCCGCAGGGCGACCCAGATGGACTTTCCGGCAATTTGTGGCATGAGAGGGATTAATTTTGCCCTATCAAAACGAAGATTTAGGTAAATAAATGGTTGAAAATTCCACTCGATCCTGTCTGACAATCATTCTCGCCGCCGGTGAGGGCAAGCGTATGGCGTCAGGCCTGCCCAAAGTGCTGCATCCTGTGGCTGGTTTGCCCATGGTCTGCCACGTCTTAAACACTGCAAGCGATGCCGGCAGCGGCGACCTTGCAGTTGTGGTGGGCAACAGGGCTGAATTGGTTAGCCAGGTGGTAAAAGGCCATAGCAGCAGCGCAAGCACCCATTTGCAGACCGAGCGCAAGGGAACCGGCCATGCGGTATTGGCCGCGCGCGAGGCGGTAACGGAGCACCATGATGACGTCATCGTGCTTTACGGAGATGTGCCGCTTGTCCAGGTTGAAACCCTGCTGGCAGCTCGTAAATCATTGGCAGACGGGGCCGATGTGGTTGTTTTAGGGTTCAAAACTGCCGATCCCACTGGATATGGGCGTCTGTTGATCGAAAATGGCGAACTAACGGCCATTCGGGAACATAAGGATGCAACGCTGTCCGAGCGGGAGGTCGATTTCTGTAATAGCGGAATAATGGCCTTTCGGGCCGAACATATGTTGGGCGTTCTCGATGCAATCGAAAACAACAATGCCCAGGGCGAGTATTATCTCACAGATGCAGTTGAAGTGGGACGGGCCCGGGGATTGAAAGTGGTCGCTGCAGAGGTGCCAGAGGATGAAACCCTGGGCGTCAACGATCGGGTGCAGTTGGCAGAGGTTGAGACCATCTGGCAAAGCCGCCGCCGCAATCAGATGATGCGGGAAGGGGTTGCTATGAGTGCTCCAGAAAGCATTCATCTGCACCATGACACAACAATTGAACGCGATGTGACGCTGGAGCCCAACATTGTATTCGGTCCGGGAGTGCAGGTGGCGCAGGGGGCGATCATTCGCGCATTCTCCCATCTTGAAGGTGCTCAGGTTGGCGAAGGTGCTGTTGTTGGTCCCTATGCGCGGCTGCGTCCGGGAGCCGACCTTGGCGCAGGTTCGAAAATTGGCAATTTTGTCGAGATCAAAAATGCCGAAATCGGCGACGGAGCCAAGGTCAATCATCTGTCTTATGTTGGTGATGCCTCTGTCGGTGCGAAGGCAAATATCGGTGCAGGATCAATTACTTGCAATTATGACGGATTTAACAAACATCGCACGAATATTGGTGAGGGCGCGTTCATTGGCACCAACACTTCGTTAGTTGCTCCTGTCACAGTAGGCAATTACGCAAATACAGCGGCCGGCAGTGTCATTTATCAGGATGTTGCGGACAATGATCTGGCGATTGAAAGATCCAAGCAGGCCAATCTGCCGGGCAAGGCCAAGAGCCTGCGCGACCGGTATGCGGCACAAAAAGCAGCGAAGAAGAACTGATGGGCAGGGCCACGAGTCTGCGGCCGCCTATTGTTTCAAATCTTTTCAAAATTGAAATCATTTTTGACTACGCCTGATCCCAATCGGTGGTAAGGCTCTGCTCAATGTTGAGGAATGCGCCGTTAATCGATTTTTTTGTTTGATGCGGGAAGCTTCATCAAACGGCGCAATTTAGGGAAGTAGATATGTGCGGAATTGTTGGAATCGTTGGTACCAGACCGGTTGCACCGCTTATCGTGGATGCGCTGAAGCGGTTGGAATATCGCGGTTATGATTCAGCCGGTGTTGCAACGGTCGAAGAAGGCCTGCTCGACCGTCGGCGTGCCGAAGGCAAGTTGGTCAACCTCCAGGAACGCCTCGATGCTTCTCCACTATCTGGTCAGATCGGCATTGGTCACACACGCTGGGCAACGCATGGCGCGCCAATCGAGGTCAACGCGCATCCGCACTTTTCGGGTGGCGTTGCCGTGGTCCACAACGGCATTATCGAGAACTTCCGGGATCTGCGTGTCGCGCTTGAGGCTGATGGTTTTGTTTTCGATTCACAAACCGATACCGAGGTGGTCGCTCATCTGGTTGAAAAGGGCCTGCGGGATGGATTGCCGCCCGAAGAAGCGGCTCACTACGCAATTCAGAAATTGAGTGGTGCCTTTGCACTGGCTGTTATGTTCGACAGCGATGAAAATCTGATCGTCGCTGCCCGCAATGGACCGCCGCTGGCGATTGGCCATGGCGAAGGCGAAATGTATCTCGGGTCTGACGCGGTGGCGCTCGCCCCGTTTACAAACAAAATTACCTATCTTGAAGATGGTGACTGGGCGGTAATTCGCCGTGACGCTCTGGCGATTTTTGATGCGCAGGGTGAAACTGTGAGCCGCCAGCAGCAAATGTCTGTTGGTTCTGCCCTGCTTGTTGACAAGGGCAATCACCGCCACTTCATGCTCAAGGAAATCTATGAGCAGCCTGAAGTCATTGGTCATACGCTAGCCAATTATGTGGACTTCAACGCTGAGAAAATTGCCCTGCGGGATATGGGAGAAAACGACAATCCGTTGGATTTCGCCAAACTTGACCGCCTGAACATTACCGCCTGTGGCACGGCCTATCTTGCCGGCTACCTGGCCAAATACTGGTTTGAACGCCTGGCGCGTTTGCCTGTCGATATCGATGTGGCATCAGAGTTCCGCTATCGGGAAGTGCCACTTTCGGGCAAAGGCCTGTCACTCTTCATTTCTCAGTCGGGCGAAACTGCTGACACGTTGGCTGGTTTGAAATATTGCGAAGAGCAAGGGCAACAGCTGGCCGCCATCGTCAACGTGCGCGAGAGCACCATTGCCCGTTCGTCCCATAATGTTTTCCCAACACTTGCGGGTCCGGAAATCGGCGTTGCATCAACCAAAGCATTTACCTGCCAGCTTTCAGTACTGGCCTCCCTAGCTGTAGGCGCAGGCGTGCAGCGCGGACATATTGATGCTGCGCGTGAAACCGAACTGGTTCGGGCTCTTGCGGAAGCACCTCGCTATGCAAATGACGTGCTGAAGCTGGAAGATGAGATCAGACAACTGGCTCATTCACTCGCCAATAAGCAGCATGTTCTTTATCTGGGCCGCGACACCAACTACCCGCTGGCCATGGAAGGTGCGCTTAAGCTCAAGGAATTGTCTTATATTCACGCTGAAGCCTATGCGGCTGGCGAACTGAAACATGGCCCGATTGCATTGGTTGATGAAGAAATGCCGGTTGTGGTGATTGCACCCCATGACCGGATTTTTGAAAAGACTGTCTCGAATATGCAGGAAGTGGCAGCACGCGGTGGACAGATCATCTTGATCACTGACCCGAAAGGTGCTGCCGAAGTTGGGATGGATGAGGCCAAGGTCATTGTCATGCCTGAAATGCCTGAGATCATTGCCCCCATCATCTATGCGCTGCCGATCCAGATGTTGGCCTACCACACGGCTGTTCACATGGGCACAGATGTCGACCAACCGCGCAATCTCGCTAAATCGGTAACTGTAGAGTAGGATTTCACTTGAATTAATGCGGCTGCGGGGTCAATTAAAAGGGTGCCGATAAATTTGTCGGGACCTGACCGCAAAGCATTGTCATGAGTGATCCTGAGAAACGGACTAAACCCCATTATGTTACTCGGCTGAGGAACTATTTCTTCACCGGACTGGTGATCTGTGCGCCTTTGGCGATCACAGTTTATCTGACATGGACGTTGATTGAATGGGTGGATGGCTGGGTCAAACCCTATCTGCCAGATCTGTACAATCCCGATTCCTATTTGCCCTTTACGATTCCAGGCTTTGGCGTCCTGGTGGCGGTGTTCATCATCACAACCGTTGGCTTTTTGACGGCCAATCTGATTGGTCGCTCGATCATCAGTTATGGCGAGTCGCTGCTGGCCCGGATGCCGCTGGTGCGCAATATCTATTCAGCGCTGAAACAGATTTTCGAAACTGTCTTCCGCGAAGATTCAGATTCTTTTCAAAGTGTTGTGTTGGTGGAGTATCCACGCAAGGGCCTTTGGGCTCTGGCATTTGTCGCCACCGATACCTTGGGTGAAGTGCAGGCGCGTCTGGACCAACCTGCGGGTGCAACAGTCAGTGTGTTCTTGCCGACAACACCGAACCCGACATCCGGCTTCTTGCTGTTTGTTCCTGCTGTGGATGTAATTCCGCTGGATATGGGTGTTGAAGAGGCCGCCAAACTGGTGATCTCGGCTGGGCTTGTGGCCCCGGAATTCAAGGCAGCCAAGGATAAGGCGCTTGCCCAACGAGCTGCAGAAACTGCAGCTAAATCAAAGGCTCCGGCAAAGTCGCAACCAGCGGCCAAATCTACATCGGCCAAAAAACCTGCGGCCAGGCCAAAGGCCAAAGCGAAATAGACTTTATCCGGCGCGCAACAGCCTGACTGCCTCGTCTTTTGAATGCAGATAGAGCAGGTGGCGCAGGGCATCTCCCTTCGGACCTGTAAGTTCTGCATCTTCGTTCATGATCAATCTTGCATTGTCGCGGGCAATTTCCAGCAAGTCTCCATGATGTTCCATCTGGGCAATTTGAAAGCCTGGTGTGCCGGACTGACGGGTTCCAAGAATTTCGCCTTCACCCCGTAGTTTCAAATCTTCCTCTGCAATGCGAAACCCGTCTTCGGTCTCCCGCATGATCTTCAGTCGATCATGGGCGATCTCACCGAGCGGCGCCTTATACAGCAACAGACAGGTCGACGCTTTTGATCCTCGGCCGACACGTCCACGCAGCTGATGCAACTGCGCCAGTCCAAACCGTTCCGCATGTTCGATGACCATGATCGTAGCATCCGGCACATCTACGCCAACTTCGATCACCGTCGTGGCTACCAGCACCCGAGTTTTGCCGTTCTTAAAGTCGAGCATGGCGGTGTCTTTTTCGACTGATTTCATGCGCCCATGGACCAGCCCGACATTCTGACCCATCAATTGGGCGAGTGATTCAAAACGGCTTTCCGCCGATGTTATCGGTAGTTCTTCGCTGTCCTCCACCAAGGGGCATAGCCAGTAGACTTTATCGCCCCGCGCGACCGCTGATCTGACACGCTCAATCAGTTCGTCCAGCCTGTCCATCGACAATGCATTGGTTTGAATAGGTTGGCGATGGGCGGGTTTTTCATCGAGTTTCGACACGTCCATGTCACCGAAGAACGTTAGAACCAGCGTGCGGGGGATTGGTGTTGCGGTCATCACCAAAATATCGGCACCGCCACCCTTGGAGGCGAGCGCCAGACGTTGGTGGACACCGAACCGGTGCTGTTCATCAACAATTCCCAGTGCGAGATTGTGGAACACCACATTTGATTGGAACAGCGCGTGTGTTCCGATGATCAGATCAATCTCCCCGGCAGCAAGCCGCGCATAGATCTCTTCGCGGCCTTTGCCTTTTTCCCGCCCCGTCAACACGGCAAGGCGAATGCCTGAAGCTTCGGCCAGGGGTTCAATGGTTGCGTAATGCTGGCGCGCGAGGATTTCTGTTGGTGCCATGAGCGCGGCCTGCCCACCGGCTTCAATGGCTGCGGCGCATGCGAGCAGGGCAACAACGGTTTTCCCTGAGCCGACATCGCCTTGAAGCAGCCTCAACATCCGCTCAGATGTTGCCATGTCCTGCAGAATTTCCGACACGGAACGCTGTTGTGCTTCAGTAAGCGAGAAGGGAAGGGCGGCTAGAATCTTGGATTGTTTCGATCCGTCGCCTTGCCACGATTTGCCGGCGCTTTTCTTCATGCGGCTGCGCACCAGTGCGAGCGCCAACTGCCCGGCCAGCAACTCGTCATAGGCCAGACGCTTCCAGGCCACAGATTGGGGCGATATGTCCAGCACATCACGCGGGTGATGAACCTGATCCAATGCCAAGGTGAGGCTTGGCCAATGGTGTTTTCCCAGCAGTGAGGGATCAATCCATTCGGGCAATTCCGGCAATGTCATCAACGCTGTTTCAATGCTACGCCGCATGATTTTAAGGCTGACACCTGAGACCAGTGGATAGACCGGTTCGACCAGCGGCAGATCGGCGAAATTCTCTTCTGTGACCACGTGGTCGGGATGGATCATGTTGGCGCGGCCATTGAACCATTCCAGCTTGCCACTGACATAAACTGTTTCGTCAACTGGAAACTGACCCTCCAGCCAACGGGCCTGACCGCGGAAGTAGACCACGGCTAATTCTCCAGAATCATCCTGCAGATAAATTCGGTAAGGCACCCGCTGGTTGCCGCGAGGTGGTGGTTGATGGCGGTCCACTCTTGCCTTGATGGTCGACAGGGCACCTTCGACGGCATCCATAATTGCGGGTTGGGCTCTGCGGTCGATCAGCCCGGAGGGTAAATGAAAAAGCAGGTCTCCCACCACCGCTTGATCGATTCCCTCGCCGCCGCCGCCTTTCATCAGGCGGGTGAGCGCAATGCTCAGTTTTGGCCCAATGCCATTCAGGCTTGAGACGGGAGCAAACAACGGGTTGAGCAGAGTCGGACGCATGGGAGGACAATGCCCTCCGCTGCTTGGCTCTTCAAGCTTAGAGATTGCCGACTGGATTGATGCGCAACTGGGGCCAATTGCAGACAGGTTGCAGAAATGTACCTGCGACAAAGTAATTTGCCTCAATTGGCACTCAGACGCTGACAAGGGGCCTGCAGGGGCTTATAGAAACCGCGCAGTTCGGCAAATCCTGGAGAAACCCGTGAGTGAAGCGATGCGCAGCAGTGCTGGTCTGGATGATCGGCGTAAGAAACTCCTTTTCCGGTCGTGGCATCGCGGCATGCGGGAGATGGACTATGTGTTGGGGACGTTCGCCAATCACGCAATAGCGGATATGAATGACGACGAACTGGCCGATTTTGAAATGCTGATGCAATTGCCTGACCCCGACATGTATAAATGGCTTTCAGGCTCCGTGCCGGTACCGGGCAATTTTGACAATGAGCTGGTGCGCAAGATCCGCCAGTTTCACCTGGGCAGTTCATGACAAGCTCTTCGCTAGCCAAGCTGAAATCATGGCTTGGTGATCCCGGAACCATCAATCTGGGCGGCGTGCCCGACGGCTACGAGGCTCTCGTACTGGCCGAAAGCCTTGCTGAAATCTGCCGTAATGGTAGCAGCGGCGGTGGCGGCGATGCGATCTTTATTGCCCGCGATGGTCAGCGGGCGGCGGATGTTGAGGCGGCGTTTGAGTTCTTCGCCCCCTGGGCCGAAGTGCTCCACCTGCCTGCCTGGGACTGCCTGCCATATGACCGTGTTTCCCCCAGCAATGATGTGCTGGCCAAGCGTATTTCGGCATTGGCGACTTTAGCCAGTGGCGCAAAATCACAGCGGCCGCGGCTGATCACGCTGACACCCAATGCGCTGATGCAACGCATGCCTTCGCGGGCCTATATGGCAAAGCAGGTGCGTGATATTCGGCCCGGCCAGAACATTGATACCGACGATCTGGTCAATTGGCTCACCGGCAATGGTTTTCAACGCACGCCAACCGTGCGCGATGCTGGCGAATTCGCCGTTCGAGGCGGTATTATCGATTTGTTTGCACCTGGCAGTGTCGACCCCGTGCGGCTCGACTTCTTTGGCGATACACTGGAGACGCTGCGCGCGTTCGACGTTGAGAGCCAACGTACAACTCGCCAGTTGAAACAACTGCAATTGGCCCCGATGAGCGAGGTCACTCTTGATCCGCAGACCATTGCCCGGTTCCGCACCAACTACCTGACGACATTTGGCGCAGCAACCCGCGATGACGCGCTTTACACCGCCGTCAGTGAAGGCCGTCGCTATGCCGGGCTTGAGCACTGGCTACCCTTGTTTTTCGACGAGTTGGAGACAATCTTCCACTACCTTGGTGATGCTCCGGTTTTCGTCGACCATTTGGTCATTGAAGCGGTTGAAGAACGCCAGAAACAGATTGTCGATCATCATGATGCCCGAGTTCGCGGCCTGGATGTCGAGGAAAGTGGTGGCGCTGCACCCTATAAGCCCGTTGATGTCGATGCGCTCTATCTTTCCGATACTGATGTGATGGCTGGCCTGAAGAGCAGTGCACGCATTACGCTGTCGCCGTTCGATGCGCCCGACTTTATTCAGGGGGAACGGGTGCTCAATCTGGGCGGGCGCCAGGGACGCAGCTTTGCTGCTGAACGCAGCGCCGGCACGATCAACATTTTCCAGGCATTGAGCGACCATGCAGCTGAACTGCGTGGCCAGGACAAACGGGTGATCATTGCCTCCTGGAGTGCAGGCTCGCAGGACCGATTGGTTCAAGTGCTGGACGAGCATGGCCTGACGAATGTGCAGAAGATCAACACCTGGGCGGAAGTTGGCGAATTGCCAATTGGTACCACCGCTCTGGCAGTACTGGGCGTCGAAGCCGGGTTTGAAGATGACGAATTTGCCGTCATCGGTGAACAGGATTTCCTCGGCGACCGTCTGGTCAAACGCCGGCGAGGTGCCAAGAAAGGTTCAGACTTCCTGTCGGAAGTTTCGGCGCTGGCAGCTGGTGATATTGTGGTTCATGTCGATCACGGCATTGGTCGCTTCCATGGTTTGGTGACCATCGAAGCTGCAGGGGCGCCCCATGATTGCCTCGAGCTTCGTTACCACAACGACGACAAGCTGTTCCTGCCAGTTGAGAACATCGAATTGCTGTCCCGCTACGGCAATAGTGATACTGAAGTTATGCTCGACCGTCTGGGCGGGGCGAATTGGCAGGCGCGCAAATCGAAGCTTAAAAAGCGCATCCTCGAAATGGCCGGTCAGTTGATCGCCATTGCGGCTGCGCGTGAATTAAAACGGGCCGATCCGATCACCTTGCCGGATGGGGTCTATGATGAATTTGCAGCGAAGTTTCCCTATGAGGAAACGGAAGATCAGATCAATGCCATTGAATCGGTTTTTGATGACTTGTCCTCCGGCCGTCCGATGGATCGTCTGGTGTGCGGCGATGTCGGTTTCGGCAAGACAGAAGTTGCGCTGCGTGCTGCCTACCTGACAGCGATGTCCGGCAAGCAGGTGGCGGTTGTTGTGCCCACAACCCTGTTGTCACGCCAACACTACAAGACCTTCGCTGAACGCTTCCATGGTCTGCCTGTAAACGTTGCTCAGGCCTCACGTCTGATTGGTTCCAAGGCGCTGACGGAAGCCAAGGCCGGAGTCAAAGACGGTTCAGTCGATATTGTCATTGGCACCCATGCGCTGCTCGGCCAGTCTGTTGAGTTTAAGCGCCTAGGCTTGTTGATCATCGATGAAGAACAGCGCTTTGGGGTCAAGCACAAGGAACGCCTGAAAGAATTGCGCGCTGATGTTCATGTGTTGACCCTTTCCGCCACGCCGATACCTCGCACCCTTCAGATGGCGCTGACTGGCGTGCGCGAACTGAGCCTGATCACAACGGCGCCGGTTGACCGCATGGCGGTGCGCACCTTTATTATGCCGTTTGACGGTGTTGTGGTGCGCGAGGCGTTGCTGCGCGAACGCTATCGCGGTGGTCAGAGCTTCTATGTCTGTCCTCGCCTGTCAGATATTCGCGGACGCAAAGAATGGCTTGATGAACATGTGCCAGAATTGAAGGTGGCAATTGCCCATGGTCAGATGCCGCCAAGCGAGCTGGAAGATGTGATGAATGCCTTTTATGAAGGCAGCTACGATGTGTTGCTTTCAACGACAATTGTTGAATCCGGTCTCGATATCCCGACGGCTAATACGATGATTGTTCATCGCGCCGACATGTTTGGTCTGGCCCAGCTTTATCAAATGCGGGGACGGGTAGGGCGCTCCAAGACCCGTGCCTATGCTCTGATGACCCTGCCTCCGAACAAGGTTTTGACGCCGACCGCCGAACGCCGCCTGAAAGTTCTGCAATCGCTGGACACGCTTGGCGCCGGGTTCCAGTTGGCCAGCCATGATCTCGATATTCGCGGCGCTGGCAACATTCTTGGCGACGAGCAATCGGGCCATGTCCGCGAAGTTGGCTTTGAACTGTACCAGCAGATGCTGGAAGAGGCGGTCGCCGAACTGAAAGAAGGCGGCGACGGCGAGGGCGCTGAGCTTGATGGCAAGTGGTCCCCCCAGATCACGGTCGGTGCAACCGTTATGATCCCTGATCATTATGTGCCTGACCTGACGTTGCGGATGAGCCTGTATCGTCGACTGGCGGAGTTGGATTCAGCTGAGGACATTGACGCCTTCGGAGCAGAAATGATTGACCGTTTCGGCCCGCTACCGGAAGAAGTCGACCACCTGCTCAAAGTGGTGTTTGTCAAATCGTTGTGCCGCCGTGCCAATATCGAAAAACTCGATGCGGGGCCAAAGGGCGTGGTTGTCCATTTCCGCAACAAGGAGTTTGCCAATCCGGCTGCGCTCATTGGCTGGATCGGCGAGCAGGGCAGCCTTGCCAAGATCCGGCCTGATCAATCGATTGTCCTGTCACGTGATTATCCCACGGCAGATAAACGATTGCGCGGAGCGGCAGTTATTACCACTCAACTGGCGAAGATGGTGAAGTAATGGAAAAGTTTGAAATTCGGGACGAGCGTTTCTTTGAGGTGATTGATCCGGCGGCGGAACTGGAAGTGCTCGCCGACGGTTTCATTTTCACCGAGGGGCCAATCTGGCATCCCACTAAGCATTGGCTGGTGTTCTCCGACATCATTTCGAGCGTTCAATATAGCTGGTCGGAACAATCGGGCCTCGACGTGTTTCGCAAGCCTTCCAATATGTCGAATGGCAATTTCTTTGATCGCGAGGGGCGCATAATTTCCTGCGAACACGCGACGTCACGTCTGGTGCGCCATGACCACGACGGGCGGGTCGTGAAAACCCTTGCCAGCCACTATAACGGCAACGAGTTGAACAGCCCCAACGATGTGGTTGTTGATACTAAGGGCCGCATCTGGTTTACCGATCCGAGTTTTGGCCGTATTCGCGATGACGTTGGCATTCCGCGCGATTGTGAGCTTGATTTTCAGGGCGTCTATCGTTGGGATCCAGATGGGTCATTGACCTGTGTCGTTGATGATTTCAAACAGCCTAATGGGCTGTGCCTGTCCCGCGATGAAAAGCAGCTATACGTCAATGACAGTGCTGATCCATGCATACGCCGCTTTGACATCGACAATGCCGGGAACCTGTCCAACGATACACTGTGGGCCCGCGTTGAGGGCGAGCAGGAAGGACGAAAATGGGTGCCCGACGGGATGAAGGTCGCAAATACCGACCATATCTTCTGCAACGGACCGAACGGTGTTCATCTGTTCGATCCTGATGGAATTTGCCTTGGCGTCATCCAGTTTCCTGAAAAATCAACCAACTTCTGTTTTGGCGGCCCTGACCGGGACAAATTGTTTGTCACCGCGTCGTCGCGTTTGTACTGCATCCAAACCAAAATTGATGGCCCGGCAATGATTCCGGGTTTTAAATCGGTTTAAAAAATTTATTACCTGGCCTATAGAGCCTTGAAAACAAAAATACGGAGCTTTTTCCCATGACAACCATCGTCGACATCCACGCCCGCGAAATTCTCGACAGCCGCGGTAATCCAACCGTTGAGGTGGATGTGTTGCTGGAGGATGGCTCCTTTGGTCGCGCGGCGGTGCCTTCTGGCGCATCGACAGGTGCTCACGAGGCGGTGGAGCTGCGTGATGGCGGTGCGCGCTATATGGGCAAAGGTGTCACCAAAGCGGTGGATAGGGTCAATTCCGACATCTATGATGCAATCTGTGGCATGGAAGCGGAAAATCAGCTGGCGATTGACCGGGCAATGATTGATCTTGATGGCACGCCGAACAAATCGAAATTTGGGGCCAATGCAATCCTCGGTGTTTCGCTGGCAACAGCCAAGGCGGCGGCTGAAGCTGCCGGTGCGCCGCTCTACCGTTATCTTGGTGGCCCGTCGGCCCACGTTCTGCCAGTTCCGATGATGAACATCATCAATGGTGGCGAACATGCCGACAACCCGATTGATTTTCAGGAATTCATGATCATGCCGGTTGGTGCCGAGACTTTCCGCGAAAGCCTGCGCATGGGGGCCGAAATTTTTCATACGTTGAAAAAGGGTCTGCATGCCGCCGGTCACAACACCAATGTTGGCGATGAAGGTGGCTTTGCACCGAATATTGGCAGCGCACCGGAAGCGCTGGATTTTGTTATGCAGTCGATTGAAAAGGCCGGCTTCAAGCCTGGCGAAGACGTCTATCTGGCACTCGATACGGCTTCCACGGAATTTTATGAAAATGGCAAGTATGAGCTGAAAGGTGAGGGCCGTTCGCTGGATAGCGAAGCAATGGCCTCCTATCTGGCCGAGCTCGCCGCCAAATATCCGATCATATCTATTGAAGACGGCATGGCGGAAGATGATTGGGACGGTTGGAAGTCTTTGACTAATAAGGCAGGTGAGACGTGCCAACTGGTCGGAGATGATCTGTTTGTCACCAACACCACCCGTTTGAAGGACGGCATTGCCATGGGTGTTGCCAATTCAATCCTGGTGAAGGTCAACCAGATTGGTTCCCTGAGCGAGACTTTCGACGCCGTCGAAACTGCTCACCGGGCCAGCTATACATCGGTGATGTCACATCGTTCCGGTGAGACCGAAGACAACACCATTGCTGACCTTGCTGTTGCAACCAATTGCGGCCAGATCAAAACCGGTTCGCTTTCTCGCTCTGACCGATTGGCTAAATACAATCAGTTGCTGCGGATTGAAGAGGAACTCGGCGGTCAGGCAGAATTTGCTGGTCGCTCGGTGCTGCGCTAACGGTCCATTAACTGCGAATCGGCCATGGTTGCTCCATGGTCCTTCGCATCCGAAAAAAACGATCCTTTTCGCGCTTTATCGCGCCCTTGGCGACGCTTGTCATTTTGGGATATTTCGGCTTTCACGCCTTCAATGGTCAGTATGGCATCCGCGCCAATCTGGCCATGCAACAGCGCATGGTCGAGCTGGAAGCTGATCTCGCGGGCCTCAGCGACAGACGCGAAGTGCTTGAAGCGCGGGTTGCTCTGCTGCGCGAAGGGTCGCTTGAAAAAGACATGGTCGACCAACAGGTGCGTTCTCAGTTGAACATGCTGCGCGATGACGAAGTTGTGCTGTTTCTTCCACAGAAGTGAATTAACTTAAATCCAGTTAATTGTTATTTATTGCATAAATTACAATGCAGTAGATGCAAATCAGCTATGCGTTTTTAGGATTGCCATATTTGTCCGGGCCATTATGTTTGTCCCACTGAAATTGGCACCTCTCTAATTGTCCAATTCACGGGTCTTGAACGAACTCTGATCGAGGTATGCACGTGGCCAAAGCCAAAACTGCTAAACGAACGACTTCATCCAAGGGTGCCCCAAAAACCCCGGCGCCTCTCGACTTCAACAAAGAACAGGACCTCAGCGCATATCGCGACATGCTGATGATCCGGCGTTTTGAGGAAAAAGCTGGCCAACTCTACGGCATGGGCTTTATCGGTGGTTTTTGTCATCTTTATATCGGCCAGGAAGCTGTTGTTACCGGCATGCAGGCAGCGCTGATCGAAGGCGATCAGGTGATCACTGCATATCGAGATCATGGTCACATGCTGGCCTGTGACATGGACCCACGCGGGGTTATGGCAGAACTGACCGGCCGTGAAGGCGGATATAGCCGTGGCAAGGGCGGTTCCATGCACATGTTCTCTAAAGAGAAGAATTTTTATGGCGGCCACGGCATTGTTGGTGCTCAGGTGTCACTGGGCACCGGCCTGGCCTTCAACAACCGCTACAAGGAAAATGGCAATGTTTGCTTGACCTATTTTGGCGATGGTGCCTCCAACCAAGGTCAGGTCTATGAAAGCTTCAACATGGCCAAGCTGTGGGATCTGCCGGTTGTCTATGTGATCGAAAACAACCGCTATGCCATGGGCACAGCAGTGCATCGCTCGTCGGCGCTGACTGAATTCTCCAAGCGCGGTTGTTCCTTTAACATTCCGGGCATCGAAGTTGACGGCATGGATGTGCGCGCAGTTCAGGCTGCTGCTGAACTGGCCACCGATTGGTGTCGCTCCGGTAAAGGACCGATTATTCTTGATATGCAGACCTATCGCTATCGCGGCCACTCGATGTCCGACCCAGCCAAATATCGCACCAAGGATGAAGTTCAAAAGATGCGCGCAGAGCAGGACCCAATCGAACGGGTCAAACAGCGGATGCTGGAAAAGAAATGGGCCTCGGAAGATGAACTCAAGGCCATCGATAAAGATGTGCGTGCGATAGTCGCGGATTCTGCCGAATTTGCCCAGACCAATCCGGAACCAGATCCAAGCGAACTTTATACAGATGTGTTGATCGAGGTGGGAGCATAATCATGGCTACAGAAATTCTCATGCCCGCCCTGTCACCAACTATGGAAGAGGGCACGCTGGCCAAATGGCTGGTGAAGGAAGGCGACGAAGTTGCGTCTGGTGACGTGATTGCTGAAATCGAAACTGACAAAGCGACCATGGAAGTGGAAGCCGTTGATGAAGGCAAGGTTGGCCAGATCATGGTCGCCGAGGGCACCGAAAACGTGAAGGTCAATGCGGTGATTGCCGTATTGTTGGAAGATGGCGAAAGTATCGAAGCTGCGGCGCGTGCAGCTGCAGCTGAAACGCCCGAACCCGTCGCGGCTCCTGCACCTGCGCCAGCGCCGGTTGCTGTCGCTGCAACCGTTCCCGCAGCCGTCGCCGTCGCCGCCGTCGCCGCCGATCCGGACATTCCTGAAGGCACGGAAATGGTTTCTACGACCGTGCGTGACGCCTTGCGTGATGCGATGGCTGAAGAGATGCGCCGCGACGAGGAAGTCTTCGTGATGGGCGAGGAAGTTGCTGAATATCAGGGGGCTTACAAGGTTACACAGGGGCTGCTTGACGAGTTCGGTTCCAAGCGGGTGATCGATACGCCGATTACTGAACATGGCTTTGCTGGCATCGGTGTCGGCGCGGCGATGGCCGGTCTGAAACCTATCGTTGAATTCATGACCTTCAATTTCGCCATGCAGGCCATTGACCAAATCGTCAATTCGGCAGCCAAAACGCTTTATATGTCGGGTGGCCAGATGGGCGCTCCAATGGTTTTCCGTGGTCCCAATGGCGCTGCTGCCCGTGTCGGTGCGCAACACAGCCAGTGCTATGCTGCCTGGTATAGCCATATTCCGGGTCTGAAGGTTGTCGCGCCGTATAATGCAGCCGATGCCAAAGGCTTGTTGAAAGCTGCGATCCGCGATCCCAATCCGGTTGTCTTCCTGGAAAACGAAATCATGTATGGCCAGTCGTTCGATGTTCCGGCAATGGATGATTTTGTGCTGCCAATTGGCAAGGCCCGCATTCAGAAAGTTGGTAACGACGTGACGCTGGTTTCGTTCGGCATCGGCGTTCGCTACGCGATTGATGCCGCTGCAGCGCTGGCTGAACTGGGGATCGACGCGGAAGTCATTGATCTGCGCACCATTCGCCCAATGGATATGCCAACAGTCATTGAGTCAGTGAAAAAGACCAATCGCTGCGTCACCATCGAGGAAGGTTTCCCACAATCCGGTATCGGTGCTGAAATTGGCATGCAGATCATGGCCGAGGCGTTTGATTATCTCGATGCACCGGTGCTGCGGGTTACCGGCAAAGATGTCCCGATGCCGTATGCTGCTAATCTGGAAAAACTGGCATTGCCAAGCGTCGACGAAGTTGTCGCAGCAGCAAGAGCGGTGACCTACAAGTGACCGCTTTCCCCGTCCTGGATATCCGCCATGCCAGCTGGGACAAGTTCCGTGGCGCCGTGGTGATTCCATCAGGCGCCAATCAGGTTGCCGTGTCCATCGAGGCGCTGGAAAGCTGGGCAAACAGGCGGCTGACCCCGGACGAGGCAGTGGAAACCGCTGTCGACGAAAAAGCCATGTTGGCGGCCATCGCCAATGCCACACCGGCCCATGACAATGTCATTACGATTACCGCCGGAATCCTCAACGGCCGTTCCTGGAATGTCGATCCATATGACGACGGACCAGAAGACAGCGGCCCCATTTACCTGGAACCCCTGGCCCAATCTCAGGGAGATGAACGATGAGCACCAATATCACCATGCCCGCCCTTTCACCCACCATGGAAGAGGGTAACCTCGCCAAATGGCTGGTAAAAGAAGGCGACACTGTTTCAGCCGGTGACGTGATCGCCGAAATCGAAACCGATAAGGCAACCATGGAAGTCGAAGCGGTCGATGAAGGCGTCGTCGCCAAGATTATGGTCGCTGAAGGCACAGAAGGGGTCAAGGTCAATGCCGTGATCGCCGTTCTGGCGGAGGATGGCGAGGACGTTGCTGATGTCGACGTTTCCCAAAACCCAGCCCCCGCGGCGGCGGCGACGGCGGCGACAGCGACGGCGGTAATAGCAACACCAGCCGCGACACCAGCGGCGACCGCGCCAGCAGCCCCGGTTGCTGCGGCTCCAGCGGCGCATTCGGGTGATCGTGTTTTTGCAACTCCTTTGGCGCGCCGCATTGCCGAACAAGGGGGGCTGGATATTGCCGTTGTCAACGGAACCGGACCTCATGGACGCATTGTTAAGGCCGACGTTGAAGCTGCGCTTGCTTCTGGTACGTCAGCAGCGCCAGCAGCGGTCGCCACAGCAGGTGCGGTCTCAGGGGCGATGTCCACCGGCATGCCCGACGAGATGGTGCTGAAGATGTTTGCCGACGGGTCTTACGAAAAGAAACCGCATGACGGTATGCGCAAAGTAATCGCCGAGCGGCTCACCGAAAGCACACAATCAATTCCGGGTTATTTCATCACCATGGATTGTGAGCTTGACGCTTTGCTTGCGCTGCGCTCGCAGATGAATGGTGCTGCACCGACCAATGACGAAGGCAAGCCGCTTTACAAGATTTCAGTCAACGACTTTATCGTCAAAGCGATGGCATTGGCACTCAAGGCTGTTCCGATGGCGAATGTTTCCTGGACTTCAACCGATCGGCTGTTCCACAAACATGCTGATGTCGGAGTTGCGGTTGCGGTTGAAGACGGCCTGTTCACTCCAATCGTGCGGCAGGCCGAGCTGAAATCCCTGTCGGCCATTTCTGCTGAAGTTAAAGACATGGCCGGTCGGGCTCGGCAGAAGAAGTTGAGCCCCGATGAGTATCAGGGCGGATGCACCGCGGTTTCCAATCTTGGAATGTTTGGCGTGAAGGAATTCACCTCAATCATCAATCCGCCACACGCATCCATTGTCAGCATAGGGGCGGGTGAAAAGCGGCCTGTGGTCAAAGGCGATGAGCTGGCGATTGCGACTGTAATGGCAGCCACTTTCGCATTCGATCACCGAGCCATTGATGGCGCGCTTGGGGCTGAACTGGCCGCGGCTTTTAAGGGCTATATCGAGAACCCGCTCAGCATGCTGGTCTAGGGGTTAAATGGCTGGCGGGAAATGGTGAAACGCCGATGAACTTAACGTTCCTGAGTGCGTTTCAACCCACCATCGTCGCGAATGGCGTCCATCATGAACTTGCGTTCGGCGGCGAGAAAATTGGTGGCCACAACGAACAGGCCAAATACGACGCCAAAAAACAGAATTTTGGGCAACCAGCCGCGCTTATGCAGTTTCAGCCCGTTAAACGCCAAGGCTGCCACAAACAAGGTGGTCAGAAGCAGGACAACACCGGAATAACCGAGACTGTAAAAGGATTCGAAGAATTGCATTGCTGTTTGCCAGTGCTGGAATTGGAACTTTCTATGACGCCTGCCGCGATTAAGGACAAGGACTATCAGGAGAAAATCATGTCCGATATCCAAATTCGCCCGGCAAGGGTACAAGATGCCGCAGAATTGGCCCGGCTCGATAACGTGGCCAGCCATGGCTTGTCTGAGTGGTATTGGCGGCAGCAAGCTACCAACGCTGAGCGAACCAACGCAGACAATTGGCTTCGACTCTCTCAGGCAGCAATGGCTCGTTCCGATTACCTTCCCGGCTGGAGCAATACCATTATAGCTGAAGCAGATGGCGAGATTGTAGGTGCGGCGAGTGGTGTGCTGACAAATGCCGGTGGTGATGAAATTGCTGTCGATTCTGTTGCTTTGTTCGAACCAATCTTCGAACTGTTTCATCAAGCTGCCGGGGACTGGCTGCTTGACTGGCTGGCCGTGGACGAAACTGCACAAGGACAGGGTGTCGGCGGCAGTTTGCTGGATAACTGTATCTCCAAGGCAAAAATGTCTGGGGCATCGCAGGCCAGTCTGGTGGTGGAGGATTCAAACCTATCAGCCCTGCAGCTCTATCATTCCCGGGGTTTCCGCAAGCGAGACCAACGGCCCTATATTCCTTTCAATGAAACATCCCAAACACAAAACTGGCTGCTGCTTTCAGCGCCTGTGACTTGAGGCAATGACCATGGCAAATTCATATGACATCTTGATTATCGGCGGTGGCCCAGGCGGCTACGTGGCGGCCATTAGGGCAGCTCAGCTTGGCCTGAAAACGGCTGTTGTTGAGCGCGAGCATCTCGGCGGCATCTGCCTCAATTGGGGTTGTATTCCAACTAAGGCGCTTCTGCGGTCTGCTGAGATCTATGGTCATATGGAACACGCAGACAGTTTTGGACTGTCTGCCAGCGGCATTGGATTTGACGTTGAAAAAATCGTCAAACGGTCGCGTGGGGTTTCCGGTCAGCTCAACGGCGGCGTTGAGTTTTTGATGAAGAAAAACAAGGTTGATGTGATCTGGGGAGAAGCCACCATCGTCAAGCCTGGCGAGGTGAAGGTATCGGCTTCTTCCAAGCCGGCCGTTGAGCCGCAGCACCCAACGCCAAAAAAGGCGTTGGGTGAGGGCACCTATCAGGCCAAGCACATTATTGTTGCAACTGGCGCGCGACCACGCGCGCTGCCTGGTATTGAGCCAGATGGCAATCTGATCTGGTCGTATTTTGAGGCGATGGTGCCCAAAACCATGCCGAAATCACTGATCGTGATGGGCTCAGGCGCCATCGGTATCGAATTTGCTTCTTTCTACCGCACGATGGGAGCAGACGTGACTGTGGTTGAATTAATGCCGCAAGTGATGCCGGTTGAAGACCATGAAATCGCCAAACATGCCCAGAAACGGTTTGAAAAGCAGGGCATGAAAATCATGCTGGAAGCCAAGGTTGCCAAGGTTGAAAAGGGTAGGGACAGCGTTACAGCCCATGTCGAAACCAAGGACGGCAAAATCGAGAAACTAACTGCAGACCGATTGATTTCCGCTGTTGGTGTGATGGGGAATACCGAAGGACTTGGCCTAGAAAAGGCCGGTGTGGCCGTGGATCGCGGCATCATCACCGTTGATGATTATGGCAAGACAAACGTTCTTGGCATCTATGCCATTGGCGATGTCGCCGGTGCACCGATGCTGGCTCATAAGGCCGAGCATGAGGGCGTAATCTGTGTCGAAGCAATCGCTGGAAAACATCCCCATGTGATGGACAAGGCGAAGATCCCAGGTTGCACCTATTGTAATCCACAGGTTGCCAGTGTCGGCATGACAGAGAAGGCCGCAAAAGAGGCTGGTGTTGAAGTCAAAATTGGCCGCTTCAATTTCGCTGGTAACGGCAAGGCGATTGCGCTGGGCGAGCCGGAAGGAATGGTCAAAACAATCTTCGACAAGAAAACCGGGCAGTTGCTGGGTGCTCACATGGTTGGCGCGGAAGTGACAGAACTGATTCAGGGCTTTGTCGTGGCGATGAACCTGGAGACCACCGAGCAGGATCTGATTGATGCCGTCTTCCCTCATCCGACCCTGTCAGAAATGATGCATGAAAGCGTCATGGATTCAGAAGGACGTGTTATCCACGCCTAGAGTCATATACTGCAGGCTCATTTGCAGCTGCAATGTGTGTCTTTTCGCACTTTTTTCCTGACCGTCGCTTCGCCTATCCTCAAATGATCTGAGAACAGGGAAGGGATTCGACATGAAAATGAACGCGAAAACATCACTCCGCTGGGCCTTTGCACTTTTGATCGCTAGTGCAGTTGTCTGGCCGGTGGGTCTGTTGGTGGGCAGTGACAGGGCGCAAGCAGCGTCCTGCTGGTGGCATAATGGATCACTGATGCGACTGGAAGCCTCCGGCAATCAACGCTGGATCTATTATGAAAATCCAAAGCAGGCGCTACGCGCTTCAGGAGTACGCCAGGGAACATTGCTGTTTAACGGACGCAAGAACGGTAATTGGTATTCGGGAACAGCCCGTCGCTTTTCAAAATTCTGTCCTGCCACACCGCTTGAATATTTTGTTGAAGGGCCAGTTGCCCAGAACCAGCGGCGGGTGACAGTGCACGGTGTGCGCAAGGTTTATCTCCGTTGTCGCGATACGGGCCGCACGGCGCCTGATACGTTGGTTTTCACCTATGCGCATCAGTGCTGAATTATGGATGGTTTTATTGATCCCACACGGGAAGGTTTCGCGCAGCTAAAAGATCTGCCGCGCGACCATCCTGTCGAGATGCTCAACCTTGTCCGCCTGCGTCAACGCGCGTCATATGAAGACGGGCGCGCTGCTACGGGCGCTGACGCCTATGCTGCCTATGGGCGCGAAAGCCTGCCGATTTTCAAGAAAGTCGGCGGGGAGATTATTTGGTCCGGCGATCCGCAGTTCATGGTGATCGGTCCATCGGATGAGCAATGGGACATTGCCTTTATTGCCCGCTATCCAAGCGGACAGGCATTTCTGGATATGGTCTATGACCCTGACTATCAGGCAATTGTGCATCATCGCCAGGCAGCAGTGAAGACGTCACGTCTGGTGCGGATGAAGCCGCGTGGAACTGGGGAAGGTTTTGGAGAATAATCCTCAGCCTTTGGCTTGTATCGCCGCCGCGCTGCTTCACTCGCTGCTGCGCTAATTGCCATCGAACTTGGGTGGGCGTTTTTCCAGGAAGGAGGCCATGCCTTCCATCCCGTCTTGCGAACCACTGGCCAATGTGAAGTCATCGAAATCACCGTGAGAGGCGACAGCCGCAAGCGCATTGGTGTAAGCGTTGATGTCCCGTTTGCACATGCGCAAGGCGACCGGCGGCATTTGGGCAGCTCGCTTGGCCATCTCTAAAGCGAAGTCGAGAGTGGTGCCTGCTTCGACCATTTCGTCGGCCAGGCCGAATTCGACTGCCCGCACAGCGCTCATCTTTTCGGCCAGCACAATAATGCGCTTGGCGCGAGCAGGGCCAACCAGATTGACGATTCGTGGAACCGAGCCCCAGGACATATTCATTCCGCGCTCCACCTCCGGCACATACATGCCGCCCGGCCGGCTGATGATCCGCAGGTCGGTTGCAACCGATAAAGCCACGCCGCCGCCAACACACCAGCCTTCCAAAGCCGAAATTGTGAGAGGTTGCAGGTCTTCCCAGGCCTGACACATGCGCTTGCCGGTGGTCACCATAACACGCCGCTCCGCGAGCCTTGCATCCTGCAATCGCTTTACTTCGGGATCCTTCAGGTCGAAACCCAAGGTGAAATTGTCTTTGCGCCCAGACAGGATAATCGCAGCGGTCTGATGGTCATCTTCGAAACTTCGGGCGGCCTCAGTCAACTCTCGCATCAACTGGTACGACAATGGGTTGGCAGCGTTGCCGCGGTCAAACGTGACAATCGCTATCTTGTCACGGTGCTCGATCTGGACGTGTTTCATGGGACCCCGAGTATCATTGGTTCGGGGCAGCTAAGCCTAGAAACAGGCCTGTTTCAACCAGTTGCGATTAGCCCTGGGCTGGTTCGAACTTGGCACCGCATTGGCACTGTACCTTCGGTCCGGATTTAGCCGTTGCGGCTTCGGCGAGACTGAAACCGAATGGAATTTGATCCAGGCTGACGGCCATTCCGATATCTGCAGTTTCGCGTGACGAGGCGTGGGCTGTGCCGGATCGTCCGCATTCCGGGCAGACAATTTCGACCAGAAATGTTTTGACCGTTTCCATGACTTCCACCTTTCATCTGGTTTTGGCCCCCTGAGGTCCTACCGAAAGAATTGCGTAGCACCGCGCCAAAAGCGGCGTTTTTGTGCCTGAGTCGCGTAATAGGGCGCACCCGACAGGGCGATACGCGCATCATTGTCCGATGTGAAACCTGGAACAAAAAGCGACTTAGCCGCTCTATTTTAGCATTTTTTGATCAAAACTGGCTAGGTAAAATACCATTGCAGCGAATTTAGGGGCGATTTCCCAATTTTGACATCAATTTTGAAGTTGTTGTGGGATTGGCCTTCAAAGCCCAAAACCCCACCTAGTCGTGCGCTGGCGCAACCGGGCAGGGTAGAGGCCTGCATCGTCTGCTCGTTGGAGCGTTGGAAGCAGAGGTACCAGCAAATGTGGGGCAAACGCCGGTGAAGGTATATTTGCACAATGTGATGCTGCAGAATGTGACCTGACACACACATTAAATTTTTCTGCCGAATTTTCCCACAGGCCCTGTTGTGGACCTGATCAGTTCATTGGGAGGATCAGGTCCACCAGCGCTTGCCAAAGCCAGGGTGAGAGGTCACAAGTCGCGGACTACCGCTGCCCATAGCGTAATTGCGCTTACAATTTTGGAGTTCCCCGATGATCGACCTGTATACCTGGCCCACCCCCAATGGCCGCAAGATTTCCATCATGCTGGAGGAATTGGGCATCGATTATCAGGTTCATTCGATCAATATCGGAGAAGGGGAACAGAAAACCCCAGAATTTCTCGCCATAGCGCCAAACAACAAGATTCCGGCAATCGTCGATCATGACAATGGTCTGAAACTCTTTGAATCAGGCGCCATCCTGATCTATCTGGCGGAAAAATACGGAAAGTTCATGCCGGCCGATCCGCTGAAACGCGCTGAGCTCAATCAGTGGCTGATGTGGCAGATGGGCGGCCTCGGCCCGATGCTTGGCCAGACCCACCAATATGCCCATTATAACTCGGGCAAGGCCGCGTTTGCCGAGGAGCGCTTTTTGGCAGAGACTCAGCGCCTCTACGGCGTGCTGGATCAACGCCTGGAAGGCCGCGACTATATTGTTGATGATTACTCGATTGTCGACATGGCCTGCTGGCCGTGGGTGTCACGCTATGAATGGCAGCAGGTCAATCTTGCCGATTTCCCCAATGTCCTGGCCTGGTATCGTCGGGTCATGGCCCGGCCGGCGGTTCAGGCGGGTTACCATGTGCCGAAATTCGTCAACGATATCCCTGAAGGCTAGGTGCTAACTGTTGCGGGATTTGCCAAGCGCCCGGCGCAAGGCTTTTCCCGCTGCATAAGCACGGTCATCCTGTTTGGCTATCTGCTTGGTTTCTGACACCACGCCACGGGCAACCTTCAGCGCCTTTTCACGGGTGGCCGGGTCGTTGGCGGCTCTTCGGGCCAGTTGACGAACAAGATTGCGCAGAAGAAATGACATGTCCTCAATATAGTCTCTGGATTGGGAATGACCAGCAATTCCTGACCACCTTTGCAGTTGCTCAAAGAGCTGGTTAGTGCGCAGTTGAAGGGCTGGACAAACCCGTTCCGTAGGGGTCAACTCAGTGTCTAACTGGGCCATTTGCGCGGGTAACCATGACCTCGAATATCGGCGAATTTGATTTCATCATAGTTGGTGCGGGATCGGCTGGCTGCTTGCTGGCCAATCGGTTGTCGCAGGACCCGGCAAACCGCGTGCTGTTGCTGGAAGCTGGCGGATCGGACCGAAACTTCTGGCTGCAATTGCCGGTCGGGTATTATCGAACCGTGTTCAATGATCGCTTTTCGCGCAGTTTTGAAACAGAACCCTGCGAGGGCATCGGCGGACGCCAGATGAACTGGCCACGGGGCCGTGTTCTTGGCGGTTCCAGTTCGATCAATGGGTTGATCTATGTGCGCGGCCAAAAGCAAGATTACGATGATTGGGCAGCAGATGGCGCAGAAGGCTGGGACTATCAGTCCGTGCTGCCGTTCTTTCGGCGGGTTGAAAACAATTATGGCAATCCACCCAACCAATACCGTGGCAATCAAGGCAATCTCAGGGTTTCAAATCTGCGCAACAAAAGCGAGGCCAACGACGCCTGGCTGGCTGCGGCGGAACAATATGGCCTGCCGCGCAACGAAGACTTCAACGGCGAATCCAGCTACGGGGTCGGGGCCTATCAATTGTCGATTGGGCCGCGTTGGCGGGAAAGCTCAGCCCGTGCCTTTCTGCGCCCGGCGCTGAAGCGGCCCAATCTGAAAGTCATCTCGAATGCACTGGTCCAAAAAGTGGTGTTCGACAAGCAACGCGCAACGGGTGTGGAGTGGAAGACCGGTGATCAGGTTCAAAGCGCCAGTGCCCGTCGCGAAGTCATCCTGTCCAGTGGGGCGCTCCAGTCTCCGCAATTGCTGCAACTCTCCGGCATTGGCCCGGCGGCGCTGCTGCAGGCCAATGGCATTGAGGTGAAGGCCGATTTGCCCGGCGTGGGAGAGAACCTGCAGGATCACTATCAGGTTCGCACAATTGTGAAACTGAAACAGCGGCTGTCGATCAATGATGCGGTGCGCAGCCCCTGGGGACTGGCCAAAATGGGCCTGCAATGGGCGCTGGCTGGGTCCGGTCCGCTGACCGCCGGGGCCGGGCAGATCGGTGGTGCGGCCTGTTCAGAGCTGGCGAAGGGCGACCGCCCGGACATTCAGTTCATGGTGATGCCAATGTCGGTGCCGCGTCCGGGGGAACCCTTGCACAAGTTTTCAGGCTTTACGGCAGTTGTCTTCCAGTGCCATCCGAAGTCGCGTGGACGGCTCCAGATCAGCTCGGCTGACCCAACGGCGGGGCCGAAGATCGAGCCTAATTATCTGGCGGAAGAGATTGATCAGAAAACGCTGGTCAGCGGGATCAGAGCCTTGCGGGATATTTACGCGCAACCGGCCTTTGCACCGTTGATTGACAGCGAATTCATGCCCGGCGCGGGGGTTGAGGATGATGCGGAACTGCTGGATTTCGCGCGGCAAAATGGCGGGACGATCTTTCACCCCTGCGGCACCTGCAAGATGGGCCAGGGCGGCCTGTCTGTCGTTGACCCCAAATTGCGGGTTCGCGGGGTCGAGGGGTTGCGGGTGATTGACGCGTCGGTCATTCCGTCGATACCGGCGGCCAATATCAATTCGACGGTCTATATGATTGCTGAAAAGGGTGCCGCACTGCTGCTGGACTAAACAACTGGGGCCAAACCGGGCGGCGGCGGCGGCGGCCCCGAGCGGCGAGAGCGAGAAGG
>JBDVMU010000022.1:0-48714 GCA_039969995.1 Rhizobiaceae bacterium
CCACGCATCATACCGCCCCCCATCATGCGTCCAGAGCCCATGGGCATGTCGAGGGAAAACTGCCGGACAGTGCTTTCGGCAGCCTCGCCAACGGATGCCAGTTCGTGACTGATCTGATCTGGCAATCTGGTAAACTTTGCCTTTTTGCCGGTCGGTTCAAATGGCAAAACTTCAAATGATGACCCGGCCAAATAACTGCCGAATCTTTGGAAGCGGCCCATCATGCCGCCCATGCCCGAATTCATATCGGCCCGACTCAACAGGGCGTCAGCGCTGCCGTCGCCAAAGTCGATCAGAACCTCAGCCCTCTCACCAGGTGACAGGCGAAGCTCATCAAGGGCGAATGGTTTGGGCAGGTAACCGCCATCGGTGGCAATCAGATGCATCTCGCGACCGGACTGCATATGCAACGTGAAGATACGGGCATTGCAGCCGTTGAGAAGTCTCAGACGTACCAAGCCTTTTGGCGTTTGGGCCACAGCGCCAATTTGACCGTTGACCAGAATTGTGTCGCCGGAGAAACCATGCATGATGCTCGGCATGCTTTGATCATAGGCCATGCTGCCATCGTCATGGAATTGCTTGTCCTGCAAAACCAGAAACAGGTCGTCTTCGCCATAGCCGTTGGGCAGGCCCCGTGCCTCGTCATCGCCGTCATCAACGATCAGGCCACCGGCCAAGCCAGCATAGACGCCGGTCGCCGTCGCACCGTGGATATGGGTGTGATACCAGGCCGTACAGGCGGGCTGATTCACCGGCAGAACGGGGCTCCATGTTTCGCCGGGTGATATGGGTTGATGCGGGCCGCCATCCGCGTCTCCCGGCAGCAGCAAACCATGCCAATGACAACTGATGTCCATATCGAGATTGTTGCTGACTTTGGCTGCCACTTCCCCCTTGGCCAGTTTCACAACCGGGCCCAGATAGGATTGATTGAAGCCGAGTGTGGGCGTCGGCCGTCCTTCGAAGAAAGACGTTGCCCCAGACTGTGCATGAAGGGCAAATTGGCCCGAAGCCCGGGCATCAATCAGGGGTGGGAAGTTTAGCTTTGGCCGGGAAGCCAAATCGCCCAGCGCCACATGGCCCGAGTTCGACCATAACACTCCACCGGCTGCCAGCGCGGCTCCCCCTCCAAGCAAGAACGATCTGCGTTTCATTTGCGGCTCCTGTCTTCACCAATTTTCAATATTCTGCCACAGGCCCACCTCAGCGCCTTGCGATGGATCAAGTTTGCGGCCTGCTGATCCATCCTCACACCACCTCAAACCAGGTGCGCATGCCGGAGACGGCATGTTGAAGCATGTGGCAATGCAACAGCCAGCGGCCGGGATTATCTACCACAAAGGCGATCTCCACCTTTTGATTGCGGTCAATCATTACAGTGTCGCGCCAGGCCTTTGCGTCCAGGTCGTCGCGGGAATTGAGCACCTGGAAATGATGGCCATGAACGTGCATGGCGTGCGACCAGCCGGTTAGATTTTCCATCTGGACAAGAACGCTCGCTCCGCGCTTCGCACGAAACAGGGGTTGTTTCGGCAGGTCAGCCGTTTGGTTGAAAGCCCAGACCTGCTGTGCCCGGACCAGTTGCTTGAGGTTGCGCTGCGCATCTTGGTATCGGGCGCCTGCAATTTCCGCGCTTGAACCACCTGTCATGACAAGGGGAATCTGCAGCGCATTATTGGGACCCGGTCTGGTCAGATTGGGTGGTCGCAACTGAACATTCTGGGGCGCGTTTTTGTCCGGCGGTCCGGCCCGAAAAACAGCCAGTGTCTGATTTCCCAGCAACGTGCCAGACGCCTCGGCCAGCCGAGCCTCACCGCCACTGGGTAGCCTGACCATCAGGTCCAGCCGTTGGGCGGGGCCAAGCCTGAGCGGCCCTGTAACAGGATGCGGTTCGGCAAGTGGCTGGCCGTCGACAGCCACGACCTTGGCTTCCGCGCCCTTAAAGTCCGGGAAAAACTCCCGGGCATTTGCGGCATTGATCAAACGGAGGCGGACAGGTGTTGCAGCCGGTATTTCCACAAGCTGGCCGGGGGAATTACCATTGACGGTTGCGATATTGCCAATCCGACCACCGGGCTTGCCCTGGGACCAATCGGTAAAACCGTCGACAAAACGACCATCATCGTCAATCCACCAGTCATCAAGGGTCAGAACAACATCTCTGCTCGAAGATGAGAGACTTGTATCTCCCTCAA
Source organism: Rhizobiaceae bacterium (assembly GCA_039969995.1). Taxonomy (GTDB): domain Bacteria; phylum Pseudomonadota; class Alphaproteobacteria; order Rhizobiales; family Rhizobiaceae; genus Pseudahrensia. The sequence continues at coordinate 2,199 of JBDVMU010000022.1, forward strand.
TTATCAATGGTCCGTAAAGCCCGCGCGCAACCTGTTCCAGACTGTTGAAATGAGCATGATACCAATAGGTGCCCGCATCAGGCAGGATGAAGTCGTACAAATACGTTTCGCCGGCCCTAACCGGCGCCTGAGTCAGGTTGGGCACCCCGTCCATCCTGTTGGTGAGGCGTACACCATGCCAATGAATAGTCGATGGCACGGAAAGGTCGTTGTGGAACAGGACCCGCAACCGATCGCCCTGCTGGCGACGGATGGTTGGTCCGGGGCTAATGCCGTCATATAGAAACAGGCGCGATGGACGCCTGCCTGGCAACAGTGGTCGCTGTACCTCACTGGCACACAGATTTATCGGCGCATCGGATAAAACGCCATCCGCCGCAAAACCTAATTCGGGCCATGCCGTCAAAGCGGCGATGGCCGCAGATCCCTTGAGAAGTTGGCGGCGCGGCAGCACGTTTTATATCACCTCAAACCACGTGTTCATGCCACCAGCTGCATGCTCCAGCATGTGACAATGCAGCAGCCATTTGCCGGGATTGTCGGCGACGAAGGCGATTTCTACGGTCTCGTCCCCGTCGATCAAAAACGTATCCCGCCAGGCGTCCTTCACCAGTTCTTCCCGTTGGCGCGACAAAATTCTGAAATGGTGACCATGCACATGCATCCCGTGTATCCATCCCGTTTGGTTCATTGTCTTCAAGCGAATGGTCTGGCCGCGCTGAACGCGAAAAAGCGGTTGATCGGAGAGGTTGGCCACGCCGTTGAATGCCCAAACCTGGCCTGTGTCGAACATCTCGTTGATGTTCAATTGACGCCCCTGGTAGATCAGTCCTTCAGTCCGGCCCATGGCGCCCCCTGTCATGTCGAGCGTAACATCGACCGCGTTGTCCAGGTCTGGCGCGGCAATGGCATTGGGTGAGAGGGATAAACTGGTTGTTTTTTGCGGGCCGTTTGGCGGCTCCACAAATTCAAATTTCGCCATGCTGTATGCGGTCGTCTGGGTCAGTTCCTGAAGGGCAAAGTCACCAACATCATTGAGCCGTGCTGGGTCCAGCGATTCCCCACGTACCAACAGATCTACGCGCTGCGCAGGCGCAACGGGCAGGGTGTCAAACTGCGGCTCTAGCGGTTCTGTCAGATCAAATCCGTCAAAGCCCAATATCTTGGCTCCGAGCGCAGCAGGACTGACGATCAGCACCCGTGCATTGCACGCATTGATCAGTCGCAAGCGATAGTTTTCGCCGCGAAACAGTTTGAAGACAGGCTCCCTTCGACCATTGACCGTGATGAAGTTGCCCAGCCGTCCGGCGTGGGACCAATCACCGACGTCGCCAAGGCTCGCCAAATGCAATTGACCATTTTGATCCAACCGCCAGTCGTCCATCATCAGAGTAATGTCATGATCGCGATCAAAGACAGGCACCTCATCTTCGATGATCAATGGGCCATAAAGTCCGCGCGCGACCTGTTGCCAGCTCTTGTTGTGAGCGTGGTACCAGAATGTGCCTGAGTCCGGAACTTCAAATTCATAATCGAAACTCTGACCGGGTGCGACCGGGTCTTGGGTCAGGCCCGAGACGCCGTCCATGGCATTTTTGATGCGAACTCCGTGCCAATGAATGGAGGTCGGTTCATCCAGTTCATTGATGAACTTAATCCGTACCACTTCACCCTTGCGCAGGCGAATTTCAGGCCCCGGCAATTTGCCATCGTAAAGCCAGAGCTTCGATGCAGCATACGACTCTCCCGGCAGTGCGTGCTCGGCTGTTTTGGCACGCAGCTCAATTTGTCCAGAGTCGGTTTTTGCCAGCGCCAAACCGGGCAGGTTGGCCAGGCTGACGGAAGCCGCTGTTGCACCCGCAGAATGTATGAATTGCCGACGATTTATCATGTCGCTGCTTGTTCCTTGAGTAAGTGTTGGCGAATGGAGAAATTGACCATCCACCAACAAATTCACAGTATCTTCGCCAGGGGCTGGGTAAGTCAGCGCCAGCCCCCCCACTGACGAAACGCGTTTTAAGCGGGTTTAGTTCTTGGCCTTGCGATAATCCGAATGGCAGGCCGAACAGGTCTTCGCCACTTCGCCAAAGGCTCGTCTGATCTGAGGCTGATCATTGGATGCCGCAACTTTGGCCAGATCGGCTGACTTGCTCTCAAGAGCAGAAGCAAGTGCCAAAAACTCGTCCTTGCTTTCCCAGATCGACGGCAGCGCCTCGGTCCCCTTTCCTTCACGAGAGGCCTTGGTGTCGGGAAATAGGGCGCCCATCTCGGCAGCGTGACCTTCGACAATTTTGGCGGCTGCGGCAACCTGATCCGCGTCGAACGCGGTTTTACCTTTGAACATGTCGGCAACGGTTCCCAACGCTTTGCCCATGGCCATCATGCCGTCCATGCGCTGTTTGACGATGCCGGTCGCACCGCCGTGGGCAAAGGCACCAGCGGCGATAAGCGTAGACGCCGCAATCATACCTGCAGCTATGATTTTCTTATTCATAACGATTCCTGATTGTGTTTTGGAGTTTACTTGTTGCGAGCCTGTGGGCTCAGAGCACAATCAGACGTGGAGGCGGCTTTTCGACCTGGAGGTGTATGGAAACTGCTATGATGTGTTCCAGTGCGCAATTTGCCTTGGCTGTCAGGTCTTGCGATGGCATCCAAGTCGGCACAAACCAGACGTTGTCGGAGCCGCAGTGAATGAGGCTTTCATTTGCCACATCATCATTCGCGATGCCGTTTATGTGCATGTGATTGGGGAGGTCCAGATGCGCAGAGTTATATGCGTGGCCGACATGAGCATGGTGCACCCAGTTGCCTCCGGCCACAATCAGGGAAAAGCAAGCCAGTAGCGCTAGTAGCCGAAAAAGTTTCAAACCAAATCCCATCTCACCCCGCTAGTCTATGCTATTGGCGCGCTGCAGCCCGCGGACATAGCTGGTAATTTTGGTGATGTCCTCAAATGTCACCGACGGCACCGCGGGCATATTTCCAAATTGCCAGTGGTGTTGTCTGACCCCACGCTGCGCCGCCAATTGAAACGCCCGGTCGCCATGGTGATTGGGTTCATAGATGATGTGAACCAACGGTGGGGCTACGCCGTACTGGCCTGCAGCATCTTGACCATGGCAGCTGGCACAATTCTCGTTGAAGAGTTGCTCACCCTGCTGCTGTATTGCCGTCAGTTTCGGCACGGATACCTGAACCATTGGCTTGCCCGCCGCAACAGGTTCGCTTGGCAGTTGCAGGTGTTGAAACAGCAAATATCCAGACACAAGCAGAATGGCGGCCGTCAGAAGTCGCAACATTGCCGTCTCGTCCCTTTCGCACATTAAGCCGCAAGTTGGGGGCACTCCGACAACCAGAGGCCATCGATTGCCGAAAAGTTTAAGGCTTCCACCTGCTGGAAGGTCAAGCTGATAATGCAGCAATGCCCGTTAAGCTGGGAGCTGACCAACTATTCGCTGGTACTGGCCGCGTCCGGTCTTGATCAGCTTCCCCTGTGATGTGGCTTTGGCCAGAGCCCGATAGGTTGCTTCGTGTGTGAGGCCGATTTCGCTGGCAAATGCCTTGATGTTGCCGCCCATCAACCCCGCATCAATTGCTGCCAACACTCGTTCATTGGCGGATTTTATGGCGCGCAATTCCAGCAGGCGCCGATAGGATTGAACCTGATGGGCAAAATGCGCTGACAGCGCGGCAGAAAATGTCGAATTATTTTTCATTTCTGCCAGGATGTGCGTCTTGTCCAATCGAACAAGCTGGCAATCCATCTGGGCAACTGCGTCGCAGTGGTAGGTGGGCGAGAACAAAGATGCCTCTGCAAAGAAACCTCCGCTAAAGGCCCGATGAATCATAACCTGCGTTCCGTCACTGCCAAAGCGCAGCAGATGCACTTCGCCACTGACCAAATAGTACAGCGCACGACAGCGGCTTGCTTGTGAGAAGATGCGTTCTCCGGCAACGCATGTGCGACGACTGACAGCTGCGCCTGGTAGTTGATCAAAGGGGGAAGCAAGCATGTGTACTATTTATGATTGAAATCATATTTAGGCAAATTCTTTTGGGTTAGTGTGTCCAAAAGGAGCAAGTTTGCATGAACAGAAATTGGACTTTGGGGCTGAGCCTACTGGCTGTGGTCGTAGCGGGGGCGGGCTACGGAGCGGCCAACCTGATGCAGGGACAACATTCTGCTGGAGAGCATGTAGGGCATTCATCGGCCTCGGCGCCGAAGGAGGCTGGTCAATCGGCCTTTGCGGCCACCGCTGAGATCGTGGCCCTGCTGTCGAATGACCCGCAGGCGGATTGGAGCAAAGTCAATATCGCAGCATTGAGGCAGCACCTTGTGGACATGAACGCCCTGTTCCTTCAGGCGAATGTTTCCGCAATCCCTCAGCCTGACGGCTGGCGCTATCAGGTAACGGGTTCAGGCACGGTGTTGCGTGCAATCCAAGCCATGGTCCCGGCGCATGCCATAGAATTGGACAAGATGGATGATTGGTCAGCGAGCGCCACGAAAACCGATGCAGGCGCTGAGTTGAGGGTGACCAGTTCTTCGGCAGAGACTCGGCAAAAGATCAAAGGGCTGGGATTTTTTGGACTAATGGCAACCGGAGCCCACCACCAGCCCCATCATCTCTCTATGGCAACAGGAAAGTCGACGCATCATTGAACGGTAAGTCATAGGAAAAAAAACTAAGCGGAAAGGTCTGCAAAGTCCGCTCACCGGTCATTGAACCATGTGCGATCGGTGAAGGGCGCAAGGTCTCCTTTGTGCCAATTCCGTTGAAAAACTCGCCTTAATCTCGGAAGTGTTTTCTGATCCAGTTTTCCCATTGATTTGGGAGGTTTTTCGCGATTATGGGACCAAAGCAAGAGACGCAGGCGGCGCTGTTTTACGAGCTTTGCCTTGAAGATCACGTGCCACAAGATCAACTACTGCGGCCGATAGACCGATTTGTTGATCGGTCAGAAATTCGCTCACACCTTCCTCCAACAGATCGGGAGTGCCCTGGGCCACCTCTTTGGACTCCGCCAGCACAGGTTGAACCGACGCGACCAATAATACGAGCGTGCACAGCCCTGCCATAACAATGGTTGCCAACGGGCCGAACACACGCCTGCTTCCAGACTTGCACCCGGCAGCGCTGCCGTCTGAGGCACTTATCGTCAGCTGATCATCATCCGACATCGGATTGCCACCGCTATCCTTTCGAAAGGACGACGGGCGGTTGGACGACGGGCGAAAGTGGCATTTGTCGCGTAGGGATTGCACCAGATCATATGGCATAGGCCAGGAACTCCAATTGACGCTGATTGCTTCTCGTTGGTGCGGCGAGAAGAAGCAGGAGCGCATCTGACATGTATTACGATTCGAATTTTAGGAATATATTTCAGTTATATCAATAAAATTTTACTCAATTTTCTATATTCTGTGACATAATGAGAGATTTACTTACTTATATTTACGAATAAAATATATTGAAATAAATTTTCTGCACAATGAACGCCGGAGAGCCGTAAAAACAGCAATAGCACTCCAGAGGCGCTGCAAAACCGCCTTCTTAGCGGCATACTCTCTGTGGGAAATCAGCCCGCCTGTTGCAGCAACCCGAGCAATTTTCATCGCCTTTGCGAAAATATATTTTTGCTGATCGGCAGGCGCTAATTCATCGACAGATATTTTTGCAACCACCTAATTTCAGCGCGATGCGATAATTACCAGCGAACTGCTCGCAGCTTCCAAGCAAAGAGAGGGTGCGGACTGACCAACCTGGCAACGTGATATCACACTGGTTAGCAGTCAGAGCTTATCTTCCATGTCATCCAGGGCGAGGTCGAGCTTGTCAAAGGCACGGAACAGGACTTCGAGCTCCTCAGGCTCGAGTGCATCTCGAAACAATTTCTGACGGCGGCGCATGATGGGACGTGCACGTTCAAACAGCGCAAAGCCCTGAGGGGTAAAATCTATCAGGTGAGACCGATGATCCGATTCGCTGTTTTCAATACGTACCATGCCGTTTTCATGCAGTTTCTTGATGGTACGGCTGACCAGGCCCTTATCGAATTGTGTCAGACGTACAATCTCAGCCGGAGCAATCTTTCCATTAGTTTCGATGATCACGAAAATGCGCCACTCAGACAGGGAAATCCCAGCATGTTTCATCAAAATGCGAGCGGCTTGTGCATTTGCCCGCGCTTGTAGACGAGACAAGCGAAACGTCATGAGCTTGGGCAGCGCCTCAGCAGAATAGGAAGTGTGTCGGTCGTTAGCCATTGTCACCGTGTTTTGCGATACCAGAACATGCCTGGCAACCTCTGGCGATTAGTCACCTTTTTCGTTGACGCGTCAACTTTCTTCTGGCGTAATCGCCGCCAGGTCAGATTCAGGGAGGAAAAGACCCATGAAAAATATTCTTAAAACCGCCATCGCTGCGCTTGGCGTAGTTGCCTTAGCCAGCGGCGCATTTGCAGCCGACTGGACCCCTCCAGGTCCAATCAAATTGATGATCGCATTCGGCGCAGGCGGTGGGGCAGATACACAAGCCCGCATGATCGCCGAAGAACTAGAAGCAGCCAAGGGTTGGAAAATCATTCCCGAGCAGGTGACCGGCAAAGGTGGTTTGAACACTGTCAAAGCCCTTCAAAACGCCCCCAAAGACGGCACCGCAATTGGCATGATTGTGACAGAGACGCTGGGCTATAACCTGGCTGCATCCAAGGCTGGTGACCCAAGCATAGCGACTGCCATTACGTCGACTGCGGGCAGCCAGATGGCCGTCGTGGCACTGACCTCGAAGGGCTACAAGACACTTGCAGACGTCATCTCCGCAGCAAAAGGCGGCGAGAAAATTCGTTTTGGCGTCATGAGCCCTTCGCTCGCCGATCTGGCCTATGTGATTGGCAAGGAAAACGGGATTGAGTTCAACATCATCTCCGTGCGCGGTGGTAAGGCTGTCATGAATGGTCTCAACGCCGGTGACATGGATGTCGGTTTTGGTGCCGGAATTCAGGCCAAGGCCGTTAAGGCTGGAGATATGGTTGAGTTGGCTTCGGGCAAAAGCGGTCCGCTGGCTGGCACGCCTGACGCCCCGAACCTGAAAGAGTTCGGTGTGAATTTCCCCAATGACACCATGTTCATGATTGCTGGTCCCGGAGGAATGGATCCTGCCGCCCGCGACGCAATCGCTGCTGCGGTTGCCGACGTATTGAATGCCGAGGGTTCAAAAGCCGGTGGTTTCATTAACAAGGCCTTTGGTGGCGTGGATCTGCGATCTGGTGCCGAACTGGATGCGCTGATTGCCAAGGCATATGGCGATGCCGGCAGTCTGTTGGCGGCATCGGCTGACTAAGGTCACTCAAATAACGGTCGGGCCTGGCGCATTTGCCGGGCCCACCAGATTTTTGTACCAGCCATGACCCCTCTTTCCCGCAGCAACATGTTTTTGGGCCTGGCATGCCTGGTCTTTGCCCTCTTGGTTGCGGGCATTTGGGTTCCGCTCGACACCGAGACAGGGCTGATTGAAAAGGTCCGCCGCCGCAGCATGATCGGAGATGCACTGGCGCCGACCGTGGCGGCTTTCTTCATTGGAATTGGCGGTGTTTTACTGTTGCTTTTTGAACGCAAAGAAGCAGATCAACCCCGTATCGACCTGACCAATCTGGCTTTTGTCGGCGTTCAGATTGGCGTGTTGACCATTGGCTTCCTGATCATGCTCTATGCCGGACCGATAGCTGTTGCCTTAATCGACAGTGGCACCGAGTATCGGCTTTTGCGCGATACGGCACCATGGAAATTCATTGGCTATTTCCTGGGCGGCATTTTCATCATCTCGGGACTGATCTGGCAGGCAGAAGGTCGGCTGACGGCTCGCAGCCTGCTGATCGCCATTTGCGTGGTTATTTCGCTGATCGTTATCTATGACGTGCCTTTCGAAGATCTGCTCTTACCACCGAACGGGGACGTTTGATGACGGTCCTCGACTATATCTGGATGGGCATGCTTGCGGTTTTTCAGGGGCCGGAGGTGTTTTCGATATTGGGCATGCCGATATCGATTACCCTGGTGATGATATTTTCGGGCTTCCTGTTGGGCATCATGGTGGGCGCCACCCCTGGCATGGCAGGTCCGGTTGCCATGGCCATTTCATTGCCTATTTTGATTTCAGTGTTCGGTTACCATCCAGATGCACTATTGCCGGTTGTCGGCTTTTTGATCGGCATCATGAAAGGGGCAACTGTCGGCGGCGCTGTTCCAGCGATCCTCTTCAACACTCCGGGCACGCCCGATGCCTATATGACCACGCTGGACGGCTATCCCATGGCGCAGCGCGGCAAAGCTAAAAAGGCGCTCAGAGTAGCGCATCTGTCTTCCGCATCGGGGGATACATTTTCCGATATCGTCCTTTTCGTGTGCGCGCCTTTTCTGGCAATCCTCGTCGAATCCTATTTGGACCTGCCAGAAAAAACGGCCCTGTTGATTCTGTCACTGAGTTTCATCGCAGCGGTTATCGGCGGCTCGCCTGCCAAAGGATTGATTTCCACTGGTCTTGGTCTGCTTGCTGTCTATATCGGCACCGGAGAAGACTTCTATCCTCGCATGTCCATGGGCACACAGGAACTGGCACGTGGTTTTCCAATCGCCACATCAGTTCTTGGCGTGCTGATCATCGGTGCAGTTTTCAAAGGCCTTGATGAGCTTTGGCACGAACGACGCAGCAAGGGCGCAATTGCCCCTGTTCACGACGTTGGCGACCAACGCCTGCATTGGGCCGATATTCGTCGTCTGTCTCCCTATATCGCGCGTTCGGCACTGGTTGGCACGATGATCGGTGCACTTCCAGGGGTCGGCTCAACCCTCGCAGCGACGCTTGGTTATAGCTTTGGCAAGGCACAACATGAGAAGCGCAAAACTTCTGACCAGACGGCGTTTGGTGATGGAGCCATGGAAGGGATTGCTTCAACTGAAGCGGCCAATTCCTCGGTTTCGGGTGCCAACCTGATCCCCGTCCTATCGCTGGGCATCCCCGGCAACGCTGCTGCGGTATTTTTGATCCTGGCAATGGAATCGATCGGTGGCTTCAATCCAGGCCCATCTGTCTTCAAGTTTTCAGCAGATCAGGTGAACACCGAACTGGTAATCGCCTTCGGCCTGTTTACGGCGATGGTAGTGGCCAACCTGATGAACTGGACCATTGGCGGATTGTTCATGCGGTCGATGGGCATCATGATCAAAATTCCCAAGCAGATCTTGTTACCATCTGTTCTGCTGCTGACCCTGACAGCCATTTATGTGCAGGAAACCCGAATAGAGGCGATCTGGTTTGCGCTCGGCTTCGGCGTCTTGGGATATTTTATGCGCATCCTTGCCATATCGCCCTTGCCGTTTGTCATCGCTTTCATCCTTGGCGGTCGACTTGAAGACACTGCTCGTCAGGCCTACTCGGCCACAGGCAACGATCCGTTTTTCCTGTTCACCAATCCCATAGCCGCCATTTTTATGGCGCTCGCTCTCGGGGTTGTCCTCTACTCAGCCCGTCAAACCAAAGGTGCCAAATGAGTCGCCCAAATATCCTGCTAATTTCTTCTGACCAACACCGTGCAGATTGCATGGGTTTCATGGGCAGAAATATAAAAACACCGCATCTTGATCAACTGGCTGCGCAGGGCACCTATTTCGATGCCTGCATCACGCCTTCGGTGGTGTGCCAACCGGCACGGGCTTCGATCCTTACAGGCCAGCTATGCCGGACCCACGGTGTCCATGATAACGGCATTGATCTGCCAGTTGAAATCGGTGATCGCGGCTTTGCTGCTGCCATGGCGGCGGCCGGGTACCAAACGAGCTTGTTTGGCAAGGCCCACTTTTCAACTTACCACACCTACGAACCGACCGGTTCACCGGAATGCCTCCGCTCTTCAGCAAATTTCGATGAGAACTGGAACGGTCCTTATATGGGTTTTGACCATGTGGAGATGATGTTGGTCGGCCACAATTGGTGGGCGCCAGAAAAGCCTCCAGCCGGGCAACACTATGAGCGCTTTTATCACATGGACGGCAAAGGCGATGAACGCACCAAGTTGATGTGGGAGAATGCGGGCGACACCAAGGGCGCCGCGCAGGTCTGGCATTCCAAGCTTCCCGTTGCCTACCACAATACGCCATGGACCGCTGACCGTGCCATCGAATGGCTGCGCCATGGGCGCGATGCTGAGGCACCCTTTTGCACCTGGGTCAGCTTTCCCGACCCACACCATCCTTTCGACTGTCCCGAGCCCTGGTCACGCCTGCATGATCCGGCAGAGGTCGATCTGCCCAAAAATCGAACACGCAATTATGAAGGCCGACCTTGGTGGCATGAGGCCGCAATGGAAGGTGAGCCAGCCGACCCAAAATTTGCCGATATCCGCAAGGCCTACAGCCGCATTACGCCTCAAACTGATGAGCAATTGCGCGAGATCATTGCCAATACATATGGCCAGGTCAGCTTCATTGACCATCAAATTGGCCGGATCATGAACACGCTCATGGAAGAAGGGCTCGATGAAAACACGATTGTGATTTACATCTCCGATCACGGTGACTGGCTAGGCGATCATGGGTTAATCCTGAAAGGGCCGATGCATTTTGAAGGATTGTTGCGCGTGCCAATGATCATACGCGGACCAAATGTGCCTGCTGGCAAGCGGGTATCCGAACCGGTCTCAACCATCGATTTGGGACCAACATTCTTCGACTATGGCTCTGCGGACCCGCTGTTAACGCAACACGGGCAAAGCCTGCGGCCGTTGATCGAAGGGGATGCCAAACGCGATTATGCCCTCAGCGAGTGGGGACTTGGGCCCGGTCGTGTTGGCGTCGCGCTGGAGCTTCGCACGGTGCGTACAAGTCGCTACAAGATGACCATTGACCTGATCTCCGGCAGCGGCGAACTCTATGACCTGGAGGCCGATCCGGACGAGTTGGTCAATCTCTTTGACGATGCTGACAGCGCCGAAATCCGTGCGACCTTGGAAGGCCATATCGCAATGCGCCCAGACGACATATTGCCAGACCAACGTCGTGTTGGGACAGCGTAAGAGGAACGGGTAACTGAACGGAGGGAGCATGCTTATTCAATTTATCCCTTGCCTAGCCAGTGACGGCTCCCTCAGGCTGTTACCACCAGTTCGTTGTAGGGGCAGACATCGTCCTCAAACGGAACATGTCGCCTTCTGAACGGCGTATCTGGAAGGCACTTGGGCTTGGCAATGCGGTCCATGCGAAAATGCCTGAAATCCTGCCGCGTTGGGTCCCATGCCACCAAATACCACAAGGGAGACAAAATCAGCATCGCCTGAGGCTCGACCCGACGCTGGGTCATCAAACCCTTGGCATCCCTGTATTCAAACGAAATATGAAGCTGCTGAAGGAATGCCGTCTCAAAGGCGGGCAGCAGATCGGCATCAATAGACCCCAAGTCAGACAGATCCTGCAACGGCGACAGTTGGCCAATATGAAGACATTGAAGGATCCGCCGCAGATCACGCACTTTGTCTGATGGCAAAGACCTTTCAATCTTAGCAAGGCCCGAATCTGCCAAGTCAGAAAAAGGCATATTTTGAGCTGCCCGCATGGCAGCAACGCTGATCAGCAGGGCAAAGATTTCCACCACAGAAAGGCGCGCCGTCGTTTGCATTGATTGCGGATCAAGTTGTAACCCGCCGCCCCGTCCACTTTCAGAATGGATCAGAAAACCCTCATCCCGAAGCGCGGAAATATCGCGCAAAACAGTTCTGCGGGAAGCTCCCACCTCAACCGCAAGCTCATCAATGGTTGATGATCCACTGCGGCGAAGTGTTCGAATGATGGCGTCATGACGGCGGCGAATATTCATTTCATCACCCTATCACATTTAGTGACAAAATTTGGCACCATTTAATTCTACCAATCTGGCATGGACATCAAACAGGAGAAATTGACCATGCAACGAACAGCTGTAAATCCGTGGGACTGGTCTCAGAAATTGGGCTACAATCAGGCTGAAATCATTGAGGGTGCTGTTAAGCAATTGGTCTGTGCCGGACAAACGGCGGTGGATAGCAATGGCAATCCCCAGCATCCAGGAGATATGCGAAGCCAAATTGATCTTGCGTTGAGCAATCTGGAAGCGGTGCTCAATGAAGCCGGGATGGATCTGCGCAATGTCACCAGATTGTCTATATTTGCCACTGACGTCGACGAAGCGCTCAAAAACTTTGACCTGTTGGGAATGCGGTTCGGACCGATTCAATGTGCTCCACCAATGACCTTGCTTGGGGTAAACAGGTTGGCCCTTTCCGGCTTAATGTTTGAAATCGAAGCAACCGCCGCAGCCTGAGCAGCGTTTGCAGTGCAAACGCAATACCGGATAGATTTTCGGTACATGGTGTTGGGAGTGCGCATGATCCCGGCAGGGTGAAGTCAGCGAGGAATTCATTGACCAATTCTGCTCCGATTAAGCGCACTCGTCCTTATTACCAAAAACGGTTGAATGCTCATATTTCGCCCGCGGCCGGATGATTGCGCCGCTGCGCACCTGTTCAATCGCATGCGCCGTCCACCCAGCAAGACGGCCTACAGAAAAGATGGTTGTTGCGGCATCCCAAGGGCACCCGTGGTGGATCGAGAACGCCGCGAGAGCAGAGTCTATATTAGGCTCCAGACCTAAATGTTCTGACAGCAGCGTAATAGCCCGCACCACTGGTGCATTGCCGGGGATTTGGCCAAGCAGATGAGCGGCTCTTGGGTCCCCGGACGGATAGAGAGGATGTCCAAAACCATATGAATACGGGTCGTGCGGAGCGAAGTCCGACAAAACCGTCTTGATATCTCCACCCTGCGCCGCCCTCAAGGCCGTCATGGTCAGCGAAGCCACGCCTCCGTGTCTTGGGCCACTCAAAGTGGCAATACCGGACAGAAGAGCTGATGGCAGACTGGTCCCGGTTGAGGCACAAATTCGAACGGCAAAGGTCGACGGGTTGAGTTCATGATCGCTGAGCAAAACCAGCGCCTGCCTCAAAAGGTTCTGGGTTTTGGCATCCAACCCCCAAGCAGCTCCAATGCGCTGATGGACTTGCCCCGCGAAAATCTGCCCCAGACATGCATCAGTTACCAGCGACATCATCCGACCTGCTTGTTGGGCAATCTGCGTTTCATTCAGGTCTTGCATCGGCACGGCTGTTTCCGCCTCCTGCACAAGAACTTTCATCGCGCGACTGAAAGCGTTGTCACCTTTCACCACCACGCTTGTGGTTGGACAGGTCACGCAATCAACGCCGCAGAGCATGGCGGTGACCTGCTCCAGCGACATCTCGGCTGCACACATCTCTATGGCACGCCCGCGCAGGAAAACACTGCCGTTACGAATCTCCGTAATCGATGTCGGCATCACAGGATCGCCCCAATGAATGGCCGCCCGTGCAACATCGGCGCGGGCGCGAGGGCGTCTTTTCTGAACACTTAAGGATTCAATATCGGTCCCAGAATATAGACTGGCGCGAGCGTCATCAGGATCGGTCATCGTGCCAATTCGATGCCGGCTGACATAGGCATAAAGCGTTTGAGGCTTTATGCCGAGCACTGCACAGGCGGTCTTGGCGTCGATCCAATTCAAATTTTTCATGTTGATTATATTGATCAAGATTTACTTGCAATCAAGCAGCGGCTTTGTTGCATCAAAAATCGGGAGCGCTGCATGCACACCTCGCTGGCACAAAAAATCCATCAAGCCCTTGAACTTTCCTCCCTGGATCCGCTCACTCCATCGCTTGAATCACCCCTGCAAACTGAGGCTGTGGGCAATGCCGAGCTGCCCTCATGCTTTGCGGTGACAGACCTCGCTGCAGCATCAATTTCAGCGGCGGCCAATGAGCTGGCATCCTTGACCGCAGCAAGCAAAGTCACCGTTGACCGCCGCCTCGCTGCGCTCTGGTTTGACATGACACTACGCCCTGAAGGATGGACCCTGCCCTCCGCATGGGACGCAATTGCGGGTGTATATCGCACGTCGAACGGATGGATTCGGCTCCACACCAATGCGCCGCATCATCGTGCTGCTGCACTTCGCGTCCTGGAGTGTCAGGCGGACAAGGCAAACGTTGAAAAAGCAGTGGCAAATTGGGAAAAATCCACCCTGGAAAATGCGATCGTTTCAGAGGCTGGAGCGGCAGCTGCAATGCACTCGCTGCAGGAATGGGCTTCACATCCGCAAGGGCTCGCCGTTGCCGCAGAACCTTTGATTGCCTGGCAGAAAGTCACTGAAGGTGGCAGGCATTCGACATTCGAACAGACCAAAGTGCTTGATCTGACCCGTGTACTTGCCGGACCAGTTGCAACGCGTTTTCTTGCGGGCTTTGGCGCACAAGTTCTGCGAATTGATCCCCCATGGTGGAGCGAACCTGGAGTTGAGCCGGAAGTCACCATTGGAAAGCGGCGAACCGGTTTCGACTTGCATCAATCCCGGGATCGGGAGCTGTTCGATCAGCTTCTCACGCAAGCCGACGTTCTGGTTCACGGCTACCGCCCTGGCGCATTAAAAGGTCTCGGCTATGACCGGGAACAATTGAGCGCGATTGCCCCACATATGATTGACGTCAGCCTCTGCGCCTATGGATGGAGTGGGCCTTGGGCTGAGCGTCGTGGCTTTGACAGTCTGGTTCAGATGAGTTGTGGCATTGCCGCGGAGGGAATGTCCCGCAAAGGTGTCGATCAACCCGTCCCACTGCCGGTTCAGGCGCTTGACCATGCCACCGGGTATTTGATGGCTGCGGCTGTGTTGCGGGCACTGCGGCTTCGCAATCACACTGGCGAAGTCTATTCTGCTCGTTTGTCCTTGGCACGCACGGCCCACCTTTTGATTTCCGCAGGGCCACGAGACTTTCGCGGCAAAGCCATTGCAAGCACGTTGCAGGATCTGAACAACAGGATCGAACAAACCAGTTGGGGCGCCGCAAAGCGTCTGCAGTTCCCGGTGCAACTGGACGGCAAGCCTCCCAACTGGAAGATTCCAGCCGGGCAGTTGAGGATCGACCCACCCAGATGGTGAGCGCGCCTCAGGCCGAGTTTTGCCACAGACCGACGCAACAGGCCCATTCGCACAGGGCAAATGGCGTTGCGAAATCGGCAGGCCAATCTGGCATCACCAGATTGGCTCACAAGCTCGTCTGAAATGCGCCTTGGAAGGAGATTTAAAGCCGCTGTTCAGTGCTGCTGTCAAAAAGGTGGATCCGGTCGTTCGCCGCTTTGAAGAACAGCTCTTCGCCACGCTTTTTGTCAGCCAGGAACTCCATTTTCGCAACGAATTCAGACCCGTCTTCGCGAACCAAATGCAGCAACTCGTGATCGCCAAGTTGTTCGACTAGTTCCAGCTTGCCGGAGACGAATGACTCTGGTGCTTCACAAGGGATCAAATGTTCTGGACGCAGGCCAACGGTGACACTGTCAGCGCTCAGTTTTGATGTCGTTACAGGCGCTTTCCCACCAATGGACACTCCTTTATCGCTGACTTCAGCCTTGAAGAAGTTCATGGCAGGACTACCGATAAAGCTAGCAACAAACAAGTTGTTGGGCGTGTTGTAGAGGTCCATCGGACGACCAACCTGCTCGACACGACCATCGCGCAAAACGACAATCTTGTCAGCCAACGTCATCGCCTCCACCTGGTCGTGGGTCACGTAGATCATCGTCACGCCGAGGCGTTCATGGAGACGGGCAATCTCAAGCCGGGTCTGGCCACGCAGCGCAGCATCCAGGTTGGACAATGGCTCGTCGAACAGGAATACATCAGGTTCGCGAACAATTGCACGACCAATGGCCACGCGCTGGCGTTGACCGCCGGAAAGGGCGCGTGGTGTGCGCTCCAGATAATCCTCAATATGCAAAATTTTTGCGGCCTCACGGACCCGACGATCAATCTCATCCTTGGGAGTTTTGATCTGCTTCAAACCGAACGCCATGTTGTTGTAAACAGTCATGTGCGGGTACAGCGCGTAGGTCTGGAACACCATAGCCACGCCGCGCTTGGAGGGAGGCACTTCATTGACCCGGTCATCGCCAATCGAGACATCGCCACCGGAGATTTCCTCCAGGCCAGCGATCATGCGAAGCAAGGTGGATTTACCGCAGCCCGATGGACCAACGAACACAACAAACTCGCCGTCTTCAATGTCCAGATCGACCCCATGCATTACCTGGGTGTCACCATAGGCTTTAGTTACGTTTCTGATTGTCAGGCCGGCCATTTCGATTCCACCTCTTCTATTGCAGAAACCAGACCGCTGACGAATTCTGGATAACTTTCCGGAACATCGCCCCACAGCTGTTTGGTTCTTGAGAATGTTTCTTCCTGTCCTTCAGCGAGGAGAGGGCTAAGTTGATCCCAATAGGGTTCATTGTAATGAACGGGCATTTGCCCGGCGGCGAACCGGCGCGCGTAAACATACCAGCCAGCGATACAGAACATCGCAGCCTTTGGGAGGATCCCCTGGCGCAAACATGAACTGAGTGTTGGACGAATAAACACAGGCATTTTGGAATAGCCGTCCATACAGATCCGCTCCAACTGATCGGCAATTGCCTTGTTGGAAAAACGCGAAGCAATCTGCGCCAAATAGTCGTGCTTTTCAAAGGGCAGCTTCATGTCGAGACCAGGCAGGACTTCCTCGGTCTGGAAACTGTTGAAAACAGCTCTGAGTGTCGGATCGGCAAAAGCTGCATCGTAAGTTGAATGGCCAGCGAGCGCTCCAAGATAGCAAAGAGCCGTATGTCCACCGTTCAAGATGCGGATCTTGGTTTCTTCAAACGGGTCAACATTTTCAACGATCTCGACGCCGCTGACCGACAAATCAGGCATTGGCGCGCAGAACTTGTTCTCCAGCACCCACTGAATATAGCTTTCACCATGGACCGGGCTCAGGTGCTGACCAGGAAACAGATCGGCGATTTCATGCTCCAGGTCATCGGTGGCACGTGGCGTAATCCGGTCCACCATGGAACACGGAAAGCTGGTATTCTGCTTTACCCAGTTCAGCAGTTCATCGGCACCGATGTGATGCAAATAAGCCAGAAGATTGGATTCCAGAATGTGCCCATTTGAACGAATGTTATCGCAGCACAATATGTTGATGGGCTGATCAATGGCCTCCATTCGGCGCTTCAGCGAGCGTGCAAGAAAGGCATAGACCGAGCTGGCTTCGGCTCCCGAAATCTCAGCAGCAATGACCGGGTCATCGACATTCAGCGTCCAGTCGTCCTTCAGATAATAACCACTTTCAGTTACTGTGATCGTCACCGTGTGGACCGAGGTTCGTGTCAAAATATCTTCAGATTCAGAACTCTGTTGCGACCAGTCGAGAAACAGGCAATGGGGCCGCACCAGGCGCATTTCTCTTTGCCCATCGGGCGATGTGGTTTTCAGCAGGTATCCATTTTCGACGGACTGCGTGGATTGGAATGCAGCCGTTTCAGACGGCCGCAAATTGATCGCAGCAATTCCCCAGCGCAGGTCGCCGCTCAGGTCCATATAGTCGTCAATATAGACCGCCTGATGAGCCCGGTGAAATGCACCATAGCCCAGATGAACAAGGCCAATTTGACACTCCTGCCGGTCATATTTGGTAGCGTGCAAGCCGCCGGATTCGGCAAATTCCTCCACTGCAATCATGCGCTTGCCTCCCCACTCGTCGCCAATTCACGCAGCGCAGTTTCGCGAAATTCTCTTGGCGTCATGCCCTTCATTTTTAAAAAGTGTCTATTGAAGTTGGCCAGATTCTGGAAACCCACTTCAAAGCAGATCGTCGAGATCTGATTGTCCGTCGAATACAACATTGAACAGGCCTGACTGACCCGAACCCGGTTGACAAACTCGACGAACCTGTTGCCCGTTAAGCGTTGGAAATTTCTTGAAAACGCGGGCGCACTCATGCCTGCCATTTTTGCAGCCTTGTCGACCGAAATTTCCTGCGCAAAGTTTTTAGTTATAAAATCAACTACTTCAGCAATTCTCGCCTGTTTGGAATTGCCTTCCGCCTGAACCATTCCGGCCACAGACAAGGGTCTCTTTTCAGCGTGTTCGTTGACCCGAACCAGGAACCGAAGAAAAGCGACTATGCGCTCGGCGCCCCTGGTGTTGCGAATGCGTTCCAGATGGCCGCGTGCGAAAGTCGGATTAAAGCCCGTGAACTCGATACCGGACTTCGCCAACTCGAACATGGCTTCCATTTCGCGGAATTCTGGAAACGCCATTGCCAGTTGATCAACACTTTCACGGCTGAACTGGACCAGCATGTCGCGGGTTTCGACAGGCTCAGAATAAGCGACTTCGTCGGTTATCCAGTTATGCGGCAGATCCGGGCCGACCAGAAACAACGAGCCTGGTTTGAACTCGCCGATATAGTCACCAACGAAAGTCCGGCCGCGCGTGTCGACAATCAGATGCAGCTCATATTCGGCATGACTGTGCCAACGACATAGATCCGTCGGCCACCCATGTTCAAGGTAGCGAATGGTCTCCGTTGCACGGTCGACATATTCAAGCTCTGGCTGAACGATGGACATGATTACCTCAGAACATCGCCACCATTGCGCCCGGCGACCACGCAAATGCGATTGGCAAGACCAGTTGGAACAGTTGCCAAAGTCATTTCACCGCTCCAAAGGTCAGACCTTGCACCAGCTGTTTCTGACAGAACCAACCAAGTACGACGATCGGTCCGACCGCAGCGGTTGATACAGCTGACAGGCGGCCAAAGAACAGACCTTCCGGCGCCCGGTTACCCTCGATCAATTTCGAAAGAGTGGCCGCCTCGGTGGTTGTCAAACGAACAGTCCAATAGGCTTCGTTCCAGCAGAAAATAAAGCACAGCAGAGCCGTTGAAGCGACACCGCCCCATGCCAGCGGGATCAGAATATCCTTGATCTCACCCCATGTATCAACGCCGTCCATTTTTCCCGCCTCGATGATTTCCTTCGGAATTTCCTTGAAATAGGTGAACAGCATCCAGACCACGATCGGTAGGTTGATCAGGCAAAGCACGACAATGACAAGAAAATGGGTGTCATAAATGCCGAGGAAGTTTTTGGTCAGGAAGGTCATCGGATAAAGCACAGCGGCTGCGGGCAACATTTTTGTCGACAGCATCCACATCAGCACATCTTTGGTTGCCCTGGTCGGGTTGAAAGCCATGGCATAGGCCGCCGGCACACCGACCACCAGTGCAAACAAAGTCGCAAACGTCGCTGTGATGACCGAATTGATGGCGAAGCGCCAATAGTCATAATTCTCCGTCATGTTGAGATAGTTCTCAAGCGTCGGCGTGAACACGAACAGGAATTCCGGCTTTACCGCATCAGCGTCGGTCTTAAAGCTGGTGAAGACCAACCAAAATATCGGGAAAAAGAAAAGCAACGCGACCGTCCAGGCAATAACCGGCCAGAAGACTTTGTTGAATGTCGAGTTTTGGGTAACTGCAGCCATGTTCTTAATCCATCAAGGTCTTGCCGACCATCCGCAACAGGAAGATCGCAATAATGTTGGCCAGGATCACCGCGAATATACCAGCAGCACTCGCCGCTCCGATATTGTTGGTGGCGAATTCACCGATCAGATAAGGCAGGTTCTTGTTGCCATTGCCGCGGCTGACAATCTCGATCTCGGCGTAGAGCGACAGGTGAAAGATCGCCTGAATCATCACAACAATTGCAATCGGTCGAGCCAGATGAGGGATGGTGAGATAAACAAACTGAGCCCAGGCATTGGCGCCATCGAGAATTGCGGCTTCCTTTTGCTGTTGATCCTCAGATTGCAACGACGTCATGAAGATCAACACAGCAAATGGTGTCCACTGCCACGTCACCATGATGATGACAGCCAATGCGGAAGTCTGCGACGCACGGAAAGAAATCGGTTCCAGTTCCGACCAAAGCGAGAAGAAACCACCAAGGACCGGGAAGTTTCGCAACCCATCGATCAGGTCGTTCAAGCCGCCAATTGCCAGGCCCTGCAAGCCAAGCACCGGGTCGAGGATCATATTGATCCACAACACCGCATTCACAGCAGGCATGACAAAGAAAGGCGAAATCAACAGAACCCGAACAATGCCGCGACCGGGAAAACTGCGGTTGACCAGCACCGCGATGGCCAGTCCCAAGCCCACGGTCAGGATAATAATCGAGGTGACTATGAATACCGAATTGTAAATGGCCAGCCAGAATCCGTCATTGTTCCAAACGAATGCGTAGTTTCCGAAACCGCGCCAGTTATCCAACGAAGGAGAGGTCCATTCAGGCCGGTTCAAACTGTTGAGCACATACCGGATGAAGGAGAAGAAAAGCGTCATCCCCAGCGGAACCAGCATCCAAAACAGAAGAAGGATAACCGCTGGCGTCTGGAGGAGCCTTGGAAGCGTTCTATTTGCCATGGTGCATAAACCCCGCGCACAACGAATTTTCGTCGTGATGTTAGATTGGCCGAGGGCTTAAAACCAGCCTTCGGATCTCGACCTGGGATGGCAGGTCTGCAGCGTAAGGGTAGTATTTGAGAGCAAGGCCCGCACTATCGGCGGGCCTTGCTGTCCTGGACTACAGCTTAGTAGTAGCCAGCTTCTTTCATGATCGCGTCCGCAGCAGCCTGAGAGGCTTTCAGAGCGTCATCAACAGATTTGGCGCCGGAAAGAGCAGCAGCCATTTCCTGTGCAACCGCACTACCAACCTGAGGGAACTCAGGAATAGCAGCGAACTGAACACCAACATATGGCTTCAGGTCTGTTGCTTCTGGAGCAGCGGACTCGATAGCAGCCATTTCAGCGGATGCGAATTTCGCAACAGCCTGGAATTCAGGATAGGCGTATGTGGAAGCACGTGTACCGGTTGGCACAGAGCCCCAGCCAAAGTCTGGGTGGTCAGCAACAGCTTTGATGTAAGCTTTTGAAGTCGCCCATTCGATGAACTTCTTGGACTCATCAGCGTTTGGCGAACCGGCTGGAACAGCCATTGCCCAAGCCCACAGCCAGTTAGCACCAACTGGGTTACCAGCGTTTGGTGACTGAGCGTAAGCAACACCGTCAACTTTCAGGAAGGAAGCAGCGATCGTAGCGTCGATCCACATGCCGCACTTGCCTTCGTTGTACAGAGCCAGGATTTCGTTGAAGGAGTTACCTTCAGAACCTGGAGGACCGTAGTTACCCAGCAGATCAACGTAAAAGTTGATAGCTTTGCGCCATGCATCGGAATCGATGGTTGGCTTCATGTCTTTGTCGAACCATGCACCGCCGAAGGAGTTAACAACGGTTGTGATGAAAGCCATGTTGTCGCCCCAGCCTGGCTTACCGCGCAGGCAAGCACCGTAGACGCCGGCATCTGGGTTATGGATCTTGGCAGCAGCTGCCTTGATGTTGTCCCAGGAGTCGTTGTCTTTGATGGCAACGCCAGCAGCGTCAGTCAGGTCCTTGCGGTACATGACCATGGAGGACTCACCATAAAATGGTGCAGCATACAGAGTGCCCTTGTGGGACAGACCGTTGCGGATTGCTGGCAGCATGTCGTCGACGTCGTAGCTGGCGCCGAAGTTCAGTGGCTCGATCCAGCCTGCAGCACCCCAGATTGGAGCTTCCTGCATACCAATGTTGATGACGTCGTACTGACCGCCACCGGTAGCTGTGTCAGAAGTGACCTGCTCGCGCAGAACGCCTTCTTCCAAAGAAACCCAGTTAAGCTTTACGCCGGTTTCTTTAGTATAAGCCTCAGCAACTTTCTGCATATTGAGCATGTGACCGTTGTTAACGATCGCGATAGTCAATTCAGTTGCGGCGGCAGTCATAGCGGTAGAAGCAGCAAGAGCTACACCCAACGCGGTTTTGCAAATAAGTTTCATAATTTCCTCCCAAAGAGTCAGCGCACCTTGCGCCTGCCTCTGTTCTCCAATCTGAAGCCCGCTTTCGTCTAATAGTTTTCTGTTCAATTAATATACTTTTTTGCGCATTTTGGCAGAATTTGCCCAAAGTTATGAAATATTCCTACAATTTCTGCATTTGCATCCACTACGGAACAGGCTTCCTTCTTACTGCCTCAGTGAGCCAAAAACAGGGCAATTCACGCTGGTTAAATGTCGCCAAATGGGAGCAGTTCGAACGTATTTTGCAAGGATAAGGTGCGACGCAATTTGGAAAGCAATCTTATCGATTGGATGAATTGCCAATCAAGATTGCAAATTCCGGGCTCTTACTCGCTCATGGATTGTCCAGCACTCAGAATACAACCAGATAAATAACAATGTAATAAACAAGATCATTGCCAGATATAGATAATTATCATAAATCTATTTTTGAAAACGACAAAGCGCTCAAACATATTTAGGAAATGAACTAGAATTCGAACGGGTTGGGATACTTATCAGACGTCCACAAGGATGTCGCCTTTCAGAAGGACAACAAGATGAAGCATCTCCATCCGACAGCACGCGTTTCCTGCGGCGCAGGCTGTTTCCGCCTTCTCTGATTTTTCCAGCAAACGTGTGACCCATCTCAGCGAACCCGTCGCGATATCCCGAAAGATCGCTCAATTCGCAATCCGGACCCCGGCCCAAAACCTGCCCCGCCCGGCATTGAACATTGCCCGATTGTCGCTGGTTGACTGGTTGGCGGTGGCCGCCGCTGGCCACAATGAGCCGGTCAGTCAAGCGGTGCGCTCGCTCGTCGCCAGTGAGGCTGGTTCAGCGGAAGCCAGCATCATCGGTCTTGGCGGTAAGTTTCCAGCCCGAGCCGCAGCACTTGCCAACGGCACGACCTCACACGCATTGGATTACGACGATACCCATTTTGCCTATCTCGGCCACCCTAGCGTAGCAGTGCTTCCTTCAGCGCTCGCCATCGCGCAAAAGACGAATGCCTCTGGTGACAATTTCCTGAACGCCGCACTGGTCGGCATGGAAATCACCTGCAGAATCGGCACATGGTTGGGAAAACAGCATCATCAGAAGGGCTTTCACGCCACTGCCACCATCGGGTGTTTTGGCGCTGCCATGGCTGCTGCACGCTTATTGAATCTGAATGAGGACCAAACCCTTAGCGCCTTGGGGCTGGCGGCGACGCGGGCCTCGGGAGTGCGGGCGCATTTTGGCACCATGGGCAAGCCCTACCATGCCGGCATGGCAGCATCGAACGGTGTCGAAGCAGCGCTGCTGGCAAATGCTGGCTTAGTAGGTCGGCCCGATGCATTTGAAGCAGAAAACGGCTTTGCAGCCACCCATGGCGGCGACGGCAACGGCAACGGCAACGGCAACGGCAAGAGCGAGGGCAGCGCTTTGCAACTCTTTTCTGCCAAGCAACCCTTTATGTTCGAGGAAGTGCTGCACAAGTTTCACGCTTGCTGTCATGGCATACATGCAGCACTGGAAGCGCTTCTTCTTTTGCAGGAAGCTCAATCTATCATGCCCCATGAGGTTCGACGGGTTGTCATCTCTACTCCCCCACGCTACCTCGACATTTGCGACATCCGCGAGCCAACCTCTGGTTTGGAGGCAAAATTCAGCTATCGTCTCAGCGCCGCAATGGCTCTTGCCGGACACGACACGGCAGCCCTATCTACATTCTCTGACTCAGCTTGTTCCAATCCTTTGCTGATATCTTTGCGAGACAGGGTTCAGGTTGAATCGGATCCTACTCTCCCGGATACCGCCGCCCGAGTTAGAATAACGACGCAGGACAACACGGAGTTCAATGCTCACTGTGATATGGCATTGCCCCTCATGTACGCTGAGCGAGAAGCAAAGATCAGAAACAAGACACGCGCCCTGTTGGGCAAAGCGCCAGCCAGTACATTGTGGAAAGCCGCGGAAGTCCCGGAAATTACCAGGATTGAAAACTGGATGCGCGAGACAATTTGTCAGTGAACCCATGTCCAACACCCAGTGGTGTTGAGCATTTCCCGGCCTGTCTTACTCAGCAGCCTCCAGGTGGTTTGACACTGAAGCATCAAAATTTCTCACGATGGTCTCCCGCAACCAGCTGTTTCTGGGTGAATTATTGTGCTTCTTGTGCCAAACCATCTCAAATACAGCTTCCGGCACTTTTAAGGGGTGCGGGCTGTGGATCAAGCCGTTCAAGGCCGAGTCTTTCAATGCCTTTTGCATTGAAGTTATCGCCGTTGTACCCCGCATCAGATCGCCCAAGGCGAATGCGTTGGGAGCCCGCAGCTTAATCGTTCTTTCCAATGCATCTTGTTCAAGCAGCAAGTCGATCGTACTTTTTGCGGTACCCCCAAAATCCAAAGTGGCATGCTCTGCAGCTGCGAATTCCTCGATTGTTTCAATTGGCCCTCGCATGGCTGCATCGTAGAAACAGACAATCTCGTCTCGATAAATTATCCTGGAGTTCAGCGAATTCGGCAACGTCGAGAGCCGGACAGATATGACAACATCGGCGATGTTCTGGTCGAGCAACTCTTTGGTATTGTGTCGCGAACCCAACTCCAGAAACTTGACCGGAGAATTTGGTGCCTGCGCTACCAAATCAGCGTTCACAAGTTTTAGCATCGGCAGCAATTCCATAACGTTGGCCGCTATCGAAATTTCTCGCCCATCTTCAGCCGGCAGGTAATCCTTTGCCTCAGTCAGATCCTCAAATCTCTCGACCAGCATCCTGATAGACGGCGCAAGCATAATCGCCCGATCAGTTGGTACAATTCCCCTGCCCGACTTCACAAAAAGTGGATCACCGAGCGCGTTGCGCAATCGATCAAGGCCATAGCTTACGGTCGACTGGTTCAATCCCAATTGAGCTGCCGCCTTGCTAACCGAGTTGTTGTCATAGACTGAAAGGAACAGCGCAAGGTGGCTGCCCGCCAGGTCCAATTGATCGATTTTTTCCATCAATGAATATTAAATGATCGATTGATCATGGTCAATTTGGCAACGATAATTGTCCAACACCAAACCAACTATGGTTGGCAAAACGAAAGGGCGCGCAAACTTGCTTGGCAACCTTCCCTCTGAGGAAAGGCCTCATCAGAAAAGTCAGTCCAAACTGACGCATCTGGAGCGCGACACTCTCTGGCGACTTTCGATTGGCGACACGAAAGACATCGTTGCCCAAGACCTGTCTCTTTCAGAGCGTACCATCGACATACTTATTGGTTCTGCAACCCTTAAACTCGGTGCCAACAGCACGATTCATGCGGTGTCGATTTTACTCAGAAATGGCGATCTGGGCATCACGCGCTAACGCCCCCAACACAAGCATATTTGGTTCAGGCACATTTGGTTCAGGCACATTCGGATCAAACCAGCTTGCCGCGTGCGGCAACCGGAATAACTTCAACAATTTCATTGCCGCGGACAGCGACCAGATTATCCACCATATTGACGGCAACACAAACATGGTTGGGAATGACTCTCACGATATCGCCAACCACTGGCTTGTCATTGCATTTGGTGAGGTCAAGAAATCCATGTTCCTCAGCAAACTTGTGAATGCGGGCATTAGGATGTTCGAGAATGCGACCGAAACCATCCAATCCGCCGGTATCTGATGTCAGGGTTTTGGATCCGGCATCCAAAATACCCCGCTCCTCTCCTCCACGACTAACAACGCTTGTATAAACATGGAACGCACAGTCTTGCTGCCCCGCAACCCCTGCCCGGATCATCATCAGATCGTTGAAAATGCAGGTGCCTGCCCGATGCTCGGTTGCACCCTGCAGCTTGCCAAGATTGACAAGATTGGGGGTTCCGCCAGTTGAAACGATCCCCACCTGCAAACCAAGTTCCCGCAGCCCGGCTGTCATTTCATCAAGAAATATCTGCGTAGCAGGCCAGCCTTCAAGCGGAGGATAAAACAACAGGCCGGCAAAATTGAGCATCGGGTCATCGCGAATGATTTTTGCCAGAGCCAAGGCCTCCGCCGGGGTTTCGACACCGGCCCGCTTTTGGCCAGTGTCGCACTCCACCATCACATCCAGCGGCCGCTCAGCCTGAGCAGCAGCCAGCGAATACTGAGACAGCGATACAGGATTGTCGGCACAGACCTTGAGAG
Organism: Rhizobiaceae bacterium; assembly: GCA_039969995.1. GTDB lineage: Bacteria > Pseudomonadota > Alphaproteobacteria > Rhizobiales > Rhizobiaceae > Pseudahrensia. The sequence continues at coordinate 28,236 of JBDVMU010000022.1, forward strand.
CGATGCGCCGCTGCAAGGCAGCCAATCGACCAGATCTCGCAGCTCCAATCAAGTTGGTAGCAATGACAATATCTGTGATCCCCGCATCAGCCATTATTTCGGCCTCACCGATCTTCTGACAGGTAATTCCATTGGCCCCGGCTGCCAGTTGAATTTTTGCCAGCAGAGGAGATTTGTGGGTCTTTATGTGGGGCCGGTTAGCGACACCCGCCTCGTCGCACAGCCTTTGAACACGGGCGATATTGCCTTCGACGACATCAAGGTCGATCACCGGGCACGGGGTGCCAAAATTCTCGATGATGGCGTTCTTCAATCCCGCCTTTGAATCATCCATACCTTTTCATCCTTCAAATTCGGGTCAGGCTCAATACACCCCGACTGCAATCAGCCGTACGCCCATAATCAGAAACGCAACAAGTACAACCCGCCTGAACTGGGTTTGAGACACACTGCCCCGCAATAACTCTCCAATGCGAAAACCAATCAACACCGCGACCAAGCCAATCAACGACTTCAGTAACACATCAACCGTGATCAGGCCGGCAATGATCTCACCCGCACCAAGCGGAATACTGCTGACAAGAAACAGGAATCCTGTTGCGCCTATAAAGCGTTCCTTATCGACATTTCGGGCCACCAGATACATGGCTACGGTCGGCGACCAGATGGAACTAACTCCGCCAAGCACACCAGACAATACGCCGAACCCGACTTGCCAGCCCTTTCCCGGACCAACCGGCAGGGTAAGGCCAACCAATAGATTGAGCGAGAAAACCACCATTGCAATACCAATCGACACAGTCAAAAGCGCAGTAGGGTAGTGCCCAATAAACATCGACGTGAGAAAAATACTGACGATCAGCGCCAGCGCAAACAGCCAATAAATGCTCGCAATTTCCCGTTTGTGTGTCGCATGAGCAAATTGCAATGCATTGGTCGCCAATATCGGCAACCAAAGCAAAGCAATGGCTTCAGTGGGCGGCAAGATCAGCGTCATAAGCCCCATAGCGGCGGCGGGCATGCCGATGCCGAGAAATCCTTTAACGATGCCAGCCAGCAAGAAGATAACAATCAAGAAGACCACCATCGTCGGATCAACGGCTGGTAACAGCGCCGACAGGATCGAATCGTCCAAGCCCAACCTCCGTGCTAATCCCGAATGGGTCTAGGCACTATCGCCATAAACCAGTTTGTGCAGTTGTAACCGCTGAATCTTGCCTGAAGGGCCTTTTGGCAAATCATCAAGCACATGGACCCGATCCGGCGTCTTGAATTTCCCCAATTGAGAGATGCAATGGCTTAGCAACTCGTCTTCGGTTGCAGATTGTTCCGGTTGAAACTTCACGCAAGCCTCAACTCTTTGGCCATATTGATCGCAAGCCACAGCAAAGGCTGCTGCTTCCAAAATCGATGAATGCTCCAACAGCACTTCGTCGACCTCACGTGGCGCGATGTTTTCGCCCCCTTTGATGATCAACTCCTTGATCCGGCCAGTAACAAAGACAAACCCATCATCGTCCATATGGCCGAGGTCACCAGACCGCAGCCAGCCCCCTGAAGTGATGGTTTTGGCGGTTTCCTCTGGTTGATGCAAATAGCCCTGCATAACATTGTCACCACGTATCAAAATCTCGCCGGTTGCTCCGCGCGGCACTTCAGCCTGATTCCCGTCACCAATCATAACCTCATTGCCCACGGCAACGCCTGGAGAACCAATTTTTGGCACCGCTGGTGGCATCGGATTTGACAGAATCTGTGCACCCGTTTCGGTGAGCCCCATTGTCTCAATTATTTTGATGCCAAAGCGTTCTTCAAACCGACGATGCGTATCCGGGGCCAAAGGCGCAGATGCCGAACGGGAAAACCGCAGGCGTTCGCGATCAATCTCCGGCTCATCCGTTTCGCTCAACAAATAGGCAAAATGGGTGGGAACAGCACTGAACCAGCTGACCTTATGGTTTTTCACCTGTGGCCAAAAGGACCGCACTGAAAACCGGTTCGGCATGACCAAACCACTTCGCGACATCAACGTCCCCATCACAGTCACACATAGACCGTTGATATGATAAATTGGCAGCACGCACATCGCCGTGTCCTGCGGCTCAACCCCATGACCATTCACAACATTCATTCCAGACGCCATCAAACTGGCATGGGTATGAACAACACCTTTGGGTCGCCCGGTTGTACCGGATGTATACATCAACAAGGCAGGCGTGTTCGATTGAGGCCGCGAAGTCGGAGCTTCGACGACACCCCCTTCTGACGGCCATTGCGGCCCTGTTTGTGGATCGATGCGGACGATCGTGACGTCATGCTCCACTTCGCTGAGCGCTTCGTCAATCAGCGCACGCGATTCATCTGCGCACAATATTACGGATGCTTCGCAATGGCCTATCACGTATGAAAGTACTCTTGCACCTGCGACCAGATTGAGGGGAGTTGCTACATAGCCACCATAGGTAATGCCGGTGAAACACAGTGTTGACCAGACAGAATTGGGCGATGCCACTGCGACCGAGGCACCGGCTTCAAGTCCGAGGCCATCCAACTGGCAAGCGATTTGACGCGAGCGCTCCGCTGCCTCGGCCCAACTTGCAGTTGCACCAGAATCAGGTGACGTAATCCAGATACCATGGGCATCAGCGGTGGCATTGGCGTCTAATTGCTCGGCGATACTGGTAGTCATTTTCCGTGGGCGTCCCAATAGTCACCAAAGATTTCATCAAGCTCGGGACGACGCTCCTCAATCGTGCGGGCAACAATCACCTTATTGACGAAATGCTCCCAGTTGAGGTTGCCGTCGATTGAATTTCCACCCCAACTGCCACAGCCCATGGAAAGGGAAAATGGCAATCCGTTGTTAAAAAATCCACCGGTGGCAAAGCAATGCGCCTGATTGACGATCACCCGACAGGTGCGGGCTTCCATCGCCAGACGGCGGGCACGGGAATCGTCGTTCGAATGCAGACCAAGTGAGTGTCCAGCACCCATATAGGATTGAATGTTGATCGCCTTGTCCATGGCATCATCGAAATCCGACGCACGATGCAATGCCAAAAAACGTGCCATCTTTTCTCCGGTCATCGGATGATCCGGGCCAATCGCGCTTTGCGGGGCAACCAGGAATCTCGTGCCCTGTGGGGCATTATCATCAAACCCGGTAGCTTCAAGCACCACATCAATATCTTTGGCCAGCAGCTTGTTGGTCAGCTTGCCACCGTGCCAATGGGTTTGCTCCAAATGGTCGGTTTGGGCCGGATTGAGACAGAAACCGCCGACCTTTGCCAGCTCTGCAACGACCTGGTCATAAACAGCATCGACGGCAATGACCGCATTCTCAGACGAGCATGATGTGGCATTGTCGAAAGTCTTCGAGGCGGCGATTTTTGCTGCCGCTTCTGCAATATCAGCCGTTTCGTCGATGATTGTGACCACATTGCCTGCACCAACGCCGATGGCCGGGCTGCCGGATGAATAGCCTGCGCGCACATTTGATTGCGAACCCGTAACCACAACCAGTTCGGCCAATTGCATCAGCCGCTCGGTCTTCGGCTTCGAAGGCGGAACCGGGACCATCTGAACCAGATCTGCTGGCAGGCCCAGTTTGACCAATGCCGGATGGATGTAATCCAGCAAAGCCTGGAGCGGACGCACCCCTTTGGGGGAGGGCGCAAGGATGATGGCATTGCCCGTTTTCAACGCATTGATGGTGTTGTTGATCGGTGTCGCCAGCGGGTTGGTTGACGGCACGATGGCGGCAATAACCCCCTTCGGACGCAGATAGGTGGACGTACCCAATTCATCGTCATCACCAATATGACCAAACGACGTGACACCACGAATATCGCGCATCAGACCAAGGGTCTTATTATGATTCTTGCGCACCTTGTCGTCGGCATTGCCGAGCCCGGTTTCGGCCACAGCAAGGTCGGCAAATTGCCGATTGCGGGTCGGTTCCATTAACACCCAGGCCACGGCCTGACAGGCGCTGTCGAACAGCGCCTGCGAACCCATTTCTTCGTAAGCGGATTGGGCAACCCGTGCCCTTTCCACAATCGCGTCAATGACGCTGATATCTTCACTCACGCCTTAATCTCCTGCGAGTCGGCTGTTTTTCTTTTGTCCAATCAGCTGGCTGACTTCTGCTTAGCTGGAACAAATGCCCGATAGATTCCCGCTGCCAGTGTCAATGCACCCGCGACAATCAGCAATGCGCAGATTGGACGCGAGAAATAGGTAGCGATATCATAGTGCACCATCTGCATGCCCTGCGCGAAATTCTGCTCACCGATCTTGCCCAAAATCAGACCGAGAACGATGCCCGGAATTGAGAAACCCGTGCGCCGCAGAATGAACCCAAGAATACCGGCGATGAACATCACCATGACATCCAACACCAGACCACGACTGATATAGGCACCGATCGTCGCCAGCAAAAGGATCAGCGGCGCCAGGAACTGGAACGGGATCTTCAACAGGTTCAAAATCGTCTTTGTCTCGATCAGACCGATGAATAGAATCGACAGGTTGGCATAGAACATCGCCGCAAAGACAACCCAGATCAATTCTGGTGAATTGTAGAACACCAGCGGACCCGGCTCCAGATCATGCATCTGGAAGACGGCAACCATCATCGCCGTCAGCGCTCCGCCCGGCAGGCCAAGGGCCAAAAGCGGGATCATCGCTGCACCAGTTGCGGCATTGTTAGCCGTTTCAGACGAGATGACGCCCTCCAGCTTGCCTTTGCCGAACTCTTCTTTGTTGCGCGACCAGCGCACGGCCTCACCGTAGCCCATGAAAGCTGCAAGCGTTGCGCCAATGCCTGGCAGGATACCGCAGAAAAAGCCGACAAGAATGGACCGCAGCACCGCGACCTTGTGCAACCAGAGTTCAACAATTGTCGGGAAGGACATGCTGACTTTTGGCGCCGTGTAAGTGCCACCGGCTTTCTTCTCCGCCTGAACGAAAATCTCCGACACAGCAAAGAAACCCAAAATGGCCGGTACAAAAGCAATACCCGCCGCCAGATCCGTGAAGCCGAAATTATAACGGTTGATACCACCAACCGGATCCTGCCCGATCGTCGCGATAATCAGACCCAGAAGAACCGACATCCAGCCTTTCCAGATCGTGCGGGCACCAACTGAGGAAGCTACAGCCAATCCAAAGAAAACGAGCGCGAAGATCTCCGGTGGGCCGATATTGCGAATGGCCCATTTCGCCAGAGGTTCGGTCGCAGCCATCATGATCAGAGCAGAAGCCACGCCACCAATGGCAGAACACAAAACGGCAGCACCCACAGCCTTGCCCGATTTACCCTGCAGGGTCATCGGATAACCGTCGAAGGCGGTTGGAGCGTTTTCCGGTGCACCAGGAATGTTGAATAGAATGGCGGTAATCGCGCCGCCATAGGTTCCGGTACAGTAGATTACTGCAAACAGCATAACACCCTGTGCAGCAGTTAATTCAGCAGTGAATGGCAGCAGGATCGCGGCGAGGGTCAGCATGCTAACGCCCGGAATGGCGCCAAACAGCATTCCGCCAACCACTCCGAATACAAAGATTGCAATTGTTGTAGGATCGCCAAAAAGCGCGCTACTACCGGCAAGAAAATTCTCTATCATGACCTTACCAGAGCTCTTGAATGTTGGTGTTCATTTTCAAAATCCAGCCGCTGTAATCATAAAACGGCGACATGTTGCCCTGCGGCAGAGGTGCATTGAGGATCACCACAAACAGTGCGAGGAAAATGAAATAGATGACAAGGGTTGTAATCAATATTGCCTTGATGCGGCGCTCGCCAAACAACCAGATGATAAGTGCAATGAAGAACGGTGCGCCAAAATAGATGCCCACGGGCTTGAGCAGCCAGGCAAAAATGAACGGCGTGAACAACACTGCCAGCATTTTGTAGAGTGTCGACCGGTTGCTGTAATCCGCATCGTTGTCTGAAGATTCGGAAATACCGACACGGCCTTCCTGAACGTCAGACCCATGGTGATACTGAAAATAAAGATTGCCGGCCGTTGCCAACAACAACAGCAAGAGCACCACTCTTGGCCAGCCAGTGGCTCCGAATTCATAGATCTCAATCCGCTGATTGAATTCAAATGAAAAGCCAAAAAAGATCGCCACGATTGCAAGCCACACCGCAGCCTCAATCAAATGGGAATTGTTTAAGCGTCCCAAGACAGCCTCCTCCGCTGCCGGTTTTGCACTTTGCTGAAAACCGGAAACCGCACCCAAGCATCAAAAATGGCGCCCCCTGACCTTTGCCAAAGGGGCGCCACTTGGTTTATTTCGACTATTTAACGTCCAGACCCATGGACTTGTAAACGTCACGATACTGAGCAACGGAACGGTCGATCAGTTCCTTGGCTCCGGCCGTGTCGCGATAACTGTCGATGACGGTCATGAATTTAGATTCATTGAACGCCTGATAGCTGTCCTGGCAATAGCCGCGCTGGAACGCCCACTGCAGCCACTTAACGCGGTCAGCTGGTGCATCCTTGTGGACATAGAAGCCACGGAAACGCAGCAGTGGATCGAAATCCATACCCACTTCACGGTGCGTAGGCGTGTCAGCAAAAACACCTGGACGTTCGTCGAAGACGGTCAGGATCGGCTTAAATTCACCCGCGTCGAGGAATTTGCGCACGTCACCTGGCTGCTCAAACAGGGCATCCACCTGGCCACCGAGCAGGGCACCGTAGCGAGGCGCGCCTTTGTCGAAGGAGATCTGCTGGATCTTCATACCGCTGGCGTCGGTGATGAATTTCATCGTCACGCGTTCCATCGAACCTTCTTTAGACACGTTGGCGATCGTCGCCTTGCCATCCTGAGCTTTCACCCACTCAACAAAGGACGCCCAGTCATTAAACCGGGTTTCGTTGGTGCGGATATAGATCTGCGAAAAGGTCACCTGTGAAATGACCAGCGGGATCAGATCTGTGGCCGGGTTAGGGCGCGACGAGTCAAGTGCGTGGGCCGATGATGCATCATCGATGTGCTCCAGCACGTTGTAACCATCTGCTGGTGCAGTCATATAAGCGGTCATACCAACGGTACCTGAACCGCCTGGCTTATGATCGCGGTTGATAGCAACGCTTGTTAGTCCGGTAACGGCCTCGGCCATTGCACCGGCAACCTGACCAGAACCACCGGCGGGGCCGTATGGTACGATCATCGTCAAAGCACGTTCAGGAAAGCCACCGGGCTTGTCCATCGATGCTTCCTTGACGGAGCATTCAAAACCGTAGGCCGTACCACTGACAGCCATTGCGACAGCGGCAACCGCCCCCGCGCTAAAAAACTTCTTCATGTATTCCTCCCAAAAATTCACCGCAGCATGCCTGAGCTGTGATGCGGCATCGCAGTTTGGGCCTCAATTTTCAGGGATTTGGCCGAGCAGTTTTTCGCTCTTGCATCCTCAAAAATCGCTGCCCGGCGCAAACCTTAGTCGATGAATTCGCTTTGGTCTATCGTTTCCTGAACAATGGCAATCAGCTTGTTGATATCAAACTCAAGGCATGGGTCAGATGGCAGAGAAAGCACTTTTGCACCACACCCAAACAACCCCATTTCATTGGTCAACTAACTTATTTTCGTGCAGTATTTATCTGCTTCCAACAAAGGAGAGTCATTGTGTGGGACCAACGCTACGATCGACCTGATTATCTGTTTGGCACCAGGCCTGCAGAGTTTCTGGTGCAGCAGGCCAAAGTCCTTTCGGCCCGTTCGACCATTCTTTGCGTGGCAGACGGCGAGGGTCGCAACTCTGTCTATCTTGCAGAGCTTGGTCATGCTGTTACTGCATTCGATGCGTCACAGATTGGCGTCGAGAAAGCCCGTAAACTGGCACTGCAACGCACGGTTGATGTTGAATTCAACCTTAGCGGCGTGGAAGATTGGAACTGGTCTCAACAATATGAAGCTGTCGTTGGCATATTCATCCAGTTTGCACCCCCCCAATTACGCCAATCAATGTTGTCAAAAATGATCGAAGCGGTTCGCCCAGGTGGCCTGTTGCTGTTGCACGGATACGCCCCCAGACAGGTCAAATATGGCACCGGTGGCCCGCCAAACGCCGAGAATATGTACACCGTGGAATTAATGCAGAAGACATTTGCAGATCTGGAGATTTTGCGGCTTGAAGACTATGACGCCAATATCGATGAGGGCGAAGGCCACTCCGGCATCTCAGCACTTGTCGATCTGATCGCCAGGAAACCAGACCAACAGTCTTAAACCCAGCACCCCGCCGCAAACCTCGTCAACCCTCACTTCTCGCGTGCTCTGCACCGCTTGTTCGCCACCTTTCATATTCAGCTATTCAATTTCGCGATACCAGACTGCCTTGAATTCATTTGAACGTCAGTCTGGGGGTTTAATAATGGCGCAATAGGATGTGCAGAGGCTGGCCATGAATAACTATCCTGAAATCAAATTCTTCGTTGGTGGGCAATGGGTTGCCGGTGTTGAACACATGCCAATTGTAAACCCGGCGACCGATGAGCAGATTGGATCTCTGCCTTTGGCCGATAACGGTCTTCTCGATGACGCCATTTCCGCTGCACAAGATGGCTTCAAAACCTGGTGCCGGTTTTCGCCGATGCAGCGCGGTCAGATCATGCGCCATGCGGCGCAGTTGATGCGCGAGCGCAGCGAGGAAATTGCCAATTCAATTGCTCTTGAACTTGGCAAGCCGATACAACAGGCCCGCGCGGAGGTCATTCGAGGCTGCGAGTTTTTTGAATGGGATGCGGCTGAAGGTCAGCGCCTCTATGGTCGCGTCATTCCCGGTTCAGCAGGCATACGCCACATGGTCATCCGCCAGCCAATCGGACCAGTGGCGGCGTTTTCACCCTGGAATTTTCCGATGAGCCAACCCGCCCGCAAAATTGCCGGCGCACTTGCTGCGGGTTGCTCAGTTGTCCTCAAGCCGGCCGAAGAAACACCCGCCGGAGCAGTGCATATTGCCAAGGCATTTGAAGATGCGGGACTACCAGCAGGTGTTCTCAATCTTGTTTTCGGGGTCCCATCCGACATTTCCGGCCATCTGATCCCCAACGACAAGATGCGGCTCGTCGCCTTTACCGGGTCAACCGCAGTGGGTCGGCACCTCACCAATATGGCCTCACAACACATGACCCCTGTCTTGATGGAACTGGGTGGCCACGCACCCGTTATTGTCTGCGACGATGTTGATCCCCGGTCCACCGCGCAATTATCGGCGGTCCGCAAAATGCGCAACAGCGGTCAGGTTTGCACATCTCCTACACGCTTCTTCGTTGCAGAGAACCTGCATGCCAGTTTCGCAGAACACTTTGTTGCAAAGGTCAATGCCATGAAAATGGGGGATCCTCTGGATTCAGAAACAGAGATCGGACCATTAGCCCACAAAGGCAGACTGGAGGCCGTGCAGACTTTCGTAGATGATGCAGTGGAGCGTGGCGCAACCCTGCTGGCTGGAGGCCAGCGCCATCCCGGCGAAGGTTATTTTTTCCAACCCACGGTGTTGAGCAATGTGCCTGATGACGCCTTGATTATGCATGAGGAGCCATTTGGCCCAGTCGCCATCCTAAACACGGTTGAATCCGTAGAAGAAGCCATCGAAAAAGCCAACAGCGTTGCTTACGGACTTGCAGCCTACGGCTTCACCCACAGCGCTGCCAATGCCGATATGTTGGTCGAGGGCATCGAAGCCGGAAACCTGTCGATTAATACCCTGGAAGCATCCCTGCCCGAAACGCCTTTTGGTGGCGTCAAATCCAGTGGCTATGGTCGTGAAGGTGGGGACGAAGGTCTGCACCACTACACGGTGGTGAAGAACGTCTCGCACAAGATGCAGATATGAGCCGCCAGCACCTTACCACTAGACAGTCAGGCCACAGGCCTCAAATGCCAACCTCGTCGCCTGCTTTTCCGCATCAGTAAGCTGCAGCAGCGGTGGCCGGACCGGACCGCCTGCCTGACCCAGTAATTCCTGCCAATATTTTTGATGCGCCTGCGGCTTGCCACCTGGACGGGTCTGCTTCAACGCTTGGCGAACAGGTTCAAGGCTATCCCGCACCTGGCGTGCACGTTCGAATTCACCTGCAATAGCCAGTTGGGTATATTCGTGCATGCGCAAATCTTTGACCGTTTGCAAAAGATACGGCGGTGACGAGCAAAGATAGAGTTGCCAATTCAGATCAATGATATTGTCCAGCCATTCGTCTTCGGACGCCGTGCTGACAAGCAGCTTGTCGCCCGCCAACCGGGTCAGTCTGGCATACATCTCCCGCGGCACCGAATATTTGATCGCAACGATATTCGGCAGTTCGGCAATTCTGGAACACAGTTCCGGGCTCATCAAATAGCCGGAATCAGGGTGGCTCCACATGGCAATCCCGATATCAACCCGGTCGCAGATTTCCTTGTAATAGTTGAAAAGTGTTTCGTCGCGATCATGGATGAAATGCAGCACCGGCGCGTGAACCACAATATAGTCCGCACCGACATCTTGTGCGTAGCGAGCCAGCTCGACCACGGTATCAAAATTCTGGTCGGAACAAGACATGATTGTCCCCGCTCTGCCATTGCAGGCTGATACAGCCAGTTCAAAATTGCGTTTGCGCTCGGTCACGGAAAGGGAGAAGAACTCGCCTTGCTTTCCGGCGATGAACAGGCCGGCAATTTTAAGGTCATCAATCCAGTGGTTGATATTGCTGCGCAGGCCCGCTTCGTCCAACTGAAAATCTTCGGTCATCGGATTCAGCGCAGCTGCCCAGATTCCACGCATATGCTCACGGGCGTAGTCTTTGGCTTCGCTCTTGCTGTACTGCATCTGTCGTCTCCTCAGCCGCAACGGCGCTGTCGTTCGCGCAAGTTGCAAATTCAATCAGGAGGGTACAATTCTCAATTCGAAAAAAACAATCCAGCTATCAACAAATTGCATAACCAAATGGCCTGCTATGTGTAATAGTCGCTAACGGAATGATAGCGCAAGGTGAGCAATGACAAGGCAAATCAACATCGCCCTGGTGGGCCATGGTTCGGTTGCCGATTATGTCGTCAAGCAGGTCACACCCATTGAGGGCATCAATATTGTTGCGCTGATCTGTCGGGAATGTTCTTTGGCTCAAGCGCTGGAATTTGCCGCCGACCGGTTTCCGGTTTTCACCAATGTCGCGCAAATGCAACCAAAGCCGGATCTGCTTGTTGATTGCGCCGGCCATTCCGGCCTGCAATGTCATGCACCCGCTGCGCTGGAAATCGGCATCGACGTTATTTCACTTTCCACAGGTGCTCTGGCCCAACAGGGAGTGGTTGAAAATCTGGAATTTGCAGCTCAAGCTGGCGGGTCATGCATACGCTTTCTGTCGGGGGCTGTCGGTGGCATAGATGCACTGGCTTCTGCCGCATCAGGTGAAATAGAAGAGGTCATCTACAAGGGCAGCAAACCGCCGCGTGGATGGGTCGGATCACCGGCTGAACAAAAATGCGACCTGGCCTCGCTCACTGAACCATTCGAACATTTCAGTGGAACGGCCCGAGAAGCCGCCGCGCTCTATCCAAAAAACGCCAATGTGGCAGCCACCATCGCGCTGGCCAGTGTTGGACTAGACAAGGTATCGGTACGGTTGATTGCCGATCCCGGCCTTGACCAAAACATCCATGAAATTGAAGCCCTCGGCAGCTTTGGCCGATTGAGCTTTCGCATAGAAGCCCGTTCCCTGCCCAGCAATCCAAGGACATCGGCGCTGGCGGCCATGAGCATTGTCGGTGAGTTAAAACAACGGATCAGATATATTGGCATTTGAACCCGCGCGGTCAATTTGCCGTCAGTTCTACAGGCCAAAATTATTGAAAAGCAGGTCCCTGCGAAATATTGCGCAGATGTTTCAAAAACGCTGCCGCAGCTGGCGATAACGCATCCTCGCGCCGATAGGTAACGCCCACCGGGCTGTGAGACAGATTGAGGTCGCAGTTAACAGCGACCAATTCTGCCTTTTCCATTTCATGTTGCATGACATGGCGGGGGAAGATGCCAATCATATCGGTAGCAAACAGCAAAGACCGCCCGGTCAGGAACGACACGCATTCAACTGGATTGGATGGCATTGGCAGGCTTTGTTCGAAAAACAGCCTTTCAACCTGGCCTCTCAGGGTGGTTTCTGACGGTGGTAATATCCAATCGCACGCGACCAAGTCATCGAGCGGAACCGATTTAAGATCGGCCAGCGGATGGCCGCGTCGACACACCACGACAACGTCTTCGTGATACAGCACTTCCTGCTTGTATTCCTCTCGATAGCGATATTCCGCCAACCGCCCAACCACCATATCGAGCTCACCCGTATGCAGCATCGGCATCAAAAGGTCGTCGGTGCCGTCGCGCACCGAAATGCTTACATTGGGTCGGCGATCATGCAGGATCTTGATTGCCCGCGGCAAAAGCTCAGCCGAGGCGGTTAGCAATGTGCCAACAGCGACGCGTCCGCCAAGCCCCTCATTTAGATCATCCAGTTCCTGCGCTGCGTGAGAGATTTGCGCCAGGATCAGTTTACCGTGCCGAACCAGCGCCTTACCGAACTCTGTTGGAATGACGCCTCTGTTGGTGCGATCAAACAGCTTGACGTTGAAGTCAGTTTCCAAATCTTTCAGCAATTTGGTCGCTGCAGGCTGGGAAATGCATATTTCTTCAGCTGCGTGAAGAATGCTTGAATGATCAGCGATCGCCACCAAAAGCCGCAATTGTTTAAGTTTCAATCGCGTTGAAACACGTTCGGTGATCTTAACATGACGGTCTTTCTCAGACATCCTGCTATACTGTACCAAAATAGCTGATTTACGTAAATTCATTTGAATCAAATATCAGAATTCAACAGTCTGCCCGCCAATCTCATCGGCGATAACGACCAGACCCAGAGGCCCGACATGACCGTGCATCCAAAGTACAAACCCTTCAACTTTGAGAAGTGGATCGACAAAAACCGGGATCAACTGAAGCCTCCGGTCGCCAACAAACAATTGTTTGATGAAGAAACAAACATGGTGGTGATGATCGTCGGCGGCCCCAATACAAGGGTCGATTTTCACGATGATCCAGTGGAAGAGTTCTTCTACCAGTTGCAAGGCGATATGGTGCTGAAGATCGCGGAACAGGGCAAGATTTACGACGTGACCATCGGCGAGGGTGAAGTCTTCATGTTGCCACCCCATGTGCGCCATTCGCCCCAACGGCCGGTCGCCGGGTCAATTGGCCTGGTGGTTGAAGGCAACCGTGCAGATCAGGATAATGACGGGTTTGAGTGGTTCTGTTTTGAGTGTGGCGGTCTGGTACACCGGGTAGAGGTGAAACTAAACGACATCGTCAAAGATCTGCCACCGCTGTTCAACGCATTTTACCAAAGTCAGGCCGACCGAACCTGCAATCATTGTGGCGCGGTCCATCCAGGCAAGGAGCCACCCGAAGGTTGGGTTTCACTGCCTTAGGGGGCGGGTCGCTGGAGCGCACGATCGCTTGCCATTCTTCAACACACGGCAGGCCATATTGTTCGTTTTCATCAACCAAAGCTGCGACAAAATTGATGGCGTCAGCATCTTCAATGTTGGATATCATTAGTAAATTTGATTCACTAATGATATTATTATTGAGTATTCTATAAACAATCTAAGTTTTCAAATACTGAGGGAAAACTGAAAATGAAAACCGAAATATTCCACCCAAGTTAGTCCCTGTGACGAACGACTAGAACTACAATTGAATCATATTGGCGCTTGAGCGATTTGCGACAGAGATTGCCCACATGTGCGCAAATAGGGTTGGCGTCCAGGAACAAACTTCATGCCACAAGTCAAAAAAGACGAAATACGCAGCCGCATTTTGGAGTCAGCCTTTTCATTGATTATGACGGAAGGCTATCAATCGACATCTATTCCCAGAATTGCTCAGGGTGCAGACATCACCCCGGGAAACATATATCGCTACTACGATTCAAAGTTCGAACTGTTCTTCGATGTGATATCGAACTGGCTTGAGCAAAAGATGGATGAGTTCGAAGCTTCGATAGAGAGCTCAACCACGTCGGCAGTTCGCCTGCGTCGCATTCTGGTTTTCATGTGGATCGAGCTTCCAGCGGCCGACAACAATTTTATGATCAATTTGATCCAGGCCCTGGCAACAAAAAAAGCCACTGACCAATATTCAAGAGATTTGTTGGTCCGCAGCGAAGTCCGTATTCAACGCCAGTTGGAATTGTGCCAGTCACCGGCAAGGTGGTTCCCGCTCAGCATACCCGATCTGTCGCACATCATCTTCATGTGCTATGATGGATTTGTTCTAAATGCCGAGCTGTTCGATGACCGGAAGCGGACTGAGGCCATCATCGATTCCTTTGTTGCTTCCACCATACGAATTGAAGTCGACGCCTGATTATTGTTGCGGCCATGGGGGATTCAAACAGATCATCGGATGATCGAATTCGCCGAGTGCAATATTGCACAACCGATATCGGGGGCTGCATCTAGGGTGCACTTATCAACACAGCGCCTTCAGGACTTAAACAATGTTCGACCAATTCACCGCCACCCTCACCATCGCATTAAACGAAGCAGCAATGGCCGCACTGAATTTTGTTGAGCAGGTTCAGTACACCGCACTTTCCTAATGGCCGAATTTTCGGTGCCGACCGAATGGTCGCCCAGGTTGCTTCCCCGATTGTTCATCCGGCGATTTGAATTGCACTGACAGCAAACCCAGCACCCATTGATTTTAGCCAAATATTCGGTTTTCCTGCACTTTCACTTTCGGTCAAATGAACCGGCAATTCGATAGCAGGAAATCAACCATGTCCTCCGACAATTCAGAAATTGACGCGATCAAAGCATTCCTGGAGCGGGAATTTGCGCCGATGATCTTGCAGTTGGGCATCAATCCGCAATCTCTGTCTGACACTGGGGCCCAATTCAACGTTCCCGTGACCGACTTCATGGTACGAGGCGGCGATATTGTTTGCGGACAAGCCATTGCCAGCATCGCCGACACAGTCGGCGTTTTGACACTTTTCGGACACAACCCAACCGAACGCCTACTGACAACCGTCGACATGACCACCCACTTCATGCGACCGCTGACCAATGGCGTCATGGAAATTGATACGCGTATTTTGTCAAACGGCCGCCGTTTGGCGACCGTTTTTATTGAATTTCGCCAGCAGGGCTCAACAAAGCCTGCAGCAACATCAACCTGCGCCTACGCCTATCTGAACCCAGAGGGCTGAGCGTCAGGCAATTTTCGGCAGCGATAGGATCGTCACGTCCGCTGCCGCATCGCGCAGCGCATGCACATCTGCAAGCTCCGGATCATCCAGCCATTGGGTAACATGCTCAGCTTGCGGAAACTCCAACACCACACCGCGGGTCACGCCGTGAGGTTGCTGCAGAGCCTCCGCCGCTGGCCCGCCAGCGATTGGCTTGCCGCCATGTTTGGCCACTGCAGGGCCACCGACAGCTAGGTATTGCGCTAGTTTTTGATCGTCTTTGACGACCATCGTCACAATTGCGTAGTGGGACATTGTTCAGATCCTCGTTGATATTGACGACAGATTGCCACTGATAGATGCTGTGCAAAATTCATCAATTTAGTACAACTCATGTACAAAAATCGTAGCCTGATATCTGATTGGGACAGCCTTCGTCTGGTCCTGGCGATTGATCGCCATGGCGGTGTTTCTGGTGCCGCACGATATTTGGGCGTAACTCATGCGACGGTGTCACGCCGTCTTGCGCGGGCTGAATCCGATGCCGGGCAGGCCTTTTTTGAACGCCTGCCAGCCGGGTTAAGACTGACAGAAACCGGCCGCTCGGTTTTGGCCCATGCGAAACGCATCGAGCCGGAGTTTCACTCGCTGGAACGGTTACTGATGAGCCACGAAGATGGTCTCAGCGGCCCGCTGCGCATAACCATTCCGCCGCTGATGATGACGCAAGCGGTCAGCCGCGACATTGCAGACTTCGCTGCCCAACATCCCGATGTGGAGTTAGAATTTGTTGGCGATAACAACCTGCTCAACCTGCATCAGCGTGAGGCCGATGTAGCCATCAGGGTGACAAATAAGCCACCGGAAACCCTGTGGGGACGCAAACTCACCGATCAAAGTGCCGCCTTTTACGCGGCAGCCGACTGGCTCGCCGAAAGCCCTTTTGCAAAAGGCGATCTTTCAGGTGACCTGCCCCTGATCTCATTCACTTCCTGGGTCAATCCAATCCCCCGGAAGCTGAAAGTGCGGTGTTTTAATGTCCGCATAGTAGCAACCAGTGACGACATGATCACCACCATGCAGATGGTACGGGCCGGGCTTGGCATTTCGCGAATGCCAAAGATTCTGGGTGAACCGCTTGAGGGCGTGACCCGCATCGAGGCGCTTGATTGGGATCCGTATCTACCACTATGGCTGCTGACCCATACTGATCTGCGCAAAACCCCAAGGGTCGAAGTTTTTATGCGCCATATCGGCGAACGCATAGTCCAACGTCGCGACCAATATTGCATAACAAATTGAACCGCTCAGCAATTCAATGAAAGTGCAGATTGACCCCGTACCCGTCTACTGTTGTCATGCATTTAGCAAACGGGAGGAGTTGAGCCGTGGCGATTGATCTTTCAAAAATTGACTATTTCACCGAAGAGGGGTCCGTTGACGCAGTGACCTCCCGCACAAGTGTGGAAACCGATGAACGTCTGGCAGTCGTTTGGGCAACGCTGGTCAAACATCTTCATGCCTTTGCCAAAGAAGTGGATCTCCAGCAGGGCGAATGGGAGGCCGGCATCGACTTCCTGACCCGTACCGGCCAAATGTGCGATGAAAACCGTCAGGAGTTCATCCTGCTGAGCGACATTGCCGGCATGTCTATGCTTACTGATGCAATCAACAACCGGGAAATGGTCGGCGCCACGGAAAGCACCGTATTGGGTCCCTTCCACGTTGCAGGAGCCCCTGAACTGCCGATGGGCTCCAACATTTCGCTCGACGGAAAAGGCGATTCCTGTCTGTTTGACGGACGCGTAGTTGATCGCGACGGCAATCCGATTGAAGGCGCTCGCCTCGACGTATGGTGCGACAATGCTGATGGCTATTATGATGTTCAACAGCCCGACATTCAGCCGAAGTGGAACAACCGGGCCATTTTCACCACAGGCCCAGATGGCAAATACAGCTTTGAAGGCGCCAAGCCGGTGAGCTACCCGATCCCCTACGATGGCCCGGTCGGGCAACTGCTGAAAAAACTGGGACGCCACCCCAACCGCCCAGCTCATATGCATTACATTTTGTCGGCTCCCGGCTTTAAAACCCTGTGCACCCACACCTTTGTTGATGATGATGAGTACCTCAAGTCAGACGCCGTTTTTGGGGTGAAGGCTTCGCTGGTCGCACATTTCCAAGAAACACCGGATGGTGCGACCCAGTGGCATTCGCCCTTTGATTTCATCATGGTGCCCGCCTAGGGTCGACTGCAGGCTGATTTGATCCGGAAAAGCGCATGGACAAAACGATAGACAACCTCGCCGCGGCGGTGGCCGACATTTGCGACGGTGCCACGGTGATGATCGGCGGGTTTGGCGGATCGGGTGCGCCTATTGAGCTGATCCATGCGCTAATCGACAAACGCCCAACAGGGCTGACAGTCATCAACAACAATGCTGGCAACGGCCATGTCGGCATCGCCGCGATGATCGAACAGGGCATGGTTGCAAAGATGGTCTGTTCGTTTCCGCGCTCAGCCGACCCACGCGTTTTCACTGAACTTTATCAAGCAGGAAAGATTGAGCTCGAATTGGTCCCGCAGGGCACATTGGCGGAACGCATTCGTGCCGGTGGTGCTGGCATTCCAGCTTTTTACACACCCACCAGCCATGGTACAGATCTGGCTGACGGCAAGCCGGTCGAGGAATTTGACGGCAAGGCCTATGTGCGGGAACGTTGGCTGAAGGCTGATTTTGCCTTGATCAAGGCTGAGCTTGGCGACCCGTTGGGCAATCTGACCTATCGCATGGCGGGGCGGAATTTTAACCCGGTGATGGCCACGGCCGCGCGTCAGACCATTGTCCAGGTCACGCGGATTGTTGCCGCTGGTGACATTGATCCGGAACAGGTGATCACGCCGGGCATTTTCGTCAACAAGGTTGTTGAGGTTGCCAATCCTGACCAGGAAGAGGCATTGAACCGCGCCAATGCGGTCTATCCCGGAGAAGGCGCATGATGGAACAATTGAACGCCCTCAAATTGTCCAATGCCCAGATTGCATGGCGTGCTGCCCAAGACCTGCAGGACGGAGCCTATGTCAATCTAGGCATCGGATTTCCCGAAATGATCGCCAAGTTCCAGCCTGAAGGGCGCGACGTCATCTATCACACCGAAAACGGTATTTTGGGATTCGGCGAGGCACCTCCGCAAGGCGAAGAAGACTGGGACTTGATCAATGCCGGCAAGAAGGCGGTGACCCTCAATCCAGGTGCAGCCTTTTTCCACCACGCCGACAGTTTTGCCATGGTGCGCGGCGGGCATCTCGACCTGGCAGTGCTTGGCGCTTACCAAATTGCAGAGAACGGCGACCTTGCCAACTGGTCCACAGGCAAAGGTGGTGTGCCTGCTGTTGGCGGGGCAATGGATCTGATTCACGGAGCGCGAAATGTTGCCGTTGTGACCGACCACATAACCAAGAAGGGTGAGCCAAAATTGCTGGAACGCTGCACCATGCCGCTAACCGGCCTTGGCTGCGTAACCCGCATTTACACGTCGCTGGCCGTTATCGATGTTGCTGAGCCGGGCTTTATACTGCGCGAAAAGCTGGCATCCCTTTCCGTTGATGAGCTGCAGGCCGTCACCGGAGCCAAACTCCACATCGAAGATCAAGTTGGCGAATTGAGTGTTCCAACAGTATGAATTGTTGAAACCGAAACGCAGGCTTTGACGCCTCAGGCGACCCACCCGATGTCGCGCGCACAACGTTTTGCGCATGGCCGTTTCTGCAGCAGATATAACTGTAAGTGGCACCATTGCTCTGCGTAAGTATGAGTTCTTTCGGATTTAACTGTCTTCGAACTGGCCAAACTTTCGCAGTCGAAAACAGGCGCAGGCACCGATTTCGTGCCAAAACTTTTTCCCAAATGGGCCGGAAGCGGTTCGGATCAGCCAGCATTACAACGCCACAAAAGCCAGCATATCTGCGGCTCAAGTCGCGCAGACAGCGGTATATTTAAGATAAATATAGATTGATAAAATAAGTATAAAATTTGACTAAAATTTTACACAAATAGTATTTAAAATTAATGGTAAATTTGATATGAGAATATACACTGCAAATTTATTTGATATATCTCCTCAAAATACGTGGAGAAAAGTCATGGCTAATTACAAATATGCAGGTTCCAATTCATTCGACTGGTTCGACTGGGATTGGCGTGGGTACGGATCAGGCAGCGGCTCTGGCAGCGGCTCTGGCTCCAGTAAAGGCGGCTCAGGTTCAGGTAGCGGTTCAGGCTCCGGTAAAGGCGGCTCGGGTTCTGGTAGCGGTTCAGGCTCCGGTAAAGGTGGCTCAGGTTCAGGTAGCGGTTCAGGCTCCGGTAAAGGCGGCTCAGGTTCAGGTAGCGGTTCAGGCTCCGGTAAAGGTGGCTCAGGTTCTGGTAGCGGTTCAGGCTCCGGTAAAGGTGGATCAGGTTCAGGCAAAGGCTCCGGCAAAGGCTCCGGCAAGGGTTCTGGTAAAGGCTCTGGCTCTGGTAAAGGTGGATCGGGTTCCGGCAAGGGCTCGGGCAAAGGCTCCGGTAAAGGCTCTGGTTCCGGTAAAGGTGGATCAGGTTCCGGCAAGGGCTCGGGCAAAGGCTCCGGTAAAGGCTCTGGCTCCGGTAAAGGTGGATCAGGTTCCGGCAAGGGCTCGGGCAAGGGTTCCGGCAAAGGCTCCGGTAAAGGCTCTGGCTCCGGTAAAGGTGGATCAGGTTCAGGCAAGGGCGGTTCTGGCTCCGGCAAAGGCGGCTCTGGCTCTGGCAACGGTTCTGGCGGAATGTCCTACGATCCTTGGGGCACCTCTGGGGATGACAATCTCAAAGGCACCAGCGGCGGTGATGTCTGGAACGGCACAGCCGGCAACGACACCTACTATGCTGGAGATGGCTATGACCAAGTGAACTATGACGGTTCGCTAAGTGATTACACTCTCATCAAAAACGACGATGGGTCGGTCACCATCAGCAAGCCAGGTGGAGACACCGATACGATGAAAGGCATCGACGGTTTCTGGTTCAACGGTGAAGGCGAATGGTACAGCACAGACTATGCTCTTGAGCTGGCTGGCACTGACAACACCGACGGTGACGATGGTGACGACACTACCGACGATACCGATGACGGTGATAACGGTAGCGACGAGACCTATGACGGTACCGACGGCAAGGATGTCTGGAACGACCAATCTGGCGAACAAACCTACAATGGGG
>JBDVMU010000023.1:0-150111 GCA_039969995.1 Rhizobiaceae bacterium
ATTCCCTATTCCGGCGGCTTCCTGATCTTCTCCGATTACTGCCGTCCATCGATCCGCTTGGCTGCCCTGATGGGCATCCGTGCCATTCACGTTCTGACCCATGATTCCATTGGTCTTGGTGAAGATGGCCCAACCCATCAGCCGGTTGAACATCTGGCTGCGCTACGGGCGATTCCAAATCTCAAGGTATTCCGTCCCGCCGATGTTACTGAAACAGCGGAGTGCTGGCAGTTGGCGCTGGAAAGCGCCGATGGCCCTTCAGCCATCGCCCTGACGCGCCAGGACCTGCAACCGGTGCGCACCAGCTACGAGAGCGAAAACCTGTGCGGCCGTGGTGCCTATGAGGCGGCTTCGGCTGGCGATGATGAAGCGGTTGTCTCACTGTTTGCCAGCGGCTCGGAAGTGGAAATCGCGATGGAAGCCAAGGCAGCTCTTGATGCTGCCGGACATGCCACCCGCGTCGTATCCGTGCCTTGCTTTGAACTGTTTGAGCAGCAGGGCGATGCCTATCGCGCCAGCGTGCGCGGCAATGCCGTTGTAAATGTTGGTATTGAAGCGGCCATCCGCCAGGGATGGGATGCCATTATCGGCTCCGATGCTGTGTTTGTCGGCATGGACGGTTTTGGTGCTTCGGCTCCTTACAAAGAGCTGTACAACCACTTCGGCATCACAGCTGACGCAGTTGTTGGCGCAGTTCAGGCCAGGCTTTCTGAAGCTGCTGAATAAATTCAAGCCCCGTTGCCGGCAATAGAGTGGTCAGCGATAGAGTGGCCAGCAATAGAAAAGCAAGAATTAAGCAATCCACCAATCTGTTGCTGATCTAAATCGTTTAGTTCCGACCTAAATCGTTTAGGTCGGAAACGGGGGGTGGACCGCTGGTTTTTCTGTGCCTATAGCGCCGCAATAGCCTGAAAAAAGGCGTTTTGCGGAGACGGTGAGAATGGGTGTCAGAGTAGCCATTAACGGTTTTGGTCGAATTGGTCGTCACACGTTGCGGGCAATCCATGAATTGAATCGCGATGATATCGACGTCGTGGCCATCAATAATTCCGGTGAAGTTGAAACCCACGCCCATCTGCTACGCTATGACAGCGTGCATGGCCCGTTTCCCGGCACCATCACGGCGACAGATGATACAATCGATTTCGGCCGCGGGCCGATCCCGTTTCTGGGTGACCGCAATCCGGCCAACCTTCCCTGGAAGGAACTGGATGTCGATATCGTGCTGGAATGTACCGGTGCTTTCAACAGTACAGAAAAATCAATGCCCCACATCGAAGCGGGGGCCAAACGGGTGCTGTTGTCCGGCCCGGGCAAACCGGCTGACAAGACGATCGTCTACGGCGTCAACGAAAATGACATCACCTATGACGACCTGGTCATTTCAGCCGCCTCATGCACCACAAACTGTCTTGCGCCGGTTTGTGCCGTACTGGATGAGGCCATTGGCATTGAACACGGTTTTATGACCACGGTTCATTCCTATACCGGTGACCAGCCGACGCTGGACCGCAACCATAAGGACGTCTATCGCGCCCGCTCAGCGGCCATGTCAATGATCCCGACTTCAACAGGTGCCGCCAAGGCGGTGGCATTGGTATTGCCTCAATTGGCCGGACGCATTGACGGTTCTGCGGTTCGGGTGCCAACCCCCAACGTCTCGCTGATTGATCTGAAATTTGTCGCAAAGCGCGCCACCTCGGCTGAAGAAATTAACGAGGCCATGCAGCTGGCAGCTGGTGATACACTGACGGGGATATTGTCGTATGACCCTGCACCGAAAGTGTCAGTCGATTTCAGCCATGATCAGCACTCATCGTGCTTTGCACCGGCACAAACGCGGGTGATGAACGGCACCATGGTTCAGGTGATGGCCTGGTACGACAATGAATGGGGCTTTTCCTGCCGCATGACTGACCTGGCCGTCCATATGGGCAAGATCATCGAGCAGGGATCGAATGTTGCTCAAGCTCCAGAATTGAGCCCGGATCAGGTGCTGTTAAAGCCTAGCCCTGAGCTTGCTTGATAATCGGGCGTCTTACACGGACGCCCGGATGGACCAGATACATTTCACCGTTTTTACGGACATGGATTCCATTGTCCCGCTCGCGGCGAAGTCTGCAAGCTTCTTCCGCACGATCAAACCAACGCCACTGCTTCATGATACCGCTCCATACGCATCCAGATGTGGAAAATTGGACCGGTTTTGAATGTTGAGACACAAACTCGAACAACCAATAGTACAATACCGCAAGGCAACACTTTCCAGTCACATAAACACCGTTTAGTGAGTACGCAGAGATGGTTATCATCCTGTTAAAATGGACCCGCCGACATGCGCTTTAAGACAATTGACGACCTTCCCGACGTAACTGCACAGCGAATTCTGGTCCGCGTCGACATAAATGTGCCGATGGATGGGAAAAAGGTGACCGATTCGACGCGAATCGAGCGAATCAAACCCACCGTTCTCGAATTGTCCGATCGCGGGGCCAAAGTGATTCTGTTGGCTCATTTTGGACGCCCCAAGGGCGAGGTGGTTCCCGATATGTCGCTGGAGCCCGTGGTGCCCGCTCTGCAACAGGTCTTCGGACGCGACGTCGGCTTCACCAATGATTGCTGCGGAAGCCCGGCCATTGAGGCAATTGCAGCCTTGGACAACGGCGACATTTTGCTGCTGGAAAATACCCGCTTCCATCCTTGTGAAGAAAACAACAATCCGCCCTTTGGCAAGGAATTGGCCGACCTTGGCGACATCTTTGTAAACGACGCCTTCAGCGCGGCCCATCGGGCCCACGCCTCGACTGTTGGCATAGCCGAACACCTGCCATCTTATGCGGGGCGCACCATGCAGGCTGAACTGGAAGCCCTGCAAAAGGGACTGGGCCAGCCGGCCCAGCCGGTTATTGCCATCGTCGGCGGGGCCAAAGTCTCCACCAAGCTCGACCTGCTTGGCAATTTGCTGGCGCGGGTTGACCATCTGGTGATCGGTGGCGGCATGGCCAATACCTTCCTGGCGGCGCAGGGAAAATCGGTGGGCAAGAGCCTGTGTGAGCACGATCTTGCAGATACAGCCCGTTCGATCATGGATCGGGCAGAAGCCGAAAATTGTGAGATTGTTCTACCCAGCGACGTGGTGGTCGCTGAGGAATTTGCAGCCCACAGCCCAAACCAGGTTTTGATGGCCGATGATGTGCCCGAAGACGGCATGATCCTGGACGCTGGACCGAATACACTGGCGCTTATTGAGGAACGCATCAAAGCTTCCAAAACGCTGGTCTGGAATGGTCCGCTGGGGGCATTTGAAATTGCGCCCTTTGATGCGGCTACCGTTGCCGCCGCGCAAGTTGCAGCCCGGCAAACCAGGGAAGGTCAGTTGGTTTCCGTTGCTGGTGGCGGCGACACGGTTGCCGCGCTCAACCATGCCGGGGTTAGTCAGGACTTCACCTATGTGTCGACGGCAGGTGGTGCCTTCCTGGAATGGATGGAAGGCAAGACGCTTCCTGGAGTGGCGGCGTTGGAATAGCCTAAATCGACAAAAAAACTGAGTTTTTTAAAAACTCAATCGATTCAATTCCGCAACCCTCATTTTCACAAGCCAGACGGCCTGATACGAAGACCCAACAAGTCGACTGTCAGGAGAAAGCCGAATGAGCGAGCGTATTGAAGATATTGCACAGGCAATGGTGCAAAAGGGGCAGGGGATTCTCGCTGCAGACGAATCCACCGGCACAATCAAGAAGCGCTTTGATTCAATCGGCACTGATAATACTGAGGACAACCGCCGCGATTATCGCGAAATGCTGTTTCGCTCACAACAGGCGATGAATGACTGCATTTCCGGCGTCATCATGTTCGAAGAAACGCTCTATCAAAAAGCTGCCGACGGCACGCCCTTTGTTGACCTGATCAAGGCGGCTGGGGCGGTTCCGGGTATCAAGGTCGACATGGGTGCCCATCCGCTGCCAAGCTCTCCCGGCGAAACCGTGACCGAGGGCCTGGACGGTCTGCGCGGCCGCCTGTCCAATTACTACGATGCCGGTGCCCGTTTCGCCAAATGGCGCGCAGTAATCTCCATCGACGCCGTGCGGCCCACCTATGGTGGCATAAAAGCCAATGCCCATGCTTTGGCCCGCTATGCCGCTCTTTGCCAAGAAGCTGGCATTGTGCCTATCGTCGAACCGGAAGTGCAGATGGACGCAGACCCTGCTGATCACACAATCGAGCGCTGCCACGAAGTCACCAGCGCTGTTCTACAATCAGTGTTCACTGAACTGCACGACCAGAACGTTAAGCTTGAGGGTATGATCCTGAAGCCGAACATGGTGGTGCCAGGCAGCAAGTGTGCAACTCAGTGCTCACCTGAAGAGGTCGCCCATCACACTGTCGCCGTGTTGAAACGTGCCGTGCCTTCCGCCGTTCCCGGCATCGCATTCTTGTCCGGTGGTCAGTCGGTTTTGGAAGCCACTGCCAACCTGAACGCAGTGAATGCCAGCTACGATACTCCCTGGGCGCTGACATATTCTTATGGCCGCGCATTGCAGGCTTCGGCTTTGGCAGCGTGGGCGGGCAGCGCAGCAAATGTTGCCGCGGGCAGTGAAGCCTTCACCCAGCGCGCAAAAATGAACAGCCTCGCCGCAAAAGGTGAATGGAAAGAAGATATGGAAGCCGCCTAGCGGCGAGCAACGAGCAACGAGCGGCGAACGGCGAGCGACAATGAGAAACCGGCCAACGCAGCCAAGGCAGGCGCCTATAAATCGTCGCCCCAATCGAGACGGCGTTGCTGCCACATCTTTTCGCCAATCAGGCAATCATAACCGGGCTTTGGCTTTTTATGGAAAGCTGCACGGATGAGCGGTGGATTTTGCGGGTCCGTTTCAGCCAATTCCTGAATCAGCTTCTGACGAACCGCAGTGGGAAACTGATCCCACCGGATAACCGGTATGACAAATGATGCCGGGCCGCCGATTACACAATGGCGGTAGTATTCATCCAGATCCGGCAGGTCGAAGCGGCTGTAAATTCCGTCCCGCGTCATCAACGGCAGGCCGTTAATGACAATGCCAGCTGCCAAAGTTCGCTTCCGTGCCTGCAGCACCGGGCCGCCACTGTTGTTGGGACCGTCACCCGAGATATCAATCACCTGGCGGTTGGCCGTAAAACCATTATTTTCAAAACTGCGCCGCGCATAATCCAGCGCGCTGGAAATCGACGTGCGTCTCAGGCTTGAATCAAATTGCGCCACCAGCTTTGTCGCGAACGCTTCAGCATCAAACCGGCCTTCGATCAGCATCCAGTCGACGATTACCCGCTGCGATCCGTCGCCGGCCCACTCAATATAGCGTAGGGCGATACGGCCGATCAGCCCCCCTTCAATCGCCTTTACCACGTCATCACTGGACAGAGCTTCAGCATAACCCCGACGTTGGATCTCCAATTCGCGTGGGCTCATGGAGCGTGAGACATCTACGGCAAGCACAAGCTCAACGTCGACTTCAATTTCGCTGGCGACGGCGACTGTGGCTGATGGGGTGAAGGCGCTTTGCAGCCAGATCAAAGCCACGAAAACAACCGCATACTTTTGCAATATTCTCCAATGCATGGGTCCATGCTGTCGGCCAATTGCGCACCTGTCCAGTAAAACTGGATTGATCTGTGCGCCAATCCGTGGCTTTTGGGGATGGGCAATATTGAAAATGAGCATGGCATGGAAGACTTGGAAGGCATTACCGTCGTTGCAATTGAGCAGGCAGTGGCCGCGCCTTATGCGTCCAGCCGACTGGCTGATGCCGGCGCACGGGTGATTAAGGTGGAGCGGCCGGAAGGCGATTTTGCCCGCAAATATGATCAACTGGCAAAGGGCAACAGCGCCTATTTTGTCTGGCTCAATCGGGGCAAAGAGAGCATCGCGCTTGATCTGAAATCAAAACAAGATCTCGAACTGCTTAAACAGATGGTGGCCAAAGCGGACGTGGTCATCCAAAACCTCGCACCTGGCGTCCTGGACCGACTTGGCTTTGGTCTGGAACAGATGCGGGCGAATGATCCGGCGCTGATCACCTGTTCAATTTCTGGCTATGGTGAGGAGGGGCCACGGCGCGAGCAAAAGGCCTATGACCTCCTCATTCAGGCTGAAAGCGGCCTCTGCGCTATCAATGGAACGCCGCAAGGCCCGGCAAGAGTTGGCGTTTCGGTTTGCGATATTGCTGCTGGCATGGCGGCTCATGCTGCGATTTTGCAGGCCCTGTTTGCCCGCTCCCGCACCCGTAAGGGCAGGGCGATTGCTGTATCGCTGTTTCACAGCATGGCAGATTGGATGAATGTACCGATGATGCAGCACCGCTACGGTGGTAAAACGCCGGGTCGGTTGGGCCTGAAACATCCAACCATCGCCCCTTACGGGGTGTTCGAATGCGGAGACGGCAAGCCACTTTTGATTTCGATCCAAAACGAGCAGGAATGGCAGCGTCTCTGCGCCGCGCTTGGCGATGGGGATCTATATTTGAAAGAAGGGTTCCGAAGCAGCGTCGAGCGGCTGGCAAACCGTGATGCAGTTGATGGTTTTGTCGGCGAGGCCTTTGCCCGGCACGACCGTGAAGCCATGATTGAAATCCTGCAGACAGCAAAAATCGCTTTTGGTCGCCTGTCTGACCTGGATGACTTCATCGCTCACCCGCAAAACAATTGGGTAACCGTCGATGCCGGTGACAAGCAATTAGATATTCTAACACCTGCGGCGATCATCAACGGAATCAGGCCCAGTTTTGGCCCGGTTCCGGACTTTGATCAGCAAGGTGAGGCGCTTCGGGCAGAATTTTCCTGACCGTGGGTTAAATCAGGGGTGACGCACCCGCCAAATTGTGATTGCTAGACAGCAACCGGTTTTCCAACATCATTTGAACTTGCAAATTATCGCCCATGCTCACTTCGTTTTTGTCCTGGCTGTGTTTCCCAATCTACGTTGTGGTCGGCAGGTATGTGCGTCTGAATTCGATGCGTCTGTCACCGGCCTCTGGCCCGCGATCGGGCCAGTTTGGCAAGGGCAAGGCCAGAATACGGCTGCTCGCAATTGGTGATTCTTCGGCCGCGGCCGTGGGCATTGAGCACACATCCGGCGCTATTGGCCCACAAGCCGCGCAGAAGCTGCATGATTCCACAGGCGACACGGTTTCCTGGCATATATCTGGCCACAATTCTGCTGTTGCTGGCGAGGTGCGGGATCATGTGGTGCCCAATCTGCCAGAGGAAGACTTCACTCATATTTTGATCATGGTCGGTATGAACGACATGAAAAACTGGCATTCGGTCAAGCGTTGGAAGAAAGAGTTTGGCACTTTGCTCTACGCCTTGCGTACCCGGTTTCCCGAAGCCAAGCTCTACTGGCACCAGGCAATCGACATGGATGGGGTTCCGGCACTGCCTAACATTTTGGGGTTTGTGCTCAACCTGCGCGTCAAACTGCTCAACCGCAAAGGGGCGCAATTGTGTGTCGAGCGCGGCGCCATTTGTGTTCCTCCACTTGCCTCAACCGATCCGGCCGGATTTTGCCGAGATGGCTTTCATGCCAATGAGGCGGGCTATGACGCCTGGTCAGAACATATCGTCGCCCATTTTGATTTCACCCCGCGCACGACCCCTGCGGCAAAGCCGTTTTTGTGAAAATAGCCCGACCACAAGCGCCTATCCAACCAATGCCTCATAGACTCCAACTGCCTCCCCCTGTTAGATCGGGACAGGCATGAATAGGAGGTTTCATCATGGGCGCATATGCGGAGGTTTACGCGGGTTGGAAGAACGACCCAGAGCGGTTTTGGATGGATGCCGCGGAAGCGATTGACTGGGTAAAAAAACCCAGCAAGGCCCTGTTTGCCGATCAGGGCGCCTATGGCCATTGGTTCGCTGATGGCACCTGCAATACCTGCTACAATGCCGTTGACCGTCATGTTGAAGGTGGGCGCGCTGATCAGGCGGCGCTGATCTATGATAGCCCGATCACCGGCAATCAGCGCAGCTTTACTTACGGCGAACTCAAAGCTGAAGTTGAGGCTCTCGCTGCGGTTCTCAAGGACCGAGGTGTCGAAAAAGGGGACCGCGTTATCATCTATATGCCGATGGTTCCCGAAGCTGCCTTTGCCATGCTGGCCTGCGCCCGGCTTGGGGCAATCCATTCGGTGGTATTCGGCGGATTTGCTGCAGCCGAACTGGCGACACGAATCGATGACTGTGCTGCCAAATGTGTGATTTCAGCCTCCTGCGGCATCGAGCCTGGCCGGGTGATTGCCTATAAGCCCTTGCTCGACGAGGCGATCGAAATTTCTGCAAACAAGCCAGAAGCAACCGTTATCCTGCAACGTCAGCAACTGGGCTGTGATCTGATTGAAGGCCGGGACTTTGATTATGCCAGTGAAGTTGGTGGTCACCGTGAGGCCGGAACCAGCGTTCCCTGCGTAGAAGTGCAGGCAACCGACCCGCTCTATATACTCTACACGTCTGGCACGACCGGCCAGCCCAAGGGCGTGGTGCGCGACAATGGCGGCCATATGGTTGCTCTCCAATGGACAATGAAAAACATCTATGGCGTCGATCCCGGCGAAGTTTTCTGGGCAGCCTCAGACGTCGGCTGGGTCGTTGGTCACTCTTACATCGTCTACGCGCCACTGCTGGCTGGGAACACAACAATCCTGTTTGAAGGCAAGCCCGTGGGCACGCCGGATGCTGGCACCTTTTGGCGGGTTATTGCTGATCATAAGGTCGCCGTTCTGTTTACAGCGCCAACGGCCTTCCGTGCCATTAAGAAGGAAGACCCGGAAGGTAAGCTGATCAACGACTATGACGTTAGCAAATTCCGTATGCTGTATTTAGCTGGAGAGCGCGCTGACCCGGACACGATCTACTGGGCGGAGCGGGTGCTGAAGACCCCGGTGATCGACCATTGGTGGCAGACCGAAACCGGATGGACTATTGCTGGTAACCCGGTCGGTATCGAGCTTATGGACATCAAGTACGGCTCCCCGACAGTGGCCATGCCGGGCTATGACATTCAAGTCATCAGCGATGAAGGCGAGGAATTGCCGCGCGGCGAACTGGGCAATGTGGTTGTAAAACTGCCCCTTCCGCCAAGCTGCTTCCCGACCTTGTGGAACGCCGAGGCGCGCATGCGTGAGGCCTATCTTGATGAATTTCCCGGATATTACAAAACCGCTGACGCCGGCATTATGGATGAAGATGGCTATCTGTTCATCATGGCCCGCACGGACGACATCATCAATGTGGCTGGTCATCGCTTGTCGACCGGCGGGATGGAAGAGGTGATTGCTGAGCATCCAGATGTTGCCGAATGCGCGGTGATTGGCATTACCGATGCTCTGAAGGGACAATTGCCGGCCGGGTTTATGATTTTGAATGCTGGTGTTAACCGCCCAGTGCCTGAAATTCAGGGCGAGGTGGTCAAGCTGGTACGTGAGAAAATTGGCCCTGTTGCTGCTTTCAAGATTGCGGTGCCGGTGACGCGTTTGCCCAAGACCCGGTCAGGCAAGATCTTACGGGCAATCATGCAGAAGGTGGTTGATGGTGAGGAATTCAAGGTTCCAGCGACCATTGATGATCCTGCGATTCTCAATGAAATCCGTGCCAGTTGGGATGAGCATACCGCCTAAAGCCGGCTATCTGTGAAAGGGTTCGGGATCTTAGTGCTGAAGTGTCTCGGATCTGTTGGAATTTCAAGCTCAGGGCTTCACGATGTTGAACCAAAGCTCAAAAGTATCGTGTAGTTCCAGCCACAACTCGACTGCATCGGCATCACCCTTTAGTTGGGCGTTGTCGGCCAGCACATCCGACAGGTTTTTCTGGCCGGCTGCGATTTGTTCAAGTTGCGCCTGAGACAGTTGCAATGATGCGTCAGCCTCATCAGAAGAGTGGTCGATTCGAGCAAACTCGGTCTGGCGGGCAATGCTAATGCATGCCGGCGAGCCATCAACAACAAGGTTTAGACAAAGAGTAACTCCAGACGCTCTTTTAGGATTCAGCCGCAGCGCGTAGGCATCAAACCAATCTTTCAGGCTCAGTGTGTCAGCAAGGTCTTGGTTTCGACCACCGGCCATTGGCAATGGTTGAACACCGTGTTCAAGCTCTTGCGCACCCATGAGGTAATAGTTTCGCAATATTCCCGATTCAGCTCGGTAGCCTTGATGCCGGTAGACTTCTGCAAGTAGTTGAATCGCCTCGTCGTTGGCCAACTCAGCAAAAACCAGATGATTTAGAACAGTGGCAGCCCATTGGAGATCATCTTCGACTACCGCTTCCTGAGCAATCGCAAAGGCAGCACTTGCGCCACCTACAGCCTTAACAAAACGGCTTCCCAATTTGCCTGGCGATAGGGGGTCTATGTTGACGGGATGCCCATCAAAGTAACCGTAGTAATATTGATATACCGCCCGGGCGTTGAATTTCAGTGATCCATAATATCCCCGAGCATGAAATTTTTCTGATAGCCAGTCAGGCTCCTTGATCAGCTCGGCAATCTCATGTGGCGTATGTCCGAGATTTGCCATCCGAAGCGTCTGGTCGTGGGTATATTTGTAGATGTCTCGCTGCTCTTCCATGAACAGGCGCACATCGTTGCGGCCCCAGACGGGCCAGTTATGGCAATTGATCAAAGTGTCGGTTTCATCTCCAAACATGGTGATGGCCTCGTCAATAGTCCGCGCCCAAAGCAGGCAGTCTCTTACTTGAGCACCACGCGGCGTAAGCACATTGTGCATGGTCTGTGTGCAGACTTCAGCCATGCACAACACGCCAAAATCGGGCAGATGGAATGTAAACTCTGCTGGAGCCTCCGTGCCGCTGGCCATCTGAAACCGAAAGCGCACACCGTCGATTGTGCGTTCTTCTCCGGTTTCAGCAACAAAATCTGTGGGCGTGACGAATGTTCGGCTGCCCTTCGCCACAGTTTTGCCGATGCCGCCATCGATCAATCCGGCTTCGCCAGGCTTTAGAGTGATGCCGAACTGGTAGATCGCACGCCGCGATGTGTGATTTCCGCCCAACACGCCTTCTGACGCGGCATAGGCCATGAACTGTGCAGGAGCAAAGATTGGAGGACTATCTTTCACAACACCCTTGAGACCACCAAAGTGATCGGGATGCGTGTGGGTGATCAAAATTGCGCTGACGGGGCGCTCTCCCAGTGTCTTGTTGACCAACTCAAGCGCCGCCATTGACGTTTCCCTGGTCATCAACGGGTCGATGAGGATCCATCCGGTCTCGCCCCTGATGACCGTCATGTTGGCATAGTCGAGTGCGCGTGCCTGCCAGACGCCGTCGGTTACTTCGAATAAGCCTGAAATTTTGTTCAATTGGCCCATTCGCCACAATGACGGATTGACCGTTGCTGGGCATGGCGTGTCGAGAAAATCATAATCTGAGATGTCCCAGACTTTGCGGCCATCGGCGTTTGTTACGCCGCCCTGAGGTGCTTGTGCTCTTAGTCCTCGCGACGCTGCGTCGAAGTCGTCACGATTGCCAAGTGGCAAATGTTTCTTCACGTCGTCATTTGCGGCGGCAGTTGCCTCGTTCAATTGGTTTTTGAGTTTGTTTAGTGAAGGCACCGCACTTGTTCCCCGATGAATGCTGGTATGAGGATGCGGTTATCTGTGCAGCGGTGCAATCCATGCCGCAACAGTTTGTAGTGTTGGTACACTATTCCCCATTTGCGGCATTCTGTCGAAATGGATCTGATACCCATTTAATGTGGACCAAGACCAACTGGAGCGCTACGGTTGGCCAATTGACGGGATAGATATCTGTTTAGGTGCCTGGCTATGGCTGTGCTTAGTAAAGATCAGATTGAAACGTTTCACCGCGACGGCGCGATCGTGGTGCCGGATGTTGTGACACCGCAAACGCTTGGTCAGCTTAAAGCGACTTTCTCGAACTGGGTCGAAGAGAGCCGTGGCCATGACGCGCCTTATGGACGGATCTGTGATGGTCGGCCCAGATTTGATCTGGACGAAGATCATAGTTCCACTCACCCCTCCCTCAGACGTGTCGCGTCCCCTACAGATGTTTCAGAAGTTTTTGCCAGGGTCGCATTTGACAGTGCCATGACCGACATTGCCTCTGACCTGTTGGGCGCTGATCTGCGCTTCCATCACGCCAAGGTCAACTCCAAGCTGCCGCGCACCAAGACAGTCGTCAAATGGCACCAGGATTTTCCGTTCGACCCGCACTCGAACGACGATACACTAACAGCACTTCTGTTTCTTGATGAGGTTACGGAAGATAATGGACCATTGTTGATTGCGCCGGGCTCCCACCACGGCCCGATCTTGTCGCATTTTCAAAACGACGTTTTCACAGGATCAGTGTCGGATGAGGATGCGGCTCGGTTTCAATCAAATTCTGTATCCTGCTCTGGCCCAGCGGGCGCCGTCTGCCTGATGCACAGCCGTGTGGCTCATGCGTCTACGGCCAATAATTCGGCGGATATATTGTCACCTATGCTGCAGCGGATGCCGCGCCTCTATCGCCAGTTGCGGTGCCGAGTCCCCATCAGGGCAAGATCGTTCGTGGCAAGGAACCTGGCCGCATTCGCTCTATGAACTTCGAAATTGAAACCCCTGTAATTCCCAAGGGGGCATCCTTTTTCGCTCAACAGGCCGGTAAGGATTAGGACCAGGGTTGGGCCTGGCGCGGCAAAGACTCCAGACTTGAGTGGCAAATCAGGACTGGACCGGAATTGTCCGTCAGGCCCTTGCTCGGTTCCCGGCTGCCCTTTAAGCTGCTTGCCATGCCAGAACCTGCAATTGATATCGAGAATTTCAAAAGCCTTGCCGATTTGATGGATTTGCTGCCACAAGTTCTGTCGGGTCCGAAAGATGCTGGTACACTTGATATGATTGTTATGCGGCCCGAACACGACCAGCGCATTGTACCACAAATTTTTGAGGTGAGTGCTGAACAAGGGGTGCCCGGAGACCATTGGAAAAACGGGACGGGTTATGCGCTTGACGACGGATCAGGTGATCCGGATGCGCAAATTTGCATTATGATGTCGCGGTGCATTGGCGCGATTGCTGGCGATAAAACCTCCTGGCCACCGGCCGGTGACAACTTCTTTATCGACATGGACCTGACGCCGGCCAATATGCCACCCGGCACCCGGTTTGCGATTGGTACGGCTGAATTTATTGTCACCAAGCTGCCTCACAATGGCTGCCAGTCCTTTATTGATCGCTATGGCCGCGACGCCTGTTTGTTCGTCAATACTGGTGTCGGCAAACAACACCGTTTGCGGGGCATTTACGCGCGCGTCACTCAAAACGGGACAGTTTCAGTCGGCGATCAAGTGATCAAACTGGATCACTGACCACTGGCAATTTGCCGCTCTTTAAATGCACCAGAATTGGTAGCGTTGGGATAATTGCGGAGCCGAAGATCAGTTGCCCAATTTCTGAAATGCGGACCTCTCACCGTTTTCCAATTCATTGGATGTGGTGTCTGCGATAAGGTGCTAACTGGCATGAATGGAGGAAACCGCTAGCCGAGAAGTTTTGTTTCCCGTAGCGTGGTGATGCAATGTCGATTGGACAGTGGGCAGCAAGAGGTTACTATAGCACCCTCATTCAATCTGCCGTCGATTGAGGCCCACAATGGAAACTTTGTTCCTTGTTGCAGTAGTGTTGGTCATCTTCATCGCTGGTCGCCGCATCATTATGGGGCACCGCGAAAGGAGGTTCAATGACCATCAAAAGTTGGCGATTCAGTCGGCAAAAGACCAATTATTAGTCAAGCCAGTCGTCTCTCCCGCCGATAGCGAGCAAGTTGTCAAACCGACCGTGCAGCCACCATCGTCAACCAAGAAGTGAGCTGCTTGCAACGATGAGATCATCGTTGGCGCGCGATTTGCTCGCTGGTCGCCGGATAGAGACGAACGGTAGTGCCGGTACTGATTTCAGCTGCGGATTGCTTGGAATTCCGGTTTAAAATGCAAGGCTGTGGACAGTTGGGTGGTTCAACGGCAGCTTGCACCAGTCGCTGATATCGGTGCAACGACCGAGTTGCGGATTTTTTTACCTTTGAATTTTGGTCCGCCTGTTTGGTCCGCGACAATGCCTGAAGAAAATGATGCAACTCACAGGACACCTCCATCCAATCAACCGTGAGCACAGATTTTCAACTTGGTCACCACCTTTCGGCCTCTCGGAATGCCAGCCATTGATCTGTCTAATTCAGAAAAATTGAGCTACATATTCTGATACCGGGAGTTTTCAGGCAATGTCAGTCGTCACCTTCCGCCGGAAACGGGAGGCGCGACGTGTCAGAAATTAATGAACTGCTGGCCGGACTCGGTTTGACAAAATACCAGTCCGCGTTTGCAGAGGCTGAGGTCGAATTCGGCGATCTGCCCCATCTCACGGACGACGATCTAAAGGAAGTCGGGCTCCCTGTTGGCCCTCGCAGACGCCTGGTCGAAGCGATCAAGACGCTCAACACCCAATCATCTCCCTATCAACAAAGCGCCGGGTTCGGACCGCAGACCGGCCAGTCATCTGGCGCCGCGACAACCGTGTCGTCCTCAGATGCTGAACGCCGGCACTTGACGGTCATGTTCGTCGATCTCGTCGGTTCAACCGAACTAGCCACAAAGATCGATCCCGAAGACATGAGGGCAGTGATCACCAACTATCAAAACATCGTCGCTGGGATTGTGCCTCGCTTCGATGGATTCGTCGCTAAATTCATGGGCGATGGAGTTCTTTGCTATTTTGGCTGGCCGCGCGCCAACGAAGATGACGCAGAACGGGCGGTCCGCGCTGGTTTGGCAATGATTGATGCTGTCAAGCAAACATCTGCTCCTGATGGCACACCGCTGGCTACTCGAGTAGGTTTGGCAACGGGGGTTGTCATTGTTGGCGACCTCATCGGCAGCGGCGCGACACAGGAAGCCGCGGTGGTTGGCGAAACCCCCAACCTGGCGGCCCGGCTGCAGGGGGTTGCTCAGCCCAATCAATTGATATTGCCACGGGAAACCCAAAGCCTGCTGGGCGATATTTTTGATCTACAGTCCATCGGATCGACCGACCTGAAGGGCATCAGCAATCCAGTTGAAGCGTTTGTTGTGACCGGTGAAAATACGCGGGAAAGCCGATTTGCTGCACGCCATTCAGGTGCATTGACTGAAATTGTCGGCAGGAACTGCGAAATTGAATTGATCGTCGAGCGTTGGCAGCAGGTTCGTACAAACTTTGGGCAAATGGTAGTGGTCGGCGGCGAGGCAGGCATAGGCAAATCGAGGATCACTCAGGCTGTGATCGAAGAGATAGCTGAAAACCGCCCGGCACGCATTACCTATCAATGTTCCCCCTATCATACAGACAGCGCTTTTCATCCTGTCATACAGCAATTGACACGTGAGGCCGGATTCCTGCCGAGTGACGCGCCCGATGTCAGACTTGGTAAGCTGGAGGTACTGTTGGGCCAGAGCCAACAGGTGATGACGCCTATTGCCTCCATTTTGGGGCTTGGCGAGCCCGACCCCGACCTGACACCAGCGCAGCAAAGAGCGCAGATCATGGACAGTCTGACCGAGGCCATATTGAAGAAAGCAGAAGCGAATCCAGTACTTCTGGTATTCGAAGATTTGCATTGGATCGACCCAACTTCTCTGGAACTTTTGGAGCTGCTGTTGGATGCCATCACTGATCAACCGGTGATGATACTTGCAACCGCACGACCGACCTTTGATTACACGTTTGCCGGAAACCCATTGGTCACCCGATTTTCACTCAACCGCCTGAGTAAAGATCAAGTCGATGAAATTGTACTAAAACAAACCAATGGCAAGTCCCTGCCTGACAAGGTGATGGAGATCATTGCTAGTCGGACAGATGGTGTACCTTTGTTTGTTGAGGAGCTGACAAAGACGATCCTTGAATCTTCAATCGTGAAGGAAACGGACAATCGTTTCGTTCTCGATGGACCGTTGAGTTCGGTTTCCATTCCCACGACGCTGCATGACAGCTTGATGGCCAGACTAGACAAATTGCCCCCGATCAAGGAACTTGCTCAGACGGCGGCATGCATCGGTCGCGAATTTGATCATCAATTGGTGTCGAAAATTTCCCCGCTGCCGGGAGCCGAATTACTGAAGGGGCTGGAGGGCCTAACCGAGGCTGAGTTAATCTATCGCCGCGGCCTACCGCCGAGAGCAACATACATATTCAAGCATGCGCTGGTGCGAGACACAGCCTATGAAAGCCTTCTCAAGGAAAAACGCCGCAAGGTGCATGCAAGCATATTTGCAGCATTGGAAGCTGATACCGAAACGGCCCCTGAGCTTTTGGCGCTCCATGCTGAAAATGCCAAAATGGACAGAGAAGCAGCAAAATATTGGCGTCTGGCGGCTGTGACCTCGGTATCGCAATCCGCCAATGCGGAAGCGTTGAACCAGTTCGAGCGAGCGTTGCTGGCCCTGCAGCGCCAACCTGACGAATTGCATCGGGCCAATCTTGAACTGCAGGTTCGCACAGATATGACCGGCCCACTGGTGGCGGCTGAAGGGTATGGCTCAACCAAACTGGAAGAAAACTTTACTCGGGCGTTAGCGCTGAGTGAACAAACTGGCGAAATCGGAGGCATCTTTCCAATCCTCTACGGTCGTGCGGTTTTCCACGTCGTCACGGCCAGACTGCCATTGGCTGTCGCGCTCGCGGAAGAGATTTTGGATGTAGCAAATCGTCAGGATCACATTGAACCAACCATGCTGGGCCACCGGATGGTTGGTCTGGCCAAGCTGTTCTCTGGTGACACAATCGCGGCTCTAGAGCATTTGGAAAAAGTATCCAGCATCGACTTGCCCGAAAGCAAACGGTCTGCGCCTTACTTGTACGGCCAGGACATCGAAGCTGCTGCACAATGTTTGTATTCCCTGGCATTAGCCCATCGGGGATATCCGGAACAGGCAATCGAAATGGCTAAAAAAGCCGTGCAACGAGCGCGTCAGCTCAATCACCCCCACACCCTCGCCTATACGGCAGCATTTGCCTCGTTTGGGTTTTCAGACTGGCGATCAATCGAAAATGTGAAGTGGTGTCTGGACGAAATTGAACTGGTCATAGGAGACAATCCGGACATTCAACTTTGGCCAATCATGAGGGACTATCTTGAATTTCGATATTTGGCCCTGTCGGGCAACCACAAGCAGTCACTGCCATATGCTGAAAAATTTGTCTCTGGGATGAAGTCTGCTCGCTTCTACGTCATGCTTCCCGGCGCAATTGCAGAGCAGGCCGAAACTTTGTTGGAGTTGGGCGAAGTTGATGCAGCGCTAGAAAGAACAGAAGAAGCTTTCAATATGGCACAAAGTGCCGGTGAGGATTGGCAGTTGTCTCGAATTGTGCGTGTTAGAGCAAGGGCTGAACTCCTTCTCGGCAATAAAGCAGACACCGAAAACAGTCTTCTCGAATCTATTTCCCTCGCCAAAGCGGCTTGCTCCGCATCAAGCGAACTATTCACCAGCATTCAATACGCCGAGTTCCTGCGGGACAAGGGAGACCCAAAGAAAGCTGAGCGGGTTTTGAGTCCTATTTATCAAAGATTTTCCGAGGGTCAGGAACTCCCGGCGATGAACGAAGCGCGTGCATTGCTAGATGAATTGTCGTTGTCCAAAACTTGAGCATATACGTCAAAGCCGAATGAGTCGCGAAAGGTCCATTGGGCGGACCAGCATCATCTCATACGCGACACGCTCGCTACTTCCGCTATGTGATCTTTCCCGCATTTGGTGGACGGTTTAGAAAGATCCGATTGTCTGTCTTTCGAAGTCAACCGGGCTGATGTTGCCAAGGTGCCCATGGCGACGTTTTCGGTTGTAGAATATTTCGATATATTCGAACTGGTCTGCACGAGCCTGCTGTCTGGTTCGATAGCGGACCCGGTTTACACGCTCTCGCTTTAGGATACCGAAGAAGCTCTCGACAACAGCATTGTCGCAGCAGTTGCCGGTACTGCTCATGGATGCCGTGATGCCATGTTTTTGCAGCTCATTACGGAAATCAGTGCTTGAGTATTGGCCACCGCGATCTGAATGGTGGATCAATTGATTTGTTGGCTGCCGCGCATCAACAGCCATGCGTAACGCGTCAACAACCAGGTGCCGGCTCATCCAGCTATTCATCGACCAACCAACAATACGACGTGAGAATAGATCCATTGTGACGGCTAAATGCAGCCTATCAGTGTCCTGCAGCCGTAAAATAGCGACCCACGCATCGGTGCACGTGTTGTTCGATCAAATCAATAGGGCTCTTCGGCATTTCGCCAAACTCCAGCCCCATAAAGGCCTGGGACAAAATTGTTTCAGGCAGTTGCTTCGATTCAAGTGACTGGATCAATCGGCTCATCAGACCAACCTTCAGCGAGAGTTTTGTTGGGATTGACCGTTAAGTTGCCGTGAATGGTCAACCTGCCTAGTCTCGTTATCGACAAATTGGACAACGTCTTTTGGCGATGGGACTGTGAGTGCAGCTTGCTTCGCCGGGCAATCAGGATTGAATGGCGGTCACATTCGGGGTCTTCGGCGCTGAACTGAATCTGTACAAATCCGGCCTTCATCGGTCGTGAGCGATTTGCTCGCTGGCGCCGGATAGAGACCAACGGTAGTGCCGGTACCGACCTCAACTGCGGATGGCTTGGAATTCCGTTCTAAAATGCAATCTGTGAACCCATTAGCGGTTCAACGGCAGCTTACACCTGCCGCTGAAATCGGTGCAACGACCGACATGCGGACTTTGTAGATGGTCATATATGAACGACATGTCCAAATTTTTGTTAGTGAGGACGATCTGCAATTTCACCTCAGGTTACTGGCAAATGGCTGGATGGATAATCCCGCGGTAGCACTGTCCAACTCCAATTTGCAAACTGCGATCAGAATCGCAATTTGCAAATGCCTTTGCAAATTGCAATTCGTCGATTCCACAAGCACCTAGTTCGACTTAACGACGGCTCTTACACTTCGGAATTTCATGGCACGTTAGTTGCGTGGAGTGTTCGTAAATAGAGGCTTGTTGGATGGGAAATTGGAATGACGATTGATGTTGATGCAGCGCGGCCGTTGAGTTTTGCGCCGAAACTCAATTTCGGGATCACGGCTCTGGCGGCCAACAGATTTCAGATCGCGCTCTTTCTGGGCCTGCTCCTGATTTCGTCTGTTCCCCTGTTGGGGATGACAATCTGGGTTGAGCGCTCTGCTGTAAAAAAAGAATACGCCGCTGTAGCCGAAAAACATCTAATCGTTGCGAAGAACCTTTCTCTGGCTATGTCGAGATACGTTGTCGACATTAAACATATGATCAATTTTATCGGACAGATGACGGATCTCCACACCAAGTCTATCGACAATGACGTAACGGACCTTAGCGCTTCCCATGCTCTGGAGGGCCTCAATCTGTCTTATATTGCAGTTCTCAATTACAAGAATGACATGCTTGTCGATTTTGCCCAGGAAAATCGCAAAACTGAGCTCCCCGATGTGGACCAGCTGTTAGAATTGCGAGCTCTTGCCGAAGCGTCGAAGGGCCAAGTTGTTTTCTCCGACATCAGTAGATTCAAGGGAGAACCATACTTTTTTGTTGTGAAGAGTACGTCGGGCGGCGGACTTATCTTGGCTCCACTGTCTACTCAATATTTACGTCACATCCAAAAGTCAGTCGCTTTTGGCAAAAAGGGGCACGCGATGATTGTCGATGCGACGGGCAGGGTAGTGGCGCATCCCAATCCAGAATGGCAGTCGCAGTCAAAGGATGCCAGTGGTGTCCCTGCGGTTCAACAAATGATGAAACGGCAAACGGGGGTAAAGGTATTTTATGCGCCGCCGCTCAAGGCCGATGTCATCGCCGGACATACATTTGTTCCTGAGACAGGATGGGGTGTTATGGTTCCCCAACCGGTCAGCGAATTGGTCGAACATGCGCGGGCGGTGCAGGCAACCGGAATAGGCATAGCTGGATTGTCACTATTTTTGTCGATCATAATGTGCTGGTGGCTATCAAAAAAATTCGCCGACCCGATCAATGCTTTGTCAAATGTGGCGAACAGGATTGCTAACGGTGACAGAGCCTTGAGAGCCGAACTCAAAAAATCAGGTGTTCCCAAAGAGATTAGATTTCTCGCGCGATCATTCAACAAGATGGTGCAGGAACTCCAGTCCAAATCCGAACAGCTTTCAGTGGCGCTCGAACAGGCTGAAAGCGGGAATAAGGCCAAGTCAGATTTTTTGGCTACGATAAGCCATGAACTGCGCACGCCTATCACTGGCGTAATCGGAACACTGGAGATTTTAGAAGAAACTGAATTGAACGCCGAACAAAATATGTTCGCCTCAACCTGCAAGTCATCGGCGATACATCTCAATCAGATCATCGATGATGTGCTGGCATTCACTCAGATGGAAGCAGGTAAAATTAGATTATTCAACGAGCCCACCGATATTGATCACGTTGTCGCAGAAGTTGCGAAGATGTTCAGGGCAGAAGCTGCAAAGAAGTCTATTCTCCTCAAGCTGAAGAGATGCGAAAAGATCCCCAATGCAGTGCAAACTGATGCACACAGGTTAAGGCAAATTCTGATCAATCTGGTCGCAAATGGCCTCAAGTTCACCCATGAAGGCGAGGTCAGCATTAGCACCAGATACCATACTGACAATGAAAATGTGGAATGGGTGGAATTTGCTGTCCGTGACACCGGAATCGGTATTTCAAGCGCTGTTGCCGATGACTTGTTCTTGCCATTCGCTCAGGCAGATAACTCCCTGTCACGGCAATATGGAGGGAGTGGATTGGGACTGGCTATTTCAAAAAATTTGGTTGAACTCATGGGTGGGCACATTTGGTACAGCAGCGAACCAGGATCAGGAAGCACATTCTACTTCAACTTACCTGCGACCAAAAAGGGGAACGGTCATGCCAACAAAAGATATACCGGAAAGCACTAAAACAGGTCTGCGCAAGGGTAGGAATATTCTTGTTGTAGAGGACAACGGAACAAACAGATTGGTTCTATCACACAAGCTCTCGAAGATGGGCTTTGAGGTGTGCTGCGCTGAAAATGGCTTGGAGGCAATCAAGTTTCTTGATCGGGTACATATCGATCTGATTCTGATGGATGTTTCGATGCCTGTTATGGACGGGTTGGAAGCCACACGGCGCATCAGGCAGAGAGAGTCTAATGATTCATCAGTTTCTATTGTAGGATTCTCTGCGCACAATCATGCAGAAGTTCGCGGTATGTGCATTGATGCTGGTATGGACGATTTTTTGTGCAAGCCAGCCACAGATGAGCATATGTTCGACAAATTGAACCGCATTTTGACAACCTCTGGATAAATGATAATTGGCCTGCATCGAAACAGAGTGTTTGGTGGTCTTCATTGGGCTCACCACGGAACCAAGTTTGGAATTCACAAACGCCTGAGATTCAACCCCAACCGAGCGTATCGCTACAGTTCATCTGACCTACCTTCAGCGAGAGTTTTGTTGGGATTGACCGTTAAGTTGCCGTGAATGGTCAACCTGCCCAGATTCGTTACCGACAAATTGGTCAACGTCTTTTGGCGAAAGGGCTGTGAGTGCTGCTAGCTTCGCCGGGCAACCAGGATTGAATGGCGGTCACATGCAGGGTCTTCGGCGCTGAACTGAATCTGTGCAAAACCGGACTTCGTCAGCAATGCCCGGTATTCTGCTTCGCCCAAACTGGCGTGATATACCGTTTGGCCGGCCACTGTGCCTGTGACTTCGCTTTCTTTTGGACCGACTGTGAGCATGATGCTGCCATCGCGGGCGACGCGTTCGCAAAGTTTTGGCAGGGCACTGCGTTGCTCATCCTTATTCAGATGGAAAAACCCGTTCCAGCTCAAGACGCCATTATAGAGGCCTGTCAGCTGAACCCTGCGCATGTCTTGCACATGCCATTGGTGATCTGAAAATCGTGAACGCGCCAGTTCGATCATCGCTGGAGCATAGTCGATGCCGGTGAGCTTGAAACCGCGCGCTATAAGATAAGCGGCAATCGGTTCGCCGCTACCGCAACCGAGATCAAGGATTGAGCCACCCACCGGAAGAGTTTCCAAAAACCGGTCTATGCAAGTTTTTTCAAAGAGCGACTTGTTGCGGTCACGGTCAAATTGCCCCGCATGGGTCTGATAGACCTGTCGGGTTTGGCTCCGGGCCTGATCAAGTCGCTCTTTATCTGGCATGGTCGCAGTTGCGCAGTTGTTGGGCCACTACGCGCCGCTTCTCACTGCCACTCGCCGCCATCGCCGCTTTTCGCCGCTAGTGGCTGTGCTTCATTTTCATGGTGTCGGCAATGGATTTGACGTGGAAGTTCAGAGTCACCTGAC
The DNA here is from genome assembly GCA_039969995.1 of Rhizobiaceae bacterium. Taxonomy (GTDB): domain Bacteria; phylum Pseudomonadota; class Alphaproteobacteria; order Rhizobiales; family Rhizobiaceae; genus Pseudahrensia. The sequence continues at coordinate 22,397 of JBDVMU010000023.1, forward strand.
CGGCTTTTTCAAATTCCAGCATGACGGGACGCATTTCGCCTTCTTTGAGCGCACCGTCCAGCTTCATGAACATGAGGTGATTGCCGCCGGGCTTGAGCATAACGGATTCGCCGGGCTTCAGCTCCAGCCCGTTGGGTAGCTGGCTCATCTTCATCACTTGATCAACCATTTTCATTTCGTGCAGTTCAAGCTTGCCGGCAAATTCAGCACTGCCTCCAATGATGCGATCAGCCGCATCGCCGGTGTTGGTAATCATCACATAGCCTGCAGCAACCTTGGCACCGGGCGCAGTGGCTCGGATGGTCGGGTTGCTGATGGACAGATCGCCAACCTTCATATCCATGGCAGAAACAAGGCTGGTCATGGTGAAAAGGCAAGCGGCAGACAAGAGGATGGTTCGAAACATGAAGGGTCCTTTGGTTACGAAAAAACGTTTCACGGCTTTTAAAACGTCATTCAGTGGTCATGGCATTTCGCACGACTCTGAACAAGCCGATGTTGGTTGCGACCCGACAAAATCAGGTCAATTTGAACAGATGTTACAGTGAATTCTAGGCTTGTTCTGCAGCGGCTTGCAGTGCACGGATGCGTTCTGCAAGACTGGTTGGCGTTTCGGCAGCGGCATTTGCATCTGCTGCTTGCTTTGCCTTTGAGCCGGCTTTCTTGCCCACCGCCTTTGAGATCGGAGATTCAGGACCCTCAAGCGCCGCGGTCATCGATGTCACCTTGGCGGCGAGGTCGTTGATACGTTCGCGCATAACAGCATTCTCTCGGCGCTCAACTTCCCAGTCCTCACCATTAGACATTAGGGTCGAACTCAACTCAACCTTGAGCTCGTCGCGCTCAAGCTCGGCTTGGCGAAGTTGGTCACGCAACTCTTGTCTTTCCGACTCAAAAGTTGCCACAGCGTTTTCAATGTTTTCACCAGACGCGTCTTTCAGCAACGCTTCCATTCGCAATGTTGTCTGGGCGACTTCCGATTCCAGGCGGAATTTTTCTGCCTGCAACTCATCGTTCAGATTCTGCAAGTCACCCACCTGGTCGCCCGCGTCGCCCGATTTGCTGCGCAAGCGCTCCAGATCGGCATCACGACGTTCGATACGGCCCTCGAGATCGGCAAGAGAAGCCTGCATCCGCTCGATCTTCTTTTCGTGATTCTCAACCCGATTTCTTTCTTTCGAAACAGCCGTTTCGGCGGCCTTCAGTTCCTTGCGCAGTTTGGTGTTTTCGGAGGCCTCGTGCTTACTCAACTGTTTAGCTTCACGCGCCTGGTCTTCAACGATGTCCAGACGACCCTCACGCGCTATCATTTCAACTTTCTTGCTGTCGAATTCTTCAATCGCCGTGCGGTACTTGCGTTCCAATTCCTCGTACGCAAATGCTTTTTCTTCCAATTTCAATTCGACGCTGGCGAGGTCAGTCTGCGTTGCATTCAACTGACTTTCCCGTTCCCTCATTTCGCTGCGCAGTTCTGCGGCCTGGGTTTCCAGCTCACTGATACGCAGAGATTTTTCTGCATGCTGGTCCTCCAGTGAAAGTAGCTCATCGCGCTTCTTGTTGATGTCAACCAACTGTTCGGACGCGCGTTCCTTCAAAGATTCCAGATTGACTTCAAGGCGACGGGTGCTCATCGCAAATTCAGCCCGCAACTGATCTTTGTCGGCTTGGATCTCGTTGAGTGTCAGGGGAACTGAACTCTCAATTCGATTGCGGGTAAGCACAACTGCACGACGCCAGATTGCAGGCGCTACCATCAGCGCGAGCAAGGCTGAGCACAAAAAACCCAGCGTGAAAAACAGGCCACTTTCAAGCACGATATTTTATGTCCCTATTCAATCCGCATCGATTGATTGCGTTTGTCATTTCCCAAGTCGCCCCACAAAAAAGCCTGCCACAATGTGCAGGCTTTTCCCACTGTTTTACGTAACTAGCGTAAACAGAGTTTATGGATCTCGCCCTGGTCAATCAAAATGGGTTCCAGGTTGGGTATTCGCGCAACTTGAGATAGCCAACATTGACACCCAGGCGCGCGCCCACACCGGTCCTGACTGGAACCAGTACTGTGTCGCCGTTTTTCAGAACAGTCATGCCAAGGCCGCCAATAAAATATGCGGACCCGGAAACGCCAATGAACCGACGATAGATGCCCTGCGTGTCGGTCAGGTTGTAAACCAGCATCATGGTGCGATTACCATCACCTCCGAAATCCCAGCCAACTGACGGCCCCTGCCAGAATACAGGATGGTCACCGGCATTTTTGGTGAACAACTTGCCCTCGCCATAGCGCAGGCCAGCAACCAGAGCGCCGGACGCCTCTTCGCCAAGCACATATCCGTTAGGCAGGCCGTGTTCCTCAACGGCACGCTCGATCACGGTGGCAAGTCCACTGGCTGCAGCGCCAAAGAACTGATGGCCAGCATCGACAAGTTCATTGCTTGAATAGCGGTTGTCCTGCTGCGCAACGGCTGGAGTTGCAATATTTGCAGCAATCAGCGGGGCGACAAAGGCGGTCAGCAAGGCAAAGCTGGTGGCTACGGCCACGGCTCTCATGCTGCGCGAGTTAGACACTGAATTAAAGAGTTTCATCTGAGATGATCCTTCAATGTTGGAAGCGAATTTGGTTTTGATTCGCCATATTGTTTGCAACCCTATGAAGCGGAAATGCGTCCGTTTCTGGGATTAGCCTCCAATTTGAATCAAAAGGTTTGCGATAGAGTAAACAAATGCTTTCCAAACGGCATTTTGTGCCAGTGACTTGCCCGCGGGCTTTTCAGGATTCGTCAGGTTGTGTATCGACTAATGGCATAGTAACTGCGCTGATTCGCTCCCGGTGTCACAATGACCAACTGCCGATAGGAAATTGCATGCCAAGTCTCCCAACACTTTCTTCACTCGACCTTGCCGCACTTCTGGCGAGCCGTGTCTGCCATGATATCATTTCGCCGGTTGGCGCCTTGGCGAATGGTCTGGAAGTCTTGGAAGAGGACCAGGGCGAAGAAATGCGTGAATTCGCCATGGAACTGATCACCAAAAGCGCCAAGTCGGCATCGGCCAAGCTAAAGTTCTCGCGGCTGGCTTTTGGCGCATCCGGGTCAGCCGGGGCGTCGATTGATACGGGCGAGGCAGAAGAAGTGGTCGGCTTGTTCATGAATGGTGAGAAAGCCGACTACACCTGGCAGGGTACCCGCTCACTGGTGCCCAAGAACCGCGTGAAGTTGTTGCTCAACTTGGTTTTGATATCGCTCGGCGCCATTCCGCGTGGTGGGACGGTTGCTGTAACGATCGATGGGGAAGGGGAGACGGCGACGTTTTCGCTGCGTTGTACCGGACCCAAAGCACGTGTCCCCGGGGAATTTGTCGATATGCTCAACGGTACACTTGAAGGCGAAATGAGCGCACACGCGATCCAACCCTATTATGCCATTCTGTTGGCCCAGGAATCCGGCCTTGACCTGAGCGCCAAGGTTGATGGCGAGGATATTGTTCTGGCGGCAAGCTAGAAGCACGTTCGCCCTATACTCCTGTTTGCCATTGGGCTGGGATTCTCCGGCCCAAACGCGGTTTTTACAGCTGATAAACGCAATATTTGCGCCTTGCCGGTTAGCAAAACGGCGTTGGTTTTTGCTGATTTCAATCTTTCCTAGGGCCCAAAACTTAGTGTTTTCAAGCGCTCCACTTGCTGCTTAACCCTCTGTTAACGTTAAAAAACACGGTTAAAAAACACAGTTAATCCACCTTTAACCAATTACCCCCATGCTGAAGCTCGAAATTCATGGGTTCCCACACCGTTGTGGGGTTTGTTTAGTAGGAAGGATGTTGCAATGAGCAGCACAAAAAAACTTAAGGCAATTGTGCCAGCTGCTTTGCTGGCGGCTACTGTTGCTCACTCAGGTTTGGCAAACGCCGCCGACCTGTTGGTGGATCCGCCCGTATATGAAGCCCCGGAAATCGTCACCCATTCTTCGGGCGGCTGGTATTTGCGCGGCGATATCACGTACGATTTTAACGAGGTTCAGAATCCAACATACCGGAACACTGCAGCCTGGGGTGTTGGCAATACGGCATTTACGTCGCACGAAACGGAAGACGCATTCGATGTCGGCCTCGGTGTTGGTTATCAGGTCAATGATTATTTCCGCGTCGATCTGACAGCTGAATATGTGTTTGAATCCGAGTTCACTGCAACAAGCGGCTGTCCTGCCTGTCCGGCGGTGGATACGTCTGAGTTTACCACCTGGAAACTGCTTGGTAACGCTTATGCTGATCTCGGTAATTACAGTGGCTTCACACCCTATGTTGGTGCAGGCCTTGGTGGTGCTTACGTCAGTTGGGGTGATCTAACGGGTGCGGGCAACGAACCTGGTGTTGCTGACTGGCGCTTTGCCTGGGCCCTACATGCCGGTGTCTCTTACGACATTGTCGAGAACCTGAAGCTCGACGTTGGTTACACCTATAGCCACATCCATGGCGGCAAATCCTTCGACTCTCAGGGCGCTACGCCAAACGTCTTCAATGATGAAGGTATCACCAGCCACGTGTTGCGCGCCGGTCTTCGCTACCAGATCTGGTAAGCCAAGTCGCACCGCTTCGCGGATTGAAGATTTATTGGTGGCGGAAATCCCGCCGCCAATTGCCACAAAAATACCTCTGAGCCCCATCGGTCTTCTGACCTTTGTTCGTACTGTGTAGTAGGGGAGATGCTGTGATGAAAACGTCCAGCCCGAAATTGACATCAATCGTTTCACGCCTTGCCGTTTTGGGCCTATTTGCGGGTGCGATTGTCCTGCCAACGGCCGCTACTGCAGCTGACATGTTGGAAGACTATCCGGAAGCCGAATATACCCAAGTTGAATTTGGCACTGGTTGGTACCTGCGCGGCGATCTCGGTGGCGGTATCTCCGACATTAGCCTGGAGGGAACTTTTGTCTCTGGCGATGTAGAATTGGATTCTCCCATTACTTTGACCTTTGGTGCTGGCCGCAATTTCGCGGAAGGCATCCGGGTAGAGGGGGCTGTCAGCATTTACGAGAATACAGATTTTGGCGCATCGACCCTGATGGGGAATGTTTATGCTGATCTGGGCACCTATTTTGGCCTGCGCCCATACATTGGTGCTGGAGCTGGTCTCGCCTATGCCTATTGGAATGATCTGACCTTTTCCAACAATTGCACCGGTGGTGGTCCAAACAATTGTACAATCAGTTCTGGCGAAGAACTGACCTATGCTGCCAACGCGATGCTGGGTGTTTCCTACAAATTGAGCCGAAGTCTCAATCTGGATCTTGGGTATCGATACACCTATTTCGGTGAAGCTGGTGAAACATCCGCGACCGATAGTTTTGGAGCCACTGAGACTTTGACTGTTGGTAGCAGAGACATGCACGAAGTCCGCCTCGGCCTGCGCTACGAAATTTGGTAGAAGCCACCGCGGTCGCCGTCATTGTCGCCATCGCCGCCTCGCCGCCGCAAACTTTCTACGATCTGATTTCATCTATCGACCGGGACTGCTGTTCCGGTCTTTTTGCATTGACCGCTTAAATGGCCAAGCTAATACCCCTGCGACGACGTTTGATTGATCAAATGCGTCATTTTGCTGTTGACGCGCTCCGCCTGTGGGAATAAAGCCCGAGGTGGGACACCTCTCCCCAACGAGAGGCTTGCTATCTGGAAGGATAGAATATGACAGCAAGACTAGACGTCGCGGCGCCACAGGTGCGTCCGCAAAACCCTCGCTTTTCTTCGGGCCCCTGCGCCAAACGCCCTGGTTGGGAGTTGGTAGCACTTGCCGAAGCCTCACTTGGCCGCTCGCATCGCTCCTCAGAAGGCAAAGCAAAACTCAAACAAGCTATTGATCTGACCCGCCAGGTTCTCCAGGTGCCGGACGACTATCGTATTGGCATCGTACCTGCATCAGATACGGGTGCCTTTGAAATGGCCATGTGGTCGCTGCTCGGTGATCGACCAGTGACGATGTTGGCGTGGGAATCCTTTGGCTCAGGCTGGGTGACCGATGTGGTCAAACAGTTGAAACTGGAAAACGCCAATTCCGTGTTGGCTGAATATGGTCAATTGCCAGACCTTGCCGCCGTCGATTTCGACAATGATGTTTGTTTCACCTGGAACGGTACCACCTCCGGGGTCCGTGTACCCAACGGTGACTTTATTCCGGCTGACCGTCAGGGGCTTACCCTGTGTGATGCCACGTCAGCAGCTTTTGCCCAGGATCTGGATTTCGCAAAGCTCGACGTGACCACCTACTCATGGCAAAAAGTGCTGGGCGGAGAGGGTGGTCATGGTGTGATTATCCTGTCACCACGCGCTGTGGAACGGCTGGAGAACTACACGCCGCCATGGCCGCTGCCAAAAATCTTCCGCCTCACCAAAGGTGGCAAACTGATAGAAGGCATTTTCTCTGGCGCGACCATCAACACCCCATCCATGTTGTGTGTCGAAGATTATATCGACGCGCTCAATTGGGGCGTCTCTCTCGGAGGTCTTGATGGCCTGACGGCACGAGCTGATGCCAATTTCGCTGTCCTTGATGCCTGGGTGTCAAGGACGCCATGGGTCGAGTTCCTGGCTGAAGATGCCGCAACTCGCTCCAATACTTCGATCTGTTTGAAGGTCGTGGATGCTGACATCGCTTCGCTTGAAGGTGCCGATCAGAACGCTTTCGCAAAGCGCCTGACCAAATTGCTCGACGATGAGGGTGTTGCTCTCGACATCGGCGGGTATCGCGATGCTCCTCCTGGATTGCGCATTTGGACCGGGGCCACTGTTGAAGCCTCTGATCTGGAAGCCCTGACCCCATGGCTCGACTGGGCCTTTGAGATCGCCAAATCTTCCTAGGGCGATAATGCCCTGATTTTCCAATATTTTTTGGGTGGATCTCTATTGGGTTCCCGCCCAACCCATGATGAAAGAATGCTCTCATGACCAAAAAGAAACCCCGCGTCCTTGTTTCTGACGCCCTGTCACCTACTGCCGTTCAGATTTTCAAAGACAATGGCTGCGACGTCGATTTCGAACCGAATCTCGGTAAGGATAAGGACGCATTGCTGGCCAAGATCGCCGATTATGACGGCCTTGCCATTCGTTCTGCCACCAAGGCAACTGAAAAGCTGATCGATGCTGCGACCAATCTGAAAGTGATTGGCCGGGCCGGGATCGGCGTGGACAATGTTGATATCAAGGCTGCCTCACGCCGCGGTATTATCGTCATGAATACGCCATTCGGCAATTCGATCACTACTGCCGAACACGCCATGTCGATGATGATGGCTGTGGCCCGTCAGATCCCTGCAGCCGATGCCTCAACTCAGGCTGGCAAATGGGAGAAATCGAAATTCATGGGTGTCGAACTAACCGGTAAAACACTGGGTTTGATCGGCGCTGGAAATATCGGATCCATCGTTGCCGATCGCGCCATCGGCATGAAAATGCGAGTTGTTGCCTATGACCCGTTCCTGTCAGAGGAGCGAGCCCAGGAAATGGGTGTTGAAAAGGTGGAGATGGATGAGCTGTTGCCACGGGCTGACTTCATCACTCTGCACACGCCGCTGACCGACAAGACCCGCAACATCATTGATGCTGCGGCCATTGAAAAAATGAAAGACGGTGTGCGTATCGTCAATTGTGCCCGAGGAGGTCTTATCGTTGAGGCCGACCTGGCCGCCGCGCTTGAAGCCGGTAAGGTTGCGGGAGCTGGCATCGACGTATTTGAAGTTGAACCAGCAAAAGAGAGCGTGCTGTTTGATATGCCCAACGTTGTCTGCACCCCGCATCTGGGAGCAGCGACAACCGAAGCACAGGAAAATGTCGCGCTGCAGGTTGCTGAGCAAATGTCCGCCTATCTGACCCGCGGTGCTGTCAGCAACGCGCTCAACATGCCGTCAATCACTGCTGAGGAAGCACCGCGCCTGACGCCATTCGTCAAGCTGGCTGATACATTGGGCAGCTTTGTCGGCCAGGTTACCGATTCCCCGGTCAAGAACGTCGAAATCCTCTATGATGGACACGTCGCAACCATGAACACCAAAGCGCTTTCCAGTGCCGTTCTGGCTGGCCTGCTGCGGGCCCAGGTGTCTGAGGTCAACATGGTCTCCGCGCCCATCATGGCCGGTGAGCGCGGCATTCAACTACTTGAGATGACCCGCGAAAAGTCAGGTGTATTTGAAGGCTATATTCAGCTCAACGTGGTGACCGACGAAAACACCCGCTCAATAGCCGGCACTGTCTTTTCGGACGGCAAGCCCCGGTTCATTCAGATCAAGGGTATCAATATGGAAGCCGAAGCCGGAGAGCACATGCTGTATACAACCAACCGCGACGTGCCGGGCATTATCGGCAAGCTGGGTGGCATGTTTGGCGATGCGGGTATCAACATTGCCAACTTCTATCTGGGCCGCAATCACGCCGGTGGCGACGCGATCGCTTTGGTGGAACTGGATCAGCCCGTACCTTCAGGTTTCCTGGAGAAACTTGAAAACGCGCCGGAAATTGACTCGGCCAAGCCGCTGGAATTTTCGCTCTAGTCTTGAGATTTTGATCGCGCAGCCGTTTTGTGCTGCGCGATCATGATGCCGCCCACGACCAGCACAAATGCAAGTGCGTGGAACAGGTGCAATTGCTCGCCCAGCAGAGCGACAGCAAGGATGGCACCGAATACCGGCACCAAATTGATGTACAATCCAGCGACATTGGCGCCGAAGGCCTCAACGCCCTTGATGAAGAATCCCTGACTGACCAACGACGGGAATATCCCTGCAAAGACGACGACCAAAATGCCCTGCATTGTCAGCGGAAATTGCAGATGGCCCGCTTGATATTCAAACGCTGCGCCCACGGTTGCAAAGACCAATGCACCGGCGACCAGAGACGTCAAAAAACTCTGCCAGTGCATTTGTGGTTTGGAGCGCAGGGCGGCTGAATACCCACCATAGCAAATCGCTGCGCCCAGCATGTAAAGATCGCCTCGGTTGAGTGAAGACAGACCTTCATTCGACAATAAACTCATCGGTTCACCGGCGCTTACCGTCACAAACACACCCAACAGCGTCAGGATGAAACCAATAACCTGCAACCAGGTGATGCCGGTTTTGTAGATCAGGTAATTGACCAAAAAAATCACCAACGGCATGGCGCTTTGTTCCAGCGTAACATTGATCGCTGAAATATGTTGCAAAGCTGAATAGAGGAAAAAATTGAAAGCCGTATAGCCGAACCCACCCATCAGCAGCAGATAGACCCAATTCCTGCGGATCACCGCCCAATCCCGTCGCAACGGCTCCTGGGCAATGACCAGCATGATAGCCAGTGCAATCGCCCAGCGGCCCATGGTCAGCATCATCGGAGACACATGGCCCACCGCGAACTTTCCGGCGATGGCATTGCCGCTCCAGATCAGCGTTGTCAGCGTCAAAAGCAAATGGGGATTGCGCAACAAGCTCATGGATGATTTCCCAGCAACAAGAGCGCCAGCCATATCACACTGCGATTGTTCCACAAGCAGCGATTGGGTCTCGAGCGGCGAGCGGCTGCATCGCGCGTGACTTTGCGTCAAAAAGCGACAGATCCCAAAAAGTTGCGCCAATTTGGGCAATTATCGCGGCTCGCCGAGCGCGGAGAACTTGCCAAATAAAATCTGCATGTCAGTCTTACCCAACATAGGTCGGGAGCGAGACATGGACGAAACAATCAGCAAATTTATTGCCGAAACAAAAACCTATTTGCGCAGCAAGCAAGACGTGGCGGCCGCATTTGGCGAAGTGCGTGACCAGATAATGCGTGATGTGGAAGAAATTCAGGAGAATGCTGCCAAAGATCGGCCCAACATTCCTGAAGTTGATTACAGTGCTGTGCAGTCGGCAAGCATCTCGCGAGAAACGACCGCAGCCATAAAAAAGGCCGGCGCCGCAATCATCCGTGGCGTATTTCCCAAAAGCCAGGCGGAAGACTGGAATGCGGAACTGGGCGAATATATCGCCTCCAATGATTATCTGACCAAAGCCGAAGAGAAGGCCGGGTTGGACAAATATTTCAGTTCTCTGGAAGCCGGTGCACCACAGATTTATGGCCTCTATTGGTCCAAGCCTCAGGTGATGGCGCGCCAGGCTGAGACAATGGCGCAAACCAAAAGATTCCTAAATTCGCTTTGGGACGTGCGCGGCCCGATGGGCGATGAATTCGATCCAAACAATGACTATTCATATGCTGACCGCACCAGGCGGCGGCAGCCCGGTGACACAACGTTGGGCCTGTCTCCGCATATGGATTCGGGATCATATGAGCGCTGGGTCGATCCGGCCTATCAGCGCATCTATGGATCAATCTTCGAAAACGATTGGCAGTCCTACGATCCTTGGAAAGCGACCTTTCGCACTCAAACCCGTGAATATGCTTCACCAGCTGTTTGCTCGATGTTCAGAACCTTTCAGGGGTGGACCTGCTTAACCACGCAGGGGCCTGCTGATGGCACGTTGAGTGTGATTCCGATCTCGCGTGGCATATCCTACTTTTTGCTGCGCGCATTGCAGGATGATGTGGCCGATGATGATCTATGCGGCGCCACCCCTGGGCGGGCGCTGTCAGCCGATCCAGACTGGCATGCGGATATTCTTGGCGGTCTTGTATCTATTCCAACTGTTGAACCGGGCGATACCGTTTGGTGGCATCCTGACGTCATACATTCAGTGGCTGACGAACATGCCGGCAAAGACTACGCCAATGTCATTTATATCGGGGCCTCGCCAAGATGCGCCAAAAATGACGCCTATATCCGCAAACAGGCTGACAAGTTCCTGGCAGGTGAAAGCGCCCCGGATTTTGCAGCAGAAGATTATGAAGTGGATTTCAAGGGGCGGGCCATGGTCGACGATTTGACCGAATTGGGCAAAGCGCAAATGGGGCTGGCATGATCAGGCATTGCGTTTTTGTCGATTTCAACGATGACGTTACGACGGCGCGTCGAGACGAAGTATTCGGGTTGATTGATGAACTGAAACATCACCTGCCGGGTATTCTGGCGGTGCATATCGGCGCCAATGTCAGCCCCGAAGAGGGAATGGACAAAGGATTCAGCGATGGCTTCATCGTTGATTTCGCTGATGCTGCATCGCGCGACACCTATCTGGTCGATGAAAGACACCGCGCGGCCGGTGCGCAACTGGTGGCTTCAGCAAAGGGCGGTGCTGCTGGCATCTTGGTCTATGACATGGAAATTCCCGGGAAATTCCCAGCTGAGTGCTGAATTGCCGCTGCCGAATGACAATTATATGGCGATATATAGCGATGCCTATTGACCTTGAGGCGCTGGTGGCGGAAACCGAACCGTAAGCAGCGCCAGATAATGAAGGTCTAGATATCATGGCAAATGTGGTTGTTGTTGGTTCCCAGTGGGGGGACGAGGGCAAAGGTAAAATCGTTGATTGGCTGTCAGAACGGGCCGACCTGGTAGTCCGCTTTCAAGGCGGCCATAACGCCGGTCATACTCTGGTAATCGATGGTGTCAGCTATAAACTCAGCCTGTTACCGTCTGGTGTTGTTCGTCCCGGCAAGATGGGTGTAATTGGCAATGGTGTGGTGATTGACCCCCATGCTCTCGTTGCCGAAATTGGCCGTCTGGCAGAGCAGGGCGTTACCATCACCCCGGAAAATCTGCGTATCGCCGACAATGCAACATTGATCCTGTCGCTGCACCGTGAGCTTGATGGTTTGCGCGAAGATGCGGCCAAGTCCGGCACCAAGATTGGCACCACCCGCCGCGGTATTGGTCCGGCATATGAGGACAAGGTTGGCCGTCGCGCTATTCGCGTGATGGACCTGGCCAATCCAGAATCGCTGCGTGGCAAAATCGAGCGCCTGCTGACCCATCACAATGCTTTGCGTCGTGGATTGAACGAGGCGGAAATTACCGAACAGAATATTTTTGATGAACTGATGGCGGTTGCGGATCAAATTTTGCCATTCCGCGAAACCGTGTGGAAACTGCTGGCTGATGCCAAGCATGACGGCAAACGCATTCTGTTTGAAGGTGCGCAAGGCACGTTGCTTGATATCGATCACGGCACTTATCCGTTTGTGACGTCCTCCAATACTGTGGCGGGTCAGGCGGCTGCCGGTTCGGGATTGGGGCCAAGCTCCCTCAATTTTGTGCTGGGCATAACCAAAGCCTATACCACTCGCGTTGGTGAAGGTCCGTTCCCAACTGAACAGGAAAATGAAATTGGTCAGTTTTTGGGCGAAAAGGGTCATGAATTCGGCACCGTCACCGGCCGCAAACGCCGGTGTGGCTGGTTTGATGCTGCACTGGTGCGTCAATCGGTTTCCACCAACGGGATAACCGGTATTGCATTGACCAAGCTGGACGTCCTCGACGGTATGGAAGAAATCAAAATCTGTACCGGTTACCGCATTGATGGCGAAGAGATTGATCATCTGCCAGCAAGTCAGGGGCAGCAGGCCCGTGTAGAGCCAATCTATGAGACCCTTGAGGGTTGGAAAGAGCCGACTGTCGGCGCTCGCACGTGGAATGATTTGCCGGCTCAGGCGATCAAATATGTGCGTCATGTGGAAGAATTGATCGGTGCGCCGGTGACAATGTTGTCGACCAGCCCGGAACGGGATGACACAATTCTTGTTGAAGACCCTTTTCATGACTAAGTTGTCGTTTAAACTGGCAAAAATTCGTTCGACCGTGATTTGGTCTTAACACTGGCGACCCAATGGCTGATTATCATGCTGTTCTTCAGCGAACTCTTGCAGGATTTAAAGATCCCAAGCCTGAGCTGAGATTCAAACTGTATGAGCGGGCTCGCACCACAATTGCGCGCCAGTTGGAGAACCGAACGCCACCTGTTGTTGGCGATGCGTTGGTGGCCGAACTCGATAAGCTGGAATATGCGATCTTTGAGATAGAGCAGGTCTTTGATCCAGCCTATCCACCGCCAACACCGCAGGCCGCAGCACAGCAGCCTGCTCCTGCAGAGGTTGAAACCGCTCCTGCACCCGCGCCGGAAAATATTGCTCCGGTTGCTGAACAAGCGCCCGAGGTGGCACCTGAGCTAACGCCCGTGGAGCCAAGTTTCTCTGATACTCTGGCCGCAACACCTCCGGCTCAGGACGCTCCTTTGGGCGCTGCTGATGCAATTGCAACGCCCGATACACAGCCCGCATCGCCACCCATTGCGCCACCCATTGCACAGGCACCGGCTGGGTTTGAGCCTTTAGATCCGCCGAGTTCGGTAATCGATCCGGCGGCTGCGTCTGCTGAAAATCAGGCAGCAAACGACGCCGCAGTTGATCAATGGGCCGAGGAGTTCCTGGCCAATCAGCCTGGACAGGCAAGCCAGCCACAGCCCCCGGTTGCGACGCCACCAAATCCAGCAAGCATTGGCGAAGCGCCGGTTGTGACTGATCCCGCTGTTGCACCATTGCCAGCAGTCGACCTCGATCATTCCTTGCCGCTGCCCGAAGAACTGCAGCAACATCCACAAGTTGCACCACCAGTGGAGCCTTCCTGGGATGCGGCGATTGAACCGGCTCCCGCCGCAGAGGCCTATCAGCCATCGTCGCAACCGATCTCGCCGCCGCCAGCGTCGCCGCCGCCGCCGTCACAGCCGATTCCACCGCTTCCAACGTTTGAACCGTCACAAGATGCGCCGGCGGAAGATCCTCTGGTCATCCCCCCCGCGCCTGGATTTGGCAATGGTGGATCAAAACGACCCAGAAAGCGTAAGTGGTTGAAATGGCTGCTACTCCTGCTTGTCCTTATTCTGCTTGGCACCGGTGCAACCTATGCCTGGCTGAACAAGGAACAGATTTTGGAACAGTTGGGCATGAGCGACCTGTTGGACAATCCGACGCGTCCAAAACCCGTTAAGACAATTTCGATTACGCCCGAACAGGTGGATCCAGAGGCTCCGCTACCAACTCCCAAGGTTGAGAGCCGCTTGAACTCCGACGGTGAGGAAGTTGCCACTTCGCCGTCAAGTCCGTCGCCATCGACTGATTTGCAACCTGTTATCGAAACGCCAAGCGTTGCCCAAAATTCAGATGGCTCGGTGCCAGTTGCTCAAAACGCAATTCTTTATGAAGAAGGTTCGTCACCGGCTGAAAATACGGTGGATTCAGGGCGCGTGGTTTGGAGCGTGATTGAAGAAGAGCCTGCCAGTGGGGCCCCGAAGGAAGCGGCGATCAGAGCCAGAATTGAAATTCCTGAACGCAACGTCGTGTTGATCATGAAGATCAAGCGCAACGCGGATAAGGCCCTGCCAGCGAGTCACCTGATTGAGTTGGTCTTTGCAGTACCGGATGACTTCTCGGGTGGTGCCATTAATCAGGTTAGCCGTTTTGTATTGAAGCAGAGCGAACAGGGACGTGGCGAAGGGCTGGTTGGTGTTCCAGCGCGCATTGCAGATGGTATTTTCCTGATTGCGCTAAACAATCTTGAACAGGCGAAACTGAAAAATGAATCGCTGCTCAAGAGCCGTGCCTGGATCGATATTCCACTGCAATACCGCACAGGACGACGCGCTTTGATTACCATCGAAAAGGGTGTTCCTGGTACCAAAGTGTTTGATGAGGTCTTTGAAGCCTGGGCGAAATTGTAGCTGCCCGGGGTAAAAGCCTTGCAAGTTCCCGCATAGTTGGTCAAAACTGTCCCAGTTCCAAGGGGTGTCGCTTTGTGCGGCTGAGATGGCAATTTGCCGGACCCTTGATCGATTAATCGATCGGGAACCTGATCCGGGTCATGCCGGCGAAGGGACAGGACCAAAGGCAAGGGTGTTGTATATCCCGTGGCCTCCTATCTTCATTTGCATGCCAGATTGGGGCTCGATCCAACCAAGTGGAACGGCATGCTTTCTGGCAAGCGCAACAGCTCTGCAAAGGCTCACGATAAGCTGGGCCCGCTGATGCGTGGCACGCTGACAACCTGTATTCTGGTTGGTCTGTGGGGCGGTGCTGTGGCGGTTTTTGAGCCTGCACCATTCATTTTGCCGGGGCCAGGTCAAGTTATTATCACACTGATAGAACAGTGGAATTCGCTGATCTATCACGCCGGAATCACTCTATCTGAAATTCTTCTGGGCTTGGTCCTTGGTACAATTTTGGGGGTCGCAACGGCGCTGTTAGTCAATGCTTCTAATCTGGCCCGGCGCTATGTATTGCCCCTTATCATCGCCAGTCAGGCACTGCCGGTTTTTGCCATCGCTCCGCTTCTGGTTTTGTGGTTCGGGCTGGGTCTTGGTTCCAAAATCGCAATGGCGACACTGATCATCTATTTTCCCGTGGCTTCGGCCCTGAATGACGGGTTGGCCCGGGCTGACGCCAATTTCATCGATATCGCGCGCATGTATGGAGCCTCGCGTTTTCAGATCCTGAGCAAATTTCGTCTGCCGGCTGCGCTGCCGTCTTTGGCTTCGGGTATTCGTGTTGCCGCAACCGTTGCACCAATTGGGGCAGTTGTTGGTGAATGGGTGGGAGCGTCCGGTGGGCTTGGTTACGTTATCAATCAGGCCAATGCCCGGATGCAGACGGATACGGTTTTTGCAGGCCTAGTCCTGCTGATTTTAATGGTGGTTTTGCTGCGGCTGGCCATCGACACACTTCTCGACAGGTTGGTGTTCTGGGCTCCCAGAACCAATCTGCATTTCGCCTAGAGGACACAATAATATGCGAATTTTGAAACTACTCCCCACCTTGTTCGTCGCCATGGCGATGAGTATTTTACCGGCCACCAGTGCCGACAAGCTAACTGTTTATCTCGATTGGTTTGTCAATCCTGATCACGCTCCTTTGGTGATCGCCGAAACTCAGGGCTATTTCAAAGAAGCCGGGCTTGAGGTCGAACTAGTAGCACCTTCCGATCCCAGCGCCCCGCCACGGCTGATTGCTGCCGGGCAGGGAGATATTGCAATCTCTTACCAGCCTCAGCTCCACGTACAGGTTGCTGAAGGACTACCGCTGTCCTGGATTGGTACCATTGCCGAGACCCCCTTGAATGCGCTGGTGGCGCTGAAGGATGGTCCCATCAAGTCGATCGCCGATCTGAAGGGCAAAAAAGTAGGATTCTCTGTTGGTGGTTTTGAAGATGCTCTGCTTGCCGCGATGCTGCGTCAGGAAGGGCTGAGCCTCGATGATGTTGAACTGATCAACATCAACTTCGCCCTATCCCCCTCTCTCATCACCGGCTCGGTTGATGCGGTGATTGGTGCGTTCCGCAATTTCGAACTGAACCAACTCGACATTGAAAAACATCCCGGCATTGCTTTCTACCCGGAAGAAAACGGTGTGCCGGTCTATGATGAATTGATCTTCATCGCCAACAATGATCGCGTCGATGACAAGCGCTTCCGTCCGTTCATGGATGCGGTTGAGAAGGCGACACTGTATCTCACCAACCACCCGGAAGAAGCCCTGGACCAGTTCCTGAAAGTCTATCCGGATCTCGACAATGAGCTAAACCGTCGTGCCTGGGTCGACACCCTGCCGCGCTTTGCCAAGCGTCCTGCAGCGCTGGACCGTGGCCGTTATGAGCGCTTTGCCAAATTCATGAAGGACAGCGGGTTGATTAAAGAGATCGCGCCGTTGGACAGCTATACTGCTGAACTGAAGTAAAAATTAAAACGGCCCGGGAGATGATCCCGGGCCGTTTGATTCTAGTTCGTTTGCGTTGTGGAGCTTAATGGGCTTCCAACTGAGCCATTGGCTTGGCTAATTCCTTGGCAGCGCCGACCATTGCTTTCTGCACCTTCTCAAAGGCGCGGACTTCAATTTGACGTACCCGCTCGCGGGAAATGTCGAACTCACCGGAAAGCTGTTCCAAGGTCAGCGGATCTTCCGACAGGCGGCGGGCCACAAAGATGCGCTGCTCGCGCTCATTGAGAACTTCCAACGCATCGGCCAGCATTTCGCGACGAACTTCCAATTCATCCTGCTTGATCAGGCTCGATTCCTGGCTCTCGCTGTCATCGACCAGCCAATCCTGCCACTGGCCGGATTCGCCTTCGGCTGCCTTGATCGGAGCATTCAAAGAAGCGTCGCCTGAAAGCCGCTGGTTCATCGAACGAACTTCTTCTTCGCTCACGCCCAGAGTATCGGCAATCTTGGTGACATTCTCCTGTTTCAGCTCGCCGTCTTCCAAAGCCTTGAGCTTGCCTTTCAGCTTGCGCAGGTTGAAGAACAAACGCTTCTGGTTGGCCGTGGTGCCCATTTTAACAAGGCTCCATGAACGCAGGACGTATTCCTGAATAGAAGCCTTGATCCACCACATGGCGTAGGTTGCCAGGCGGAAGCCTTTTTCAGGGTCAAACTTTTTGACCGCCTGCATCAGGCCGACATTGCCCTCGGACATGACTTCGCCAATCGGCAGGCCGTAGCCGCGATATCCCATGGCAATCTTGGCGACAAGACGTAGATGGCTGGTCACCAGTTTATGGGCAGCCTGGGTATCGTCGTGCTCGGCAAAACGCTTGGCCAGCATATATTCCTGTTGAGGCTCCAGCATAGGAAACTTGCGAATTTCATCCATATAACGCTGCAAGCCGTTGCCGCTGGCTGAAATAGTAGGAAGTGCATTTGCCATAATTTGGTCCTCTCCTTCGTCGTGGCGGCCACTTTGGCTGCTCACTGTTATAATCTCCATATAGGTAGAAATTTCGGCATTTCATCGTATTTTTACGATGAAGGTGGCGAATTTTCATTACGAATTTGTCATAATGTTATTTTTCAATGGCTTATGGAGGTTTTGGCGCGGAAAAAATTTGCGCATTTTTGCTCAAAAAGCCTGTTGTTCCTATGATTTGGGGCTTTTGGCGGCCAATTCAAGGTCTCTGAGGGGCTTGCCTTCGCCGCTCAACAACCTAACTTCATCAATGAGCTCAACTGTAGGAAATTCCATGCCCATCAATAACCGTATTGCCGATTTTCACGATGAAATCACCGAGTGGCGTCGCACCATTCACCAGCATCCGGGCCTTTTGTATGATGTTGAGGAAACATCTGCTCTGGTCAGCGAAAAGTTGAAGGCATTTGGAGTTGATGAGGTCATTGAGGGAATTGGCCGCACCGGTGTTGTTGGGGTTATCAAAGGGCGGAAAACCGATTCCGGCCGGGTAGTGGGCATGCGGGCGGATATGGACGCCCTGCCGATCGTTGAGAAGAACGACCTTCCTCATAAGTCAAAATATGAAGGCAAAATGCACGCCTGCGGCCATGATGGCCACACGGCGATGTTGTTGGGCGCAGCCAAATATCTGGCAGAAACCCGCAATTTTGACGGTACTGCAATTGTCATCTTCCAACCTGCTGAAGAGGGTGGCGCAGGTGGCAAGGCGATGTGCGATGACGACATGATGAATCGCTTTGGCATTCAGGAAGTGTATGGGCTGCACAATATGCCAGGCCTGCCGGTTGGCGAATTTGCCATTCGTCCGGGTCCGCTAATGGCCGGAACTGATGAGTTTACCGTCACCATCAACGGATTGGGAGCCCATGCTGCCATGCCGCACAATGGTAATGATCCCATTATCATTGCCACTCAGATGGTACAGGCGTTGCAGTCGATCGTTTCACGCAACGTCGATCCGCTGGGCTCTGCGGTTGTCAGTGTCACCGCAATTCATGCGGGTAAGGCTTACAATGTTATTCCACAGGAAGCCCAGTTCTACGGAACCGTTCGCACCCTGGACCGGGCCGTGCGCGACAAGGTTGTGACGCGAATCCAGGAACTGTTGAATGGAATTGCTTCTGCCTATGGGGCGGAAGTTGATATCCAGATTGTCGAAGGCTATCCGGTAACGTCCAACCATGCCGAACAGACCGACTTTGCCGCCGAAGTTGCCCGCGAAATCTCAGGCGATAGCAAGGTGGACACCAACAAATCGCCGGTCATGGGCGGAGAGGACTTTTCCTACATGTTGCTGGAGCGCCCAGGCGCTTTCATCTTCATGGGCAATGGTGACACCGCCGGGCTGCATCACGAAGAATATGACTTCAACGACGAAGCGATTCCGGTGGGGTCAAGCTATTGGGCCAAAATCGCTGAACGGTCGATGCCGGCAGGTTGATCTGGTTCTGCGTCAGGCCGCCGGGGCAGGTGCTGCCAGCGTTGGCGTGTGCCCTTCGGTGAGCTTGGCATAGGCTTCGCTGATCTGGTGATAGCGGGTCTGGCAAAACTCGATGACGTCCTGCGGAAGTCCCATGGCAGCGATGCGGTCAGGATTATAAATCTGCGCCAGATGGGTAAACGTGTTGCGTATGTCGTCAAGGCTGGCGGTTGGATCAATCCCAAGCACCTGATGCGGACTGGGCAATTGTGGAACCATGCTCGGAGCCTGAACCTGTCTTTCGGTTCCCGTTTCCTGTGTCTCGGTATTGATGGCTGCCGCAGGCATCGCTGCTGCTTTTGGTCTGGCCTTTTTGGCGTCGGCCACTTCAAGGATAGCATTCTTGGCGAGAAGGCGTTCTGAACCATCGGCTTCGCCAATTAGAATGTAGGATGCCTCGTTGTTCATGGTGCGGTCCATCGCGCCACCAAGATTGACAATCATGTCCACGGTCAGCTCACGCCCGTCGGTGAGTGTCAAAATAACCGGCAACTTCAATCTGTTATTGTCGTCGTTCACGCTGCGTCCTAGCTTGGCATCGGATAAAGGTGCCACAGCATAGATCAGCAGTCTTTATTGTTCCCTAACCGCGTAGCTGGCAACCAATGCGCCGCTTGCGTCGTGAACCTGAATGGATGTTGAACCATCGGCGAGACGCAAATTCAGGGTGATCCGGCCATTGGACTGACTGGTCTGAATGACCTGCGAACCGGCCGGTACAACAATTTCATTATTGGTCTTGGCCACCACCGGCTTGGCTTTTGGCACTTCAACCTGATTGACCTTGTAGACAATGCTGATCAGGACCGCCATAAGCCCCAACATCATTATGCCACCCGATATGGCGAGCAGACGGACCATTTTGACCCGAATAGCCTCGACGGCTGGATCCAGGGGTTCTTCTTCCTGATTGCTCATGGACGGATGCTCATCGGATTGGAAATTGGCGTGTTGGTTTGGGTGATAACGATAACGGAGACACAATGAAAGCCCCCGATGACCAGCGAGACGATGTTCCAGCGGAAATGGAAGTTCTGATTGTTCCCCATTCCGGTGACGGCAAGCGGGTGGACAAATTTGTTTCTGATAATGCGTCTGACGATATTTCCCGAGCCCGTGTGCAGGCTCTGGTTCGTAAGGGGCTGGTGACCATAAATGGCGTGATTCCGCGCGGTACCAGTACGCGGATTTCCGCAGGTGACGTTATTCGTTTCGCCATGCCGCCGGCTGAAGAGGCAATTCCGCAGCCAGAAGAGAATCCTCTCGACATACTGCATGAGGACGCTGATCTGATCGTTGTCAACAAACCGGCTGGCATGGTTGTGCATCCGGCACCGGGCAATTGGTCTGGCACGCTGGTCAATGCCTTGCTGTTTCACTGCAAGGGCAGCCTGTCGGGCATTGGTGGGGTCAAGCGGCCGGGCATTGTGCATCGGCTCGACAAGGACACGAGTGGTGTGATGGTCGTGGCCAAGAGCTATCGCGCGCATCTGGACCTGCAGGAACAATTTGCCGATCATGGTCGTACAGGTCCGCTTGAGCGTTCTTACTGGGCCCTGTGCTGGGGAGCGCCACCACGCATGAAAGGCCGGATTGAAACCCATCTTGGCCGTCACCCGACCAAACGGTTGCAGCGGGCGGTCGTGAGTGAAGACGGGCCGGATGCCAAACTGGCGCTGACCCACTACGATGTTTTGCAGCGCTATGAAGATCCCAAGTCAGCCGGTGATGCGCTGGTCTCACTGGTTGAGTGCCGGCTTGAAACCGGGCGGACTCACCAGATCCGTGTCCACATGACTCATCTCGGCAATCCACTGCTCGGCGATCAGGAATATGGCAGGCAATATGCCAATCGCGGCGTGCGCCTGCCGCAGCAGGCAGCTCTGCTGTTTGAAACCTTCAAACGTCAAGCACTGCATGCCCGTACCTTGGGCTTCAGGCACCCCACAAGTGGTGAAACGGTCAGCTTCAGCGCAGATCCACCAAAAGACATGACAGATCTGATCGCAGCGCTGGATGCATGATCCAAGTTCGCCGGTTGGTTTAATCGAGCAAAGGTGACCAGGCTGGGTCGGAAGCGAAGGCCTGGGTATTGACCCGCTGCTCGTTGCGACCGGTCAGGTCAATTGTGAAGAGCTTTGGCCCGCCATTGGCACCTGGCGCTTCGCGAAAGAACATCAGTGTGCGGCCATTGGGTGCCCAGGTTGGACCCTCATTGTGATAGCCCTCGGTCAAAATCCGCTCACCTTTGCCATCTGGTCGCATCACGCCGATCAGAAACTTGCCACCGGATTGTTTGGTGAAAGCAATCAGGTCGCCGCGGGGTGACCAGACTGGGGTTGAATAGCGGCCTGTGCCAAACGAAATACGCTGCTGGCTGGAGCCGTTGGCATCCATAACATAGAGCTGCTGGCGGCCGCCGCGATCGCTTTCAAAGACGATACGCCGACCGTCAGGGGAATAGGAAGGGGAGGTGTCGATGGCCGCGGTGTTGGTCAGCCGCGTAGTGTTTCGTGACCGCAGGTCCATGGTATAAATATTGGCATTGCCACCCCGTTCCAGGCTCATGATGATACGCTGGCCGTCCGGCGAGAACCGAGGCGAGAAAGTCATATTTGGGAAATTGCCAACCACTTCGCGTTGGCCGGTTTCAATCTGCAGCAGATAGACCCGCGGAC
This sequence comes from Rhizobiaceae bacterium, assembly GCA_039969995.1. Lineage (GTDB taxonomy): Bacteria > Pseudomonadota > Alphaproteobacteria > Rhizobiales > Rhizobiaceae > Pseudahrensia. Next base: position 44,181 of record JBDVMU010000023.1, read on the forward strand.
GTCCACCGGAGAAGGACATGTAGGTCACTTCCTGATGTGAGGGCGAAAATCTTGGCGTCAGCACCAAATCCTGACCACTGGTCAAAAAGCGGTTGTTGAAGCCGTCCTGATCCATGATTGCCAGACGCTTGACCCGTTGGTTTTTGGGGCCAGATTCCGCAACATAGACGATACGAGTGTCAAAATAACCGCTCTCGCCAGTCAGTGCCTTGTAAATCGCATCGGCAATGATGTGGCCGACGCGTCGCCAGTTGTTGGGGTCAGTCGAATATTGCTGGCCAAGAACCTGCTCAGCGCCATAGGTGTCCCAAAGACGAAACTCGGTGCGGAAACGCCCACCCCCTTCGCTGACCACCTGACCAACCACCAGGGCTTGTGCCTGAATGGCCGTCCAACTGGCGAAATTGGGCTGCCGGTTGGAATTGCTTATCCGCTCGATATGGGCTGCCTGATCAATCGGATTGAACAGGCCGGAACGGCGCAAGTCAGCTTCGACAACGGATGAAATCTTCTTTCCCAACTCGCTGTCGCCAAGGAAGACCGGAACTGCGATCTTCAAAGGTTCGACATTGCCCCGTGTAACATCGATCTCAATTCTGGCCTGCGCGGAGGTAATTGCAAACGCAGTTACCAACATCGCAACAATCACAGCCATCACGTTTTGACCAAGGGGGAGGCGGTTCAACACCTGTTTCATAATTTCGTCCTGTTTCGTTTTGCTAGAGCAAATCTGAGAGTGAAAAATTGACCACGACGTCCGACCAAGTATCAAACTTTTCCCGTGGCAGATTGTACGGTGCACATTCCTTGACCGCGTTCTTTACCCGGCGCGAGAAAACGGCGCGTGTCGACCCACTGGTACCAGTCACCTTGGCCCGCACCAGGCCATCAATGCGGCCGTCAATGGTCAACTTGAACGTGACCCGCGCCCGCATAGTTGCGGCGTCCTGATGTCCGGGCAGGTCGCCCGCATTAAAGCAGCTTTCCAAAGCGCCGCGCATGGCATCGAGCTCATTTTGGGATAGTGTCGATTGACTATTAGCCTTCTGCACACCCAGGGATTCATCTTGACTGGAACGCTTGGCACCGCCGGCATTGGCGTCGGCCTTGTCGAGCACAGCTTTTTGTTTGGCATCTGAATCGTTGGCCTCAGCTACCTTGGGTGGCGTCTTCTTGGCTGGGTCATCCTCGATCTTGCGCTTATTGGTCTTGGCAATTTCCGGTTTTGGGCGTTGCGGACGTGTTTTCGGGACCGTGATCTTCTTGGGCAGGGCTTCGACATTTTCTACTACCGGAGCCTCAGACTCCAACGGCTCGTTTTCTTTAAGCAGCAGCGCAATATCGGTTTTTGGTTGAGGGTCCGGTGCCAGTTTGGGTGTTGGCACGGCCACTTCTGGTTCTCGTGGAGCAGGCTCAGGTGCGGCAGCCGGAGCCTTGACCTTTTCAACAGGTGGCTGCTCAGTCACTTTCGGTGCATCTGCCTTCACATCTGTCTTGGCATCACCAACATTCACCGCCGGTTCTTCAATTGGCGGCGCAATTGTCGCCTTGGGCGCTGGTTTTTTGGAAGGTTCGGCTTTCTTGGCACCGGCAACAGATTTCGTCAGTTCAGAATAGGGAATGATATCGATCGGCAGCGCCTCGACGTCGGGCACCTCCAATTGTTTTGGTGATGCCAGCGAAACAATGCCGAACGCCAACACGCCGACATGGGCCAGAGCAGATATGGTCAGACCTGCTTTCACCTAGCCATCCTGTTCCTGCAATGTCACCAGACCGATTTTTTTGTAGCCGGCGGAATTCAGCGCGCCCATGATGCGCATCACAGTGCCGTAATCGGTTGTTCTGTCACCGCGTACATAGAGGCGTTCATCGTAACCGTTCTTTGCAATCGCCTTTAGTTTGGGGATCAGCTCATCGGCTGGAATTTCGGTTTCCTGAAGAAACACCTTGCCTTCCGACTGCACCGAAATAGTGATCGGTTGAGTTTCGGAATTCAGCTGATTGGCCTGGGTTTCCGGCAAATCAATTGGCACGCCCACCGTCAATAGCGGAGCAGCCACCATGAAGACGATCAGCAGCACCAGCATGACGTCGACAAACGGTGTGACGTTGATTTCGCTCATTGGCGCATGGCGACGCCGGATCCGGCGGCGACCACCCGAAACACCACTATTTCCAACCGACATGCCCATGATTTCTTATCCGTTCGTTTCTGCCCAACGACGTCAGGCGGCAGTTTTCTCATCGATTTGGCGCGAAAGTATGGCCGAGAACTCATCCGCAAAGCCTTCCAGCCGCGTTGCAATCTTGCTGGCGTCGGCGGAAAACTTGTTATAGGCGACCACTGCGGGAATTGCTGCAAGCAAGCCCAGCGCTGTCGCCAGCAAGGCCTCTGCAATGCCGGGAGCGACAACAGCCAGGTTGGTCGATTTCGATCCGGCAATCGCCTGAAACGAGGTCATGATGCCGATTACCGTACCAAACAAGCCGATAAATGGGGCGGCCGAACCGAGCGTCGCCAGAAACAACAGGCGCTTCTCCAGCCTCTCCATTTCGCGCGCCATCGCCACATCAAGCACCTTATCGATACGTGTCTGCAGGCCAATCGGTGAACGGGCATTGCGTTCAAACGAGCGCTTCCATTCTCCCATGGCAGCAACAAACAATGCAGCCATGCCATGATTGCGGCGTTCGGCCAGCGTTCTGTACAGTTCTTCCAAACTCTGGCCGGACCAGAAGACCTGTTCGAACTGGTTGAGCTGGCGACGCGAACGGGCAAACAACAGGACTTTGTCGACAATGATCGCCCAGCACCAGACGGACGCCAGCAGCAGCCCGATCATGACGATCTGAACCACCAGTGAAGCATCCATGAACAGGCCGATCAGCGAGGTGTCGACGGTTGGCGAGGACAGTCCGTCCCGGGAAACCTCCTGGGCTGTTGCAGTGGTCGGCAAGGCCAGTATCAGAGAGGCGGCAGGAATTGCGGAAACGGCCGAAAGAAGTTTTTGAGCGTTCATTTTGTGGTTCTCAGACGAGGGGGAGCGAAAGACAAAGACTGAGTACAATTGTCGTATTTTCGTTTCCCTGCATTGCTGTCAATTGGGGTGAAACGATGACCATTGTTCGATCAGGTCACATTGGGTTAAGCGCCCGATCATAATGCCCGTTTTATGGTTAACGAAGCGTTAGGCGCGCGCCAGGCACCCAGCGGTCGGCGACGAGCGACGAGCGGCGAGCGGCGAGTGGCCAACTGGGTACGGCGAGATGCTGGCGACGAAATGCTGGCGGCGAGATGCTGGAGGCGAGGCGCCCGTCCTCCGCTAAGCGACGCCCAGCCGGGCCAGCAGTTCCTTGGGATAGCGACGGGGGCGCCCTTGCGGATTCATCAGCACAACCGTAACCACAGCTTCCAGCAAGACTTCTTCGCCTCGCCGAATGGTTTGGTTGAAGGTCAGACGCAAGCCTTTCAGCGTGCCTCTTTGGGTTTCAATGGTCAGCACATCATCAATTCGAGCGGCTGCCTTGAAGTCTATCTCCATGCGATGCACAGCAAATGCCAGCGCTTCGCCAAACTGGCCCTCGTTCATTTCTTTGTGGTGCACATCAAGAAGCCGTACATAATCGGAACGGCCATGCTCCAGAAAATCCAGGTAACGGGCGTGATAGACGACGCCGGAAAAGTCTGTGTGTTCGAAGTAAACCCGCTCGACCAGCTTGTGATAGCCGTCGTGCAGCGTACCGCTATTCACCATCAGTTTGACTTTCTTCAAACAAGGTGGCCTGCCTGGTTGCCAACCCGCCAGGTACAGCGAGCCCCATATGGTCGAAGGCCTTTGGAGTCAGAACCCGTCCACGCGGGGTTCTCTGCAAAAAGCCCTGCTGAATGAGATAGGGTTCGATGATGTCTTCAACCGCATCGCGCGGCTCTGACAGAGACGCCGAAATCGTCTCGATCCCGACCGGCCCACCGCCAAAATTCATCCCGATAATATCGAGATAGCGTCGGTCCAATTCGTCCAGTCCGCACGGGTCGACCCCAAGCTGATTCAGCGCATTGTCGGCAATTGGTGCGCTGATTGTGGACGAGCCGTCGACAATGGCAAAGTCGCGCACCCGGCGCAGCAGCCTGCCGGCAATGCGCGGGGTGCCACGCGCCCGCCTGGCAATTTCCAACGCCCCACCATCATCAATCCCAATGCCGAAGATGCGGGCGCCTCGCCGCACAATTTTTTCCAGCTCCGGAACGGTGTAAAATTGCAGGCGAATTGGAATGCCAAAACGATCTCGCAACGGAGTTGTCAAAAGGCCGAGCCGGGTTGTTGCAGCTACCAGCGTGAACTTGGCCAAATCGATCTTGACCGAACGTGCCGCTGGTCCTTCTCCGATAATCAGGTCAAGCTGATAATCCTCCATCGCGGGATAAAGGATCTCTTCGACCGCCGGGTTGAGCCGGTGGATCTCATCGATGAACAAGACGTCGCGATCTTCAAGATTGGTCAGCAGAGCGGCGAGATCACCCGCCTTGGCGATGACCGGACCGGATGTGGAGCGAAAATTGACGCCCAATTCCTTGGCCATAATTTGTGCCAAAGTTGTCTTGCCAAGCCCCGGTGGGCCGACAAACAACACATGGTCCAGTGCCTCGCCGCGCTGTTTTGCAGCTTCGACAAAGACAGAAAGATTGGCCCGGGCTTGTTCCTGACCAGTGAAATCGGCCAGTCGTTCCGGGCGGATCTCGGTGTCAAAATCCTCGCCGCGCACGCCTGCTTCGATGATCCGGTCTTCGCTCAACTGGACAGCTCCCGCAGGCCGAGACGGATCAGCGTTGCGCTGCCGGCATCTTCACCTGCTTCTTTGAGTGCTGCACCAACAGCAGCGCTGGCCTGCTGGCTACTATATCCCAGATTGGTCAGTGCAGAGACGGCATCTTGCACGGCGGATCCAGCCACACCCTCACCCAATTCCTGTTGCAGGCCAATGGTGCCGGAAGAGTCACCTGAAAGGGCCGGGGCCTTGTCTTTCAATTCGCTGACAATGCGTTGCGCCACTTTTGGACCGACACCGGGCGAGCGCGCCACCATTGCCTTGTCCTGCAGGGCAATGGCGGAAGCCAGATCACCCGGTGACAGGGTTCCGAGAATGGCCAGTGCCACTTTTGCGCCGACACCCTGGACATTCTGCAGCAGGCGGAACCAGTTGCGTTCCAGATCGGAATCAAATCCATAAAGCTTGATTTCGGTCTCGCGTACATGTGTTTCGATGGACAACGAAGTTGCTTCACCATTTGCGGGCAGGGCCGACATGGTGCGCGGTGAGCAATGGATCTGATAGCCGACACCCTGAACATCGAGGATGATCCAGTCTTCCCCGGCCCCGTCGACAATGCCCTTGAGTTTACCGATCATCGTTGCCGAACCTGCAATGGGGGAGAGATTTCATGCAATCTGGATAGGTTGCCAATGAGAACACGTCAAGAACATTAGCCATGCAGCCCACTGACTTATCTGCCTGCGGTTGCCGCTACAGCAGCCGCCGCCGCCGCCGCCATCCGGCTGCCCATGGTGCCGCGGTGGTGGGCATGACAAATGGCAATGGCCAGGGCATCTGCTGCATCGTCGCTGTCATACTGTGCTTTGGGCAATAACATGCCGACCATCAACTTGATTTGCGCCTTGTCGCCATGGCCGACGCCAATCACAGCCTTTTTCACCGCATTGGGGGCATATTCGGCGACTTGCAGACCAGCGCGCGCCGGGACCAGCATGGCAATGCCACGGGCCTGTCCAAGTTTCAGCGTGGCGCTGGCGTCCTTGTTGACGAAGGTGTTCTCGACCGCCGCTTCCAGCGGAATGTGGCTGTGGATGACATCGACCAACCCGTCGTGGATTTGCAGCAGGCGCTCAGCGAGCTGGCCCTTGTTGTTGGAACGCACGGTGCCGGCAGCGACGAATTGCAGCTTCGATCCGGTGCTATCGACAATGCCCCAACCTGTGTTGCGCAGACCTGGGTCAATGCCAATGATGCGGATCGTGTTGGTTGATGGGGCGGACACGCGAAGGCCTTCTTTGTTGCCATTGGCTGTTATTGCCAATCTCCATATTGTTCTGTCTTGAATCTGGCAGCGCTTCTTGTCAACGTCTGCTCTCAGATTGGGCAAGGAGCAGACAATGGCTGACAAGGACTTTTCCAACGGCGCGGCCTGGATGGCTGGCGAGATCATGCCGGTGAACGAGGCTGCTATTCCGGTGACTGATTGGGGTCTCACCCATTCCGACATCACCTACGATGTGGTGCATGTCTGGGATGGTCGCTTCTTTCGCATGGAAGACTATTTGGCTCGTTTCGAGCGCAGCATGGAAAAATGTCGTTTGTCGGTTGAACAAGATCGTAACGATATGCGTCGAATTCTGCACCAAATCGTGGCTCGATCGGGATTGGAGCGCAGCTATGTTTCACTGGTCGCGTCCAGAGGACAGCCCTCGGTGCCAGGAAGCAGAGATCCACGCCACTGCAACAACTACTTTTATGCGTGGTGCGTGCCATTTGTTTGGGTATTTCTGGAAAATGTACTGAGCCGCGGTGCCCACCTTAAGGTCTCTGAATCTGCCTCGCGCATCAGTTCAAATTCGGTCGATCCAACGGCCAAGAATTACCATTGGGGTGATTTTACTCAGGGCCTGTTTGAGGCCAAGGAGGCCGGGTTTGATAACACGTTGCTGTTGGACAGCGATGGCCACGTGACCGAGGGGCCTGGCTTCAACATATTCATGATCAAGGACGGCGTAGTGCGGACCCCGCGTTCCGGTGTACTGGAAGGCATCACCCGCAAAGTGGCCATGGAGATCTGTGATCATTGTGGAATCGAGGTGGTTGTCGACGACATTGGGCTAAAGGAGTTTCTCGAAGCCGATGAAATCTTTGCCACCACAACCGGGGGCGGCCCGGTGCCGATATCGCGGGTTAACGATCGGGTGTTCTCCAATGATGCACCTGGCGAAATCACCCGACAGCTCAGCGACACCTATTGGCAATGGCACAACGACCCCGCCATGAGCGAGGTCGTCGATCCCAATTGCTGAGTCAGCTGTCAGGCGGCTGCAAAGATCCTGGCGGGACCACCAGTGCCGCCTTTGGTTTTGGGTGCGCCGACAATGATCGTTGCGCCAGCATCTGGAACAGCGTTCAAATTGGCCAGGCATTCGATGCCATAGCGCCCGGCAGGGAGCCAGGCATAATGGGTGGCAAAATCGCTGGACGGGCCGTGATCAAGTGACAGGGTATCGACTGCCATGGCCACTGCACTGGATTGTTCCAGCAACATTGTTGTTGCTTCAACGTGGAAGCCCGGAAAATGCAGACCCTTGTCAGCATCGCGGCCGGTAAAGTCAGCTTCACTTCCTGCCTTGGCTGACCAGCCTGAGTTCATTGCCACACAGCATTTTTCCGGCAGCGGCCCGTGTTTGGCGACCCATGCATTGATGTCATCGGGCGTGACTTGCGCGTCTGCATCGCGATCAGCCTTTTCACGAATATCGATGACCACCAGCGGTGCGACCAAGTCAGATGGTTCGATTTCATCTACTGACTTTCCATCAGCAGAAAAATGCAACGGCGCGTCGATATGAGTTGCTGTATGCTCATTGATGGAGAGTTGGAACAGATTGAACCCGTGTTCCTTGAAGTTGAACTGCTGCTCATAAGAAATGCCCGGAGCGCCGAAATATGTCGGAAATTCGGGCGAGAGCGTATGGGTGAGGTCGACAATATTCCCCAATTGAGTTTGAACCGATGGGGTTTCGGTTTGTTGCTGAGCTTGGGCGTTGGAGGAAGGGGCGAGGCCTGTGGATAAGGCGGCCGCGCCCGTCAATCCTGCTTTCAACATTGTGCGGCGATTGAGCATCCGGTCTTTGACGGATTGGATGACACAGTGATTGCACATGGTGTTGGCTCCAGTTTGGTTGGTACAAACGTAAGCCTAGGCCGAAGTGGCGGCCATTCAAAGTCACAAAACTGAGCGTAGCAATTGAAGCGGCTTGCAATCAGTCCAATGCGGCCATGACTGCATCATCAATTTCGAAGTTTGAATAGACGTTTTGCACGTCGTCATCATCTTCCAGCGCGGCGATCAGTTTCATCAGTGTTCCGGCCTTGTCTTCACCGACTGGCACCAGATTTTGCGGTTTCCAGGAAGGGTTGACGCTTTCGGCTTCTCCCAAAGTTGCTTCAAGCGCAGAGGCAACCTCGCCCATATCTTCAAACCCACAATAGATGATGTGGCCGTCGCCTTCATCTTCCATGTCGCTGACGACGTCTTCGGCACCGGCTTCGATGGCCGCTTCCATCACCGCGTCTTCATCGCCGACGGAAGCCGGATATTTGATTTCGCCAACCCGGTCGAACATGAAGCCAACGGATCCGGTTTCACCCATCTGACCACCATTCTTGGTGAAACAGGCGCGGACATTGCCCGCGGTGCGGTTCTTGTTGTCGGAAAGGGCTTCAACGATCACGGCGACGCCGCCGGGACCATAGCCTTCGTATCGGATTTCAAAATAGTCATCGCCGTCACCCACCGACCCCTTGTCGACGGCGCGCTGGATATTGTCCTTGGGCATTGATTGGCCCTTGGCGTTCTGGATCGCCAGGCGCAGGCGCGGGTTTCCATCCGGGTCAGGGCCACCCATCTTCGACGCAACAGTGATTTCCTTGGAAAGCTTGGCGAACATCTTGGAACGCACCGCGTCCTGACGACCTTTGCGGTGCATGATGTTTTTGAATTTACTGTGGCCTGCCATGTGTCACTCCGGGAGTTAATGACCCTAACGAATTTCTCGAGCGCTTATAGGAACTCAAACCCGGTGCGGCAAGCGGGCTTTGCGGCTGTTTTCGCAAAACCAATGACCAATCGCGCGATGCTCACAAAACCGTGCAGGCGGCGCGACTAATTGTTTATCATTCCCCCGTGTTCTTTTTTATCATCTCGGTGCAATCTGCCATAGCTGGGAAGCTGTTTTGCGCAACGCCGAAAGAGAATTGACATGAAAAAGCAAGAATTAGATTGGATCAGGGTTGGCCATACTTCAGATCTGCCGGAGGGACGGGTCAAAACTGTTACCGCGCGAACCGTATCAATATGTCTTTCTCATTTTGAGGGTCAGTGGGCGGCTATGGACAATCATTGTCCACACCAGAAAGGGCCGCTGGGCGAAGGGTCAATAGAAAAGGGTGTTGATGACAAGTGCTGGATCCGCTGTCCCTGGCATGGGTGGGATTTTGATCCACTGACCGGTGCGCCTCCAGGTGGACATGAAGATACTGGCCAGCAGCTCTATCCGCTGGAGATCCGGGACGGCGAAATCTTCATCGGTCTGGAAGCTGAGCCCGAACATGAAAGAACCGTCACCGATGCTATGGTGGAAACCATGGGCAATTGGGGTGTCAAGCGTGTTTTCGGCATGGTTGGCCATTCTAATCTTGGCCTGTCGGACGCCATTCGCATGCAGGTCAACACCGGTGCTCTGTCCTATATTGGTGTGCGCCATGAGGGGGCTGCAGCCTTTGCCGCTTCAGCCTATGGTAAGTTGACTGGCAAACCAGCTGCTTGTTTGACCATTGCAGGGCCTGGGGCGACCAATCTGCTGACCGGCATGTGGGACGCCAAGGTGGACCGCGCTCCGGTGTTGGCCTTGACAGGGCAGGTGCAGACCCAGGTCTTTGGTCCGGGGGCGTTCCAAGACATTGACCTGAAATCCGCATTTGATGCTGCCGCCCGTTTTTCCCAGCCTGTATTGAGTTCGTCAAAACACTCTGAGCTGATGTCGCTTGCCTGCAAGACAGCGCTGGTCGAACAGGATGTATCTCATCTGATTTTCCCCGATGACGTTCAAACCTTGCCCAGCGTTGAGAAGGCAGGCAGCCCGGCCGGACGCATGAGCGGGCCATCGGTCACCCCTTCAACGGAAGATTTGCAAGCTGCTGCCAAGATGCTTAACGAAGCCAAACGTCCGATGATTGTCATCGGTCACGGGGCAGTTGAATCGCGTGGCGAGATCATCAAACTGGCCGAACGCATAGGCGCGCCGGTGGTCACCACCTTCAAGGCCAAGGGCCTGATTGCTGACAGCCATCCAAATGCGGCTGGCGTATTGGGTCGCTCCGGAACACCCATTGCCAGCTGGTTCATGAACGAAGCAGACCTCATTTTGGCGCTGGGCACTTCATTTTCCAATCACACTGGGATCAATCCGGGCAAGCCAACAATTCAGGTTGATTTTGAACGCATGCAACTGGGTAAATTCCATCCTGTGACCCTGCCGGTCTGGGGTGAGATCGGTGCTTTCTGCCAGTCGGTAGGACCGATGCTAACTCCGTCCACCGATGCTGACGATCAAGTTGTTGAGCTGGCTGAGCGGTGGGCCATCTGGCGCGATGAGAAAGCAACGCGGATGGGTGAGGATGGTGGCAATGGCATCGCCTCTGCTGTGATTTTCGACGTGCTGACGAAACTCTGTCCCGAAGATGCCGTCATTGCCGTGGATGTAGGCAACAATACCTATTCCTTTGGTCGCTATTTTGAAACGAAGGGTCAACGGGTTCTGATGTCTGGCTATCTGGGTTCGATCGGGTTTGGCTTCCCGGCGGCTATGGGGGCCTGGGCGGCAACTCAGGATTTTGACGAATATGCGGGGCGCAAAGTGGTGTCGGTTTCCGGCGATGGCGGCTTTGGCCAATATCCGATGGATTTCACCACTGCTGTGAAATACGGCATGAACATCACCCATATCCTTTTGAATAACAGCGAGTTGGGCAAAATTTCCAAGGAGCAGCGTTCAGGAGAATGGCCAGTCTGGGAAACCACATTGCATAACCCGTCGTTTGCGGCCTTTGCGCGGCTTTGCGGTGGTCACGGTGAACGGGTGAGCGAACCGGGTGATCTTACCCGGGCCATCCAGGAAGCTCTGGACTATGACGGCCCGGCACTGGTGGAAATCATCACTGACGCTGAATTGGTCTGATCTTTTGAACGCTGGCCAATTCGAGCAGAAATTTGCGACGGATCATTTCGCCAAAAGATGAATAGCCGCTGGCGGCGTGGACAAAGGATCCAGTGCCGCCGGCGACGTTGTTTTTGAAATAGCCGACCAGCCCTTCATTGGGGCGGGTATGGGTGCCGTCGGGAAACGGGTTGAGGGAGTCTTCGATCGCCAGAACGTTGATGACCACTCCTTCGCTAACTGCCTGATCACGTATGCGGGCCACCTGATGGCCGACATTGTTTGTGCCATCAGATGAGATGTCGATCACGCGGCGCATCGAATGGCCGGGGGCCTCGTCAAATTGTTTCTGGCAGTACCTCAACACTTCGCTGGTCGACGTGTTACGCACGTCCCAGTCAATCCAGGGTGGGGCAGGGGAGGAACTGATGGCCTCGGCAAATCTGTCGGCTGATTTCTGGTCTTCGATAATATGCCAGTCGGCGCCAATAAATTGCTGATCCTGATCGGCCCATTCAACATAAAGCGCAGCGACCTTTCCATATACGCCGCTTTGAATGATGTTGACCACATGCGGATCTGCAATGGCCGAAGCATGACCTTGTTTTTGCAGTTGGCGCTCGCCTCGGGTGACGCTTTCAGAGACATCGGCGGCCAGACATAGCAGCATGTCGACAGGCTTGGGAGCGAGCGATGACGGCGCGTAAGCGGGCGAAGTTGTGGTTTTAGCAGGCGTCCAGTCCGAATTCTTTGAGTTGGCTTGCGTTTCCGTGGCGTTTGGAAAACCGACGGAACCGGCCAGGATCACACCTGCCAAAAATGCCCGGTTGATCATGACGAATTCTCCCTGACGATGGAATTTGGCAAATTCTGCGCGAAATTCTCCAGTCTAGCAAATCGACACAATGTGATCGGGGGGGTACAAGCGTCTCTAATGGGAAAGGATGTTCAGCAGTTTTCCGGCTGGATCGCGAAGGTAAAATCTGCGCACTCCCCAAGGTTCGTCCGTCAGTTGATATTCGATTTTATGACCAAGCTGTTGAGCCTTCAGATAGGTTTCATCGACATTATCGACTTCGATGGACATGTCGGGCACCGCCGTGCCTGATCCACCTTCGCTTGCGATACTGATCTGGACTGGTGCCGCTTCACCCGACGCCAGCGTGGCGATCCAGCCGAGATCCATTGCGATATCCAACTCGAACAGTTCGACATAAAACTGCCGGACCTGATCAATCGGGTCGGCGGCGATGTTGGTGACAATGCGTTTGACGGCCATGTGGCAAACTCCCTATCTCGCCGGATTTTGGCATAAAAAAAGGCCCGGACGAAGCCGGGCCTTTTCGAATTTATGTGAGGGCTGATTACAACAGTGGCGCAATCACCAGGCTGACGATCGCCATCACGTTGATGAGGATGTTCATGGCCGGGCCAGAAGTATCCTTGAACGGGTCGCCAACGGTGTCGCCAACAACCACAGCAGAGTGAGTGTCGGTGCCTTTGCCGCCGAGGTTACCCTTTTCAACGTATTTTTTGGCGTTGTCCCAGGCACCACCGGCATTTGCCATCATGAGTGCCATCAAAACACAGCCGAGCAGGGCGCCAGCCAGCATGCCACCCAGTGCCTGTGGGCCGATCAACAGACCGACAACAGGAGGAGCACATACAGCGATAATACCAGGAAGCATCATGCGCTTCAGCGCAGCAGATGTTGCGATTTCAACACATTTAGCCGAATCTGGATCGGCTTTGCCTTCCATCAAACCTGGGATTTCTTTGAACTGACGACGGATCTCATTGATCATGTCGAAGGCTGCTTCACCAACGGCAGTCATTGTCAGGGCAGAAACCAGGAACGGGATCGTACCACCGATGAAGAGACCGACCAGAACCAGTGGTTCCGACAGTTCCAGCGAGAAGCCAGGATTGTTGACTGCAACGGTTGAAACGAAGGCTGCGATAATCGCCAGAGCGGCCAGTGCAGCAGCACCAATCGCGAAGCCTTTACCGATAGCAGCTGTTGTGTTGCCGAGTTCGTCAAGGCTGTCGGTGATTTCACGAACGTCTTCACCCATGCCGCCCATTTCAGCAATACCACCGGCATTGTCTGCAACAGGACCGTAGGCGTCGATGGCCATGGTAATACCAACAGTTGCCAGCATGCCGACAGCAGCGATACCCACACCGTAAAGACCGGCAAGTGCAGTCGATACGAATACGATCGCAGCGATACACAGCAGCGGAATAACAACTGATTCCATACCAACAGCAAGACCAGTTATCATAACTGTAGCAGGACCGGTTTCACCCGACTGAGCGATACGACGAACTGGGCTACCAGCAGTATAATACTCGGTAACCAGGCCAATGGCGACGCCACCAGCGGCACCAGTCACAACAGCCCACCAAACGTTGACTGAGATGTCGAGATAGGAAACCAGCACGTAGGCAGCAGCCAGGAACAGAACTGGAGCACCCAGCGTGCCGGTGCGCAAGGCAGCAGCAGGTTCAGCAGCCGAACGGGCCTTAACAACGAAGATCATGATGATCGACGCGACCAGACCGAGTGCAGCGAGGCCCAATGGCAACATCATCATGTTCGCCTGACCATCAGCAACAGCAACAGAAGTTGCAGCAATCGCGATGGTAGCGATCATCGCACCACAGTAGGATTCAAAAATGTCGGAGCCCATGCCGGCGACGTCACCAACATTGTCACCCACGTTATCAGCGATAACGCCAGGGTTACGTGGATCATCTTCCGGAATACCGGCTTCAACTTTACCAACCAGGTCGGCGCCGACGTCAGCAGCTTTGGTAAAGATACCACCGCCAACACGGCTGAACAGAGCAACAGTCGATGCCCCCATGCCGAAGCCTTCCAGGGAGTGAGCGTCGCCGCCCAGATACCAGTAAAGACCACCCAGGCCGATAAGGCCGAGAGAAGCAACCGACAGACCCATGATCGAGCCGCCGAAGAAGGCAACCGAAAGAGCGCTTGAAGCACCACCTGTTTGCGCCGCGGTAGCGGTACGAACGTTGGCTTTGGTTGCAGAATACATGCCGATCCAACCGGCAATCGAGGAAGAAGCAGCGCCAACAACAACAGCGATGGCTACGCTTGAACCCAGGAACAGGAGTGTCAGCACGGTTTGTGCTGCCAGGAACATCAGAAGGATCTGATATTCGCGTTTCATAAAGACCATGGCCCCTTCATGGATCTGGTCACCGATCTTTTTGATCGCCGCATCCCCTTCAGGATATTTCATAACCATCCCGTAAAGGATGTAGGCGACGACAAGGCCGATCACGCCCATAAGTGGTGGAATGTATTCGAGCATAATGCCCCCTCTTTCACGTTTCCTCCGGGTGGAGGTCGGCCCAGTTTCGCGTGCAACAGCACAGTCAGCAGGCCACAGATTTACGTTCCCATGTCCAAATGGACATGCGTTGGGGGGCATAAAGAGGAAAACGCGCCATATGTCCAGTTCAAATGGTCAAATGGGCCTCATTCATTGGTAGTGCAGGGGGTTTTCAAAGAGTTTTTGACTGTTGCAGCTGATGACCCGTCGGTTTCCTGCGCAGCTTGTAGGTCAGGGCCAGTGCCATGCAATGGCGTAATTCCTCAACCACTGGTTCGATTGTGCCTTTGACGACCAGGGCGCGTTTGCCCTCATAGTGAAATGCAGCTGGATAGATCGTTTTGAATTGCTCGATCAAATCTGTCGCGCAATGGACATACAGCGCCACGCGTTGGTTTGAGTTGGCACCCAACCGCAGCGTGGTACCAGCACCAGTTGTGTCGGTCAGATAGGAAGGTTGGCCCCACTTAAGCGTTTCGGTCAGCGGACCGATGGCATGGTGATCCGCCGCAACCTGAAAAATCAGATCGCGGCAGGTCAACAATTGGTTGCGCAATGGCCTTTCATAGCCATCCAGTACAGCGCTGACATTATCGGGCAGGGGACTAGACATGTAGAACAGTCTGGCGGAAACGCGTGCAATAATCGACCAGATTTTGATGTTGCAACGCTTGCTGTTTGATTGGCGTATCCAGATCGCAGTCAATGATATTGTGCAGGGCGCCATATAGGCTGGCGTCGATGCTGGCGGGCGTGTCGCCGAGAAAATAGGCTTGGTCGGCGAGCTGTTCGCTGATGGCTGCAAGGTCCTGATGAGCAAACTCAACCAGCTCATCACGTGTATGGCGTCCCAACCCCTGCAGATGCAGCAGGTTGAAAATGTTCTTTTGAACCTTGCGGAAAATAAAGCCACGGATCGGAGCAGGTGCATCGCGGAAGAATGCTTGTTTAATTGCGTCGCCGTGTTCGTGCCAACGGAAATACATGTTCAGGAAATAGAGGTGGTGCTCGATCAAACGGCGGAATCCGGCGGCTATGGCTCGTTGTTGGGTGGAAAGCTGAGCGTCAAGATGCACCCCGTGCACTTTCTCCAGATGGGTCTGGATATGGGCGCTGTCGGGAATAAGCTCAGTTCCTGCCCTCAACACAGGCAATTTCTTGCGCGGCGCTTTCAGGATGTCGCCAAACTCCTTGTTGTAGGGCAGCTTGCTCATGATCAGCAATGCTTCGGCTTTAATGCCAAAGGGGCTGGGGCAATCGGTGCCCAGGGCAGGTTTGAATGTCAGGAGTGTGTTCATGTTCGGTCTCACATTGGCTCAGGTTGATGAATTATTGTCAGTATAATGTCAGCATGCTGACAACATGGTGTCAGCATGCAACTTGAGTTAGTGTGTTGTTATGAGACGTGCCGATCGACTGCTTCAGATCATCCAGATTTTGCGCCGCGCAAACGGACCGGTCGCGGCTGCGCGCATGGCTGAGGAACTGGAGGTGTCGCTGCGCACGCTTTATCGCGACATGGCTTCGCTAGAATCAACCGGTGTGCCGATCCGCGGCGAAGCGGGTGTCGGCTATGTTCTGGAAGATGGTTATGACATGCCGCCGTTGATGTTTAATGCCAGCGAACTGGAAGCGCTGATGCTGGGCGCGCGCATGTTGGATGGTCGGGTCGATACCTCGCTGTCGCGGGCGGCCAAGGATGCGGTTGCCAAGATTGCTGCCGTGGTGCCACGGGACCTGCGGGATGTTCTTATCGATACACCCTTGTTTGCCCCCCAATTCATTGAGCCGCAACAACTGGCCATCGACCCCGAACTGGTGCGCCGGTCTCTGCGCCGCGAGGCTCAGGTTGCCATCACCTATGAAGACTTGAAAGGAGCAGTGACCGAACGAACGATTTGGCCTGTGCTGATCAGTTTCTTCGATGGTGCAACGGTGCTCGCTGCCTGGTGCACTTTGCGCAACGACTTTCGGTCATTTCGGCTGGACCGTTTGATACGGTACGATGTTTTGGATCAACGCCTGCCCAAGCCTCGTAAAACCCTGTTGGTGGAGTGGAAGCGGTCTTCAGCCGCCACCTATTCTAAGCCCAATGCTCAAGTTCGCGGCGTTTAGGCCGCCGAAAGGAAGCAAAAACGGGCTAATTCCCCTCGATCCAACATATTAATGCAGTCCGAGTGCGAGTAAGCTAGACAACTGATTCTGTTTGGCCAATTTTCATTTTATGTCAGCGCTTGCATCCGCACCAATTGAACAATCACAACACCCCGTTGACGCGCTTGATCAAGCCAAATGGGGCGTTTTGAAGGATGTGTTTGGATATGACCGGTTTCGGCCAGGGCAGGAAGAAATCATCGATTGCCTGCTAAACGGCACATCAGTTTTGGCAATCATGCCAACCGGAGCTGGGAAATCACTGTGTTTTCAAGTGCCAGCGCTGGCCCTGCCCGGTCTGACGATTGTTGTCTCTCCGCTGGTCGCATTGATGCAAGACCAGGTGGCGGCGTTGCAGCTTGCCGGTGTCGCTGCCGAGGCGATTAATTCGACCCAGGACCGCGACACCAATGTCGCTGTCTGGCAGAAGGTGGCGCGCGGCGAAACCAAAATTCTCTACATGGCGCCGGAACGCTTGATGACCGAACGCATGTTGCAGGCCATCAGCCGCCTGACGGTCAGCCTGATTGCCGTTGATGAAGCCCATTGCATGAGCCAATGGGGGCCAGCCTTCCGCCCCGAATATGCTGAATTAGGGCACCTGTCACAGCGTTTCCCGAATGTCCCGATTGCTGCGATGACGGCGACAGCCGACGAAGCGACCCGCCGTGACATTGAACTCAGCCTGTTTGCTGGAAAGTTCCAGACCTTCATGTCCGGCTTCGACCGACCCAACATTGCGCTCAATGTCGCTCCAAAGGCGAGTTGGAAACAGCAGATGCTGGATTATGTGGGCAACCGAAAAGGCCAAAGCGGCATCATCTATTGTCTGTCGCGCAAGAAGACCGAAGAATGTGCCGATGCCTTGCGTGCCAATGGCATAAACGCTGTCGCTTACCACGCAGGGCTCGAGCGTGAGGAACGGCAGACCCGCCAAAATCGTTTCGTTACCGAGGATGATCTGGTGGTGGCTGCCACGATTGCTTTTGGCATGGGCATAGACAAACCCGATGTGCGCTTTGTCTTCCACACTGATTTGCCCGGCTCGGTTGAGGCCTATTATCAGGAGATCGGTCGAGCCGGGCGCGACGGTGCTCCTGCAGATGCGATGATGGTGTTCGGAGCGGGTGACATCCGGCTGCGTCGACAGTTCATTGAGCAGGCAGATTCTGACGAGGATCACAAACGACGCGAAGTCTCCAGGCTCAATTCGCTGGTTGCATATGCCGAGGCACAGGGCTGTCGTCGCCAGACTTTGCTGGCCTATTTTGGCGACAAAACAGAACCTTGCGGCAATTGCGACAACTGCCTCAATCCGGTTGAAATGTTGGACGGAGGGCGCGATGCGGAACTGGTTTTCGGGGCTATTTTCGAAACCGGGCAACGCTTTGGCCAAGCCCATATCGTTGATGTCCTGCGCGGTGCAGAGACCGAAAAAGTCATTAAGATGCGCCATGATAAACTGGAATGCCACGGCAGCGGTGCCCGCCACGCGAAAGCCGAATGGCAGGCGATTGTCCGCCAGATGATCGCAGGTGGATTTCTCGAGGTTGATATTGCCGGTTATTCGAGCTTGCTGATTACCGACAAAGGCAACGCGCTGAGTCGGGGGCAGGGCGAATTCAAATACCGGGCCGACACCCTGCATCCACTGAAGAAGAAGTCATTCAGAGGCGGCGGCGGCGTCACCGGCGGCGGCGGCAGTGCGTTTGGCAAGTCCCAGCCTGCAGTTGATCTTTCAAGCCGGGATCAGGAACTCTTGGGGCAATTGAAAACCAAACGCCTGGCGCTGGCCAAGGAACGAGGCGTGCCCGCCTACGTGATCTTCCCGGACAAGACCTTGATCGATATGGCCGCCAAACGGCCCACTTCGATGGAGGAATTTGCCGAAGTAAGAGGTGTCGGCAAAAGCAAGCTGGATCAGTTCGGTGCGATCTTCATCGAAGTGGTTCAGGACGCGCCATAGTTTGGCCGTTTCGACACACGAGTTTTTGGGCAAACGCACTTTCTAAACAGGGGACATCATGGCCCACAAACCAATGCCGGAATTGTCGCTGACCGGTCGCTGCCAGTGTGGGCAATTGACTTACCGAGTCACTCAACAGCCAACGACGCTGTATTGCTGCCATTGCACTGAATGCCAGGGTCAGGCGTCCAGCGCCTTTGGCATGACGCTGCTTGTGCCGGCAGATGGCATCGAGATCAGCGGACCCCATCAGGGATTTGTCCGTGACGCGGGCAGTCCGAATGCTGTGGAGGGTGTCTTTTGCCCCCAATGCGGAACGCGGGTCGTTCATCTGGGTAGGGGAACGGACTCCACCTCCGGCGTTAAAGCGGGCACGCTGGACGACAAAAGCTGGCTGCATCCGGTTGGTCACATTTGGACCGATTCTGCCCAGAGATGGTTGCAACTGGATGGGCTGATCTATGGCAAACAACCGCAAGACAACTGTGGGGCCCTGATCAGGGCATTTGAAAAGCAAAATGCCTTGGCAAACAGCAAAAGCGCCGAAAACGGCGCTTGAGCAATAATTCGAAAAGTGTGCTTCCCCGAACGGGTTAGCCGATCATGCCGGCCTGTTCGTAAGTCTGCGGAGTTTCCGGCTCAGCGGGCTTGCCGTCGCGCTCTTCCAGTTTTTCAGCCTTCTGCAGCTCTTCCTGGACTTCTTCCAGCGCCAGCTTGGCAGCAGCTTGCTGGTCGTAAAGGTCCTGAATCGATGTTTGCAGGTTTTCCTGACGCAGACGCGCCGCCTTGGCGAAGGTCGGATAGGCAAAGTGATTGACGTCGTCGATCCCTGCCTTCTTTTCTTCGTAGGCAATCTGGGACACCAGATCTTCAGCCATGGATTGGAATTGCGAGATCATAGTCTCGATTTGCGCCACTTGTCGGGCTTTTTCCTGCACCTGAAATCTCTTCAGACGAAGGACGCTTTCACGCGATTTCATACTCAATACTCCGCTACTCCCCGGCAGAAAAACGCACACCGGAAATCACACTATGGCGGCTGATTGTTAAAAATTTACCTACCGAACTGCATTTTTGTTGGCGTTAATAACTTGTGTAAGCGCGAACGCCGCAAGAATGCTGCAAGAATGCTGCTCAGTCGCCCGTATTTTTAGGTCTTCGCCCTTCACTCCAGCCTGACGCCAGCCCCGGCTCCTAAGCTACTGGGATGGTCAGCGAAAGGAATTCTTCACAAAGCTTTCGAATTCGTTTCGCATTAACCCGTCGTTTACCTGACTGGTTAATACTGATGAAGGAAACCATACCAAACGACGAGAGCCTGAATGGCGCAAATCACTTGGTGGGTTTTCATCTGATTTGTCAGAATTTTGTTGAGTGTAAGACCAGATGGTTGGTTGGCGGCAAAACATTAACTTTTGTGAATCAGGGGAAAGTCATAGAATTCAAAGGTTTGTCGGATAGTTCTAGATTCTTGCAATAAGTGCTTGCCATTAAGAATCATCTTTTGTTAACCATTCCGTCATAGCGTTGAGTTCGAGTGTTTAGAGATAACGGCCTCCAGAATCGGTACCGTACCGGTCGGGACGCTCCTTTAAGGGGAATGAAATGCGAGTTTTGCTGATTGAAGATGACAGCGCCACCGCACAGTCAATCGAGCTGATGCTGAAGTCGGAGAGCTTCAACGTTTATACCACCGATCTAGGCGAAGAGGGTGTCGATCTCGGCAAGCTCTATGATTACGACATCATTCTATTGGACCTGAACCTGCCGGATATGTCCGGTTACGAGGTTCTGCGCACTTTGCGTCTGTCCAAGGTGAAGACGCCGATCCTTATTCTGTCCGGTCTGGCCGGCATTGAAGACAAGGTTCGCGGTCTCGGCTTCGGCGCTGATGATTATATGACCAAGCCTTTCCATAAAGATGAGCTGGTCGCCCGTATTCAGGCCATTGTGCGCCGTTCGAAGGGTCACGCTGAATCAGTTATCACAACTGGCGATCTCAAAGTGAACCTCGACGCCAAAACCGTCGAAGTAAACAGCCAGCGCGTCCACCTTACTGGCAAAGAATATCAGATGCTGGAGCTGCTTTCGCTTCGCAAGGGCACCACGCTGACCAAGGAAATGTTCCTGAACCATCTCTATGGTGGCATGGACGAGCCAGAACTGAAAATTATCGACGTTTTCATCTGTAAGTTGCGCAAGAAGCTGGCTTCGGCCACTGGTGGCAAGAATTACATTGAGACAGTCTGGGGCCGCGGCTACGTGCTGCGCGAAGTCGAGGAAATTGAACTCGACGAAACCGCCTGATCCCAATCAGCATAAACTGTTTAAGAGCCCGGCCACAGCGCCGGGCTTTTTTGTTTGATCTGCAAACACTGTTAGCAATCTGCCAATCGTTGGTTATGCTCATCTAAGCGCAACACTGCATTGGTGTGGTGGGGAGGTAATATGAGCGAACATTCAGAAATGTTGCAACGGGTCTATGACGCGAAAAACAAAGAGCAATTGGCCGATGCCTATGGAATTTGGGCTCGTCAATACGATCGTGATCTTCTGGAACAGGGCTATATTCTGCCATTTTACATCACTTCCTTTGTCGCGCGCTATTTGCAGAAGGGAGATGGTCCTATTTTGGATGCCGGTGTTGGTACGGGTTTGACCGGGCCCTATCTCGATGCCCTTGGCTATCGCGGCTTGGCTGGCACGGACATGTCGGATGAGATGTTGGAGATGGCCCGACTGCGCGGTTGCTATGATGATCTTCAAAACGCTGTACTGGGCGAAGAACTGCCCTGGCCGGACGATCACTTCGCCGCCTTCATCAGTGCTGGCGTATTCACCACGGGCCATGCGCCAGCTTCCAGCCTGGATGAACTGATCCGGATTACCCGCCCGGGCGGGTATGCAATTTTCAACATTCGCCAAAGTGTGTTTGAGGAAAACGGCTTCGCCGACAAGTTGAAGGCGCAGGAAGAGGCCGGCCTGATCAAGCCCGTCGAAGTGAGTCCGCCTTTCGCTGGCTTTGTTTATGACAAGGATGACATTCTCGGCTTCATTCACGTGTTGCAGGTGGTTTAGCCGCCACTCGCCACACGCCACCCGCCACACGCCACTCGCCTCCGTCGCTCTTGGCAAATGGGGCGGTTTGGCGCACAATTGGCACACAATTTTCCAAGACAAAATGAATCGCTATGAAAAAACGCTCTCTTGGCCGTAATGGTCCGCTTGTTTCTGAAATTGGTCTGGGCTGCTGGAATCTGGCTGGTGCTTATGGCCCCACCGATGAAGCCGAAGCCCGCGAGACTTTGAAAACTGCTGTTGATGGCGGCATCACGTTTCTCGACACGGCCAATGTTTATGGAATGGGTTTGTCGGAGGAAATCATCGGGCGGTTCATCAAGGATAATCCCGGGCACTTCGCCATTCACACCAAGGGCGGTCTGTATCGCAATCCGGAGACTAAGGAACGCTGGTTCCGCAACGATGCTGATTATCTGCGAGAGGAGTTGGAAAAGTCGCTGCGTCGCCTTGGAGTCGAACAGGTGCAGATGTATTACATCCACCGCCGACAGCAAGATATCGACATTGAAGATTTGATGGACACGCTGCTGCGTTTCAAGGACGAGGGCAAGATTGAGGGCATCGGTTTTTCTGAGGTTGCACCTTATTCATTGCGACGGGCTGCGGCCTGCGGCCCGGTCATGGCGGTGCAGAATGAGTATTCGCTTTGGTCGCGCTACCCAGATCTGGGCATGTTGCAGGCATGCGCTGAAGTTGGCACTGCCTTCGTTGCCTTTTCGCCGATGGGACGCGGAATTTTTGCGCAGGAAACGCCGGATCCCGCGACCTTCACCAAGACAGATTTTCGCTACGAGACACCGCGGTTCAGCGAGCCTTATTTCAGCGCTAACGTTACCAAGGTCAATGAATTTAAGGCATTGGCTTCGGATATGGGGACAACTTCACCGGCATTGGCGATGGCCTGGGTTCTGGCACGGGGCGAGCACATGTTTTCCATTCCCGGCACGCGGTCATCTGAGCATCTGCGTGAGTTGATGGCGGGGGCAGCGTTGAGCTTGAGCGACAACGACATGGCAGCGATTGACCGGGTGTTGCCGGTGGGCTGGGCCCACGGTGACAGATATACCCGCGCGCAATGGCTGGGCGCTGAGGGCTATTGCTGAAATTTGCCTGGTGAAGCTGCCAAACGAGTGGCTGCCTGATTGTTTAGTCCCGGGCTTTAACAGGCGCATGTCAGGTTGTTGAGCAAGGTGCATGCCTTGGATCAGGCTCCAGCTACCTGGCGCTCGTAGTCAGCTGCGTCATACCAACCCAAGGACTTGGAAACCCTGAGATCGTCGTCCAGGTCCCATTCTTCCCAACCGGAAAAGCGGACATGGTTGCCAGTGCCCTTGTGATGACCAGTGAAGGTCCATGCGTAAATCATATGATGATCGGCAACCAGGACACTATCGAGGCTGAGGACTAGATCGGGAAAGTCGGCCATGAATCTTGCGGCCATTTCGCCAATTTGGGACTGATTGGTCATAGGCTCTCCACCATTCATGATCATGACGGCTTGTTCGGCGTAGCGGCTGGCAACGGCGTCGGGAGTTTGGTTTGTCCATGCGGCGCAGTGGTTTGCCGCCATGCTGCGGGCAGTCTTCAGATCAGGTGTCATCAGTTATCCCGTTCGTTGCCTAACATTTTGAATTCATGAACGTTAGTGGGACTACCTGGTTCGATCAAGCCTTCCGACGGGTAAGGCGTTGCATCGTCCAATCGGGACATCAAGTCTTTTTGTGATGGCACTTGGTGAGGCCCTATCAGGATTGCCCGGCAGCGGTTGGCATAGGTCGAATTTAGGAATCGGACCGCAAGGTGGTAGGTTGAGCAGCGCGTTCCAATTGGGGAGACGCGTTTTTAGGAGGAATTTCACTATGACTTCGACAAATTATACACTGGTTACGGTTGCTGAATGTGCACCGGATTTCCTGAATCAAGCTCTTACGCACACCGGGGCAGTGGCAGAGGAACTGAAAACATCTGCGGGGGCTTTGATTACCCGCTATGGGGTTTTGGCCACGGGCAGCGAAGCGGGAAACATAATTCTCCTACAAGGCTATAGTGAATTGAACGGCATTGATGCCGCGTTCGACACCTACAGCAAATCTGACGACTACAAGGCACTGGTCAGTAGCGGCAAAATCAAGGTGGTATTGCGAAACATCTTGAAAGTTGAGCCTCTTGAGCTGAAAAATCAATCAGCAGAAGTTCCAGCCTATGGTGTGATGACCCGGTGGGGTGCCGCAGATTCCATGGTTGAACGCATGAGCACCATGACTCATCTGTTTGAGGACAATGGTGCGATGTTCTTGAGATACTGGACAATCATGACCGGGTCGCATGCTGGCCGACGACTGCTGGCTGTGGGCTATCCGTCAATGGATGCGATTGAAAATACCTACAAGGCGCTGCGCGGCAGTAAAGACTACAACTCGCTTTTGAGTGAGATGGATATCGACTTCCGCAACATCGTGCGCATCGCAGGCTGATGATTGTTGGTCAAGGCTACTCCGCCGTGGCCTGATTGGGGCAAGTGGGAAGCGGCTGTTGGAATCTAACCATTTCTAGTCCAACCTTTGACTTGCGGAGATCACCAATTCCTCCGGCCGAAATACCAGGAGGAACAGCCATGGAAGCGTTTCAGGCGTTTGATGCGGATGTGCAAAAACTGCCCCAATGGGTGCAGATCTGGGTGGATATCATTGGTTTTTCCCTGATGGTGTCCACCGTTGCATTGCTGATCGGATCGACCACCCGAAAACTCGGCCTTTATGTGCTGTTCACTATCGTCGCCACCGTTGCCATCATGACGGTTTTGCACGCCCAAATGGGCATGGTGCGACTACTTGGGATTGTCCATGTGGTGCTTTGGACACCCATGGTCATCGTGTTGTGGCGACGTCTGAAATCCAATCCTCCAACCAAGATCTATGCCGCGGCCATCATCCTGTTGATGGTCATCAGCGTTCTGGCGCTGATTTTTGATTACTATGACGTTGTGCGATGGATGCTTGGCGAGAGGGCACCCATCGTTTAGCGACGTCGCCGTCGCCGTCGCCGCTATTTCTTGGGTGGGTTTCCCGGTATTGGCTCGCCCTGAAGTGTGGGGTGGCTGCGCATGTATTGGGGCGGGAAGGTTGCCTGTGAGCGCAGAACTTCGGCTGCATGCCAGGCCCAGCGGGGATCATACAACATGCCGCGAGCCAGGGCGACAAAGTCGGCCTGACCGGTAGCTACAATAGTTTCCGCCTGACGAGGATCGTTGATCATGCCGACTGCCATTGTTGTCAGCCCGGTTTCGCGGCGGATATGGTTGGCAAAGCCGGTCTGGTAACCAGGGCCAACCTTGATTTTCTGCAACGGGCTATTGCCCCCTGAAGATACGTCGATGAAGTCGCAGCCCAACTCTTTAAGGTGTGCCGAAAACTTGGTGGCGTCCTCAAGTGCCCAGCCGCTGTCGTCAACCCAGTCGGTGGCGGAAAAACGTACGCCGAGCGGCGTGTCCGGCGCTGCTGCACGAACAGCTGAAAAGATCTCCAGTGGGAACCGCATCCGGTTTTCCAGCGAACCGCCATATTGATCGTCACGCTGGTTGGAAATGGGGGACAGGAATTGGTGAAGCAGATAGCCATGAGCTGCGTGGACTTCGATGACATCAAAGCCCAGACGCACGGCGCGCTCAGCGGCCTGAACAAATGCCTGTTTGATCCGCTCAAGTCCCTGATCGGTCAGCGCCGTTGGGGTGTGCCAGCCATCAGCATAGGGTAAGGCGGATGGGGCAGATGTTTCCCACGCGCCATTGTCTGCAGCCAGAGCCGTGCCGCCATTCCAGGGTAGATCAGCAGACGCCTTGCGCCCGGCATGGGCCAATTGAATGCCGATTTTTGCAGCGCCATAGTCACGGTAGAATTTTATCACACGAGCCATCGCAGCCTCGTTTTCATCACTGTAAAGGCCGGGACACCCTGGGGTGATGCGTCCTTCAGCTTCAACGCCAGTGGCCTCGACAAAGACCAGCCCGGCACCGCCGACTGCATATTGACCAAGATGCATCAGGTGCCAGTCGGTAATTGAACCATCGATGGCGGAATATTGGCACATGGGTGCGACGACAATGCGGTTGTCGAGCGTCAGCGATCCGAGTTTAGCGGGCGAAAAAAGTTGTGACATATCAGCTGTTCAAATGCGAGTTTGGAAGGCGCTATTGAACAAGACTCTGCCAGCAAGTCAATCAGGCATATCGGCTCAGATGTGGTGAAAGGCTCAGTCGGGCGGTTAAGCCGCAACCTTCTTCAGGGTCGAACAGATGTCGTCGACCACTGCATTGACCAATTCCTCGTCATCCCCTTCGGCCATAACCCGGATCAGCGGCTCGGTGCCAGATGTGCGAATGACCAGGCGACCAGAATTGGCCAGTCGCGAGCGGGCGTCGTCGATGGATTCGATGACCTGTTTGTCTTTCAGCGGTTCGCCAGATTTGAAACGGACGTTTTTCAGCACCTGCGGTACAGGTTCGAACCGCGAACAAACTTCACTGACCGGCTTGTCCCAAGCCTGAACCACAGAAAGCACCTGCAGTGCCGCCACCAGGCCATCGCCCGTTGTTGCATAATCGGAAAGCACAATGTGGCCAGACTGTTCGCCACCAACATTGAAGCCATTCTTGCGCATGTGTTCGACGACGTAGCGGTCGCCGACGGCGGTGCGGGCCAGCGAAAGGCCCTGTGCCGAAAGGAAACGCTCCAGCCCAAGATTTGACATCACGGTTGCCACGATGCCGTTGCCGGAAAGTGTCTCACGTTCCTTCCAGGATTGAGCCACCAACGCCATTAATTGATCACCATCCACGACATTGCTCTTTTCGTCGACAATGATCACCCGGTCCGCATCACCGTCCAGCGCGATGCCGATATCGGCGCGCACTTCATTGACCTTACGAGCCAGGGTGGCGGTGTGGGTTGAGCCACATTCATCGTTGATATTCGTGCCGTTTGGCTCGTTGCCGATGGTGACAACATCTGCGCCAAGTTCCCAAAGTGCAGCCGGTGCAACCTTGTAGGCAGCGCCATTGGCGCAGTCGATGACCACGCGCAGGCCTTCCAACGACATTTGTTTCGGCAAGGTGCGCTTGGCAAATTCGATGTAACGGTCGTCAACGCCATCAATACGGCTGGCGCGACCAATCAGGCGACCCGATGCCAATTGATTGGTCAGGTCGAGATCCATCAGGCGTTCGATTTCCTGCTCGATCTGATCAGAGAGCTTGAAGCCGTTCGGGCCGAACAATTTAATGCCATTGTCATGGTAGGCGTTGTGCGAAGCAGAAATCATCACACCGATATCTGCCCGCAATGAACGGGTCAGCATCGCGACTGCCGGTGTTGGCACGGGGCCAAGCTGAAATACATCCATGCCGGCTGCGGTAAATCCGGCAACCAGCGCGTTTTCAATCATATAGCCTGAAAGACGGGTATCCTTACCGATCACCACCCGGTGGCGATGGGCGCCGCGCTTAAAGGCTACGCCAGCTGCCATGCCAACTTTCATGGCAGTTTCAGCTGTCATAGGCGACTTATTGGCATATCCACGGATGCCATCTGTTCCAAAATATTTGCGTTCCAAACTCATACTCTAAAGTCCCGCTTGCACCCTCGTGTTCCCGTGAATCTCTTGATTCCGGTTTGCCTGCCCATTTCAGACGGCTATTGTTTACCGCAACGTCATGTTGGTCGCACGTCACAATTTGTGACGAATTGTATCCATCCAGATTATACCAGAAGAATGCACCCCAAAACCAAAAGACGATGGCATAGTTAAAATGCCATCGTCCCGGTTAAGGTTCGCTTAAATATTTGACTTGGACGTCAGGAAGACGGTTGTGGATTCATGTCCCCGGTGGGGCCACCTTCTTCCTTGCCTTTTGGCGACTTGGCCCCCGACTTGGGAACCGCGCTGCCGCGCGAAGGTGGCGTGTCATCGCCCATATCACGTGCTGGCGGTTTGCCGCTCAACAGATCGTCAATTTCGCCGCCGGTCAGCGTTTCGAATTCCAGCAGGCCTTGTGCCAAAGTTTCAAGGTCTTTCTTGCGTTTGGTCAGGATCTTCTTGGCCCACGCGAAGCCTTCGTCAACCAGTCGGCGGACTTCTTCATCAATGATCTGAGCTGTTTCTTCAGAAACATTTTTAGACTGCGCAACAGAGTGGCCGAGGAAAACTTCCTGCTGGTTTTCACCATAGGCAACCTTGCCCAGCTTATCGGAATAGCCCCACTGAGTGACCATCGCACGGGCCAGGCGGGTTGCCTGCTCAATGTCGGATTGGGCACCGGAGGTGACGTTTTTCTTGCCAAAGGTCAGCTCTTCAGCAACCCGTCCGGCCATCATCACAGCCAGACGAGATGTCATCTCTTCATAGGACATGGAGATCTGGTCGCGTTCCGGCAATTGCATAACCATGCCCAGGGCGCGGCCGCGTGGAATAATGGTTGCCTTGTGAACCGGATGAGACGAGGGCACCGAAATAGCGACCAGGGCATGGCCAGCTTCGTGATAAGCGGTGTTGCGCTTTTCTTCCTCGGACATGACCATGGAACGGCGCTCCGCTCCCATCATCACCTTGTCTTTGGCATCATCGAATTCCTGAGCGGTCACCAGACGCTTGTCGCGACGGGCAGCGAGCAGGGCGGCTTCGTTGACCAGGTTCATCAGGTCAGCACCTGAGAAGCCTGGCGTGCCGCGGGCAACAATCTTGAGGTCGACATTGGGTGCCAAGGGCACGTTTTTGACATGCACTTTGAGGATCGCCTCACGGCCCATAATGTCGGGGTTGGAAACCACAACCTGTCGGTCAAAGCGGCCGGGACGCAAAAGCGCCGGATCAAGGACGTCGGGCCGGTTTGTTGCGGCAATCAGGATGATGCCTTCGTTTGTTTCAAAACCATCCATCTCAACCAGCAATTGGTTGAGGGTCTGTTCGCGTTCATCGTTGCCGCCGCCAAGGCCTGCGCCACGGTGGCGACCCACTGCGTCGATCTCATCAATAAAGACGATGCAGGGTGCATTCTTCTTGGCCTGCTCAAACATGTCGCGCACACGACTGGCGCCGACACCAACAAACATCTCGACGAAGTCGGAACCGGAAATGGTGAAAAACGGTACGTCGGCTTCCCCCGCAACAGCACGTGCTGTCAGGGTCTTACCAGTGCCGGGAGGCCCAACGAGCAGAACGCCGTGGGGCATCTTGCCGCCCAGTCGCTGGAATTTCTGAGGGTCGCGCAGGAACTCAACGATCTCGACAAGATCTTCCTTGGCTTCGTCGACACCGGCGACATCGTCAAAGGTGACGCGGCCATGTGCTTCGGTCAGCAATTTGGCTTTCGACTTGCCGAAGCCCATCGCCTTGCCCTGACCACTTTGCATCTGGCGCATGATGAAAATCCAGACACCGATCAGCAACAGCAAAGGCAGCCAGTTGATCAACATACCAACAAAGGTCGAACGACCATCGGTTACCGGCTGGGCGGAGATTTCAACGCTCTGCGCTTCGAGACGTTTGATCAGTTCAGGGTCATTGGGTGCGAATGTCGAAAAACGCATGCTGGAGTCTGTATAAGTGCCGGTGATCCGGTCACCTGTTATGGTGACTGACCGAACCCGATTGCTCTCTACCGCTTCGAGAAATTTCGAATAGGCGATTTCGCTCGACTGTTGCTCAGAAGACGGCGACTGGAACATCTGAAAAAGGGCGATCAGCAGCAGAGCGATCAGGCCCCAGAGCGCGAAATTGCGAAAGTTCGGATTCATCGAAGAGTTTCCTGCCTGTGGCGCGGCAATCGCCACTTTTAAATTCGTTATACTTGGCTGACTTCCAGCCTTCTGGTTCCAAGATAGGTTGCCAGATGGTCAATGCCAAGGTGAAAGACGCAACATGCGTCAATTCCTCGCTTTATGTTGAACAACAGGGTGAATCAAGCAAATCCATCACTGCTGCGTGAACAGCGTCGTCATACCAGGGCCGGAAGGTTTCGAAGGCCTCGATATAAGGTGTTTTGTGCATTGGGTTCTCACCAGAAGCAGGTTTCAGCAACCAGCGCCCATCAAAGATCGTATCCGTTTGAATTCGTTTTGGCATTTCGGCCAGATTGCGGTTTTCACGTTGCATAAAGAACGCGCCTTGTCTGGTGCTGATCAGGCAACGCCCCAAGGTGGTCTGCATGTGACTTCCGAACTTCGCGGCTGTGGCAATCTTTGACAGTTTGATAGTGGGAACTCGATGGCTCTGCCCCCCGGCGACAAGTATCAGACAGGCAAGAACTTCCAGGAGGATGGTATTTGGCAGGCCCGGACCGGGGGCAAAGCACAAGGTTGCGTCCTGGGTTCGGTGGACATGTAAGCGGATTACCGTCGCGACCTGCTCGCCCATCCAACATCGTGAACGTCCAGACAAGGCGGCCAATAGTGCCACTTTTTGTCGGCTGGGTAGTGTGGGGACATTTGGAGCGGCCAAAAGTCTGCGAACCCGTACCCGTTCATAATTAACATCCTGATTTGACGGATCGTCGACCCAGCAAACATTGCGCTGCAATAGCCCGTCTCGCAACTGTTGACGGGTTTGCGCCAACAGCGGTCTCCATAGGGGCAAGCCGCGATAGGTTGCCCATTCGGCGATGCCCGAAAGCCCGCGTGTATCGCTGTCCGGTTTGGACCGAAATGCGCGCATGAAAAGGGTCTCTGCCTGATCATCCAAATTGTGGCCAAGGACAATGCAGGCGGCGTTCAATTGCGTTGCATACCGATGCAACAGTCGATAGCGGGCTTGACGGGCATCAGCCGATGATGCCGGGGCAGTGGGGTGCCAATTGAGCGTTTGGTGAGGAACGCCAAGCGTGTTGGCCATCTTGGCGACCAGACTTGCTTCTGTGGCTGATTCCGCCCGCAAGCCATGATCAACGGTTACGCAGTGCAAATTCGCATCCGGAAATTGCTCCACCATCCAATGCAACAGCGCGACGGAATCGCTGCCGCCGGACACAGCAACCAGGATAGGACCGTTGTCCGTCATCAAATCTTTGGCGCTATTGAGTTGCGTCGGCTGCACAGAATTTGCCCTGACCGGATTGGGATGAACGAGAGACACAAAAGCGCGTAACCGGCACCTGCGTCAATTGAGGTTCAGCACCTGGCGGCGGCCTGTTCATCGCGAACCTTCATGCCAATGCGTTTCTCGGCTTCGGGATATTGCTTGAGAACTTCGGCATAGGTGGCACAGGCTACTTCACGCTGATTGAGGCCGGCAAGGGCAAGACCCAGTGCAAGAAGATTGTCGGGCGCGGTATCGACTTCAGGCCAGTTGTTGTGGGCGTCCAGGTGGGAATCGGCTGATCGGTAAAATTCCTTTTGCCAGAAATAGCTTTCACCGAGAAAGAATTTGGCCTTACCGACATCAGGATCATTCGGCCAGGCTTTCAGAAAAGCCTGGAGGATCTGTTCGGCTCGTTTGAATTGGCGGATCTGCATTTCGCCTTTTGCAGCGGCCAGCACTTCAGTTGGTGTGGTCCCAAACTGGGCGGCTTCCACCGCGCCTTCGACACCGTCGTTGAAAATGCCGGGCAGTCCGGAAAGCCGTTGCGATTTCGGCAGGCTGGAATCTACCACATTGCCTTCATCATCAAAGGTCAGAGTGCCAAGGGCGCGTGGCTCCTGGGCTGTAACAACGGCATTATCAGAGGGCAGTTCGGTGTTTGATTGATCTGGATTTGCGTCCGAGGTCGAGTTGTCCCCGGACGGTTCAGGCTTTCCCAGGCGGACGGGCTCCTCATTTGCGCCCTCTGCCATTGATTGGGGAGTTTGGGAAGTTTGGGGAGCGGTCGGTAATTGCGACTGCTTGTCTTCCAGTTCCTGAAAGCGCAGCTCGGAATCCTCTTCCATTTGCCTGATTTTTTCCTGCAATTGCAGCAGCAAGAAATTCAGTTCTTCAACCTTGCCGTTGAGTTGGCGAACCTGTTCTTCGAGCTGGTTTACCCGAAAGGACTCTTCAGACTGAACAAGCTGGACAGCATCTGGAATAGGTGCTGGCGGAAACATGCGTTGGCCATGAGCAGAAGATACGGCACCTGCGATCAGCGCTGCTGCAAGCGATAGAATGGCTGGTCTCATGACGTTTCCCCTGTTTCGACCGGTCTGGCTTTCTTCAATAATGTTACCATAATCTGGGCCGAAATGCGCTAGCCTCAGCAGGCGCATTTCGACACGATGGTATTGATTAGCTGTTGCCACCGCCCAGAATGGTAATGGCGCGGCGGTTTTTCGACCAGCAGGAAATGTCGTTACAGACTTCCACGGGACGCTCCTTACCGAAGGAGATTGTCTTGATGCGGCCACGGCTGACACCGCGCGACACGAGGTAATCTTTCGTTGCCGCAGCTCGGCGGGCACCCAGCGCCAGGTTATATTCGCGCGTACCCCGCTCATCGGCATGTCCTTCAACAGTGATGCCGAACTGACTGTATTTGTTCAACCAGACGCTTTGCTTATCAAGGGTCTGGCGCGCGGTCGCGGTCAGAGTCGATGAATCTGTGGTGAAGAAGACGCGGTCGCCGACATTGACGGTGAAGTCCTGCGTTGTGCCGGGTGCTGTTGCGTTATTGAGGCCCAATTGTGCAGCATTGTCGGGCAGCGGTTTCTTCTTTGCGCAACCGGTAATAACCAGCATGGCTGCGATCGGCAAAATAACGGCGAATTTGGTGGTGGACGATGTCATGTTGGTCAGGCGCATGAGCCGGACTCCTGTGAATGATCAAATTGAATTGGCAATGGTCACCATTTGATAACCAAAGGCTCTTAATTGCGGCTCAACAAAACAGGTTAATGAGGTGTTAATCCGCTTCGGCGCTTCGATTGCGTCAGTCACAGGCATTAAAGTCACAATTGCGGCGTTAAGTTGACCACTTGGTGGTGAACGCAGGGGCGCTGCGAACCCCTCCGACACGATGCGTTCCAGCATGGGCTCCCTGTCAAACAACCCAACACTGCAGCAGCGCACTTAGTGAACCAAAGGTCTGCGGCGAGCTATCCGATTAATGGAGCAACTTTAGTCCGGCGGTAAAGGTCCAAAAACGGTTGTGGGAATGCGCAAAACTGTCGCTGTAGCCAACTTCTGCCCACAATGCGGAGTCCGCCCTCTTGTGCCACTGGAAGCCCATATCGACCTGATATCGAGAGCTTCCATAGTCTGCTGAAAACGTCTCCCAATCAACCCAAGTTTCAGGGTACTGAAGGAATTCGTAACCAAGCTTTGCTTCGCCGTAAAACCGCAAGCCCGCATTGGGGGAGAACTCTGCCTTTACACCGATCAGACCGATCAAACTTTCGTCGCTGAGGCTCGTTGCGTGGGTGTCATTACCGATGGTCATTCCACCGATGTCGAGGTTTTGATAAACTAACTGCATCTGCGGAATGACGGAGAAACCGTTAGCGAAGGAAATCTGCCGGCCTGCTTCACCTGAGAGGGTCCAGACATTTGCAAAGCCAGAGCCAATGTCGCCAAGTGCAGTTTTCAAGTCGAGATCATATTTCGTGTGAGTAACGACACCATCCAGGTAGAGGCCCGTTTTGGACAGAAATGTCAGAGATACCCCTGTGCCAAAGCCCTCCAGGTCGTAAGAGCCGACTGACGAGCCCCCCATGGTTTCATTGACACCGTCGGCTGAAGACAGGCCGTAATGGGCAAATGCACCCACATATATGTCACCGGACAGGGTCTGCTTGGTAAGAGCGTCGAAACCCGTCTGCATTGCCCAGAGTGATTCCTCATGAGAAGCTGAGTCGTTGGAGCCGGTTCCACGCAAATTCGTTTTGGCGGAGTTTGAAGCGCCAATGGTGCGTGACCAAAGGCCTGTTTGAGATCCCCTATATTGGGAGTTGGTGGCGGCAGAATAATCAAAATCTGTAGCAGGAGCGGAACTTTCAGCGCCCGGCTCAATCAATCCACCGCTGCGCTCATCCCAACTGCTGATGAGCTGTGAGCCCATGTGGCGCAAGCTGTGTGGAACCTGTGACACAATCACGACCGTGCAGGAGGGGCCATTTGACTGCAGGTACCAGTTTTGGTCGTCTGCCTGATGAAGATCATAGCGGAAGGCTCCGACTTCAACGGGTGCCCCAAGTTCAAATTGTCCATCGGAAGCGCCGGCAACTTCAATGATCTGAATGCCGTGCGGCGAACCTTCGCCAGTAAAGCCTCCAGTGCCGCCATCATTGTCTACAAAAACCAAAGTTGTACCGGACGTGTCGCCATCAACCAAAAGCCTGTCCGTTAGCTGAGAGGTGCCGTCATCCAGAACCACATCAAGAAGAAGGTAACCTCCACCGATGAAATCCCCTTCGATCGATAGCATATCACCCGCTTTTCCGTGCTCATTGCTGCCTTGCAGGTTGATCCGCCCAAGACTGGTCAAATCGCCGACAAACTCAAAATCTCCATCGCCACCTTCGGTGCTGACATGAAGTGCGGAAGCGGCATCGATTGACAGATTACCGGTGAACTGAAGCCCGTCGTCGAGGTGCAACCGTGCGTTTTGCAGGAACATACCGTATTCATCGGTGTGTGCTGTCGCGAATGTATCGCCCGTTAAGGTCAGATCTGCGCCAGACACGACAATCTTTTCCCAATTCACAATCTGATCTCCAGCCAGCCTGCTGGAGGCTTGGATGGTTAATTCATCGATGTATCCGTCGGCAACAGATGCATCATCACCGCCATCAAGCATGCCCTGAAATGGCGACAGGTCGTAGCTGGAAAAAATATGGGCTTTGTCTGATCCGTCTTCGCCAAACAGGCTGCCACGCAATTGTCCCGACACCAGCCAGAATGTGTCGTCTCCGGTTTCGTAGGGCGGGCGGGGATTCCAATAATCAGGGAAGGTGTCTGACCAATCCCCATAGATGTCTTCCGAGACCGTTGTGCCGTTCAATGTTATCGTGTCGTTCCCGCCAGCGCCGTAGACCCAACCCACAGTGCCGGCATTCAACTCAATTGTATCGTCCCCGTCAGTTTGACCGCTGTCCACCCCTCCGCCGTGAATTATGTCCACTATAAGGGATGCTTGCGGGTCTTCGGAATGGCTCATTTTGATAGTGTCGCTTCCTGCGCCACCTTGAACTTCGCCCACCTGGCCAGAGAGCAAATCTGTATGATCGTCGCCCACGCCAGAAAAAATAGTTCCGCTGAATTCCACGCCATCAAGTGAGATCACATCGTTCCCACCTCCAGTATAGACATCTCCACCGAGGGTACCCGACAAAAGACGGATGGTGTCATTTCCCCCCTGGATTCTAATTGAAGAGTATACCGTGGCACCGTCAAGAACGACAAGATTCTTACCATCCATGTCAGCGCGTGTGATGATTCCGTTAACGGACCCGCCTAGCAGTTGGATTGTATTGTTTCCTGAACCGCCACCAATCCGAGTCACATTGGCGCCATTTAATGTGATCGTATCGTCGCCATCTCCCCCATTCACATTCCTGGCCGATCCAGAATACAATAGGATCGTATCATTTCCCTCGTCAGCGTGAATGTCAAAATCAATGATGGCTTCTTTGAGTTCGATCGTATCATGGCCCTTGTCGCCGAAAACAGAGCCCAACAATCGGCCGCTATTCAGATTAATGATGTCGTCGTCATTGCCAGCATCTATCTTTTGCAGGGTTGCACCATTTAGATTTATTGTGTCTTTGCCATCGTCTGTCAGCACTATGCCACCAGGATTGGTTGAGGGAAGGTTGTCGCATTAAACCGTATCCGCCTGATCGGTGCCATTCCAGCCATTCAGCGAATCAGGTGTGCCAGCATTTCCCAAGCAATCCGCCAGGGCTGTTGCAGAGTAGAGGCAGCACGAAAATAGGACTCCCAAAAATACGTATTTTTCCGAAAAATGCCCGGAATTCAAGTACTGCATGTTATTTTACCTTGCGCAAATATTTTTATATAATGTGAAATGCGAGAATGATGTCGATTATAGACATAAAATATTGAAAATATTCTAAAATTTTTGTGATAATACTTATATTAAAGCAATTATAAAATCGAAAATATCGAAATAATATTCTAGAAAGATTAAAATCGCTATTTGTTCTTGGTGCAAAGAATAATACACTGTAAAGTTGTATAGTAGAAATGTGTAATTATGACGAGCAAGCGGTGCTTAATTGCAGTGCGATTGCGGAGTTCGATTCTGCATTTGAATTCATCGCGCGACAGCGCGCCGTGCCTGGCGGCCCTGATCAATAAGTCAGGTGATCAAGTTTGCTCAGATGGCCAGCTTTAAGATGCAGAGGGCTGCAGCAAGAAGAACCTAACTCTGCTGAGCTTTTGCTTCAGCCAGCATGCACAGAAGTTCAAACATAATGGACACACCGACCCAGGCTGTGCCGCCTGATGGGTCGAAAGGTGGGGACACTTCAACCAAGTCAGCGCCAATCAGATTAAGTCCGTGCAACTGTCGCACCACCTGTTGCGCCATATAGGTGTTGGGACCGCCAATTTCCGGCGTGCCGGTGCCGGGGGCAAAGGCTGGGTCGATAAAGTCGATGTCGAAAGAACAATAAGTGGGTTGGTCACCAACAACCTCGCGGGCTTGCCCCATTACGTCATCGACACCGCGCTCCATCAGATCCTCAATCATCAGGATGGTCACGCCATTGGCGCGCCCAAATTCAATGTCTTCGCCGTCATACATGGTGCCACGGATGCCGATCTGGATGACCCTCTTTGGGTCCAGCAGGCCTTCTTCGATGGCACGGCGAAAAGGGGTGCCATGGGTGTATTTGGTGCCACCAAAATATTCGTTGAACAGATCGGTATGGGCATCGAAATGGATCATGCCCACCGGCCCGTCCTGAGCCAGCCCGCGCAGAATGGGCAATGAGATCAGATGATCGCCACCGGCCGTCAGCGGCATGATGTTGTCCTGTTTCAACTGGCTGTAAAACTCGGTTACCCGGTTGAGGCTGGCCATCAGATCAGCAGGATTGGGGGAGACATCGCCAAGATCGGCGCAATTGCAAAGTTCAAACGGCTTGGTCAGCGAGACTGGATGCACTGCACGGATCATCGTTGACAGGTCGCGCAACTGGCGTGGACCATGGCGCGCACCGGGACGGTTTGTGGTGCCGCCATCCCAGGGAACGCCGACGAGGCCAATTTCCACATCTTTGTAGAGAGCGTCATCGGGCTGCAGGTGGGGCAGACGCATGAAGGTGGGAACACCGGCAAAGCGGGGAAGATCAAAGCCTGAAACCGGCTGAAACGCATTGTTGCTCACGAAATCTTCCTCCTGCGGCACTAAAATCGAGGCAGAATCTGATGCGGTCAGCGCATCAGATCGGCCAGCTTGTCTGCACCCTCGCGCATCGTTTCAAGATGTTCAACCAGGGTGTTGACGTTCAACCGCTGGGTCGGGCCGTGATAGGCAAGAGCTGCCAGAAAGTTGCCGTCAGCGTCTTTGACCGGCACCGCCAGTGCACACATGTCCCGGAATAACTCTTCATTGTCGATTGAATATCCCCGTTCCCGCACTTCCTGGATCTCAGCGCTAAGCTGTTCCTTGCTGGTGATCGTGTTGGGGGTGCGCGGTTCAAAACGGATCGAGCTGGCCACATCGTTGAAATCTTTGCCATCAAGGCTCGCCAAATAGCACTTGCCGCTGGCTGTACAGTGAAACGGCACCCGCGAACCAATCGGCAGTTCAATGCGGAATATCCAATCGGTTTCAACCCGGTCGAGATAGGTCATGCCGTCGAGTTCCGGCACAACAAAGTTGACGGTTTCGCGCGTGATCGCGGAAATCTCCATCAGCACCTGGTGGCGGGCTATGTTGAGGTGGCGTGATGTGCTCAGGCCTCGTGCCATGCGTAAAGTTCGAGGGGCTGCCAGCAATTTCTTGCCGCTGACTTCGCGAATCAAGAAGCCCTCATCAACCAGCGTTTGGCAAAGCCGGTGGATGGATTGCTTGGGCAGACCTATGTTGCGGTTGATCTCCGTGGGCGACAATGGCCGATCTGATTGAGCAACGACTTCGAGGATCAAAAGGGTCCTCAAATTGGTGGCGACACGTTCTTCTGATTTCATCACACTCGTCCACATTTTCGGAGCGACTCAGCAAAAAGTCGCAGTTTGGCATTGCAACACGCGGTGAAGCGTGATTTGATAATTAACGAGACAAAAAGTCTCATTTTTTGAAAATGGTCAAGCCCATAATCAAAAAAAGTCGAAAAATGGGACTATATCTGCGAAATGGTCGGTTTGTTCGACAAGTAGGTGCGATCGGAGGGAGCCGGTTGGAATTTGACTTTGTAATCGTTGGCGCTGGCTCGGCCGGTTGTGCATTGGCTCATCGCCTTTCTCAGTCGGGCAAGCATACCGTTGCTCTGGTTGAGGCCGGAGGACGCGACAGCTCGCCCTGGATCCACATCCCGGTCGGATATTTCAAGACCATGGGCAATCCAAAAATGGATTGGCAATATGTTACAGAACCCGACCCAGGGTTGAACGGTCGCTCCATCAACTGGCCACGTGGCAAAGTTCTTGGTGGGTGTTCGTCGGTCAATGGCTTGCTTTATGTGCGCGGTCAAAAGGAAGATTACGAGCAGTGGCGCCAATTGGGCAATGCTGGTTGGGGCTGGGACGATGTTGTTACCTGTTTCAAGCGGGCCGAGAGCTGGGAAGGTGGCGCTTCCGAGATCCGCGGCGGTGAAGGGCCTTTGGCCGTGTCCGCGACCCGGCTTAATCGCCATGCAGTCGATACCTACGTGCAGGCCGCACTCGCTGCCGGCTATCCCTATAACGACGATTACAATGGTGAGACGCAGGAAGGCATGGGGTATTTCCAGCTGACCGCCAATAAAGGCCAGCGCTGCTCGGCTGCCAAAGCCTATCTCACTCCAATTCGTGATCGTTCCAATCTGACTGTCCTCACCGGACAGCTCACCAAGCAAGTCCTTTTCGAAGACGGACGTGCCGTCGGAATCAAAACTCTAGACGGCGATCAGGAAAAAACAATTCGTGCCCGCCGCGAGGTGATTCTGTCAGCCGGTGCCATTGGTTCTCCGCAGATATTGATGCTGTCAGGCATCGGGCCGGGCCAGAATCTGGCTGACAATGGCATTGAAGTACGTCAGGACCTTTCTGGCGTTGGTCAAAATCTGCAGGATCACTTGCAGGCCAGGCCGGTATTCAAATGTCGTTCATCAACCATCAACACTGAGACCAATTCGCTTTGGAAGCAGGCGCTGATCGCTGTTGAATATGCCCTGAAACGCACTGGTCCGATGACCATGGCGGCGAGCCTTGGTACCGGATACTTGAAAACCCGCGAAGAATTGGCGACGCCGGACATTCAATTTCACCTGCAGCCATTTTCCACCGACAAGGTTGGTACCGGCACCCATGCGTTCAACGCATTTACGGCGTCGGTACTGCAGATGCGGCCCGAAAGTGCCGGGCATCTGGAGTTGCGCTCGTCGGACATTAAAGATCACCCGGTCATTCATCCAAATTATCTGGCCACGCCGCTTGACCAACAAACGATTGTCGATGGCATCAAAATTGCTCGCAGGATCGCTGGGTTTGAGCCTGCCAAATCCGAAATCATCGAAGAGCATGCGCCCGGCAAGGCTGTTGCTCACGACGATGACGAAGCCATTCTCGACTGGGCTCGCAATACGGCCACAACAATTTATCATCCGACCGGTACCTGCAAGATGGGCAGTGACGACAGGGCGGTTGTGGATGCTCGCCTGAAGGTGCGTGGGGTTGAAGGACTGCGGGTTGCCGACGCCTCCATCATGCCGATTATTGTATCTGGAAATACCAATGCGCCGGCCATCATGATTGGCGAGCGGGCGTCCGATTTTATTCTAGAGGATGCCGCCTAATGCTGGAAACCATTTTCGATTTTGGGGCGATCATTGTCGCTGACATTGTGTTGTCAGGTGACAACGCGTTGATCATCGGCATGGCCGCGGCTGGTCTGGCACCGGAACTGCGTAAGAAGGCGATCATGTTCGGCATGATCGTTGCTGCTGTTTTGCGCATTATCTTTGCCTTGGTTGCGACCAAATTGCTGGGCATTCCTGGTCTGTTGCTGGTCGGTGCGCTGCTGCTGTTCTGGGTTTGCTGGGGTCTCTACAAGGAGATCCGGGCGCACCAGGACGAAGCTGCTGTAGAGGCGATGGAAGTCGCGGGCGACGACGAGCAGGGATATACTGGCAAGCCCCGCAGATCACTTGGGCAGGCGCTGTGGACCATCACATTGGCCGACGTATCGATGTCGATCGACAACGTACTGGCTGTTGCCGCGATCGCCGATGGCGACACCAACATGCTGGTATTTGGTCTTGGTCTGGCGATCCTGCTGATGGCCTTTGCCGCCACGCTGATTATGAAATTGCTGACCCGCTACCCCTGGATTTCCTGGGCTGGTTTGATCGTGTTGATCTATGTGGCCGGCGAAATGTTCTATCGGGGCATTTGGGACCCGACCAACGGAATTCTCGCATTTCTAAGTGGAGGTGCCTGAATGAACTTTTGATCCACCTTTGGTTTGGTGGATCAAATTAATTGTGGTGGACGCGCATCATCCCGAGCCTTCGGCGGGAAACATGATGGCATCACTTTCGTCGAAGGAACGAAGAGACAACAGGGAGGAATACCATGTCTGTTCTTGCTAAACTCGGCAAAACCTTTGCCGCAACCGCGCTGGTCGCATCAGTAGCTACTGCTGCCATCGCTGAGCCTGTCAATATCCGCATTCAGTCCGTTATTTCGGCAAAGAGTGACGAAGTTGTCATGCTGAAAAACTTTGCTGCTGACGTTCTGGCTCTGACTGCCAACGATCCAGTAACAATCGAAGTGCTGCCTGCCGGCGCTGTTGTTGGTGTTAAAGAAACACTCGACGCCGTTGATAAAGGCCTTGTAGAAGGCGGCTTCGCCTGGACCCACTACTGGTCCGGTAAACACCCAGCCGCTGCTCTGTTCGGTTCCCCACCTGCTGGTGGTGGTATCGGCATGGACAACTTGGCTTTCCTTTCATGGTTCCAGTTCGGTGGTGGTAAAGAGCTATACGATCAGCTCTGGACCGAAATGGGCATGAACGTTAAAGGCTTCATGTTGCAGCCAGTTGGTCCAGAAGCTCTTGGTTGGTTCAAAGAGCCAATCCAGTCTATGGCTGACTTCCGCAAATACCGCTTCCGTACGCCTCCAGGCATTCCTGGCCAGGCCTACAAAGACATCGGTGTTGCATCTGTAGCCATGGGTGGCGGTGACATTCTGCCGGCTCTGGAAAAAGGCACAATCGACGCTGCTGAATGGTGCTGCCCGAAGCCTGACTCCGTGTTTGGTTTCCAGAAAGTCCTGAAGCACTACTACCTGCAGGGTCTTCACCAGGTTGTTGTTAACGCTGACATGTACATCAATGGCGATGTCTATAACGGCATGACCGACCATCAGAAAAAAGCGATTGAAGTTGCAGCTAACGCTTCGCTTTCAAAAGCTATGTCCTACCGCATCTACGAAAACGGTAAGGCTCTGAAAGACCTGACTGAAAACCACGGTGTTCAGCTGCACGACACCCCAGCCGATTACTTCCCAGCATACATGAATGCTGCGAAAGCTCTGCTGGAGAAAAACGCCGCTGAAAACGCTTTCTTCAAGGAAGTTTACGACAGCCAGAAAACCTTTGCACGTATCGCAGTCCCATTCTGGGCCGGTGCACAGGCTTCCAACGCTGCTCTGGGTAAAGCTTTCGCTGACACTCTGAAGTAAGCCAATTCGCAGATTGGGCGGAGCAAAATGCTCCGCCCCTTCTCAATTTGTGAGTGCCTAGACCTTCAATGGTCGGGGCGGGCGGCGCTGACGAATTAAGAAGAAGAACAAGATCAAACGAAAACCCAAGGGGAGGAAGTCACATGGCCGAAGAGGTAATTCCAGACGATCTGGATATCACGGACGAACTGATCGCCGAACGTCGGGCCGAAGAACCAGGCCAAACACCGGACGACATGACTCCTTGGCAACGCCCGATTACGGCGTTCATCGACGTGCTCAACATGTGGGCCGGTCGCCTGATCTGTCTGCTGCTGGTGCCGTTGATTTTCGTCATGGTGTTTGAAGTTGTGGCCCGCACTTTGTTCGGTACCTTTACCGGCTGGGGCATGAACGAATTTGCCATCTCCATTGGACTGGGACCAACACTCTGGGCCTACGATATCTCCCGCATGACGGGTGGCGTCCTATTTATGATCGGTGCCGGTTACGCTCTGATGCGTGGCGTGCATATCCGCGCTGACTTCCTGTTCCGTAACTGGAGCCCGAAGACACAGGCGACCGTCGATGCGTCGCTGTATCTGTTGTTTTATTTCCCCGCCATGCTGCTGTTCTTCTGGTCAGCAGCTGATTTTTGGTGGGATGCTTTCATCAAAAACGAAACCACTATGGATTCGACCTGGGCACCAATTCTGTGGCCAGCCCGTCTGGCGATGCCGGTCGGTGCTTTCCTGTTGCTGCTGCAAGGTCTGCCGGAATTGTTCCGTGCCTTCCATCAAATGGGCAAAGAGCGTGAGCGCTTTTTCGTTCGCCTATTGCCGGTTTATTTGATCCTTCTGGCCATCGTTTTCACGACAACATTCTTTGGTAAATCAGTGCCATTTGATGACTGGTGGGATGCCGCTGTTGGCGGCTCTGGTATCTTCGACTTTGATAAGCCAACCATCGGCTTGCTGATGCTGGCAGCGATGCTGTTCTCGATCTTTGTCGGATTCCCGATTTCGTTCACCCTGGTTTTCCTCGCCTTCACTTTCGGCTCATGGGGAACCAATTCTGCAGTCACCTTCTTCCTGATGACCCTGCAGGTGAATTCAACCATGCTGGATGACCAGTTGGTCGCGGTGCCATTGTTCATCTTCATGGGTATCATGATGGAACAGGCTGGCCTGATGGAACGCCTGTTCAACGCAGTGCAGTTGATGATGTCGCGGACCCGAGGTGCGCTGTATATTGCCGTGCTGTTCGTCTCGACCATCTTTGCTGCTGCAACCGGTATCGTTGGCGCCTCGGTGACCATTTTGGGCATCATGGCTGCCAAGACGATGAACAAGTCAGGCTATGATGTGAAACTGGCCGCCGGCACGATTACAGCCGGTGGTACTTTGGGCATCCTGATCCCACCATCGATCATGTTGATTGTTATGGGACCCGTGTTGGAAGTTCCGGTAACCGATCTGTTCCGTGCGGCAATTGTTCCAGGCATCCTATTGGCTGTCCTGTATATGATTTATGCGCTGGGCCGTTGTTTCATCAATCCGAGCCTTGGTCCAATCCTGCCAGAAGACGAGCAGCCGGTAACATCGCCTTACTACATCCTGGAAGTGGCTGCAGTTGGCGTTGGCATGGGCATGCTGGTCTGGTTGATGGTTGCTGGTGCAAATGGTGATCTCGCAATCTTCCCACTGGCGGGTCTTTTGGCACCGATTGCATGGGTTGGTGCCATGTTTGGCATCTATCAGTGGTCTCGAAAGGTCCGTCCGGGTGGCTTCTTCTTCTCCGACCTTTGGTATGAATTCTTCATGGGTCTGGTGCCGCCAACAGTACTGATTGCCTTTGCACTTGGTTCTATCTTGGCTGGCTGGGCAACGCCTGCTGAAGCCTCCGCATGTGGTGCCTTGGGCTCCATCCTGTTGTCGCTTGGCTATCGTAAGCTGACCCGTGGGCGTTTCTACGACGCATTGATCAAGACGCTGGAAATCACCGTATTGATCATGTTCCTGGTGGCGGCATCCAACTTCTTCGGGGCGGTGTTCTCCAATCTGGGTACACCGAAATTCCTGACTGAGTTGTTGCTGTCCTTCGAACTATCGACTGCCGCCATGTTGATCTTCGTCATGGCGCTGGTCTTCCTGCTTGGCTGGCCGCTGGAATGGGTGCCGATCGTGCTGATCATCGTGCCAATCCTTGTGCCATTGCTGGAAAGCCTTGGCGTCAATCTGGTCTGGTTTGCCATCCTTGTGGCGGTCAATCTTCAGACGGCATGGCTCAGTCCTCCGGTTGCGTTGTCGGCTTATTTCCTCAAAGGCGTGGTGCCGGAGTGGGATTTGAGCGACATCTATCTGGGCATGATGCAGTTCATGGTCATCCAGGTCATCGGCCTGGCGCTGATCTTCATCTTCCCGGGCTTTGCGCTTTGGTTGCCAGACTTCCTGTCTTCAGCGGGATCGCCAGGCTTCTTCAGCTATTCCGGCTACGGAAACTAATTCGGGCTGGGAGGTCACCCGGCCTCCCAACCCCTAAACCCAATCTGTATTTTTAGGAGCATGCAACGTCATGGCCATTACCTATGTCAAAAAGGCTGAGAAAAGCCCAACAACAGGTGAAGACGAAACCCGCAATATCGTGTCCTCTATGCTGGCCGAGATTGAAGCTGGCGGTGAGGAAGCTGCCCGTGCCTTTGGGGAAAAGCTCGACAATTTCACTGGCAATATCGTTGTAACACCTGAGGAAGTCGAAGCGGCCAGCGCCAAGGTTTCTCAGCAGTTGAAAGACGATATCCAGTTTGCCTATGACCGGGTGCGCAAATTTGCCCAGGCTCAGCGTGCCTCGATCTCCGAGTTCGAGACAGAACTGTCACCTGGACTTTGGGCTGGTCAAAAACTGATCCCAATGGAAACCGCCGGTTGTTATGTTCCAGGCGGTCGTTATGCCCATGTTGCCTCTGCCATCATGTCGGTGGGCACTGCTAAGGAAGCCGGCGTGCAAAACGTGGTGGCCTGCTCAGCACCAAAACCCGGCGAAGGCATCAATCCAGCCATTTTGTACACCATGAACCTGTGTGGTGCAGACCATATTCTGGCACTCGGCGGGGTGCAGGGCATTGCCGCCATGACCTATGGTCTGTTCACCGGCAAACCGGCAAACTTCCTGGCTGGCCCGGGCAACCGCTTTGTCGCCGAAGCCAAGCGCATGCTTTACGGTCGTGTTGGTATCGACATGTTCGCTGGTCCAACAGAAATCGGCATCATCGCTGACGAGACCGCTGATCCGCAATTGGTTGCTGAAGATCTCGTATCGC
This sequence comes from Rhizobiaceae bacterium, assembly GCA_039969995.1. Lineage (GTDB taxonomy): Bacteria > Pseudomonadota > Alphaproteobacteria > Rhizobiales > Rhizobiaceae > Pseudahrensia. Next base: position 88,848 of record JBDVMU010000023.1, read on the forward strand.
AGGCCGAACACGGTTTGGACTCACCTGCCTGGCTGTTTACGACCTCACAGAAACTTGCAGATGATACGATGGCGTTGATGGACGGTTTGATCCGCGCACTGCCGGATACCGCACGTGAGGCTGCTACAGTGTCTTGGCGTGACTATGGTGAGGTCATCCTTTGCGACACCAAGGAAGAAGCAGCCAAGATTTCTGACCAATACGCGTCCGAGCATCTGGAACTGCATACAGCAGAAAATGACTGGTACACCGACAACCTGATCTCTTACGGTTCGTTGTTCATCGGTGAAGAAACAACCGTTACTTATGGTGACAAATGTTCGGGTACCAACCACATTTTGCCAACCAAAGGTGCCGCACATTATACCGGTGGTCTGTCGGTTCATAAGTTTATGAAAGTTGTTACCACTCAGCGCATGACACCTGAAGCCAACCGTGAAGTCGGCCAGGCGGCTGCGCGTATCTCAAGGCTCGAAGGCATGGAAGCCCATGCCCGTGCCGGTGATGCCCGCATGCGCAAATACTTCCCTGGCGAGAACTTTGATCTCGGTATTGAATAGGACCAACAGCTATGCGTGCACTTTACTACACTGGAACCATGCAATCGGAACTGCGCGATGCGCCGGAACCCGCTGCTGGTAAGGATGAAGTGCTGATCGACATTTCCCATTGCGGGATTTGTGGGTCCGATATGCACGCCTGGCACGGTCACGATGAGCGGCGCATTCCGCCGCTCATTTTGGGCCACGAATCGGTGGGCGTTCCGCGCAGCGGCAAACATGCAGGCAAGCGTGTAGCGATCAACCCGCTGCATTCCTGCGGCACATGCCGTCATTGTCAGACCGGCGACGACCATTTGTGCCCCGACCGTCAAATGATGAGCATGAACCTGCCCGGCGCCTATGCCGAACAGACGGTGGCCGCCGAGCGCAATCTTTACGTTCTCGACGATGCGATATCGAACGAAGACGCAGCCCTTGCCGAGCCGCTTGCCGTTTGTGTTCACGCAGTAGAGGTGGCACGCAAGACGGCCCGTCGTCCGATGTCGGAGAGCCGTTGCATCGTGCTCGGCGGCGGCGCAATTGGCGTTTTGACGGCTCTGGTTCTTGCTGACCAGGGTTGTAAAGACCTGTTTATCGCGGAGCCCAACGCTCAGCGTCGTGAGGTGTTGGAAAAAGCCTGTCCAGTTGCACAGGCCTACGATCCGATCAGTGACGCGCCAGACGCTTCCAGCGCTGACATCGTCTTCGATGCCGTTGGCATGGGCATTACCCGCAAAGCAGCCAGTGAATTAGTGATGCCAGGTGGAACGATACTGCACATCGGTCTGCAAGACAGTAACGAGGGCATCGATACCCGTCGCATTACGCTACAGGAAATTCACTTTTCTGGTACCTATTGCTATTCGCGCTATGATTTTGCCGCCGCGCTGAAACTGTTGACCCGTGGTATAATCGGTGACCGGGCCTGGATCGAAGTGCGTCCGCTGGACCAGGGCGCACAAAGTTTTATGGATATCCATGAAGGCAAGGCACCGCCAAAAATCATCCTGTCGATGGTGTAGCAAGCCAACTGCTCATTTGGCGGGTCAGGTTTTATACATGTCGCAGAGGGTTTCGATGAGGGTCTGAGCTTCTGGGCTTGCGATTGAATAGTGAATTTTCTGGCCATCTCTGCGCGTCGCAACAAGATTTGCTTCTCGTAGCTTGCTCAAATGCTGCGATAAAGCGCTCTGGCTGAGATTACCGCGCTCGAGCAGTTGCGAAACCGTCTTCTCGCCATCAATCAAATGACACATCACCATCAACCGGTGTCTGTTGGCCAGCAATGACAACAGCGCTTCTGCTTGAGCTGCCCCGGCTTCCATTGTTGATAAATCAATCGCATTCATATTGATAAATTAGCATCTTCTAATATATAATCAATGCGCATCTACCGGAGGACGCTTTTCAATGACTGAATTTACTCCCTTGGCTTCTGCATTCGGAGGCGCCCTGATCGGGCTTTCTGCGGTTTTGCTGTTGGCTCTGAATGGCCGGATTGCCGGCATCAGCGGAATTGGCGCCGCCATCTTGCCACCATGGGGTGATCGGCTTCAACAGGGTGATATTGGTTGGCGCATCGCCTTCGTCGTTGGTTTGATGGCAGCACCATTGCTGGTTCAGGCCGTATCAGGCGAACCGGTCCAGCAGACCGTTTCCTCCAACGTTTCGTTGATGGTCATCGCCGGCTTGGTGACAGGTTTCGGCTCCGTTTATGGCGGTGGCTGCACATCGGGTCACGGGGTATGCGGCATGTCTCGGCTGTCGATGCGTTCAATCATTGCAACCGTGACTTTCATGGCGACCGGTTTCATCACCGTCTTTGTCATGCGTCACGTCTTGGGAGGCTAAGTCATGAAGTCAATTTCAGGTTTTCTGCTGGGTTTGCTGTTTGGTGTCGGATTGGTGATTTCCGGCATGAGTGACCCGGCCAAAGTCCTCAACTTTCTGGACCTGTTCGGCTCCTGGGATCCGAGCCTGGCTTTTGTCATGGGCGGAGCGTTGGTTGTCACCTTCATTGGCTATCGGCTGGTGCTTAATCGCCCCCAACCAAAGCTAAGTGAAATCTTTCATATGCCAGAAAAGAAAGACATTGACGGCCAGTTGCTGACGGGAGCGTCGCTGTTTGGCATTGGTTGGGGACTGGGCGGTTTTTGCCCAGGTCCGGCCTTTACCGCAGTTCCATTGATGTCAGACGGCATTCTTGCCTTCTTCCCGGCCTTGTTGATTGGCATGTGGGCAGGCAAGATGGCACCGGCAATGATCGCAGCACGCAGCTAGGAGTAGACTATGACTGATTGGCCAATTCACCTGGACCAGAAACCGATCGTCAAAGGTTTCTTCGATCCTGACACCAATACCATCTCCTATTGCGTTCAGGATCCGCAGTCTAAGGCCTGCGCCCTTTACGACAGCGTATTGGATTTCGACTTTGCCTCGGGCAGAACATCGAAAAAATCTGCTGACGAACTCATCGCCTATGTGAAACAGCAGGGACTTTCGGTTGAGTGGATCATTGAGACGCATGTTCATGCCGACCACCTGTCAGCAGCGCCCTATCTGCAGGAAGAACTGGGTGGCAAACTTGGCATTGGCGCCCGGGTTATCGAAGTTCAGGATATCTTTGGCAAAATCTTCAATGAAGGCACAGAGTTCCAGCGCGATGGCAGCCAGTTCGACGCCCTGTTTGAAGAGGGCGACACCTACAAAATTGGCGGGCTGGATGCCTTTGTCATGGCAACCCCGGGCCATACGCCCGCCTGCATGTGTCATGTGATTGGCGATTCAATCATTGTTGGCGATACCCTGTTCATGCCAGATGGTGGCTCCGCACGGGCAGACTTCCCCGGCGGCGACGCCCGAGAGCTTTATCAGTCGATCCGCAAAGTACTTAGTCTGCCGGAAACCATGCGCATGTTCATCTGCCACGATTACGGCCCCGGTGGTCGCGAAATCGCCTGGGAAACCACGGTTGGTCAACAGCGGGCAGACAATATTCACGTCAAGGACGGCGTTGATGAAGAGGCCTATGTCAAAATGCGCACCGAGCGCGATGCCCAGCTTTCCATGCCCAAGCTGATTATCCCCAGCGTCCAGGTAAACATGCGGGCTGGTGATATGCCGGAGCCGGATTCTGACGGCAAACGCTATCTAAAAGTGCCGGTCGACGAGTTGTAGAGCGCTTCATTCATTTTTGTTCCCGTAGCCTTCTTCCACAAGCGACGGAAAGGCTCTAAAGAACCCTCAAACAAGTTCTGCGGAAGGGATCAAAATGGAAGAAATTCAACACTACATCGGCGGCAAACTGGTTTCCGGTACCTCCGGTCGCACTGCCGACGTTTATAACCCTGCAACGGGTGAAGTTCAGGCGCAGGTTCCATTGGCCTCGTCGGACGAGCTTAACGCCGCAATCGAGAACGCCAAGCAGGCCCAACCTGCCTGGGCAGCGCAGAACCCGCAAAAGCGTGCCCGTGTAATGATGGAATTTGTCCGTCTGCTGCACCGCGACATGGATAAGCTGGCCGAAGCACTTTCCCGCGAACACGGCAAAACCATTCCAGATGCCAAGGGCGATGTGATCCGCGGTCTGGAAGTTGCCGAATATTGCATCAGTGCTCCTCAGATGCTGAAGGGCGAATTTAGTGAAGGTGCAGGCCCTGGCATCGACATGCATTCAGTCAAACAGCCGCTCGGTGTGGTTGCTGGCATTACCCCGTTCAACTTCCCGGCGATGATCCCGATGTGGAAATTCTGCCCGGCTCTCGTTTGTGGCAATGCCTTCATCTTGAAGCCATCCGAGCGCGACCCTTCCGTGCCAAACATGTTGGCTCAGTTGATGACTGAAGCTGGCCTGCCAGATGGCATTCTCAACGTTGTTCATGGTGATAAGGAAGCCGTCGACGGCATCCTCGACCACGAAGACATTATGGCTGTCGGTTTTGTCGGCTCTACCCCGATTGCTGAATATGTCTATACCCGCGGTTGCGCCAACGGTAAGCGCGTCCAGTGTTTCGGTGGTGCCAAGAACCACATGATTGTTATGCCGGATGCCGATATGGACCAGACCGTCGACGCCCTGATTGGTGCGGGCTACGGTGCTGCCGGCGAACGTTGCATGGCCGTTTCGGTTGCTGTTCCGGTGGGTGAAGACACCGCCAACCGCCTTGTTGAGAAACTGGCCCCACGTGTCGAAGCCCTGAAGATTGCCCCATATACGGCTGGCGGTGATGCTGATTTTGGCCCGTTGGTGACCAAGGAAGCCCATACCCGCGTCAAAGGCTATGTGGATGCTGGCGTGAACGAAGGTGCTGACCTTGTGGTCGATGGCCGCGATTTCTCGATGCAGGGCTACGAAGATGGTTTCTTCATGGGTGCCTGCCTGTTCGACAATGTCACCAAGGACATGTCGATCTACAAGGAAGAGATTTTTGGCCCGGTACTGTCCGTCGTCCGTGCTGAGACCTATGAAGAAGGCCTCGATCTGGCCATGAGTCATGAATATGGCAACGGCGTTGCGATCTTTACCCGCGATGGCGATACTGCACGGGATTTCTCCAGCCGTATCAATATCGGCATGGTCGGCATCAATGTGCCAATTCCCGTGCCGCTGGCTTACTACACATTTGGTGGCTGGAAGCGCTCCGGTTTCGGCGATCTGAACCAGCACGGTCCTGATGCCTTCAAGTTCTATACCCGTACAAAGACCATCACATCCCGTTGGCCGTCAGGCATCAAGGAAGGTGCGGAATTTTCTATTCCAACCATGGATTAATCAAACTTATCCCCGTGATTTGAATCTGAACGAAAATGCTCCTCAATCTGATTGAGGAGCATTTTTTATGTTTGATGATGAATGTCGCGAGACAATCGACAAACTTGCCGCGCAACTGGAAGTTCACCCGGCGGCGCTGATGGCGATTATCGAGGTGGAATCGGGACGGCGGTTATATGCCAAAGTTGACGGTAAAAACGAGCCGCTGATTCGCTTTGAAGGTCATTATTTTGACCGCTTGCTGCCGGCATCGGCGCGCCGGAAGGCTGCAAAGCTTGGATTGGCCCGCCCGAAAGCTGGAAAAATTCGCAATCCGCGTCGTCAGGCGGATCGCTGGAAACTGTTAAACCGCGCCGTAAAGATCAACCGGGTGGCGGCGCTGTCCTCTTGCTTCTGGGGCGTAGGGCAGGTGATGGGTGCCCATTGGAAATGGCTGGGTTATGGCAGTGTGGACGCGCTGGTGGTGGCGGCGCGCAGCGGTGCTGGTGGTCAAATTGCGCTCATGGCGAGATATGTTGAAAAGTCTGGGCTGGTTCCGGCCCTGCAGGCCCAGGATTGGGCGACATTTGCCCGCCATTACAACGGGACTGGATATGCAAAACATGCCTATGACAAGAAGATGGCTGCAGCGTTTGAGAAGCACCTGGCACGAACCGCGCCGGCAACCGAACCGGTGCGGCCGAATGGCGGAGGTGTGGATAAAGAGCCGCCGGCAAGACCGAAGCGCAGCATCATAAATTTTCCACTCTTGCGTGCAATACGGTTGCCACTGCTTTCCATTTTCAAACGCTTCGCCTAAGTTGCGGCCAGATCGAGGCATGATTTGAAAATAAGAATGAAAAACAAAAATGAACGTCTAGCCGAGGTGCTGGCCCTGGCGCCTGTCATTCCGGTATTGCAATTTGATGATCCAGACACAGCCGTACTGACCAGCCAGGCGTTGGTTGCGGGTGGGTTGCCGGTGATCGAGATTACCCTTCGCACCCCACAGGCATTGGCCTGCATTTCCGCTGTTGCCAAACATGTAGATGGTGCGGTGGTCGGCGCCGGTACGGTGATGACGCCTGCCATGATGAGTGACTGTGTCTCCATCGGCTGCCAGTTTCTGGTGTCGCCCGGTGCCACACAGGAATTGATCGATGCCAACAGGAAGGTCGACGTGCCATTGTTGCCGGGTGTGGCAACGCCAAGTGAAGCAATGGGGTTGATGGCGGAAGGCTATGAGTTCCTTAAGTTTTTCCCTGCTGAGCAGGCTGGAGGCGCAGCTTATCTGAAGTCTTTGGCGCCAGTTCTGCAAGGGTTGAAATTCTGCCCTACTGGCGGGTTGACTGAAGAAAAAGCGCCACAATATCTGGCTTTGGACAATGTCATTTGCGTTGGCGGTTCATGGGTTGCACCAAAGGATCTGATCGCTGCTGGCGATTGGGATGGTATCAGCGCACTGGCTGCCACCGCCACCGGCCTGGGGCAATAGGCGCAAACACCGGAGAAGTACCACCGATGCGGCTGATCCTGCTATCATGCATTGTGATCGCTCAATTGGCTTGGGCTGCTGCGGTGCAGGCACGTGATGCTGTTCTGGTTTTCGCACCGGCCAGCATGACAGATGTTCTCAACGACCTGCGTGATTTGTACCAGCAAAAGAGCGGCAATTCGATTGTCATCTCCTTTGCCGGTACCCAGCATCTGGCCCGTCAGCTTGATGCCGGAGCACCGGCTGATCTGTTTATCACCGCCGATCGGGATTGGATGGATTGGGCCGCCGAGCGTGACCTGATCAAGCAACAGCGCATCGTTCCGCTGGCAGGCAATCGGCTGGTCGTAGCGGTGCGTAACGAAGTTGAAAACTGGGCCGATATCGACGGGCTGTTCACCCAGGATTATTTCGCCATGGCGGAACCGGATTCGGTGCCTGCAGGCCGCTATGCACGCCAGGCGCTGCAGCATCGTGGGCTTTGGCAGAAGGCTAAGCCAAGAGCCGTGTTTGGCGACAATGTACGGACCACCCTGCGGCGTTTGGCCCGTGGTGAAGTCACTTCTGCGATTGTTTATGGTACCGATGCTGCAATCGAATCCAGGGTCCGTTCGTTGTTTGTCTTCCCGCCTGATTCTCATGACGCAATCACCTACTGGCTGGCAGCAACAGGCGATGCTGTGCCGGAAAAGGTCACGGCATTTATCCAGTTTCTAAACGGGCCAGAGGCGGGAGCCATATTCGCCAGTGCCGGTTTCACACCACCGCCGCAGAAAGGTGACTAGATCGCATGTCATCACTCGCTGATCCGGCCATTTGGGGCATTGTGCTGCTCTCCCTGCAGGTTTCCTGCATGGCGATGATTGTCGCCCTTCCTTTGGCGATCATCGTCGGCAAAGTGCTGGCGGGTCCGGGGTTTTTCGGCAAGGCGTTTTTGAGTGCCCTTGTTCACCTGCCTCTGGTTTTGCCTCCCGTCGTGACAGGCTATGCGCTGCTGGTGTTGTTTGGACGTCGTGGTTGGATAGGCTCGATGCTTGATCAGATCGGTATTGGCTTCACCTTTTCATGGACCGGGGCTGCGCTTGCCGCAGGTATTATGGCTTTTCCGTTGATTGTCCGGCCGATCCGGCTGGCCTTTGAATCTCAGGATGCACGCCTTAATGAAATGGCTGCAACCTTGGGGGCTTCCCGGGCAAAGCGCTTTTTCAAAGTCGCCCTGCCACTCGCCTGGCCCGGTATCATTGCCGGCCTGGTGCTTGGATTTGCCAAGGCCTTGGGTGAATTTGGTGCGACGATCACATTCGTTTCCAACATTCCCGGCGAAACCCAGACGCTGTCTTTGGCCATATACACCTTGCTGCAATCGCCACGCGGGGACAGTGCAGCACTGACGTTGATCGTGCTTTCAGTCATCCTTTCCTTCGCTGCCATTTTGGCATCTGAATGGATGGCCAATTCCAACCGTCGCAGACTGGAACGTTAGATCATGCTGACAGTCAAGCTGGAAGGAACGATTGGTACATTCTCCGTCACCGCCGATATCGAGGCTGGAGTTGGCGTGACGGCGATCTATGGCCCATCTGGAGCAGGCAAGTCGACCATCCTGAGAGCAATTGCAGGCCTCTGGGAGCCAGAACGTGGCTATATACAGGTTGGTGAAAACGTGTTGCTCGACACCAATGCTGAAATCAATCTATCGACGGAAAAGCGACGTCTTGGTGTGGTATTCCAGGAACCTATTCTGTTTCCCCATTTGTCAGTACGCGCCAATCTCGCCTTTGGCATGAAGAAGCACGAAACTGGTTGGGATGGTGTCGTTTCAATGTTGGATCTGGGCGACGTCATCGACCGCATGCCGCGCCACCTTTCAGGCGGTGAGGCTCAAAGGGTTGCGTTGGGGAGAGCGATTTTGTCGGACCCGCAAATCCTTTTGCTGGATGAACCGCTGACCGGGTTGGACGACGCGCGGCGCGCCCATGTGCTCCCCTATCTGGAACGGTTACGAGACGAAACGACCATTCCGATTGTCTATGTCAGTCATCATCGCGACGAGATTCTGCAATTGGCCGATCTGATCTTCACCATCGAACAGGGCACGGTAACCAGCGAACTTACGCCCGGTGAGTTTGACAAAGCGATGCGTCCCAACGTGGTCACCCGCCAGGATGGTGCAGGCAAATGAGTTTGATCACCAGACTTTTTCTGTTCGGTGTGATGGCCGCATGCGCGGCATTCGCCATTGGAGAGGCCGAAGCGCGTTGTGATTCAGGTGAGCGTGTCATTCGGCTTGGCATCGCTGAAAGTTCGGCTTCACCAGCTCGGCAAAGAGCCATTGCCAGTTTGCGTTCGGCGATCAATCTTGAAATGCAGGGCCGGGCCTGTTTGCGGGTCATTGCCGATGACAGTCTTTATTCATCTGCTCTGGCGGTGACGGCTTTGCAGGCTGGATCGATCGAACTGGCGGTATCTTCGTTTACGGAACTTGGCACCTTTGCGCCGGACTTCCAGGTCTTTGACTTGCCTTTTGCGTTTCGTGATCTGCGTGCTGTACGGCGTTTCTCCATTCTCGTTGGAACACGGTTAAACGCACAGTTAGAGAAATTCGACGTTGTTCCAGTTGCAACCTGGCACGGATATTTTGATCAAATGTCTGCCAAATTGCCAATCTATCTGCCAAATGATCTGGCCGGTCTGAAAGTGGCAACAGGCAACCATCCCAACGCCAATTCAATTGCTACGATGCTCAATGGAGTGGCGCAGTCGATTGACGAAAAGGAAATTGCAGCTGCCGTAAAAGATGGCCGTCTTGATGCTCAGTTTTCCAGTTGGCGCAGCCTGCGCGAAACCAAGTCGGCATCTGTGCATAATGGGGTGACAGTGACCAACCACGCTTATCGCGGCTTTCAACTTCTGGTTTCAAAGAGTTGGTGGGATGGTCTGCAATTGCGCATCAAGGGTCCGCTGAGGCAGATTTTTCCCCGTATCACGAACCAAGCCAATCTCGATATTGAACAGCAGCAGATCAATGCCAAACGTGCAATCATCAACAATGGGGCACCGGTCCGTGCCCTGACCCGGCGCCAGCGGCAGGCATGGCTCGACAGTCTCAAACCCATTTGGGATGGTATTGAAAACCGGGAACTGATCGACATTCTCAAGCTTGCCGACCAGTCGCTATAGCTCAATTGTTAGTCGTTTACTTCTCCAGAAACTCTTCAATGCGGTCGAGTGCGCGAGAAATGTTTTCGGCTGAATTGGCGTAAGACAATCGCACATACCCTTCGCCCAAAATGCCGAAATCGGGGCCGCCGATGATTGCCACTCCCGACTGTTCCAGCAGAGCTGATGCCAGTTCCTTCGCTTTCCAGCCTGTATTTGAAATGTTTGGAAAGGCGTAAAAGGCACCCTTCGGTGTCACGCAGGTGACGTTGGGCAGAGCGTTTGCCCGCGCAACCACCAATTGGCGACGCTGATCAAAGGCCTTCATCATATCGGTCACCGCATCTTGCGGACCATCAATTGCGGCAATACCGGCATACTGGCTTGGTGCATTGACACAGGACCAGGCATTAACCGCCAGTTTCCGCACACTGTCATAAAGCGCATCTGGCCAGATCGACCAACCCATGCGCCATCCTGTCATCGCCCAGGTCTTCGACCAGCCGTTGAGCACAATGAGACGGTCTCTAATCTGTGGGAAGGTGAGCAGCGAAACATGCTCCTCTCCGTCATAGGTCATGACATCGTAGATCTCGTCGGAAAGAATTGTCGTATTCGGGAATCTCTCCAGTCCATCGACCAGAGTTTCAATTTCAGCGCGCGGCGTGACCCCACCAGTCGGATTGGCCGGTGAATTCAGGATGATCAATCGGGTCTTGTCATTGACCAGCGATAGGGCCTCATCACCGGAAAAGGCAAAACCATTTTCTTCGCGCACCGGGATCGGAACTGGCGTTGCGCCGGTAAATTCAATCATTGAGCGGTAAATCGGAAACCCTGGATCTGGATACATGATCTCTGTGCCCGGTTCGCCCAGCATCAAAATGGCGGCAAACATGGTCACTTTGCCACCAGGCATGATGCAGATGGATTCAGGTGAAACCTCAACCCCGGTCGTTTGCAGCGTGCGTTTGGCGACCGCCTCCCGCAGCGGCAGAATTCCGGTGGCAGGCGTGTAACCATGATGTCCGTCACGCAAAGCTTTGACAGCGGCTTCGACAATGTGATCAGGGGTTGGAAAATCGGGTTGGCCGATGCCAAGGTTAATCACATCCATGCCTTCAGCGGCAAGTTGGGTGGCGCGGGCCAGAACGGCAAAGGCATTTTCTTCACCGATGCGGTTGAATCCGGGGACTGGTTCGATCATGAATTGCTTTGTGTGTTGGGGAAATCTTGTTCAGATTGTCCCTTCAATTGAGCGTCACTTCAAGATCGTTGTTGAATTAATTTAGTGGAGGCCCACGTGTCTGATCTCGCCAATTGGCAGCCCTGCCCACGACCACAACGCGTTGTGCTGGACGGGCATTTTACCCGCCTGGAGCCGTTTGACGCGGCAATTCATGGCAAGGGCTTGTTTGAGGCTGCAACGCTTGCCGATGCCGATGGCCGCTTCACCTTCCTGCCTGAACGACCGCCTGCAAGTTTGGCAGAATTCCAGCCCTGGCTGACTGCTGCCGAAGCCAGTGAGGATCCGCTCTATTTCGCTGTTATTGATAAGCGCAGCAACACCGTAGAAGGTCGACAAACGCTGATGCGTATCAATGAGGCCAACGGAGTGATCGAAACCGGGCATATTTTCTGGGGTGGGCGTATTTCCCAGACTCCGGTGACCACAGAGGCCTTTTACTTGTTTGCCAAATATGTTTTCGAAGACCTTGGTTATCGTCGTTTCGAATGGAAGTGCGATAATGCCAATCAACCGTCCAAGCGTGCCGCCGAGCGATTTGGTATGAGCGCCGAGGGTGTCTTTCGTCAGGCGTTGGTTGTTAAAGGCAAAAACCGGGACACCGCTTGGTTTTCGATGATCGACGAGGAATGGCCGGTCATGCGAAAAGCCTTTCAGGCATGGCTTGCACCGGAAAACTTTGATAGCGATGGTCGCCAGAGAAAAAAACTGCAGGAATTCAGGGGAATTGAAAATGAGTGAACGTTTGGCCGGAAAAACGGCTGTTGTCAGTGCTGCAGGACAGGGTATTGGTCTGGCGATTGCCGAAATGTTTGCCGCGCAAGGGGCCAAAGTCATTGCAACCGATGTCAATCAGCAGGCGCTGGACGCCATCGATCATGCGGCCATTCAAATCCGTCATCTCGATGTGCTCGACACCTCGGCGGTCAATGCGGCAGCTGTGGAAATTGGCAATATCGACATTCTCGCCAATGTTGCCGGTTACGTGCATCACGGAACGGTATTGGACTGCGATGAGGCGGCTTGGGAATTCTCATTTGATCTCAATGTAAAGTCGATGCACCGCATGATCACCGCGTTCCTGCCTGGCATGCTGGAGAGTGGCGGTGGATCGATCATCAACCTGTCGTCTGGTGCTTCGTCGCTGAGGGGCGCGCCCAACAGATACGTATATGGTGCGACCAAAGCCGCGGTGATTGGCCTCACCAAGGCGGTGGCTGTTGACTATATCAAGCAAGGAATTCGCTGTAACGCGATCTGCCCCGGCACAGTGCGTTCTCCGTCTTGGGAACAGCGGGTTGAAGAACTTGGTAAGGAAGTCGGCAGCAAGGAAAAGGCAATGGAAATGTTTGTTTCCCGCCAACCCATGGGGCGGGTTGGTGAAGCCAATGAGATTGCTTCGCTGGCCACCTATTTGGCCGCAGATGAAAGTGCTTTTACAACCGGCACTGCCATTCCTGTTGACGGGGGCTGGACGCTGTAATGAAAATTTTGGTGATGGGCGCGGCTGGCATGATCGGTCGCAAGCTGATTGAACGTTTGTTGGCGAACGGTGAGCTGCGCGGCGAGAAAATCTTGGCGATTCATGGGTTCGACGTCGTTGCAGGCTCATTTGCTGACACAGCCGGCATTGAAGTGACGGTTTCAGCCGGTGATATTTCCGACAAAGCAACCGTTGACGCGCTGGTCGACAGTCAACCAGACGTTATTTTCCACCTTGCAGCAATCGTTTCCGGTGAGGCGGAAGCCGACTTTGAAAAGGGCTATCGTGTCAATTTTGTTGGCACCCAGAACCTGCTCGATTCGATCATTGCGCGCGGTGGCTATGTGCCAAGAATTGTCTATGCCTCCTCCATTGCTGTATTCGGCGCGCCGTTTCCAGAGGTCATTGATGATGAGTTCCATCTGACGCCATTGACTTCTTACGGCACCCAAAAAGCCATCGGTGAAATGCTGTTGGCCGACTACACCCGCAAGGGGCATATGGATGGCATCGGCCTGCGCTTCCCGACCATCGTCGTCCGGCCGGGCAAGCCAAATCTTGCAGCGTCAGGTTTCTTTTCCAATATAATTCGCGAGCCGCTATCGGGCCAATCTGCCGTGTTGCCGGTATCCGAAGACGTGATGCACTGGATGGCGAGCCCACGTTCCGCCGTAAATTTTTGCATCCATGCTGCGGAAATTGATGGCCACCAGGTGGGACCGAGACGAAACCTCACAATGCCGGGGCTGGCCATCACGGTTGGCGAAATGATTGAGGCTCTGGAACGGCTGGCCGGGGCCAAAACGGCGGGTCTGATTGAGCGCAAGTCTGACGAAGTCATTTCCGGCATCGTTGCCAATTGGCCGCGCAATTTTGTTGCTACCCGTGCAGAATCCCTGGGATTTGCTGCAGAACAGAGCTTTGACGACATCATCCGCGCCCACGTGGAGGATGAACTTGACGGAAAGTGGCCTGGAGCCAGCCAAAGCTAACAGAGATTAGCCAACTTTGCTGGCAGAACTGCGGACCTTCAGCTGCGGCTCAATGAACACCGCACCTGTCTGTGTTGGCTTGCCGCTGATTTTAGCAAACAAGGCCCGCGCGGCCTGACGCCCCATTTCATCGTGACCATCGGCAACTGTTGTCAGCGGTGGGGCTGAAATGCTGGCTTCTTCGATATCGTCATAACCAGTTACAGCAATGTCGACACCTGGTTCTAACCCGCGGCTGCGCAGGGCATGCATCACCCCAAGCGCCACCGTGTCGCTGCAACAGGCGATGGCGGTTGGTGGAGTACCTTGCGAGAAGATTTGTTCAACCGCTTCGTAACCAGCTTTGCGTTCATAAGGGGTTTCAATATCTTGTCTGTCAGGAACCGAAAGCCCGGCATCTGCATAAGCTTTGGCAAAGCCGGCACGCCGCGATCGCCCGGTGGACGTCAGCCGCGTGCCACCAACCAGCGCAATATCCGTGTGTCCCTGTTCCAGCAGATGCTTGGTAATCAAAAAGAAACCCGCCTCATCATTGCCAAGAAACGCCGGAACATCGACATCTTCAACGGTTCGGGCCACCAGCGTTACCGGCAATCCATTTTGTTCAATGCGGTCGATGTCCTGCTTGCTGGTACCAACCGATGGCGACATGATCACCCCATCGGCGCCAAATTGCATCAGGGTCGAAATAAAGTCTTCCTGTAAGGCGATATCATCACCATGGTTGCACAGCAGAAAGGTCTGACGATTGGTCCCCAGTTCAGCTTCGATGGAGCGTAGAATTTCTGCAAAAAACGGGTTGATAATATCGCGCACAATGACCCCAACAATGTCGGAGCGCTGGGTCCGTAAGCTGGCCGCGCGGCGGTCATACACATAACCGATTTCCTTGGCGCGCTGGCGCACTTTTTCCCGCGTTGCTTCTGCAACCAGCGGCGAATCGCGCAATGCCAAAGACACCGTTGCCGTTGAGACGCCAAGATCATCAGCAATTGTGGACAGGGTTACCTTGACGCCCAATGTGTCTTCCTTCGTCGCACCGCAGATACGGTCATTTGTCCCACTATGACGTCAGGAATGAGGCTCCGCAATCATTTTGCGACGTTCTGACGGGTTGTGAACAACGTGCACCCCGTATAGTCTCCCGTCGCCTGCAAAAAACAGAGTAAATTCATGCGCGTCTGGATCAAAAACCCATTATCAGTTTTGGCTGACAAAGCTGCTGGAGGTTTCGTCGTTGACGGTGCCAAGATCAGTGAGCTTGTTGGGTCTGGGCAACAACCTTCCCAACCCGTCGATCGGGTTTTTGATGCCAGTGAACACGTGGTTCTGCCCGGACTGATCAACACCCATCATCATTTCTACCAAACCCTGACCCGCGCCCATCCTGATGCGATCAACAAGGAATTGTTTCCCTGGTTGAAAGCGCTTTATCCGATTTGGGCAAAAAATGTGAATCCGGAAGCATTCCGCCTTGCAACGCGGTTGGCACTTACCGAGTTGCTGATGAGCGGCTGCACCACTGTATCAGACCATCACTATCTCTATCCCGCCGGTCTCGAGAACGCCATGGATATCCAGGTAGGGGAAGCGGCAAGGCTGGGCATGCGCATGACGCTCAACCGCGGGTCGATGAGCCTTTCGGAAAAAGACGGGGGCTTGCCACCGGATTCGATTGTTCAGGATGACGATACCATTCTTGCCGACTGCGAGCGGGTATTGAACAAGTATCATGACCGTTCGGAAGGTTCGATGCTGCAGGTGGCATTGGCCCCTTGTGCTCCCTTCACGGTGACCAAGGACCTGATGACCCAGACCATGGATCTGGCGCATAAGCACGATTGCACCTGTCATACCCATCTGGGCGAAACCCTTGATGAAGACGATTATTGCCTCGCCCATTTCGGCTGTCGTCCGGTCGACTATCTGGAAGAACTTGGTTGGATGAACGACCGGGTCTGGCTGGCTCATGGGATTCACTTCAATGATGACGAAGTCAAAAGGTTGGGCGCTGCCGGTGTTGGTGTCTGCCATTGCCCGACTTCCAACATGGTTCTGGCTTCTGGTCATTGCCGCACCAAGGAACTTGAGGCTGCCGGCTCACCGGTTGGGCTCGGCGTTGATGGCTCGGCCTCTAATGACAACTCCAATTTGATGGAAGCGGTGCGTCACGCCTTGATGATCAACCGCCTCACCTATGACGCTGCAAGTGTCACCCATTTTGACGCATTTCGCTGGGCCACCGAAGGCTCGGCCCAGTGTCTTGGTCGAAATGACATCGGCAAGGTTGCCGTTGGGATGCAGGCTGATTTGGCGTTTTACCGTCTCGACGAATTGCGCTTTTCAGGTGCTGGAGACCCGCTGGCAGCGTTGGTTCTCTGCGGGGCCCATCAGGCCGACCGTGTTATGGTGGCTGGCAAGTGGCAGGTGGAAGACACCCAGCCGGTCAACATGGACATCGCCAAATTGCGCCATGAACACGGTCAGGCGGCCAAAGCCTTTCTTGAGAGCGTCTAGTGTCTACCGGTCCGGCCACCGACTCGGACAGGGAGTTAGCAACAGCAGCTGATGTTCTGATCTCGGGCTTGCTTGAGGGCGCTGGCCCTGTGACCGACGGCACCATCGCGGTTCTGCCGCTTGGGGCAACCGAGCAACATGGCCAGCATTTGCCGTTTGAAACCGATTTCCTGATTGCTCAGGGCATTTGCACCCGTCTTATCGGGCAAATTGAAAACTCGCAGGACGTGCGCTTCCTACCGGTTGAACAGGTCGGCTATTCGCCTGAGCACATGGATCACGCTGGCAGTCAGACGCTGACCTATGGGCAAGCCATTGAGCGCTGGGTGGGAATTGGTGAATGCGCGGCCAAGGCAGGTATTCGTCGTTTCCTTATTCTCAATGCTCATGGTGGCAACTCGCCGCTAATGTCGATTGTTACCCAGGAATTGCGGGTGCGCTGTTCGCAATTTGCTGCGGCGACAAGCTGGACGCGTTTTATCAAGAATAGCGGTATCGTCTCTACAAGCGAAGAAGCTTTCGGCATCCATGGCGGCGACATCGAAACCAGTGTCATGCTGGCGCTTCATCCTGATTTGGTCGACATGGATCAGGCCCGTGATTTTCCCAATCTACAGGAAATGTTGGCGATAAATTTCAAACACTTGCGCGCTTATGGGCCGCATGCCTTTGGTTGGAAAGCTGCCGACCTCAACAGGCTTGGGGTTACCGGAAATGCGGGGTTGGCGACGGTGGAAAAGGGTGAGGCGCTGCTGGAATTAACATTGGCCGGGCTGAAAGAGTTGTTGGAAGACATGGCCAAGTTCGATTTAACCTTGCTCCGTGACGTTTGATGCCTATTTTCGCCTAACAAACCACTTTTTGGGTGCTTCATGTCCGACAAAACCCCCGTCACCGTTCTGACCGGCTATCTTGGTTCCGGCAAAACCACGTTGTTGAACCGCATACTTTCCGATGAACACGGCAAGAAATATGCAGTGATTGTCAACGAATTTGGCGAAATCGGGATCGACAACGATCTGATCGTCGAGAGTGACGAAGAAATCTATGAGATGAACAATGGCTGCGTATGCTGCACCGTGCGCGGTGATCTGGTGCGGGTGGTTCAGGGCCTGTTGAAACGCAAGGGTCGCTTTGATGGCATTTTGGTGGAAACCACTGGCCTTGCCGATCCGGCTCCGGTGGCACAGACATTCTTCATGGATGATGATGTCCGCGCCAAGGCGCAGCTCGACGCTGTGGTTGCGCTGGTCGATGCCAAGCACTTTCCGCTACGGTTGAATGATGCGCCGGAAGCTGAAGACCAGGTGGCATTTGCCGATGTGGTTATCCTCAACAAGACGGATCTTGTCGACGACACCGAACTGGGCAAGCTGCGTGCAACGGTGCGCAAGATTAATCCCCATGCGGTCATTCACACTTCAGAGCGTTCAGATATTGGGCTCGAGCATGTTCTGGATCGCGGGTCTTTCGACCTCGATCGAATACTTGAGGATGATCCGCACTTTCTTCATGCGCATGATCATGATCATCCCGACCACGAGTGCGGACCTGGTTGCGACCATCATGGACATGATCATTCCCATCAAAGTCATGATCACGCCCACACCCACGACGACGGACATGAGTGTGGCCCGGATTGCGATCACGAGCACCACAAACTTGATGCCAACACCCATGACGTGACGGTCAAATCGATTTCCCTGCGGGCAGGGGAGATGAACCATGAAAAATTTTTTCCCTGGATCAATAAGCTGACCCAGATCGATGGGCCGGATATATTGCGGCTGAAGGGCATTGTTGCCTTTGCCGGAGATGACGACCGGTTTGTGGTACAGGGCGTTCATATGATTGTCGAAGGCGACCATCAGCGGCCATGGCATGAAAATGAAAAGCGCGAGACAAGAATGGTGTTCATCGGGCGCAATCTTGACCGCGAGAAGATTGAACGCAGCTTCAACGCATGTGTTGCCGCCTAAATGCCGATAGTTGCACCTTACGATTTTGCTGAACATGTGGAATTTGCTGGTTTCGTCGATGACCAACCGGTCTTCGCGCTGGTCGATGGGACAGTCAGGTTCCCGACATCGGGTGAACAGGTTGTTCAGGCCAATGACGGCCTGCTCAGTGCCGACATCGCCCAGGACGGCAAAAGCCTCGTCACCGGTGGCGAAGACGGTAAGGTCATGCGGGTTACCCGCGACGGTGCAGCGCTGATTGTTGAACAGCCGCGCAAATGGATTGATGTAGTGACATGTGGACCAAATGGTGCGGTTGGCTTTGCCGCTGGTCGTACAGTCTGGGTCGCCACTCAGGACTTGCTGAAGCAGTTTGATCACGAACGCGCAGTTGAAGGAATTGCTTTTGCGCCAAAGGGCATGCGTATTGCCTGTGCACGCTATAATGGCGTTTCCATGCACTGGGTAGCGGGACAGGCAGCACCAGTTGAGCTGCAATGGGATGGGGCGCATACCGGCGTCGTCTATTCTCCCGATGGGCGCTATGTCGTGACTTCAATGGCTGAAAACGCCTTGCACGGCTGGCGGCTCGACAATGTCAAAACGGCTGAAGGCGCGCATATGCGTATGACCGGTTATCCGGCCAAACCGAAAAGCTTGTCTTGGTCTGCCAAAGGGCGATATCTGGCCAGTTCCGGTGCGCAGGCAGCAATTTGCTGGCCTTTTGCCGGCAAGCAGGGACCAATGGGCAAGTCGCCAAAAGAACTTGGATCACGCGGCGATGCGCTGGTGACCCAGGTGGCCTGCCATCCTGTCGAAGACGTTGTCGCAATTGGCTATGACGACGGTATGGTGATGGCGGTCAAGATCGAAGATGCTGCTGAAGTTCTGTTACGCAGATCCGGCAAGGGAGCACTTTCGTCACTGAGCTGGGATGCAAGGGGCGACCGTCTTGTATTTGGCAGCGAGGAGGGCGAGGCTGGCGTAATCAGCCTAAGCGAATAGGAAAAAGCAGTATGAAAAATCCCGAACTCAACGCCTGGTGCGATTACCCTGAAGTTGACGTCGCACACGCCGATAGTGGGCCTTTGGCTGGAATGGCGCTGGCTGTGAAGGATATTTTTCAAGTTGCCGGCTATGCCAATGGTTGGGGGCAACCGACCCGGCTTGCCGAAGCGGAGCCCGACACGGATACCCAGCCAGTTGTTCAAAAGATGCTTGATGCGGGTATTTCGGTCGTCGGCAAGAGCCAATGTGAAGAACTGTGTTTCTCGCTGACCGGCATCAACAAGCATTATGGTGCACCAATGAATGGTGCCGCTCCTGATCGGGTGACTGGTGGTTCGTCGTCTGGATCCGTTTCGCTGATCTCCAACGGCATTGTAGACGTGGCAACAGGATCAGACACTGGTGGTTCAGTGCGCGCGCCGGCTTCCTATTGCGGCCTGATTGGTCTGCGCACCACCCATGACCGCGTCTCGCTGGACAAAACCATGCCTTTGGCACCGAGCTTTGACGTCTTCGGCTGGTTCGCAAAGGATGCGGAAACTTACGCGGCAGTTGGCGATGTTGTGCTTGATGACGACGCGGATTCAACACCCTTGAAACGCCTGATTGCCAGTCCCGATCTCGACGCCATGTTGCTAGGAGATGCGGAATATATCGCCTACGCCAAAGCTGCGGAACGGGTCGAGAAATACTTTGCCGATGAGCGGGAATTTTCGGCTCTGCCTTTTGATCTGGACAAGGCCTATTGGGCGTTCCGCAAATGTCAGGCCTATGATGCCTGGCAAGCCCTCGGTCCCTGGATCTCCAGCCGCAAGCCCGACCTTGGCCCGGGGGTTAAGGAGCGGTTTGAATTTGGTGCGTCACTGAGCAAGGAAGAATTTGAGCAGGCCAGCGGTGATCGGCTCGATATGCGGGTGAAGCTGGAGGAGTGGATTGGGCGCGACGGACTGCTTGTCATGCCCACAGTGCCCAGTTGCGCACCGTTGAAAAATGAGAGCGAAGAAACCCTGCAGGCTTTCCGTGAACAGGCGCTGATGCTGTTGTGCCTTTCGGGCAATAGCGGCTTGCCGCAAATTACGCTGCCCTTGGCGGAAGTATACGGCGCACCTCTGGGCCTGAGTCTGATCGGTCCGCGCGGCAGCGACAAGCGGCTGATAGCCATCGCTCAAGGTATTATGGGATGATCCGTCCGCAATATCACGGGCGCTACACACCTGATGGGTTTTTGGTCTGGGATGTACGAAAGCTGCTGGAACTGGCGGCTGATCTGCCCGTGATTGAGATCGAACTGGATGCAATCGCGGAGTTCGATGAGAACTGGTGGTATCAATCGGCCATTGACGTTCCCACCTGCCGCAGCATCGCCGATCATTTCAAAATGATGCGGGCAGTCGATATCAAATTTCCCATACTGCTGTGTGCCGATGGGCGTTTAATGGACGGCATGCATCGGGTAATGAAAGCTTATTGCGATGGCCGCACCACCATTTCCGCCAGACGCTTTGACGTCACGCCGCCACCGCATCATGTGAATGTGGATCTTGGGGATCTGTCCTACGACGAATAGGGGCTATACCTGAACAGGTCAAAGTTCGATCGGCTCACCATGTGGCGTACGTGCTGCAGCATCGTGCCAGGCCTGTTCGCGGGCATCGATATCCTGTGGGGAGGTCAGCTGTTTTTTGGCCACCAGTTGTTCCAGCGCCACCAGCCAATGCCGGTAGTAGTCGCGCTCAACACCACTGTGGATTTCTGCCGACAAGCTGGCCGCCCATTCCTCCCAACCAAACAGGCCTTTTTCGTAAAGCCCCAAGGTCAGAGCAAAAGCCTGAGCTTCCCAGGGTGCGTTAAATACCGGTTCATCACCATCCAGCACCATGTCTGGCAGGCTGCGAAGATCGGGACGCTGCTCAGGTTTTGACAAGGTGCGGCTCCCATAGGTCAAGTGTTACCACATCCTTTGGGTTCTTTTCCGGTCCCCACAATTCCTGCGCCGTGAACTGCACCTGGTACAGCCACTGTGGATTTGCACCTTGGTCATTGCCGGAACTGTCGGGGAAAACATGAAAGCCCAGAATTTTGGAAATCACGCCAACATGACCCCGCGCATAGCGTGGCAACCGCGTGTGGCCTTCCGGGTGATGGTTGATGGTGTTGATCTGCTGTCCCAATTCAAAAGCTGGCGCTTGCTCTTCCGGGCGATCCGCTGCACCGGTTAAAGAATGCAATCCGTCCCATACCGCATCGGGCTTGAGGGTAGCACGCACTTCAATGGGAGGTGATATGGCTTTGCCGGCGGCGAGTTCTTCGGGGCTGAGCATGTCGCGCGCGAGCAACAGTTTTTGAACGCCCTCCAGCCAGATGTGATAATAGGGAAAGCTCAAATAGTTGGCAGGAGGCAGGCTTTCACGGGCGTAGCGGGACTGGTCGATGTTCCATTGGCCACAAGCACCAAGAGCAACCACCATACCCATCACACGGCTTTCCCAATCGGCATGGAAATTTGGCTCGTTTTCCTCTTCGACAACCCGACCAAAGCCCTGCATGCCGCCCAGATCAGCGCCGCCGTTCATTGAGGTTCATCCGCAAAGGCTGTGCCGATCATCGAATTGCGTGAAACCAATTCGGCAAGCTGCTCGGCATTCCAGTCATCTGTACCGGTGGGGCGCTGGGGTATTACCAAATAGCGCACCTCTGCGGTGGAATCGTGAACCTCCACGCGCGCGGCATCTGGAAGTTGCAGGCCGAAATCGCCAAGCACGCCGCGCGGGTCGATGACCGCACGGGAGCGGAATGGCGGCGACTTGTACCAGGTTGGCGGAAGGCCCAGAACCGACCACGGATAGCAGGAACAAAGGGTGCAGACGACGAGATGGTGCACATCATCGCCATTGAACACTGCGACCATATGCTCGCCCTGACGGGAGGTATAGCCCAACGAGTGAATCGCCGCCGTTGCATCCTTGCGCAGCCAGTCGGCGAATTCCGGTTCTGTCCATGCTTTGGCAACAACTAGAGCGCCGTTTTGCGGGCCGATTTGATGTTCGTAAATATCCACCAACTTGTCGATGGCAGCACTTTCAACATAGCCCTTTTCCACCAACAGGCTTTCAAGCGCTTTGACCCGGGCGTCCATCTCGCTGAGGTGGGACATTTCATCATCACCATGGTGATGGTGATGTTGGCTGCCGCCGTTGCCGTTGCCGCCGCCGCCGCCGCTCATTCTGCGGCCTCCGCGAGGCCTTGCTTGGTGGCCAGATAGGTGCGGGTTGCATCTCCAAAGGCGCGCAAAATTGCATTTGAGGCACTGTCGCTGGCGGCCCAATATTCCGGGTGCCATTGAACGCCGACAACAAATCCGGGTGCATCGGTAATTGTCACGGCTTCAATCGTGCCGTCTTCAGAAGTTGCTTCCACCACAACGCGATCGCCGAGCCTGTCGAGCGCCTGCGTGTGCAGGGAGTTGACTGGTACCGACCCGTCAACAATTTGCTCCTGCAGGATCTGGGCAATGCAGGAACCGGGTTTGATCTTCAGGCCGTGAGCCAGCGCGAAACGTTCGTCCATCGTGCCGGACCAGGGATAACCATGTCCGTCAATCTGGCGGTTCTTTTGGAAAGAAGCCGTTATCGATCCGCCGAAGGCGACGTTCAATTCCTGGATGCCCCGGCAAATGGCGAGAACAGGCAGGCCTCTTTGCACAGCGGCGCGGATCAGCGGCAGAGTGGTGGCATCTCGAGTTTCGTCAAATGGTTGGTGATCCTGGGTTTCCGTCTCACCGTAATTTTTGGGGTGCACATTGCTGCGTGAACCGGTGACCAGCAGGCCATCAATGCGGTCCAGAAAACTGTCCATTTCAAGCTTGTCAGCCAGGCTGGGCAAAATAACCGGCATCACCTGCGATACCTGCGATGCAGCATCGATGTAGGGCGACGGTGCTGCGTGCCACATGTAAGGTTCGACTTCTTTGTAGTCTGAAGTGATGGCAACTAATGGTTTGGTCATGATGCAGTTTTCCAGATGAGTCACTGAGCAGTATTCGCGCTCTGGAAATCAATATAGGATCACCAATGCGAATTGTGAAATGTCAATTTCGTGCAGTTGACCACAAAAATCGCTGGTTCCTAAGCAAGGCCCAACTCGGCGGCAATGCGGGTCAGACCAGCTGCATTGCCGCCGCCGGTTTTCTGGCGAATGGCGCTGCGGTGGCTCTCGACCGTTCGGACCGAAATGTCCAACTCACCGGCAATCTGTTTGTTCAGCTTACCGGCTGCGATTGCCGTCAATATTTCCCGCTCACGGTCAGTCAGATTATAGGGATCGTTGCTGGCATTTTCGTCGTCGAGAGAATGCGCCAAGCTTTCACTGACATAGAACCCACCCTTAGCTGCAATCTTGATGGCCATGGTCATTTCGTCTTGCGAAACGTCCTTGAGCAGATAGCCATTGGTGCCGAGTGCTGCTGCGCGGCGCACATATTCGGAATTATCGTAGAGCGACAGAATTAGAATCTGACAAGGCAATTCGCGGGCACGGATTTCTTCGACCGCATCCAACCCGTTCATTTCCGGCATGTTGATGTCCAGCATCACAAGGTCGGGCTGCAATTGCTCGACCAGCGTGACGGCCTCGCGGCCATTGTCTGCTTCACCGATGATCTCCAGCCCCTGTTCAGTTTCCAACCGGGCGCGAATGCCGTCACGCACCAGTTCGTGGTCATCTACAATCAGCAGCCTTACTGGTTGGTCATGCTGCGCGGGGGTTGTCGGTTCCTGCATTGTCATTTTGTGCCCTAACCCATTCTGGATTGATCGGGACTCTGGCCTCAACAACCAGTCC
Organism: Rhizobiaceae bacterium; assembly: GCA_039969995.1. GTDB lineage: Bacteria > Pseudomonadota > Alphaproteobacteria > Rhizobiales > Rhizobiaceae > Pseudahrensia. Next base: position 112,837 of record JBDVMU010000023.1, read on the forward strand.
CCCATATTTAGAACTTCTTATGTCGAGTTGGCCCTGAAACGCGTCCATGCGCTCGCGCATATTGCGCAACCCCATACCCTGAGAGCGATCACCCGACTTTTTGATCAAAACGTCGCCACGCAGAGAACCATCGTCTTCGATGGTCAACACCACATTTTGGCTGTCCGGACGCAAGGTGATCCAGACATTTTGAGCCTGGGCATGTTTGGCGATGTTGGTCAGCGCCTCCTGGGCAACCCGATAAAGTGCCGTTTGAGCCTTCGAGGAAACCCGATTTTCAAGTCGCACCACATTGGACGCAACATGGATGCCCGAACTATCACCAAACTCCCGTCCAAGGCTGGCAATTGCCGCCGCCAGGCCGATATCGTCCAAGACGGACGGACGCAGCGCCATCGAGATGCGTCGAACTTCGGCAATGGCGTTTTCAATTGTGGTCATCGATTTGGCGAGAGCTGATTTGGCGGTAGCTGTCTTACCGACATTGGCCATGGCGCTGTCCAGCCCGTAACGGGCTGAAACCAGCATTTGCGAAATGCCATCATGTAATTCCTTCGATACCCGCTTGCGTTCGTCTTCCTGGACCTCAACGATTCGGTGTGTCAGATCCTTCAGACGTTCGTTGGCAAAGCGTTGTTCCGACAACCGGATCGCCCAGGTGAACAAAGCAGCGAGCAAAATTCCTGCGGCAAATAGTATCAAGAGCACTGACGTGGTTTGGTTGATCGATGCGCTGAGAGAGGCGCGCATTGTCGCAACCTCCGCCTCCACATCGTCGGTATAAAGGCCTGTACCAATCATCCATTTCCACTTGTCGAGAAACACAGCATGGCCAACCTTGTTGGCCAATTCACCGGTTGAAGGTTTGTTCCAGACATATTCATGAAACCCACCTCCTGCCTTGGCGACATCAATCAGATTGCGGATGACGAAATCGCCGTTGGGATCCTGGAGATCCCACCAGTTTTTGCCAACCAATTCGGGCAGGCGGGGATGGACGATATTGGTCCCCGTCTCGTCATAGACGAAGAAATAGCCATCTTCGCCGAATGCCATGTTATGTAACATTTTTTTCGCGCGATCTTGGGCCACGAAATCAGGCAAGGTGGTGTCTTCATAGAGGCCGCGTATGGCATTCAGGGCCAGTTGGTTCATTTTTTGAAGCTCGGCCCGCCGGGCCGCCATTGTGCGCTCTTCAACTTCGGCAATCTGGGTTTGGGCAAGCGTTTGCGATTGATTGCTAATCGCCCAATAGGAGGCGAGCGAAATCAAAATCACAGGCAGCACAGCGACAGCAAGAAGTTTTGTCTTGAAGTTCAACGGCTTTTCCTCTGTAACATCTTGGATGTGCAGCTCGGAGGTTAACATCTAACCGCTGGGTCCGGTCCAAGCACCTCCGTAGAAGTACCCAATTGTGTGGAACTCTACGACATGGTGTAACGGAGTGGTAGCATAATCAATTTCTGGGCAGTTTGTCTGTTCAGGAGTCACTTGTGAACGAAATGGGAGGACAAAAATCCATGGATAGACGTTCATTTATCAAAAAAGCCGGTGTCGCCGGTACAGTAGGCGCCGCAGCTCTTGCAACGCCCGCTCTGTCTCAGGGCATCAAGGAAATGACCATCGTGTCAACTTGGCCGCGGGACTTCCCGGGTCTGGGTATTTCCGCTCAGCGCCTGGCTGCTCGCATTACCGAGCTTTCCGAAGGCAAGCTGACAACCAAATACTTCGCTGCTGGTGAGCGCGTTGCTCCGTTTGACTCATTCGACGAAGTCCGCAACGGCAACTCCAACGCTTACATCGCCGCCGATTACTACTGGAAGGGTAAGCACCCCGGTTTTGCTTACTACACATCCGTACCATTCGGCATGACCACTCCTGAGTGGAACGCGTGGATCAAGTTTAAAGGTGGTCAGGAACTGTGGGACGAACTGTCTGCAGAATTCGGCCTGAAAGCTCTGACTTGCGGCGGTACTGGCGCACAGGCCGGTGGTTGGTTCAACAAAGAAATCAACTCCGCTGAAGACCTGAAAGGTCTGAAAATGCGTATTCCAGGCCTCGGCGGTGACGTCATGGCGAAACTGGGCGCATCCCCTGTATCCCTGCCAGGTGGCCAGATTTACGAAAACCTCGTATCCGGTTCGATCGACGCAACAGAGTGGGTTGGTCCTTTCAACGACTACTTCATGAAGTTCTACGAAGCAGCCAAGTACTACTACACAGCTGGTATGCACGAGCCAGGTGGTGGTCTTGCATTCGGCATGAACAAAGCATGGTGGGATGGTCTCTCCAAGTGGGAGCAGGCTGTTATCACTGCTGCTTGCATGGAAGAAAATGCTGCTCAGCCTGAAGAAGCTATCGCCAAAAACGGTGAATATCTCAACAAAATGGTTGCTGAAAACGGTGTTCAGACACGCGAATTCAACGACGATGTCTGGGATGCATTCGGTGAAGCTGCTGCTGAAGTGTTCGAAGAAACACGCGCACATTCTGATCTGGCTGCTCGCATCGACGACAGCTACCAGAGCTCCATGCGTGAGATCGCTGGTTGGCGCGCCAAGGCGGAAATCGCCTATGTTGGTCAGCGCAACCGCGTGTTGGACATCTAATCAGGTCCATACTGACGAATTAAGAGAACGGGGCTTCGGTCCCGTTCTTCTTATAAGTACAGCTGGGTGGCAGCTGTACTTATAAGAAGATAACCGGCTTTTGCCGGTTTCTCATTCCTGGAAGTGTTGGGAGGCACGGGGGACGCATGAGTTTGAGCGGCGCAAGCGAATTCGCATCACGCGACAAGTTGAAATTCCTCACACGGGCCTTTGGCTGGGCCGTGTTGGCTCATTTTACTGTCTGGATGGTGAGCAACGTACTCACACACTCCTTTGACTGGCCAGGCGTTGCAGCCATTTGGAATGGTGGTGCATCCTTCTTGTCCTTCATTCAGTTGATTGCCTATGTGGTCGTTGTGAGCTGGGCCATTCACTGGGTTTGGCGAACCGAAGAAACCGGACTGCGCGACGACGCTGCCAAGATTGCCGATTTTAACATCATGCTTGTGCGCTGGGCGTTTTATGCGGTGTTGTTCATCGGCTTGGCCGACATGGTGATCTCGTTTTTGCGGGTTGAAGGCCTGCTTGAATATATTGTGGGCAAGGAAATGACGACGGCGCTTGGGCGATCGGCATTCCGGGGACCGTGGGTCCATATACCGTTGATGGTTCTGGCCGTTTATTTCGGCGTTCGCTCAAAGTCGCTCGGCTTCCACTGGCTGGCCTTGCTCATCGTTGTGGCTGAATTGGCCATCGTGATCACCCGCTTTATTTTCTCTTACGAGCAAGCATTCATGGGTGACCTGGTTCGCTTTTGGTATGCCGCGCTGTTCCTGTTTGCCTCTGCCTACACACTGCACGAAGAAGGCCATGTGCGGGTGGACGTCTTCTATGCTGGCATGAAGGGCACCACAAAGGGCTTTATCAATGCGGTTTGCTCGATCGCCTTCGGCATCGTTTTGTGCTGGACCATCCTGATCGTATGCCTCGATGGCAAAGGGTCGCCGGTCTACGGTTCGATTGCCAATTTTGAGGTCTCACAGTCAGGCTACGGCATGTATGTGAAATACTTGCTGGCGGCATTCCTGGTGGTCTTCGCGGTCACAATGCTCATTCAGTTTGTTAGCTATCTGATGGAATCGGTTGCTGATTATCGAGACGAACCCGGCTCACGGCTCGACCGTGAAGTTGTGGCACATTAACGGGTTAGAGGAATTTAGACATGGAACTGGTATTTCTCGCCCTTTTGGTCCTGTTGATGGCCACGGCACTTGGCTCCGGTTACCCGGTGGCTTTCGCACTGCCCGGATCAGCCATTTTGAGTATCGCCGCAGCTTCATTGTGCGGTTATCTGTTTGCCGGTGATCCTGGCGCATATTTCGCCCAGGGCGATGGTGGCCAATGGCTGTCTGCTGGGGTTTTGAACCTGCGAGGGGTCTATTGGGAGGTTGAGCGCGATACGCTGATAGCGATTCCGCTGTTTATCTTCATGGGCATCATGCTGCAGCGTTCGAAAATCGCTGAAGATCTGTTGATCACAATGGCTCAGTTGTTCGGTCCGGTACCGGGGGGTCTTGGCATTTCAGTGGTCTTCGTGGGCGCTCTGCTGGCAGCGACAACCGGCATTGTAGGCGCCACCGTGGTCGCCATGGGCTTGATCTCGCTACCAGCCATGCTGCGTAACAATTACTCCAAATCGCTGGCGACTGGCACAATCGCAGCTTCCGGTACACTTGGGCAGATCATTCCGCCGTCTATCGTTTTGATCATTCTGGCCGACCAATTGGCTTCCGCCACCGATCAGGCGTCAACCATTCGTAAAACGCTGCACAAGGATTCAACCGGCGAGTTGTCGATGCCTTCGGCCTTCGATGTGACGTCCACATCGGCTGGTGAAATGTTCCTTGGTGCGCTTGTGCCTGGCTTGGTTCTTGTGGGGCTCTACATGCTCTACATCCTGGTTTACGCGATGCTGCGCCCGCATGTGGCGCCACCAGTTCGTACCGATCGTTCATTGAACGCAGAATTTTTTTTCCAGCTTGGCCTTGCTTTGGTTCCACCGCTGGCGCTGATCTTCCTGGTACTTGGCTCGATCATTTCCGGTATTGCGACTGTTAACCAGGCTGGTGCCATCGGAGCTGCTGGTGCGCTGTTGATGGCCGGATATCGATTAACGCAGGGGCAAAAGGGTTCGTTCACACCGGCTTTGTTGGCGCTCGGTTCACTGGTCGTCATCGGAACCGTCGTTGCCAATGTCAATCTCAATATCAAGTTGATAAACGGCACCGCCGAAGTCATCGGCATAACGGTTGCGGCAATCGCTACGTTCGTTTTGCTTGGTTCCTTGGCCTGGAGCGCATGGCGTGCCTACAAAATTGACGACACGCTGGGCGGCGTCATGATCGAAACCGCAAAGGCAACGTCATTGGTGTTCATCATCCTGCTCGGCGCAGCAATGCTGACCGCAGCGTTCCGTGCTTTCGGTGGCGAAGAGCTGGTCAAGCACTTCCTTGAAGGCATTCCTGGCGGTTTCTGGGCCAAGTTCATCACTGTCATGGCGGTGATCTTTATCCTGGGCTTCTTCCTCGATTTCATCGAGATTGCCGTTGTGGTGGTGCCGATTGTTGCGCCAATCCTGCTGGCGGACCCATCTGCAAACATTACTGCGGTATGGCTTGGCGTGATGATCGGTCTGAACATTCAGACATCGTTCCTGACACCCCCATTTGGATTTGCGCTGTTCTATCTGCGCGGTGTGGCACCGGCAGTGGTCAAGACCATTGATATGTATAAGGGCGTTATTGCCTTCATTCTGCTGCAGCTGGGCGCGTTGATAATTGTCGCCAATTATCCGCCACTGGTGAACTATTTGCCAAACCGTGTCTCCTTCCTGTCAGAAACCGCGCCGCCACCGCGCAACCCGCGTATCCAATATTGCGTCGAGGAATACATTCACGGCGCTATGATCAACGGGAATGGCGACGTCGACCGGGCTGTTGAAGCGGCCCGCGGTCTTGACGCCAGCTTCTTGCCAAAGAGTGCCAGCAAGGGTCTTCTGGCCAGCTTTGATGCTGTTGATGAATCTAAACAATTGCTGATTGCTGCCAAGGCTGCCGAAGCAGCGGTTGCTGAGGCAGCCGTCGAATACCGTCCGATTCATAGAGAAGTTCGGGCGCTGCAGCGCGACGCCCGCGTTTTCGATGCGCGGATTGCTGAGTGGGAGACATCTGTATCCCGCCTGCGTGGCGAGGAAAATGCCGTCGCCCGCAAAGTGTTCGAAGACCTCATCGTCGAAGCTGCTACCAGCCGTGATGCGTTGTTGGCGAAGATCCCTGCCAGCTGGGAAGGTGTCAACGCCACATTCGCCAAATTGACGAAAGAGGAAGCCAAGATTCGAACCCAGTTCCGCCGTTCGGCAGATGGCGCTTACCAAGGCGTTGAAACTCTGTCGAAAACCTTGAACGGTTCTGCCGAATTCCTGGCACTGGAGTCCCAATTTGCAGATATGCGCAACACGGTCGAAACCGGAGATCCAAAGGAGACCCATGAGATCGTCAATGAGTTCTCCAAACAGTTCTCAATGGAAGGCGCATCGAAAGTCAAATCCGGCCTCGGCAAAGTGCGTCGTGCTCTGAAGCGTAAAAAGCCAGATGTGGCTAAGGCGCTGAAGGAATTTGATCGTGCTGAGAAGGAATACAAAAAGCAGATTAAATGGCGTACACAAGGCCAAGGTGACTTCACCACTGGAGTTGCGACCTATCTTGATGCCCTGCGCGGAACAGTTGGTATGCGTCAGCAGCAGAAAATGACCCGTGATCAGGGGCTGTTCATTGCTTCTTGTCAGTCGGGTCACCGGGACATATCGCTCAACTTCTAAGCACATCAGGCTTTGCGCCCCTTGGGTGGGGCGCAAAAGGGCGATAAGAGACTCCGATGAACGGTGTCTTGAACAAAACGGCAAATCGGCTGGAGCGTGCACTTGCCGCCTTGGGCGGCTTGTGCGGATGGTTGCTTTTGCTGCTGGTTGTGGTTCAATTTCTTATTGTGCTGGCGCGCTATGTGTTTGCCGTCAATTTCCTTTGGCTGCAGGAACTGGCGATCTATCTTCATGCATCGATCTTCATGCTCGCCATGGGCTGGAGCCTGACTGCTGACAAACATGTGCGTATCGACATATTCCGCGAGCGCAGCAGCGCTGTTGCCCGCAGGCGCGTCGACTGGTTAGGCAGCCTGTTCTTTCTCGCGCCAATGATGATTGCCATTGGCTGGACCTCATTGCCCTATGTCGCGCAAAGCTGGCGCATTTATGAAGGTTCGGCCGAAATCTCGGGCCTGCCCGGTTTGTATTTGCTGAAAACTCTGTTGCCCGTCTTTGCATTGCTGATGTTACTGGCCGGACTGGTCCGCCTGGTCCGTCTTATCCGCACGAACGGGAGATCGACGTGAGCCTCGATATCCTGTTTCTGATCGCCTTGGTTGGCGTCTTGATGGTGGGATATCCCGTGGCTTTGACGCTTGGCGGCTTGTCGATCCTGTTTGCAGGCATCGGTTACGGGTTGGGCGTATTCGACCCCATTCTTTTACTGGCGCTGCCATCGCGATTGTTCGGTGTGATGACCAACGCGGTTCTTTTATCTATCCCTTTGTTTGTGGTCATGGGGCTGGTTCTGGAGCGCTCCAATCTTGCGCAGGACATGCTTGATGCCGCTGCCCGACTGTTTGCCAATGTGCGCGGCGGGTTGCCTGTTTCGGTGATGGTGGTTGGGGCCGTGATGGCCGCGTCTACCGGCATTGTGGGCGCAAGCGTGGTGACTCTTGGATTGTTGGCGCTGCCCGGCCTGTTGCGCAATGGCGTGTCACCAGCGTTGGCTGGAGGCACTGTTGCCGCCGCCGGGACGCTGGGGCAGATCATTCCGCCGTCAATTGTATTGATCGTGCTGGGCGACCAGATGTCGAATGCCTGGCAGAAAATGCAGTTGGACGCCGGAGAATTTGCCCCTGAAACGGTTTCGGTTGCGGATCTGTTTGCCGGCGCACTTTTGCCCGGTTTGCTGATTGTTGCGCTGTTTGTGGCCTATCTGATTTGGCAATCGCCACCGTCCCAGGTGGACGACACGGCACATACACAAACCTCCCGAACGAGGGGTGAGTGGCTGGCTCTCATCAACGCCTTTGTGCCGCCTGTCGCTTTGATTGTCGCAGTGCTCGGCAGTATTCTGTTCGGTATCGCAACGCCCTCGGAGGCTGCTGGTATTGGCGCCGTGGGCGCTTTGTTGTTGGCTCGCAAGCGGCTCAACCGTGCCGCTCTCAGTTCTCTGCTGCAGGACAGTGTTCATCTGATTTCGATGATTTTCCTGATCGTCATTGGTGCATCAGTGTTCTCGCTGGTGTTCCGTGGTCTTGGCGGTGAGGAGACGATTGCGACGATGCTATCCCAACTTCCAGGTGGGACATATGGCGCATTGATCGTTGTCATGCTGGTGATCTTTGCGCTGGGTTTCTTTCTTGATTTCCTTGAAATCTCGCTTGTGGTTGTGCCGCTGGTGGCGCCGGCCTTGTTGGCTATGCCATTGGCAGACGGTGCGGCAATGAGTCCGGTTTGGCTGGGGGTGCTTATTGCGATCAACCTGCAGACCTCATTCCTGACCCCGCCATTTGGTCTGTCGCTGTTCTATCTACGTAGCGTCGCCCCGGCCCAATTGACGACTATTGCGCTCTACCGTGGCGTTTTTCCGTTTATTTTTCTGCAAGTTATTGCTCTGATCAGTGTCATGGCGTGGCCGCAACTTGCAACAATTCTTCCCCATTCTCTGTATGGGCAATGATCCAGACAACAAAATTCGGTGAAACGGAGTTTCACCGTCTGTTTGTATTCTGCTTTCCAAAAACGACTAAAAATTCTTGCAAAATTTGGACAAGTGTCGCGATTTGCATTGACGGCCCCCGCCTTGATTTGGGACACTTGCCGCAAGACAAAAGACGAGATGTTCTTTCAAGGAGTGGTCGAAATTGGCAAAGAAAGATACCGATCTGACCTCCGCGGCACTGCCTGAATTGAAGCCTGTCAACATCGACGATAAATATGACCTGGACAAGGATCAGGTCTTCATTACCGGTACGCAGGCTGTTGTCCGCCTCACGATGATGCAGAAGGAGCGCGATCGTCGCGCCGGCCTCAATACCGGAGGCTATGTCACGGGATATCGCGGCTCTCCCATTGGTGGCCTGGATATGGCCATGTGGAAAGAACAGGCTCGCCTGCAAGCCAACGACATTCACTTTGAACCGGGCCTCAACGAAGATATTGCAGCAACTGCTGTCTGGGGCGCACAGCAAGCGGAAATTCGTGGCGACGGCAAGTTCGATGGTGTGTTCAGCATCTGGTACGCAAAGGGACCGGGTGTGGACCGGTCCGGCGATGTATTCCGTCATGCCAACATGGCAGGCACCTCGCCCAATGGTGGCGTGCTGGCCCTGATGGGAGATGATCATGTGGCGGAAAGTTCCACCACAGCCCACCAAAGCGAATTTGGCTTTGTCAATTATGGCATGCCCGTACTGTCTCCAGCCGGTGTTCAGGAAATTCTCGACTACGGCGTGATCGGCTATGGCCTGTCGCGCTATGCAAGCGTCTGGGTCGGTATCAAATGCGTCAAGGACACGATTGAATCTACCGCCGTTGTTGATGGCCGCATTGACCGGATCAAACTGGTGGAGCCGAAGCTTGATAGACGGCCGAAAGAAGGCCTGTCGATCCGTCCCAATGATCCAATGTTGGTCCAGGAAGCCCGGCTGATTGACTACAAGATAGACGCGGTATTGGATTATGTGGCGGCCAACAAAATCAACAAGACCATCCTGTCTGGCGGCAAGAAGCCACGCATCGGCGTTATCACTTCCGGCAAGTCATATCTGGATGTGCTGCAGGCGCTGGATGATCTGGGCATTGATGAAGTGCGCGGCAACAATCTCGGTCTGCGTCTGTTCAAGGTTGGTTGTGTCTGGCCGATTCCGGAAAAGGAACTGCAGAAATTCGGCAAGGGCCTGGACCAGATTATCGTTGTTGAGGAAAAGCGTTCGCTGATCGAACAACAGTTGCGCGAAGCTCTGTATGGCCAAAAAGATGCGCCGGTCATTGTTGGCAAGCGCGACGAAGCCGGCAAATGGCTGTTCACGCAAAAGGCCCAGTTGGATTCCAACACCATTGCCATTGCGATTGGTGAGCGGGTCAACAAATTCGCCAAGGATCGGGACCTGAAGGATCGGGTCATGCATCTCAAGGACGCCCAGGAAACGCTGGCAGCGACTGAAGGGGTGGCCATGCGCATCCCCTATTTCTGTGCCGGTTGTCCGCACAGCACGTCAACTCATGTGCCGGAAGGCAGCCGGGCCTATGCCGGTATTGGCTGTCATTACATGGCGCAGTGGATGGATCGGTCGACCGAAGGCTTTACCCAGATGGGCGGCGAAGGGGCCAACTGGTTGGGCGAGTATCGCTTCTCCAACCGCGACCATATTTTCCAGAATTTGGGCGATGGAACTTACAATCATTCTGGCTATCTCGCTGTGCGCGCGGCCGCGGCTTCGGACGCGAACATCACCTACAAAATCCTGTTCAACGACGCTGTTGCGATGACAGGCGGGCAGCCCAACGAAGGCGGGCTCACACCCTGGAAGATCGCCAATCAGGTCTATGCAGAAGGCGCCAAGCGGGTGGTCATCGTAACCGATGAACCCGACAAGTATGATTCAACCATCGAATGGCCCTTTGGCACGACGATTCATCATCGCTCGGAACTGAATGCGGTTCAGTTGGAATTGGCCGCAACACCAGGTCTGACCGCAATGATCTATGACCAGACCTGTGCCAGCGAAAAACGCCGTCGCCGCAAGCGTGGCACGTTCCCGGATCCAGACCGTCGCGTCGTGATCAATGAGCAGGTGTGCGAGGGCTGCGGCGATTGCGGCGTCAAATCCAACTGCGTCGCCGTAGGTGCCGTAGAAACTGAATTTGGCCGCAAACGGCAGATTGATCAGAGTTCCTGCAACAAGGACTTCTCCTGCGTCAACGGTTTCTGCCCGAGCTTTGTAACCGTCCATGGCGGCGTGCTGAAGAAAGGCAAGAGTGCGTCGCAAGGTTTGGAAATTCCTCAATTGTCAGAGCCGGAATTACCGCAACTTGATGGTTCCTACGGCGTTATCGTCACTGGAGTGGGCGGCACGGGCGTCGTCACCGTGGGGGCCGTGCTCGGCATGGCCGCTCATCTTGAAGGCAAGGGCAGCGCCATTATTGATATGGCCGGGCTGGCTCAAAAAGGTGGTGAAGTCGCAAGTCACCTGCGCATTGCACCAAGCCCGAAAGATATCAAGTCGATCCGTATTGCAGCATCTGGTGCCGACCTGATCCTCGGCTGCGACATGGTCACCGCCTCGACCCAGAAGGTTTTGGGTTCAATTGAATCCGGCCGCACCAAGGTTGTGCTCAATACCCACGAAAAGCTGTCTGGTGAATTCACCCACAATATCGACTTCTCTTTCCCGACCTTGCGTATCGTAAAGGCGCTTGAAAAGGCCGCCGGGCAGGGGGCGACTTCGATCATCGATGCACAAAAACTGGCAGTCGCGCTGGTTGGTGATGCCATTGGCGCCAACATGTTCATGTTGGGCTTTGCCTGGCAGAATGGTGGCCTGCCGGTGAGCCGGGAAGCCATCATGCGGGCGATTGAGCTCAATGGGGTGCAAATTCCGATGAATCAGGCGGCGTTTAACTGGGGCCGTGTTGCAGCGCATGATGTCAGTTTGTTGCCAGTGAGCGAAACGCCCGTGGCAGACGTGCTCGAGCACCGCCGCAAGTCGCAAACAAGCCAGGAAATGATCGAGCGCCGCGTTGCGATGCTCACCGACTATCAAAATGCTGAATACGCGCAACGCTTCTCAAAACGCATGGACGCAATCAGCAGCGTGGCTGCTGCGCTTGGCGGCGGTGACGGCGGCGAGGGCCGCGGTGGCGATGATCTGATCAAAACTGTTGCACGCAACCTGTACAAGTTGATGGCCATCAAGGATGAATATGAAGTCGCACGGCTCTATTCCAACGGTGATTTCCTTGAGCAGATCGCGACGCAGTTTGACAGCTTCAAGAAGCTTGAATTTCATCTGGCACCACCGCTGCTTTCCAAGCGCAATGACAAGGGTGAATTGCAGAAAAAGGTCTACGGCCCGCGCATGATGAAGGCGTTCAGGTGGCTGGCGCGGGCACGCTTCCTGCGTGGTACGGCCCTTGATGTCTTCGGATACACTGCCGAGCGTAAGATGGAGCGGCAATTGCTTGCCAACTATGAGATCGTTCTGGATGAGATCGCCGCAGAACTGAACGCAGACAACTTGAAGGCTGCGATTGCGCTGGCCAATTATCCCGATACGATCAAGGGTTATGGCCATGTCAAGGAAGGCAATGTCGAGAAAGCCAATGACGAGCGCATGACACTGCGGGCCGGGTTCAAGAATGTCGATGGGCTGACATCGCTGGAGGCTGCCGAATAGATCTGATTTTGTGCATTCTATTGCACATGTGGCCTGAGGGATCAGATTGTTTGTTGGGCAGGGCGGATTTTCATGCTCGCTGGGTTGATTGGCGCGGCGTGGAGTGATCAACTGCAATCGATAAATCTTGTTTAAACACAAAGTACCACTTGCAAACTGGGTGCGTTCAAGATTGACTTGTTACAAAGCAGGGTGATTTTCAAAAATCCTGTAACATAATCTGGCCTGGAAAAACTGGGCCACTTGGCGTTTGGGAGGACGTTCTTTCGATGGCAACCGATACGGGTGCATTGGACACTTTTCCAAAATTTCTGCTGGATAACGCAAAAAAATTCGGTGAACGCCCGGCGATGCGTCACAAGGATTTTGGCATCTGGCAAACCTGGACCTGGGCTGAGATGCTTGAGGAGATCCGCAATTTTTCTGTAGGCCTGAAGGCGCTTGGTTTGAAGCGTGGCGACAAGGTCGCGGTGGTGGGTTCCAATCGTCCGCGTCTCTATTGGAGCTTCTGTGCCATTCAGGCAATCGGTGGTGTTCCAATCCCGGTCTATGCCGACAGTGTGGCGGAAGAGATGACCTATGTTCTGCAACATGCTGAGGTTCGCTTTGCGATTGTTCAGGATCAGGAACAGGTCGATAAGCTTCTGTCCATCAAGGACGAGCTTCCGGCGCTGGAAACTTTAGTCTACGACTGGCAACGGGGCCTTGGTGATTATGAAGAGCCTTTCCTGCATCACTTTGGTGAAGTGCAGGCCGAAGGGAAAAAACTGCTTGCACAATCGGGCGCCGAGGCTGAGTGGCTGGCTGGCATCAATGAAGGTAAAGGCGCCGATCTTTCGGTGATGCTTTATACATCCGGCACGACCGGAAAGCCCAAGGGTGTGATGTTGTCCTACGACAATCTTGTCGTGTCATCACAAAACGCCAACAAATTCGATAATTTCGACGAGACCGACGAGATCATCGCCTATCTGCCACTGGCATGGGTCGGCGATCATATCTTCTCTTACGGCCAGTCGATGACCGCCGGTTATTGCGTCTGTTGCCCGGAAAGTCCGGACACAGTGACGGAAAACCGTCGCGAAATTGCGCCAACCTATTTCTTCGCGCCGCCCCGTGTCTTTGAAGGGCTGCTGACTGAGATCATGGTGCGCATGGAAGATGCGGGCAATTTCAAGAAGAAGATGTTCAATTATTTCCTCGACGTGGCGAAGCAAACAGGCGAGCGCATTTTGAATGGTGAGGCCGTCTCGTTGATGGAGCGCCTCAAATACAAGCTCGGTGAGTTTCTGGTCTACGGCCCGCTGAAAAACCGACTGGGCATGACCCGCATGAAAGTTGGCTATACCGCAGGTGAGGCGATCGGCCCGGAAATCTTCAAGTTTTACCGCTCTCTTGGCCTCAACCTGAAGCAGCTATATGGTCAGACCGAAGCCAGCGTTTACATCACCGCCCAACCTGACGGTCAGATATCGGCTGATACTGTCGGCACACCCTCGCCTGATGTTGAGATCGAGATCGCAGATAACGGCGAGGTGCTCTATCGCTCCCCGGGCGTTTTCATGGGCTACTACAAGAACGAAGACGCAACCAAGGAAACCAAGACCGCAGAGGGCTGGGTTCATACCGGCGACGCGGGCTTCCTGGATTCCAAGGGGCATTTGCGCATCATCGACCGTGCCAAGGATGTTGGTAAGCTGAACAACGGATCGATGTTCCCGCCAAAATACATCGAGAACAAGCTGAAGTTCTTTCCCAATATCAAGGAAGCAGTGGCGATTGGTGATGGCCGCGACTATGTCGCTGTGATGCTCAACATCGATCTGCAGCCGGTCGCCAACTGGGCCGAGCGCAACAACATTGCCTACGCATCCTATCAGGAACTGGCCAACCATCCCATGGTCTACGACATGATGGCTGAACATGTGGATCAGGTGAACCTTGATCTGGCTTCTGAGGAGCGGGTAGCAGGTGCGCAAATCAGCCGCTTCCTGGTGTTGCATAAGGAACTGGACGCGGATGACGGCGAGTTGACCCGCACGATGAAAGTGCGCCGGTCGCTGATCAATGAACGCTATGATGCTCTGATCGATGCACTCTATGATGGATCAAATGAAAAGCATGTGGAAACTGAGGTGGTGTTTGAAGATGGCCGCAAGGGCAGTATTTCCGCAACGGTACAAATTCGAGACGTGGAACTGCATGAACCTCTGCACCAGTCTGGTGCCATGAAGGAGGCAGCCCAATGAACGCGCCTGCCATGAATCTCCATTCTGGCCGTGATGATGGCATCGCGGTTGGCGAGGAACTGCTCAGCGTGTCAAATGTGACCCTTCGCTTCGGTGGCGTGACCGCCATTTCGGATATTTCGTTTGACATTCTTAAGGGCGAGATTCGCGCCATTATCGGCCCCAACGGTGCCGGAAAGACGTCGATGCTGAATGTCATCAACGGCTTTTACCACCCGCAGGAAGGCACCATCAAATTCCGTGGTGAAGAACGATCACGCATGCGCCCCTACGAAGCGGCTGCATCGGGAATTGCTCGGACATTTCAGAATGTTGCTCTGTTTACCGGCATGTCGACCCTGGACAATATCATGTCCGGCCGCTCGCTGAAGATGAACAAGAATTTCCTGACACAGATGTTCTATTATGGTCCGGCCCGTGACGAGGAAATCGCTCACCGCCGCCGGGTTGAGGAGATCATCGACTTTCTCGAAATTGCTCATATCCGCCGTCAACCGGTTGGCAAGCTGCCCTACGGCCTGCAGAAACGGGTAGAACTGGGGCGTGCCCTGGCACTGGAGCCCGACCTTCTGCTGCTGGACGAGCCGATGGCCGGTATGAACCTTGAAGAAAAAGAAGACATGAGTCGCTTCATCGTCGATGTGAACCAGCAATTTGGTACCACAATCGCACTGATCGAACATGATATGGGCGTCGTTATGGATCTCGCCGACCGTGTGGTTGTGCTGGATTACGGTAAGAAGATCGCTGATGGCGAGCCCAACGAGGTGCAGGCCGATCAAAATGTGATCGACGCCTATCTGGGGGTGCCGCACTGATGGAGACCCTTAATGGATATTCTCGCCGACTACCCAAAGGCCGTGTCAGGGTTTTTGCTGATGGGCGGCATTGCGCTGATCATGGTGCCAAAATGGATTCGTTGGGCGATTGCCGTTTTGATGATTGCGCTTGGGCTGGCCGGGCTGTTTCCCGAGCTGGTGCAATAATGAATTTGACCGCAAACCTGGCGGAGGCGCGGTAATGGAACTGCTTAGTCAATTTTTTGTAGAACCCTTTGTACTGATCTATGACATCCCAGATCTGTTTCTGCAGACGCTGTGGGAAGGTTTTGTTTCGGGCATTCTCTACGCGCTGATTGCGCTGGGGTTTGTGCTGATCTTCAAGGCATCCGGCGTATTTAACTTTGCTCAGGGCATCATGGTTGTGTTTGCGGCACTCGCATTGGTGTCGTTGCACACCAAGTTTGGGGTGCCCGCGTGGTTGGCGCTTTTAATGGCGATTGGCATTATGGGCCTGCTCGCCATTGGCATTGAGCGGATTGTCCTGCGGCCCCTGGTTGGCCAGCACGATGCCATTTTGTTGATGGCTACCATCGGCCTGACACTGTTCCTGCAAGGCGCTGGGGAAACTATCTTTGGCGGAGAACCGCAAAGTATGATCACAGAAGAGCTCGGCTTGCCCACTGGCGCGACCGACTGGGAAGTGTTCGGTGGTCTGGTGACTTTCCAGCATATTGATATTGCAGCCATCGTCATTGCCAGCCTGATGGTAGGCGGACTGGCCTTGTTCTTTTCTAAGACCCGCATCGGTCGTGCTCTGCGCGCCGTGGCGGATGACCATCAGGCGGCTCTGTCTGTCGGTATCTCGCTGAACCAGATCTGGGTCATCGTATGGTTTGCCGCAGGTATCGTGGCGCTGGTTACCGGCATCATGTGGGGTGCCCGTTCCGACGTGTCCTTTGCGCTTGAGGTGATCGCGCTGAAAGCCTTGGCCGTGCTCATTCTCGGCGGCTTTACGTCGATCCCGGGCGCTATCGTTGGCGGCCTGATCGTAGGTATCGGCGAGAAAGTCTTCGAGGTTTACTGGGGCGGTATTTTTGGTGGCGGGGTTGAAGCCTGGTTTGCCTATGTACTGGCCTTGATCTTCCTGCTGTTCAGACCGCAGGGCCTGTTTGGCGAAAAAATCATCGAGCGGGTGTAATCATGATCAGCAAATTGCACGCGATAAAATGGAATTCAGCGCAACGGGCGACAAGCCTGCGCGGCGCAACGGGGAATGAGATATAATGTTTTACCGTGAAGCCGGTCAGTTCAAGACGAGCTATAAAGCCGATCAGGCGATCTTCCCGATTCTGCAGGACCGTTTAGGTCTTGGCCTGATCATTGTCGCCGCCGTTCTGGTGCCAGTCTTTGGCAGCGACTTTTTGATCAACTCATTCATGATCCCATTCCTGATCTTTGCTCTGGCATCGATCGGACTGAACATTCTGACCGGTTATTGCGGCCAGTTGTCTTTGGGAACCGGAGCGTTCATGGGGGTTGGTGCCTATTCCTGCTACAAGCTGGCGACGATCTTCCCGGACGTGAATATCCTCATTCACATTCTGCTGTCGGGCTTCTTTGCTGCGGGCATCGGCTGCATTTTCGGCCTTCCGAGTTTGCGCATCAAGGGCTTGTATTTGGCGATCACGACACTCGCTGCTCAATTCTTCCTCGAGTGGTGCTTCATCCGCATTCCGTGGCTCTATAATTACAATGATTCCGGTGCCATCGAGGTTCCGCAGCGGACGTTGGCTGGAATTCCAATTACCGGACCTTCCGCCACTCCAGAGGTTCGCTATTATGTCATTCTGGCGCTGGTCATCGGTCTCACCTGGATTGCTTCCAATATCATACGGGGTCGAATTGGTCGGTCATGGATGATGATACGCGATATGGATATCGCCGCTGAACTGATGGGTATCAAACCTCTCAATGCCAAGCTGTCAGCATTTGCAGTTTCGTCTTATTTCTGTGGCGTCGCGGGTGCATTGATGGTGTTTATGTGGCTTGGTGCTGCGGAGGTAGAAAGCTTCTCGATTAACGTTTCATTCCAGGTGCTGTTCATGGTCATCATTGGAGGCATGGGCTCGCTGATCGGCTGCTTCATGGGGGCAGCGTTTATTTTCGGCCTGCCGATCTTTGTCCGGGTATTGCCGGACCTGGTTGGCATTTCCGTCAATTCGGCCACCGTTGACCACATCTCTCGCATGGTGATCGGCGCATTGATTATCTTCTTCCTGATTGTCGAGCCGCACGGCTTTGCCCGGTTGTGGCAGATCGTCAAGGAGAAGCTACGAAATTGGCCTTTCCCTTACGGATAAACCGGATAGGGCCATGGCTGACACCGCATTTTTGCGGACATACCAAGGGGTGGAACGAAGAAACCTGGTTCCTGCCTGTAATGTGTAAGGTTTCAATAAACGGCGCTGGTAGGCGTCAAAAAACCGGAGGACAACAATGAGAATCAAGTCTCTCATCCTGGGTGTTGCAGCATCGGCAATCGCTGTTGCAGGCACCGTTTCAACAGTCGCCACGGTGGCCGCTGAAGAGCTTTACGTTCCATCTCTGAGCTATCGTACGGGCCCATTTGCAGGTGGTGGTATTCCATTTGCCAATGGCTTTGCCGACTATCTCAACATGCTCAATGCCCGCGATGGCGGTATTGGTGGCATTAAGGTCAACGTCGAAGAGTGTGAAACTGGCTACAACGCGCAAAAGGGTGTTGAATGCTATGAAGCAACCAAGGGCAAAGGCGCGCTCGTCTATAACCCGCTTTCAACAGGCATCACGCTTCAGCTGATCCCGAAAGCACCTGTCGATGAAATCCCGGTCTTGTCGATGGGTTACGGCCTGTCTGCTGCTGCGATTGGTGAAAAATTCCCATGGACATTCACCTATCCGACTTCTTACTGGAGCCAGCTGTCTTCAATCCTGAAGCACATCGACGCAAATGGCGGCCTGAAGGGTAAGAAAATCGGCTTCATCTATCTCGACGTTGGATATGGTAAAGAGCCTATCCCGTTGCTCGACAAGCTGGCTCCTGAGCTAGGCTTTGAAGTTGCCAAATTCCCTGTCGGCGTCAAGGAAATGCAGAGCCAGGGCTCCCAGTGGCTGAACGTTCGTAAAGAGCGTCCCGACTGGATGATCATGTGGGGCTGGGGCGCGATGAACGCTACAGCAATCAAGGAAGCTGCAAAAATCCGTTACCCAATGGATCGCTTCATTGGTAACTGGTGGTCGTCTGCCCATGCTGACCTGAAGCCAGTTGGTTCTGCCGGTAAAGGCTATCTCGGTGCCAACTTCTCCGGCATCGGCACAGATTATCCAGCTCTGCAGGACGTCATCAAACACGTCATCACACCGGGCAATACACAGACCAAAGCTGAAGACGTTGGTAACGTCCTCTATAACCGTGGTCTTTACAACGCTGTAATCGTGGCTGAAGCCATCGCAACAGCTCAGAAAATGACCGGTAAAAAGGTTATCACCGGTGCTGACATGCGCGCTGGTTTGGAGAACTTCGACCTCTCCGATGCTCGCATGAAAGAACTGGGTCTCGGCGGCTTTGCCGGTTCGCTGAAAGGCGATTGTTCCGACCACGAAGGTGCCGGTTCGGTCTTCATTCAGCAGTGGGATGGTTCCACCTTTAACAAGGTATCGGACCTGATTTCACCGATGACTGATGTTGTGCGTCCTCTGCTCGAGGAAGCAGCCAATAAATACGTTTCCGACAAGCCTGACTGGAAAGGTCAGACCTGCGGTTAATCGCAATTAATCCTGATGAACCCGGCTTCGGTCGGGTTCATCATCTCCTTTCAAATCCATTTTCGTTGAGAACATCATGTCGACCGCCGAAGATATTTCGCCTGCTGAAACCATCCTGGAAGTCAACAACATCGAGGTGATCTATGATCACGTCATTTTGGTGTTGAAAGGCGTTTCGTTGACCGTGCCGCGTGGTGGCATTGTTGCCATCCTTGGAGCAAACGGCGCTGGCAAGACCACAACCTTGAAGGCCATTTCCAACCTGCTTGGTGCTGAACGTGGTGATGTCACCAAAGGCAATATTCTTTTCAAGGGCGAAGAAATTCAGTCACTTTCACCGAACGATCTGGTTCGTCGTGGATGTATCCAGGTGATGGAGGGCCGTCATTGTTTCGGCCATCTCACTGTGGAAGAAAACCTGCTGACCGGAGCCTTTACCCGCAAGGATGGCTCCGCGGCGATCAAAGCAGACCTTGAAATGGTCTACAATTATTTCCCACGTCTGCGTGAGCGAAAGTCCTCGCTGGCTGGTTACACGTCAGGTGGCGAACAACAGATGTGCGCCATTGGCCGCGCCTTGATGTCAAAGCCAGATATGATCTTGCTGGACGAACCTTCGATGGGTCTGGCACCTCAACTGGTTGAAGAGATTTTTGAAATCGTCAAAAAACTCAACTCCAACGAGGGCGTTTCATTCCTGCTGGCCGAGCAGAACACCAACATTGCGCTGCGCTATGCCACCTATGGCTATATTCTGGAATCCGGCCGCGTTGTGCTGGATGGTGAAGGCAAGGCGTTGCGCGAGAACGAAGACGTCAAAGAGTTTTACCTTGGTGTTGGCGGCGAAGGCCGCAAGTCTTTCCGTGATGTCAAACACTACAAGCGCCGCAAACGCTGGCTCGCCTAGACGCGGCAACGTCCTTACTTCACCAAAGCGCAGGCTTGTCGAATGCTTCGATGCACTCGCACGGCCCTATCAGCGGCTCAACAGTTTTTGCGGTCAATGATTGTGCCAGCCAGCCTTGTGGATGCTGTAATTCCAGAGGGGCTTTGGCAACCTGTTCGGTGATCTGCGCAAACCCGACTTTTGAATAGAATCGTGGATCGCCATACGTGACGACAACATCAACACGACGCTGCTGCAAAGTTTCCAAGCCAAACCGGATCAACTTCTGACCGACTCCGGCATTGTGATGATCGGTGCGAACAGCTACGGGCGAGAGCAGACGCACCGAACGCGGGTCTTGAGAATAGGTAAGGGGCGTAAAGATGATGCAGCCGACCAGCTGTTCGTTTTCAAGCGCAGAAAATACCCCCACTTCTTCAGGGAGCTGGCTTTCCAGTATCTCGGTCACCAGGTCACCGATCAGCCTGCCCTCATCGGCGCCTTCAGACGCAGCAAAGGTTGAGCGAAATAGGTCAATTATCTGCGGCTCGCGACCAGCGTGCCCTGACAACAGTTTCATCAAATCCCTCCGCGTTTCGTGTGCCGGTTTCTAAGCGCTGCCCGGTTTACACCTTTGCGCGCCCTGCACTCAATCCAAGCAGAAGCAGAAATACAATGCCGCCGCATGCGTAAAGCGCCAGAATTACCTGCATGTCCCCATAAGGCAACGGAGCATCGTTGGTCGTGTTGACCGCTGCCAAACTGAGGGTTAGCGCGAATAGAATTCGTCCTGCCAGGCTCTGGATCGAAAAGTAGGTTGCGCGCACGCCATCTTGTAACAATGGCTGAATTCGGGCGCGAATGAAGGGCTGGGACAAGGAATCCGGCACCATGCGCAAAAACAGCAGACCAATCACAAACAAACCGTTGGATGTTGCGAGTGCTGCGGTTAAAGCAATTTGCAGGCCAAAGGCCACCAGCAGGGTTGTTGACAGCCCCAACCGCTTTCGCAGTGGCAAGGCAACCATTGAAACGGCAACTGAAACCAGCATCATAATTGAGGTCACTCCACCGGAAACCAAGGGTGCCTGCGCGGCGTATCCCGCACCCGTTAGAGCTTCGCGAATGAAGGGCTGGCCAAAGACAAACGGAATGTGGCTGAACACATACATCAACAGGGTCAGACAAAGCAGCCAAAGCAAAGTGGGTTGGATCAGGTTTTGGCCCAATGCTCGAAGATTTTCCCGATGTGGCGCTCTTTCAGCATGCGGCGGTTCGCGGAACAAAGTGGTCACTGCCAGCAATATCACCGCCGTCAGGGCATTGGCGCCATAGGGAAATACCTCGTCATAGATCGCTAAAACACCACCAAGCAAAGCAGAGATTGCAAGCGCTGAGAAACCAAACCGCCACGCCCTCAACTCGGCCTCTTCAATCTCTGTTTTGCGACCTTCCGCGTTGAGGCTTTCATAAAGGAGGGAGGAATCTGTGCCCGATGTGAAGGCGGCAGACGCGCCCATCAAAAAGTTGGCAAGAATGAATTGCGCAAATACATTGCCGGTAATCAACAGCAACATTGCGCCCAGACTGCAAACGGCAGCGGCCAATAAGGTCAGGCGACGGCCCAACCGGTCCGACATATATCCAGACGGCACTTCCAATATCGTGGTCGAAATATCGTAGACAACATAAAGCAGTATGGCTTCTGCGGCCGACAGGTGGTTTTCGAAGTAAAGGAACCACGTCGCCTGCCAGAAAGTCAGTGACTGAACAAATTTGAACCAGGGGAAAATGTTCATGTTGCGAATCATTCGCAACTGTACCCGCATTTAGGATGTTCTGGCGAGCACCGGCCTTATGTTAAGTTTCTTCACCCCGCGCACCGACAGGCCGGGCTTGTATTCGACCTCATCATCGATCTGCTGAAGGTCTTCAAAACGCTGCAGCAGCGTTTCAAAAATCACTTTCATGTTCATTCGGGCAAGGTTGTTGCCGAGGCACAGATGTGCCCCCATGCCAAACGCCAGATGGCGGTTGGGGGAACGGTCGATGTGGAACTGATCTGCCGCCTCAAACTGCGCAGGGTCGCGGTTGGCGGCACCATAGAGCAGTCCGAAAGTGGTGCCCGCCGGATAGGTCTTGCCCCCAAGTGTGATGTCTTGGGTCATATGTCGGTGAAAGAACGGCAGGGGGGACTCGTATCGGAACATTTCCTGAATCGCCGTCGGCAATTGCTCAGGGTTGCTGCGCAGCGTGCCCATCGCATCGGGGTGTTTGAGCAAAGTGTGCATGCCGCTGCCGAGCACATCGATGGTCGAGCCATGGCCAGCCATCAGGATCAGCATGCAGGTTGAGATGAATTCGTCCTGGCTGTAGCGACCGGCCTTGTCGTCTTCAATCATGCGCGAAATCAGATCATCACGGGGCTGCGCCGTCCGCTCTCTCTTCAGGTCTTCCAGATAGTGGTAGAAATCCCGCGTTGCTGTCTCGGCCAGCTGCTTTTTCGCGTCACTGCGGTCGACGTCAAAAAACTGTACCACCTGTTCCGACCAGCGTCGCAATTGCGGGCAATCCTGCTCCGGTGCACCAAGCAGCTTGCCGATGACGAAACCTGGAATATGCGCAGCGAAGTCCTCAATAAACTCGATTTGATCCTTGTCACGCAGATCATCCAATAACCTCTCGACATAGTCCTGAACGGTGGTTTCCAACCGACCAACGGCATCATTTTTGAAAAAGCCAAATACCTGCTTGCGCAGGCGGCGGTGCACATCTCCATCGCTGTCCAGCAGACTGAACTGCACCACCCGTTCATGATATGGCATATCATGCCAATTCGCCTGCCGCTGGCGCCGCGCCAGTTCTTGCGGTGTTTCAAGACCTTCCAGAGAGCGCACAGCGTGGGGGGAGGTGGCAACCTTCTGCACATCCTCATAACGCGCCAACATCAACATATCCTGCGCTTCAAAATACCATGGATCGTGCAATGCACGCAGACTGTCATAGACTGCGTATGGATCGCGGGCGAAGTTGGGGGACAGAGGGTCGAGCAATGGCGGCTGTTGATGAGACATGGGCAGAAACTCGCTCCTTAAACTTCCCCTGACGGGCAATTTGGTGTTTGTCCCTAGGACGGATGGACACTATGTTTGAGCCATGGCTCATCAATACCGTTATTCGAGATCGTCATTCAACCGTTCAGTGCTCACCGCTGTCGGTCTGACTTTGATTGTCTGCTTTTTGATCTGGTTGTTCGCCCGCCTTTTGGGGCTGCCGAATGCCGATACAATTACCGTCATCTCAGGACTGATCTTCTTTAGCTTTTGCTCAGCGGCGATGATCTGGCGGTTTGTCCGCAACGAAGTGGTGGTCGCGATACGGCCCGACGGCTTGTTTTACGCCCGCCATTCTTCGCAAGCCGTCCCTTGGGATGAGATCAAAGACGTGCGCTTGGAGCGGGCGGAAGACGAATTTCATCTGGGCGTCTACCTTTGGCCGACCAAACAAACCGGTCGGGACAGCCGACCTGCCTTCAAGATTGATTTGATGCCCCTCGACGGTTCGGTTGAGCAAATTTTGCGCGCTGTTGCAGAGCACAAAGCAATCTACGCCGAACAAAGCTGACAGGGCCTGCTCCTGGCCGATAGCACTTTGAAAAATTGACGCTGATGGTGTCGATTGTGCAGTTGAATCCCGCTGCAGCAGGTGCAACAAATGCGGTCAATTAAATTGGGATGGACCGGTCATGAGCGAGCATTTTGACGACAAGGAAACTTTAGATCCAAAGGCGCGTGAGGCTGCACTGTTTACGCGACTGGCAGCGCATTTGCCAGAAGCGGTGAAAGTGTCCAGCGGATTGGCCGAGCATCTCAAGCAATGTGACCTGTCAGCTGTGACCGATCGTCAAAGTCTTGCCAATCTGCCGGTATTGCGCAAACCGGAATTGATGGCCGCACAGGCAGCAAATCCACCCTTTGGCGGGTTTGCCAATATGGGTGCACTGGCGGGCAATCGCGTATTTCTCTCTCCGGGCCCGATCTGGGAGCCGCAGGGGATAGGGGCTGATCCATGGTTGGGTGCCCGCGCCTTATTTGCTGCTGGATTTCGTCGTGGTGATATCGTGCAGAACACCATCGCCTATCACATGACCCCAGGTGGTTTCATCCTCGATGAAGGGTTGCGGGCACTTGGATGCACCGTCTTTCCTGCAGGCATCGGCAATACTGAAATGCAGGTTGAAGCCGCCCTGGCGCTTCAGCCCAGCGCCTATACCGGTACGCCGGACTATTTGAAGGTCATTCTCGACAAGGCTCAGGAAATGAATGCTGATTTGTCCTGTTTCAAGCGGGCTCTGGTTTCAGGTGGTGCCCTGTTTCCGTCCATGCGTGAGGAATATGCCAGTCGCGGCGTACAGGTTCTGCAGGCCTATGCAACGGCTGATCTGGGCGTGATCGCCTATGAGAGCCTGCATCAGGGTGAATTGGTAGACGGTATGATGGTCAACGAGGATCTGATTGTTGAGATCGTTCGTCCCGGCACCGATGACCCGGTTGGTGAAGGTGAAGTCGGTGAGTTGGTTGTCACCAATTTCTCTACCACCTATCCGTTGGTGCGCTTTGGCACCGGAGACCTGTCGGCTGTATTGCCTGGTACGTCACCCTGCGGACGTACCAATATGCGCATCAAGGGATGGATGGGCCGTGCTGACCAGCGCACCAAAGTGAAGGGCATGTTCGTCGATCCCAAACAGATAGGCGAACTGGTCAAACGCTTTGATGAAGTCGCTGGCGCCCGGTTGATTGTTGAGCGGGACGGTGACCGCGATGCCATGCGCCTTCAGGTGACAGGGCAGGGCATCAATGTCGAAGAGGTGACTGCATCTCTGCGCGAACTGACCAAACTTGGAGGTGCGGTTGAGGTGGTGGATGAGTTGCCCAATGATGGCAAGGTCATCTCTGATGAGCGCGACTACGACAGCTAATCCTGTCAGGGTCATACCAGCAACGGAACATGCCAAACAAAAAAAGGCCGCTTCAAATGAAGCGGCCTTTTTGCTGGTCGGTAGCTGAGCCTATTTGATGGTTAGACGACCATCGACACCCATTTTGACCGTGCCCATTTGGCGCACATGGGCCATTACGTCATTGGCCATCAGCTTGGCAGAAGACGGGTCGATCAACACCTTGCCGCTGCGCAGCATCTTATAGCCATCACCACCACGGCCCATAAAGTCATTGGTGGCCAGGGTGTAGGACTTTGCCGGATCAAGGGCTTCTCCACCCACCATAACTTCGGCGACACGGCCACCAGCAGGCTTTGACGTGTCGACAGTTACCTTCATCCCGGAAATATGCAGGAAGCCACCAGTGGCCTCTGGTGCAGCACGATAGCCATGCTCCAGAGCCGCGAGAATGGTCGCGCCGGTAACTTCCAGCTTCACCGTGCCATTGCCGAACGGCAGCTCGGTCAACACATCACGACGGGTCAGCGTGTGGCCAGCGTCGTAGATTTTGTTGCCGCGAATACCACCACCATTGGTGAAGGCAACATCGGCATTGACTGCAGCGCGCATCGCATCGGCGGTCAGGTTGCCGAATGCGGCTTCGGAAGTGCGCACGATTGCCTTGCGGGTATCGAGCTCCACGTCAGATGTACCTATGGCAACATCCAGCTCTTTCGACAAAGTGGCTTCAAAACCGGCAACCTTTTCTGCAACTTCTGCATCAGGCTCGACATTGGCCGTATCGATGATGCGGAAGTTTGGCCACCAGCGCACACGGCGTTTTCCGCGGCTTTCGCCGATGTCGAACTCGACATCCATAATCGTCACATATTCAGCTTCTTCCTTTGATTCCACCAGTGCCTTACGGCCGTCATAGAAGACGTGAAGGTTGTGGTCATGGCCTGACAGAACAACATCGACGCCAGCTGAATAGAGCAGCTTGAAGTCCATTTCCTGGGCAGTATGAACAATGGCGACAACCATATCGGCTCCGGCTTCACGCAATTCGCCGCCGACTCGCTTGGCGGTGTCGATATTGCTGCTGAAAACAATGTTACCCGGAGATGAGATGTCAGGTGTGTCTTCGGTGGTCAGGCCGATAAAGCCAATTTTCACGCCACCAAATTCCTTCATGACTCTTTCTTCGAAACCCGGCAGCTGTGAGCCGTCCTTGTAACGGGTGTTGGTGGCCAGTTTCATGAACTTGCCTTCGTTCATCCGCTTGATAAATTCGTCGGGGCCGAAGTCATATTCATGGTTGCCCGGCACCAGGATGTCCGGTGGAGCCATGTTGAGCAGCTCAATCATGTGGGCGCCCTTGTCAAAACCTGCAAGAATTGACGGGGACAGCAAGTCGCCCGGATAGACGAACAGGGAATTGCCTCCCTTGGCCCGTTCAGCTTTTACAACCGCCGCCAGACGCGCCACGCCGCCGCGCTTTTTGCCGGACATGGTATCCATGTCGCTGGCAACGATAATGCTGACATTGACCGTTTCGGCAAGCGCCGCTGTCATGGCGGCAAGGCCAAGACCAGCTGCCACCGAAGCGGCAATGACCGATTTTATGGTGGATTTGAGCATCTAACTCTCCATTCGATGATGTTGATGTGGTGGGACAACCCTTGAGTAACAGCATGACACCAACGCGACGGGCCGTCACCACACAAGCAAAGTAAAATGCAGCCTGTGGATTAATTGCAAAGGTTTCCGGATCCCATCACTGAGACACTGCGCCTCAATCTCTCCGGTTGAATATGCAGCAAGCCATGGGCTATGGCTGAACCAACCTAAAAGGCCCATTTTGGACAGAGCCATGAACGCCCCCGTGAAATCACACGCATTCGACCGAGATATCTCAGCTGCGGCCTTTCCGCCCGAGCACCCCAAGGTCCATTTTGGCAAGGTTGGCGTGTTGCTGGTCAATCTGGGAACCCCGGATGGTCACGACAAAAAGAACATGCGTAAATACCTGAAGGAGTTTCTCTCTGACCGTCGGGTGATAGAGACCCCGCGCATTATCTGGTGGCCCCTGTTGAACGGCATTATCCTGAACACGCGTCCGAAAAAGTCCGGTGCCCTTTATGCCTCCATCTGGAATGAAGAAAAGGATGAATCGCCGCTGCGCACTTTTACGCGCTCCCAGGCCGATCAACTGACCGAGCAGATGGGCAAGATCGACAATCTGGTGATCGACTGGGGCATGCGCTATGGCAATCCGTCCATCGAAAGTCGGTTGAAGGCGCTGCAGGAACAGGGATGCGAGCGCATCCTGGTGTTTCCGCTTTACCCCCAATATGCAGCAGCCACCACTGCGACGGTCAATGACAAAACATTTGAAGCGCTGATGAAGATGCGCTGGATGCCGGCTTTGCGCACGGTGCCGCCCTATCACGACGACCCTGCCTATATTGAAGCCCTGGGTAATTCGATTGCGGCGCATCTGGAAACACTGGACTTTGAGCCAGAACACATCATCGCATCCTATCACGGCATTCCCAAAAGCTATTTCGACAAGGGCGATCCCTATCATTGCCAGTGCCTGAAAACGTCGCGGCTTTTGCGTGAACATATGGGCTGGGACAAGGATTATCTTCTGTCCACCTTCCAGTCGCGTTTCGGGCCGGAGGAATGGTTACAACCTTATACGGACAAGACTGTGGAACGGTTGGCTCACGAAGGCGTCAAAGAGCTTGCAGTTGTGAACCCGGGTTTTGCGGCAGATTGTCTGGAAACCCTGGAAGAAATCGACGGCGAAGTGCGCGAAGAGTTCATCGAAAATGGTGGCGAGCACTTCACACATATACCCTGTTTGAATGACGGGCCGCACGGCATGGAACTGATCGAAACAGTTGTGCGTCGTGAGCTACAAGGCTGGATCTGAGCGGATCTCCAAGGCTACACTGGCCCGCAATAGCTTGAATAAGCGCGCTTGAATGCCCATATGGGATTCAAATGGGGAGATATAAATGATATTGCAAATTAATGACTTAGCCATCCTGATCCTTGGCTTCGTGCTGATTATCGTCATTTTCTCGATGATCAAGATTGTCCCGCAGGGATTCAACTACACGGTGGAACGTTTGGGCCGGTTTGACCGGGCGCTGAACCCCGGCCTCAACATCATTTGGCCGTTCATTGAGCGCATTGGCTCAAAGATGAACATGATGGAACAGGTGCTCGACGTGCCGACTCAGGAGATCATCACCAAGGACAATGCGACCTGTAGTGTTGACGGCGTCACATTCTTCCAGGTGCTGGATGCGCCCAAGGCGGCTTATGAGGTCAGCGGTTTGGAAAACGCCATCCTCAACATCACGATGACCAACCTGCGCACGGTGATGGGCTCAATGAATCTCGACGAACTCCTTTCCAAACGCGATGAAATCAACACCCGCATCCTGCATGTTGTTGACGATGCCGTTGCCCCCTGGGGAATTAAGATGACCCGCATCGAGGTCAAGGACATCAATCCACCTGCCGATCTGGTGGACGCGATGGGACGTCAGATGAAGGCTGAGCGCCAGAAACGTGCTCAAATTCTCGAAGCAGAGGGTGACCGCCAGGCGGCTATCACTCGCGCAGAAGGCCAAAAGCAAGCGCAGATCCTGGAAGCAGAGGGCACCAGGGAAGCTGCATTCCTGGAGGCCGAGGCCCGTGAACGTGAAGCCCTAGCGGAAGCTGAGGCAACCCGCGCTGTTTCCGAAGCAATCAGCAAAGGCAACAGTCAGGCGATCAATTATTTTGTTGCCCAGAAATATACCGAAGCCCTGAAGGAAATCGGTTCAGCCCCCAATCAGAAGCTGATTATGCTGCCAATGGAAGCCACATCTTTGATCGGCTCGCTGGCAGGCATTTCCGAAATCGCCAAAGATACATTCGGCGGCGGCGGCGGCGGCGGCGGCGACGGTGGCAGCAGCGGCGGCAGTGAGAGTGCTGTCAAACCTGAACCGAAATCATCTTCGACACGATCCACAGCACGGGTCCCAAAGACCGGCTGACTGACCGGCTGATTGAATAGAACACAACAAAGGAGCCAGATATGATCCAACAATGGCTGACCGATTTGGGTCCGTGGTCGTGGTTCATTATTGGCCTGCTGCTGATGTTGGCCGAACTGCTCTTGCCGGGTGTATTTCTCATCTGGTTTGGTATTTCAGCGCTGGTCATCGGTACGCTGACGCTGATTTCGTTCACCGATGTCTCCTGGTGGCCCTGGCAGGCGCAGATCGTCGGTTTTGGGGTGTTGTCCCTGGTGTTGGCGCTGGTGGGTCGAAAGCTGTTTCCGGCGGATACCAATAATGACGCCGCATCCCGCATCAATGACCCGCTTTCGCGCCATGTTGGCAGCGAGGCAACTTTACATGAGGCAATTGAGAACGGAACCGGAAGGGTCAAATTGGGTGACACCGTGTGGCGTGCCAGCAGTTCATCGGACCTGCCCAAAGGTGCCAAAGTGAAGGTGGTTGGGCATCACGATGGCGCTCTTACTGTGGAGGCAGTTTAGTGTCAGCAACCAGTATTCGTCCGCGGCGCAGCTTTATTTTTGTTCCGGCACTCCGGCCCGAAATGTATCCCAAGGCGCTGGCCAGCGGTGCGGATATTGTTTGCGTTGAGCTGGAAGATGGTATTGCTCCCAAAGACAAGGCCGAAGCCCGAAGCAAAGCGATGGCGCTGTTTGCCGAGCCACAGGCCGATGATGGTGTTGAGCGCATTCTGCGCATCAATTCCTTACGAGAGCGATTTGGCATTGAGGATGTACAGGCGATCTTGAGCGCCAAAACACCGCCGCCCGCTCTGATGATGCCCAAAATACGAACTCCAGATGAAGTGGTTCAACTGGATCAGTTGTTGACCGAAGCTGGCCATTCTACGCGTCTGCATGTGATCATCGAAACCTGCCAGGGGCTGGAGTTGGCCTATGACATCGCCCATTGCAGTGACCGCATCGATGCAATGCTATTTGGGGGTGTCGATATGGCGGCTGAACTGCGTTGCAGCAACGCCTGGGAGTCCTTGCTCTATGCCCGGTCCCGCGTTGTTCATGCAGCCGCAAGTGCTGAGTTGGATGTTATTGATGTGCCCTACCTGGATCTTGATGATCCTGACGGCATGCGGATGGCCGCCGAACAGGCCCGTGATCTTGGCTTTTGCGGCAAGGGGTCGGTCCATCCCAAGCAAATAGCGGCGCTGAATGATGTGTTCACACCAAGCGAGCAAGAAATAGCCCGCGCACGCCGTATCATTACTGAATTCGAGGCAGCCGATACGGGGCTGGTGGTGATTGATGGCAAGCTGATCGAAAAGCCGGTATTGCGCGATATGCACCGCATCGTCGCCATTGCCGACCGGGTCGGCGGGACTGGATAGGGTTTAAGCAGCGCCAACCCGCAGCAGGTCGTGCAGGTGAAGGATGCCAACAGGCTTTTGACCATCGGTGACCCAAAGCGCGGTGATCTTCACCTCACGGCTATTGATGAGTTCCAATGCCTCTGCGGTTAGCATGTCGCCATTTATCGTTTGTGGAGCGACAGTCATCACATCATCGACCTTTTCGTCGAGCAAGGATGTTGAAAGGCTGCGGCGCAGGTCACCATCTGTGATGATGCCGATCAGGTTTTCGCCTTCGACAACACCAACGCAGCCAAAGCCCTTCTCCGAAATCTGCAAGATTGCTTCCATCATCTGTGT
Organism: Rhizobiaceae bacterium; assembly: GCA_039969995.1. Taxonomy (GTDB): domain Bacteria; phylum Pseudomonadota; class Alphaproteobacteria; order Rhizobiales; family Rhizobiaceae; genus Pseudahrensia. Next base: position 143,340 of record JBDVMU010000023.1, read on the forward strand.
ACCGCTGTTGACCAGCGGCAGAGCCTCACCAGAATGCATCAGGTCGCGCACCCGCACCAGTTTAGCCCCCAATTGCCCGCCCGGGTGAAAAACGCTGAACTGATCTGCCGTAAATGCACGGCTTTCCAACAATGCGACGGCAATCGCATCGCCAAGAGCCAGCAACATCAGGGACGAAGTCGTTGGTGCCAGATTATGCGGGCAGGCTTCCTTTTCCCGCGGCAGCGCCAGGACGACGTCGGCATGTTGTGCCAATGTCGAGTTGGCATCTGCAGTCAGCGCCACCAGCGGAATGGAAAACCGCTTGGAATAATCCAGCGTACCGAGCAATTCGGTGGTTTCGCCAGACCATGAGATCGCCAAAATGGCATCATCGCGGGCAATCATGCCCAGATCGCCATGATTGGCCTCGGTTGAATGCACAAAAAAGGCGGGCGTTCCAGTCGATGCCAGCGTCGCAGCAATTTTCGTCGCGATATGGCCGCTCTTGCCAACACCGGTAACAATCACCCGTCCTTGAATGTCACGGAAGGTGCTGATCGCCTGGCGAAATGGCTCAGCCAGACCATTGTCGAATGCAGCGGCCAAGGCAGTCATACCCGCGCTTTCGATCTGCAGTGTTCGTTTGGCAGAGTTGATGATCTGGGTGGTGTTGATTTCGCTTGTCATGGCGGTGTCGTATCTCAATTGGCACCAAAGGTGAACGCAAAATCACGCCCTTACACGGCAAAAAAGAAAGAAAGCATTAACCACGTCCATTTACATTTCGGTAATCAGCGGCGAACAGCGAGCGACCAACACGAGGTCGGGCATTGAGGCCATTGATTAAGTAGGTTTGATCGATCCCTTTGAAAGTTTGTCTTCGTATATGGTGTCTTTGGGCAAATTCACACGGACTTTGATTGCGGCTTCGCTGATGTCGACGACATCTGCGATATCCATTGACCATGCGTTGACTAAAGCCTGGGCCCAACAAGCAAACGACGAAGATACCTATTCCAACGATGGCACCCCTCTGACAGATAATGATCTGGACGGCGTCGAGGACCAACCGAGGCAAAACGATGTCCAGTTTTCGACGACCATTAATGGCACCTCAGACAGTGGGGAACTGACTGCTGAGGATGACTTTGCCGAAAGCGGCGACTTGCTCACAGCGGACCGGCAGGGCGGGGCAGACCTGTCAAATGCCAGTTCAGACGATGGCAACCCAAGGGCGCGCCCTACGGAGCAGGTGGGCGTCATTCAGCCGGATGGGTCTGTGTCACCGTTGGCCAATCAACCCGCTGCACCGGTTCAAGGCGGCGGTGGGGTGCGCGATGAGTCTCCGTATGACGCGCTTGGTATTCGTGTTGGAACTTTCACCCTGTTCCCCGTTTTGACCCAAAGTGTCGGTTCAACCAGCAATGCTGCGTCTTCCAGCGATGGAGCCTCAGCAATTTTTTCTCAAACAGAGACCCGACTGACAGCGCAAAGCGACTGGGCGCTTCACCAATTGCGCGGCGAAATCGGTGGCTCCTATCAGACCTATTTCAGCGGTGACGTCGATGACCTGTCGACTTTCGATGCCAGTCTCGAACTGCGAATGGATATCAGCAGCGATCTGACCGGCCGCATTGGTGGGTCCTATGATTTGACGACTGAAGGTGCCGAAAGTGACAACCTGTCGGTTCCGGCACCGCTGTTCGTCACTGAAGATCCCAACCTGCATCAGTTGAGTGGCTATGGCGAAATTGAGAAGCAGGCAGGTAGGGTTTCGGGCTTACTGCGCGGCACCATCACCCATGCGTCTTACGAGGACGCGGCACTCAGCGATGGCTCATCTTTGTCCCAGGACGACCGCAATAATACATTGCTGGAGCTTGAAGGACGCATTGGCTATGAAGTGTCCGAGACCTTCACGCCCTTCGTTGAAGCGTCGGTTGGCTCCCGCATTCATGAGCGAGAGGTCGATCGCAATGGAAACTTGCGTGACAGCATGAATTATGCCCTGCGCGGTGGCGTTGCCTTCGATCGGGGGGAAAAACTCAACGGTGAATTGTCCGCGGGCTATTCCAGCGAACGCTTCGAGGATGCGGCGATCGACGATCTCAACGGATTTACAGTCGATGCTTCGATAAACTGGTCGCCTCAACGGCTGACGACCTTCACAACAACGGCCCAGACCGAGTTTACCGGATCGACAAATGCCAACGAGGCTGGATCGGTGACCTACGCGCTGACAGTTGGGGTGGTTCACGACCTGCGTCCAAACCTATCGCTCAGCGCCAGCGTGCTTGCCTCATTGCGTGACTACGATGGGTCTGGACGCCGCGATGAAGTGCTTCAGGCGCAAATCGGGGCAGAATGGCGCCTTAACCGCCATGCTGCAGTGGTTGCAACAGTCGGTCATGAAATTCAGGATTCTACCGACGCGTCATCGTCCTTCGATGCCACGACGGCGCGGTTGGGCCTGCGGTTGCAGCGCTGATCTTGAAGGGCTCTAACCGCCCAACATTTCCTCTATGATTTTGCGAACGACAGGTCCGGTATCATCTCGGTCCAGCGCAAAGGCGACATTGGCTGCAATAAAGCCTTCCTTGGAACCACAATCGAAGCTGACACCGTCGAATTTGCGGCCATGGAATGGCTGTGTCTCGCAGAGCCGCAGCATGGCATCCGTGAGCTGTATTTCTCCACCAGCACCAGTTTCCTGGTTCTCGAGCAAGCCAAAAATCTCTGGTTGCAGAATGTAGCGTCCATTGATGAACAGGTTGGACGGGGCGTCCTCGACCCTGGGCTTTTCCACCATGTCGTGAATCTCAAAGCCGCCAGCGACTTCCTTGCCTTTTTTGATCACCCCATAGCTGGAGACTTCAGCTGGATCGCATTCTTCAACGGCGATCAGGTTACCGCCAGTGTGCGTGTAGACCTCCATCAATGAGGACAGGCAGCCGCCATTGTCCGACTTCATAATCATGTCGGGCAGCAGCAGGGCAAAAGGCTCGTTGCCAACGATGTCGCGGGCGCACCAAACCGCGTGGCCCAGTCCGAGCGGTTCCTGCTGGCGGGTGAAGCTGGTTCGGCCTGGCTCCGGCTGACTATCGGCCAGCACGGCCAGCATGTCAGACTTGTCGCGGGCCTTCAAAGTGGCGCGCAGTTCCGGCTGTACATCGAAATAGTCCTCAATCACCCCTTTATTGCGCCCGGTAACGAACACAAAATGTTCAATACCAGCCTCGCGCGCCTCGTTTACCGCATACTGAATAACCGGCATGTCGACGACGGTCAGCATTTCCTTGGGCACCGACTTGGAGGCCGGAAGAAACCGTGTGCCAAGACCAGCCACAGGAAAAACCGCCTTACGGACGGGACGAGTTTTTGCAGGTTGTGACAAGGTTTTCTCCACCCAAAATAGTCCACACGCGATCACTTCTTGTTAGCATGTGATTTACGCCCAAATTTTGATCACTTTTGACAGGTTTAAGTTACCAATTGGATACAGGTGACTTCCAGGGCAACGATCATGGTTAACCAACAGTTAACGGGCGCGGACTACATTGGTGGGCAAAACGTCCGTGGATCTGTCATGAAATTGCGCCTAAACCGCCTTCTCACCCTTGCATTGGTTGCGCTTCTTGCAGCGCCCCTTTTGTTGGCCGCATTCAGCCATCCAGCCTCGGCTGACGCCGGATTTCGCAAATGGAAGCGGGATTTTGCTGCTTATTCACGCCGCAAGGGCATTACCAAACGCACTTTTGATCGGGCGTTCAGGGGCATAAATTCGCCCGACCCGGAGGTGCTGGAACTGGCCCGCTATCAACCAGAGTTTCGGCAAAAACTATGGATGTATTTCGATAGCAGGGTGAATGAAACTGCGGTTGAACGTGGTCAGCAGGAGAAGAGAAAATGGGCTCGCTGGCTCAATCTGATCGAGCGCCAATACGGCGTTAGCCCAAATATCGTTTTGGCCATCTGGTCGATGGAATCGACCTATGGCGAGGCAATGAAGCGGCCCAAATCACTTCGTAGCGTGTTCCGGTCGCTATCAACGCTTGCTTACGCCGACAAGCGACGGCGCAAGTTTGCCCGCGGCCAGTTGATCGCATCTTTGAAGATACTGCAGTCGGGTCGCATTGGTGTCGACCAATTGCGTGGCTCATGGGCGGGGGCTATGGGGCATACGCAATTCATCCCTTCGAGTTATCTGGCATTTGCTCAAGACATTGATAAAGATGGAAAAAAAGACATCTGGAGTTCGATTCCTGATGCGATGGCCACGGCTGCGAACTTGCTGAAGCGCAATGGTTGGCGACCCGGACGCACGTGGGGATACGAGGTGAAAGTACCCAAACGTGTCCGCAGTCAATCGGGCAAAACACGCAACCTGAACAGCTGGGCAAAGCTCGGCATCAAGCGCGTAGCGGGGCGGAAATTTCCACCTTCCAATGACCGGGCTGTTCTGATGTTCCCGGCGGGTAAATCCGGGCCGGCCTTTTTGATGCTGAGGAATTTCTACATTTTGAAGCGCTACAATAATTCCAACAAATATGCCTTGGCCGTGGGGCATCTTGCCGACCAGATCGGTGGTGCTGGAGAGTTGATTAATCAGATCCCGCGCCCGTATCCCAAACTACCGCTGGCCCAGCGCAAAGAACTGCAACGTCTGCTGCGCACCATGGGCTTGTATAACAAGGACATTGATGGAAATGTTGGCAGCGGAACCAGAGCCGCTATCCGGCGCGCGCAAATCCAGATGGGCCTTAACCCTACGGGGTTTGAATCTCCGGCTTTTCTGGCCCGATTGCGAAAAAGAAGTTAGGTTATCAATAGTCTGATTCCGGGATGGTTTGCCGGTAGGAGCGACTTGAAGTGTATCGTGTTCGTCAACTTGCCTTTGCTGTGGCCCTTGTCCATTTGATTGCGATTCTGGGCGTGCCTTTTGGCGCCTCAAATTCCATGGTATCGGGACTTTATGGTGTCGCGCCAGCTCATGCGCAGGACGCTAAGCCCAAAAAACGCCGCAGCCTTTTCAGCATTCTGTTCGGCAAAAAGAAAACCAAGAAAAAGGCCGTTGCCAAGAAAAAGCGCACGAAGCGCAGCAAAAAAAGCCGCACCGCCAGCGCCGCCAGCAAGGCAGCAGCCGTCAAAGCATTGCCAAAGAGCGAAAATGCCAAGGTTATTTTGGTCGTCGGAGATTTTTTTGCCAGCGGATTGGCCGATGGTCTGACCACAGCTCTGGCCCAGGCACCAACCTTAAAGGTCGTCAACAAAGCCAAGGGCCTGTCAGGCTTTGTCCGTACCGATATTGTGGATTGGTCGCAGGATCTTCAACCGCTGGTCGAGGAGCACAGGCCTTCCTACATTGTTGCGATGTTGGGCTCTAATGACCGCCAGCAGATGCGCAACGATGGCAAGCGACTGAAAAAGATGACCCCGGAGTGGTTGGCTGCCTATTCTGAGCGGGTCAACAGTCTTGGTAAGGCGTTGAAGGATACAGGCATCAGATATGCATGGGTGGGATTGCCCCCCGTCCGGTTCAAATCAATGACCAAGGACTTTCTGCAATTCAACGAAATTTACGGAAAGGCAGCGACATCCCGCAATGGACGCTTTCTTGATGTGTGGGATGGGTTCAGTGATGCGGAGGGCAATTATTCGCGCTCCGGTCCTGACGTGAATGGGCAGATTGTCCTGCTGCGTGCCAAGGATGGCATTAATCTCACCCGCGCCGGCAAGCGTCGACTTTCCTACTATGTTGAGGGTGCCATTCAGCGGCTGTTTGGAGCTGATTTTAGCGGACCAGGAGCCTTAGCTGGAACCGGGTTCGATGCTGAAACATTCTCCAATCAGTCACCGGATTATGATCCGGCCAAATCTGGCAAAACCTTTGTCATCCGCCTTGATGATCCTGCTGCTGACGGTGGCGATGTGTTGGCTGGTGACAAGATCGAACTGCCAACAGGGCCAGCCCAAATCATTGCTGTTCCAGCGGTCTCGGAGCAGCCTGTTGCTGCGACTGCTGCAGTTGCAGGCAGGGTTGATAATTTTGTATGGCCGCCCCAGGGCGTGAGTAGCCAGGTGGTGCGGCCGGTGGCTGTTGAGAAACCGAAAAAGCCACAAGAGTCGGTATTGCCGCAGCAGTCAAAGAGCCTTCAAAGCGTCCTTGACCAGGCTGCCGCACTTCAGAACTAAGTCACCAAAAGTCGACGTTTGAGCGCAAGCAGCGCAGTGCTGCTCGCAGTCATGAAAGGGCTTAGCGTGGCAGGACGGTGGCGCCCATCAATGCCTTGTCGACGGCGTGGGCGCATTGGCGGCCTTCGCGAATGGCCCAGACCACCAGAGACTGACCACGGCGCATGTCGCCTGCAGTCCAGACTTTTTCATGGCTGGTCTTGTAAGCGTTGGTGTCGGCAAGAACATTCTGGCGCGGATCAAGACCAACACCCAATTGCTCCAGCATGCCTTCGGTGACCGGTGAGACAAAACCCATGGCCAGCAGCACCAGATCAGCCTTGAGGTCAAATTCCGTGCCTTCAACGGGCTGAAACTTTCCATCGACATTGATGCATTGCAGGCGCTTGACCTGTCCGTCTTCGCCTTCAAACTTCTGGGTCAACACGGAAAATTCGCGATCTGCACCTTCTTCCTGCGACGACGACGTGCGCATTTTCAGCGGCCAATTCGGCCAGGTTAGCAGCTTGTCTTCTTTTTCCGGTGGTGTCGGCATGATTTCCAACTGGGTGACTGACAGCGCACCCTGACGGATCGATGTGCCGATACAGTCGGAGCC
>JBDVMU010000024.1:0-19446 GCA_039969995.1 Rhizobiaceae bacterium
TGGAAAACGAGGAAGATGCCGTCGTTCGCACCAGGCATACAAGCCCGGACGGCCATGTAATTTCGGTCTTTTTGCCGCGGCGGGCCGATGAATTTTGCGCCAAGTTGTTTAACGCACGCAAGGGAAAGAGTTCAGCGTCGCAGTACAATTTCTGGACTCGCTGCATCATGGGTAGTACTTTGCCCCAAGATTGATGATCGGTTCTGGCACCCCATTGCCAGGCACCAAAGGCTCCGAATTTAGACCTTATGGAACCGAAGGAGCAGCAATATCTTCCAACCGATTCTTCAAAAATCTCGTCACCGTTCTCCCCGGTGGCGAGGTTTTTTTGTTTGAGTTCCAACCTGATGCAGACGCGTCACCAATCAGAACAAGAACGAAGACGGAAACGGCGCGCTGTAACCGAAGTGCGGCATTGAATGTTGCCTAACAATCTCATTGGCTATTCGGTGCGATATCATCTGGAGGCGTGGAGGCAATCGGGTTGGAACAATTACCGTGCAATGGGATCTGATGTGGTGCAGCAGCCTCCATAGTTGGGTTGCTGTGAGCGACTTCATTGAAGAAGCGCGTTGCCTGGCCACCCATTGTGAACCTGCTGCAAGTTGTCTCCCAACAGATGTGAGGGTGAATCCGATGTATAAAACTGCTGAACACGACCCGAAAGAATTCCAATCATCGATTTATCCGCGGGCCATCAACTCTGTTGGATAGAACAAAGTATAGGGCGTCGCTATCTACGCAACGCAGACATTGGCATCATCCAAATCGCAGGCTACCGACGGGATCACAAGAGCCGAAAGCATTTTGACGATAATTGTGAGGGGTTGTTGTCTGGCCGCAATGATCGGCCTTGATAATGTGTGAAGTACCTGATGTGCGGGTTTCACCGGTTCCATCATCAAACTGTGTTTGATTTCAACTTCCCACGAACCAGGCAATTCAATCAGATCCGCATATATGCATCGATGTTCAACGCATCAAACAGAACAACATCGCGTGGCGCACATTTCCAGTGCTCCACGCGATTTAAGTTTTACAGTTGTGTCGCCCGCATCAACGAACGTTGGTGTCACCGTCTTGAGTGCAGGAACACAAGGAAGGGGCCTATCTATGTTCCAGGCCAAATTTCACTTGGGTCAATGTGGACGATTTTATCTGCGGTCGATCGATGATGCATAGCATACAGAATAGATTTCCGACTTGCAGATTGCCAGGTCTTTCAGGGCGTGATTGTCCAGGTTATTCAATGCACGTAACGAGTGCCTTTGTGCGATGCGCATTTCTCTGTCTTTAAAGAAATTCAAAATTACCTGGCCAATGGCGCCCATTGCCCGTGCTGGTTGGAATGATAATAGATAGATCATTTGGTGACTCCATATTGGTTGTTTGATGGAGAATAACTATCGTGTGGCTGTTTCAGTCGGTTGTCGTAATTGACGGGAATTGTTGCAATTGTTGTGTGCAGCTAAGTCTGCTGAAACAATTGAAATCCTTGATGGATAGATGCTCGAACGGCTCAACTTAAGCAGCAACCCGATCTAGACTTAACTTAAGATGGTTCGACAATTGTTCGGCATCGTCGCCGACTCCATCAATCAGAGTTGACTTACGCTTGCGCAAAAATGGCAGTCCAAGCACATACATGCCGGGAGCTTCGACAACGCCGCCCTGGTGTTTGATGTTTCCCTTGCGATCCAGCACTGGAACACGAAGCCAGGAGTAGTCCGGTCGAAATCCGGTGGCCCAAATGATTGTCTTTACCTGCCCGCTGTTTAGATTCAGGCTTAAAGGTGCGGAATAACTAACTTTTGTTGGACTGAATTCGATGGCGGGCGGGAATAGACCAGAGTCCTGGCCGTTAAGAACCCACTGATCAATACTCTCCAGCAATCGATTCATCTTTAAGTCGGCAAGGCTGCAATAATTGGCAAGTGAGCCGGAAAATTGTGCGTTGCCCTCATGCATGCCAGAAAGTCGCCCGGCAATATTCACTCCGATTTCTGACAGTGAGTTGAGGTCCACCATGGCCCCATCATCCGACCCCGCCAACTGCAGGGAGGATAAGTTGCGGGCACGAGCCAAATTTTCGACTTCAAGATATGATGCGTCCAAAATGCCCATTGCGTCCATCCACCATTTGATGTCGCGTCCACGATAGGAGCGAGGCATTCTGATATGCTCGCCGACAGACAAAGTCACGTCTCGCCCGCTGGCTTGGATCTCTTTTGCCAGCTGAACTCCAGTGGCGGATGCACCAACGATCAATACGGCACCTTCATCGAGTTGATCAGGGGCTTTATAATCCAATGGGGATAGTTGGCGGATCGAGGATGGAACTGCAGCGGAGAATTTGGGAATGCGAGCAATGTTGCACGCGCCATTTGCCAGGACCAAAGTCGTTGACGCCCAAGTTCCGCGATTTGTCTTTACGACATAGCGTCCAAAACGACGCTCAATCGATATGACCGAGGTTTGCTCCTGAATTGGCGCGCAAGTTATATGGGCATAGGTTTGAAGATATGAAACCACTTCCGCCATATTCATGTAGCCGTGGGGATCCGGACCGGAATACGAATAGTCTGGCAACCGACTCTGCCAGTTGGGTGTGAGTAATTTCAAAGAGTGCCAACGCTCGGTTTTCCAGCTATTGGCAACTTCGCCCCGCTCCAGCAACACATGGTCAATAGAGCGGTCGGTTAAGTGTTTGCTCATGGCGAGCCCGGCTTGTCCGGCACCGACGATGATGGTTGATACATATTTCATTGTGCTGCTCCGACAAGCCGGTTTCATTTTCAATTAACTTCTACAAAGACATTCGTTGGATTGGTTATCATGTCGAAAACCGCAGAGCGCTTTTGCGATTGGGCAACGAGCGCTTTGAGGTCTTCAGTATTGGCGTCAGCATCAATCTGAAACGCGACGCGAATGGCCTCGAACCCGTTTCGCACATCCGCATCGATGCCCATGATTCCCTGAAGATCCATGTCACCCTCAATCGTTGCGGTAACAGTGTTCAACTGAATGCCGCGGTGCTGCGCAACAGAGGCGATACCGGCGATTAGGCAAGAGGCCAAACCACTCAACGCAAGTTCCACTGGGGTCGCGCCCATATTGGCGGCTGCAAACTGTTCTGGATGATCAGCATCGACGGTAAACTGCTTGCCACGATTCTGTTCTTCACCAAGGCCGAAAAATCCACCAATGGTCGTTTGACTGTGAGTGCCGTGCAGCCATCTTGTTTCGGTCCGCCAAACAAACTTGGCCGCGGCGGGAGTTGTATCCAGCGCCTCGCGTGCGCCAAGCAGAGCTTCTACGTTTACGCCGTTGTCGGGCTTCGCCGCTTCATTATTAATCTTTGTCATATCCATTTTCCTTTGTTTTTGAGAGCAGTTGGTTTTGCCCTTTAAAACTGAACCAGCAACGTTTCAGTCTGGCGACGGAATTTGGATCTGGGTGTTTCAATTGTTTCACCCACAAAAGTGCTGTTCAGGCTATTTGCCGGGCAGTCTGCAACAATTGAAACATTGAGACGTGATTTCTGGAATGAAGATGAAACACGTCGGGTTGAATAATGGGCCATTGGAATCAACCGAAAGACAACTAGATGAACATTGCAGAAAAACTCCATCGGACACCGGACTATCATAAATGGAACCGCAGCTTGAACGCATCTTGGTCTTGTGCAGATTATGCAAAAATCGGGGTCACCTTGCAGATCACTGGTGAGGAATTGGCAGAGGCTGCGGACTTTACGCCCGGGTCACGGGTGCTGGATGTTGCGGCAGGAAACGGAAATGCATCTCTCGCCGTGGCGCGCCGGTTCTGCGATGTCGTTTCGACCGACTATGTCCAAGCGCTGTTGGATAAGGGGCGTGCCCGGGCTGAAGCCGAAGATTTGAGCATCAAGTTCCAGATCGCTGACGCACAGAACTTACCGTTTTCCGACGCCGAATTCGATGGCATTACCTCAGCCTTTGGCGTTATGTTCGCACCCGATCAACCGGCATCCGCATCGGAACTAATCCGTGTCTGCAAAGCCGGTGGCAAGATTGCGCTGGCCAATTGGACGCCAACCAGTTTTGTTGGACGCATGTGTGCAACAATTGGGCGACACATGTCTCCATCACCAGGGTTCAAAGCTCCTGCAAACTGGGGACGGGTGGAATGGATCGAACAGCATCTCACACCTTCTGCCAGCGCAATCTTCAACACTCCAAAGGTGTACAATTTCCGTTACAAATCTGCCCAACATTACTTAGAATTTTTCCGGACCAATTATGGATTATGCCGCAAGGCATTTGAAAAGGTGGGCCCGGCTGGTGAGGACGCATTGGCTAGTGACATTCTCAACCTCGTCGACGAATTCAATGATGCGCGCGATGGCACTGTGTCTATGCCATCTGAATATCTGCAAATTGTGATGATAAAGGCCTGACTCCAAGATCTGCCAAGTTTAGCAACTCACCAATGGGGCCCGATTGCTTTGACAATCAGACTTCGAAGGATGATTTTGGTTGCCTTAGGCTTCCATGATTTCCACTTCCACACTATTCGGAGTGAGATCGGGACCGTTGGTTGGCAACATGTCCTGTGGGCATGAGGACAAAACGACAAAGCAGTCTGAGAGCGCTTTTAGGTCCACATAATCGCCAGGCATTGCAACCGGGTTTTTGATTTCCATCGACGCTCGAAACATCATGGACACGTTTTCGAACAAATTGAGCGGGCATGGTACATATGAATGAGACCGCCCAACTTTATCTAGGACGGCGTGAAAATTATCGGTGCAATTAGCATGCTGCCCCTGATGTCCAAGCAATTCGTATCGGTTTTGGTTGCAGGCGGCTAAAAACCAGTCATGGACACCTGGAGAGCGATCAGCACATATTTCCAAAATAGGGTTATGCATGTTTGTGTAAAATATTGTCCCCAGTTGCGGGCGGGAACTGGTTGAATGAATGCGCGTGTGTTCCATGGACATGTAGTCATTCAAATCGGGGTTAGTAAATGCCCATGTTCCTACGACTTGACTGCCCGTCGTATTGATCAATCGAAGCTTTGAACCAGCCGTCAGATGAAAGCCATCCGCCGCGCCGGCATCAATCGTGGCAAATTGTGATCGACTCATGATACAGTCGCTCCTACAGTAACGGATTGGTTTCGATAGCGGGTTTTGAGTCTATTAGACCATGCGTCTAAATGTAAATCGAGGCGTAACATAACAATATCCCCAAATCTGCATTTGTAAGTTTGCCAGGGTCAGGACCCAATGATTGAACCAGAAGAAGAACGCTGCCGCAATGCAGATTGCTGACATGATGGTGTGAACACATCGGTCATATCTGGTTACAATACGCCGCCAGTCTTTCAACTTTGCGAACATGTTTTCCATCATGTGACGCTGCGTGTACAAACTCTTCAAGCATCTTCTTGGCGTCCTGCTATTCTTCGATACGCCTCGGATTTGAGTCGGAAGCTGGAGCATCTTACGATTTGGGCGTGAATTTGATTATTTTTGTAAGGAGAAGCCTCATGTCAAAAATGATGACGCCCAGAGACAAGGTTGGCCACGTTGTGTTGCTTTCCGAGATTATGGCAGACGCACGTGACCTAAGCAGCTGCTGTCTTGGAGTTGAGGCACATCTTGACTTGCGTGCCAACTCGTCGCGACAAACTGGGTTGTACTCCAATACGCAACGCGGGTTTTCTTCCAAGTTTTTGAAATTGATAAAGGCCGGATAAATCTCGGAGACAGTTAGGCATCCCCGGAATTAGTGGGTCCTGATCCTATTTCAAACTTTGACACTGAACACCGTCTTACATTGCGCGGACGTGTGTTTGGCGTTTGATTGCCAATCGTTTGAGCGGGTCAAACCTGAGTGCATTGGCAGGGCCAAAGTGACCTGACCATTCAACGCGCTTACTCAACATCAAAAACACCATTGCCAAGCAATGTGTTTCGGAACTCAATTTGATAAAGGCTGCAATCTTGGTCGACAGAAGTCGACTAGCACGGCCGGGAATTCATTGCGCAAACTGATCAAGGCGTTGCTGCGATGTGTCGACTATTGCAATTCCCGAATTCGTCACTGCGTCAGCTTGACTGTGAAACACCGACAAAATAAGTGCAGCTCCAGCAAAAATGGAGCCACGAATGGATTGTTGGACTGAACTGTTCATTTTAATTCTCCTAACCGGACCACGATGAGTGGGCCATAATCTGATGAAGGAGAAATAGTTTCGACATTTTTCAGTTTGATTTCCGTGCAAACGAGAATTGTTTCAAGTCTGTATCAAGACAGTGAGTTCATAGAGACACAAATGAATATCCATATTGGATTTGGCTCATCCGGTTAATCTAAACCTTTTTGGGTGCCACAGTTTTCTTGCTGTCGTTTAAGCGCCAAACCGGCTGAATTGAAAATCCACGAATATTCTTTTCGCCCAAACTTTCAATTTCAAATTCTTCACGCAACGTTGTTGCCACTTCATCCTGCACGCTGATTTGCATGGGCTCGGAGAATTCTTGCAACCGCGTGGCCAGGTTAACAGCCGGCCCGAAGATGTCGTAGACGTATTTTTGTATTCCAACCACGGATCCAACAACAGCCCCGGAAGCAAGGCCAATACGGCAGTGCCACTTGTGAGGGTGGCTGGTATTGCGCCGTTCCAAATAACGGATAAAGCGAATGGCGGTGTTGGCAACTGCCTTAGCATGATCAGGCATTGGGTCTGGCAAGCCCGCGACCGTGATATATGCATCACCTATCGTCTTGATGCGCTCGCAACCAAACTGTTCACCAATGCGGTCAAACGCGCTGTAAATATCATTTAGCTCAGTCACCGTCACACTGGGATCAGCCGATGCAACCATATCCGTGAATCCGACAAAATCGAGCATAAGAACCGAGATTGGGTCGTAAAGTTGAGGGGTGACGACACCAAAGGCCTTGAATTCCTCATACACCGAACGTGGCATTATATTGAGGAGTAACTTCTCGACCTGTTCTTTCTCTCGTTTGATCTCACGTGTGTTGCGCTCCACCATCAATGAATAGGAGTCTATCATCGATTCCAACTCGCGAATCCTGGTAATATTTTGGCAAACGAGAACAACGAGATGCTGATCGTCTTCACTGGCAGCAGTAAAATCAACTGCGATTACCATTGTCCGACGTTTCTTTTTGTGTCGAATTTCTGCGGTATAACGGCCGCTTTGTTCTAACTCTGTGTTCAGAGCTGCGACATCTAGACCCTCAAAGACGGTTGAGATTGTGCCGCTGCCAATTTGGGCCCCGAACCATTCTTCAAATGTATCATTGTGAAAGTGAAAGCTTAGATTATTGCGGTCCAGCAACGCTACCCCAACACCAATTGCTCTCAATAATTGTTCGTTGATGGCTTCAATCGACATTGGGAGCTCCTACAATCAATGCTCTCCTGGCTTCAAATTCTTGGAGCACAATCACAACGTCATCAGGCTCAACGCCGTGGTCACTCAGCGTGTTATTCAAAACGATTTTTAGCTCATCAAAATGCGCATCACGGATGTCCAGGTGATTGTGCAACTGGTGCAGCTGTCGATCGGAATAGGAAGCAGGACCGCCGAGCAAAGATGCGATAAACTTGGTCTGATGATCAACCATTTTGGACATGTCTATGTCATCAAAAAAGGGACCGATCTCGTCGCTGTCGAGCAAGGTGTCATAGAAAGCCAACACAATCTTGCTTACCTTTGAAAATCCTCCATATTTCTCAAATAGTGTTTGTGCGGCCATAATTTTTACCTCTTCAAATTGAAATTCCATTGGCAGCAACTGACTCAGGATTGTCAAGCGGCCCAATCCGGCTGTCACCACCTACTTTGAACGGATAATTCCTCGAGAGAAAACCTCCCGAGGAATTGCTAAAATGCCCAAAATCATGCTCTGGTGATGATTATTTCAGCATATTCTGAAGGCACGATCATGGATCCATCTGTTGCGACATTGAACTGTTTCACGGTTTCAAGAATATCGTTTTCCAAATCAACTTGACCGCGTTCATCAAGAGCGAGAAACGCTTTGTGAACTGGGCCATAGAAGGTTCGAAAGAAGTCCACGAACTGCTTGGGAGAGGCATACCTGAAGTTGAAATTCTTCAAGACAATAGAAATGTCCGAGGACTCGGCGGAGAATCGCTCTTCAATCCAACTGCTTGCCCCCCACTGTGCGGGAGATTTAACTCCGGCTGGTGGCGGAACGTGTTTGCCAAGGGTCTTGAACAGAGCACCAATAAAGCTGGCAGGTGTCCAGTTGGCCATGCCGATTTTGCCGTTTGACCGGCAAACCCGCATAAGTTCAGACGCAGATTGGTTTTGATTGGGTGTGAACATCACACCGAATGTGGACACAACCATATCAAAGGAACCATCCTCGAATGGCAGGTTTTCCGCATCAGCCTTTTGAAAGGCTACACTGTACCCTTCGGCCTCAGCTCGCTTGCGCCCCCCTTCAAGCAGAGATTCCACGTAATCAGTGGATGTGACATCGCACCAGCGGCGGGCAAACGCGATCGTGGCATTGCCATTGCCACCTGCCACGTCGAGGACTTTTGCACCTGATCCTGGATTGGCCGCTTCCGCCAATTCCTCTCCGGTAATTTGTAGCGTTGTGCCAATTTTTGCGTAGTCACCCGACGACCAGGCAGCATTTTGCTTTACCTTGATTGCTGCGTAATCTGGTGAGGCTGTCGATTGGTTTGAATTTTGCATAATAGTTTCCTTTGTTGAAGTTGAAGTTGAAAATGTGATGCCCGCAAGAATGCGGAGCGGGTTGACGAGAAACTGGGTATTCATGACCTTTTCCTTTGATTCAGGTTCAGATACAGTTTGTTGCTCAGGCTGCCCGGCGGCGAGGCCAACCAAAGTGACTGGCGCTGCGCTCAACGCGAGCGATATGTTGTTGGATGCGGGGATTGACCCAATCTGGTGAATCGATGGGTGCCATGTGACCAAGGCCCGGAAGCATCACGAGTTCGGCCTGGGTGATGGCCTCGAAAACAAGTGTCGATGCTCTTTGTGCAAGGTTTGGCGATTCCAGACCCATCAATATCTGAACGGGCATTTCCAAACGCGCCAGCTGTTGCGATGTCCACGTTTCCGCAAAACAATTGCCGATGTCCGCGATGACCGACTGTGACATTGCGGCAAGCGCATTGCGTTTAGAGGCCGACAAGCACTCGAAAACTCCATTCCCAGCCCAAAAATCAACAAATTGGCTCATGCCGGAATCTGATTGGCCATTTGCTGCGTTCGAACGCAATTCCAGTTCGATGCGTTTCAAATCGTCGAGAGCAGCTGAATCAGTGCAGTTGGTCTGGCTTAACAGGTGGAATGCAGCCGGCTCAAAAAGCGTCATGCTCTTTACCAATCTGGAATGCTGCATTGCGATTTTGAGTGCAACGCAGCCGCCAAATGAATGCCCAACCAAGTGGACAGGCTCACCGAGCTTCTCAATTGCAAGCGTGATATGCTTGGCGACCACTCCCATTCCTGAGACTGTGTTGGATCCGTAGCCAGGAAGATTGGGAGCGACGACGATGAACCGGTCATCAAGACTGTCGTTTAAGGCCCGCCACTGACGTTCACCGGATGCAGAAGCATGCAGCGCAACAATGGGAGCTGTGTCGGTTGGGTCGTGAGGTACAAAGTGAGGAGACATCGGACTTCCTTCGTTGCGTTATTTGATGTTCGCAATCTGGAGTTCCGGTGTTTCAAGCTGTTGTCACATGCAGCGGATTTGTGTTTCAGTTGTTGCCTTAAAGAAAAATCAGGATATTTCGGTGCAATATTAAAATAATACAATGGCTTAAGGGAAAATTTGACAACGAGAATTTTCAATTACTGAAACAATTGAAACATTCAACACCGTTAGTGAAACCTAATTGATACAAGCCGCGGCTATGCATGTTGGACACAAGGGGCAAAAATATGGATCATGATGACAGTCTTGCGCTGGATTTGTTGCGTGATGCAATTCAGTCCCTCACCGAAGGTTTTGCACTCTACGACAAAGACCACTGTCTGGTGATGTTCAACGAACGCTACAAGGAAATGAACGGTCTTGTTGCGGATATTCTCGAGCCTGGGCTCAACTATGAAACAATGTTGCGCCAAATGGTGCGGCGCGGAGGCTATGCCGATGCTGCGGGAAATGAAGACGCGTGGGTAGCTGAGCGTGTCGAAAATGCGGTAGTTTATGCCAAAGGTGATACGGTTCACCACAGCAATGGAAAGTCATATCAAGTTTCCATTCATCCAACAAAACTTGGCGGCTTTGTTGTCACCCGAACCGACATCACAGACCAAAAACGATCCGAAGATGAAGGTCTACGGATACGCGATGTGTTGCAGGATGCTATTGAGTCCTTGAGCGAAGGTTTTGCGCTCTATGATGATGATCGTCGCCTGGTCCTTTGTAATCAACGCTACAAGGAAATGAACGCAGCAGTTGCTGACCTACTCAAGCCGGGTCTTGATTGGGAAATCTTGATGCGTGAAACAGCCCGTCGTGGTGTGTATGTCGATGCCATTGGTCGAGAAGATCAATGGGTTCGGGACAGGCTTGAGACCACAGATGACTATGTGGATGAGTTTGAACTCCATCAAACTGATGGTTCGCATTATTTGGTGTCGACCCACCCCACAAAGCTGGGTGGTTTTGTGGTGACGAGAACTGACACAACCAAACGAAAGAAGGCAGAACTGGCTGAACGGGACGGCGATTTTCTTATTCGAACAGTCCTAGATGCAAGCCCGGCAATCGTGATCATGGCGAGGACCGGTGATGGTGAAATTCTCTATCGCTCGCCCGCAGCATTGGAGATGTTCGGGCGCACCAGGTCGGCCAAGGAGCACTACGTTGAACCCGATCAACGTGCTGATTTTGTCACGCAAATGCTCGCTGATGGTCAAGTTGACGATTATCAGATCTCTGTGAAAGCCAAGGGTAAAATTCTACCTGCTACAATGTCTGGCCGATTTGCCGAATATCGTGGCGAGGAGGTCATCGTCACCAGCGTCATTGATTTGACGGAACAGGTTAAAGAAAATGAATTGATTAAATTCGTTTTGGAAGCATGCCCGACGGCTGTGAGGATGAGCGTTGCTGAAACTGGGCAGATACTGTTCAGCAGTCCGGAAACGATTGCGATGTTGGGTGATGTTAAAAATGCAAAATCTTCTTACGCGGATCAAGTTGAACGAAAAAAGCAATTGAATGAAATGCGTGCAAGGGGTGGTTCAATCAAGGACAAAAAAGCCCTTCTCTACGATGCTAAAGGGGATGAATTCTGGGGCGCAATCTCCGCTCGGATGATCAATTTCAAGGACCAAGAAATCATTGTGTCCAACACTCGAGACCTGACTGATGAGTTGGCGTTGCAGGGTGAGTTGGCAACACAACGTGAGATGCTCTTTCAAAATGAAAAGATGTCGGCATTGGGAGAACTCTTGGCGGGAGTTGCCCATGAACTCAACAATCCGCTTTCCATCGTGGTCGGTCATTCTTTGATGTTAAAAGAGGAAGTCCTGGATCCAGATTTACTAAAGCGCATCGACAAAATCAGCGCTGCTGCCGAACGTAGTGCCAAGATCGTCAAGACATTTTTGGCAATGGCCAGGCAGCAACCGACGAGGATGGAACCGGTTGATCTAAAATCCATAATTGCTACATCGGTGGATGTCGCCGGATACGGAAAAGCGCAAGAAGGCCTAGAAATCATATCAAGCATTCCTGATGGTCTGCCTGAAATCAGCGCCGATGCAGACCAGATTACCCAGGTGATAATCAATCTTATTATGAATGGTCATCACGCAATCAGCACCTCTGCAAAAGGCGATAAAATCGAAGTTAGTGCTCGAGAAGGGCGACGGCAGGGAACCATCAAGATTGTTGTTAAAGACAATGGCCCGGGAATCGATGAAAACATAAGGGCGCGAATTTTTGAACCGTTCTTTACAACGAAAGATGTAGGAGACGGGACGGGTATTGGTCTCGCGTTCTGCCATCGAATTATTCACTCCCATGGCGGCAAAATTTGGCTGGACCAAGAATACACCAACGGCAGTAAGTTTTGCATCACTTTGCCAATCGCCGTATCGTCTAGCCATGACATTGATAGCCGATTGCCTAATCGGGCCGGAGATGCGAAGCGCATTTTGGTGGTTGACGATGAGGTGGATGTTGGAGAATTCATTGTTGATGTACTGCGCAAGGAGAAATTTGAGGTGGATTATGCTTCTTCCGGACATCAGGCTTTTCATCTATTAGAGACCAAAGTGTATGATGCCGTATTGAGTGATTTAAACATGCCGGGTGTCGACGGGCGCATATTGTTTGATCGTATATGTGCTGATTTCAACGATTTGGTTCCACGCATCGCCTTTATCACCGGCGACACGATGGGAACCACATCACAAAAATTGCTGCAATCTTCTCAGCGCCCGTATTTGGAAAAGCCTGTTTCACCTAATGAATTGCGCAAGTTGGTCTACGATCTTTTGAACGACGCGAAAGAAGACGAATAAATGGAAGTAGATAACACGCGCATTTTGGTTTGCGATGACGAAGTTGATGTTCGCGAAATGGTTCAGGAATACCTCAAGAAACGAGGGTTCCAAGTCACTACGGCGGCAAATGGCAACGAATTGAGAGCCGTGTTGGCATCCGGTGGGATCGATTTGGTTATCCTCGACATCAATATGCCAGGTGAAGATGGATTGTCAGTGTTGCGGTCTCTTCGTCCAGATAATCAGGTGGCGGTGTTGATGCTGACAGCCGCGGGTGACGTGGTGGACCGTATAATCGGGCTGGAAATGGGAGCTGATGATTATCTTGGAAAACCCGTAGACTTGCGGGAACTCGAAGCACGGGTAAAAGCGGTATTACGACGCAAGAGAGTTGAACAGCCAAAGCGCGGAAGCACCGAACGCATGCAAAGTGCGCAATTCGGGAACTATCTTCTCAACATTGAAGCTGCGAAGATGACCGATGGTGATGGCAATGAATTGCAGCTAACGGCCATGGAATTCAGTCTCCTGAAAGTGTTTGCCCAAAACAGAGGGCGAGTGCTGAATCGCGATCAGATTCTTGAGCAAGCACATGACCGTTCCTGGGACCCATTCGACCGAAGCATTGACATTCGCATTTCACGTCTGAGGCGAAAAATTGAAATCAATCCGGAAAAACCAACCATTATTCGAACGGTTCGCGGATTGGGCTATGTCTATGATCCCGAAGACTAATAATTGAAGTTTGTGCGGCTTGCTTGCCCTTCTGATATCTAATGCTGATTAAATCATCTGCACGTAAAACGATTGATGAGACGCTGGAAGAAAACCTCGAGCGCCTCATAAGATTGTTGTCCGCAACGATTAGTAACGATGACGCATGCAAAAACGGTATTTATTCCACCAGTAACGCGATCCGGTACGATAGGCCTTACGTTCCAGGCGACGGCACGAATGGTGTGCGTAACCACCGTGATAGTCGTGGTCAAAGAAGAAATGTCCACCGACGTGGCGGCTGTGTTTGCGGTTGTGTTTGCGGTTATGGCGGGCCCTTCCGCGGTTGCGCTGACGGGTTTCCTTGATTTGGATAACCTGAGCTGAATCGTTGAACGCCTGAGCATTGCTGAAAGTGCCGGCTGCTGCTGAGACATTTGGCATGATCAATACACTGGCGGCGACTGCGATTACCGTGATCAATTTAGTCATTGGGTTTCTCCTTTCGAGAGATTTTGTGGTGTTCCAATGACCAGATATATCGGCGCCGTACGTATCAGACGTTTGTCTGCCACGATGAAGTCTAGTTTCGTTTGTTTCAAATGAGTAACTTTGGCGACCAACCGTAATACTGGCTCTGGGCAATACCTTCCTGGTGGCACAATTCAGCAAATGAATCGTCGCCGCGCTGGCCGGCCAGTGACCTGCCTCATCCCATTGCCGCAAAGGCCGATCATGACTAACATTCAAACCGGACCAATCGGATGAGGCAGGTCACTATGAGCGATATACATCTCGCCAACAACGCTGCGCATTATACTCCGCTAAATCGCGGTCAGTTTCTGGGGCATCCAAACGAATTTAGTCTCGTACTGAGGAAACTCGAAAAATTGGATGTTTACGCGCGTACGGCGTAACCAGGAGTTTGCTAAAAACTGACTAGTTAGCAGCAGAGGTGGCTCCGCCGCAGCTGATAACCCCGGCACAAAGAGGACATTCGCCCTGTAAACCCGGAGGTCTGCAAGGTCCGCCAACCGCCTATTTGCATCCAAGAGCGTGTCCGAAGCCCCAATGTCCGCTGCCTGGAATTGGGACCGAGGGTAGCAAATGGCCGCAAAGGGCCGAAAGTGCCTGGCGAACTGACAAGACCGGTTATCGAGTTTTCGGTTTGTGTGTTTCTAAGGCAATTTTGGTAACTCTGTTTTGGACCAATCATGTTCAAAGCATCGCTCCCGTTCTTCTTCAATTTCCTCGAGGTCGGTTAGACCAAGTCGGGGGTAAATCAGCGCGTTGGGAGACGGGAGCTTGGTGCCCTTGAGAACAACGAGTACGGAAATCAGTGGTTCGCCATAAGCGTGACAGTGAACCGCGATAGCCGTCAGTGGCTTTGTCCACCCCCTAGCAATTCCCCCAAATTCTTCAGCCAACTCTCCATAGGTGATCGTTTTTCGCTGACACGCGAGTTTGACCAGGTGTTCAACGACATCGTGCCGATAGTAGTTTTCGTATTCGTTGATCAGATCATTTAGGTCTTTGGACATCCACTGCCTCCAGAAGTTTTGGCTGGAACGAAGACAGTGTTGCATCCATTCCCCTGGCATTGAAAGGTTCTCGGCAATCTCAAACTAGTGGGTGCCCAAATGCCAAATATGTTCGACGCAATTCAGCAACCTTCTGTCGATTGTTCTAATTGGGATGCGATCGAAGATATTTTTTGCCTAATCCGGGATGAGTTTACCGGTTTCCATTTTGAGGGCCGAGAAGAAGCGGTCCAAGAATCAAACCGACCTCACAGCGACCAAGACTACGAGCGCTATTTTGATCCCAGACTGGTGAGGTTTCGAAAGACTAACGATAAGGACGCACTCGACTACTATTATGGACAGGGACTGGAATCGTTGAAGGAATGCGAGGCGCTCATTCCTCAAAGAGAGGCTTCACCAAGGTTCATATTCCACTGGGGAAGGCTAGCTGCCTGTCATGGCTTCATTTTGAGCGCGGCACTGGCGACTGGCAGCGACACTTGGCACGAGCGAGCCGGGTATCGAAGTCTGTTGACCAATAATCTCCAGAGCCACCAGCAGTGGTTCTCGCATTATTACCTTCGTGAACGGCCAAAATGCAAAAACCGTGAGGAAGCCGAGGAAAGAATTGAACGTCTTGTGAATGCGATAACAGATGGCGATTTTTCGCAAGTTTCGCTGCAACATCAACTCTGGTGCGAAAGACTTCTGAGTTTGTTCCCTAAGTTGAAGTCTGAGGGTGGTAGACAAATCTCAAATTTCCGCCATGGAAAACTGACTAAGTCCTTCCGAAAGAAAGTACTAACCGAAAAGCGGATGACAGAATTGATCAAGCTTCCGACGGATGGCTTGCCTCCTCTCGACCTAAACATCCCCCCTCCCAAGGGGGGGTGAAATACAAACCAACTCAATTGTCATATTCCTGGGCCTGCAAATGTCAGGCGCCTGACATCCCTACCAAATGGAGATGTCGATATGACAATCGAAAATAACCGCTCAGATGAGCACCTTTACACAATACCCCAGGCTGCTGATGCTCTGGGTGTTCCAGTCTCCACGCTGCGCCGAGCGTCCAACGCAGGCCTGTTTCCAGTCCACTATGTCTTCAGCTGTCGACCACGCGTTCTCTTGTCGGAGGTACGTGGAGCGATTCAGTTCTTCAGCAATGGAGGGCGGAATAATGGCTAAGCAGATATATTCAGGCCTTTCCCCTGACCCAAAAGAAATCAAGCGGCTTCTCAAGCTGATGAAACCCAATGAGCGGATTCACCTTACTGTCATTGATGAAAGTGGTCGTGCTCAAACCGTTACGTTTGAAGCGCACAGGCTAGACGCGGCAGTGGATTGGGCCGTGGCTCAGAATCAAAACCAAGCTAACGTTTATTTTGCAGTTAACACCCTTCACAACCGAGTTTGGGACATTAAGGCGAAGAAGACGGACATTGTCCGAGTTGATCGGTTCCACGTCGACGTCGACGACCCAAGCGAAGAAGCGAAAAGTCGCATTTTGAATTACGAGCCATCGCCATCGCTTGTGATGTTTTCAGGTGGCGGTTTTCAGGCCTATTGGGATCTGGCGGATTCCACCGACGACATGGAACTCGCAGAGGAAATTAATAGATCTTTAGCGGCCAATCTTGGCGGTGACCATTGCCAAAACGTAGATCGCATCATGCGTGTGGTTGGCACCATAAACTGGCCAAACGAAAAGAAGCGCAAAGCTGGACGAGTGCCAACTATGGCGAGAATCGAAGGCCAACCGACTGGGCATAAGTATTCCATCGAGCGCTTCCGGTCGCATATAGCCGCGGAATTCTTGGGCAGAGCGCAAGGGCCAAAATTGACCCAACGAGAATTGTCTGCTGTCAGCATCGAAGACCTCAATGTCAAACTATCCGATCAGTTGCAACACTGGATTGAAGTTGGAGACGATGCAGATAAACCGCTAAGTGGCAAGAACCCAAGGTTCAACTCGCGTAGTGAAGCCGTTTGGGCGGTCTTGCGAGCGTTACTGAAACTTGGCGTTCCTCCGTCCCAGGTGGCGGGCATTCTATTAAACAAAGCATTTGGCATTGCTGCTCGTTCCTTTGAAAGATCAGATCCCAGAGCACATGCAATTCGCGAGGTGCAAAAAGCACAACTGTCGTTGACCGATGACTGGCCGGATAGGGGGCGAAATGGTCAGCCATCGAGTACTCTTCCGAACGCGCTGGTTGGGCTTCTTCGATTGGGGCTAGAATTTGAAAATGACGAGTTTCACCATCGTAAAAAAATCGCGGGCCGAGCCATTCAGCAGCACCTGGGTGAGTTAACTGACGACGGTTGTGCCATGCTACGAAAGATTTTTTATGACGAGTTCAAATTTGATCCAGGCAAGTCAAATATTCTCGACGCCACACAAATACTCTGTGTTGAAAATGGCTTTCATCCAATTCGAGGGTATTTGGCTGGACTCGAATGGGATGGACAGCCCCGGCTTGATACCCTTTTGATTGACTACTTCAGCGCTGAGGACACGCCTCTTAACCGAGCGATCGCAAAGATCATGATGGTTGCTGCGGTGAGGAGGGTGAGGTCTCCCGGTTGCAAGTTCGACACAATGGTCGTTCTCCAAGGCAACCAGGGCAGTGGTAAATCGACTGCCATCGAAGTGCTCGCTGGCAAGGAGAACTTCTCGGACCAGTCTTTGCTGACGGCTGACGAAAAAACCCAGATGGAGCAGATGGAGGGTGTCTGGCTTTACGAAGTCGCTGAACTTGAGGGAATGACTCACGGAGAAACAGCGAAAATAAAAGCTGCGTTGAGTCGAACCGAAGATCGTGGTCGACCAGCCTATGCGCGATTTAAAGAGCGCTGGCCTCGCCAGTGCATATTTATCGGCTCCACTAATGAGGAATTCTACCTCAAAGATAGGACGGGCAATCGACGATTCTGGCCGGTTAAGACCGGTGTGATCGACTTGGAAGCATTGGGGCGTGATCGCGATCAACTTTGGGCTGAAGCCGCACATCTTGAGGCAGAAGGCTTTTCAATTGTGTTGCCAAAGGAGTTATGGGCTGATGCTGCACAAGTGCAGGACGGTGCGACTCTTGAAGACCCTTGGCTGGATGTTCTTTCGCAAACGAAGGGCACCTTGACAGGTGACTTTGAGCGAATTTCATCCGAAAAGCTCTTTGCGGAGAACCTGCTGGATATTCGACCCGCACAACGCAAGTCGTTTCATCACAAACAGGTGGCAACAACCATGCGATCTCTGGGCTGGGAAGGGCCGAAGCAGTTCCGTATCGATGGCAAGAACCGCCGTGGATATCAGAGACCCGTTACCCATTCGACTCAATCAGACGACGATGTCGAGTTTTAGAGGAGCGGGTTGAAAGGAGCTTTCGGGCGTAACACCGTAACACATGTAACATATTCTCATGGATTTTTTGTCGCATAGATAGGGGGTGCATGGTGCCGTTCGTGAGCCTGCACCGTCCGGCGGAGGGCCCGGAGGATGAGCTACATAGTGCTACGGTGCTACGCCTGAAATTGCTGGCCAACAGCAGGGTGAATCCGAAAAAACCGTCCGAGAACCTTCTGCATTGTGCACCCTAAAATCAGTTGGCCTTCTTAGTCACCCTTCCAAAGGCGATCTCATACTCGCCGAACATGGAATCGTATGAAGGCCCCGATCCTCAAGGAAGCCCGTGTCACCGGGCTTCCTCTCCTCGACACAACCACGCCCTGTGCCCCGTGACTACCTCTTGGTCATTCATCGGTCAGTCGTTGAGCCCCCGCAGGGCCAATAATTGTGCAGCGAAATTCGGCATGTTTTTTTTGATTTCATGTTGGACCAATGACCGCAAAGGAAACGATATGAAGACCCCGAAGATTACCCTGGCTGTGTGGCACCGGAAGCGTCGTAATGCGGATGGGAAGCTAGTTCGCCAAAAGCGTCACACCGTGAACTTCCGCTGCCCCGACACCGGTCAGAAGCGCCGCCTGTCGTTCAATACCAAGGCCGAAGCAGAAGGTCATCGTGAGGTGTTAGTCGCTGAATTTGCCGGGCAGCGCTACTTCAACCCCACCACCGATCCCACTGTTGCCGAGGTGGTCGAGCACTGGCGTCATAACAAGCAGGGGCAGGTCAAAGCTCAGACCATGCGTGGATATGCGCCATTGTTGAAGATCATCGTAGGGCCACTGTTGCAGGGGACGCCCCAGCAACGTGTCCATCATGCTCTGACCGGTGAGAAGCCACATCGGGATGCGAAGCTGCTGCTCATGCTGGGCGACGAGAAGGTGTCTTCATTGAAGACTGCTCAGCTGCGTAGTTGGCACACCATGGTGTGCAACGAGGTGGGTGTCCACACTGCCAACCGGGTGATGTCGATGTTCAAGGGCATTTTGGCGTTGGCAGAAGAAGACTTCGGCGTACGAATTTGTGCCTTTCCAACAAATCTGACGCGCCGCCGGACGAAGCCCAAAAAGGAGATCCTAGCTCCCGAAGAAGTGGCCAAGTTGTTGGCTTTCGCGAAGTCCGACAAACAACGTGGCATCTACTATGCCTTCCCGTTTTTGACCGGCGTCCGGGTCTCGGAGCAGCTTGGCTTGTTGTGGGAGGACGTTGATCTAGATCGCAACACGATCACGATCCGCCGTGTTCAGGAGCGT
>JBDVMU010000025.1:0-9206 GCA_039969995.1 Rhizobiaceae bacterium
TGCGTCACGGTCAATGCCCCACTTATCAGCGGCCCGGTGGCAGAGTTTGTCCACCGCATCGCGCGCTGCCTGAATGGTGGCCAGACCGCTGGCATAGGTGACGCGGGAACCGTGACTGACTTCATTGTAACCAAGTGTTGCTGTGTCTGCGATTGTTGTGCGTACCTTTTCATAGGGGATGCCGAGTTCTTCGGCAGCCATCTGACACATGGAAGCGCGACTGCCGCCGATATCCGGAGTGCCCACTGAAAGTGCCGCCGTACCATCTTCAGACAGTGCCAGCGAAACAGCCGTTTCACCGCCATGGTTGAACCAGAAGCCGCAGGAAATACCCCGGCCTTCGCCTTCACCCAGTGGCGCTGAATAATGAGCGTGCGCCTTGGCTTCCTCTAGGGTTTCCACCAGTCCGATACGGTCAAATTTCGGCCCGAAGGAGGCTTTCGTACCTTCCTTGGAGGCATTTTTCAGCCGGACATCAATTGGATCGAGACCAAGCTGATTGCACAATTCATCAATCACCGATTCAACCGCAAAGGCTGCCATCGGCGAACCGGGGGCCCGGTATGCCGCCTGTTTGGGGCGGTTGGTCATGACGTCAAATCCGACCTGGTGAACATGTTCCAAGGCATAAGGCGCGAAGGCACACATGGCCGTAAAGTCAGCTGGAGCACCTGGAAAGGCGCCGCCCTGCAACCGGAAGATGCCCTGACCAGCAGTGATCTTACCGTCCTTGGTCATGCCAATTTTTACATCCATCGATGTCGACGCCGTCGGGCCGGTTGCCCGAAAAACTTCAGCGCGGCTCATCACCAGCTTGACTGGACGATTGGCTTTGCGTGACAGAACCAGCGCCACCGGCTCGATAAACACGGCTGTTTTGCCGCCGAAGCCACCACCGATTTCCGATGCCGTCACGCGCATCTGGCTGGCATCGGTGCCCACCAGTTTGGCGCAGATTTTCTGGACGTTGAAATGGCCTTGTGTGCAGCACCAGACTTCACCCTTGCCGTCGGTGTCCAACTGAGCAAGACAAGCATGGGGTTCAATATAACCCTGGTGGGTCGCTTCCGTCTGAAACGTGTCTTCGACCACCAGGTCTGCCGCGGCAAAACCTTTTTCCACATCACCGTGACCAGATTCATGCTTGCGCACGACATTGGGATGCATGCCTTCAGGCACAGAATGGTCGGTAGTGCCCTCACGGATGACCGGGGCACCGTCTTTCATGGCTTTATCAACATCCGTCACATGGGGAAGAATTTCGTATGTAACGTCGATCAACTTGGCGGCATCGCGGGCTGCCAGTGGGGTCGTGGCCGCGACGGCAGCAACAGCATGACCATCATACAGGGCCTTTTCGCCAGCCATAACGTTTTCTAGAACATTCCAGTCCTCGCCGGTCAGGCCTTCGGCAAAGTCGGCGCGGGTGGCTATGGCCTTGACCTCAGACATGGCCTCAGCCCTTGAGGTGTCGATCTTGATGATCTTGGCATGGGCATGGGGCGAGCGCACCACGGCGGCATGCAGCATGCCCGGGGCATACATATCAGCACCAAACTTTGCTCGGCCGGTCACCTTATCAACCCCGTCAGGGCGGTTTGGCCTGCTGCCAACTACTTTAAATCCGTCTGTTTTAACGCCGTTTTCTGACATCACGATGCCTTTCTCAGGTCGGCTGCAGTGTCCATCACCGCGCGAATAATCTTGTCGTAACCGGTGCAGCGGCACAGATTGCCTGCCAGCCAGTAGCGCACTTCGGTTTCCGTTGGATCCGGGTTTTTGGCCAGCAATGCCTTGGTGGCCATCAGGATGCCCGGTGTGCAGATGCCACACTGTAACGCAGCATATTCGATGAATTTCTCCTGCAGTGGATCCAGCTTTTCTCCCTGCGCTATGCCTTCTACCGTATTGATCGACTTGCCCTCTGCTTCAGCGCCAAGCACCAGACAGGAACAGACCAACCGGTCGTCCATGGTGACCGAACAGGCACCGCAATCGCCTGTGCCGCAGCCTTCCTTGGCACCTGTCAGTGCAAGCCTGTCTCGCAAAACGTCGAGCAAAGTCTCGCGCGGATCGCAAAGAAATTCAGTTTCGTCGCCATTGACCGTTGTTGATACGTGAATCTTACTCATCAGGCTGCCCTCGCTCTTTCATAGGCAATTTTTGCGGTTCGTCGCGCCAAAACGCCGGCCACATGGGTGCGGAACTTAATGGTGCCCCGCTTGTCATTGATCGGGTTACAAGCTGCCGAAGCCGCCCCGGCAAGTTTATCCAGTGCTGCATCATCCAAGTTGGTGCCGATAATGGCTTGCGCCGCTTCTTCGACCAGCAACGCGGTGGGGGCAACCGCCCCCAGGGAAACACGCGCCTGAGTGATGATGTCACCTTCAACGACCAGATTGACGCCACATCCAACCACCGCGATATCCATCTCAGTGCGTGGAATAAAGCGCAAATAGGCATCTCCACCATTGGTCACCTGACGCGGCAGGTGAACGGCACTGACTACTTCGTCCTTGGCAAGGCTGGTCTGTCCGGGCGCGGTGGGAATATCTTCCACGGCCACATTGCGGATACCGCTCGGCCCTGTCACGGAAACAGTTGCGCCTGCCGCGATCATCGCCGGAACGCTGTCGGCAGCAGGTGAGGCGTTGCATAGATTGCCTACAAGCGTCGCACGACCCTGAATCTGGGTAGATCCAATAAGATCCATTGCTTCAACAATGCCTGGCCATTCATCGTGCAAACCGGCGTGCTCAGACATCTCGGCGCCGGAAACGGCAATACCAATTGTCCAACCATCATCGCTTTTCGCGACTTCCGACACACCGGCGATCTTTTTGACATCAATCAGATCATCGGGGGTGACAATATCGGCACGCAGCTGCACCAAAACATCGGTGCCCCCGGCCAAAAACCGGGTTGTGCCCGAGGCATTTGCAGCAATTGCGCAAGCATCCTCAAAACTTTCTGGACTGTGGTATTTCATGATTATCCTCACGCAAATCCGCGCTCATTGTGGACTTGAATTGTTCGACCAATAAGACACGTCTGGTCAAGGGGGATCAAGCGCCAATGCGGCGTTGCAGGTCGGATTTATGGGCAATGTTTGCATCCCCAATGCCATGCCTAGATTTCATATCTGCAATTGCAAAATGCAAAGAATTTGCAAATTGCAAAGGTACAATTTCTCAACTCGTTGTAATCATTGAGTAACGTTGTGGCCCGCTTCTTGCGCTTAACAAGATGTGAAGGTCGTCGGGGGCACATATGATCGGCGATTGACACGGCCCTGCTCAATTCCCAACGCTTCCCCAGCCAATTGAGCAGGGCAAACATTCAAATTCGAACGCTCAGCGGGGTGGAATATGGTTGAAGATGTGAGCCAGTTGATCAGCACCTACGAACGATCGGTTCGCAAGCTCAACCGACTGATAGAATACGATAGCGCAGCGGATCAAAGCGTGCGCGAAGTGGATAAGGCTGTATCGCGCGCATTTGATAACTTGTTGGACCAGGACATCACCTCTGCAGACGAGCTGCTTGAGCATGTCGACTATCTGCTCAAGCTAATTAAGGCGAGCCATGCCGACGACACAATCCTGCAACGGATTGTTGATCGCGTCTGGAAAGATATTGTGCTTTTACAAGCTGGTCGCCGCCATTAGCAGCAACGGCTGGGTCAGGTGGAGAAAAGCTGGCGAGGTCAGCCCAGCCTCACTGAATCACCGCAGTTCCTGAATAACCGTCGTCGCGGCGCCAACGCAACTTATTGGTGCCAGCTTTTTGAAGCGAGAAACACAGAGTTTGGCCACGATACCAAGTCGGAAATTTCTGGCATAGCTGGTTCGACTTTACCCACCATTTGCCGGTCTCCTTTGGCGCAAAAAACCGCGCCAATCCCAGCCCTGTCCCGTCACCTGTCACCCGGCGACTGGCATTATAGCGCAGTGGAAAAGCCCCAAACGAGGTTTGCAAAACCACTTTTTTGCCGCTGATCAGGCGGTTGATCTCGTTTCCGGACAGGTTTTTGGCACTCACAGGGGCCTGACAGGCCATAAGGATAGCCAAACCACCACACAGGGCTTTGAAATTCATCATTCATCTCCAAACGGCGAGCGTATATAAACCCTTACGGTCGTTGGAGGTTTCTAGTTTCACCTGTTGTGAATGCACAGCCCAGAAGCCTGCGACCCAAACGCGCACGGTTCGTTAGCGGGATTTGAGACTTTCCAGCTTCCAGGTGAGATTGGCTTTCACCGTTGTCCATTCGGACGCTATGACGGAATAGACCGCCGTATCCCGGATACTGCCATTGGCCATGATCATGTTGGACCTCAACACACCATCGAACTTTGCTCCCAGGCGCTCGATGCCCCGGCGGCTTTGAACATTGACAAAATGGGTGCGGAACTCAACGCAAATGCAGTCAAGGTTTTCAAAGGCATATTGCAGCAGCAGCAATTTGCACTCGGTGTTGAGCGAGGTGCGCTGCACCGACTTTCGATACCAGGTGGACCCTATCTCCAACCGTTTGTTGGTCTGGTCGATGTTCATATAGGTCGTCATGCCAACGGCCTTGCCAGAAGCATTGTCGATGATGGCGAAGGGCAGCATCGTTGGCAAGGAAAGCCGCCGATCAATTTCCGCAGCCATGCCCTCGCCGTCAGGGATCATCGTGTACCAGAGCTTGTGCAGTTCCCCGTCTGCCGTTGCCTCAACGAGATCATCATGATGATCTTGGGAGAGCGGCACAACAGAAACGTATTCACCGCTAAGCGAAAAAGGGGCTGGCCATGGGCTCAAGGGTGGCACTCCGCAAAACATCATTCAATTTGCGCGAGACTGACATATCGATTATGCGCGACAAACAGCAATTCGTTACTGGATCTGGACTTTCACAGATCTGGTCCTGTGGCCTCCAGGCCAAACGCATCTGGCGCAGCAACAGGGTCAATGGAGATCATCTTGGCAAAATCTAACATCGACAAAGTTGAAGACCTGCTGAAAAGCATAGAGACCGGTGATACGAAAGCCGTTTCTGTTGTTGACGAGACAAAATACATTCAGCACAACCCGCAAACTCATGAGGGGAGCGAAGGCTTAGCTGATCTGTTCACGCGGCTGTCAAAAACAGAGCCAAAGGTGAATATGGTTCGGGGCTTCGAGGACAACGACTATGTTTTCGCCCAGATGGAATATGATTTTTCCAGCCGCAAAATTTGCTTTGAAGTATTTCGATTTGAAGATGGGCGGGCCGTTGAACACTGGGATAATATTCAAGCCAGGATGCCAGCCAACCGATCAGGCCATTCGATGGTGGACGGGCCTGTTGTTGCGCATGACCTGGAGCTGACCGAAGACAATCGCCGATTGGCACAACACTTTGTCGAAACCGTTTTGATCGGCAAACAACTGGATCAGCTTGGCGATTTCATCGACGCGCATTCCTATGTGGAGCACAATCCTCGCCTTGGAGACGATGTGTCATTGCTGGAGGCCGAATTTCGGCAAAAAACCAACGAAGGACATGTGATCGACTATCAAACGTTGCATCGCGTGCTGGCGCAGGGCAACTTTGTGCTGTGCGTCTGCGAGGGGACGGCGCATGGCAAGCATACCGCATTTTACGATCTGTTTCGGCTGGCCAATGGCAAGATTGTCGAACACTGGGACACAACTGAGGCCGTTGCCACGGCCAGTGAATGGAAAAACGCCAACGGCAAATTCTAGCGATTTCCATCTTCAAATCTGCGCAGAATCATATATTCTCATATTCATACTTTAATATGTAACGTGAGGCCTCCCATGCTGACCCGCCGAAAATTTCTCTCTGTGAGTTCTGCGGCATTACTGGCGGGCACGGTGACGCCGGCATGGGCCGTGTCCTCCCTATTATTGGGTGACATGCAGATCGACATCGTCAGCGATGGGCATTTGGATCTGCCGGCCAGTTTCACCTTTTCTGGATTGCCTCAGGACACAGCTGCCGATCTCATTAAGCGCTATGGTCTCCCCTCCGACGGATTGCAGCCGGACTGCAATTTGACGTTGGTGCGCCAGAGTGGACGTGTGATCCTGTTTGATGTCGGTGCCGGACCCAACTTCATGTCCTCAGCAGGCAAGGTAGCCGAAGCGTTGGAAGCCATTGATGTTGATCCCTCCGATGTCACAGACATTGTCTTTACCCACGCCCATCCAGACCATCTTTGGGGCGTGTTGGATGATTTTGACGACCCGATGTTTTCTGAAGCCCGGCATCATATTGCGGCGCCCGAACTGGACTATTGGCTTGACCCAAATACGGTAAACTCGATCGACGAAGCCAGACAGGCCTTTGCAGCGGGTGCAGCGCGCAATCTCCATGCTGTTGATGAGATGATTGTCCCCTTCAAACCGGGACAGGAGATTTTACCTGGCATATTTGCCCGTTTCACCCCCGGGCACACACCCGGCCACACGTCCTTTGAGATCCGGTCCGGCAGCAAAAGTCTGTTGGTGGTTGGCGACGCCATAAGCAATCATCATCTGGCTTTTGAGTATCCCGACTGGGAATCGAATTCCGATCAGGACAAGGCGTTGGGCGCGACAACGCGGGTCAATCTACTTGGTGAGCTGGCTTCTAACCAAATGCGCATAGTCGGTTTTCATTTCCCTTATCCGGGGATTGGTTTCGTCGAACGAAAGGGCAAAGCATTTAGGTGGGTAGCAGCATGAAAAAACATATTCTGGCTATAGCCGCAGGACTTTGGGTGGGGCTGAATGCGAGCGTTGCATTTGGCGACCAATCCATCGCCGACCAATATCCAGGCTCCATGCTTTATTCAAAACCGGTGGAAGTCATTCCCCATGTCTGGTCTGCGATTGGCCAAACTGGTCCGTCTACCTACGAAAATGCAGGTCACAACAACAATCTCAGTTTCATCATCACAGGCGATGGTGTGGTGGTGGTCAATGGTGGTGGCGGCTATCTGTTGGCCAAGGCCCTGCACGACGAAATCCGCCGCATTACCGACCAGCCGATCAAGTTGGTGGTCAATGAAAACGGCCAGGGTCATGCCATGCTTGGCAATTCCTATTGGGCCGAACAAGGCGTGCCGATCCTGGCCAATGAAGAAGCGGCCGAGGAATTTGAACAGCGTGGCTATGATATTCTCGACAGCGCCAAGCAGCGGTTGAAAGACCGTGCCGAGGGCACTGATGTCAAGGTGCCAGACCAGACATTTGAGGAAAGACATACGATCGAGATGGGGCAATTCACCATCGAAGTGCTGATGCTGGGCCCGGCTCATTCCCCGGGCGACACTCAGGTCTGGCTGCCCAAACAAAAACTGGTCATTGCAGGAGACATGGCTTTTCACGAGCGTATGCTACCGATTTTCGATGACACCGACACGGCTGGCTGGGTTGAAACCTGGAACGATGAATTTGAAAAACTCGGTGCCATCTATGTCATTCCCGGTCACGGCCATCCCACCAATATGGATCAGGTTCGCCGTTACACGCTGGATTATCTGGTGGACTTGCGCGGCAAGATTGCCGCCCATCTGGAACAAGGTGGCGATCTGGCGGGCGCCTATTATGTTGACCAATCCCAATGGCAACATCTTGATACATTCAAGGAGCTGGCAACGCGCAATGCTGGTCGGGTGTTTGAAGCCATGGAGTTTGAATAGATCGTCGGTTTAGCGCCGCACAATGCCAGCCACGGCTAACCACGGCCAGCCACTGCCTCTCAGTGCTTGCTGTGGTTCAGGCCCAGTGTTTGCGCAGCCGTCGCAGCGACAAGCCGACAATGCCGATCACCAGTGGCACGGAGAACATCAGCGCCAAATTCAGTGAAAGCGGCAACCATCCCTGTGCAGCCATGGCCTTGTAGACGTAGCTGAGCAGGCCCACGGAATAGTAACTGATGGCAACAATCGACAGGCCCTCAACGGTTTGCGAAATCAGCAATTGCTGTCGGTGGCGTTCGTTCAGCGACTGCAGGTTCTGTTGGTTGGCCTGACTGGTCTCAACTTCGATATGAGTGCGCAGCAGCGACAGGGCGTTGGATATTTCATTCGCCAGATGATCAAGCCTTTGCTCAAAACTGTTGATGGTGGCGATTGCAGGATCGAGACGGGTTCGGACAAATCCTGTAATTGTCTGCAGGTCGCCGCTGGGCTCTTCGTCCAATGAGGCGAGCCGCTGAACGGCGATGTCGCAATAGGCGCGGCTGGCGGAGATTCTGAAACGCGTGGCGGCGCGCAGGGTATTCATTTCCGTGGCCAGTGTTGAAAACCGGTTGATCAGTGTTCGGTTACCACCGGATTGCGAAAGCATGCTGGTCATCGAAAATACCAGCGCATCAAGTTCCTCTTCCAGGACCACCAATTGTCCCTGACTTGCGCGGCAGGCTTCAAGGCCCATCAAGGTCAAGACCCGATATGTTTCCATTTCAAGCAGGCGCTGCACCCGGCGTCCCAATTCATGGCCGCTCATATTTGCAGCGCAGATGGTGAAATGCTGGCGCAAATCATCATCAGGCTGCAGTGTTGTGCGCACTTCCATGCCGCGCATTTGACCGCCGAGTGGCCGCTGTGTCGGGTCGACGGATTTGGTCAGTCCAATGTTGCCGTCAATGAAGGAAATCTTGATGTCACAAATAACACCCAATAAATCCTGACCGATCAACTCGGCCAGGGATTCCAATTGACCAGCTTCCTGGTTCGACTGGCTAACGAATGTGCAGGTTATAAACTCCGTATGATGTTCCAGCTTGAAGACAAACCGGTCCAATGTTCCCAGCACAAACCTTAAGTCGTCGCTTTGATCCTTGATTTTGATAAGGGCCAGGATCGCCTGTTTGGTTGCTGCGTCAGCCCGAAGGGCAAAATGGCGCAGATTGCGACAACCCGTCAGGTCCAAAGGAGGCCGCGCATGCGCCTCTGCCAACGCAGCATGGCGGTGTTCGATGTCCAATAGATTTGAATCAGGATCGCTCATTTTCGGTTGATAGACCCAAGCCTCCTTCCCTTCAATGAAAAAGGGCCGCGACGATGCACGGCCCAATCCACTTATTCCAGTCAGGCAAAAGCCTAACTGAACATGTCAGCTGTGATGGCTGCGTACCAGGCTTCGGACTCTTCGTAAGTTGCCTTGCGCAATTCCTCATCCTCTTCGGTCTTGGAGATGAATTTGTCGACCACTTCGTTCTTGTCTTC
>JBDVMU010000026.1:0-6945 GCA_039969995.1 Rhizobiaceae bacterium
ATAGAGCAATTTGGACCAACCATGAGTCTGCCATGGACCAAACTGATGGACGTGCCGGAACTGGACGATGCGCTGATTGACAAGATCGCCAGCCAGTCTGACGCCCAATCCGGCCATCTTGGCATTCGCGAGTTGGAACGCATCCGCGATGAAAACCTGGTCGGTATTATGCAGGTTTTGGCCAGGGGGCATGGGGGTAAGGGCTGGGGGGCTGGCAAGTTGTTGAGGGACTATGAAGCCGAACTTCGCGCTCGCGCGGCCAACGACGCCTGAGCGCTTGCGCGCAAAGCCGGATCACGAGGGAGAACAGCATGAATTTTGCCCTGTCTGAAGAACAAAGATTGATTGTCGACACGACGCGGGCGTTTGTCGAAAACGAGCTTTACCCACACGAGATGGAGATTGAGCGCAGCGGTGTGCTGGACCCGGATCTGGTGCGTGACCTGCAAGCCAAGGCCATGCAGGCGGGCCTTTATGCGGCAAACATCCCGGAAGAGTTTGGCGGTGGTGGGCTCGATACCCTGACCTGGTTGCTTTATGAAAAAGAACTGGGGCGCACCAATTATGCTCTTCATTGGACCTGCGTGGCACGTCCTTCCAACATCCTGTGTGCGGGAACGTCGGAGCAACGCCAGAAGTATCTCGAGCCTTGCCTCAAAGGCGAAACCTGGGACTGTTTGGCGATGACAGAACCAGGTGCAGGCTCGGACCTGCGCGGCATGAAGGCAACGGCCAAACAAGACGGTGATGATTGGATCCTCAACGGAACCAAGCATTTCATCAGCCATGCCGATATTGCCGGATTTGCCATCTGTTTCATGAAGACCGGTGTTGAGCAAACATCACGCGGTGAAAAGGCGCAGATAACGGCGTTTTTCGTCGATAAGGACACGCCCGGTTTTGAAGTGCGCGATGGTTACAACAATGTCTCCCATCGCGGCTACACCAACGCCATTCTGGAATTTGATAGTTGCCGGGTGCCTTCGGAAAACATCCTGGGTGAAGTCGGAAAGGGTTTTGATGTTGCCAATGACTGGCTGGGCGCAACGCGCCTGCAGGTTGCTGCTACTTGCCTGGGACGCGCCGACCGTGCCTTCCAGCATGCGGTGCAGTTTGCTGTTGATCGCAAGCAATTTGGTCAGCAGATCGGCAAGTTCCAGGGGGTCAGCTTCAAGCTCGCCGATATGGCAATGGAATTGAAAGCCGCCGAATTGCTGACCTGGGAAGCCGGTTCGAAATTCGACGTTGGGCAATGTTCCGACAGTGATATGGCGATGGCCAAACTCAAGGCGTCTGAAGTGCTTGCCATGGTTGCAGACGAAGCCATTCAGATTCACGGCGGCATGGGTTTGATGGACGAACTGCCGCTGGAGCGCATTTGGCGTGACGCCCGCATCGAACGGATCTGGGAAGGCACATCGGAGATTCAACGCCACATCATCAGCCGTGCTTTGCTACGGCCATTGGGCGGCTGATACCTCATGAAGGGCGAACTCGACAGGCTGCTCAATCCACGCAGTATTGTGGTGATCGGCGGCAAGGAAGCCGAACGTGTTGTCGAGCAATGCGACAAGTTTGGATTTAAGGGCACTATTTGGCCGGTTCATCCAACGCGCGATGCGATGCATGGGCGTCCTTGCCTGCGCTCGCTTGATGAGCTGCCAGAAGCCCCCGACGCGGCCTATATTGCGGTCAATCGCGAACGCAGCATCGACATGGTTGGTCGGCTTGCCACCATGGGGGCAGGAGGTGCCGTCTGCTATGCAGCCGGGTTCGCGGAAGCCGATGGGGAAAAGGCCGGTTCCAGTGACCTGCAGCGACAACTCGTTGAGGCGGCAGGCGACATGCCCATGCTTGGCCCCAATTGCTACGGTTTAATCAATGCACTTGAAGGGGTGGCCCTGTGGCCTGACCAACATGGCGCAATCCGTTGTGGCGGCGACAAGGAGGATAACGGCGAGGGCTCCGCGACAGATGACGACGCGACAAACGAGGGCCAGGGCGTAGCAATTATCGCGCAGTCTTCCAACATAGCGATTAATCTGACCATGCAGCGGCGCGGATTGCCCATCGCAGCTGTCATGACGGTTGGCAATCAGGCCCAACAAGGCCTTTCAAAAATTGGTCTGGCTTGGCTCGAAGACAAGCGCATTACTGCCATCGGGCTTTATGTTGAAGGGCTGGATGACGTCAAAGCCTTTGAAAAATTGGCCAATCAGGCGCGGCAATTGCGTAAACCGGTGATCATCTTGAAGGTCGGTCGTTCCGAACAGGCTCAAGCCGCAGCGCTAACCCATACTGCATCTCTGGCCGGTTCCGATGCTGCTCATGATGCCCTATTTGATCGCCTTGGGGTTGCACGGGTCGATACGCTTGAAGCGTTTCTAGAAACGCTCAAGTTGCTGCATGTGGGTGGCGTGATCAACGGCAATGAAATTCTGTCAATGTCTTGCAGCGGTGGCGAGGCATCATTGATGGCGGATTCCGCCGCGGCCACCGCACGAGATGTCGTCTACCGCCCTTTCACGAATGATCAGGCTGCGCGGTTGAAGAATGTGCTCGGCGATATTGTCACCATTGCCAACCCGCTCGATTACAACACCTTCATTTGGGGTGAATGGGCCGCGATGCAGGAGATGTATGCCTGGGCGCTGAAGTCGAACTTTGATCTGACCATATTGGTCAATGATTATCCGCGCGGTGACAGGTGTGACGATGCTGACTGGGCCAACGCATTGGAGTGTTTCATCAAGGCGGTCAAATCAACCGGTTCACGGGCCGCCAATGTGGCAAGTCTTGCTGAAGCCATGCCGGAAGACTACGCCGCCCGGTTGATTGCCAACGGCATTGCACCGCTTTGCGGTCTGGAAAATGCGATCATCGCCGCCGAAGCGGCCGCTAAAATCGGCAAAGCCTGGGATCGGTCGCCGTCGCCTGATCTGCTGACCCCTGTCGTGGGTGTCGGCGAATTGCAGGTGTTGAACGAGCATCAATCCAAGTCGGAACTTGCAGCTGCCGGATTGGTCATTCCTAAAAGAGTTTTGGTTGAAGACATGGCCGATCTGGAAATGGCGTTTGGTGAACTCGACTTGCCGCTTGCTATCAAAGTGCTCGGTATTGCCCACAAGACAGAGGCTGGTGCGGTTGAACTTGGCTTGAATTCCACAGCTGATGCGGTGTTGGCTCTGCAAAGGCTTGCCCGACATGGCGATCAGTTTCTGGTTGAGGAAATGGCTGAGAAGCCGCTTGCCGAGCTTCTGGTGGGCGTGTCGCGCGACCCGGTCTGTGGTCTAATGCTGACAATCGGCGCCGGTGGGGTTTTGACCGAATTGCTCGACGACACTACGAGCCTGCTTCTACCGGCTACCGAGGTGGACATTCGTCAGGCCCTATCCGGTCTGAAGATTGGCAAACTGCTCGATGGTTTCCGTAGCTCAGACGCTGCCGATATCGATGCATTGGTTGCCAATATTCTGTGCGTTGCCAATTATGCGGTGGACAATTGCGACACCCTTGAAGAACTCGACGTAAACCCCCTGTTTGCAACCCAATTTGGCAGCGTCGCCGTTGACGCCCTGATCGTGAAAAGGAAATCCGATGTCTGATGAACCCATCAAAACCCGCAAGGTTGGCGGTATTCTGGAAGTCACCATCGACCGTCCCAAGGCCAATGCTATTGACCTGGCGACGAGTCGTATTATGGGCGATGTGTTCCAGGAGTTTCGCGATGATCCCGATATGCGCGTTGCAATCTTGACTGCTGCATCAGAAAAATTCTTCTGCCCGGGCTGGGACTTGAAGGCAGCTTCCAGTGTTGATGGCAGCGATAGCGATGCGGTGGATGGCGATTACGGCGTAGGCGGTTTTGGCGGCCTTCAGGAAATGCGCGACATGAACAAGCCGATCATTTGCGCAGTGAATGGCATTTGCTGTGGTGGTGGGGTGGAAATTGCCCTTTCTTGCGACATCATTCTTGCAGCAGATCATGCCTCTTTTGCTCTACCGGAAATCCGTTCTGGCACGGTCGCTGATGCAGCCTCAGTTAAGCTGCCGAAACGCATTCCGTATCACATTGCAATGGAGCTGCTGCTGACAGGTCGCTGGCTTGATGCTGAAGAGGCCCATAAATGGGGGTTCGTAAATCACATTTACCCGGCCGCCGATTTGATGAAACAGGCTTGGGAAATGGCAAAATTGCTCGAAAGCGGACCGCCGCTGGTTTATGCGGCAATCAAGGAAGTTGTGCGCGACGCAGAGGATTCAAAGTTCCA
Organism: Rhizobiaceae bacterium; assembly: GCA_039969995.1. GTDB lineage: Bacteria > Pseudomonadota > Alphaproteobacteria > Rhizobiales > Rhizobiaceae > Pseudahrensia. The sequence goes on from JBDVMU010000026.1 coordinate 4,272, forward strand.
GGACGCGATGAACCGCATTACCCAACGCCAGTTGCGTTCGGTAGATACCTTATATGGCAGCGAGGACATGATGGAAGGGTTCAACGCATTCACCGAAAAACGCGATCCTGTTTGGAAGGGCAAGTAGCAGCGAGCGGCTCATATGCCGGCCGCAATTCAGTCGACCGCGAATTCTTTCAGTTTCTGCTGCGCCTTCTTGGTGACTACCACGGTCACAATCAGGGTAGCAATCAAACCGACCCCAAGCGCTACATAACGCAGCATGCTGGCATCAGATGCGCCGCCTGCTGCGGCCTCGCCGCCAAGGCTGGCAATCCAGATGTATAGAAGAGTGCCGGGCATAATGCCGAATAGAGTGGCAATCTGCGACGGCCAAAACCCAACCGGCATCAAGCCCAAAAACCAATTCTGCAAGGAAAACGGTAAGGCGGGGGACAAGCGCAACAGCAGAACAACTTTCCAGCCTTCGTCCCGGATAGCTTCGTTGACAGCCTTAAATCTTGGATATTGCGAAACCTTTTCCTGAACTCGGTCGTGGAAAACATAGCGTGCAGCGAGGAATGACATGGCCGAAGCCAATACAGCGCCCGCAATAACCAACGGGAAGGCCCACAATCCATAGGCAACTCCAGCTCCAAGAGTGAGTATCGAACCTGGGATGAGAGCGAAGCTCGTCAGGGCATAAACCGCAATGAATATTGCCCATCCCAAAGCGCCGAAGCCCTGCACCCAGTTCTGAAATGACGTCAGCCATTCACTGACTGGCAGATAGACATAAGCGGCCGCAAATAGTGCCGCCACAGCAGCGAGGATGATCCATTTCATATGCCGGTTGCTCCGAGGGGCCTGTTCTGCAGACATGGCGACGTTGCTCATTGGTAATTCCTGTGACGATCGTAAGTCGGTCCACTTCACATAGGATTAATTCCATCGTTGCTGCCAGCCCCCCTAACGCCACTGTGATCAAATGTCAGCGGGGAGTGGTCTCGGCATCGCCGCGCCAACAAACGACCGGCAGGGCTAGGTGATGGTTGCCCCGCCATCAATGACGATCTGCTGACCGTTCATGTAAGCGCCAGCAGCTGAGGCCAGGAACACTGCTGCCCCGGCAATTTCGTCTGGCTCGCCAATGCGTTGCATCGGAGTGCGGGACAGGGCCATTTTGAGATTGTCGGGATTTTCCCAAAGTGCCCGGGCAAAATCGGTCTTGATCAGTCCCGGTGCAATGCAATTGACCCGCACATTGTGGCGGCCATATTCGACACATAAATTGCGCGCCAGCTGGAAATCTGCGGCCTTAGAGATGCAATAGGCCCCGATAATTGGCGACCCTTTCAACCCTCCAATCGATGAAACGATGGTGATCGCCCCGTCCCGTCGCTCGATCATCTGGGGGGCCACCATTGAAATCAGCCAATTGTTGGCGACGACATTGTTGGTCAGGATTTTTTGAAAGCGCTCATCGTCGATATCAGCCATCGGTCCGTAGTAGGGGTTTGACGCCGCGTTGCAGACCAGCAGGTGAATATCGCCAAAGGTTGCTGTGGTTTTATCGACCAGGTTTTGCAGATCTTCCTTGCTTGAGATATTGGCGGCAACAGCAATGGCTGTCCCGGAACCGTGAGCCTCGTTGATTTGCGTGGCGACAGCCTCACAGGCATCCTGTTTGCGCGATGAGATCACCACCCGGGCACCGTGGGCCGCCATCTGCTCAGCAATGGCCTTGCCGATACCCCGCGAAGAACCCGTGATAACGGCCGTTTTGCCGCTTAGATCAAACAGGTTTGTCACGCGTTTTCCTTGTCGTGGTCGCCAAAGTCCTTGCCTTCGTCGGCCAGGCTCATCAACAGATCAGACGGGTTCCAGTGAACTGCGGAACTGCCCTCGCTCCATTCCATAATTTTTTCTGCAACCCCCTTCAGTCCAACTGTCGAAGCGTAGAACATTGGTCCCCCGCGCCAGCGCGGATAACCGTAACCGTGATTGTAGACCACATCGATATCGCTGGCTCGTTGGGCAATACCCTCGGCCAGCACATGCGCACCCTCGTTGGCAAGCGCATACATTGTCCGTTCGACAATCTCTTCATCGCTGATTGTGCGGGTGTTGATGCCCAACTCAGCACGCACTTTTTCGATGATCTTGGTCGCCTCTGGGTTTTCTGTGCGGGCGCGGGTGGCCTTGTCATAGGCATAAAATCCAGAACCTGACTTCTGACCCAGATGTCCGGCTTCTACAAGGCGGTCTGCCACCGTGTAGATGCGTTGCTCATGCTCATCAAGGTCTTGGTCCTTGCGCGATTTATAGCCGATATCAAGCCCTGCAAGGTCGCTCACCGAAATCGGTCCCATGGCCCAGCCGAAGTCGGTCAGAGCTTTGTCGATCTGTTTTGGCGAAGCGCCTTCCAGGATGAGCAAATTGGCCTGACGTAAATAAGGGGTGAGCATACGGTTGCCGATGAAGCCGTGGCCGACCCGGGCAATGGCCGGGGTCTTGCGGGTTTTTTTGGCCATGTCGAGAGCGGTCAGGAGAACATCGTCGGCAGTCTTTTCAGCCCGCACAATTTCAAGCAGCGGCATGATGTTGGCCGGTGAAAAATAGTGCATTCCCAACACATCCTGAGGCCGTGAGGTTTGGGCGGCAATCTGATCGATGTCGAGATAGGACGTGTTGG
>JBDVMU010000027.1:0-4410 GCA_039969995.1 Rhizobiaceae bacterium
CTCCGTGCACCTGAAACACATTCTTCGCCAAATCCAAACCGACTGTGATAATCTCTGACATAACAGCTCTCCTATGGGGATCCAAAAACCCACATTGGCATATCAAAGACGCCGGCGGGCGGTTACATCATCAGTCCCGTCTACGCTTCTCAAGGTCGGTGAAATACCGGCAGGTTTTAGCGACGTGGCCAATCGCTTCAGCGTATCGAAGTATCCGCAACTTTCGCTGCTCCCTCAATGACCCGTGTGCCAATGCCGCCCTTTTCCTACGACGATGCGGGCAAGAAGGTCTGCATGGCCGGGAAAACAAATGAAACAGTCCTCTCCAGCTCATCCATCAAAGCGTGTTTTCTCCCACAACTTCATCGCCATCGATTGCAGTCAGCTCGACCTTCTCCGCATCATTTCGGATGGAGAAAAGAACGGCAATTAATACCATGGATCCGCCCAGAAATGTCGCAGTACCAGGAACTTCCGCAAAGACCAAAAAAGCTAGGATTGGTGCAAGCGGGGTTTCTAGAGCGCTTAAAAGGGCAGCTTGGCCTGGGGGTACTCTTTTTGCTCCTTCGGCTAATGTGACCGAGGCAATCGCAAACAGTAATCCAAATGCTGCTAGGACTAATATTTCGAATGACTCCGTCTGAAACGGAGCCCCTAAGACGAAGGAAGGAGGTAGCAACAGCAGCGATTGCAAAACAGACGGCCCAGCGCCTGGCGTTTTAGGGTATTTTCGGTAGATGACCATGATTGTAGCCATTGCCACAGTCATAATAAGGGCAAGAGTATCACCTTGAATGCTGATTTGACCAACCGAGCCTGAAACGATGATGACCACACCGAACAATGCGCAAATCGAACCCAGAAGTGTTCTGACTGTTAGGCGTTCGCCCATGGCGAACCAGGCCAAGACTGCAGCAATCAAGGGCGCTATCGCATAGATCAATGCGACGTTCGCAATTGAGGTCAGTTTAAATGCCGGAATAAAGGCTGCAGTGCCGAGCGCGCCGACAATGCCAACGGCCCAGCCGCTTCGTCCCATGTTGAAGAAATTATGCCTAAAGGTGCCGTGTCGGATAGTCCAAGCGGTGGTAAAGGCCGCAGCAAACAGGCCACGCCAAAAGATCACTGCCCACGCTCCGGCTATGACGCCTTTTGTAAAAATGCCGGCAGTACTGTAGGTGATTGCGGCGACGATCAGCAGCATGACACCAATGGTATATTCGGATCTTGGTTTTGAAGTCATAGTGACGTTCCCCCGCGCTTCTGGCGCTTGTAGGCAATGAACGGGATGTCTGGTTGCTCTCCACAAGCGTCCAAAACGCAATGTTCTTTGAATTGTTTGAGCATTAAATTCGCACCCTGTTGGTTGTGATGTTGATAGATAGGAAAGACGGTGCAGTCTGGTTTTGATACAGGCTGCATGTTGCGCTACCCGAGGAAGGCCTGAAGCAGCCTCAGCAAAAGACGTTGTTAAAAATCGTACTCGTCAAAATTATGATATTTCATAAGCAATTGCTCACCCGGATTTATGTCTCGCATTGCAATCAGCTTCGCCTGCGACATCTCTGGCTTCACTTCATTCAATTCCCAGAGCACCATACAGTTTTCTTTATCCCCATGGTTCAGCATAGAAATTGAACCGAGAACCAAGTGAATTGGAGGATTCGAGCCATTAGGCCCATAGATATCGCGATCTACAAACATCATCCGGTATGCATCGGTTTTCCGTAACAGTTCTGCGTCTTTGTCCTTGTATGTACGAACTGGATTACAGGTTATTTCGGTTCTTTCTACGATGAGCCGGGTTGCAAAAATGCCCAAACCCATTTCAGGGGTGTTCCGGTAAGATATCATTCCATTGATATCCCAGGTTGGCTCTTTCATCAGCATGTTACTTGCTCCATTTATAGGGAAATAAAAAAGTTCATTTAGCCGTGAGCGCCAGACGGCAATGGGTCTACAGATCGATTGAGTTTTCGAGCCAATGAGATCATACGACTTTGCGCAGCATCGCGTTCAATATCAAATCGCCGAAACCACCGGGTATCGCTGGCTTGCGGGTCCATACCGGTGCGGCCATGTAAAATGCGGTGATTGTCCATAACCAGACAGTCACCAGCGGACAGTTGCAGGTGAATTTGACAACTTGGATCCAGCACCAAGCGCAACATTGCTTGTATAGCTTTTGTATATGCTCCGTCCGGGTCTCGGTGCGAAGGCAAAGGCATACGCGAACCCAAAGCAAATCTTATGCCGGTGATCTTACCGTGTTCGTCAGTTGAGATGACACGAGCATGAGAATGCCAATCCTTTTTCACGCTGCCATGGCCGCGAAATGGGTATCTGGCTGACGATAATAGCTTAAACGCTGCCGGGTTTTCTGCGCGCAGTCTTTCAGCGACATGAAAGCCATCGACAAGGATAGTCTTACCTCCGCCGTCAGGGCTAGGTCGTAGGCAGTGAAACACGAACAGACCTGTGGGCCATGAAGTGAAGGAAAAGTCGGTATGCGGCACTAGAAGCGTCCGCCGAAAGTGAGCGTCTTGGGCTTCAAGCATCGCTTCAGCCTCACTATCAAAACCATCTTTTTCGTTGGGCCTGGCCGGTGCTACTAAAATTTCTTCGGGCTGCGCTGCATACCGCCAGCCCCCCGGGATGTAACCAAGACACAAAGCTAGCTTACCTACTTCTTCTGGCTGGTTGGGAACGTCCCGTATCAAAGTAAATCCAAAGTCCCTCACACCTTCAAGTAGACGGAGCTGGGTTGCCTCATCCTTACGAAGCGATTTGTAATATATCGATTGCAAGTTAGAGGCTAATTGGCGTCCGGAATATCCCAACTGTCCTTTGTGAGTAGTATTACCAAAACGCCTTAACCACTCGGAACTATATGTGCTGTCGTGGCCGTCGGCCTTCCAGATTATTTGTAAAACTCTCCGATCTTTCACCTTAACCTCACGAGGTTCGGATGAAAAATTTATGTCCAACATGGCCGCTGAATCAACGTTATGTCGATCGGAACAGGTTTCGCAGCTACACCAATCGCGCAGCCAGGAAAATGAAAACTCGGCTTTGTGCCCATCGGCCCAAATAATTGAAAAATACCCGTCGAAAATTGAATATTTCTGGATTTCAAAGCTAGATTTTTCATTCGGCCCCTCTTCGGAAGCGTCAGTCGCAATAATGTCATCTTTTAACATATCTATGCCCTCACTATTTGAATTCTATGCAACATGGGCTTCTCGCAATGAGGCCTGCATGGGGGTGCGAAGTTTGTGGGAATTGAAGTAATTCACGATCTTTGGCGCGCCCGATGGGTACCGAATGGTGTACCAAAGGACATCCGGATTCAGACCATAATCAATGCCTAGAAATTCATACTGTTTTTCAGCCTGCTCTCGCCGATAATTGAAGAGATCTTCGGTAGGGAAAGGTGCATTCGCACCAGATTCATACCACATCGCCACGCTTTGCTCAGCAAACTCATTGATCGACTCTTCAACAGACTTAGTAGCGATAGGACGACGGTCTGGACGAAACTGATCGTGTATTTCTTGTGGCGTACCCAATATTTCGTCAGCCATCTGAACAGCCAGTTGTGGCGCGCAATGAAAACCATCGCGATATGTCCCTGTCATGACAAACAGGCCGGTTACAGGTAGTGCTCCAATCAAAGGGAAACCATCAAGCGTCACGGGTCGATTGCCTACCAGAAGTTTCTCTACCTGATGATGCTCAATGTTCTCGTCCAGTTGCTCCATCGCGCTGCGTGTAAAGTAACTAAGATCTTCCAGGCAGGCTCCGGTCGCAATTTCCGGAACTAGGCGATTTGTTGAGCCTAGGTATTCCGTTCCATCGCCACCCGGAACAACGTGGAGTCCACATGCAAATGCACGGTTTGGCGTTCTCACGACGCTTTTGAATGGGGTGCCTTCTATTCTTCGAGAAACGAGCCCCATACCAAGTCCGGCAAAAGTTGGCTGGATACCAAATCCATCATCAATCCCATTGATAAGATCTTCGCTTTTGGCTCCTGCAGCCACTACCACAACGCTGGCCTCAATTATCTCGCCCGAATGCAACTCCACGCCAACGACTTGCCCGCTTTTCTGAAGAACCCTGCGAACCGTTTGATCGATCAAAGATACACCAGAGCGTTGCAATGCTGTTTCAAGGGTCTCCAGAACAGCGCGCGCATCAATGGCTCCCTCATTCGGTAGCTTAATCGCACGAAACGCTCTTGAATTTGGTTGTGGATTGAAACCAGTAATTGAACCACGCCGGGTTTGCCAGAGGCTAATTTGTCTTAGTTACGCGGCCATATCTGATCTTTCCATAGCGGCATAGAAGTGTGCCTCTGCTTCGGCTGGTGGGATGTTCCCGATTGGCTCCAGCAGACGGCGATTGTTG
>JBDVMU010000028.1:0-142119 GCA_039969995.1 Rhizobiaceae bacterium
GCTCGACACAGCAATCGCGATGGGCAAGCACCTTTAAGACTAGCCTTGCGAAAGACCGCAATTCCGAGCTTGCGCTGTTTAACATGGCTGCCCATCATCAGCGCGTCCGAAGCGGAGTCGTGAGCGATGAGCATTGATGTCTGGTTGGCCTACGCAACCGCTTTTTTGGTACTTTCACTGATTCCCGGCTCCAGTGTTTTCATGGCGTTGGCTCAATCGCTCTCACGGGGCTTCAAAGCGGCTTGCTACTGTATTGCTGGCGATATGCTCGGCGGTATCGTTGTCATGACTGTGGCCTATGCCGGACTGGGCACCATTCTTGCCGCGTCGAGTGAAATTTACACGCTGATCAAATGGGCAGGCGTTGCTTATCTCGTCTGGATGGGCATATCCCAGATCGTCAATGCACGGCGTTTGAACGACGCCGACATCAAAATCTCGACAACCGCAGTCCATCTGTCCGGCGGCTTTCGCGCAGGTTTTCTGACGGGGGTGCTGAATCCCAAGGCCATCCTGTTTTATGTCGCTTTCCTGGCGCAATTCATCGATTCCTCTCTGCCGATGGCGCCACAATTTCTGATTTTGCTGGCCACTTCCTCGCTCATTGTATTGCTTGTTTTGGGGGCCTATGCCTGGCTTGCCGCGGTCGCCCGCAAGGCCCTGAACAGCCTGCGGGCCAGAAAGCGAATGGGCTATGTCGGCGGCGCGTTACTGCTTGGCGGGAGCGCCCTTATGGCAACCAGGTAGGCACGGCAAATAGCTTAATCACTCAATTTCACTCAGCTCAGCTTATATTTGTGCCGATGGTTGAGCAGCGGAATTCATGCTATTTTTTCACCCGTTGGGTGGCGCTTGAATAGCCATGAGCCTGTGCGCATCCGCAAATCTCTTTGCATTGGAGCGGTCGTGTTCATGCCTTGGCGCCTGCCAAAAGGATGAATACTCATGAACTCAGAACTCTACTACGAGACCATTGGAAACGGTCCCGCACTGCTGATGATGCATGGCGGACTGGGACTCAGTCACGATTATCTGCGCCCCTATTTCGATCAATTGGCAGAAGATTATACACTCATCTATTACGATCACTTCGGCAATGGACGTTCGGGGCGCCCGAACAACTTTGCCGAACTCACGTTCGATCGGTTCATTGCCGACGGTGCAGACCTCATGGCCCATCTCGGGCATGAGAATTACACCCTGATCGGCCATTCGTATGGGGGCTTCATTGCTCAGGAGTTTGCCGCGAAAAGGCAGGAAGCACTCAATAGTCTGGTGCTGATCAGCACGGTTCCCGCCCTAGACTATCAACCACAATTTTCCGGGACGGATGCGCAAATGGCAGCTTTCGGGCGCATGTTCAGCGGGCCAATGACCAGCGATGAAGAATGGCGCGAAGCCTGGTCGACGGCGGTGGAGATGTATTTTCACAAATATGATGACGTAACCGGCAGAGCGCTCGATGGGCGCACTGTCTATGAACATCGGGCCTGGAACGTATCTGGCGAACTGCTCGCCACATTCAACACACTTGACGTTCTGCCGAAGGTCTCCACACCAAGCCTGGTCATGTCCGGTCGTCACGATGGCATCGCACCACCGGATTCCGGCGGGGAACGCATTGCCGACCTGATGCCCAATGCAAAACTGCGGGTGTTTGAGAATTCAGCCCATTACTCGTTTATTGAGGAGGAAGACACTTTTTTCAAAGAGTTGAAGGGCTGGCTGAAGCACCAAACCTGAAGTGCTTATGGTCTTGGCGCAATCGGTCAAACAGGACAGATGCTCGTCAACGTCCGCAGAGCGACTGTGAAGGATAACTGGCTGGGGCGGCAGGATTCGAACCTGCGAATGGCGCCACCAAAAGGCGCTGCCTTACCACTTGGCCACGCCCCAGCAGGCGTGTTTTTCAAACCGCGCAAATCATGCACCGTTCGAAGGTCTCTATAGGCGATCAAATCAGCGTCGGCAACAATTTGATTGCCTCCTGCGTCGGTTTTTCTCAGCTGCCGCGATATGTGGAAAACGACCACTGACTGCAGACCAGCGGCACATGATATCCCTGACCCGGATCGGTGATCGTGAAACGCACAGGCACGATGTTCAGAAAGGCAGGGCCGCCGTCGCTCTCGCCGCCGCTGGCAAAGTAACTGCCGACATCAAAACGCAGCTCGTATTCACCAGCCACCATCTGATCGGCGGTCAGCAGGAGTTCATCGGTGCGGCCATCACTGTTTGTGACAACCGACTTCACCAGTTGTTCGCTTGCACCGGGATTGCGCACAAAGTCGATCTTCATACCGGCAGCCGGACGGCCATTGGCCGTGTCCAACACATGGGTGGATAGTTTTGACATTTAAACCTCGTGTGTCAGCAGGGCTTCAAGGCGGAACCGGCCAATCTCGCCGATCTGGCGCAAAGCTTCGATCTGCTCTTGATCCGCGTCATTGTTCAAGCGCTTTTGAAAAGCTTTCAAAATGGAATGCTTGTCATGTCCCTTTACCGCCAAAATAAACGGGAATCCAAACTTTGATTTATAGGCGTCATTCAGCTCGTGGAACTGCGCATACTCTTCCGCGCTCAGTGTATCCAGCCCGGCCCCCGCTTGCTCGGAAGTCGATGAATCCGTCAACTTTCCCGCCAACGCAGCTTTTCCTGCAAGATCAGGGTGCGCGCAGATGAGATCGATCTGGGCTCTTTGCGAAGCGTCGGCAACGGCCTGAACCATAGCTGAATGCAGGCTGCGCAGCGATTTGAAAGGGCGTTGATCACAGACATCCTCAGCCACCCAGGGAGAATGCTCGAAAATATCTTTCAATGTCACGACGAATTCGTCGTTCGACATGTCGTTCAACTTCGACAGGGCAATCATTTGGTTTTCTGCTCACTCACCTGGCGCTGCATGTCCTCCACCGCGAACAACACCCGTTCAGGCGTTGCCGGCGCATCCAGATTGGCAGCGAGTTTTCCATCCGACAGGGATGATACAGCATCGCGGAGCGCAAGCCAGACCGAAATTGCCAACATCAAAGGAGGTTCCCCAACCGCCTTGGAGCGGAACACGGTCTCATGGACATTGGGCTGGTCGTCGAGAATTTCCACATTGAATTCTGGCGGCACATCCCTGGAGCCGGGGATCTTATAGGTTGATGGTCCAACCGTGCGCAGGCGACCAGATGCGTCCCACCACAATTCCTCGCAGGTCAACCAACCCATGCCTTGGACAAAAGCACCTTCGATTTGACCAAGATCTAGGGTAGGGTTTAGCGGCTTGCCGCAATCCTGGACCATATCGGCACGCAAACAGCGGTTTTCGCCGGTCAATGTGTCAATCACCACTTCAGCAACGGCGGCACCATAGGTGTAGTAGAAGAACGGACGGCCCTTCAGTTTGGCACCGTCCCAATGGATTTTCGGCGTTGCGTAGAAACCGTTGGCAGAGAGCGAAATGCGGGCAAACCAGCATTTATGAGCCAATTCGCCAAAGGGTAAGGATTGCCCATCAGCGGAAACATGGCCATCGGCAAAAACCACATCTGATTCATCACAGTCAAAAATCTGGGCAGCGTGAGCGGTCATCCGGGATTTGATGGCGTTTGCCGCTATAAACGCCGCTGCACCATTGAGATCGGAACCGGACGAAGCCGCAGTCGCCGACGTGTTGGGCACTTTGCCAGTGGTCGTCGGGGTGATTTTAACATCGTCCAGCGCCAGCCCAAAGACTTCGGCCACCACCTGCGCCACCTTGGTGTAAAGCCCCTGCCCCATTTCTGTGCCACCGTGGTTCAGGTGAACGGAACCGTCCTGATAGACATGAACGAGACTGCCGGCCTGATTGAGCGCTGTCAGATTGAAGGAAATGCCGAACTTGACTGGCATCATTGCCAGGCCCTTTTTCAGAACTTTGCTGGATGCATTGAAGGCGTCAATTTCAGCGCGCCGTTTGTCCCATTCAGCATTTTGCATGACCCGGTCAACCACATCCAGAATGCGGTTATCGTCCACCGGTTGTGCATAAGGTGTTACTTCCCCCGTGTCTGGGCCGTAATAATTGACCCGACGTACCTCGTTTGGATCGAGCCCTAATCGACGCGCCGCGATATCAATCATCGCTTCGGTGGCGACGATGCCCTGTGGTCCGCCAAAGCCGCGAAAGGCGGTGTTGGAAACGGTGTTGGTCTTGGCAGCGAAGCCGAGGAAGTCGGCGGCCGGAATGTGGTAGCAATTATCGAGATGGGTCAGCGTCCGGGTGACAACCGGTCCGGACAGATCCGCCACATGACCAGAATTGGCCAGTGCTTCCACTTTCATGCCGGTAAAACGGCCATTCGGCTCCAGCCCCAGATCATAATTGATCACATAGCCATGGCGCTTGCCGGTCGCTGCCATGTCGGCATCACGACGCAGGCGAAAACGGCAGGGCTTGCCCGTCGCTTTGGCCGCAAGCGCGGCGATGGCTGCAACAATGGTTGCCTGGCTTTCCTTGCCACCAAATGCGCCACCCATGCGTCTTATCTGAACATCTACCTCGTGGCTCTTGATGCCCAAAGCCATGGCGACATGAAGCTGGACTTCACTTGGATGTTGAGTCGATGACCAAACCAGCATCTCCTTGTCTTCGCCGGGCAGCGCATAGGCCACCATGCCCTCGAGATAGAAATGATCCTGCCCGCCCATCTCCAAACGCCCGGAGATCCTGTGCGGGGCATTGGCAATCGCAGTATTGGCGTCGCCGTCAACAAGGTGCTGCGTCGGATGGGTGTGGGAATTGGCTGCGAAAGCAGCTTCGACATCGAATTCCGGTTCCAGTTCGTCAATATCAAGCTTTACAAGATCCGCCGCCTGAAGGGCTTCAGCAAGCGAGTTGGCCACCACGCAACCGATGATTTGCCCCAGATGTTCCACCGGTCCTTCGGCAAAGATTGGCTCGCCATGCAGAATCGGAGCAGCTTCGTTCTTGCCGGGTATGTCTTCAACTGTCAGTACGCGAACCACCCCGGCAGCCTCAACGGCCTTGCTGGCATCAATGCCCCGCAGAGTGCCTCGCGCCACCGGTGACAAGATTGGTGCGACGTGCAACGTGCCCGGCAGATCTGGCATGTCGTCAATATAAAGCGCCTCGCCACGGACATGTCGGCGCGCGCTGTCGTGGGCATAGCCTTTGCCAACGACTTTACGCTCAATCTTCAACGATGCGTGGTCAGGTTCGATGTTCATAGCGCCATCACCTCCACAGTTTCTCCAGCCAGATCGAGAATCAGCCGGTCCAACAGATTGACCGCAACCTGAGCCCGATATTGGGCACTGCCCCGCATATCGGTCATCGGGGTAAAAGTGTCGGCAATTGCCTGTTTGGCAGCTTCCAATGCGGCGCTCTCATCTAGACGAATGCCCGCCAGCGCGGCTTCGGCAGTTGTTGCCCGCATGGGTGTCGCCGCCATTCCGCCATAGGCGATCCGAGCCGCCTCAACAACACCATCCCGGGTTGTCAGGCTAAATGCACCGCAGACCGTGGAGATGTCCTGATCATAGCGCTTGGAAATCTTGTAGACACGGAAATCCTGTTCCGGCTCGGGCAGCGGAACAGATACGCATTTGATCACTTCGTTGTCCGCCAGCGCCGACTTTCGGTAATCCAGAAAGAACTCATCGAGTGGAATTGTGCGCTCACCACTCTGACTGACCAGGTTGATCGAAGCAGACAGGGCGATCAGACAGGGTGCGCCGTCACCAATCGGGCTGGCATTGGCAAGATTGCCGGCCATGGTACCCATGGCGCGAATCTGAGTTGAACCAAAACGCCGGACGAGAGTGGCAAAACTTGGCCAGTATTGCTGCAAATGCGGCAGAGCCTCTTCCCAGGTGGTGGATCCACCGAAGTGAATTGCACCATCAGCCTGCGATATGTTGCGCATTTCAACGACGCTACGGGTTGAAATGGTCTTGGACCAGCGTGCCTTGGCGTGGGCGACGGCCAGTGACATATCAGTGCCCCCGGCAAGCAATTCAGCGTCAGGATGCTCGGCACGCAATTGCAACAGTTCATCCAGACTTTGCGGCAGGTAGAACTGACATTCCCCAGACCCAACATCACTGCCGGGTTTCAGATCGTCGACCGTTACAGCCTGCATTCCATCCACGGCATTCGCCACTGTCCCCCCGGCTGCGGCGGTGGTGGCGGCGGCAGCGGCGTGAGCAGCCTCAACGATGGGGCGATAGCCTGTACAGCGGCATAAATTACCGGCCAGCGCATCGTGAATATCAGCCTCGCTGGGCTCTTGGTTTCGGTCAAGCAGACCAGCCAATGAACAAACAATTCCCGGCGTGCAAAAACCACATTGAGAGGAGCCGTTTTGGGCCATAAGCTGTTGAACTTGATGGCCATCAGGGCCACTGGCGGCAAGGCCTTCAACCGTTGTCAGATTGCCGCCTTCCAGTTGCCCCATCAGCATGATGCAAGAATTGGCAGGAGAATACGTTTCGTCACCGGCGCGTTTAACGAGAACTGAACAGGCTCCGCAATCACCTTCAGCGCAGCCTTCCTTGCTGCCCCGCAGCAGCATCTCGCCACGCAGCCATTCCAGCACGGTGGTGTCGGGCCGACACGCCGTGCTGACCAATTCCCCATTCAAAACGAGACTAATAGTTTTGGCCATTGCGCTAATCTTGGGCGGTTCGCCCCTTCCGTCAAGAGGAAACTGGAGCCGGATGGGTTTTACCCCAATGGACGGCAATGTCGCCGCGGGTGCAAATCCAGGCATCATTATGCGATTGCACATGATCAAGGAAACGCGCCAACGCTAAAGCACGACCCGGGCGCCCCACAAGGCGACAGTGCAGTCCAACCGACATCATTTTTGGCGCACCGGCGCGGCCTTCTTCGATCAAACAATCAAAACTGTCCTTCAGATAGGCATAAAACTGGTCACCGCTGTTGAAACCCTGTGGCGTGGCAAAGCGCATGTCATTGGCATCCAGTGTGTAGGGAACATACAGGTGCTGGCCGCCATGCGCCTCAACCCAATAGGGCAGTTCATCGCTGTAAATGTCGGCCAACCAGTCGAAACAACCCATCTCCATGGCGATGTCCAATGTGTTGACCGAGGTACGGCCCTGATAGAGGCCAGCCGGTGGTTTGCCGGTCACCCGTTCATGAATGCGGCAAGCCTTTTCAATGTGGGCCATCTCTTTGTCGCGGCCATAATCCTTGTAGTCGATCCATTTCAGCCCATGAGTGGCGATTTCCCAATTGGCCTCTCGCATCGCTTCCACGGCTTCAAGGTTCTTTTCCAGCGCTGTTGCAACAGCAAAGACGGTGACCGGTATCTGGCGTTGAGTAAACATGCGCCACAACCGCCAGAAACCGGCGCGGGAACCATACTCATAGATCGATTCCATGTTCATATGACGTTGGCCTGGCCATGCCGCAGCACCGACAATCTCCGACAGAAAGGCTTCGGAAGCTGCATCCCCGTGCAGAATATTGTTTTCGCCGCCTTCTTCATAATTGATGACGAATTGTACCGCGACCTTCTTGCCGTCGGGCCATTTTGGATCAGGAGGCGTGCGGCCATAGCCGATCATGTCACGGGGATAGGCGTCGGCTTTAATGTTGTCGATCATGTTGTTGCCTCCAGTCCCAGCCATTCATCCTGCTGGCGTCTGAGATTATAGAGCGGTGTACCGGTTCGAACCGACACGTCGGCTTGGGTAATCAGACTTCCCTTAGCGATGTCATTGATCACCGTGCCCCGATCCAGCAAGCCAACCGGCAACGCGCCTTGCGCCCGTGCGTCGTCTGCCCGCATGGCCCAGGATCGGTAACAGGTTTCACCGATGAAATCCAAAACGTCGCCTGCCTTCAAGTCCTTTTTGGCCAGCGCACAGACTTCGGCGACCGGTCGCGGCAAAGGTTTCATGTCGCTGGTGCCGTAAAGCACTGCTCGCGCCGCCGACAGCGGCACTTCCAGACTGGTCAGATGGTAAGGACGGAAAAAAGTGTAATAGGGGCCAGGACCAAGATGCAGATCGTTCATCCGCTCACGGATGCGGTGATGGCGCATATCGGCAATGATGAACACGCCAGGCGCCACGCCCTTGCCAACAGAGAAGTCAACACAGCCGCGGCTGGATAGGATGCCACCGTCTTCCTTCGGACACAGCACTTTATGCAATTCATCAGGCCCACAAGCCGGCCCATGCATACCGGGAATGTCGGGCATTAATCCGGTGGCATTGGCGATGCAGCTCATCTCCACCATGGTCTTTGAGCCATCGACAAACTCAACTAGCATGCGCGGGTTCATGTTACGGCGTTCCGCTTCCGCACGGTAGTCATCCGGCACCGCATCAATGCGAAAGGCATTGTTTTTGCCCTTGCCAGCCGCGACAATCGGATAGCCAAGCGCAGTCACCCAGTCATACATCTCCATGACCGAACTGGGTTCGTCGCCAGCACCAACTGTATAGACAAGGCCCTTTTTCGCCGCCACATCCTGCATCATTGCACCGATCGTGACATCTGCCTCAACATTCATCATTACCAGGTGTTTGCCGGCTTCCAGCGAAGCCATGCCAAGCTCAGCCCCAGCCTCCGGCACTCCGGTGGCATCGATGACGACATCCACCAGGTCGTGTGACAGGGCTTCATGGGCATCCTGAACGATGGGAATATGGCCCCGCTCGTAATGCTTGGTGATGGCAGCAGCGGAGTCGCAGACGGCCCCCATATCGTCGTCATATCCGGCAATCTCCATTGCCGGTTTGGCCTTGGTCAGGCTGCGATCCACAATGCTGGCGATTTCAACCCCACGCATCTGGCGGATGGCAGTAACCAGATCGGTGCCCATTTCCCCGGCCCCGATGACGCAGACGCGGACAGACTTGCCCGCCTCCTCACGCGCGGCAAGATCTGCGGCAAGCCCGTTCGCAGAAATAAGCGGTTTTTCCGGAAGGCGCGTTTCACCCATAAATTCTGCACTCCATTGCCAGCGCAAAGACCCTATCAGATGTGGTCGCTGGTGGCCGCGTTTTTTGACGAATTCACAGTCTTTATGCGCACCCGATGATGGACGCAATGCCCTGTCGGGAGTGCGATGCAATACGCACCATGAGCAATTAAAAACGCACTTTCCAATTGACAGCAACAGGGCGCGTCGTGATGGTCACCAAAGCCAGAACAGGAAGTTCAATCCATGTCTTCACCGAATTTCAGAACCGAATTTGATCCCCGTCACGGCGAGGCGGTCGACATGGTGCCCGGCCTGCAAAGGGTGGTTTGCGAAAACCCTTCGCCGTTTACCTTTCACGGCACGAATAGCTACCTTCTGGGGGAAGACCAATTGGCCGTGATCGACCCTGGCCCACCTGACGAGGCGCATTTCGAGGCCCTGATCAAGGCGATCAACGGTCGCCCTGTCAGCCACATCATCGTCACCCACACCCATATGGATCACTCGCCACTGGCCAGCCCTTTGGCTGAAAGAACGGGTGCGCAAATCTACGCAGAAGGCCCCCATCGCCCCGCCCGCCCCTTGAATATCGGCGAAATCAATCCCTTGGATGCCAGCGGTGATCACAACTTTCTGCCTGATCACATTGTCCAGCATGGGGACATTATCGAAGGTGATGGCTGGACCCTGGACTGCATCTTTACTCCGGGACACACGGCCAACCACATGGCGTTTGGTTGGCGCGACACCGACTATCTGTTTCCCGGCGACCACGTGATGGCATGGGCCACCAGCATTGTAGCGCCACCGGATGGTGCAATGGCGGACTACATGGCTTCGCTGGAAGCCCTGTTGCAGCACTCTCAACAGATTTACTTCCCGGGTCACGGCGGCAGGCTGGAAAACGCCCATGCATTTGTGCGGGCTTTGAGGTCACATCGCCGGATGCGCGAACAGGCGGTTTTCAATCAAGTCGAAAAAGGTTTGGATCGGATCCCCGACATGGTCGCGGTAATCTATCGCCGCACCGACAAAAAACTGCACGGCGCCGCCGGACTGTCTGTCCTTGCTCACCTGGAAGACCTTGTGGCTCGGGGCAAAGTCGAAACCGAAGGACCGGTCGCACTGGAGGGGCGGTTCTGGGCAAAATAGCTCACCCTCCACGCCGACACAATTAAGCCCGATTTACGACGATGCGCCTGGCAAAAACCCCGAATTTGCGGCCTTTTGGGTCGTGCCAACACATATTCGCGCAGTGGGAAAGCGATTTGCCAAAGCCTATGGTGCCATCTGAACCGCAACTATCGGATGCATCTTGATGAACAACCACAAATCGTCGTCGCCCACACAGGCACCTTCACGTTTCAATACAGGCTTAGGGTTTGTCCCAGTCACCGCCGCGGCTGCCGCAATCGTTGGCACACTTACCATCAGCCCACTGGTATCGCCGATGGCGATGGCCCAAAGCACCAACAGCAATTCGCCAAGCAGCCCAAGTTCCATGCGGGAGGTCTATCAAGACTGGACCGTGACCTGTCAAAAGAGTGCAGCTCAGGCAAGCAAGCCCTCAACTCTTTGCCAAATGTCTCAGGAATTGCGCGACAAGAAGTCCGGGCAATTGATTATGAGCCTAGTGGTCCCGGCAAAAGCTTTGCCCGATGGTGCCAGTGCCGTATTGGTCGCCCCGTTTGGGCTCAACCTGTCGAAGGGGGCAACAATTTCTATGCTCGCACCCGCCGTAGATGGTGCCAACGATACATCGGCTAATCTGGCAAAACGTGCCCAGGATCCAAAAACACATGCGCCATTCCGCACCTGTCTTCCAGCTGGGTGTCTTGTCAACTTCAACTTGAACCCCAAGATGAAAGAGGCCTTGCGAAGGCGCTCCAGCGCATTAGTCTCCTTGACTTCTGCCGATCAAGACCGCCCCCTAAATGTGGTGTTTTCCTTGAAGGGTTTCCAGGCTGCGGAACGCAGGCTATTGGCGTTGGCCGCGCAATTTGAATAATTCGGGCCCACTGGGTATGTCGCAGCTATCGCCGCAGCCCCTGCAGCGACAAATCCAGATCGTTCATGAATTGTATGATCCGTTTCGAGTTTGAGCCCAGATCATGAGCACCCCAGCGCGAAGTAGACCGCATGTCGACCAGCGTACCTTCTTCCTCTTCGATCAGCCGCACCACCAGGTCGCTTTCAAAGCCAAAAAGCAGAGACGTTGCAACCGCCTCAACATAGCGCTCTTCGCTTTCGGCCAGGATTGCGGCTGGGTCACGCCCGACCGGTGATACCTGAACGGTTTCGAAGTCCGCAGCCGCACTGCCATCGGCATTTCCCGGCAGGGCCCCGCCAACGACCGGACGACGGCGTGGTTTTGGAATGCGCAAGGGACGACCATTGGCGTCGGTGACAGGTTTTGCCACGAGGCCGGAACCTTCCGCATCAATTGCTGCCTGGCCCGGTGCCGACTCCGTCGTGACAATCGTCCAATCCCGGTCAGCAATCAGAGTGACAACCTCCCTGAACACCTGTCCTGTATCCAAAGGATAGCGCCGGGCGGTGAGTTGCGGATAGGCGCGCAGTTGCTTGATTTTCTGTGGATCTGTCGGATCTGCAACCGGGTTCATCACCTCGCTACGCTCTGCCAATACGGAATCATAGGCTGGAGGGTCATCGAGGTCGGTGGATATATCGTAGATCTGGGGCAGCAGTAGTGCCTGTATGGCGAAATAGGCGAATGGCAACAACAGCACCGCCGACAGCAACATGCCCCTGGCCGAAGAGATGCCGCCCTTGTACCCATGGTTCCACAATTCATAGAACCCGACACATCCTGCAGCAAGTGAAGCAAGAAGCATCAGAATTGCCAAGCCCAACAACCAGAATGTCGACACCGTATCAACCGCACCGAAGCGGTGGCCGAGAATAACGATCAGCAAATAGGGCAAGCAGAAGACAGCGAGCCGCTGACACCAGACAGCCGCCTGTGAGCGTGGGCGTTCCACCCGCGTCATTCGCTCAACATAGCCCGCCATATTCAGAGCTGATCCTCGTTGTTCGCCGCCAGTTAGCGGTAGCGAGTCATCCTTGTGAAATCAACATTACACAGGCTCACTCGGCAAACCGGTAATCGGCAAATTGCTTGCGCAACTCAGTTTTCTGGATTTTGCCGGTCGCCGTATGGGGAATTTCATCCACAAATGCGACAGCATTTGGCATCCACCATTTGGCAATCTTGCCCTCCATGAACTGCAGGATTTCTTCGCCGCTTGGATCACGACCCTCCTTCCTGATGCAGATCAGCAATGGCCGCTCATCCCATTTGGGGTGCACAATGCCAATCACTGCAGCTTCCTGCACGTCGGGATGGCCAACCGCCAGGTTTTCCAGATCGATGGTGGAAATCCACTCGCCACCCGACTTGATCACATCCTTCGAACGGTCGGTGATCTGCATGTATCCGTCAGAATTGATGTGCGCGACATCGCCGGTATCAAACCAGTTGTCGTCGTCGAACTGTTCAGCTCCAGCGCCGCCATAATAGGCTTTGGCCACACCTGGACCGCGCACCTTTAGTTTGCCAAATGTTTTACCATCCCAAGGGGCTTCAACATCGTCATCGTCGGTGACCTTCATCTCAACGCCAAATGGCGCATAGCCCTGCTTCTCCTGAATATCCAGGCGGGCATCTCCCTTAAGGTCGGCATATTGCGGTTTCATCGAGCCGAGGCTGCCCAGCGGGCTCATCTCAGTCATACCCCAGGCATGAATGACCTCCACGTCATAGACATTCTGGAAGGCCTCAGTCATTGCCCTTGGGCAGGCAGACCCACCGATCACAACGCGGTTCAGATGCGGTAATTTTTTGCCACTCTCTTCAAGATAAGCCAACAGCATCAGCCAGACCGTGGGTACCGCTGCGGTCATCGTGACCTTTTCGGTATCCAGCAATTCATAGATCGAAGCGCCGTCCATCAGCGGACCAGGGTGAACCACTTTGGCGCCAACCATAGGGGCTGCGTGTGCAATTCCCCAAGCATTGGCGTGGAACATTGGCACCACCGGCATGATCACCTCATTGGCGCCCAGATTCAGGGCGTCGGGCTGAGAGGCAATCAAGGCATGCAGCACGTTAGAGCGGTGAGAATAAAGCACACCCTTCGGGTCACCGGTTGTGCCAGACGTATAACACATGCCGCAGGCGGTGTTTTCGTCAAATTCTTTCCAGGCAAAATCGCCGTCCATCTGTCCGATCCAGCTTTCATAAGCCACCAGATCGAGCTTGCTTTCCTTCGGCAGATGAGCCTCGTCGGTCAGCACAATGATCTTGCGCAAGCTGGGCACCTTGTCGGCAATCGCTTCAACAATCGGAACGAAGCTCAAATCAACGAAGATCGCGCGGTCTTCAGCGTGATTCATGATCCAGGCAACCTGCTCCGGAAAAAGCCGAGGATTAAGGGTATGATAAACGCCGCCAATGCCCATTGTGCCATACCAGGCTTCCATATGGCGTGCCGTGTTCCAGCCCAAAGTCGCGATCCGGTCACCAAGCCCAAAGCCGTCAGCTTCCAGCGCCTGCGCCACCTTTTTTGAACGGGCGTGGATTTCACGGTAATTACTGCGGACGATCGGTCCTTCAACCGAACGGGAAACCACCTCGCGGTCGCCATGTTGACGTGCTGAATAATCGAGAATCTTGTGGCACAACAACGGCCAGTCTTGCATTAGTCCAAGCATGTATTCCTCCCAGTTGGAACGCCGATATTGAAAGAAGAATGAGCACCCGTAAAGGGCCGTTTCTGGCTATTTTTAAGGTTGCCCCGCGGTTCAAATTGGCCCTACGTTGAAGCAGTAGTCCCCAAAACCGGTAAGCTTTATGACCCAGCCCCTTTCAAACCTGCAAGCCCGTGACCTCGACGCCGTTGTTCACCCCTATACGCCGCTGCACAAACTGCGTGATTCCGGACCAACCATCATGGCAAGCGGCAAAGGTGTTTATATCTACGACACCCAGGGCAAGGAATATATCGAGGGCATGTCCGGTCTTTGGTGTGCCGGTCTGGGCTTTGGCAATGAAGAGCTGGTTGAAGCCGCAGAAAAACAGCTGCGCACCCTGCCCTATTACCACCAGTTTGGTGGCCGCGGCACCGAACCGGCCATCGAACTGGCTGAAAAGCTGAAGGAACTGGCCCAGATGCCGGGTGCGCGGGTTCTCTACACGTCCAGCGGATCGGAAGCCAATGACACCCAGGTCAAACTCGCCTGGTACTATAACAATGCGCTGGGTCGACCGCAAAAGAAGAAGATCATTTCACGCGTCAAAGCCTATCACGGGGTCACCATGATGGCGGCGTCGCTGACCGGCCTGCCCTATACCCATCTGGAATTCGACCTGCCATTTGACGGAATTTTACATGCCGATTGCCCGCACTTTTACCGGTTTGGTCAGGAAGGTGAAAGCGAAGAGGCCTTTGTTGCCCGATTGGCAGCATCGCTTGAAGCGATGATTGAGCGCGAGGGCGGTGATACGATTGCCGCGATGATTGCCGAACCGGTTATGGGCGCCGGTGGCGTATTGGTGCCACCCAGCGGCTATTTCCAAGCAATCCAGCCGATCCTGAAAAAGCATGATATTTTGTTGATTGCAGATGAGGTGATCAACGGATTTGGCCGCACCGGCGAATGGTTTGGTGCCATGTCTCACGGCATGGAGCCCGACACGATAACCGTCGCCAAGCAACTGACTTCCGCCTATGCCCCGCTCGGCGCTGTCATGGTGCCAGACTATATGTACGAGGCGATGGAGCAGCAGTCAGAGAAAGTCGGTACTTTCGGTCACGGTTATACCTATGGCGGCCATCCGCTGGGATGTGCGCTCGGTGTCAAAGCAATTGAGATTTATCAACGCATGGATATTTGCGGCAAGGTGCGCGCTATCACACCACTGTTTGAAGCGCGTCTGGCCAAATTGGCTGACCACCCATTGGTTGGCGAAGTGCGCAATTCAGGCCTGATGGCGGGCATCGAACTGGTCGCGGACAAGGCGACGAAGCGGGCATTCGACCCGAAAGCCGGTGTTGGTGCGCAATGTGTTGTTGCCTGTCAGGAACACGGAGCAATTCTGCGGGCTATCGGTGATTCAGTGGCGCTCTGCCCACCGATGATTATCAGCGAAGCCGAACTCAATGAGTTGTTTGACCGCATCGAAAGCGCGCTGGCCGACACCGAACAATGGGTACACAAGATGGACCTTCGCGCCGCCTAACTTGGCCTCGCAGGTCTATAGGGGCACGTCCTGTTGCCATGCCAATATCGTGGCGAGATCGCCATCGGGTTGTGGTGTTTTGACCGGTTGCTCGCCAATATAGACGGTGCCGGCGCTGCCATCGATGGTAATGATGTCGCCGGCCTTCAACTCAAGCCCCGAAGCTGAACAAGTCTGGCTGGCAAGATCGATCTTCAGCATCATCGCCGCAGTGATGCAGGGCTTGGCCATGCCACGAGCAACCACCGCTGCATGGCTGGTCATGCCGCCGCGTGTTGTCAAAATACCGGCGGCAGCGTGCATGCCATGAACGTCACGCGGATCGGTCTCGGAGCGCAGCAGGATCGTATCTCTCCCCTGTTCCCGCTGCGCAACTGCTTCGTCAGAACTAAAAACAATTGCCCCGGTTGCGACACCGGGAGACGCAGGAAGCCCCTTGGCAACAAATGCCGTCCCGGGCGGCGCATCTACCCGCGAGACCAGCATCGCTTCCAACGCAGTCATATCGCAAGACTGGACTGCCTCGCCCTTGGAGATAAGGCCCTCATCGACCATAGCGATAGCTATTTTCAATCCTGCCTTTGGTGTCCGTTTGCCACTCCGGGTCTGCAACAAATAAAGTTCGCCACTTTCCACCGTGAACTCAATTTCCTGCATATCGCGGAAATGTTTTTCCAGATGCCCACCGAATTCGATTAGTGCCGAATACACGTTCGGCAATTGTTTTTCCATCGACGGATTATCCGACAGCCCCATGGCTCGGGCGGCTTCTGTTAATTCCATCGGTGTGCGGATTCCTGACACCACCTCTTCACCCTGGGCATTGGGCATATATTCGCCATAGGGCGCGGCTTCCCCATTGGACGGATTGCGGGTGAAATAGACCCCGGTGCAGGAATTCTGGTCGCGGTTGCCAAAAACCATGGCTTGAATCACTGCCGCCGTTCCTCCTTCATGGGAAAGGCCATACATATCGCGATACCGGCGCGCACGCGAAGTGTTCCATGAATGGAACACTGCCATCAGCGCCAGTTCGAGCTGGGTAAAGACGTCCTGCGGAAACGGCTCTCCGCTGGTTTGCTCCACCAGTTGGAGGAATATCTGCGTGGCTTCCTGAAGGTCTGCTGCCGACAATTCGGCATCAGTCTCCACCCCATTTCGCTGACGAAAATCATCCAGCACGTCTTCAAATTCGGCACCGTCGACATCCATCACAACCGAGGCAAAACTTTGAATAAACCGTCGGTAGGAGTCCCAGGCAAAACGGGGATCACCCGTCTGCTGGCTAAGCGCCTCGACCGTTTCGCTGTTCAGGCCGAGGTTGAGCACTGTGTCCATCATGCCGGGCATGGAAACAGCGGCGCCCGAGCGAACTGATAGCAACAGCGGATTGGGCCCTGCACCAAACTGCCTGTCCATGAGGTTTTGCAGCCGCGTAACCGCTGCGCGCACCTGTTGGCTGATGGTCGCATCAAGGTCGTCTGCACCTGCAGCGACCCTTTGTCCAAGCTGCGCATTGAGCACAAACCCCGCAGGTACCGGCAGCCCGATATTCGTCATTTCTGCTAGATTGGCACCCTTGGTGCCCATCAGATCCTTGTCCGGCACGACTGCAGCATCGCCAAAGCCAAAGGCAAAGAGGACCGGGTCAGGCATGTTTTGGTCGGTCATTTCTGGGCCCTGTTGCGGGCTGCGCACACAGCCGGTTATCCAGCGTCACGATAGGATTCAGCCGTCTCCAAGTCGACCGAGACCAATTGACTAACGCCACGCTCAGCCATGGTAACACCGAACAGGCGGTTCATCCGCGACATTGTGATTGGGTTATGTGTGATGATGACAAACCGGGTATCGGTGTCGGCGCTCATCTGATCCATCAAGTTACAGAAACGTTCCACATTGTGGTCGTCCAGCGGCGCATCAACCTCATCGAGCACACAGATCGGTGCCGGGTTGGTCAGGAATACAGCAAAGATCAGCGCCATTGCCGTCAGCGCCTGTTCACCACCGGAAAGCAATGTCATGGTCTGAGGCTTTTTGCCTGGCGGACGGGCGAGAATTTCAAGGCCAGCTTCCAGTGGATCATCAGATTCAACCAACTGCAATTCTGCTGTGCCGCCACCAAACAAATGGGTGAACAGTTTTTGGAACTGCGAGTTGACCTCATCAAAAGCGGTGAGCAAGCGCTCACGACCTTCCTTGTTGAGGCTCTGAATGCCATTGCGCAACTGGCGAATGGCTTCAATCAGATCATCGCGCTCGCTGACCAGCGTATCACGCTGTTCGAGCACTTCGTTCTGCTCTTCCTCAGCCCGCAGGTTAACCGCACCGAGGCGCTCGCGCTCGCTTTTGAGCCGATCCAGCTTACGCTCCATAGCGTCGGATTCGGGCAACTTGTCTTCATCGTCCACACCGGTTTGTTTCAGCGCCATGTGGGGTTCACATTCCAGCTCTTCGCGGATCCGGGCTTCAACTTCCTGGCGGCGTTCGCGGGCTGCAGCAACACGCTCCTCGGACCGAGCGCTCACCTGCTTGGAATCCGACAGGGCGTTCAGCGCATCATTGGCGACCTTATCGGCCTCGCGCTGGTCGTTCTCCATAACGGCCAGTTCGTCAGCGGCGGTTTTGCGCTTTTCTTCTGCCTCAGAAATCTGCAGATCCAGCGTCCGGCGCTTTTCGGCAATCATGTCGGGAGCGTCTTCAACTTCCTTTTGCTGGGTTTGCGCCTGAACAAGACGTTCGCGCAGGGTCTTGATCTGACGGTCGGCATTCTGCGCCCGCTCGTTCCAGGCCTTGCGCTCCCGGTCGATCGCCGAAAGACGCTCCACCCGCATAGCATTTTCGCGGGCCAGACTGTCATGCTCAACCCGCACCTGCGACAGGGTCGCGCGGTGTCCGGTGGTCGTGTTGTTGGCGACCTGAACCTGACCTTCGAGCGCTTCCATACCTGGCAGCGTCGCCTGTGTGGTCTCGGCTTCGGTGATGACCGCAACGGCTTCTTCAAGGCTGGAGTTCAACCGCAATTTGGCCTCTTCCAAAGCAGATC
This sequence comes from Rhizobiaceae bacterium, assembly GCA_039969995.1. GTDB lineage: Bacteria > Pseudomonadota > Alphaproteobacteria > Rhizobiales > Rhizobiaceae > Pseudahrensia. Next base: position 18,260 of record JBDVMU010000028.1, read on the forward strand.
GCCGGTTTGATAACTCGCTCACCGAACGTTCGGCCTGCGACAGATCCTTGCGCGCGGTGCCAAGACGGTTTTGCAGTTCACGCAAGGTTTCTCGCGATCCGCGTTCAGCCTCACGTGCGGTGCTTGCCGCCGTTTTCGCCTGCTCAAATTGAGCTTCCACCAAACGAAGACTTTTGGTGGCTTCCACCACCGCTGCATCCAGTTCGGCCAAACGGTTTTTTTGCTCCAGCTTCAGGGCTGCTGCGGTTGGCGCTTCAGCACTGGCACGATAACCGTCCCAGCGCCACAGGTCGCCATCCCTGGAAACCAAACGCTGACCTGGCTTCAACTGGTCGGCCAGAGCCGCGCCTTGTTCAGCTGATACGACACCAATCTGAGCCAGGCGACGGGCCAGTTCAGCAGGCGCGTTGACATGATCAGCAAGGCTGGGAATACCGGCCGGCAGTGCTGCATCATCCTGCGCTGCGACCAGACCCCAATGGGCCGGGGCCGAGCGGTCCAGGGGCATTTCAAGGTCTTCGCCCAAGGCAGCGCCCAAGGCTTTTTCAAAGCCGGTTTCAGCCCGAATATTCTCCAGAACCGCCGGGAACAGGTCTTTGCCACCGGAATTCAAGACCTTGGCCAGGGTGCGGGCTTCGGTCTCGATCTCATTTATGCGGGCCTGGGATTGCGACACCGGCGCACGCGCAACCTGTTCGGCTTCGCGGGTGACTTCGGCATCTTTTTCCGCCTGCAAGGCCGCTGATTCAGCCGCCGCAACGGCGGCTTCAAGATCGGTCACCAGTTGGGTCTTTTCCTGAATGTCGGTGACTTCGCTGATCTTCTGTGCCAGTTCAGCCAATTCGTTCTCGACGCTGGCAACCTGCCCTTCCAGCCGTGACTTGCGCTCTGCGCCTTCGCGCAATGTGCGTTCGATCTGATTGGTCTGAGCCCGGATCGACGCCAATTCCTGGGTCAGGCCGTTGAGCACTTCTTCGCTCTTGGCCAGATCTGTCGTTGCTTGATCAAGCCGGGCCTTGATCTCGGCCTCCCGGGTCTCCCGGCCTTCGGTCTCGGAGGTAAGCTGTTTTTCCTCGCGATCCAAATGCGAGATGATGTCGCTGTTTTCTGCCAGCATCTGCTCTTCGCGAGTGATATCGGCTTCAAGCTGGGCCGCGCGTGCCGCCATTTCGCGCTTGCGCCGTTCAACGCGTTTGGCCTCTTCGTCCAGTTGATTGCGAGCAATCATCACCCGCTGCAACGCGGCCGCGGCCTTAACCTCTGCATCGCGCAATTTGGGCAGTTTCGACGCAATAATCGCCTGCGCCTTGGCCGCTTCCGTCTGCACCAACTGGGTTTCACCCACGGTCATTGTGGCTTGGGTCAGGGCTGTTTCGGCTTCTGACAAAGTCTTTTTCGCTGCCGCCCAGCGCAGATGCAGGATCGTCGCCTCGGTCTTGCGGATGTCACCGGCGATGTTGCGGTAACGGTTGGCCTGACGGGCCTGACGCTTGAGGCTTTCCAATTGGGTTTCCAACTGGCCAACAACATCGTCAAGACGTTCCAGATTGTTTTCCGCTGCACGTAGCCGCAATTCGGCTTCATGGCGACGCGAATGCAGACCGGAAATGCCAGCTGCTTCTTCCAACAAGGCACGGCGGGCCTGGGGTTTAGCAGAGATCAGCTCACCAATTCTGCCTTGTCCGATCATCGATGGTGAACGGGCACCTGTCGACACGTCCGCAAACAGCAATTGCACGTCCTTGGCCCGCACGTCCTTGCCATTAATGCGGTAGACAGATCCGGCCTCGCGCTCAATACGTCGCGAAACCTGCAATTCATCGGCATCATTGAATGCAGCGGGAGCTTCGCGGGTGTCATTGTCGAGGAACAGGGCCACTTCAGCCATGTTGCGGGCCGGACGACCACCGGAACCGGAGAAAATCACATCATCCATCGAGGATGCGCGCATGTTTTTGTAGGAATTCTCGCCCATCACCCAGCGCAGCGCTTCGACAAGGTTGGATTTGCCACAGCCGTTGGGGCCGACAACGCCGGTGAGCCCTCGCTCAATGACGAACTCTGTAGGTTCGACAAAGGACTTAAAGCCCAAAAGACGCAGTTTGTTGAATTCCATGGTGCGACCCAAACCGGATTACGAATCAAGGATGCCGTTCGGCCACGATCGTGTCCAAACGGCTCCCCTTAGGGTCACTTATATCACTACAGAGCCGCTTCGATGGCTTTCGTAAGCGATTCAAGTGTTGAATCCCCAAGTTTCTCACTGTTGACAAACACCGTCGGGGTTGCCCGCACGCCAAATTCCTTCACCGCCTTGTTACGGCCGGTGACGATCTGGTTGAGCAGTTCCTGATTGCCAAGGCAGGCCTTGAAATCGGCTTCAGTCATGCCAGACAGCTTTGACAGGCGCAGCAATTCAGGTACCGGGTTGCCTTTTCCGGCCCAGGTTCCCTGGGTTGCGAAGAGCGCGTCAATCATTGGGTAATAGGCGTTGTTTGGAGCGCATTTGGCCAACATAAAGGCAGCCTCACCTCTCCGGTCACCATCAAACGGGAACGGGCGCAGGATATACTTGGCCTTGCCGGTATCGATGTATTTTTCCTTGATGGTCGGCAAAATCTGCTCGTGGAACGACTTGCAATGTGGGCAAGTCATTGAAGCATATTCAACAATTGTCACCTTGGCGTTGACATCGCCCATGACATCATCAGGCATTTCGATGCCGTCGAACAAGCCGGAAACGGACTGCGCATCGGCGTTCAGCGCCAACAAGGGCGTCAGCAGCAATGCGCTGGAAAGGGCGAGAAACTGTCTGCGGTCGGGCGTGGTCATTGTTTGTTGTTCCTTGGCTTCAGGCGACTTTGTCAGTCGGATTATTGCGCATAAGCTATGGCTTTTTCGCGGCAAATTCCAGCCAACATTCAGTCCAACGATGGATTTCTGGATTAAATTAAGTTTAGTCGGATGAACCTTCGCTGAACACGCCCTTGCCAAGCTTGGTAAGGGCATTCCTGAGGTCCTCATTTTCGATGTCTTTAACGATGGAATCAAGCTTTTCCTGTTTAGAACCAACGAGATCAGCCGCCGCCTTGCGCCCGCTGCCAACTTGTCGCCTTTGGCCTGCAACCTGCAATGGCTTCTGCACCAGCTTCAATTTGCTGACGGCGGTGAACCCAAAATAGTCGTTGACGCTGGCCAGCACTTCGGTGCTGTCGTGCTGCAGGAATAAGGCGTGGCCACCATCGCAGGCCACAACCAGCGTTGCCGGTTCAAAAGCATCATCAACCGAGGCCTGGCGCGGCCAGTTGAGTTTTTCCGGGCGGGACTTGGCCGCATGGTGCTCGCCAACGATCTCATCCCAGGAGGCAATCAGATCCATGGTCATACCGGCGCGTCGTTCGATTACCGGATCGAGCAATTTTGATACCAGATCCGAAACCGGCTGTGCACCGCGTCTGTTTGTCCATTGCTTTTTGCTTTTGCCCGACAAACTGTGGCCTCCATGGAACCGCTGAACTCAAAATTGCTGGCCTGGTATGACCGTCATGCCCGTACCCTGCCCTGGCGCATCAGCCCGCACGACGGCAAACAGGGCGTCGTTGCGGATCCTTACCACGTCTGGCTGTCAGAAGTCATGCTCCAACAAACAACCGTGGCGACCGTTAAGTCCTATTTTGAGAAATTCATCCACAAGTGGCCGCGCATTGAAGACCTCGCCGCCAGCGACGCTGAAGACGTGATGAAAGCCTGGGCCGGTCTGGGCTATTACTCGCGCGCCCGCAACCTGAAGGCCTGTGCTGAACTGGTTGCGGTACAATTTGACGGCAATTTCCCCCAAACGGCTGAGGAATTGCAAAAACTGCCCGGCATCGGCCCCTATACGGCAGCGGCGATTGCCGCCATTGCCTTTGGCCGCGCGGAACCCGTGGTTGATGGCAATATCGAGCGGGTCAGCACCCGCTATACGGCCAATGCCACCCCCCTCCCCGCAGTGAAAGACGATTGCCGCGCCTTCATGACGAAGGTGACGCCACATGACCGGCCGGGAGATTTTGTGCAGGCCATGATGGATCTGGGTGCAACGATTTGCACACCACGCAACCCGGCCTGTGCGCTGTGTCCGATCAATGAGGGATGTGCCGCAAGAGCCACCAACTCGGCGATGGACTATCCTGTCAAAGCCCCTAAAAAGAAGAAACCAACGCGGGTTGGTGCGGCCTATGTGCTGCAACGTGGCGACGGCTCAATTTGGTTGACCAAGCGCCCAAGTTCAGGCCTGCTGGGCGGCATGTCTGTGGTGCCAACAACTGACTGGACGTCTCGGCGCGATGGTGAGACAGCTGCATCGGCTGCACCTGTCACGGAAAACTGGAAGGATTGCGGCATCGTCCGCCACACATTCACTCATTTTCATCTGGACCTGAAAGTCTGGCATGCCGAGACAGACAAAACCGAAATTTTGATGTCGGGCAAAGGCTGGTGGTCCGCGGCGCAAGAAATTGCTGGCGAAGCCCTGCCGACTGTCATGAAAAAAGCAATTAGCGCCGCTATCCGTGACGCTTTCAAGGAGACCGCATGACCCATATTGACCATATTGTTTTTGATGTCGGCAAAGTGCTGATCCACTGGGATCCGAATCTCGTCTATCTGGACCTGATCCCCGATGATGAAGAGCGTCAGCACTTCCTGACCCACATTTGCTCACCCGACTGGAACATGGAACAGGACCGGGGCCGCGATTGGACCGAAGCAGAGGACCTGCTGATTACTGGTCATCCTGAAAAAGCTGAATGGATCCGCGCCTTCAGCAAAGACTGGATCAAATCAATACCGCACGCTTACCTGGACATTGTTTCTGTCTATGAAGGGCTGATTGATGCGGGCCGTGACGTGACCCTGCTGACAAATTTCAACCAGCACAAATTTGTTGAGGCCAAAAAGAAGTTCGACTTTTTAACCAGGGCACGTGGCGAAACGGTTTCTGGCCTGGTGGAATTGGTCAAACCCGAGCCGGATATATACGCCCATCACCACAGCACCCACGGCCTTGACCCAGCGGCCACGCTTTTCATTGATGACAGTATTGCCAATATCGAAGCGGCGCGTGCCGCTGGTTGGCAAGCCATCCATTTTGCCGGGCTTGAGGGCGCAGCGAAACTGACGGCCGCCCTCAAACAGCATGGAATTGACGCGAAACCGTCTTGAGCAACCCGCTAAAAGGTTAGGCGGCGTTGCCAAGCTTGGCACGGTATTGCTTGCGCAATTCGTCGATCTGCTGGAAACCGTCGCCCTTGTCGATATGCCAGAACGTCCAACCGTTGCAGGCGTCGAGCTCCTGTACCTTTGCGCCCATGCGGTGAATAGAGGCGCTTTCGCCATTCCATTCAAGCGAACCGTCAACGCGGATTTTCGCCTGCCAGCGTTTCTTGCTGTCCTGCAGTACATCACCAACGTCCAACAGACCGGTTTCGATGATTGATCCGAAGGGAACACGCGGTTCTGCACGTTTTCCAGTGGTCACAACCAGTTCGGCGCGCTTGGCAGGAACAACCGCATCGATACGTGCCGAAGCGGCATCAATGTAGTCCTGCTCCCGCTCGATGCCAACAAAGTTACGGCCCAGACGTTTGGCAACAGCTCCGGTTGTGCCGGTGCCGAAGAACGGGTCCAGCACCACATCACCAGGCTTGGTTGAGGACATCAAAACGCGGTGCAACAAGGCCTCGGGTTTTTGTGTTGGATGAACCTTTTTGCCATCTTCGCCTTTCAATCGCTCACCACCATTGCAAATCGGAAAGACCCAATCGGAGCGCATCTGCACGTCATCATTGGCCATTTTCATGGCGTCATAGTTGAACGTATAGCTCTTGGCGTCCTGATCACGGGAAGCCCAGATCATGGTTTCATGGGCGTTGGTAAAACGACGACCGCGGAAATTTGGCATCGGGTTGGTTTTGCGCCAGACAATATCGTTGAGGATCCAGAACTGCATGTCCTGAAGGATCGTACCGACGCGGAAAATGTTGTGATAGGAGCCGATCACCCAGATTGTACCGTTCGGCTTAAGCACACGGCGCACGGCAAGCAGCCAGGCGCGGGTGAAATCATCATAGGCACGGAATGTATCGAACTGGTCCCAGTGATCATCGCAGGCATCCACCTTGGACTGGTCTGGTCGCGAAAGATCGCCTCCCAATTGCAGATTGTAAGGCGGATCGGCAAACACGACATCAACCGAGTTTGACGGCAAGGCTTCCAGCGCCGCGACACAATCCCCCTTGATGATGGAATTCATCCAAGCACCATCGGCGGCGGAGGCGGCGGCGGCAGACTTTTTGGTGGATTTTGAGGAAGACCGTGAAAGGTCGGCGGCTTTAAATACTTGCATAGGGCACCTGAACGCAAAACAAACTTAGGCTTCACGCAAAGTTACCCAACAAGGTGAATATTTACTTAAGCGGTGGTCCAACAGCCTATAGAGTAGCTGCTTAGACATGGAATCAATGGAGCGCCGCCCAATGGCCGCCTGTGAACTGGTTATTTTTGACTGCGACGGAACCATAATGGACACCGAAATGCTGGCCTCGGAATGTGAGGTGGAGGCGCTTGCTGAATATGGCTCAAAAATGACGGCCAAAGAGTTTTCTGCACGCTTTGCCGGCACATCGTCAGAACACGTCAAAGTGGTCATGGAAGAGGAACTGGGGCGCAGCCTGCCGGATGATCACATCAAGAATGTCAAATCCAAGATGCGGGAAAAACTCTGGCGCGAGGCCAAGGCAATGCCAGGTGCGCATGAGTTGCTCGACCAGCTCGATCAGCCCCGCTGTGTTTGTTCCAATGCCGATATGGAAAAACTGAAAATTGAAATGACACGCGGCGAATTGTGGGACCGCTTCCGCCCCTATGTTTTCTCCGCCCACGATCTAGAAAGCAAAAAGCGCAAGCCCGAGCCAGATATCTTTCTTCACGCAGCGGCAGAATTTGAGGTTGATCCCAAAAACTGTGTGGTCATCGAAGACTCAGTTCCTGGCGTGCAGGGCGGCAAGGCCGCCGGCATGCGGGTGATCGGCTTTACAGGCGGTTCTCACACCCATCCCGGTCACGCCGACGAATTAACCGATGCCGGTGCCGAAACGGTGGTGCGGCGGCTTGCCGACATTCCCGCCATCATCGAAGCTTTCGCGATTTGGGATGGCGTCGATGCCTGACGGGCTCTAGGTGCAGACCTCGGCGCTCGACTTGGCTTTGGGCGTTTCGTCAAATCCGAGATAAATACGAACATTGGTCGCAGTTGGTGCCGGAATGACAATTTTTTCGTCGACAAATTCGAACTTCGAATTGGCAGTGCCCGAAGCAATTGACGCTTGGGTCTGATGCAGTTCGAAATGACGTGAGCATCCACCTTGTTGCACGGCCACACGGATCGGCATTTTTACAGTTCCAGGGCCGCCTGCCGGACCAGTAATGACGCGCCCAAGCGCCCCGACCTTGATCTCAAGGCTCTGCCCAACATACGCACATTCACGCGCCACTTTGGTTAGCGTTGCCTGATAGCGCAGATTGTCGTCGTTGGACTTGTCCTTGCCCTTGTAAAAGCGCATCGACTCCGTGCCGGCACGGATACGAACTGCCGGGCAATAGTCGGTCAATTCGTTGCGCACATTGATTAATTTCGAACGGGCATTCGGATTGGTGCCCGGCACGGCCTCAGAAGAGGTCGCAGCAACCTGGGTGTTCTGTTCCTTTTTCTTAGGTAGAACGTTGGAGAACACCCCATCCACACCAGTCGACTGACAGGCGGCAAGGAGCGCCAGTCCGCTGACTGACAACAGAATTTTCAATGAGTTTTTAGTTACTTTCGGCACGATCAACATGAGACCTATTCGATTAACTGCGTGACTGCGCCTACCGCTATAGCAGGCGAAATTTTGATTGGCGAGACCCTGTTCTTCATTGTCGCTTTTGGGTTGGTTTTCGCGGCGCCTTCCCTTAGGTTCCCGCTATTCCTTCCCCCAATGCACCCCAGCTCGGAAATACCGGACGTATGAAATATATCAGCACCCGTGGTGATGCCCCCGAACTTGGCTTTTGCGACACCGTTCTGACCGGCCTTGCACGTGATGGCGGCCTGTATGTACCAGAAAACTGGCCAAAGTTTGATGCTGACGAAATTCGGGCTCTAGCGGGCAAGTCTTATGCCGATATCGCCAAGGCCGTTCTGCAGCCCTATCTGGGGGACGAGATTTCAGCCGAAGACTTTTCAACAATGGTGGACGAAGCCTATGCCAGCTTTGCACACCCCGCAGTTGCCCCATTGATCCAGACCGGACCCAATGAATATGTGCAGGAATTGTTCCACGGCCCGACCATGGCGTTCAAAGATGTTGCGATGCAGTTGCTGGCCCGCGTGGTCGACCGCATTCTGACTGAGCGTGGTTCACGGCTGACCATTGTCGGTGCGACTTCCGGCGACACCGGCGGAGCGGCGATTGAAGCTTTCCGAGGCCGCGCGAATTCCGACATTTTCATCCTGTTCCCTGACGGCAAAGTGTCCGATGTACAGCGCTGGCAGATGACCGGCGTGGCAGACGCAAATGTCCATGCCTTGTCAATTCAGGGCAATTTCGATGATTGTCAGGCGCTGGTAAAGGCAATGTTCAACCACCATGCGTTCCGCGATGCCCATAGTCTGTCGGGGGTAAACTCGATCAACTGGGGCCGCATCATGGCCCAGATCGTCTATTATTTCACCGCGGCCCTGTCGCTTGGTGCACCGGATCGCAAAGTCTCCTTCACCGTGCCCACCGGTAATTTTGGCGACATTTTTGCTGGCTATTGCGCCAAGCAAATGGGCCTGCCGATCGATCGCCTGATCATCGCCACCAATGCTAACGACATTCTGGCTCGGACCATAGAAAGCGGTCGATATGAGACTGCCGGTGTCCATGCCACCACGTCTCCGAGCATGGACATTGAAGTGTCATCGAACTTCGAGCGTTTGCTGTTTGAGACATCAAACCGCGATGCCACATATATTCAGCAAGCCATGTCCTCACTTTCGCAATCTGGCGCTTTCACGCTGGGGGACAAGGTCTGGAATGAAATCAAACACGGCTTCGATGCGGGGCGAGCTGACAACCCAACCGTTGATGCAACGATCAACAGTGTTTTGGCCGATAGCGGCTATCTGCTTGATCCCCACACGGCGGTGGGTGTGGCAGTTGCGCGGGCGCAGGGCGAAGCGGCAGCACCAATGGTTGTTCTGGCAACAGCCCATCCGGCAAAATTCCCCGATGCGGTGGAAAATGCCTGTGGCGAACGCCCCGGCCTGCCGGCACGAAACAAAGGCTTGATGGATGGAGAAGAACACTTCACATTGTTAGCCAATGATCTGGATGCGGTTGAGCGTTACATTTCAGAAAACACCCGGGCTAAGGGCTAGTTCAGGTTTGTATACGGACGACTGGGAGGCGTCCGCCATATGGTAGTAAGTCGCAATCAACAATCGCATGACCACACGTCGGTAAAGCCAAACGCGGCAAATAAATTGCCCCGCAATGTCCAGGTAACAAAACTATCCAATGGCATGTCTGTGGTCACCGACCGGATGGACCATCTGGAAAGTGCAGCACTGGGGGTCTGGGTTAAAGCAGGTTCGCGCGATGAACAACCTTGGGAACACGGCATTGCCCACCTGTTGGAGCATATGGCCTTTAAGGGTACGAAGTCCCGCACGGCTCGCGATATCGCGGTGCAGATTGAAAACGTCGGTGGCGATGTAAATGCCGCTACCAGTGCCGAAACAACATCTTTTTATGCCCGCGTATTGAAAAATGATGTGCCGTTGGCGGTCGACATTCTGGCCGACATTCTCAATAACTCACTGTTTGACGAGACCGAACTGGCGCGCGAACAGCATGTTATTTTGCAGGAAATAGGCGCCGCACAGGATAGTCCCGAAGACGTTGCTTTTGATGACTTTCAGGCAGCGGCCTTTAAGGGGCAAACCCTTGGTCGTTCAATCATGGGAACGCCGGAAACTGTTTCTTCCTTCCGCGCCGAACATCTGCGCAACTATCTCAGCGATCACTATCATGGCCCCAACATGGTGCTTGCCGCATCCGGCAATGTGGATCACGACGAGATCGTCAAAATGGCCGAAAGCCGGTTCGCCGATTTCGGCGCGACGCCTGCCCGCGAACCTGAATCCTGCATCTATACGGGTGGCGAGAGCATTAAAAAGCGCGACCTGCAGGAAGCACAGATCCTGTTCGGCTTTGAAGGTCGCGCATATCATGTGCGTGACTTCTATGCATCGCAGGTGCTTTCTTCGCTGCTCGGCGGTGGAATGTCATCGAGACTGTTCCAGGAAGTGCGTGAGAAGCGCGGGCTTTGCTATTCCATCTACGCTTTTCACTGGGGCTTTTCAGACACCGGTATTTTCGGAGTGCATGCCGCAACCGAAGAAGCCGACATTCCCGAACTCATTCCAGTTGTGCTGAATGAATTCAAGAAAGCTGGCCAGATGATCAATCAAGAAGAGCTCGACCGGGCCCGGGCCCAAATCAACGCTGGCCTGATGATGAGCCTGGAAAGCCCAGCCTCGAGAGCGGGACAGATTGCCCGGCAAATCCTGCTGTTTGGCCGTCCGATTTCCAACGAAGAGCTGATGTCCAGACTGAATGCGCTGACCGTCGACCGTTTGAGCGACCTGGCGCAGCGCCTGTTCAGTGACGCCAATCCAACGATTGCGGCTCTTGGCCCCGTATCCCAGGTGCCCGGGCAGGCCGAAATTGCGCAGATTCTGGGGACCAGCCTGCCCGACGCTGCGCAATAGGTCCTGTTATGCGCCTGCTCCAGTTCGCGTCCCGTTATCCAGAGCCTGCCCGCCTGATAACGCCGCGCACAGTTCTGCAGCGCCCGCAATCCAATGACTATCAAGCCTGGGCTGACTTGCGCGGCGAGAGCGCCGACTTTCTGCGGCCGTTTGAACCCGCCTGGACACCAGATGAACTATCAAAGTCGGCATTTCGATCCAGATTACGCCGTCAGGAAGCCGATATTTCCAGCGGTCGCGGCCTGCCGTGGTTTATTTTTGATCGGGAAAAACCCGAAGTTCTGCTGGGCGGGCTGACCGTTTCAAACATCCGCCGCGGCGTTGCCGAAACCGGCACGCTCGGCTATTGGATGGGACGCAAATTCGCCAATCAGGGCTATATGAAGGAAGCTTTGCTGGCAGTCTGCGAAGATGTATTTTCAGTGCATCAACTTCATCGTATCGAAGCGGCTACGGTGTTGGAGAATGAACAGTCGCAAGGTCTGTTGCGGCGTTGTGGGTTTCAGCAAGAAGGCGTGGCCCGCAAATATCTGCGCATTAACGGTGAGTGGCGAGACCATATTCTGTTCGCCCGCCTGGCCGAAGATCGCATTTGACTGCAGGCCACAACGAGGAGCAAATTGATTTTGAATTCTACCCCCAATTTCATTTACCTGCACTGCGGTGTGGCGTAAGTATCCGGCAGTGTATTGGTGCAACAACGAAGCCAATTGAAAGCTGGGATTATGATTCCTTATCTGCTGCGGCAATTGGCTTTTTGCGCCACGGTTTTAGCCGTTCTGCTGGCTATTGCAGTGCCGGCGCAGGCATTGGAAGCAGTGGAGGTGGCCTCCGATGCACCTGCAATCGACCTGTCCGCCTCAGCCGAGCAATTGCAGAGTTCCGGCAATGGCATTCGCGTAACCGCCGCGCCTGACGCCAACGGCGTAATCAGCCGTATCGAAGTGCGGTCGACGTCTGAAAATAGCAGCGGTAACTGGTTGGTTTTTGCGCTCGCCAACAATTCCGACGAACAGATCGACCGCCTTATCGTGGCTCCCCATTTCCGGCTGGCAGGTTCAGGCTTTTTCTGGCCGGACCTGGGCAGCAATCGGATTTTGTCGATCACACCGAGCCAGGGCTTTGCGCTGGACAGGCAGGATGCCCGCGATGCTGACGTTTTTCGCATTACGCTCGACCCCGGCACGGTGGTCACATTTGTAGCCGAAATGGTTGGCGGCGATGTTCCCCAACTCACCCTTTGGGAACCGGAAGCCTACAAGGATACCATCAACAGCTACACGCTCTACGAAGGGATTGTGCTCGGCATTGCTGGTTTGCTGGCGGTTTTCCTGACCATCTTATTCGTGGTCAAAGGTTCTGCCATGTTCCCGGCCACCGCCGCGCTGGCCTGGGCGATCATGGGGTATATCTGCGTCGATTTCGGCTTTATCGGCAAAATCGTGGCGCTTGCCCCCGGTGACCTGAACATCTGGCGCGCTGGTTCAGAAGTGTTTTTGGCCACCAGTCTGGTGATATTCTTCTACGCCTATCTCCACCTCAACCGCTGGAACACCCGTTACAATTATCTGGTATTGACCTGGCTGATCGGCATGTTGGTGCTGTTCGGAATTGCGGTCATTGCGCCTTACTATGCAGCCGGTATCGCCCGCGTTTCAATTGCGGTGGCTGCCATTTTCGGATTGGGGATCATTTTTGTCCTCTCCATCCGCGGTTTTGACCGGGCCATCCTGTTGATCCCCAGCTGGTGCCTGATCGTCGCCTGGGTTGTTTTTGGTTGGATGACAATCACCGGCAAGCTGGACAATGACATTGTTCAGCCAGCATTGGGTGGCGGACTGGTTCTGATCATCATGTTGATTTCCTTTACCGTGATGCAGCACGCCTTTGCCGGTGGCACGCTGATCCAGGGCTTGGTCAGTGATATCGAACGCCAGGCGCTTGCGCTTACCGGTTCCGGTGATGCGGTGTGGGACTGGGATGTCGACCGCGACGAGGTGTTCACCGGTGCTGAAGCAACCAAACAGTTGGGCCTGAAGCCAAGTGCGCTCAATGGCTCGCCCAACAAATGGTTTGAATTGCTTCATCCCGACGACAAAGATCGCTTCAAAAGCACACTCGACATTATTCTGCAGCACCGTAAGGGACGGATCTTCCAGAACTTCCGCCTGCGTGCTGAAAACGGTCAATTCCACTGGATGACGATCCGCGCCCGGCCGGTCATCGGCAATGATGGGGAAGTGCTGCGTTGTGTTGGCACGATTTCCGACATTACAACTCAGAAGGCGGCGCAAGAGCGCATGCTGCATGATGCGGTCCATGACAATCTCACCGGATTGCCCAATCGTCAGTTGTTCTTTGACCGCCTCAGTTCGGCTATCTCGCTTGCCCAGTCTCAGCCCGGTCTGAAACCCTCAGTATTTGTGATTGATTTCGACCGTTTCACCCAGATCAACGAAACCCTCGGCAATTCCGTCGGGGATTCAGTTTTGCTGACCATGGCTCGCCGATTGGGACGTCTGTTAAAACCTCAGGACTGCCTAGCACGGCTCAATGGTGACCAGTTCGTATTGCTTTTGCTTTCAGAATCAGACCCCGAACGTATTGCCAGCCTCGCTGATGCATTGCAGCGTTCGGTCAAGGCGCCTGTAAATTTCTCAAATCAGGAGATTTTCCTGACCGCCTCCATTGGCCTTGTCAGCTGGTCTGTCGAACTCACAGACCCAAAAGACATGGTTCAAAATGCCGAAATCGCCATGTATCAGGCCAAACGCGTTGGCGGCGACCGCATCGAACCATTCCGCCCCGCATTCCGCAACCAGCCCATGCCGACCGTCCAGATCGAGCAGGATTTGAGCCACGCGGTGGAACGCGGCGAGATGGAGCTTTATTACCAGCCGATCATCGATCTTCAGAACAAATCTGTGGCCGGGTTTGAAGCATTGCTGCGCTGGAACCATCCAAAACGCGGCAAGGTGGCACCGGGAGAATTCATCCCCATTGCAGAGCGCAACGGGCAGATCATTAAAATCGGCAGCTTTGTTCTCAGCGAGGCGGCCAGGCAATTGTCGGAATGGCAGGACCAATTGGGCGATGTGCCAATCTTTGTCAGTGTCAACATGTCGAGCAAGCAATTGCTGCGGCACGATCTGATCAATGACGTGAAAGGCGCACTGACCCGCAACAACCTGTTGCCGCACACGCTGAAGCTTGAATTGACCGAATCCCAGATTATGGAAAATCCTGAGCATTCCTCGCAGGTCCTCTCTCGCATCAAGGACTTGGGTGCTGGACTTTCACTCGATGATTTTGGGACTGGACATTCGTCGCTGTCTTATTTGATGAAGTTTCCCTTCGACACAATCAAGATTGACCGCTCCTTCGTGGGGGATTCTGGAGGACAGGGAAGACCGATCATCCTGCGCTCCATCGTCAATTTGGCACACGATCTAAAAATGGCGGTTGTGGCAGAAGGTGCAGAGAGCGAAACGGATGCGCTAGAACTGCACCAATTGGGTTGTGAATATGCGCAGGGGTTTCTCTATGGCGAACCCATGACATCTGACATGGCCTTGCGGGCTCTGCTTCAGGACCACGCCCCCAGGTAGCGGCGTTCATCGACGATCAGGCGTGACCCGGTTCAGCGCTGAGCAATTCTTCACTGATACCAAGGCTGGCAAGCGCAGCCTCATACTGTTTATCGTAAGGGGTCTCAAACAGGATTTTACCGGTGGCCGAGGTGGTCAGCCAACCGTTTTGCAGGATTTCCTCTTCCAACTGGCCAGCAGACCAACCGGCATAGCCCAGCAACATGATGGAGCGATCAGGCGGGGTGGCGCTGGCAAGACGGCGCAATGCGTCAAGGGTTGCAGTTACGCATGCTAAGTCTTCTACGCGGGACGATGCCGGGGTGCTGTAATCCAGGCTGTGCAGCACAAAGCCCCGCCCCTGCTCAACTGGTCCGCCGCGGAACACTTTGACCTGCTCTGCAGATTTGGCATCGGTCACCTCGATTTCCAATTCCTCGAGGATTTCAACGAATTTCGGGCTGACCACCGGCTGGTTCAAAACAAAGCCCATGCTGCCATCACCGGAGTGGGAGCAGATTAATATGACTGAGCGCGCAAATCGCTGGTCCAACATGCCCGGCATGGCGACCAGCAACTGGCCCTTGAGTCGCAAAGATCTGGCTTTTGATTTCATGCCTGATCGTAACAATTATTATGGGGCAATGGAATGACATCGTACCAGTCGCACTCAAAATTCATCGCTCACGATGTTATGACCATGTGTGTGAACGCAGGTGTCGATTTATCAACCGTACAGCCCTAGTTTGGCTTCATGAAAAATGCTCGTTCTACATGCTTGTCCGGATTCGCTTCAACCGCTGTACTTTTGGCGTCGTTGGCTCTCGGCGTCGCCGCCAATTCTGCCCTGGCTGCAGAAAGCGATTGGTTCGTCACCGAAGGTGCCAAGATACGACTGATCTCACTGCCTGCGCCGGATGGCAAGACCATCAACGCCGGATTGCAGATCAATCTGGAAAGAGGTTGGAAAACCTATTGGCGCTCGCCTGGAGCTTCCGGCCTGCCGCCACAGTTGGACTTTACAGGTTCCAACAACATCGCTGCGACTGCAGTCGACTATCCTGTTCCGATGACATTTGGTGAAAATGAAAATCTGACGGCCGGATATGACAAGTCTGTCACCCTGCCGATTACCATATCACCTCTTTTTGCTGGTCGTCCTGTGTCGGTCAAACTCAGTGGCGTGGTGGGCATCTGTGCTGAAGTCTGCATTCCGGTGCAATTTGCGCTTTCCCTGCAGGAGAACGGCCAGGGAATTTCCAGCCGCGAAATTGCTTCTGAACTGCTGTTGGCCCGTGCAAATCTGGTTGGACCGCAGCACTCAGATTTCATGGTGAAAGCAGCAAGAGTGAATGGCAAGACGCTGGATATTGAGGCAGTTGTGCCGGTCGGCACCAGCCAGACCACGGCCCTGGTGGAAGGACCAGCAAGTTGGTACTTGACCCCTGCCCGTGCAATCTCCATCGATGGAACTGTTGCCCAATATAAAGTCAGCCTGATGGACATTCCATCCGATGCAAAGCCTGAGGAAACGGAGCTTCGCATCACGCTAGTGAGCAAAGGAGCAGGTGTCGAAACCAAGCTGACACCGGCGCGTCAATAGGCCGCTTGACCTGGTCCCAAATCCGCTTATTTGAAAACTCCATCTATTCATACTGAGGAAGCCCCCATGACCATAGAAGTTGGCCAAAAACTGCCGGACGCAAACTTCATCATCATGACTGACGACGGACCTGCAAAAGTGTCGGTTGCCGACCTCACCGCCGGCAAGAAAGTCGTGTTTTTCGCCGTCCCCGGCGCGTTCACCCCAACCTGCCACGCCAGCCACTTGCCAGGTTTCATCGAGCATGAGGCTGCTATCAAAGAAAAGGGTGTCGATGATATCGCCGTGGTCGCGGTCAATGACGTCCATGTGGTGCATGCCTGGGCACAAGCGACCAAAGCGGCGGGCAAGATTACTTTCCTGGCCGACGGCAATGGTGATTTTGCCAAGGCGATTGGCATGGACGTGAATCTGGCCGTTGCTGGCATGGGCCTGCGCTCAAAGCGCTATTCGATGATCGTCGAAGATGGCGTTGTGACCTCGCTCAACGAAGGCGATGTGCCGGGCCAGGCAACAATCAGCTCTGCAGCCACAATCCTGCAACAGTTGTAAGCTGCTGCTTGGTGCTCGCCAATTGACGCTGGCTACCTGGCTCTCATGGTCAGCCGTTAGTCTTTGAGTTTGTAGGGTTCCATTCCAGAGCGCGCCAGTTCGTCGGCGCGCTCGTTCTCGGCATGTCCTGCATGCCCCTTGACCCAATGCCAGTTCACTGTGTGACGGGCAACCGCCTCGTCCAAAGCCTTCCAGAGTTCAGCATTCTTGACGGGCTTTTTGGCTGACGTTTTCCAACCATTCTTTTTCCAGCCGTGAATCCAACCGGTCATGCCACCCTTCACATATTGCGAGTCGGTGTAAAGTTCGACCGTGCATTGTTGGGAGAGTGCGTTTAGCGCTTCGATTGCTGCCATCAACTCCATACGGTTATTGGTGGTCTCGAACTCGCCGCCGGACATTTCTTTTTCATGCTCACCAAAACGTAGCAAGGCTCCCCAACCACCGGGGCCGGGATTGCCAGAGCAGGCTCCATCAGTCCAAATTGATACTGTCTTCATTACAGACCGAAGCTTTCAAGGTTTGCAGATTGGAAGAAACGAAGCCTCGTACTGAAAGCCTTTGGATCATGCGGCACCACCAGCGCACCGGGCGGGACATTGAGCCAATCGTTGACGCGAGTAAGCAAGAAGCGCAGAGCCGCACCCCGCGCCAGAACGGGCAAGGCCATCAGTTCTGCCGGTTCCAATTGTCTGACCTGCTGATAGCCTGCGATCAGTGCTTTGCATCGCTGCTCGTCAAACTGCAGATCGTCATCAAAACACCATGCATTGATTCCGATGGCCAGATCGTAGGCTAGGAAATCATTGCAGGCGAAATAAAAGTCGATGACGCCGGACAGTTTGCCATCAAGGAAAAACACATTGTCCTTGAACATGTCGGCATGAATGACACCGCTTGGAATGTTGTCAGGCCAATTTTGCTCGGCAAAGGTCAGTTCGGAGGTGATCAATTCGGCCATGCCGGCCTCTACTGTATCCGCCTCATCGACGGCGCTGTCGACAAGGGCTGGCCATCCGGCCGGGGCCAACGCATTGGCGCGGTGGATATCAAAGTCCTGCGCTGTCAGGTGCAGCCGCGCCATGGTCTCACCGGCAAGACGGCAATAGTCCGAATTTGGATGGGAGACCTCCATACCTTCCAGAAATGAGATAATCGCTGCGGGTCGATTTTCCAGCCGACCGAGCGCCTGACCTTCCTTATTGCGGATCGGTAGCGGACAGGTGAAACCACGACTGGCGAGGTGGTCCATCAGACCGATGAAAAACGGCAGATCAGCCTCATCAACACGCTTTTCATAAAGGGTCAGGATGTAGGAACCGGAATCTGTCTGCAGCAGGTAGTTTGTATTCTCAACCCCACCCGCAATGCCCTTAAATGAGACAACCTTGCCGATATCGTAGGTGGTCAGAAAGGCGGCAAGCGCCTCATCGGAGACTTCGGTATAGACGGCCATTTATGCAGATCCGTTCACAAAGCTCATATCGGCAGCCTCAAGCGGCACGTCGCGCAATTCACGCATCACCATGAACTGTTCGTCTTCCACAGTGGTTTCAGCAAGCTCGACCGACAAATCAAAACGTTGGCGGAAAGCTTCGATTATTTCCTGCACCAGCAATTCCGGAGCAGAAGCCCCCGCAGACAGGCCGATGGTAATATTGTCGCCATATTGGTCGACCTCACCCCAGACGATTTCCGAGGCATTTTGCACCAATCGGGACGACTTGGCCCCTGCCCGACTGGCGACATCCACCAATCGGTTGGAATTTGACGAGTTTGGTGCGCCAACCACCAGGAACACATCGCAATCGGTCGCCGCCGCCTTGACTGATTCCTGTCGGTTGGTGGTGGCGTAGCAAATGCTTTCCGCCGAAGGTGCGTGGATTTGCGGGAAACGGCTTTTCATTCGCTCAATGATGTCGAATGTATCGTCCACCGACAGCGTGGTCTGGGTCACATAGCCCAAACCCATATCACCAACGGGGCCCATATCACCAACGGGTTCGAACCGATCAACATCTTCCAGTGTCTCAATCAGCGTGACAGCTCCTTGAGGAAGCTGCCCCATCGTACCGATGACCTCGGGATGGCCCCGATGACCGACCAACAGAACGTGGCGTCCCTTTCGGTCGTGGGAAATGGCCTGCTTGTGCACTTTGGATACCAGTGGGCATGTGGCGTCCAGATAGAGCATGTTGCGTTCAGACGCGGCAGCGGGAACCGATTTCGGCACCCCATGAGCAGAAAAGATGACAGGCTGATCGGTTTCAGGAATCTCATCAAGATCCTTGACGAATATGGCTCCAAGATTCTCCAGACCTTCCACCACGTATCTGTTGTGTACGATCTCATGGCGCACATAGACCGGCGCGCCGTATTTCTTCAACGCCAGTACAACGATCTGGATAGCCCGATCCACGCCAGCACAGAAGCCGCGTGGGCCACAAAGCAAGAGCCGGGCATTTGGCTTGGTCATATCCTTGGAAACTCCGGACGCGTTTGATGTGACAGAAATAGACGCATATGCAGACCTATTACAACGATGATTTCTGCCGCAGTCGACCAAACAAGAAATAACCCCCAACCACCAGCAAAGCACCGGCAAGACCGAACCAGGTCAATGCATAGTGCAGGTGGCTGTTTGGAAATTGGATGAGCGTGACCCCGCCCTGAGGCAAGCCACCTGGATTGGGACTGTCATTGGCGTCGACAAAGAATGGCAGAGTCGTGACACCGCCTTCGGGGAAGGCCTGAGTGGTCATTTGTGTAAGAGACTTCCAATGGTAGACATTTTTGGCCAGATCGTTTTCCGGCACAAAACTGTTGGGCTTGGCAGTTGGCGCTGTGCGGGCCAGGCCGACAATGTCTACCTGTCCTGCAACCTGCCCTTCAGCACGTCCATCCGCCGCTTTGCGCTGCAACGGCACATAGCCCCGGTTAACAAACAGCACCCGCCCATCAGACAGCGTGGCAGGGGTGTAGACGAAATAGCCGGGATTGCTTTTGTGGGTGGCAAAGAAGTGTTGTTCGCGACCATGGTCAAACGTTGCTGACAATTGCACTGGCCGATATTCAATATCTGCGCCATCCTCCTGCAGGCTTTCGATTTCTGTCAGTGGGACTGGTGGAGCGGAAAGATTGTTCTTCACCCGCTCGATCAAGCCTTCCTTCCAGGCCAGGCGTTGCAATTGCCAGGTGCCGAGACCTGAAAGAAAAATCACCCCCATGATAATAGCGGCGATCAGCAGGATGTTGGACAATCTCAACGGCATGTCTGAACCTATTCTTTCTTGCCTGAATCCAACCGTCCTGATGCAGCGTCATGATGCCAGGTTAGGTTGATCAAAACACCCTTCAACATGCGCAGCACCGGAACACCCAGAACGACGATCAATGGTGGCCAAAGCAGAAAGTGCACCCAACCGGGTGGAAAGAACGTGAATTCTACATAGAGCGCCAGACCGAGGATCAAGAAGCCGAGTCCCATGATGATGAAGACCGTGGGGCCATCGCCGGAGTCCTCGAATTCAAAATCCAGATGGCAGGCAGTGCACTGCTTCTTGACGGTCAGCAGGCCGGAAAACAGGTTGCCTTCACCGCAGCGCGGACATCTGCCCTTGATGCCGGTGGGAACCGGATCGAGCGGTGGATAGTTTTGATATTTGTCAGAAGCCAAAATCGTTCATCCAGTTGCGATGCGAAACAAAAAAGGCGGCTTTCGTTTGAAAGCCGCCTTTTGATCCGTATGAGGTTCCGGCCTAGTGGGCGGCGATGGTCGCCCCGGCGCTGGCCCAGATATAGACTGCGACGAACAGGAACAGCCAGACGACGTCAACGAAGTGCCAGTACCAGGCAGCAGCCTCGAAACCGAAATGCTGCTTCTCGGAGAAGTGGCCTTTCATGGCACGCAGCAGGCAGACAATCAGGAAGATTGTACCAACCAGAACGTGGAAACCGTGGAAGCCAGTGGCCAGGAAGAAGGTCGCGCCGTAGATCGATTCAGCGAAAGCAAATGGTGCAACCACATATTCGTAAGCCTGAACGGCGGTGAAGATCGCACCGAGAACAACGGTCAAAACCAGACCCCAGATAACGCCCTTGCGGTCGCCTTCCAGCAATGCGTGGTGGGCCCAGGTTACAGTTGTACCGGACAGCAACAGAGTTACCGTGTTGAACAGTGGCAGGTGCAGCGGATCGATGACAGCGATGCTGGTTGGAGGCCATTGGCCGCCAGTGTGAGCTACGCGTGCAACCTGAATTGCTTCATCAGGGTAAAGTGCAGCATCAAAGAACGCCCAGAACCAGGCAACAAAGAACATCACCTCTGAGGCAATGAACATGATCATGCCATAGCGCAAATGCATGGAGACAACCGGTGTATGGTCGCCCGCATGGGCTTCGTTGATGGTGTCAGCCCACCAACCATACATGGTGTAAAGCACAACCAGCAGACCAATGATGAAAACCCAAGGGCCGCTCATGCCCAGAGTTACGGCATCGGCATTCTTGAGGGACTGCATCCAGACCACACCGCCAATAGCCATGATCAGGCCTCCGGCAGACCCAATCAGGGGCCATGGGCTTGGATCGATAATGTGATAATCGTGATTTTTACTGTGCGCGTCGGCCATGTTGGTCTCCAGCGAGGCTTTCTGTTGTTTCAGTCTTTATACTGCTTTGCGAGCAATCTAAAGACTGGATTTGGATGTGCCACCATCAAATTGAGACGGTGAAGTTTGAGTTATTTCCTGCTCTGCATCTTCGTCCGGAAAGAAAGTGTAGGACAGGGTAATTGTTGTTGCGTCTTTCAACAGCGGATCGTTGACGATATCTGGGTCGACAAAGAACACCACGGGCATGTCGACCGACTCACCGGGTGCCAATTTCTGCTCAGTAAAGCAGAAGCACTCGATCTTATTGAAATACACTCCGGCAGCACCGGGCGATACGTTGAAAGTTGCGGTGCCAAAGCTGTCAAACTGACTGACATTCTTGGCCACGTAAGAGATCTGCGACTTCTCGCCGATCTTCAGTTCGACTTCGCGCGTCTGGGGAGCAAATTCCCAATCCAGCTCGTTTGAAATATTTGCGTCGAATCGCACCTTGATGGTCTTGTTCAACACAGTGCCGGTTGTGTCTTCGGCCCTCTGAGTGGTTCCCGCATAGCCGGTAACCTGACAGAACAGTTCGTAGAGCGGTACGGCAGCATAGGCCATTCCGAGCATGCCAAATGTCAGGCCAAGGCAGATGGTAACAACTTTTGTATTGTTGACGGGCCTTGCAGTCATTGATTCTGGCCCTGCGTCTGCTGTGCCCGCATCATGGCTGGGCCAATCTTGACGATGGTTGCGACATAGAAAATGCCAACAAGCCCCAGTAGACATGCAGCAATTGCCACATTGCGCTTACGGCGGGCTTTCTTTTGGGCATCCGACAGTTCGACAGAAACACCAACTTCAATTTTTCCTTCACCCGATTCCATCGTCACATTCCCATTCCAGCTAGCAGGTAGCTGCCGGAAACCCGGAAGACCACGGCATCGAGCAACAACAGCGCGAAGATCAGGAACAAATAGACAATCGAGAAGCCAAACAGTTTTTTCTCAGCCATCAGCTTTTCGTCACGTCCGGCAATCGCCCAGACCCGATAGGTGAACCACAGGAAGGCCAGGCCAAGAGCCAGCGAAAGCACACCGACCAAAGCACCGGAGAAACCGAGAAGATAAGGCGAAGAGCTCAGCGGCGCGAGCAAGACAGCATAGGCCAGCATCTGCAGCCGCGTCGATTTTTCACCAGCCGCATTCGGCATCATCGGCACGTGGGCATCGTCGTAATCGCGCATTTTCCACAGCGCCAGCGCCCAAAAATGCGGTGGTGTCCAGATGAAGATAATGGCGAAAAGCGCAATGCTTTCAAGACTGACTGTACCAGTGACACAGGCCCAGCCGAGCATTGGCGGAAAGGCACCAGCAGCACCGCCGATCACGATGTTCTGCGGCGTCGAGCGCTTCAGCCACATTGTGTAAACAACGGCATAGAAGAAGATGGTGAAGGCCAAAATGGCACCGGCCACCCAATTGACCAGCAGGCCCAGGGTCATCACCGACAGAACCGACATGATCATGCCGAAATTCAGCGCCTGATTGCCGTTTACCCGCCCCATCGGAATAGGACGGCTGGCCGTGCGTGACATAACAGCATCAATATCAGCGTCATACCACATGTTTAAGGCGCCAGAGGCCCCTGCCCCAATGGCGATTGAAAGGATGGCAATGACCGCAAGGAACGGATCAATCGCACCGGGCGCCAGCAGCATTCCGGTGACCGCAGTGAACACCACAAGGCGCATCACGCGTGGCTTCATCAACGCAAAATAATCGCCAGGCATGGCCAGCGAAATTTCGTTATCCATTTGATCGTTGACGGACATGGTCGGTTTCCAGGTTTTACCGGATTGATCCGGCCTAAAAAACGGGCCCCAACTCATCCGGGCTGGGGCCCATTGTTATGATCGATCTAGCGTACGCGTGGCAGCTGTTCCCACTGGTGGAACGGCGGCGGTGAAGGCAGATGCCATTCCAGCGTCGTTGCGCCTTCGCCCCACGGATTGGCTTCCGCCTTACGCTTCTTGGCAAAGGCTTCGATGATGCAGGCCAGGAAGACCAGCACGCCAAAGGCTGAGATATAAGAACCGATTGAGGATACATAGTTCCAGCCAGCGAATGCATCTGGATAATCGACATAACGCCGCGGCATGCCGGCAAGGCCGAGGAAATGCTGCGGGAAGAAGACGATATTCACACCAACGAAGGTGATCCAGAAGTGGGCTTTTGCCAGGAAGGAATTATACAGGTAACCGGTCATTTTCGGGAACCAGTAGTACCAGGCTGCGAATACTGCGAACACAGCACCCAGCGACAGCACGTAGTGGAAGTGAGCAACCACATAGTATGTGTCGTGGAATGAGCGGTCGAGACCAGCATTGGCCAGCTGCACTCCGGTCACACCACCAACGGTGAACAGGAAGATGAAGCCGATGGCCCACAGCATTGGTGTACGGAACACCAGCGAGCCACCCCACATCGTCGCGATCCAGGAGAAGATCTTCACCCCGGTCGGAACCGCAATCACCATTGTGGCGAAGACGAAATAACGCTGGGTGTTGAGCGACAGGCCAACTGTATACATGTGGTGAGCCCACACGATGAAGCCAACGGCACCAATCGCTACCATCGCATAAGCCATTCCGATGTAACCAAAGATGGGCTTGCGAGAGAAGGTCGAGATAATGTGCGAGACAATACCAAAGCCCGGCAAGATCAAGATGTACACTTCCGGATGACCGAAGAACCAGAACAGATGCTGGAACAGGATCGGGTCGCCACCATATTCTGGCTCGAAGAAGGCGGTGCCGAAGTTACGGTCCGTCAGCAACATGGTGATGGCGCCAGCCAGAACGGGCAGCGACAGCAGCAGCAAGAATGCGGTGATCAGAACTGACCAGGCAAACAGCGGCATTTTATGCAGGGTCATGCCCGGTGCACGCATATTGAAGATTGTCGTGATGAAATTGATCGCACCCAAGATCGAAGAGGCACCAGCCAGGTGGAGCGCCAGAATGGCGAAGTCCATCGCTGGACCCGGAGAACCGATCTTGTTCGACAATGGCGGGTAGATCGTCCAGCCCTGTCCGGCACCCAAACCACCGGCAGGACCTGGCATGAAGACCGAGATGGTCAGCAGCAGCAGGGCTGGTGGCAGCAGCCAGAAGGAGATGTTGTTCATCCGCGGGAACGCCATGTCCGGTGCACCGATCATGATCGGAACCATCCAGTTGGCGAAGCCACCGATCAGCGCCGGCATCACCATGAAGAAGATCATGATCAGGCCATGCGCGGTGGTGAACACGTTATAGACGTGTGGATCTGAGAAATATTGCAGCCCAGGATCCTGCAGTTCCATACGCATGACAACCGACAGGAAGCCACCGTAGATACCAGAGAAAATCGCGAAGATCAGGTAAAGCGTACCAATGTCTTTATGGTTGGTGGAGTAGAACCAACGCTTAAAGAAACTGGGCTTGTGATCTCCGTGGTCATCATGTGTTGCTGAATAAGCCATTTTGATGTCTTTCTAACTTGCAGTTCTTCGCTAGCGTCCGGCTTAGTTGCCGGACACGGCTGCCAATTTCTTTTGGTTTTCCAGTGATGCCATCAGCGCCTTGTTGGCTGCATCAACATCGTCACCGGCCATGTCTTTCCAGACTTCAAAGTCGTCTTCGGAAACAACCCGAATGGCGATTGGCATGTAAGCGTGATACTTGCCGCACAATTCTGAGCACTGACCGTAATAAAGACCTTCCTTCGTTGCCTGGAAGAAGGTCTCGTTGATGCGGCCCGGATAACCGTCCATTTTCAGACCAAAGGCAGGCATCGCGAAGTTGTGGATCACGTCACCGGCGGTCACCAGAACACGAACAACTTCACCGACCGGAACGACCAGCTCGTTATCAACGGCCAGAAGGCGCGGATAAGTGGCAAGGTCTTCTTTGCCGAGAGCAACGCGTTCAGCCTGCGCTTCTTCTGCGCTGCCCGCAATAAGTGGCACACCGATTGGTCGGGTCTCAAAAGAAATCTCTACGTCGTCCTGATATTCAAATCCCCAATACCACTGGTAACCGGTGGCCTTGATGGTCACTGTCGGTTCCTTTGGTGGATTGAATTGCGAAGTCAACAACTGGAACGACGGAATCGCCAGGAAGACCAGGATGGCAACCGGACCCAGGGTCCAGATCACCTCAATCGTGGTGTTATGGGTCGTTGTGGTCGGCGTCGGGTTGGCGCTGGCACGAAACTTGACCATTACATAGGCCAACAGCCCCATAACGAACAAAGTGATCGGCACGATGACCCACAAAGTCAAAATATCGAAAGAGTTGATGGCTTCCATATTTGGCGAAGCGGCTGGCTGATGCCACCACTGCCAAGGGGTTGGTTGGGCGGCAAAGGCCGAAGTGGAAGCGATCAGTGACAACGGCAGCGCAGACAGGCTACCGAAGACGCGTTTTCCCAGCGGATTGGACATCCAGTTTTCTCCAAAAATTCCGTAGTGTCGGCCCAAGGCTCACATCATCAACCGACTTGAGGTCTTAGAACCATAATGTACGTCGCCAAGCAAGCTTTGCGGCAGCAAAAATGGTGCGGCATTTTCTAATTTCGCCAGTTATTTTTTGGATTGGCCCGGTTCGGCCGCTTTTGGCGGACAAGTTTTCCACCATCTGCCATGATCTGATCAAGAATCGATCTTAAGGCTGCACCTTTCGGGTTCCACAAATGCCCGGGCAATGGGCCTTTCGTTTCGGTTGGCCCTGAGGCAACATGGACGAGGACATTCATTAATGATTCGGCACCCTTACATGCGACAACTTGCTCTTCTTTTTACCCTCGCAACCGGTTTGTTGTTGATCCAACCCGTTGACGCAAGTGCACAATCTAACTCGAACTCACGCCATGGCGCCTGGTCCATCATCTGCGATGTGCCTCCCGGCGCTTCAACTGAACAATGCGCGCTAATGCAAAACGTTGTGGCTGAAGACCGGCCCGAGGTTGGCTTGTCAGTTGTTGTCTTGAAAACCGCTGATAATAAAGCCCGCATTCTGCGAGTGTTGGCACCACTCGGCGTGATACTGCCGAATGGCCTGGGATTGAATGTTGATGGCAAGGATATGGGTCGAGCGTCATTTGTACGCTGCGTTTCCGATGGCTGCTTTGCCGAAGTAATACTAAAAGATGACCTGCTGAATACGCTGAAAAGCGGCCAAAACGCCACTTTCATCATCTTCGCCTCGCCCGAAGAAGGAATCGGCATTCCTGTCGACCTCAGCGGATTTGGTGACGGTTACAATAATCTTCCCTAGGCTGCTGCTGCAGACGTACTGCGGCAAGACCACATTTGATATCTGAGGCCATTTGCATGACAAATTCCCTGCTAGACCGTTTTGACTGCGATTCAGCGCAACTGACCCGCCACCTTGGCGATGTCCTGGTCGGGGCTGACGATGGAGAATTGTTTGTTGAGAACGTCGAAAGCGAAGGTCTGTTGTTTGACGACGGCAAGCTGAAATCCGGTTCTTTCGATTCCCGCTGCGGTTTCGGCCTGCGCTCGGTCTATGGTGAAAGTGCCGGATATGCCCATTCAGGCGAATTGTCGGTTGCGGCATTGAAACGGGCCTCATCAGCCGTTCGCGCTGTGGCCTCAGGCCATAGCGGCACATATGCCGATGCTCCACGCAAAACCAATACAGCCCTTTACGGAGCGGACAGCCCGCTGTTGGAACCAAATTTCGAAACCAAAGTCGATCTGCTTCAGAAGATCGATGCCTATGCCCGCGACCTTGACCCCTGCGTGCGTCAGGTCAGCATATCGCTGGCTGCCTCGCACCAAATTGTCGAAATCCTGCGTGGTGATGGTCAGTTGGTCAAAGACATCCGCCCGCTGGTCCGGCTCAATGTCTCGATTGTTGCGGCTGACGGTGAGCGTTTGGAAAGCGGATCTCACGGTGTCGGTGGGCGTCATACATTTGACCGCGTGATCGGCGAACAGGACTGGCAGAATTGCGTTAAAGAGGCGCTGCGTCAGGCCAAGGTCAATCTGACCGCCATCCCGGCCCCTGCAGGAACATTTGACGTGGTACTAGGTGCTGGATGGCCTGGCGTGATGCTTCATGAGGCGGTAGGCCACGGGTTGGAAGGTGACTTTAACCGCAAAGGCACATCCGCCTTTGCCGGCAAAATCGGTGAACAGGTTGCCGCCAGGGGCGTAACGGTTGTGGACGATGGCACGATTGCCGAACGCCGCGGCTCGCTGACCATTGATGATGAGGGAACTCCGACCCAATGCACCACGCTGATCGAAGACGGTATTCTGGTTGGCTACATGCAGGACCGGCAAAACGCCCGGCTAATGGGCATGGCCGACACCGGCAACGGCCGCCGTCAGTCCTATGCCCATATTCCGATGCCTCGTATGACCAATACTTATATGTTGGCGGGTGAGCATGACCCGCAGGAAATCCTCGCCTCGGTCGACAAGGGTGTCTACGCCGTTTCATTTGGCGGTGGTCAGGTGGATATCACATCCGGCAAATATGTATTTGGCTGCACCGAAGCCTATCTGATTGAAAACGGCAAGATCGGTGCCCCGATCAAGGGGGCGATGATGATTGGCAATGGCCCTGCCGACATGCAGCGGGTGCGCATGTTGGGTAATGACATGGCCCTGGACACCGGCATCGGCATGTGCGGCAAACAAGGTCAGGGCGTCCCAGTAGGCGTCGGCCAGCCAACCACCCGCATTGACGGCATCACTATTGGCGGCACTGAAGCCGCCTAGGACACGTCGAAATCGACGTCGCAACGACGGATTCGCGATTGTCGAAACAGGCGATTGCCGCTAGCCTGTCGCCAACTCCTCATAATCAGGATTTTGCCATGCTTGACCGCGCAGACCATTTGAAATCCATTCAGGCCGATCGTGAAGACCTGGCCTCCGCTATCCGCCTTGCCGCCTACTTTGATTTGCATGAGGGCATTTGCAATCACTTCTCAGTTCAATGCGATGGCCCCGAAGAACTCTATCTGATTAATGCCTATGGCTGGCATTGGACCGAAGTTACCGTCGACAGGCTGCTGTTGATCGATGGTGACGGCACGATCGTCGATGGCCAGGGTGAAGTCGAAGCTTCAGCCCGTAACATTCATATTGCCAGCCACCGCGCCAATCCCCGCCACAAGGCGATATTCCATGTCCACTGCCCCTATGCCACGTCAATCTCCATGCTCGAAGGCGGACGCCTGTTAATGGCGCATCAAACTGCGGCCCGTTTCTGGGGCCGCATCGGGTATGAAGAAGAATTCGGCGGCATCGCCGTCACCGAAGAAGAAGGCGAACGCATCGCCCGGCAGGCGCGTGACAATTCCCACATCGATACGATGTTTCTGGCCAATCACGGCGTCGTCTGCTCCGGCCCAAGCATCGCCCAGGCGTTTGATGACCTCTATTATCTGGAGCGTGCCGCACGACAACAGGTTTTAGCTCAATCAACCGGCCTGCCGCTGAAGTTAATTCCTGAAGCAATGCTAAAATTGACTTCCGAACAGTTCCAACGCGATTTTGAAGTCTATTCAGCCAAACATTTCGAAGCATTGAAGCGACTGGTGTGAGTGCGTTGAAAGTCTATTCGCTGAAAAATTGCGACACCTGCAAAAAGGCACTCGCCTGGCTGACAGCGCAAAAGGCCGAGTTCAGCGTTCGCGACGTGCGTGCCGACGGTATGACCAGCGACGAAGTCTCAGCCATCGTCAACTCGTTGGGTTGGGAACTCGCGGTCAACCGCCGCAGCACGACCTGGCGTCAGTTGGATGAAGTCGAGAAAACCGGCCTCGACAACGCAAAGGCGATTGCGCTCATCAGTGCCAATCCAACGCTGATGAAACGCCCGGTATTTGTCTCAGGCGACAAAATGCTGGCCGGCTTCACCCCCAAGATTCAAAGCGAACTTGAATCTTTGATTTAGTTTTATCAGGGGTAGAGGCGCTGTTTTGACCACCCGGTTGGCGCATCCGCATCTCGTGTAAACACAATTCGATCGTGCAACCGGAATTCGCCGTCCTTCCAGAACTCTATGGTTTCTGGAATAACACGCATTCCAGACCAGTAGGTCGGTCTGGGAATGTTCTCATTGCCGTATTTCTCTTCCGCCTTGCGCAGATTTTCGACCAGCTCTGCGCGACCTGATAGCGGCTTTGACTGATCGCTGGCCCAGGCCCCAAGGCGACTCTGGGGATGACGCGAATTATAGTAGGCGTCCGCCTCCTCATCCGACACCTGTTCCAGCGGGCCGCGAATGCGGATCTGACGCCGCAGGCTTTTCCAGTGGAAGCCCATCGCCGCTTTCATTGAAGATTGTATCTCCTGGCCCTTAATGCTGCCAAAATTGGTGTAAAAAACGAAGCCGCGTTCATCATGGCCTTTGAGAAGCACCATGCGAACATTAGGCATTCCCGCCGGGTCCACTGTGGCCAGCGACAATGCATTATGATCGTTGGGTTCGCTCTCCTTGGCCTCGTTTAACCATTCATTAAACAAGGCAAAAGGTTCGGTCCGTTCTGTGAAGTCCATGCTGTCACCAATACCCTTTGTTAACCTTCTGCCCCCATTTTAATGCGAGGGGGAATTGTGTCTGAATTCAGGTCTAACGACCTTTGGCAACGAGTGGAAGTAAAGATTGTGATCGACCTAGTACCGCGTTGTCGCACTTTTGCAAAAAATACGGTGAGTCCAATTGCGCTCACTTTCGCCATTCTCGGCGCCAGCGGTTGCGCGATCAACGGCAATTCACTGCCCCAAATCACCAGTGGCGAGCAATTGGTTACCAGTTCGGTGGCCAAGAAAGCCAAGCCGGAAGGCATTGAAGAAACCGATGCTGAACTGATCAAGACAACTGTTGCGGCGGCGTCTGATACGGCCACCCCTTTGGCGTGGCGCAATCCACAAACCGGTGCATCCGGCGCAATCGTTGCCATCGATAACTTTCAGGGCAAGCACGGGCAAAAATGTCGTGGCTTTAAAACCACCGTCGCCAATTTTATGGGTATCTCCTATTACAATGGCGAAACCTGCCAGGTTAGCAGTGAAAAGTGGGTTCTTTCCTGGTTCAAAGCCTCCAAATAGGGCTTAAATCAGTCTACCGGACACCAACAACATAGTTTTTCTCGTCTGATGCTGGAAATTGCCGGGCAACCCACCCTATATATGGGCCATCAACAAACCTCTTAAAGACTCTGTGAGGATGGTCCATGCGCGATCCCTATCAAGTATTAGGCGTGCCGAAAACGGCGAGCGAAAAGGAGATCAAATCGGCCTTTCGCAAGCTGGCGAAAAAATATCATCCTGACCAGAACAAGGATAACCCGCAGGCCAAGGCACGCTTTACCGAGGCCAGCAACGCCTATGAGATTGTTGGCGACAAAACCAAACGGGCGCAGTTTGACTCCGGCGAAATCGACGCTGAAGGCAAGGAGCGTTTTCAGGGATTCCCCGGTGGCGGCAATCCATTTGGCGGCGGCGGTGGCGGCGGCGGTCGCGGCGGCAATCCCTTCGGCGGCGGTGGCGGCGGCGCAGAGGATATTTTGAGCCAGATGTTTGGTGGCGGCATGGGTGGCGGTGGCGCAGGCGATCCGTTTTCAGGCATGCGCGGTGCCGGTGGCCCACAGGGCCGTGGCGGCGGGCGACCACCCAAGGGCGAAGACCGCAAGATCAATCTGACTGTGCATCTGAAAGACCTCGCAGCAGGCAAGGCGCCAGTGCGCCTCGGAACCGACCGCACCGTCAATGTCACCATTCCGCCCGAGCCGGAAGAAGGCCAGATTGTTCGACTTAAAGGTCAGGGCAAGGAAGGCCCGGCGGGTCGCGGTGACGTGTTGATCACCCTGTCGATCTCTGAACACCCGGATTTCCGCCGTGAGGGCACCAATCTTCGTGTCCATGTTCCCGTACCACTGAAGACAGCCGTATTGGGCGGGAAAATACGCGTACCCACCATTGGTGGAGCGGTCGCGTTGACAATTCCTGCATGGTCCACCAGCGGGGCAGTCTTCCGGGTCCGCGGCAAGGGTTTGCCAGCAAAATCTGGCGACAATGGTGATATTCTGGCAATTCTGGCTGTAGAACTGCCTGAATCCCCGGATCAGGAGCTCATCGAACTGATGAAGCGGGATGAAAAAGTCTCCGCATCCGCAGATTAGCCACGTTGCGAACACTTGCTTGATGCAATCAATGCCCTGTGCCATACCGCGCACAATGGGTTAGACCAAACTCTCGACAAGCAGGTTACGAAGAATGAGCAATACACAGGGATTGATGGCTGGCAAACGCGGCTTGGTGATGGGACTCGCCAACAACCGCTCCATCGCGTGGGGTGTGGCGAAAGCCTTGGCCGAAGCCGGTGCTGAAGTCGGATTCACCTATCAAGGCGATGCCCTGCGCAAGCGCGTGGAACCTCTTGCCGAACAACTGGGCGGTGTGGTGTTCGGCGATTGTGACGTTTCTCAACCCGAATCAATCGATGCCGTGTTCGACGCCATCAAGGAGAAATGGGGCAAAATCGACTTTGTGGTTCACGCCATCGGCTTTTCCGACAAGAACGAACTGACCGGCCGCTATGTCGACACGTCTTCGTCAAACTTCGCCATGACCATGGACATCTCTGTCTATTCCTTCACCGCTGTTGCTCAACGCGCAGAAAAGCTGATGACCGATGGTGGCTCGCTGCTGACAATGACCTATTACGGCGCTGAAAAAGTCATGCCTAACTACAATGTCATGGGCGTCGCCAAGGCAGCGCTGGAGGCCAGCGTCAAATACCTGGCGGTTGACCTGGGCAACCAAAATATTCGCGTTAACGCAATATCTGCCGGACCGATCAAGACACTCGCCGCATCCGGCATTGGCGATTTCCGCTACATTTTGAAGTGGAATGAGTACAACGCACCGCTGAAACGCACAGTAACCATTGATGAGGTTGGCCAGTCGGCGCTTTACCTGCTCTCTGACATGTCGACTGCTGTCACCGGCGAAGTTGTGCATGTCGATTCCGGCTATCACAATGTGGGCATGAAAGCTGTCGACGCGCCGGATATTTCTGTCGTGTAAATTGGTGAAAAAACCCACCGTATATTTCCTGCGCCATGGCCAGACCAACTGGAATGTAGAATTGCGCCTGCAGGGACAACAGGACATACCTATCAACGAGACCGGTCGCGCCCAAGCTCGCAAAAATGGCCAAACACTGGCCAGTTTATTGGATGATCCAGCGCGATTTCGCTACATTGCCAGCCCTCTGGGCCGTACCCGCGAGACGATGAATTTAGTGCGCCTCGAACTCGGGTTGCCCAGTCATGGCTACGAGACAGACGACCGACTGAAAGAGATTTCATTTGGTCTTTGGGAAACCTACACCATTGAAGAAAAGCGGGAAGTCGAACCAGAACGCGTTGCCTCACGCGAGGCCGATAAATTCAACTTCAGACCGCCTCTAGGGGAAAGCTACCAACAGCTTCTGGAGCGCGTAAAAAGCTGGCTGCCTTATGTCACTGAAGATTCAATTGTGGTTTGCCATGGTGGCATTTTGCGGGTTCTTGAAGTGCTGTTGAACAACACGCTCACCTCCCAGGTCACCCATGTGACCATTCCCCAGGACAAGATCTACAAATGGGATGGCAACCACGCTTCCTGGCTCTAGTTTCTTATTATAATCATGCAGTTACGCTCAAAACTCCCTTGCGCTATCCTTAGCGGGTTAGTTGTAAAGGGAGAGTATCATGGCCCTCAGTCGTTTAGTGTTCGCGGCCATCGTGGTAGCAGTGACTACCAATTTCGGAAATTCTGCAGAAGTCATTCGCAAAACCATAGATGCCGACCGGACCGCATTTTTGGTCAGCACCTATGTTCTGGATCAGAAAACCTGTCGCGCGGGACCTTATCCTCAACTTAGCGTAATTGGTGCGGACAATGGCAAAGTTACCTCAGAACTTGTGCGGTCCCAACAGGATAATGGTGATCAATGTGCCGGCACCCTGATCAATCACCTCGTCATCGATTATACGCCTGATCCGGGATTTCGCGGCCAGGACACGGTCAAGTTCAGGGTGAGTGGCGCGCGGCGCGCAGATGGGACGGGACATTCGATCAGGGACTACCGGGCCTATCTGACAGTTCAATAGACAATGCATCCATGCCACTTTGGTGCGGCATAAGTCGCATTCTGTATAGTCTTTTTGCCAAATATGCAGTTAAACGCGGCCAACGTATTTCTGTAGGGCTATTCCATGTTCAAAACTCCTGAACCCGTCGTCGGTAACGACCAGCCGACTGTTGTTAAATCCTGGGACGAATGGTCCCCACTCAAACATGTCATTGTCGGCATTGCAGATGGCTGCATGATCCCGCCTTCCGAGCCTGCTCTCGACGCTAAGGTGCCGGAAGACAGCGACATGAAAGGCCAATGGGGTCCCCGCACCCAGGAAACCGTCGACAGGGCTAACGAACAGCTGGACTACTTTGCCAAAGTATTGAACGACCGGGGCGTTCGGGTCGACCGACCAACACCGTTCGACTTCTCGCAACCGGTTTCCACACCGGACTGGGACAATCCTTCAAGCTTTGGCTGCATGCCACCGCGTGACGTTATTCTCACCGTCGGCAAGGAAATGCTGGAAGCGACCATGTCCTATCGTTGCCGTTTCTTTGAATATCTGTGCTACCGTCCCTTGCTGCAGCGCTATTACAACGAAGATCCAGGCATGCGACACGAAAGCGCCCCAAAGCCGCGCCTGACCGATGCCGACTATCACCCAGACTATCTGTCAGAATCCATTGGCGATAAAAAACGACTGGAGTGGACCGCTGAAAAGCATTTTGTGACAACCGAAGAGGAACCCCTGTTCGATGCTGCCGACGTATTGCGTTTCGGCAAGGACCTGATTGTTCAGCACGGTTTTACAACCAATCTGAAGGGCATTGACTGGCTGCAACGCCATTTCCCGGACCACCGGGTAACCGCCGTCAACTTCCCCGGCGACCCCTACCCGATCCATATTGACGCAACTTTTACACCGATCCGCCCGGGCCTGATCATCAACAATCCAGAGCGCCGCCTGCCAGATGACCAGCGTGAATTCTTCCACCGCAATGACTGGGAGATCGTCGATGCGGCCCGTCCGGCCCACAACACACCACCAGCGCTGTGCTATTCATCCGTCTGGTTGTCGATGAATGTGTTGATGGTTGATGAGAAAACCGTCTGCTGTGAGGCCAGCGAGGTCAATCAGATGGAACAGTTTGACAAGATGGGTTTGGAAGTTCTGCCAATACCGTTCCGCGACGCCTATGCTTTTGGCGGCGCACTGCACTGTGCCACCACGGACGTGTACCGCGAAGGTGATTGCCAGGACTATTTCTCGAAGGGCTAGACCCTTTCAGTTTTTGCGCCGATCAAAGGATCATATCGGCCACTTCTTTGGGGTGGTCGGTGATCTGTTCATAGCCAGTTTCGGTGATGACAAAGCTGTCACCGACCTGGGCCCTGAAAAAACCTGATTGGCTAACTGAGCCATCGACCGCCAGCACCATGCCCGGTTGCAGGATTGTTTTGTCACCAAATACCAGTTCCGGCTTCTCCAGAAAGCTGTAACCCGTTGCGCGTCCGCAGCGGAATGGGTAGTCAAAGCCAGCTTGCTGAATGACTTCAGCATAGGCTGAATGGACGCTTTCTGCAGTGACGCCTGGCTTTAAAACACCCAGCGCTGCGCGTTGACTGGCGACAGCCACCTCGTAAATCTCTGCTTGTTTTTGGTCCGCGATTTCACCAATCCAAAAAGTGCGATCAAATCCCAGTTTGAAGCGGTGAAAATTGGTCATGCCACAAAAGCACAGAAATACCGGCTCACCACGGCTCATAATGCGGGTTGAAGCCCGGTGATGAGGTTTGGTGATTTCCGGGCCTGACGCCATGATCTGGAGAAAATGGGTGTTGGGCGACATGCAGCCATCGTCATAGTGATCGCGCAACAGTTGGGCCGCCTTGCGGGTGCCCGCCTGAGACGTCGCCAGGGCAACCTCATATTCGGCAACTCCATCGCCAATTGCCCCCCTGCCCGCAGCCATCATTGCATTGGCCACTTGCCCGGCATGTCGCGCCAGTTGCAGTTCGGAATCGGATTTGATCATGCGCATCGATGTTATGATGCCGCTTAAGTCTTTGAGGTTTTCGGCATCAACACTTTGCTCGATGAATTTGCGCACCAGT
Organism: Rhizobiaceae bacterium; assembly: GCA_039969995.1. Classification (GTDB taxonomy): domain Bacteria; phylum Pseudomonadota; class Alphaproteobacteria; order Rhizobiales; family Rhizobiaceae; genus Pseudahrensia. The sequence continues at coordinate 53,706 of JBDVMU010000028.1, forward strand.
GGTGGCATCTGATCGGGTTGAATGGCAATTGAATTCGCCTTGGACAGCGCCTTTGGCAGTTCCTCACGCCATTCATTGCCGAGCCCATCATTCCAGGCGGCAATGCGGTCCACTTGCGCCGCGGCTTCCGCCATATCGATTTCCATACTGGGGGTAATCAGCAGGCTGTCGCCGTCACGCGGCACGAGAAGTAGTGTGGGACGGCCAAACTCCATATGGAGATAGTCATAATAGCCGGTAAGATAGTAGACGCAGTCGTCATCGGTGATGATCGCCAGATCGATGTCATTTTCGACCAGGTGGTTGCGAAACGCGTTCATGCGCTCGTTGCAGGCGCTGGTCAGGGAAATAGTTGTCATTGGCCGCTATCACCCTGTTTACCGCTGTCGAAACCTCGATGGTCCTTGCGGCCGCCGCTATCGCCGTCGTCGCCGTCGCCGCTGCTGCGGTAGACGATGAAAAAGCGAAACAGGGTCATGAAGATGAAAGCGAGGATCAGGCTGAGCTCTTCGCTGATCCATTGCAGAGACACGACATATAACAGGCCGCCGATGAGTGAAATAGTGGCGTAGAGATCCTGTTTGAGGATCGACGGTTGCAGACCGCAGAGCAAATCGCGGAACATGCCACCAGCAACGCCGGTGATGCAGCCCAGCACAACTGCACTGACCATCGGCATACCATTGGCCAACGCGCTCTGCACGCCAACGAGTGTGAACAGCGCCAGCCCAATGGCATCAAGATACAGGAGTAAGCGAAGACGTCGGCCTCCCCCTTCCTTCAGGGTTCGGCCAAGTGCAAATGTGACGAGCGCCACGGGTACCGCTGTTGCCAGGTAGGTCATGTCCTGCAGCCAGAACACCGGGGATGTGCCGATCAGAAGATCGCGCAAGGTGCCGCCTCCTACGGCGGTCACGATGGCAAGCACTGTTGTGCCAAATGGATCAAACTCCTGGCGCACCCCCTGAACTGCTGCTGAAGCGGCCATCACCGCCGTAGCAATGACGGTCAGTAACGTAATCAGCGGAGCAAATGAGGAAAGCGCAGTCACCTGATTTCCAATCTAGTCCAGATGAACCATCACGGCATGTGCCGGCTTGCCGTCCAAAGCTCGTGTGGCATGACCTTTGCCGTGGGTATCTTCCATCAAACAAACATCACCTTTCTCCATCACCGCAACTCGGCCCAGGCTTGTTGTCCCCTCAACACGTCCCTCGGTGACGAAGAAGAGTTGGCGCCTTGGTGTAACATGCATTTCTCCAAACCAATCGATTGGAAAATGAACGAAGATAAAACGCGTCGCGTCCATCGCACTGGACACCCCCAACGCAGGAGCGGGTGGAGCATAGGCGACCATCTCGAACTCAGCTGTCTGTTCCTCAAAGTGACTCTCGCCCTGATCGTCTGCGTATAAGCGCCAGTATTTCATGCCATCAGCTCCCTTCCCGAATGATCAAAGCTAGCACAGCCACAACAGAACCCCAGCATGCTTTCGCCGCTCAACCGAGGCCTAATCTATGTAGGCATCTGAACGTTGACCAGCGCGTTCAATGTGGATTGGCAAAACCTTACCATAGAGCTGGCGGGCCCGTTCTGGTGCACCGACCATATTGGGTTCTTCGACATAGGAAAAAATCGCCACATAGCGCGGGATCGGCCCCATCAGTGGCGCAACCCGATGCAGAGAATAGCGACCGCAGAACAGTTGTAGATCACCGGGCTCCAAATCAAGACGGACAACTTTGTCTGAGGCCCCGTTTAACACACGCCGCACTTCATCGAAGTTTTCACCGTCACAGCCCGCACCGTCGTCGCTGCCGCCGTCGCTGTCGCCGTCGCCGTCGCCGTCGCCGCGGCGGATATTGGGGGCATATTCAAACGCGCCGCCGGAATCGGCATTCTGAATGGCCAGGGTCACTGTGAAATTATTGGTGTCGAAATGCCATGGAAACCCTTCGCCCTCTTCGGCCATATTGATGATCACATCAGCCAGCGGGTCGGCATAGCGGTAAAAGTCTTCCTGCTGCAAACAGGCTTGAATGAAGGGGTCGAATGCCGGGAAATCATGGAGGGTGCGCAATGGACCCGTTTGATCAAAGTTGTCGGCTGAAATAAAGTTGTTGGAACGGTTGAAAAACGCGCGGCGCGGATCATCGCCAGGCAAGGATGGATCGTCCTTGGTGAAATAGGGGTTGGTGCGGTTGTAGGAACGATGCCCCCGGTCGCTGACAGATTCCGCCTCTGCGGTGAGTAGCTCGATACCACGAGGTTTGACGAAACCTTTCAGCACGGCGCAACCGTCAGCGGCTAGATTAGCGCGAATATCCTTCAGCAAAGCGTCCAGCTTCGGCCCTGGTTGATGGATTGGAAAGCGATCGAGGTCGATCAGTTGATTGGTATCAATTTGCATCGGGCGGACCTGCTGTTGTTTGCCAGTTCAAGTCTGGCCCGATCAATTCCCACTTACTTTCAAATTTCCGACACGCTAACGCGACTTTGGATGTCCGGTAAGCTTACTTGTCGGGCAAAGGTGGTAAGGTGCGCAGATAGGCAACCATGGCTTCCAGATCTTGCCGTGTGGTTTTGGCCAGGAACGGGTATGGCATGGGCGGCAGCATCGGTGAACCATCCGGCCGCTTGCCGGAAGAGATCATGGTAATGAGCTCTTCGTCGCTCCAGTTGGCCAGTCCGTCTGCATGTGATGTCAGATTGGAAGCAACAGAAGTTCCCCAAGGCCCATGGAATTCAAATCCTCCACGTCCAAGGTCGGTTCCGAGCATCGGTCCTTTGGGTCCAAATGGCGTATGGCATTCCATGCAATGGGCGATTGGCCCTGCAAGATACTCACCATATTTGATCTTGTCGCTCTTCGACACACTGGCCACGGACGTTACAGGTGGGCCATAGGCCGGGGGCAGCGGGATATTGTAGGTCGAAGCCGGATTGTCCTGCGCAACTGCTGGCACGGTTCGCAAATACGCAACAATTGCAGCGAGGTCGTCATCTGAAATACCGCGATACATGGGGAACGGCATTGGTGGCCCGATAATCGTACCGTCGGGGCGAATGCCTTCACGAATCGATCTACCAAGCTCCTCGTCACTCCACTTGGCGACACGTGAGGCCGGTGTGATGTTGGGCGCTATCGCCGTAAAAGCCTCATTTTTTTCGACCAGTCGTCCGGCAAGTTCCTTGCCCTTGATAAAGCCATCAGGCCCCAGGGGTGAGTGGCAATTGCCGCAACCAGCGGGGCCCGTCACCAAATACTCGCCACGCTCGACCAGCGTTTCAGCCGAGGCCGTGGCGAACCAGAGTGCCGTCGTTACCTGCACGGCAAGCAAAATCAATCTTTTCAACATACTACCCTTCCCTATGAGACCCTTGCGGATCTTGCCCCTGGCGGGAAGGCTAACAAGCGGATCGCAATGCTGTCCAGTTGGGCCTGTTGATGAAGCCCAAGCGACTAATCGCGCGCGGCGATCCCGCCATTGGCACCGGACCATTCATAGGGGGAATTGAGAAACTTCTCGACCTCGTTGAGGGTGTTTTCGTCAAATCGTTTGGTGCGCTTGGTTTCTTCCAGGATGTCCCACCATGTGCCCAAATGGTGCAATGTGATGTCCATATCAGCCATCAGTTTCGGCGTGTCTTTGAAGATGTCGTAATAGAACACAGCAAATGTATGGTTGATTTGAGCACCAGCATCACGAATGGCTGCGGCGAACTTGCGCTTGGAGCCGCCATCGGTTGTCAGATCTTCGACAAGCAAAATCCGGTCACCGTCTTTGAAGTCGCCCTCGATCAGAGCATTGCGGCCAAAGCCTTTGGGCTTTTTACGAACATAGACCATTGGCAGGCCCATGCGCTCAGCAATGAACGCTGCGAAAGGTATACCGGCCGTTTCACCGCCAGCAACAGCGTCAAATTGCTCATAGCCCGCGTCGCGGTAGATTGTGGAACAGGCGAAGTCCATAAGCGCGTTGCGAATGCGTGGGTAGGAAATCAGCTTCCGGCAATCGATGTAGACCGGGCTCGCGAGCCCCGACGTGAAGATGTAAGGTTCATCGGAGCGAAAGTGTACAGCCTCGATTTCCAGCAACATTTTCGAAAGCTGCTGCGCCATGAAGGCCTTGTCGGGAAATGAATTGTTGAACATGGGCTATTCTCAATCTGTTGTGGGTTGCCAGTAGAGGTCAAAACCCGGGTCGAACACTGTGACGTGCCCAGCGCCGGTTTCAAAACCCGCCGGATAAGTCACAGGCTGGTCACCTTTTACCAGCGTCATCTCGGTTTGATTGACTGGCAGGCCATAAAAATGGGGGCCATTGATGGAGGCAAAGTCCTGCAGACGATCCAGCGCCCCGTCCTCTTCAAATACGTGGGCCAGCAGGCTCATCGTATTGATAGACGTATAGCAACCGGCGCAACCGCAGGCGTTTTCTTTTAGGTCGGTCGGATGCGGCGCACTGTCGGTACCGAGGAAGAAACGGCGGTCGCCGGAAGTGGCCGCTGCACGCAGGGCGAGGCGATGTTTTTCGCGCTTGGCGACCGGAAGGCAATAATAATGTGGGCGGATACCACCAGCCAGAATGTGGTTGCGGTTGATGATCAGGTGGTGGGTGGTGATGGTCGCCGCCAAATCCTTGTCATTGGATTTGACATAATTCACGCCATCTTCGGTGGTGACGTGTTCCATCACAACCCGCAGGCCAGGAACGCGGCGGCGCAACGGGTCAAGAACCCGGTCGATGAACACGGCTTCACGGTCAAAAATGTCGACGTCAGGATCGGTAACTTCGCCATGAACACAAAGCGGCAGGCCGACGGAAGCCATGCGCTCCAACACCGGTACGACTTTGTCGAAATCGCGCACACCGGAGTCTGAATTTGTGGTGGCACCTGCAGGATAAAGTTTAAGCGCATTCACCAAGCCGGACTTTGCCGCCGCCTCCACATCATCAGGGTCGGTGGTTTCGGTCAAATACAGGGTCATCAGCGGTTGAAAATCGCTGCCCTTGGGCAATGCCGCCATGATCCGGTCGCGGTAAGCTGCTGCGTGTGCGCCAGTGACGACGGGGGGCACGAGATTGGGCATAATAATGGCCCGCGCGAAATGGGCTGCTGAATGGCCGATGACCCCGTCCAGCATCCCTCCGTCACGCAGATGAAGATGCCAATCATCGGGGGTTGGAATCGTCAGTGTGTTCATGGTGACCTTCGCTTTGCTTGCTGGCAATCGGGTAGAATGGTGTGACCGCCTTGGCAAGTGCAAGGCGGTAGGAATTGACCGCTAGTTGCCAACAAAGCACAGTAATTTTGCTATGTTGCGTTAAGCCACACGCAACTTCGCGCCGATAAATCTATCAACCAGACAAATGGCCTTCGGAAGAAAAAACATGACACCGAGTGCACCGAATACGGTTCGACCAGCCTCTTGGACTGATGTCACCGAGCTGACAGAACTGCTCAATCGGATCATTGAGCGCGGAGGCACCACCGCGCATCAGCAGCCACTTTCTGAAATAGAATTTGCCAACAAATTTTTAGAAGCTCCAACATTGCTGAGCTGTTTTGTTGCGTGTCATCACGACGGCACGCGGTTGGGGTTTCAGCACCTGCAAAGCAAAACCGGGCTGCCAGACGGTTGGGGAGATATCGCAACTTTTGCGCTGATCGATAGTCCTGTCAGAGGAGTTGGAACCGCCCTGTTTTCCGCAACAAAGGCCGCTGCTCAGAATACTGGACTAACCGCCATCAATGCAAAGATCCGCGCCGACAACGTGCCGGGTCTGGGCTATTACACCAAGATGGGTTTTGTCGATTATGCGGTTGAAAAAGCTGTTCCCCTGTCGGATGGCACGCCAGTTGACCGAATATCGAAAAAATACATGCTCAAATAGGCCTGGCTGACTTGACCGGCGAATTGACGCCAGCCTCGTGTATCCATAGAACTGCGCAGCACTTGTCACCTGCCTCTGCGCGCGGAATTTTCGATGTCTCACAACACGTTTGGCCACCTGTTCAGATTCACCACCTGGGGCGAGTCCCACGGGCTGGCGCTTGGCTGCGTGGTAGATGGTTGCCCTCCCGGCCTGGTGATCTCGGAAGCTGAAATCCAGACCTTTCTGGACAAGCGCAAGCCGGGCCAATCGAAATACACAACCCAGCGGCGCGAGGCTGATCAGGTCAAGGTTCTTTCCGGCGTAATGCCTCAGGAAGACGGCTCGTGGTTGACCACTGGCACGCCGATTTCGATGATGATCGAAAACACCGACCAGCGCTCCAAGGATTACAGCGATATCGCCAAACGCTATCGCCCTGGCCATGCCGATTTCACCTATGACGCCAAATATGGCATTCGCGATTACCGTGGAGGGGGGCGCTCATCGGCCCGCGAAACTGCTGCGCGTGTCGCTGCTGGTGCGATTGCCCGCAAGGTCATTCCCGGTGTCATGGTGCGTGCCGCTCTTGTGCAGATAGGGCCACACAAGATCGACCGTTCGCGCTGGGACTGGGCCGAAGTCAACAACAACCCATTCTTCTGCCCTGACCCGGTAATGGCGGAAACCTGGGCGACCGAACTGGATAAAATCCGCAAGGCTGGTTCTTCAGTCGGCGCCGTAATCGAGGTTGTGGCCGAAGGGGTGCCGGCAGGATGGGGCGCGCCGATTTACAGCAAGCTGGATCAGGATATCTGCAGTGCCTTCATGTCGATCAATGCCGTCAAAGGCGTTGAAATTGGCAATGGCTTTGAGGCGGCGGAAATTACCGGAGAGGAAAATGCTGACCAGATCCGCATGGGCGAGAATGGGCCGGAATTCCTGACCAACCAATCAGGTGGTATTTTGGGGGGTATTTCTTCCGGTCAGCCGGTTGTCGCGCGGTTTGCCGTCAAGCCAACTTCATCAATCCTTACACCGCGACAGTCGATCACATCGGATGGCGAGGAAGTTGATGTTATGACCAAAGGCAGACACGACCCATGTGTCGGTATTCGGGCGGTGCCGATTGGCGAAGCCATGATGGCATGTGTGCTGGCCGATCATTTTCTGCGTCATCGCGGGCAAATTGGAGAAAGTGAATGACAACCGACATGGAACGGGTCGCCGAAGCCATCCGCGCATTTGAACGCGGCGAGGTGGTGGTGGTCACCGATGACGACGACCGTGAAAATGAAGGGGATCTGATCGTTGCTGCGGTGCATTGTACTCCCGAAATCATGGGCATGTTCATTCGCCACACATCAGGCATAGTCTGTGCCCCGATGACTGGTGATGAAGCACGGCGGCTCAATCTTGCTCCGATGGTTGCTGAAAACGATGCGCCGCATTCGACCGCTTTCACGGTCAGCGTTGACTATCGCCATGACACCACTACCGGCATTTCAGCTGAAGAACGTTGTTCAACAGTACGGGCGCTGGCCAACCCCAATGCGGGCGCTCAGGATTTTGTCCGTCCTGGTCACATTTTCCCACTGGTGGCGCGTGAAGGCGGCGTGTTGATCCGCTCCGGACATACCGAAGCAGCGGTTGATCTGTGCAACCTTGCAGGTCTTCCCCCAGTCGGCGTGATCTCCGAACTGGTCAATGATGATGGCTCGGTCATGCGGGGACCTCAGATCCACGCCTTTGCTGAAGAGAAGAAACTGACGGTTGTCACGGTTGATGACCTGATCGCCTACCGCCAGCGACAGGAACGGCTGGTTGACCGTGTCGAGGAATTCGACATCAACACTTCTCATGGTCCAGCGACAGCGGTGACTTATTCCACCGAATGGGATCCGATGCAGCAACTTGCGGTTGTTTTTGGCGACATCCGCGATGGGCGCAACGTTCTGGTGCGGCTGCATGTGGAAAGCGTCATTGATGATACCTTTGGGGGCGCTCCGGCACTGCAGGACCATCTGGCCGCAATTGCCGAGGAAGGCCGCGGTGTCGTGGTTTATCTGCGCGAAGGTTCAGTCGGCGTTTCGGGAGGCAGTATTCGAGGTGCGAGCGAGGAATCGGCGCGCAATCAACCAGCCTTTGGTGATGAAGTAGAGCAACATGGTGCTGCAAAAAACCGCAAGGAAGAGTGGTTGGAAATCGGCATGGGGGCGCAGATTTTGAAAGACCTGGGCGTCAGTTCGATCCGCCTGATTGCGTCCAAGGAGCGCCACTATGTAGGGCTCAGCGGTTTCGGCATTGAGATTGCCGATACGGTGCTTTCCGATGGCTAAAAAATCGATTGTTTCTGCCGCCGTTTGCCTTGCAGTTGCATCTTTGGCGCTGTTGACCAGCGCCAGCCTTGTCGCCGCGGCAGACTGGCAGGCACGTCCGGGTGGTTCCTATAAGTCCCCAGGCCAAGGGCCAAAGTCCAAGGGCCGCAACACACTTCCCGATGGCCATGTTGCCACAGCATCCAAGGGTGATATTGCCAAGGCCTGGTATATTCAGCCAACAAGCCGGTATCGCCACGCCATTTTGGGCGACGCCATTGAGGCGAGCGGTCTGAAAGTTGAATTGCACGATGGCCGGACGCTCGATTTAAACCTGCCAAAAAACCGGGTATTTGAAGACCGCACTCCCAGGCTGATGGACCTGGACGGCGATGGTGCCCACGAGATCATCACCCTGCTGAGCAGCAATAGCGGCGGTGCGGCGATTGCAGTTTACGGCGTTGCAAACGGCAAACTCACACTGATCGATCAAACACCTTTCATTGGCCTGTCCAACCGTTGGCGCAATATTGCAGGCATTGCCGACTATAATGGTGATGGCGCTCTGGAAATCGCTGAAGTGGTGACCCCGCATATTGGTGGCACTTTACGATTCTGGAGCTGGCGCGGAAAACGGCTGAGCCAGGCCGCTGCAGCAAAATACTTTTCCAACCACGCCATTGGTGCGCGCGAGCAACGCCTGTCGGCGACTGCTGATTTCAACGGCGACGGTCGGCCCGATCTGGCAGTGCCCGGGCGCAGTCGCCAAACCTTGCACCTGATGGGGTTCATCGGACCGAATCGCAAACTACAGACAATCGACAGCGTTGAATTACGGGCCGACATCGCCGGAGCAATTGTCGCCAATACCCACAACGGCAAGCCGGTTATGAAGGTCCAACTGCGCGATGGCTCGGTGTGGGACATTAGAGACTTTCAGAAATAACCTGCCTGTCACAAACCAAATTGCGTCCATCTCGTCCCGAAACGGCTGAACCGGAAGGTTTGGAGCGCCGTTAGATCGCGAAGGCCTGTGTATCGGGAGCTTCTGTTGTTGACCCACCGAATGCCACGCCGCAACATGAAGTTTCGGAGCTGCGAATGACCACCCAATTATACACCAACGACATATTCGTCGAACATCTGACACCCCAAGGCCATCCCGAGCGCCCAGATCGCATTCGTGCGGTCAGCGAAGCTTTGGCCGATGCTGCCTTTGATGATCTTGACCGCCACACCACCGAAATGGCCGACGAAGCCCATTTCATGCTGGCCCACCCTGAAGCCTATGTGGAAGGCATTCGCGACTTGATCCCGGAAGATGGTCTGGTGCGGCTGGACCCCGATACCACGGTCAGCCCCAAATCCTGGCAGTGCGTTCGCCATGCTGCAGGCGGTGGCCTGTCCGCCATTGACGCGCTTTTTGCGGGGCAAGCCGACAACGCATTTATCGCTGCTCGTCCACCCGGACATCATGCGGAGAAGGTCACAGCGATGGGCTTCTGCCTGATCAATACAGCCGCTGTCATGGCACGCTATGCACAGCAAAAGCATGGTGTTGAGAAGGTTGCGATTGTCGATTGGGATGTCCATCACGGAAATGGTACACAGGACATATTCTACGAAGACCCGACCGTGCTTTATGCCTCGACCCATCAAATGCCCCTGTTTCCGGGCAGCGGCGACAAAAACGAGACGGGCGTCGGCAACATCCACAACGCCCCCCTTTCTCCCGGCATGGGGGGAGATGGTTTCCGCGAAGCGTTTCGGGAACGTGTTTTGCCAGCGCTCGACAATTTCAAGCCCGATCTGGTGATTGTGTCTGCCGGGTTTGATGCCCATCACCGCGATCCGTTGGCGAATATCAATCTTGAGGAAGATGATTTCGACTGGGCAACGGGCAAATTGCTCGACGTTGCGGCCCGTTATGGCGACAACCGACTCGTCAGCCTGCTGGAAGGCGGCTATGACTTGAAAGGACTGGCCGATTCCTGCGCTTCCCATGTGAAGCGCTTGATGAGCGGCTGAGAAACTATTGGAAATATAGATGACAGAAGAAGCAACAGACGTGTCAAAACTGACCTTTGAGCAGGCGCTTGACCAGTTGGAAAAGATTGTAGACCGGCTTGAGCGTGGCGACGTGGCGCTGGATGAATCGATCAAGATTTATGAACAAGGTGAAGCGCTGAAGAAGCACTGCGCGACTTTGCTTCAGGCGGCCGAGGACAAAGTGGAAAAAATCCGGGTGGGTGCCGACGGCACCGCCAAAGGAAGCGAGCCACTCGACGGATAGATTCAAAAGTCGGGGCCATTTGCCGCAAGAGCTTCCATTTGCCTTGAAATTATCGGAGATTGGCCGAAGTAAGTCCTTAAACAGGCGCTATCACGTGCCGGTTGGCCAAGAATGAACCGGGATGCCGGGGCATTGGGGCGACCCGAAGAAAAGAGCGATATTGACCATCAACACGCCATTACTGGACCAGATAAATCTGCCCGCTGACCTACGTCAGTTGGAAGATGAGCAATTGCCTCAACTCGCCAAGGAATTGCGCGACGAGATGCTGGATGCTGTCTCCGTTACCGGTGGTCACCTTGGTGCAGGCCTTGGTGTAGTGGAATTGACAATCGCGCTGCATCACGTTTTTGATACGCCTCATGACCGCATCATCTGGGATGTCGGACACCAATGCTATCCGCACAAGATTTTGACAGGCCGCCGCGACCGAATCCGCACCTTGCGCAAGGAGGGCGGGCTTTCAGGCTTCACCAAGCGCAGCGAAAGCGAATATGACCCATTCGGCGCAGCGCATTCGTCGACCTCCATCTCTGCCGGACTTGGCATGGCGGAAGCATCTAAGCTGGCCGGAATTGATCGCAATGTCGTATCCGTCATTGGCGACGGTTCAATCACTGCTGGCATGGCCTATGAAGCCATGAACAATGCCGGAGGCGTGGATGCGCGTCAGATCGTCATCCTCAATGACAACGACATGTCGATTGCCCCGCCCACAGGTGCAATGAGCCATTACCTGGCCCGGCTGGTTTCCGGTAAAACCTACCGCTCTATCCGTGAGACGGCCAAGCATATCAACGAAAAGTTGCCCGACTTCATTGCCGAAAAGGCCCGCAAGACCGAAGAATATGCACGTGGTTTCTGGACCGGCGGCACGCTGTTTGAGGAACTTGGGTTCTATTATGTCGGGCCGATTGATGGCCATAATCTCGACGTACTGTTGCCAATTCTGCGCAATGTGCGCGACAGCGACCAGGGTCCCGTTCTGATTCATGTGGTCACCGAAAAGGGCAAGGGCTATGCCCCCGCCGAGGGAGCTCGCGACAAACTTCATGCTGTTGCACGGTTCAATGTGGTCACGGGCGAGCAGGCAAAATCGATCCCCAACGCACCGTCCTACACCAAAGTATTTGGCCAAAGTCTGGTTCAGGAAGCCCATAATGACGACAAGATCGTCGGTGTTACTGCGGCCATGCCAGGCGGTACGGGAATAGATATTTTCCAGGAAGCTTTTCCTGAACGCACCTACGATGTCGGCATTGCCGAACAGCATGCCGTAACCTTTGCGGCCGGACTTGCCAGCGAAGGCTACAAACCCTTTTGCGCAATTTACTCGACGTTCCTGCAGCGTGGCTACGATCAGGTTGTGCATGATGTTTCAATCCAGCAACTCCCGGTGCGTTTCCCCATCGACCGGGCTGGTTTTGTCGGTGCCGATGGCGCCACCCATGCTGGCTCATTCGATATTGCCTATCTGTCTTGTTTGCCGGGGTTCACGGTTATGGCAGCAGCCGACGAGGCTGAACTGAAGCACATGGTTGCAACAGCAGCAGCCTATGACGAAGGCCCTCTCTCATTCCGCTATCCCCGTGGTGAGGGCGTCGGTGTTGAACTTCCAGAACGGGGAACGGTTCTGGAAATTGGCAAGGGCCGGATTACCCGCCAGGGCAGCAAGATCGCGCTGCTGTCGTTTGGATCGCGTCATGCAGATTGTCTGCAGGCCGCAGAAGAACTGGAAGAATATGGCCTCTCAACCACTGTGGCAGATGCGCGCTTTGCCAAGCCTCTGGATACAGAACTGGTCGAACAGTTGGCCCGCAATCACGAAGTGCTGATTACTGTAGAAGAAGGTTCAACCGGAGGTTTCGGTGCCATGGTATTGCATCATCTGGCGGCTTCCGGCTCTTTGGACATTGGGCTTAAAATTCGCACTCTGACGATGCCCGACATTTACGTCGATCAGATGAGCCCGGCCAATATGATTGAGTTTGCCGGGCTTGATACCAAGGGAATCGTCACATCGGTATTCAGTGCGCTGGGTCGCGCCGATGCGCAGCCAGCGACAGCTTGACCCCACTTCTCGACAATTTGACCTGCCATGGCCGTTGAATTTCCCGAAATTGGGTGTAAGTGCACTTCAGACCAACGATTGTGAATTGATACGCTGATGAAAACCTTCCGTTATGTTCTGTGGGCCATAGTCTTTGTGCTTGGCGCTTTTCTGGCTTACTCGACCGTCAACTGGTCGATTAACGGTGGACATGATGGCGGTTCTGGCATGCGCGCCGACATTGGCGGTCCGTTCTCAGCGGTGCGCTCCGATGGCGTGCCGATCACCCACGCGGATATCCAAGGCCGTCCCCATGTGATGTTCTTTGGCTTCACCCATTGTCCAGATGTCTGCCCAACGACTCTCTATGAAGGCAGTCAATGGCTTGAAGCGCTGGGAGAGGATGGCGACAAGGTCGATATGTATTTCGTGACCGTCGACCCGGAGCGTGACACCGTAGAAGTCCTGAACGACTACCTTTCCGCCTTTGACGGACGCATCAAAGGCATTACCGGTTCCCCTGAGCAAATCAGCCAATTGGTCAAAAAGTGGCGGGTTTTCGCAGAAAAGGTGAAAACCGAAGACGATTATACGATGAATCACACCGCCACGACCTTTTTGATGAACTCAAAGGGAGATTTTGTCCGCACAATTGCCTATGGTGAAGATAATAAGGTCGCCATCGACAAATTGCGCAAACTGGTGGCTGACGAAGGATAGGGCAAAAGGACCAGGATGGGTGCTGCTGCAAAAATCTCTTTGATTGTTGGCTCGGCTGTCTTCTTAGGCGCTGCCTCCGCCCTATGGGGGCAATATGGTGGCGCTGTCTACGCTTCTTACCTCTCCGGCGCATTGATGATGTGCTTCTGATCCGATGTCTCTTCAATCGCGGTAGTTTGCCTTGATTTTTGGGGCGATGGCTTTATCAGCGGGGCATGGGCAAGGGCAATTCAAGAATTCGCGCAGATCAACTGCTGGCGCTGCGCAACTATGCGCCCAGTCGCTCTCGCGCCCGGGATATGATTGCCCGCGGCTGTGTAAAGGCTGACGGCACGGTGGTGGCAAAAGCCGGTGCCCTGCTCGCAGCGGACGCGAAGATCGAAATTGATGACCCTGGCTCCGGTTATGTTTCCCGCGCTGCTCTGAAGCTCATTGCCGGTCTGCAGGCTTCTGGATTTGATGCCACGGATGTGCACGCGCTGGATCTTGGCGCTTCCACCGGCGGATTCACGCAAGTCCTGTTGCAGAATGGCGCCAGTTCTGTATTGGCGATTGATGTTGGCCACGCACAGATGGTGGCTGAAATTGCAGATGATCCCAGAGTGACCAATCTTGAGGGCATTAATGCACGCGATCTGACCGCCGAAATACTCACCCCACCACCGGAGTTGATCGTCAGCGATGTCAGTTTTATTTCCCTGAGAATTGCCGCTGAACCTGCACTGCGCCTGGCGGCTTTGAATGCCCGCAGCGTGCTGCTGGTTAAGCCCCAGTTTGAAGTGGGGCGTGAAGGTATCGGCAAGGGTGGGCTGGTCACCGATGAAGCGCTGGTTACGCAGATATTGGCCGAAATCAGCCAATGGTTTAACTCTTTGCCGGGTTGGACGATGACAAAGCTGATCCCCTCCCCCATAACCGGAGGTGACGGAAACAAAGAATACCTCCTTTGCGGCGAGCGCAGCGAGCACAGCGAACACGGCGAACACCATGCCTGATATCAAGATCGAGAAACTCGGCAGTGCGGGAGACGGCATAGGTCGTCACAACGGTAAGCCGGTCTATGTCGCCAATTCCCTGCCGGGAGAACTGGTGAAGGTCGATGACCAATTGCCTAATCCGCACCTGATCGAAATTCTCGAAAGCGCTGACGCCCGCCAACAACCACCCTGCCCCCACTTCAACATCTGCGGCGGCTGCACCTTCCAGCACGCGGCAGATCAGCTGATCCTTGATTGGAAACGCCACGAGGTTGAGTTTGCCCTTTCCAATGCCGGATTGAAAACTGACGTCGAACCAACTTTCGCAACGCCGCATGCGGGCCGCAGGCGCGTCACTTTCACCGCGCAACGTTCGCTCGACGAAAACGGCAACCATGCCATCCAATTCGGCTACAAGGAACGCAGCAGCGATAATTTAGTGAACATTGCTTCCTGCGCCATTTTGCTGCCTGAACTGGAGAATGAAATCGATCAGTTGCGCGATCTCTGCAAAACCTTATTGCGCGGCAACGAACAAATCCAACTATCGGTCAATGTCTGCGACAATGGCTTTGATCTCGACTTCCAACTGCCACAACCGCCCAACGAAACCATGACAGCAGGCTTTGTCCGAGCCATGGCGAAGTCGCCATATCTTCGGGGCAGCATTGATGGCGACATTGTCATTGAAAAGGAAAAACCGCTAATCCGTTTTGGGCGTGCCGAAGTGGCCATTCCCCCCAGTGGATTTTTGCAGGCGGTTGCTGCTGCGGAAACCGAAATGGCCCGTCTGGTTTGCAAACACCTCAACGGCCGCAAACGGGTAGTGGATTTGTTCTCCGGCAGCGGCACATTCGCCCTGCGGTTGGCAGAACGCTCCCGGGTTCATGCAGTAGAGCTGGAAGCACCGGCTCTCGCTGCCCTGCAATCCGCCGGCCACGTGGATGGTCTGAAAAGCATCAGCACAGAAACCCGTGATCTGCACGAACTGCCGCTGACTTTGGCCGAGTTGAAGCCGTTTGATGGCCTCTGCCTTGACCCACCTCGCGCCGGTGCCGAACAGCAGTGCGAGTTGATCGCCAAAAGCAATATCCGCGCAGTCGCCTACGTATCTTGCAACCCGACCAGCCTGGCCCGCGATGCAGCGCATTTGATCAAGGGAGGCTATTCGCTTGAACAGGTCGTGCCTGTCGATCAGTTTGTCTATTCACCTCATATCGAGGTCGTCGCGCTGTTCAGCAAAAAGCCGTCAAAAGCGGCCCGGTCGATTTTCAGATAGATCCAGCGCTTACTTTTTGGCCTTTTTCTTCATGAAGGCCATGAACGCATTGCGTGCTTCATCAGACTTGAGGCGCTGGGAGAAATATTCACTTTCTTCGACAATGCGCGCGACAATCTCATCACGGTCACCGCGGATCAGTTTGCGTGAAATTGCCAGCGCTTCCGGCGGCTTGTTAGCCAATTGATCAGCCGCGGCCATGGCATGGGCTTCCAGATCATCTGAGCCGATCACTTCGTTGACCAATCCAGCCCGCTCAGCCTTTTCTGCGCTAAAGCGCTCGCCCATTGCCAGCAATGCAAAGGCCCGTTGATGGCCCATCAGACGCGGGGCGATCAGGCTGGATCCGGCCTCCGGGACAAGACCGAGATCAACAAAAGGCGTCTGCATCCAGGCGCGCGGGCTGGCATAGACCAGGTCGCAATGCAGCAACGTGGTGCACCCAACACCGACAGCCAAACCATCCACAGCAGCAACCAACGGCTTGGTTCCGGTCGCGATGGCCTTTAGATATTCACCAACCTCACCGCCATGTTCGGAGCCCATGGCAATGGCCATGAAGTCGGCCAGATCATTTCCCGATGTAAAAACTTCCGGTTGGCCCAGCAGCAGGTTGGCGCCAATTGCCGCGTCGCTGTCTGCGGCACCAAGCGCATCGGCCATGGTCTTGTACATGGCGCGGGTAATCGCGTTTTTCTTTTCCACCCGGTTGAAACGCACAATCTGCACGCGACCTTTGCGGGTTACTTCAATCTCTGCCACTGTCCTGTTCCCTCAGATTAGCTGTTTGCCTCTGCCGCCTTTGCGACAAGCAGACCACCTGCGCGAAGCAACGTGTCAGCACCATTTTCAATTGTGGTACGCAATGATGCTGTCTCGGTCAGCAGATTGGCCGCCATAAAGTTCATCAATGCAGCGCGGTCTGCCAGGGTGATATCATCAGCACGCAGCGCCGACTGAGCCAGATAGATATTGCCCGCCGTTAGGCCAAGCAGCCTCAAATAAGGCGTTGCACCTGACAGGACCACCTGTTTGTGGCCATTCTTGAGGGTGTCGAGCAGGAATGAAGTGGTGGCGTCCACATCTTCCAGAGCCGAGGCGAGAAGATCGCCTGCCTTGTTGATCTGCGGGTTGTTGCTCGACCGAACCTCTTCGCAGACATCCTTCATTTCAGCGATATAGGTGGCGATTACGTCGCCATTGCCGAGTGGCAGTTTGCGGGTTGCAAGGTCAATAGCCTGAATGCCGTTGGTGCCTTCATAGATCGGCGCAATGCGGGCATCGCGCAGCAATTGAGCTGCTCCTGTTTCTTCAATAAAGCCCATGCCGCCATGTATCTGGACGCCAATACTGGCCACTTCGACCCCAATATCGGTGGAAAATGCCTTGGCAATCGGAGTGAGCAGAGCCGCACGACCGGCCCAGTCGAGGCTTTCATTGCCCCCATGCTGCTGATCAATGGCATGGGCGCAGTTGTAGGAAATGGCGCGTGCCGCAGCAGTCAGCGCCTTCATGGTCAAAAGATTGCGCTGCACATCTGGATGCATGACAATTGGTGCCATGCCGTCGCCTAGATAGCCTTCGGCGCGGCCCTGACGACGATCCCCGGCATAGGCAATAGCGCGTTGGGTTGCTGCTTCAGCGACAGCAACTCCTTGAATGCCAACCAGCAAGCGGGCATTGTTCATCATCGTGAACATGCAGGCGAGACCTCGGTTCTCTTCGCCAACCAACCAACCAAGCGCACCGGGTTCGGCCGAGGAAAACCGTCCGTCGCCATAGATCATGGTGCAGGTTGGGGAAGCGTGAATGCCGAGCTTGTGCTCCACTCCATTGCAGAAAACGTCATTGCGTTCGCCAAGCGTGCCATCATCATTGACCAGAAATTTGGGCACCAGAAACAGCGATATGCCTCTTTGACCAGCCGGGGCATCAGGCAAGCGGGCCAGCACCAGATGCACGATGTTTTCGGTCATGTCGTGCTCGCCATAGGTGATGAAGATTTTCTGGCCAAAGATCCTGTAGCTGCCGTCACCCACCGGTTCGGCACGGGATTTCAGCGCATTCAAATCAGACCCAGCCTGAGGCTCGGTCAGGTTCATCGTGCCGGTCCATTCGCCGGAAACGAGCTTTTCCAGATAGATGTCCTGCAATTCCTGACTGGCATGGCTCTGCAGCGCCTCAATGGCTCCAATGGTCAGTGTCGGGCCAATGCCAAATGCAAGAGATCCCGAATTCCACATTTCAAATGCAGCTGTCTGCAGGCTCATCGGCAAGCCCTGGCCACCATGACTTTCCGGCCCGGTCAGTGAATTCCAGCCCCCTTCGATCCAGCGCAGATAAAGATCCTTCCAGCCGTCCGGCATGGTCACCACACCATCCTTCAGCGGCGTACCCTGCTCGTCGCCCTGTTTTGACAGCGGCGCGACCTCATCGCTGGCAAATTTTCCAGCCTCTTCCATGATTGCATCGAGCAAGTCTTCGCTCAACTCGCCCGCCTGGCCATCAGCCATGGCCTGACCCAAGCCGGTCACCTGCTTCAACGTATGACATATTTCGTCAACCGGGGCTCGATACATCTGGAAATCTCCGTAAGTCTGTGGCTCGATCCAATCGCACAGATTGACGTTAACGTCAAAATCTGCTGCGGCGTTTAAAGCCTTTGAGCCTGCGACTTATCGCGCTAAACCGTTGCGCACAAGAGTCGCCCTCCAGCCGTACAATGCGAGATCAGTCGAAGATGCAAGCCGCCCTGTTGAACAGCTTCACGAACATTGTTGGCGAGCGCTACGCGCTGCACCACAAATCCGATGTCGAGCCTTTCGTTACTGACATGCGGGGACGCTATAGCGCGCCATCACCGCTGGTGCTGCGTCCCGGAACTGTTGAGGAAATTTCTCAAATCCTCAAGCTGGCAACCGAAACCGGGACCGCCATTATTCCTCAGGGTGGCAATACCGGGTTGGTGGGGGGAGGCCTGCCTCTGCATGATGGCGATGGCAACGAAGTCATGCTGTCACTGGCGCGGCTTAACAAGATCCTGGAAGTTGACACCGATTCCAACACGATGACTGTGGAGGCCGGGGTTGTTCTCGAGAACGTGCAAAACGCTGCGGACGATGCTGACCGCCTGTTCCCCTTGTCGCTCGGCGCACAGGGCACATGCCAGATCGGTGGCAATATCGGCACCAATGCCGGTGGCACAGGCGTTCTGGCCTACGGTAATACCCGTGACTTGATCATGGGACTGGAAGCAGTTTTGCCCACCGGTGAGATCTGGAACGGATTGACCCGACTGCGCAAAGACAATACTGGCTTCGACCTGAAAAACCTGTTCATTGGTGGTGAAGGCACCTTGGGGGTGGTGACCAAGGCAGTACTCAAACTGTTTCCCAAGCCACGGGGTCGCGAGGTTGCCTATGCAGCGCTGCAATCTCCCGAACAGGCACTGAAACTGTTCAACATTGCTAAAAGCCATGCGGCCAACTCACTGACTGCGTTTGAATTTATGGCTTCCATCGCCATGGAGTTTACTCTCAAACATGCCCAAAATGCCGTGCGGCGGCCGGTTGAAGGCAACCATCCCTGGTATGTACTGCTTGAAGTATCTTCCTCGCGCTCGACACAAGATGCGCGGGAAATGCTTGAGGCCCTGTTGGGAGAAGCGCTGGAATCAGAAGTCATCGAAGATGCCGTCCTGGCTGAATCGCTGGAACAGCTGAATACCTTCTGGGCCCTGCGTGAAGACATGTCTCATGCCCAGAAGCCGGAAGGGGCATCAATCAAGCATGATATCTCAGTACCGGTTGGCACCATTCCCGAATTCATCAAAGCCGCAGACAAGGCCGTGCTGGACATTGTGCCCGAAGCACGAATTGTCAATTTCGGACATATGGGAGACGGCAACCTGCACTACAACATCTCCCAGCCTGTTGGCTGGACTGCCGAAGACTATTTTGCCCATGAATCAGATGTCCACGAGGCTGTCTACGAGCAGGTTCTGGCTTTCAATGGCTCGATTTCTGCAGAACATGGCATTGGCCAGATGAAACGCGACAAACTGGCCAAGATCAAAGACCCGACGGCACTTGCCATGATGCGTTCAATCAAGAATGCACTCGACCCGGCGGGAATTATGAACCCGGGGAAAATCATCAGCTGAGAAGTGCTTCAATTCTGATAAGAATTGCGCAACCTTACCAGCTTCTTACCGAGCGAAGCTTTCGTAAACCCTTTCCAGCAGTCAACTTTTCTTAACCGCATTTTTTAAGCGGTTTTGGCAAGCCGTGACCTATTGTGGCGTTAACGCAGAGCCGAACAACGAGCCTGCGGAACAGAATAAAGGGTCAAAAAGTCCACAAAGGACGGCTCTTGAAAGTTTACAGGAAGGCTCAAGCCATGATTGCCAATCGTGAGGCAAACAGCGGCCTGCGGGGAAACAAACCAGTATGGGCGGGACTTGATCTCCGTCTCGACCCATACGCCCTGCCGCAAAAAATCTCGTATGACCGTGGAGGCCCCAAGCTGTCTGGGGCCGACCGCGGCGCACAGATCGAATTCACACTGAACACCAAAGGTGCAGTGGTCAAATGCGATCTTGCTTGCGGCGTCCCGCTTTCCATGTCCTTGCCTAATGGCGCCTTTTTGGGCGTTGCTGCAAGGGCTTACGAGAATGAGGATGGCTCCAACACAGTAACACTGGAACTGTTGCACAATGACGCGGATCTGAGCGTGCCGCTATGTGTGTCAGACACAGTGGAAGACGCTGCGTCCGACTGGCACTCCTGGTCAAAACGCCTTGGCTTGCCAATGCTGCTGGTCGATCAAGAGGGTAATGCAACTGTGGTCAAAGACTATTCAGGAATTTCATCCCTGGCACCAAAACCACGCCGTCGTCGGCGTTCGCTGATGCCAAACCGTCCCAATTTCATGCGCCGTCGCAAGATGGGCATTGTTGGACCAACGGAAGTTCTGTCGGCGCGCGAAATTATCGCCCGCACCTAATTAAACCCGTGCCTAAATAAACATGTCGGCCATCAGGCCGGCAAACACAATCCAGCCAAAGATCGAGTTGGATTTGAACAAGGCCAGGCAATTGTCTGCGTCATCAATATTCAACGCTGTGACCTGCCAGATCATATGACCGCAGCCAATCACCAGTGCCAGATAGGCCGGCCATCCAGCGCCAGCCACGCTGAACGCCCCGGCGAACAACACCAATGTTGCCGCATAAAGCACGATCAACGCAGGTTTTGTGCGCTCGCCAAACAGCCGTGCAGTTGAACGCACACCGATCAACGCATCGTCTTCTTTGTCCTGATGGGCATACATTGTGTCATAGCCAATAACCCACAAAATGCTGCCCAGATACATCAGCAAGGGCGGCCAGGCGAGATCGCCAAATACCACGGCCCACCCCATCAGCGCTCCCCAGGAAAAAGCCAGTCCAAGCACCAATTGCGGCCAGTCTGTTACCCGTTTGGCAAATGGATAGGCGGCAACCACCAGCAGCGAAGAAATGCCGAGAACGAGCGTAAATTCATTGAATGTTGTCTGAGCCAACCCACTCAGCGACACCAGGCAAAACAAGCCGACAAGTGCCTGCAGGCCCATGAAAAAAATCGCTTTTTTCTTTGTTACACGCCCAGACGGGATTGGCCGGGACGCGGTTCTGGCGACCTTTGCATCAATTTGAGTATCAACAATATCGTTATAGGTGCAGCCGGCGCCGCGCATCATCACCGCACCCAGCCAGAAATACAGCAGTCCCAACAGCAGGATGAAGATTGATCCCGCACCCTCGCCAATCGCCGACATCTCCATGCGCACACCCACCGACAGGGCCAATGACCACCAGCAGGGCCACAGCAACAGCCACCAGCCAATTGGCCTGTCCCAACGCGCCAGTTGGGCATAGGGCCAAATCGAGCTTGGCAACAACCGGTAAACCCAGATGTCTGCCGGTGCATCGGCAACCCGATTGGAGATTGTTTCGTTCATGACACCATCAACCTCACCTTTCGCCGCCATAAAGCAAGTGGAAAACCTGCGGCAATTGGGAGCAACGCACCCACTCTGCCGTTTCCCGTGCTAAACCCCAGCCAAGTGAACTGCAAGGGCGAGAAGCCGAATGAATATTTTGCTGATTGGAACCGGTGGCCGCGAACACGCCTTGGCCTGGAAAATTGCCCAATCTCCTCTACTCGACACGCTCTATATTGCCAGCGGCAATGGCGGCACCCATCGGCTTGGCGAGCATCTGGACATCGATGTCAGCGACCATTCTGCTGTTGTCGACACCTGCCGGGATTACAAGGTTGAACTTGTGGTTGTTGGACCAGAAGCCCCCCTGGTTGACGGGCTTGCCGACAGTCTCAGCGCCGCAAATATCGCTACTTTTGGTCCGTCCGGTGCCGCCGCGCAGCTTGAAGGTTCAAAACAATTCACCAAGGCGGTTTGTGACCGCATGAACATTCCAACCGCCGGATATGGCCATTTCACCAACGCCGCCGACGCCCGCGCCTATGTGGTGGCGCAGGGGGCGCCGATTGTCATCAAGGCCGATGGTCTCGCCGCCGGCAAAGGGGTGACGGTGGCGACGGGTCTCGAAGAAGCGCTTGCCGCCATAGATGATTGTTTTGATGGCGCATTCGGCGATGCAGGGGCGGAAGTCGTGGTCGAGGCATTCCTCGAAGGTGAAGAGGCCAGCATGTTCTTTCTTTGTGATGGCAAAACAGCCCTGCCCTTCGGCACTGCCCAGGATCACAAACGGGTCGGAGACGGCGATACCGGTCCAAATACCGGAGGCATGGGGGCTTATTCCCCTGCACCAGTGCTCAACGCTGCCCTGCAAAAACAGGTGCTGGACGACATCGTCAATCCGACACTTGTCGGCATGGCTGAGGCAGGAACGCCGTTCCAGGGCGTACTTTATGCCGGACTGATGATCGACGAAAACGGCCCCCAACTCATCGAATATAATGTGCGTTTCGGCGATCCTGAGTGTCAGGTTTTGATGATGCGGTTGGAAAGCGATCTGGTGCCATTGCTGCAGGCTTGTGCGGCGGGCGACCTGGACGAAAACGCGGTTGCCCAATGGTCTCCAGATGTGGCGCTGACAGTTGTCATGGCGGCAGATGGCTATCCCGGCAGCTATCAAAAAGGCAGCGTGATCAAGAATACCGATTCCGTTGGCGATCGCATTGAAGTCTTCCACGCCGGAACAGAGATGCGCGGCGACACATTGCACGCCACTGGCGGGCGCGTACTCGCCGTTACGGCACTGGGCGCATCAACCAGCGAGGCCCAGTCACGGGCTTACGAAGCCGTTGATCAAATTGACTGGCCAGAGGGCTTTTGCCGCCGCGATATTGGCTGGCGGGCCGTGGCGCGCGAAACCTGATTGGAGCACGAAAATGGCGAATGTGTTGGTTGAAGATCATGGCCCGGTCCGGGTAGTCAGCATCAACCGTCCCCATCGCCGCAATGCTGTTGACCGGGCAACCGGCGACGAATTGTATGAAATATTTCAGGATTTTGATGCCGATACCGATGTTTCAGTTGCTGTCCTGACCGGGGTTGAGGGGGCATTCTGCGCCGGGTTCGACTTGAAATCGCTGTCGGAAGGTGGCGAGGAAACCACCCTTGGCCGGGTTGAAGAAGGTGGTGAGAATGACCTCGGTCCGATGGGGCCAACCCGCATGGTGCTGTCAAAACCAGTGATTGCAGCGATTGAGGGCCACGCTGTGGCCGGTGGCATGGAGCTCGCCTTGTGGTGTGATTTGCGGGTGATGGCGGAAGACGCCATATTCGGCATCTATTGCCGCCGCTTCGGCGTCCCGCTCGTGGATGGCGGAACCATTCGTCTGCCGCGCCTGATTGGCCAGAGCCGGGCGATGGATCTGATTCTCACAGGTCGTCCGGTTGATGCTGTTGAAAGTGAGCGCATCGGTCTTGCCAACCGGGTCGTTGCAAGCGGTCAGGCATTGGCTGCAAGCCTGCAACTGGCTGAGGATTTAACCCGCTTCCCCCAAACCTGCATGCGCAATGACCGGCTTTCCATGTTGGCGCAATGGGGCATGGACCATGATGCAGCGCTGCGCAACGAGACCCGGATCGGGTTTGGCACAATGCGATCGGGTGAAACACTTGAGGGCGCGAGCCGGTTCTCCGGTGGCGAGGGAAGGCATGGCGCATTTAAATCTGAGAAATAGCGGCGCGGCGCCATCAGCCGGATTGCCGCCCTCGCAGGATGCCCCAGACTGTCAGCGCTAAAAACACCCCAAGCAGGGGCAGCAGAACCAAATCCAGATAGGCAATTGCGCCCGCCAGTCCGATAGCTGCAAAAGCCCAGACCAGCAGCGTCGTAAAGCAGCAAATTGCCGTCACCACCGCTCCGATCAGACTGAAGGAGGTCAGCCGGCTCATTCAGCCGCCTGGGCCACATCGGTATAGCCATCCAACTCGCCGCTGATGACATAGCGCAGGATTTCCACCACTTCAGCCGAAGTCTTGGTGACCGCCAGGGCGGCTGCATCCACTTCCTTAAGTGCATGGGCATGCTCGTCCTGATGCATGATGACGGTCGGTTTACCCAGCGCAGAGGCAAAACCGGCATCAAATGCAGCGTTCCACTGCTTGTATTTTTCACCAAAACGCACGACCACAATATCGGCGTCCTGAATCAAAGTGCGGGTACGGATGGCATTCATCTGCGCGCCCTTGTGGTCGTGCCAGAATTTGTTCGGTTCAGCACCAAGAATGGCAACGCCGCAATCATCCGACGCCTCATGGTGAGTAATAGCGGAGGCAAAGGCGACTGGCAGGCCTGCGGCCTTGGCACCGTCGGCGATTTCCTCGCGCCAGTTGGTATGAATTTCGCCAGAGAGATAGATGTTCCAGGTTTTGCTCATGGTTGTTCCAGGGTTTGGGCAGGGGTAATCAAACTGGCCCCAGCATAATGGAATGCAATGACTTGGTCTATTGGCCGAAGGGTTGCAACTGCATCAACCTTTGCGAAACCATTAGCAGCGATATTGGCGAGGAAGGAGATTTCATGTCACGCGTATTCCTCTTCCTCGTTGTGCTTTTGCCTCTGCCGGGCTGTGCAACCATGGCTCTTTCTACGTTGGCCACCGGTGCTGTAATTGGTGCTGCTGGCGTTGCTATCGCCACCGGCGGCGTGGGCAACCCGTTTTAGAGCCAGAATCGCCGGTTCGGCTTTACAGCCCTATTCAAGATTTCCCTGGCCCAATTTGCGACTACCAGAATTTGCCACCCGTCGACCGCAGACGCTTGTGCAGGTTTTCGGCGGTCATTGGGCGCCCAAAGAAAAAGCCTTGCAGGTAATCGCAGCCATATTCAGTCGCTATTTGTGCATGTTCATCAGATTCGATGCCCTCCGCGACAATGGTCATGCCCAGGCTCTGACCAATTCCGATCAGCGACGCCAGCAGAGATCTCGACGACTGATCCTCAACGATTGGCATTATGAACTGACGGTCGATCTTCAGCACTGAGGGTTTGATTTTCAAGAGGCCCTGCACAGAAGCATGGCCTGTGCCGAAGTCATCAACCGCAACAGCAACACCAAGATCGCGAAACTCGCTGAGCGCCCAGTGAACTGTATCGCTCATACGTTCCAGATAGACAGATTCAAGAATCTCAACTGTTAGACGCGTGGGATCAACGCCTGAGCTCCTGATGTCGTGAATGAAGGATGGATCCTCCAATCGGCCCGCAGATACATTGATTGCGACCTTCGGCAGTTCGATGCCGGAATTGTCCAGGTGCTGAACTTCTGCCGGTAGCGAGTTAAAGACGATTTCGTCAATTCGATGCAAAATTCCCATCTTGGCCGCAACGTGCAGGAATTCAACGGGCGGAATCAGGCCGCGCTCCGGATGAGCCCAGCGAACAAGAACCTCGGCGCTGGCAATTGCTCCGGATTTTGCGTCAATAATGGGTTGGAAATAGGGGACAAATTCGCGACGATCGCAGGCCACCAGAAGTTCAGTCGCCAGCTGTTTGGTTAGGATGGCCTCAGCATGCATTTCAGCCGTGAAGAACGACCACCGGCCGCGTCCGTGGGTCTTGGAATGATAGAGCGCTGAATCTGCGTCGGCGACGACCTGTTCCGGATTGGCTGTTTTTCCATCTGCGATAGCAACACCAACACTGGCCGAACACCGAAAGGTCTTGCCTTCGTAGGCATGGGGTTTGCGGGTTTCGCGGATAATTTCATCGGCAAGATTGCTGATGCTGAGAGCGCTGTGATCCAATGGCTTCAGTAGGACAAACTCATCCCCCCCGATACGCGCGACGAGATCGTTTTCCCCGCTGATCCGCCGCAGCATTTGTGCAATCGACATCAGCAGTTTATCGCCAGCGTCATGACCTAAAGTGTCGTTCACCGATTTGAAGCGATCAAGGTCAATATAGATTACGGCAAAACTGGATCCGCCTTTGCGCAGTCCGGCGACCCAGGATTTCAAACTCACCTCGAAGTTTCGCCGGTTCGACAAGCCTGTCAGCGGATCCTCGTTCGATTCCTTCGCGACCGTCTTTGCAAGGTTGTGAAGGCGTCGATTTTCCTTTTCCAGGCGCACGATTTCGTCAGAATACCTGATCACCAGTTCGTCGCTCAATTCTGCTGAACCTGTCCGGTGGCGCTGCACGATTTCGCGCGCTTGCGGCTCAAATTCTATCAAGGAGCAAAGCCACCAACGCGAACCGCTTATCGGGTCGGACAATGGAGTCCAGTTGATCTCAACCCAATAGTGTTCTCCATTCTTTCGGTTGTTGGCCGTTTTGACCGAAAATCGCTCCCAATTCATCAGCTTGTCGATGACGAGCAAATGGGTGCCCTGCTCCACATCCGGGCCAATAAGAATTGTGCCACGTTGGCCAATTACCTCGTTGGAATCAAACCCAATTATCTCGCCAAAACGCTTGTTGCACCATTGGAACACCATAACGGCGCCATCTTCTTCGTCGGCCAGCGCAAGAGCCAACCCTTCGCTACTTTTTAGAGGAACTTGTTCCAGCACCTGGGTGGGCACGTCATAGGTCACGCGAATATTCATGGAACCAGCACATCCTTTGCCCGAAGATTGACGTTAAATTGGCTGATGCGACTTAGCATTAAGTTCCTTGAGCGACGCTGGTGGAGCGACAACAGCAAAATACACCATCCCCCTTGAAGTGGGCAATCGCCCGCTTCGGCTTCTCAACTGCAGTTTCGTCCCGTGCCGGGATTGAGTAGCCAACCGAACCAATTGCCAACAGCAGCAAAGTAGCGTGCGCCCATAAAGTTAACCGAAAGTGTGTATTTTGCGCCTCGCCACGGCAAGATCAGCAACGAAACCAATCACCTAGCACCAAGAAGCCTGCTCAGTTTGCGGCAATCGCAACTGTCGCGGGTAAGCGAAGCATGCGCGTTGGTGAAACTTGTGATGCCCCAAATATGGCCAACGCCACCCAAACCTCTGCAGCCCAAAGCAACAGACCTACCAAGCATGGCCAATAGACGACGACTCGGAACAGAAATGTCGGGGTAAAAAAATCGGTGATTCTGCGATGCAAAACCAGCTCATAAGCTTCCGGCAGTTCATCGCGCAGGCGTTTCACATAGAGCACTTCACTTGTGAAAGGTGCTGTTGATTGTCAGATCGAAGAGGTTCTCGCATGGGCGAGTAATTCCGGTCGGAATTCAAAATCGAGGTCGATGCCATGGCCGCAGCCCCAATTTGGAGTCGACTTGCTTCTGTCACTCAGTCGGGCATTGCCTTCAGGCGCAACATGGCAACAACGCCGAATGCCGGACCAATCGCCATCAGCACGAAGACGCCGGGCCAGCCGATCTGATCGGCCAGAACAGGGGTTGCCTGGACGGTGAGAAAAGTCAAAGCAAAGCCAAGGGCCGTTTGGAAGGTCATCAGACTGCCGGCCTTGTCGTCAGGTGAGTGATCGGCGACCAGCGCTGAGAATTGAGCGGAATCCGGCAGGATCGCAGCGCCCCAAACGAGGATGCAAATCACGGTCAACCAGACCGGCCCACCAAAAGTCAGGGCCGTCGCGATAGCTCCACTGCCACTCACCACCATGGCAATTATTGCGATGGTTTCCTTGCCGATGCGATCCGCAAACAGCCCTCCTATCACGCAGAAGACGCCACCGGCGGCAATTGCGCCAAAGGCCGTGATCCGCCCCAGTTCGTTCGCTTCGGATTGCCCCAGGCTGGCGCTGAATGAAATGGTGGCAGCAAGACCGATCCATGCCCACATGGCGTAGAGTTCCCACATGTGACCGAGATATCCGGCATAGGCGAGACGCACTTTTCGATTGGTCCAGGCGACGGAAATGGTGCGAATATCAAACTGACCGGCAACACTGTGAAAAGGACCAAGGGCTGCGGCAAGGCAAAGTAAGCCACCCGCTGCAGCGGCCATCGATGCAGCCCCAATGCTCCAGCGCCAATCAGTCCCCCCCAGCAGAGCCAGAAGATGTGGTGCGGCAGAACCCAGCGTCAGCGCCCCAACCAGCAGGCCAACAAGCAATCCCCTGTCCTTCTGTCCCCAGCCAACCGCAATCTTGAGACCGACGGGATAAACACCGGCCAACAAGGCTCCGGTGGCAAAGCGGGCCAATATCGACAGGTTGCCACCAGGCTCCAGCACCAGCAATGCGGCATTAGCAGCTGCCGCCAAAATGGCACAGAGCGCAAACAGTTTACGTGGATCAAGCCTGTCCGGCAGACCAAGGATTGCTGAAACAAGTGCGCCCATGACAAACCCAGCCTGCACGGCGCTGGATAGCGCGGCCTGGCGGGTTGGGGAGATCGGAAATTCGGAGGCCATTTCCGGCAATATCGCCGCCGACATAAACCAAAGGCTCATCCCGGCGACCTGGGCCAGAACGAGGATCAACAGCGAACCAAGTTTGCTTGAAAACACCCCCGCGGGCTGTACGTCGGACATCAAGGATGGTTTCCTTATCGAACCAAGCTGGGATTAGTTTCATGGGTTCAGGGACAGGATATTGCAAGAACTGCATTTTCCGACCCATGCAAGTTGCCCATTTAGCGTGCATCACAGCAAGTCAACCCGACACACTTCGCTGTTACCCGCACACACGGAAGTGTTTTGGCACGGCAACAAAAACCAACAAAAAGCCCCACGCAGGAGCGTGGGGCCGAGGGTTTGTGGTGCAAACACCTCTGCCGGAATAAATTCCGGTACTTCTCTATACAAGAAGTTGCGGCGTACTCAATTCAATTCGAATAGCATATTTCCGCAGGAATTTGTGCGCTGCTCAAAAATGAGGCGGCTGCAATTCAGTGACCACTTCGGTGCTGGTCATGGTCCCGTCGAGGACTTGTTTTCTCTCTACTTTTCAACTTCTTATCGATCAAAAGAACTTTCATTCGATAGGCCATGGCGCCCCTCTCCGCCAATGTCGCCGCGAAATCATCGATTGGGCGAGATTGCTGGAACATCGCAGCGTTTAAAGGTTTACCTGCGAATTCGGCCGCCTGCTCATATTTTTGCCAGGCGAATAAATTTGCTCAAAAAATAAGCAAAATTCTTTCATTTGAGGGCCTCGGCATCGATCCTGCAAGCCGACACATCGCCA
This sequence comes from Rhizobiaceae bacterium, assembly GCA_039969995.1. Taxonomy (GTDB): domain Bacteria; phylum Pseudomonadota; class Alphaproteobacteria; order Rhizobiales; family Rhizobiaceae; genus Pseudahrensia. The sequence goes on from JBDVMU010000028.1 coordinate 82,854, forward strand.
TTAAACTATATAAATCAGAGTGTTAAATCAAAAATTACCAAGACATTAACAGCTTGGCACGGGGCTTGAATAGCTGTCAGCGGTGCAAACACAACTGTTGGAATACAACTATGAAAAACCTGACCCGGCGAGCCATGCTGCTTGCCTCCGCCGCCACTCTTGGCGCTTCCATGACAATGGGCTCGATTGCCTTTGCCGCAGACACGATCAAAGTCGGCGTGCTGCACTCCCTGTCTGGAACCATGGCGATCTCCGAAACAACGCTGAAAGACGCCATGTTGATGCTCATTGAAGAGCAGAACAAGAAAGGCGGGCTGCTCGGCAAGCAACTTGAACCAGTGGTCGTTGATCCGGCTTCTGACTGGCCGCTCTTTGCTGAAAAAGCACGCGAACTAATTTCTGCCAACAAGGTGGATGCTGTGTTCGGTTGCTGGACATCAGTATCCCGTAAGTCGGTGCTGCCGGTCTTTAAGGAACTGAACAGCGTTCTGTTCTATCCGGTCCAGTATGAGGGCGAAGAGTCCGAGCGTAACGTCTTTTATACAGGCGCTGCGCCAAACCAGCAGGCTATCCCAGCCGTCGACTATCTGCTGGAAGAGGAAGAAGTGACGCGATGGGTTCTGGCTGGTACCGACTATGTCTACCCGCGTACAACCAACAAGATCCTCGAAGCCTACCTGAAGTCGAAAGGCGTGGCTGATGAAGATATCATGATCAACTACACGCCATTTGGTCACTCCGACTGGCAGACCATCGTGTCAGACGTCAAGAAATTCGGCTCTGCTGGTAAAAAGACTGCCGTGGTGTCCACCATCAACGGCGACGCCAACGTTCCTTTCTATAAGGAGCTCGGCAACCAGGGCGTGAAAGCTTCCGACATCCCAGTCGTGGCCTTCTCTGTTGGTGAAGAAGAACTTGCCGGTTTCGATACGGCTCCATTGGTTGGCCATCTGGCAGCATGGAACTATTTCCAGTCTGTCGAAGCGCCTGAAAATGCCGAGTTCATCGAAAAATGGAAGGCCTTCACTTCGGCTGACCGCGTCACCAACGACCCCATGGAAGCTCACTATATCGGCTTCAACATGTGGGTGAAGGCCGTTGAAAAGGCTGGCACAACCGATCCGGACGCAGTCATCGACGCGATCGTTGGAGTGGAAGTTCCAAACCTGACCGGTGGCACCTCCAAGATGCTGGCCAACCACCACATTACCAAGCCGGTTCTGATCGGTGAGATTCAGGCTGATGGCCAATTCGAAGTCGTATCGGAAACTGATGGTCTGGTGCCCGGTGACGCCTGGTCCGACTTCCTGCCAGAATCCAAGCCACTGAAGGCCGACTGGGTCGACCTGAAATGCGGCAACTACAACACGGAAACCAAGGCTTGCCTTGGAGCTGGCAGCTAATCCGTGAACCAATAGTGGGCCGCGTCGTTTTCCTCCTCCAAGACGTGGCCCGCCTGACGACGGCGGGGAATTTAGGATCCTCCCCTGAATTCCCCGCCAACTTATGAGAGAAGAAACAAAACCCTATGCGTCTTATCGCTAGATTGTGCCTTCTGGGCCTTACCTTATTGGCTTCGATGGCTCTGCTGACAGTGTCTCATGCTCAATCCATCCAACCGATCATCAACGACTTTGCCACCGCAAAGTCCTTTAAAAAAGTTGAGGCGGTCATCGACCGTCTTGCTGATGCTGGCGATCCGGCGGCGGCCATATCCCTGCGCGCGCTCTCAGATGGTCGTCTGAAATTTAGAAAAAGCGACGGCACTGTCCTGATCACAGTAGAAGAGGACGGCGTCTTCGGCCTGCAAGATCCGCTGACCGGCGAAGCGGTACCCACAAATGGGGCGATCGCCAAGGACTTCAAAAAGGTCAAAGTCAAAAATTCCATCCGCCGCAAAATCGCCGCTGTGCTATCCGGCATGACCCTGCAGGCCAAGGACGTTTCGCAACGCCTTGCTGGTGCAGAAACAATCTTCAACACATCCGACGTTGCAGCACTTCCGGCGCTGAAAGTGGCCATTGAAAAGGAAACGGATGAGGACGTCATGGAGGCCTTTCTCGACGCCCAGGCTTCCGCCATTCTCGCCAGCGATCGCAGCACAAAGGAAAAACTTGCAGCCGTTGAACGCCTGGAAGCACGAGGCGACCGGGCGTCCCTGGCGCTGTTGTCAAAATTGCTTGCCACATCGGAAGGCGAACTGGCGGCTCGAACCAAACAAGCCATTGAAGATATCGAATCCTTCCAGGCCCTTTGGACCAATGCTCAAAACATCTGGTACGGGATTTCGCTTGGCTCTGTTCTGCTGCTGGCCGCAATTGGCCTCGCCATCACCTTTGGTGTGATGGGTGTGATCAACATGGCACATGGCGAAATGGTGATGTTGGGTGCCTACACAACCTTCACCGTGCAGCAGTTTCTGATTTTGTATTTTCCGGCACTATTGCCCTTTGCGCTATTGTTCGCCCTGCCGCTGGCCTTTCTTGTCAGCGGACTGGTCGGCCTCATCATGGAACGCGGATTGATCAGCCGCCTATATGGTCGTCCACTGGAAACCCTGCTGGCCACTTGGGGTGTGTCGCTCATACTGCAACAGACGGTGCGCACCATTTATGGCGCAACCAACCGCGAAGTCTCCAATCCTTCATGGATGTCTGGCGCATTTGAGCTGGGCCAGATCTCAATCACCTGGAACCGTCTTTGGATCATGTTGTTTGCGCTCGGCGTATTTGCCGCGCTCTATTTCATCATCAACCGCACCAGCCTCGGCCTCGACATGCGCGCCGTTACCCAGAACCGGCGCATGGCAGGCGCCATGGGAATTCGCACGTCATGGGTTGATGCGATGACATTCGCGCTGGGTTCAGGCATTGCCGGCATCGCCGGGGTGGCGTTGAGCCAGATCGGCAATGTGTCGCCCAATCTGGGCCAGAGCTACATCATCGATTCCTTCCTCGTTGTCGTATTCGGCGGCGTTGGCAATCTGTGGGGCACTCTGGTTGGCGCGATGTCGCTGGGCATCCTCAACAAGTTCTTAGAACCCTATGCCGGTGCGGTGTTGGGCAAGGTGCTCATTTTGGTGCTGATCATCCTGTTCATCCAGAAACGTCCACGCGGGCTGTTCGCCCTTAAAGGAAGGGCGGTTGAGCAATGAGCTGCAGCGCATTCAAAGAAAACGCCCTTGGCATGCACCGTGGCACGATGATCGCGATTTTTGTGGTCATCGCGTGTGCCATTGTTGTTCCTTATCTCAACCTGCTGCTGCCCGTGGACCATGCCATGCATGTGCCGGACTATCTTGTGGCGCTGTCGGGAAAATTCCTGTGTTACGCGATGCTGGCAGTGTCGCTCAATCTGGTCTGGGGTTATTGCGGCATCCTCTCGCTCGGCCATGGTGCTTTCTTTGCTCTGGGCGGTTACGCCATGGGCATGTACCTGATGCGGCAGATCGGCAGCCGCGGTGTTTATGGCAACCCGGTTCTGCCGGACTTCATGGTGTTCCTGAACTACAAGGAACTGCCGTGGTTCTGGTACGGATTTGATCAGTTCTGGTTTGCGGCAATCATGATCGTGCTGGTGCCGGGCGCGCTGGCCTTTGTGTTTGGCTGGTTTGCCTTTCGATCACGGGTCTCCGGCGTCTACCTGTCGATCATCACTCAGGCCATGACCTATGCGCTGCTGCTGGCCTTCTTCCGCAACGATTTGGGTTTTGGCGGAAATAACGGCCTGACCGACTTCAAGGATATTCTCGGTTTCAACATTCAAACCAAGGAAACCCGCGCATCCTTGTTTGCCATCAGCGCCCTGTCGCTGGCGACATTCCTTTGGGTTACCGCCTATTTGACCCACTCACGGTTTGGCAAACTGCTGATTGCCACCCGTGATGCGGAAACGCGAACCCGTTTTCTTGGATATCGCCCCGAAAAGGTAAAACTGTTCGTCTGGACCTTGTCAGCAGTTATGGCGGGCATTGCAGGCGCGCTGTATGTGCCGCAGGTGGGCATCATCAACCCGGGCGAATTTGCACCTGCCAATTCCATCGAAATCGTTATCTGGACTGCGGTTGGTGGCCGGGGAACGATCATTGGCCCGGTCATCGGCGCCTTCCTGGTCAATGGGGGCAAGAGCATGTTTACCGGCTGGTTGCCGGAATATTGGTTGTTCGTACTCGGCGCGCTCTTTGTGCTCACCACGCTGTTATTGCCGAAGGGCATTGTCGGCGCTCTTGCCGACGGCTGGAACTGGCGCAAGCGCAAGAAACCTGATCAACCGTCAAATGCCATACCGCAGGCAGCGGAATAGCGGAGCAAACATGGATTCAAAACTCACAACAGCCATGCTGTATCTCGACAATGTCAGCGCCGCCTTTGACGGGTTTAAGGCGATCAACGGCCTGTCGCTGATGCTGGAACCAGGAGAAATGCGGGCGATCATCGGCCCCAATGGCGCAGGCAAGACTACGATGATGGACATCATCACGGGCAAGACCAAGCCGGATGAAGGCTATGTCTATTTTGACGGCGACACCGACCTGACAGCCCATGATGAATCCGCCATCGCTTCGATGGGGATCGGGCGCAAATTTCAAAAACCTACGGTGTTTGAAAGCCACAGCGTCGAAGACAACCTGCTGCTCGCCATGTCGGGTGGCCATACAATCAAATCGATGCTGTTCGACCGGACCGGGGTGCCGGAAAAGTCCCGCTTTGACGACATTTTGGAAACAATTCGACTGTCTGCCAAACGTGCAGAAGTCGCTGCCAATCTTTCCCACGGCCAGAAACAGTGGCTGGAAATTGGCATGCTGCTTTCGCAGAACCCAAAACTTCTGCTGGTCGATGAGCCAGTGGCCGGTATGACCGATGCAGAGACCGAAGAAACTGCTCGCCTGCTGCGTGACATTTCCAAAGACCACACGATTGTAGTGGTCGAGCATGACATGGACTTTGTCCGCAATCTTGATGTGAAGGTTTCCTGCCTGCACGAAGGATCGGTGCTGGCCGAAGGTACGCTGGACCATGTCAGTGGCGATCAACGCGTCATTGATGTCTATCTGGGGCGCTGATCATGTTGAATGTCGACAATATCCATCTTTCCTACGGTTCCTCCATCGCCCTTCGCGGCACCTCGCTGGAGGTGGCGGAAAACAAGATAACCTGCGTGCTGGGTCGCAATGGAGTTGGCAAGACCAGCCTGTTGCGCTCCATCATCGGACTTGAACCGGTGAAATTTGGTGGAGCCAGCTATTCCGGCAAGCAGTTGACGGAAATGAAGGTGCACGACCGGGCCCGCAACGGCATTGGATTTGTGCCCCAGGGGCGTGAGATCTTTCCCCTGCTGACGGTGCGGGAAAATCTGCAGACTGGTTTTTCCGCCCTGCCCCGCAAGCAGCGGTCGGTTCCGGAGGAAATTTTCGAACTGTTCCCGGTGCTGAACGACATGTTGCACCGGCGCGGCGGCGATCTGTCAGGTGGTCAACAGCAGCAATTGGCGATTGCCCGGGCTTTGGTGCTGCGCCCCAGCCTGTTGATCCTCGACGAACCCACAGAAGGCATACAACCGTCGATCATCAAGGATATTGGCCGGGCGTTGCAAACCCTGCGCGACCGCGGCATTTCGATTCTGCTGGTGGAGCAATATCTCGATTTTTGTCGCGAGATTGGTGACTATGTCTACGTCATGGACCGCGGCGAAGTCGTCCATGCCGGGGAACCTGCATCCCTCGACCAACAGGAAGTAAAAGACCTGCTGACTGTGTGAAGGCGGTTAGGGCTGGTTCTATCGCAAGCAGTCTTTGGCAATTTTCATGAGCGAGACCTAAAAGCGGACACCAAATACGGTCATTGCCGTGGCAAAAACAAAATTGTCATATTCCAGACCCAACTCGTCTGTCGGGCCGCCAATCCAATGGACAGAGCCTTTTACACCGATATAGGTTCGATCTGAGAGGTCCAAATTGAAACCCGCGTGGCCCGCCAAAGTCAATTCCATGTCTTCGGTGTTCTCGATATCGGCCATACCAATGCCAGCGCCCACATAGGGTTGAATTCCAACAGCGCTATCAAAATCATAGTAGACGTTGGCCAAATAAAGACTTGCGTCGGTTTCAAATGTCACCCCAAATTCTTTAGGGTCAACCTCAATCGAACCTTCGACCCGCTCCCCCTCAAACGTTCCTTCGCCAGTTATTGTGAGTGTGTCCAATTCCAGTTCCGCAAACAAAACGGCCAGGCCAGCTCGAAAATTCGACCCGTTGACGTTTGAAAAACCGAACTCCCCTCCAAGGACAAGTGCTGGATCGTATTCTAGGTCTAGTTCTGCTGTTCCTGTCCATCCATCTATTTGGTCGCTAAGATCGCTGCTTACGTCACCAGTTTGACCTATTCCAAGATTGCCTTCGAGATACAATTGCGTGTCTTCAGCATATCCAGCGGTTGTGCCAAGCAGCAGTGTAACTAGGGATGTTGCGATTAATGTTCTCATAGTTTCCTCGTGGCGTTTTGCCAAGTTGCATTTGTAAGAAAACACAACCTATGATTGAAAACCACGGCAGGAATATAAGTTGAGACTGGATAGGACGCTGATGGCGTCTTACTCAGTGGAGGCCTTTGGGCAAGTCTGTGTGGTTGGCGAAAGTGGAATAGCGACGCTAAAACGTGCCAACTGCCAGCCAACCTTTGGCATGTTTGTATTGCAGTTGCTCAGGAGTGTAGCTGCCGCCAAACAGGTTCGTATCAACGGCACCAGCAAAGCAAAACCAATCTTTTCGCCCGCCAATCCACCGTGTGCGAAAACGCACGGATGTTTTGCTGCACCCGCCCTATGGTCAGATCATCAACAAAGGGAATAGCAAAATGTTCGCACAATTCGTCACCGTGGTTTCAGCAGCCTTCTACGATGCAGCAATTGTTGCCGCGACCTTTGTTGAACAAGTCCAGTACACCCTGGCTGTTTAATCTCCCAAACAGCCAACAATCGGAGGAATTACCATGATGATCATTATCGCAGCCATCGCTTTGACGGCCATGTTTACCCTCCACGTACAGCACACCGCCTCGTTTTAATCTCCAGTCCGAAATCAGGCGACAATCACAAATCCCCGCGCTGTTCTCCCGCAGTGTGGGGTTTTTTGTCGGCTGCTCGCAGCTCGCCATTTGTCATCGCCGCTCGCCGCTCGCCGCCGCCACTCGCCGCCGCTAGCCGGAAATTTTGGAGAAGTCGGCGACTGTTGCCGTTGCGGTGCGAATGCGGCGCATCAGAGCAAGCCGGTTGGCCCGCACCTGCTGGTCATCAACATTGACCATCACATCTTCAAAGAAAGAATCAACGGGTTCACGCAGTTTGGCAAGTGCCGCCATTGCGGCTGAAAAATCTTCTTTTTCAATCGCTTGCGCAGCTTCACTCTCGGCCTGATTCACCGCTTCATAAAGTGATGATTCAGGGCCTTGTTCAAGCAATGATTCAACAACAGAAGCCGCTTCTCCACCCGTATCAACACCCTTCTTTTCCTCGGCTGCAAGGATGTTGGCGGCGCGTTTGGTTCCGGCCAGAAGGTTCTTGCCGTCCTCGGTATCAAGGAAGGAACCCAATGCCTCTACCCGGCGTGTGATGGTCAACAGATCATCGGAACCTGGCGTGATCACCGCGTCAATCAAATCGTGACGTGCTCCGGAATCGCGCAGATAAACCTTGAGACGATCGTGGAAGAAGGCCAACAGATCGGCGCTCTCGGCGTTGGTGAAGTTTTGTTCGGTCAATGAAGAACCAGCTGCCGTGAAGAGTTCGGTCAACCGTGCCTTGTGGTTGTTTTCAAGTAGCAAGCGGATGACGCCCAGCGCAGCGCGTCGCAAAGCGTAGGGGTCTTTGCTGCCTGTCGGTTTTTCGTCGATTGCCCAGAAGCCGGCCAACGTATCGAGCTTGTCGGCCAGGGCAACGGCGACGCTCACCGGATCACCTGGCACGTCGTCGGATGGGCCTTGCGGCTTCCAGTGATCTTCGCAGGAACGGGCGACAGCAGCGTCTTCGCCAGCACGTTCGGCATAGCGGCGACCCATCTGTCCCTGCAGTTCCGGGAATTCATAGACCATGGCCGAGTTCAGGTCGGCCTTGCAGATTTCGGCCGCGCGGCGTGCCAGTGCGGGATCAGCATCGACGGTCGAGGCGAGATTTTCAGCCAGCGCGACGATGCGCTGAACCCGTGCGCCCTGAGTGCCCAACTTGGCGTGGAAAGTCACCACATCCAACTTTGCAGTCCAGGGACCAAAACCTTCCGTTTTGATCTGGTGCAAATCGGTTTCCCAGAAAAACTTGGCATCTCCCAGCCGCGCATTGACCACTTTGGCATTGCCCAGCGCGATTTCCCTGCCACCATCAGTAGCCTCGATGTTGGCGACCAACAGAAAATTGTTGGACAGACCGTCATCACCGCCTTTTCTCAGGACGAAACATTTCTGGTTTTCCTTGATGGTCAAACGAATGACTTCCGGTGGGATATCAAGAAAGGCAGCATCGAATTCGCCCATGATTGCCACGGGCCATTCAACCAGATTGCCAACCTCTTCCAACAGCCCTTCGTCTTCAACCAGTTCCATACCTTTTGCGAATGCAAGGTTTTGAGCATCAGCCCTGATTATTTCCTTGCGGCGCTCGGCGTCGAGCACAACCTTGGCCTTCTCCAACGATGAGACATAATCGTCGAAACGGCGCACTTCGATGGCGTCAGGCGCATGGAAGCGATGGCCACGGGTGATGTTGCCGGACTTGGTGCCGGCGACCTCGAATGCAACCACCTGCGGTTCTTCGGTGTCAGAGGCAAACAGGCAAAGGATCGATTGCAGCGGGCGCACCCATTTCAGGCTGCCTGCGTCACCGGACTTGTCCCCCCAGCGCATGGATTTCGGCCATGGGAAATTCTGGATGATGCCGGGCATCACATCGGCGATAATATCTTGAGCATCCCTGCCCGGCTTTTCGATGACGGCAACGTAAAAGTCGCCCTTTTTCGGATCGCTGCGCACTTCGGCGTCGTCAGCAGACGCAAGACCAGCACCGCGCAGAAAGCCGGCAACGGCCTTTTCCGGCGCGTCCGTGCGGGGGCCTTTGCGTTCTTCGCGAAGATCTGCGGAACGGGCAGTCAAGCCGCGCAGATCCAGGGTCAGGCGACGTGGCGTCCAGTATTCACGAGCACCCTCATATGTCAGCCCGGCATCGACGAGTGCGTCGGTGACAAGCTTTTTAAGATCACCCGCCGCTTTGCGCTGCATGCGGGCGGGGATTTCTTCAGAAAACAGTTCCAGGAGCAAGTCGGGCATGGTCGGTCAAAAGCGGGAGAAAATCTGTGCCGCTCTTACCAAGGGTGCTTGAAGTTGTCACCCGGATTGTTCGTTTCTTGCACCGCGGCGAGACGGCGAGACGGCGAGCGGGCGAGGCGGCAAGGCACCGAGGCCTAATGCAACGCGGCACGGCTGGCGTGATCGGTCTATTTGTGGCTGCCGTCGCAAAGTGGCTGATTGCCCGTTGCCTTGCAGGCGCAGAAAAACTTGCGGCCATCTTCTTCAGCGGTCCATTTGACCGGGGCAAAATCACTGCCCTTGTGGGAACCGTCGCAGAAGGGTTGTTTGGAGGACATGCCGCAGGCACACCAGAAATAGGATTTACCGGCTTCAACTTCGATCGGCATTGGCGCATCTCCGGCGCGGGTGGGTTCTGACATGATTAGCTTCCTTTAGATGGCTTGCAGGTAATCCATAGCAAGCGCGCAGTGTTCCAGCAACTTACAGAAGAACCGGCCCTATGCCGAAGCGTATTTGTCGCCGACATCTTCCCTGACCGGATGGGTGTCGTAGAAAATTGACATCGACGCAAATCGGTCATTCTGGCTGAACTTGAAATAATCCACCCCCTGAAACACAATCTGCTCGCCGCTTGCCAGCGTCCAGTCATATTCAAAATGGGCAGCTGCACTGTCGCCGTTTTCACCCAGCAGCACATCATGGACGGTGAGTTTGCTGGCGCTTGAAGCTTTGCCCAGTTTCCTGAAGAATGCTGACGCGTTCATTTTGCCCAAAAATGGGGAAAGCACATGGGCGTCCTCGTCAAACAGATCGATGATTCCATCGATGTCGGACGCGGTCATCAATTCAAAATATCGCCTGACATAAGCGGACTGTTCGGTTGGTGTCATTGCAATAGCCTCCGATGAGAATTGTTGGGCTGCCCCGCGAATTTTCCGGCGTTTTTCGAAACTGCGAGAAACAGCGAAGCAGTCCGGTTCAGCGCTTTTGTTAACCTGCTGCGCCGACTTCGACGACTTCGCCACCACCAACCTCGCCGCCGCCGCCGGCTTCGGTGAGCAGGAAGGCTTCACCGCAGGCTTTCGACAGATCGCGAACACGACCGATATAGTTTTGGCGCTCGGTCACCGAGATGACCCCGCGGGCATCGAGCAGGTTGAACACGTGACTGGCCTTAATGCACTGATCATAGGCGGGATGGGCCATGACGATGGCACGCCCCTTTTTGGGGTCGATGGCCGGGGTTTCCAGAATGCGCTGACACTCAGCCTCGGCATCTTCAAAATGCTTCAGCAAAGTGTCGGTATCAGCAATATCAAAATTCCAGCGGCTATATTCCCGCTCTGTTTGCTGAAAGACTTCTCCGTAGGTGACCTTGTCGTTGTCAGTGCCACCGTTGAAGTTGAGGTCGTAGACGTTGTCGACGCCCTGCACATACATGGCGAGGCGTTCAAGACCATAGGTCAACTCCCCGGCCACGGGTGCACATTCCTGGCCGCAAACCTGCTGAAAATAGGTGAACTGGCTGACTTCCATACCGTCACACCAGACCTCCCAGCCAAGCCCCCAGGCACCAAGCGTTGGGCTTTCCCAGTCGTCTTCGACGAAGCGGATATCGTGTAGGGCCGCATCGATGCCAATGGCTTTGAGCGAGCCAAGATAGAGCTCCTGCAGGTCTGGCGGGCTCGGTTTAAGCAGCACCTGATATTGATAGTAATGCTGCAAGCGATTGGGGTTTTCCCCATAGCGGCCATCGGTGGGACGGCGGCTTGGCTGAACATAGGCAGCATTCCAGGGTTTTGGACCCAGGGCCCGCAAAGTCGTCGCCGGATGAAACGTTCCGGCTCCAACTTCCATGTCATATGGCTGCAAGATCACACAGCCGTACTCGGCCCAGTATTCATGCAATGTCAGGATCAGGCCCTGAAAGGAATTTTTCGGATCATGTGCCATTTGGAAAGTCCACACTGAGGTCGGTGTTGGTGGGGGACCGATGCCATGACACCATCTAACGGTCAAGGTCGCAGGTGCGCGAATGACCGGTGCCAAGCCCGCACTTTACTCCTCATAGTGCGTGCATGGTTGCCATATATAAATTTAGCCGCAAGAATAGCCGCAAGTTGAAATCGTAATAAAAGCGGTAGGTGCGAATTCAGGGAATGACATAACACACTGATATTAAGAATGGTTCTTAATACATGTGTGCAAAAGCGGGGAGACGAATCATGACCGTCGAAACTGAACAAACAGAGGCTGAAAAAACCTCTGATTATGAGCTGGGAAGCGATAATATAACGCCCTTTGGGCTGGATATACACAACCCGGTTTTTCTGATTTCAAGTCTCGTTATTATTGCTTTCGTCTTGCTCTCTTTGGCCAACCAGGAAGCTTCCGCTGAGTTCTTCGGATGGCTCAGGCCGCTGCTGACCAGTGAGTTTGACTGGTTCCTGGTCATCGCGGTCGATATCATGTTGATCTTCTGTCTTGCCTTGATTTTTCTGCCTGTTGGCTCGGTCCGAATAGGTGGCAAGGATGCCAAGCCTGACTATTCCTATGCGGGTTGGATCGCCATGTTGTTTGCTGCCGGTATTGGCATTGGCCTGCTGTTCTTTGGCGTGCTTGAGCCGGTTTATTACTCCTATGCAGAAGGCGGCGCAGCGAACCCGCTTGGCATTGACCCCAAAACGCCTGGCAATGAGAATATCGGCATTGTCGGCACCGTGCATCACTGGGGCCTGGGTGGCTGGGCCGTTTACGCGGTTGTCGGGCTGAGCCTTGCGGTATTTTGCTACAACAAGGGCCTGCCACTGACATTGCGTTCAGCATTCTATCCAATTCTTGGAGAGAGGGTTTGGGGCTGGCCTGGACATGTGATCGATACGCTGGCGGTCTTTGCCACGCTGTTCGGCCTGACAACATCTCTTGGCCTTGGGGCGCGTCAGATCGCGGCGGGTCTTTACGACGTGTTCGGCATCGAGCCGTCTAACACGGTGGTGGTCGTGCTGATCATCGGCATTACCATCATCGCACTTGGTTCAGTGCTGATGGGGATGGACAAGGGTGTTAAGCGGCTTTCCGAGATCAATATGGTCATGGCAATCCTGCTGTTCTTCTTTGTTTTCTTCGTCAGTGGTGCAGGTGGTGCGATCACCCGCTACTTCGATGTGTTGGTACAATATGTGGTGCATATCGTCCCACTGTCGAACCCGATTGGGCGAGAGGACACCAGCTATTTCCATGGCTGGACAACCTTCTATTGGGCCTGGTGGATTGCCTGGTCACCGTTTGTCGGCATGTTCATTGCCCGCATTTCCAAAGGCCGCACCGTACGTGAATTCATTATTTGTGTGCTGATCGCGCCGACTTTGGTCTGTGCACTTTGGATGTCAACATTTGGTGGCGCTGCCATCGACATGATCGAAAGCGGTACTGGAACAGGCATCACAGCGGTGGTTGTCGACACCTATAAACCGGAAATCTCGCTGTTCCGGCTGTTGGATCAATATCCACTCTATTCCATCGTAGCGCCGATTTCACTGATCCTGATCGTGATTTTCTTTGTCACGTCTTCTGACAGTGGATCCTTGGTGATTGATACAATCACAGCAGGCGGGAAAATGGATGCCCCGGTCGTGCAGCGTGTGTTCTGGTGCACTTTGGAAGGACTGGTGGCGATTGCCCTGTTGCTGGGTGGCGGACTAGCGGCCTTGCAGGGGGCGGCGGTGTCGACGGGGATTCCGTTTACAGTGGTCGTGCTGCTGATGTGCTACACGGTCTACAAGGCGCTTCAGACCGAAGAGCGATAGTCTCCAAAGGAGGCAGTCTGAACCCGCCTGCGGTCTGCGGCCGCGGGCGGGTTTTGTTTTTGATCATGCGTTGAGCTGCATCGCTGCACGTTTCTTGCGGCTTTTCTGAGCGACCTGTTTAGACGACAGATTGGGCCGTGTGCGCCAGCTGTTGCCGCGGCCGTCCTCGCACGGTTTGCCAAGCCGTTTTGGGGGATCGCTTGAATAGCTCGGATTAACCGGGATTTCATGGGCAGCAATCGCTTGCTGAACGTGTTGCCCCGACCAATCCGCCAACGGATTGAGTATCAGCAGGCCGCTTTGTGAATCCCATTGGGCAAATTCAGCCGGATTGAGATGGCCAAAATCGCCAGCGTGCCGCGCTTTTATCCTCACATCCGCACCTTTGAGAGCTTTGTTCGGCTCCTCAAATCGCCCAATCGTTATGCTATAGCGATCCTGAGTGATCTGCAAAAGCGATTGATTAGCGGCCAATTGCTGTCCAGTCAGCAGCGTTGTCAGTTCAATCTTCTGACCCGATAGGGCAATTGCCCAACTCAGCACCTGGTCTGCGGAGCAGAAATTGCTGGTAAACACGGCCCGATAGGCCAGTCCGGCAATGCGGTCGATGCGTTCGTTCAGGTTAAGGTCGGCAAAATCGTTGTTGAGACGGTCAGCAAGAGTGCGGGTATCGCGTTTGATTGGTTCCATTGGAGCATCCTTTCAAGATACCCCGTCAGATTGATCAAAAAATGAGAATTTTGGAAGAAATGGAATTCCCACCCAATGTCGGGAACAAAAATATTATCGCCCAAAAACCCCTCCTCTTAGCATGATGCTGAGGAAGAGCAGGTCTGGTTGGCCCGCAACCGGTTGCAAATCGGCAGGTTACTTTTTGACCCGATAAACCCCGGTTTCGGGATCATGTTCCAGATCCCCAATGGTCTTTGCATATTGCGCCGACTTCGCCTCAGCTTTGCGCTGTTCTTCGGCGTTGATGGCATCCATATGCTTGCGAAAGGATTTGTATGCATAGATCCCGACAGCACCAACCGCCGCAGCAGCAACCAACTGTATCATCAATGCACCTCCCCGTGATCAACCGGCCCCTGGGCCGGGTTATTGTTCAATTTACCGATTCTGCTACAGACCAAGCCTGTTCCACAACAGTTTTTCTTCTGCCGCGGTCAAAAACCCATCTGCCATACCTGCAGCGAGGGCTTCGCTGTCCAGCGTCATACCGGAACTTAGAGCTGCAGTGGATACACCGGCAGCAACTTTATTGCCGAACAGGCCACGCTTTGGTTCGATCAGGTTCAGTTTGGTTTTCTCGCCATAAAGCGCCTTCAACCGCGACCGCAGATCACCAATCTCATCGATCAAGCCCATTTCCTTGGCCGGGCCACCGGTCCAGAACTGACCGGTAAACATATCTTTGTGCTCGGCCAACCGGTCGCCACGGGCTTCCTTGACCAAATCGATGAAAACCTGATGGATTTCCAATTGCAGGGCTTTCAACCGATCAATGTCGACCTTTTTCTCTGGCAGAAATGGGTCCAGCACTGATTTGTTTTGTCCAGCCGTATAGACCCGACGCTTAACGCCAATCTTCTCGATGGCATCGACAAATCCAAAACTTGCCGAAATAACGCCAATCGACCCGACAATGCTGGAGGGATCAGCGGTGATGTCATCTCCCGCGCAAGCAATCATGTAACCACCCGACGCCGCCGCATCTTCGACGAAGACATGAACCTTCTTCTGATGCTCTTCGGCAAGGTCGCGAATGCGCCGATAGATCAACCGCGACTGCACCGGCGAACCACCCGGTGAATTGACCACGATGGCCACTGCAGGTGCGCCCTTTGTGGAAAAGGCCTTTTCCAGCCGCAAGGCACAGGACCCCAGGTTGAGAGCCGGGCGAAAGGCTGAGCCACCGGCGGCAATCGCACCGCTCAATTTCACAACAGGGATAACAACATCGTCGCTTCCAAGTTTTGTACGCAGTTTTTTGGGAAGAAGTTTTTTAAGTCGGCCAGCCAATTCAGAGCCCGTGGAGTTGATTCGTTTGCTGGTTAAGTGAGGTGGCGGCGGGCAAATTTCAAGAAAATAAGTTGATGGAACCGCGCCCACGCAAAATATCTTCGGCCTCCGGCGTATTTGACCCGTCAGCATTATGCAGAACAAGCGGTGGCAATAGTTTCAGCGCAGCGCGGCTGTTCTTGGTTGCGCCAATCAGCACCCGGCTGGCCGGTTTGTTGGCGCGGGAATGCAGGGGCAAGATAACCACACCGCCAAAGCTCTTTTGCGCAGCAGCCATCCATTGCTGCAGGTTTTCCGGACGCAGAATAAGCGCCAAAAGCCCACGATGGGCAGCCATCTGTGCGGCGGCCTTAACCCAAGTCTGCGCCGTCGCAGGTTGGGCCATGTGTGCAGCGGACTTGCGTGGATCCGGCGAGGTCCGGTGACTTTTATCATTATAGGGTGGATTGGCGACAATACATGCATAAGATCCGGGCTTTTGGCCTGCTGTGGCAAGCAAATCTGCAGCAACTGCCACATCCCCCATATGACTCGCCACCCGACCAGCCAGATGGTGATTGTGAGGCAGTCCAATGGACTGGCTGCTGAGCGTGCTCAAACCGGCATCAATTTCAAACAGGTCAACTTTTGCATCCAGGCACCGGTGGGCAATCGCCATGCCGACCACTCCGGCCCCTGCTCCAATATCTGCAACCCGCCCATCAATCTCCTTTGGCACCGTGGCAGCCAGCATAATGGCGTCCAGGCCTGATCGGTGGCCGCTGCCTGCAAACTGTTGCACGACAATGCCGTGATCGAGAAAATGGTCAGTGGTGACGGACGGATCCATAAGCTCTCAGTCGACGGGCCGGATCGGTTTTTCAGGCAGTTCATCGCCAAGTCCGGCGTCACGCATCAACCGGCGTGCCTGATGCAGGCGATCTCCATCCACCATGATCCGTCTCGGCAAAATGCCCAGCGAACCATCAACGACGCTCATGTGAAGATCGGCAACAAAATGCACAATGCCTTTTTCCGACAACAGAGCTTCGGCAAAGGAGATGCTGACCGGATTGTTGGTGCGCAGTAGTTCTTCCATGGGGCGACATTCACCTGGAAAGGAGGGCCATGACAAGGGGCCAATTCGAGAATGTGAAGCAAGCCGCTGCTGTGCCAGACCCGTTGCGGCAATTGTTGCTCATTAGCCGTTGAATTACGCCACAAAATCGACCCAGCGACCACACCTGCGACGCTGTTGCACTTGTGCCTACTTGCATTGGGTCTTATCACAATAATAAAGCAAGTTTCTACAAAGGCATAGAAAACGACGATGGGTGTAGTTGTTCCAATCGATGGCCGCAAAGAGCCGAAAGCCAGTGTCAAACCTTTAGTGGATCTGACAAGCCAGGACATGACCCTCGTCAACCAGTTGATCCTGTCCAAAACCGGGTCCGAGGTCACGATGATTCCGGAAGTTGCTCAGCATCTGATCGATTCCGGTGGAAAACGGCTGCGCCCCATGCTGACCCTCTCTGCGGCTCGCATGTGCGGCTACTGTGGCGAAGGCAGCGGTGAGCGCCACATCACCCTGGCAGCCAGTGTTGAGTTCATGCATACGGCGACCCTGCTCCACGACGACGTGGTGGATGAAAGCGACATGCGTCGTGGCAAACAGTCGGCCCGCATTGTCTGGGGCAATCAGGCCAGCGTGCTGGTCGGCGACTTTTTGCTGGGACAGGCGTTCCGCATGATGGTCGATGCCGGTTCAATGGAAGCGCTCGATGTCTTGTCGACGGCCTCAACGGTCATCGCCGAAGGCGAAGTGATGCAGCTTGCCGCGGCACAAAACATGGAAACAACCGAAGACGACTATCTGGCTGTCATTCGCGGCAAAACCGCGGCCTTGTTTTCTGCCGCCTGCGAAGTTGGCCCCATCCTGGCCGGCTCCGAAAAGCCGGTACGGGATGCCTTCCGTTCTTACGGCATGAATCTCGGCCTCGCTTTCCAACTGATCGACGATGCCCTCGACTATGGCGGCTCCAAAGCGGATCTCGGCAAGAATGTTGGCGACGATTTCTTCGAAGGCAAAATCACCTTGCCGGTTTTGCTGGCCTATCGGCGTGGCAATGCCGAAGAACAGGAATTCTGGCGCAAGTCGATGGAAAGCGATCAGGCCGACCAAGAGGCCCTTGCTCACGCCATGGAATTGCTGGCCAAGCACGGCGCAATTCCCGACACCGTCGCCCGTGCAAGACACTATGGCGAGATCGCCCGAGATGCCTTGGCGCCGCTGCCTGCCAGCGACTACAAAGCCGCGCTGCTGGAAGTCGTAGAATTTTGCGTCAGCCGGGTCAGTTGACCAGGCCAGCTGAATTGACCTGTTTCTCCAAGATGCAGGGAATTGGGTAACAAATTGGTGCAATGGTCATGGTCTTGTGACAAGCGGCGAAAACCGCCATGTTTGAGACTGAATCATGGGGCATCACCCGTTGCAAGGTGGGTGGCATGAACACGAAACGGGATAGTGAGCGTCTATGAAATCTGTAATACGGGAATTTGCAAAGCGGGCGAGCGTCTTTGGGATTTGCAGCGCTCTGGCTTTGCCCCCCGCAAGCCTAGCTTTGGCGCAGGACAAAGCGGCAGAAGAAATCAAAATCAGCAACAGCCTGGCGGGTAACTACCTGGCTGCGCGAATTGCTGCAACCGACCGCGACACGTCCAATGCCGCCGTATTTTACCGCAAGGCTATATCGCTTGATCCCGACAATATCTCGCTCAAGATCAAAGGTTTTTTGAGTTTCATCGGCAACGGTGACTTTGCTGAAGGTGTGGAAGTCGGCAGTCAAATCATAGAAGCCGGCAATGAATCTGAAATCGTTGAACTCGTTCTAGCTGTTGAAGATATTCGCAAGAAAAACTGGGCCGGTGCCGAGCGCCGATTGACCAAAGACTGGCGCAGCGCTGTTGATCGGTTGATGGCCGGATTGGTGCTCGGATGGGCTAAGCTTGGTAGCGGTGATCTGGAGGGCGCGCTCAAAACTGTCGACGCATTGCGCGGTCCCGCATGGTTTGACCTGTTTGTCCAATATCATGGCGGTCTAATCGCCCTTACAGGTGGAGAAACGCAAGCCGGCGTCAAACGCCTGCAAACCGCCGTCGACAACCGCGCCGGTGGCCAGGCAGCAGGTGACACCTATACCCGAATTCTCGCAGCACTGGCTGGAGCCCATGCCAAAGCAGGAGATACGGACGCAGCACTTGATCTGGTGAACCAAACGCTCGATCGTCTGCCTCAAAACCCGGTGTTTGAGAGTTTGAAAGCCAATCTTGAAAGCAACCGCCAAATCGCTCCGCTCATTTCAGCCCCACAAATTGGTGCAGCAGAAGTGTTTCTCAATCTAGGCACTGCGATCAACCGCGAGGGAGGTCAGCAATTCGCTCGTATCTACATGCAGCTGGCTTCAACTCTGGCCCCACAGGTGGATGCGGTGACCATCGAGCTGGCCGAGCTGTTTGATGATCAGGGAATGCTGCCTCGAGCCAATGACCTGTTCGGTCAGATTGCCGAGGAATCGCCCTATCATGCAATCGCCCAGTTGGAGCGCGCACTTAATCTTGATGAATTGGGTCAGCGCGAGCAAGCTCGCACTGAGTTAGACCGGCTGATTGAAGCCGACCCAGACGATCTAATCGTACATCTTTCCTATGGCGCCGTATTGGCTCGTCACGACGAATTTGCCGATGCAATCGGCATTTACACGCGCCTTATCGAACGCATCGGCAACCCACAGCGTGTCCACTGGAACCTGTTCTATCGCCTCGGCATCGCCTATGAGCGCACCAAACAATGGCCCAAGGCGGAAGCCGCTTTCAAACAAGCGCTGAAACTTTTCCCCGACCAACCCCGCGTGCTCAATTATATGGGCTATTCCTGGGTCGACATGGACATCAATCTCGACGAAGGCCTGGAGATGATCCGCAAGGCTGTCAGCCTGCGACCAAATGATGGTTACATGGTCGATAGTCTTGGCTGGGCCTATTACAAACTGGGCCAGATCGACGAGGCCGTTATCGAGTTGGAACGCGCCGTCGAATTGCGTCCGGGCGACCCGACGATCAACGATCACCTTGGTGACGCCTATTGGAAAGCCGGACGCCAACTGGAAGCCACATTTCAATGGCAACATGCTTTGGCGCTTGACCCCCCGGAAGCAGACATTGACAGGATCAAAGAAAAATTGTCCGTTGGTCTGGACGAAGTAGAACGCCGCGAAATCGCCTCGGAAGACGAAAACAGCAAAGGCTAAAGCGGTGCAGCTCACAGCACGAGCTAAAATTAACCTGGCCCTGCACGTCACTGACCAGCGCAGCGACGGCTTTCATATGTTGGACACATTGGTGACCTTCGCCGATGTTGGCGACACGTTGAGTTTTGAACCCGCGACAAAACTCAGCCTGACAATTGACGGCCCTGAGGCAGATCAACTGCCGGGGGACGAAAACAACTTGGTGTTACGAGCCGCCGAGACTTTGCGACGGCATTGCGGGCGGTCTGATCTCGGTGCCACAATTCACCTCACCAAAAACCTGCCTGTTGCTTCCGGAATAGGCGGCGGTTCAGCCGATGCCGCAGCCGCGATGATGGGGCTGAACCAGCTTTGGGACCTGCAATTGAGCAAGGCTCACATGATGCAAATCAGCCTGCCGCTTGGCGCTGACATCCCAATGTGTATTTCCAGCGTTCCGGCACAGATCACAGGCATTGGTGAAGTCATCAACAAGCTGCCAATCCCCCCCCTCAATCTGGTTCTGGTCAATCCGCGTGCCCCGCTTTCAACGCCAGATGTGTTCAGGCAACTTGAAACCAAAAAGAACTCCGCTTTGGGCGAACTGCAACGCTACGAATACCGTTCCGACAGGTTCTGGATCAACCATCTGCTGCATCAGCGCAACGATCTGCAACAGGCTGCATGTGCCCTGGAACCCAAAGTGGCAGATTGCCTCGCTGTGCTTGAACGAAACCCGGATTGTATGATTGCGCGCATGTCCGGTTCTGGAGCCACCTGTTTCGGTATTTTTGAAAATCCGGGCGAGGCCGCCTTTGCCGCCCATCGGCTGCGCCACGAGTTTAAGGATTGGTGGATCATGCCGACCCGTACAATCGCTGGCCAAAGCATTTAGAGCTGAAATGGCCTGATCTTCCAAAACTGCTTCTTGACCCCCCCTCTCGCACTGGCCAAATTGTCAACAAACCTGCCTTTCAGGAGCTTCCAGTGAGCCGAATTGACACCACACGCCCTTTTCTTCCCGTCTCTATCGCAGTGCTGACTGTATCCGATACCCGCAGCCTTGAAGAGGACCGGTCGGGTGCAATCCTGGAGAAGCGTTTGCTCGCTGCCGGGCACAAACTTGCCGATCGGCAGATCGTCACCGACGACGTGCCCGTCATTCAGGCTCAGCTCCGCAGTTGGATTGAGCGCGATGACGTGGACATTGTGATCACCACCGGCGGCACCGGCTTTACCGGTCGCGACGTAACACCGGATGCCGCTGAGCCATTGTTTGACAAGCGCATGGACGGGTTCTCCGTCGTCTTTCACCAGTTGAGCTACGAAAAGATTGGCACTTCCACGATCCAGTCCAGAGCCACTGCCGGCGTTGCCGGCACCACTTTCATATTCTGTCTTCCCGGCTCTCCCGGCGCCTGCAAAGATGGATGGGACGGCATTCTCGAAAAGCAGCTTGATTACCGCCACATGCCCTGCAATTTCGTAGAAATCATGCCCCGACTTGATGAGCACCTCAAACGCGGCGGCGGCAACTAACCCAAGTCAAACTTCCCGGCATTGTATTTTGTTCTTGCTTTGTTCCTATTTTGGAGATAGGAATAAATTCAAGAACAACACAGGTCGGTGTGCGATTGAAGCCACGACCACCGTCGCTGGAGGTGCTTATGTCTGGAACACTCGATACCGTTCAGTCGGCTGATCAAAGTGCCTTTGCACCTGGTGGCGCAGCACCGGGAGCCGCTATCGCCAATGGGATGATCAACCGGGCAGGAATGCGCATTGCTGCCAATCGCATGCGTGGACGTGCTTCTGCCATCAACCCCGCCGGTCGCTTCGAAACATCCAGCCGACACATGTTCGATGATGGCTGGCAGACACTGGACGAATTGCCACCTTTCAAGACCGACGTGACAGCGGAAAGCCCGCGCAGCGTCATTGCCCGCAATGAATCGCCGGACCTGCCGTTTGACCGCTCGGTCAATCCTTATCGTGGCTGTGAGCATGGCTGTGTCTATTGTTTTGCCCGCCCAACCCATTCCTATATGGGCTTGTCAGCCGGACTGGATTTTGAAACCAAACTGTTTGCCAAGCCGAACGCCGCCAAATTGCTGCGCAAGGAACTGGCGGCGCCTGGCTACCAGGTCAAATCCATGGCTATGGGTACCAATACCGACCCCTATCAGCCAATCGAGAAGCAATGGCGGGTGACGCGCGAAATCCTCGAAGTTCTGGAAGACTGCAACCATCCTGTTGGCATTGTCACCAAATCGGCTCTGATCACCCGCGACATCGATATCCTGTCCCGCATGGCGGCCAAGGGGCTGGCGCGGGTTGCCGTTTCGGTAACATCGCTTGACCGCAAACTTTCCCGCGCAATGGAACCACGAGCCGCCACACCTGCTCTGCGTCTTGATACGATCCGGCAATTGTCTGACGCCGGAATTCCCACATCGGTCATGGTCGCGCCGGTAATTCCTGCCCTGACCGACCATGAAATGGAACGTATCCTTGATGCCGCCAAGGCCAATGGAGCGCAGGACGCAGGCTATATCCTGTTGCGCCTGCCCCACGAGGTCAGTGGCCTGTTCAAGGAATGGCTACTGCGCCACTATCCCGACCGCTATACCCATGTGCTGTCGCTGATGCGTTCGATGCGGGGTGGCAAGGACTACCAGGCGGAGTTTGGCACCCGAATGCGCGGTGTGGGCCCTTATGCATGGCAATTGGGCCGCCGCTTTGATCTTGCCTCCAGGAAGGTTGGCCTGAAATCGATGCGCATGAGCTTGCGCACCGATTTGTTCGAGCCACCCCAACTGGAGGCAACCCAATTGTCGCTGTTTTAAACAGCCACTCGATTGCGTCGTGGTCCGGTTCCCCCTGCCGGTCACATGCGCAAAATCTGTGTGGTGCATCGCCTCGTCACCCACAGGCCGCCGCGGAGAATTGACGGTGAAGCCAGCGACAGGCACAGAACTGTCATGGCTTCTTCTACTGTCGATTCTCCGCAGCTTTTTCCCCTGTCCACAGGGCCAGACTACGATACGGAACTGGCTGTTCAACGGCGTGGCATAACGCATGTCTGCGGGGTTGATGAAGCTGGACGCGGGCCACTTGCAGGCCCGGTTACTGCAGCAGCAGTCATCCTGGATCCAGCCAATATCCCGGCAGAACTGAATGATTCCAAGAAGCTGAACGAAACCAAGCGAGAAGCCTTGTTTGAGCTGATTCTGGCAACAGCCACTGTTTCATTCGCTCATGTTGGCGCAACGACGATCGACCAAATCAACATCCGCGAAGCCTCACTGCTGGCGATGAAAATGTCGGTTGATGGCCTGACCATTCCAGCCGGCCATGCGCTGATTGACGGCAATGCGATTCCGGCCCACCTGCCCTGCCCGGCTTCGGCACTGGTTAAGGGCGATGCCCGAAGCCTGTCAATTGCAGCGGCATCAATTGTAGCCAAAGTGATGCGCGACCGGCTGATGCTGACAATGGAGCACCAATATCCCGGTTACGGACTCGGTGGCCACAAGGGATATCCCACCAAGGCCCACAGGGCCGCGGTCATGCAACTGGGTCCATCACCGCTGCATCGCATGAGCTTTGCCCCAGTTGCGGCGGCGGCAGCGGCAGCGGCGGCCGCGGCGGCGACCAAAACTGGCCAATAAAAAACCCGCCGTCTGGAACCAGAGAGCGGGTCTTTAAATTCAAAGCTGAAGCAGCAGACTAGTTCATCCGCGCTTTCAGTTCAGCCAGGCTCGACTTGAACATGCTGGTGTTTGCTGCGCCGGTCATCTTCTGCGAGATCACCGATTCGGCAGCTTCAACTGCAAGATCAACAGCCGCCGTGCGGACTTCAGCCAAGGCCTGTCCTTCTGCCTGAGCGATTTTCTGTTCAGCCAGCGCTGTACGGCGCGTAATATACTCTTCAGTCTTCTGCTCGGCATCCTTGGCCATGGCTTCCGCCTCGTGCTTGGCAGAAGAGACGATGGCTTCGGCTTCCTGTTCAGCTTCCTTGCGCTTGCGCTGATACTCAGCCAGCAGCTGCTGGGCTTCCTCACGCAGGCGGCGGGCTTCTTCCAGATCGTTGCGGATCTTGTCAGAGCGATCATCCAATCCCTTGGTGATCAGGCCCGGCACTTTCATGTAGATGATCAGGACGAAGAACAGAACCAGGGCAACGGTGGCCCAAAATGAAGCGTCAAATTCCATAACGTTCCCCTAGCCTTTCGATCCGGCTACAGCAGATTTGATTTCTGCCTTGGTAACCTTGGCCGAAATCAACTGATCAACCAGTGCAGCTGTGGTGTCCTCGGCAATTGCGCCAACTTCACCCATCGCCTTGGATTTGATACCGGCAATGCGCTCTTCCGCTTCAGCAACTTTCGCCGCCATATCGGTTTCGATTGCGGCTCTCTTGGCATCAAGCTCAGCCCGTGCACTATCGCGCGCTTCCTGAGCAATTGCATGAGCACGGCCCTTGGCGTCTGCCAATTCCTGCTCATAGGCAGCGATTGCTTCGTCGGATTCTGTCTTCAGCCGGTGGGCTTCGTCCAGGTCCTGCGCAATGCGACCGCTACGGGTTTCCAGGATGGAAGATATACGCGGCAGCGCAATCTTGGCCATCAGGAAGTAGAGCAGACCAAAGGTAATCGCCAGCCAGAGCAGCTGGGAAGAAAAGGTCGACGAATCAAACGGTGGGAATACGCCCGCACCGCCGTGATCCGAAGCTGTGCCAACTTCTGTATTGGTGGAAGCCATTCAGCTCTCCATTGGGTTTCTACCGGTGCCACATCAGGCGGCACCGGAAACCACAGTTAGTCGTCTTAGATGGCGAAGATCAGCAGCAGAGCGATCAGCAGCGAGAAGATGCCGAGGGCTTCTGTCACAGCAAAGCCAAAGATCAGACGACCGAACTGAGCGTCGGCAGCTGATGGGTTGCGCAGAGCGCCGGACAGGAAGTTGCCGAAAAGTGTACCAAGACCAACGCCAGCACCGGCCATACCGATACAAGCCAGACCAGCACCGATGTATTTACCGGCATTTGCAAGTGCGTTTGCAGCTTCGAGTTCCATTGTATTTCTCCTGTGGAATATCAGAATTCTGGATGAGTAAGTGTGAGTTGATCCGCCGATTAATGTGACGGGTGTATCGCATCGTTGAGATACATGCAGGTCAGGATCGCGAAGACATAGGCCTGCAAAAACGCAACGAGAAATTCAAGAGCAGTCAGCGCCACGGTAAAGCCAAGCGGCAGGATAGCACCAACAACACCGACGAAACCAAGCTTGGAAAGCATTGGAATAAAGCCGGCAAAAACCTTCAATGTGATGTGTCCGGCCAAAACGTTGGCGAACAGACGAACTGAAAGACTGATTGGACGAGAGATGAAAGACATCACCTCGATCAAAACGATCAGCGGGATCAGCACCGCCGGAACCCCGGATGGTACGAACAGCTTGAGGAAGCCCAGGCCGTTCTTATAAAAGCCATAGAAAACCACAAGGCCGATAACCAACAGCGCCAACGCCGCCGTCACAACAATATGACTGGTTACCGTGAAGAAATAAGGGAACATGCCAAACAGGTTGGCCATCAGAATGAAGACGAACAGTGAGAAGACCAGAGGGAAGAACTTCATTCCTTCCGATCCCGCACTGCTTCGCAGCAGATCGGCGACGAATTCGTAGCACATTTCGGAAATCGACTGCATCCGCGATGGGATCAGTCCGCGACCGGAAGTCGTCATGATCAGAAATGCTGCGGTCACCCCAACAGTCGCCACCATGAACAGGGACGAGTTGGTAAAAGAGATATCGGTTCCCAAAGCCTCAAGCGGCAGGATCTTGGAAATCTGAAACTGTTGAATAGGATCGTTTGCCAATTTGGCCTCGTCTATTTGTCTGGCCGGGCTTTCACCCAGCAAAAAGCATTAGCGTCGGGCGGCCCCGACATCAGCGAAGATCGTTTGGCACACAATAGGGCTTCTGCTCAAGCCCGGAATCGCTTTGCCACGCGAAAATGTTCACTATTTTTTAGCAGCCTCGTCAGATTCACCGTCCTGGCGCTGATTGTGCATCTCCTGAACTGGCTTCAGCCGCATCTGCGACTCTGCAACCATACCTGCTGCGCGCATGACATTGAGAATAGCGGCGGCAAAACCCAAAAGAAAAAAGACAATCATTCCCCAAGGCGATGTGCCAAAGAATGTGTCGATCAGATAGCCTATTCCGGCGCCTACTACAACGCCTGCTATGAACTCTGAGCTTAGACGAAAGGCTTGGCCGATTCCGGCACGGTCACCGCCCCCAGGGCCACCAGTTGGGCCATTTTTGGCGTATTTGTCAGTTGGACGGGCTTCATCCAACTTGGATTTCAGCCGTTCCAGCCGTTCATCCAGGTTTTCGTCGCCTGCGCCGCCGGTTTCCGGCGACGAATCGCGTCGATTTGGCGCGGAATTGTTGTCTTTTTCTGACATAGGCTGACCGTTTACCGTCATGGATGGGTGTTGGAGGCTGTCAAACCACCAAAAGTCAGCGTCCGCAAGGCCCCGCGAGGGGAATGCCAGATGGTCAGGCGCCTAGCTCCAGCCACCGCCAAAGGTGCGATAGAAGATATGACGGCCAATTTTGGTCATCTTACGCATCTTGCGGCGCCATTTCGGCCAGACATAGTCAGCATGATAATGGCTGGCGGAACCAACACTGCGCAGCCAGAACTTCCCATCGATAGCGGAATTGGCAACATTTACCGCATTGCGCCAATGTTTGGGCGAATTTATGCGGTCGCGGATACCATCGCAGGCAAAGGAGAACTGGCAAGCATTACGCTTGCGCTTGTTCTGATAGACCACGCCGCAAACTGTCTTCGGATAGGCAGGATTGCGCACCCGGTTGAGAATCACTTGCGCAACGGCTTTCTGACCGAGAATCGGTTCGCCGCGGGCCTCAAAGTAAACACCATTGGCAAGACAATGCCGTTCGGCCTTGGAATAGGAGTATTTCGGCAGCGGATCATCGGCCCATTTGTGATCACCCTTGGCCAGGCGAATTTTAACACGCGACCCACCGGATCCGGAACGCAGTACAGCAGCAAATGCGCTGGCCATGGCGTTTTCCTGTTTCGAAGTCGCCGGTGCATAGGCCGTTGCCACGGCGGGCACATCTGTCAGCGATTCGGCTTCTTCTTTTTGTGTTCGCGCTCGGTGCAATGCCGCGGTCATCATCTTGGCGACTTCGCGAGCCTGTTTCATATGATCCGTGGCAAGCGGAATGCGGCCATGAACACGTTCTTCAAATTCCTGAAGGTTCAGACTGGCCAGCGCGGTGGCACCATGTTTATCGGTCACAATCGCAGGAAGGCTTCGACGAAATGTGCTGGCGGCAGCGAGTACCGAATGTCCTGCCTGGCTGGCCAAACTGCCGGTCACGATCGGGTCGACAGTGGTCAGCGAGTGCATGCCGGCAACGGTCAGCCCCTGCTTTTTGGGCTGAAACACCCGGTCGCCTTTCATGGCACGGTTGATGCCCGGCGCCTTTCCGGTTTCCGGTCTAAATTCCTTGTCCAATGTGTGCACCGCTTCAGCGGTCTGCACGGCCATGGCGTGGGACATCGCAAGTTTGCGCGTTCCGTCTTCGCCATCAGCCTGCTGGAAGTCAGCACCGGTGGGAATCTCGACCAGCCGGGCAAGCCAACGGTTTTCACCGTGAGTCTTAGCACCGGTCAGGTCAGCGATATCCTGCAGGGATGTCGGGCTGACTGCTGTAATATTGGCTACTGTGGCAAGGCAAATGGCAAAGCCAGATCCCAAAGCGCCCCCTAAGAGGCGTGTCCCGAATGTACGCATACAAAACTCCATCAAACGGGACGAGTGCGACATCAGCCAATACAAATGGCCACGCGCCGATCCGTCCGCGGCTGAATATGGATCGTTAACCTTGATAATGCGTTAACCGGAACGAGCCCCGCTCCGACACTGCATATGCACGCAGTGATTGCCTTCGGCAGATGGCCGCAGAAGGGCGAAATTGGGGCTTTATTTTGACGTATTGCGCTTGCGATTGCCAAACGGGTTTTCTGGCTTGCGCAGATAAAGCCGCAGCGGCACCCCAGGCAGTTCAAACGTGGCGCGCAATTCATTCAACAGATAACGTTCGTAGGAAGCCGGCAGGCCTTCTGGCCGCGTACACTGGGCCATGAATGTCGGCGGGCGGGTTTTTGCCTGGGTGATGTATTTGAAGCGAATGCGACGACCTGAGACTGCAGGAGGCGGGTGATAGGCCTGGACCTCATCGAGCCAGCGGTTGAGACGCGAGGTGGAAATGCGTTTGTTCCAGATCCTGTCGGTATCGGCAACGGCCTCCATCAGCCGGTCCAGGCCCTTGCCGGTCTGACCGCTGAGCGTGACTGTGCGCAGCCCGCGCAATTGCGGCAACAGACGCTCAGTCTTCTCGTGCAGTTCTTTCAGTACAGCCTGTTTGTCCTTGATAAGGTCCCACTTGTTGAAGGCTAGGACCGGCGCCCTGCCCTCACGGGCCACCAGATCCACAATGTGCAAATCCTGCTTTTCAAAGGGGATGGTTGCGTCGAATACGATGACCACGATCTCAGCATATTGAACGGCGCGCAGGGCGTCCGCGACGGAGAGCTTTTCAAGCTTCTCCTGCACCCGCGCCTTGCGCCGCATGCCGGCAGTGTCAAACAGCTTGATCGAACGGCCCTGCCATTCCCAGTCGACAGAAATGGAGTCACGGGTGATCCCGGCTTCCGGGCCCGTCAACAGTCGATCACTGCCAACCATCTGGTTGATCAGGGTCGACTTACCAGCGTTCGGACGGCCGACAATGCATATGCTCAACGGTTTGGTATTGTCGTATGCAGGTTCGACTTCATCATCTTCGTCAGCTTCCGGATCCCAGCTTTCAGGATCAAACTCGAATTCGTCCTCGGCATTGTCGCCACTCGCCGCCGCGGCAGCTGCCGCTTTACCGAAAGCAATGTCTTCACCGACGGCCTCGACCAGCGCATCACGCAGATCGACCATTCCTTCGCCATGCTCGGCGGAAATCGGGATCGGCTCACCAAAACCCATGGAGAAGGCTTCATAAAAGCCATCATCGCCCTTGCGGCCCTCTACCTTATTGGCGACCAGCAAAATCGGTTTACCGGAACGGCGCAGCATGGTGGCAAAGCTCTGGTCCAGTGGCGTGACACCAGCCCGGGCGTCAATCAGAAACAGGGTGACATCGGCTTCAAGAATGGCCTGTTCAGTTTGATCGCGCATACGGCCTTCAAGCGAGGCTGAAGCAGCGTCTTCCAGACCAGCTGTGTCAACGATGTTGAACTTGATATCGCCAAGCCGCGCTGCGCCCATGCGTCGGTCACGCGTGACACCCGGCTGATCATCGACGAGCGCCAGCCGTTTACCGACGAGTCGGTTGAACAGAGTGGATTTGCCGACATTCGGCCGTCCGGTGATGGCTACAGTAAAAGTCATGTCCCCATCCCTGATGGCGTGGCTGAAGGGCTGCGTTGGTTGTGTCTTTGTTGCAGTCCTTACGCGACTGGATATTCCAGCCTATTGTTCGCGTACAGGTCCGCCTTTGGAAGCAATCACATCGAGAATGATCCGGGTGCGCTGGGCAAGTCCCGCAGGTGTCTCGTTGTCTTCAACCAGCGACTTAAACTGTTTGAAGGCATTTTCAAGGTCACCGGCTTTATAATAGGCCAGTCCAAGTGCCTCGCGTGCCGATGCGCGATAAGGCGCGCCAGGAGCTGACAGCGGTGACACCCGCGATTCAACGTCTGCAACTGTGCCGCTGTCGACCAGCAACATGGCGGCGCGAATGCGGGCAATGGCTTTGAGGTTTTCATCTGCGCCAGGGTCGTTGGCGATGGCATCGAATTTCTTTACGGCACCTTCAGCATCACCCGCTTCAGCCAGTTCGGAAGCGCCACGCATCAGTGCCAAAGCGCTGTAGGCGTCGCCGCTGCCAACTTCCAGCTTTTCCAATGCTGCAATGGCCTCATCACGTTTGCCGTTTTCCGACAGACTGATTGCTTCCATAAAGGAATCGCCGGCAGATGCGGCCTGCTGGCCGGTGTAATATTCGTAAAAGCGATAGCCGCTGGTCGCCAGAACGATCGCAACGGCACCACCAATTACCAGCTTGCCGTATTTGCTCCAGAATTCCTGGAAGCGATCACTGCGCAGTTCTTCGTCGACTTCGCGAATAAATGAATCGTCAGACATGTTCTATCCCGTTTTGCGAAAGTCCCCTTCCGCATGCTTTGGCGGGGGTTCTACATGAAATTGCGCCGGAAGTAAGGGGGGAGGTAGATCGCAATTGCTTTACCTTACAAATTTTCCCGAACGTCCTCACCCGGCATGGCTCAAACGATTGGCACACCAAACAGATATTGATGCAGGAACATGACCAAAATAGCGGTGACGGCAAAGCCAATAACCAGGGCTGCAAGGTCGGCCCAGACCTTCGGTGCCGGAATTTCGCCGCGTGGGCGGCCATAGGCTGATTTCAGATCGAGCGCAGCCCAGATCAAAAAGCCGCCAAACAGCAGAACCGACGCCGTGTCGCCATTAGCCAAAAGATGTCCGGCTGACCATATCACAGTGCCCCAAAGCATCGGGTGGCCAAGGCGCTTTTTGAGATTGCCCATCGGTAATTGCGAGGCGACAAAGAAAACCAAGGCAATCGGCATGGCCAGCATCAGAAAGGAACATCCCCAGGCCGGTGGTGTATAGAGCAGGTCAGCGGTTTCGCGCGCCGTGCCAAAACCATAGACCAGCAGCACCAGGCCGAGAATAGAAGCACCGGTATAAAGGCCTTTCCAGGTGGTTTCGCCTCGTGCTGCGATTTGTGCTGTACGCCAGTCATCGGCAAAAACACGCACCGAATGGATGCCCAAAAAGACCACCAAACCCAATATCAGTATCGCCATGCCGGTTCCGCCTGTTGTCATCGCCTTTGATTGCGTGGTGGAATAGCATTTCCACGCAATCAAAGACAAACAAAAGAAACGGGCAAATAGAAGCAGGCGGAGAAATGGTTGATCTGGCAAAGGCAAGGGCGCGACTGGCGACAAAGAAACAGGAATTGGAAGATTTGTCGGATCTTGCAGCTGAATCGCGCGATCCGGTGGTGTTGGACCAGCAATCGGTGGGTCGGCTGTCGCGGATGGATGCCATGCAGCAGCAGGCAATGAGTCAGGCAACCGAGCAAAAGCGCAAGCATGACCTTTTGCGTATCGACGCGGCGGAACGGCGACTGCGTGATGATGAATATGGCTATTGCGAAGAGTGCGGTGAGGAAATCCCCGACGGACGGTTGGAAATTGACCCAATGGCCGAGTTTTGTGTCGCTTGCGCCCGTTAACAGTGAACGTCGCTGGTTCTCAATTTTCAGCTCTGATCGAGAACCTGGTGCACTTCAATGACATTGCCCTGCGGGTCATAGAAGAACAATTGGTACCACTGTTTAGCGAAGGCAGTGCCGTAGTCGGCATATTGAATACCGTTGTCGTTGAGCAGTTTTTTGAACGCCTCAATATCGTCCGTGCGAAAGGCAATATGCCCCTTTTCCACCGGGTTGATGTGACGTCCATTCAAGGCCGCAACGTCGAAATTCTGCTCCGCCAGATGCATTTCCATTGAACCTTCGGTGACAAATTTGATTTTGCCGGCAAAGCCGGAATCATCTGTCGCTTCAGTACGCGGGAAATTGCGCTCCGGAATCGCGTCCATCTGCAGGATGTTTCTGTAGAAGGCGTCGAGTTCATCAACATTCTTGGAGACGTAATTGATGTGATGGAATTCAAGTTTCATTGTTCAAATCACCTCTGGAATTTCGCCTCAACCCTGCAAACATCTCGCAGATGCGTTCGTTATTCCCACTCAATCGTTCCTGGGGGTTTACTGGTCACATCATAGACCACTCTGTTGATCCCCTGCACTTCGTTGATGATACGGGTCGCTGCACGGCCCAAAATATTCATGTCGAAGGGATAGAAGTCGGCGGTCATACCATCAACCGACGTTACTGCTCGCAAGGCGCAAACAAACTCATAGGTCCGCCCGTCGCCCATCACACCAACCGTCTGAACCGGCAGCAGAACGGCAAAGGCCTGCCAGATGGTATCATACAGACCGGCATTGCGGATCTCGTCGAGATAGATGGCGTCGGCTTTGCGCAGAATCTCCAACTTGTCGCGGCTGACACCACCCGGGCAACGGATAGCAAGGCCTGGACCTGGGAATGGATGACGGCCAATAAAACTCCGCGGCAGTCCAAGCTCCGCTCCCAGCAAGCGCACTTCGTCCTTGAACAACTCACGCAGTGGCTCGACAAGCTTCATATTCATGCGCTCAGGCAGACCACCGACATTGTGGTGCGACTTGATCGTCACTGAAGGACCACCGGTAAAGCTGACGCTTTCGATGACGTCTGGATAGAGCGTGCCTTGAGCAAGAAAGTCGGCGCCACCGAGTTTCTTTGCTTCTTCGTCAAAGACATCGATGAACAGCTTGCCAATCGTCTTGCGTTTGACTTCCGGGTCGTTCTCGCCCTCCAGCGCATTGATGAACAAATCGGCGGCATCCACATGCACCAGATTGATGTCATAGTGCTGATTAAACATGCTGACGACCTGCGCCGCCTCGTCCATGCGCATCAGACCATGGTCCACCAGAATACAAGTCAGTTGATCGCCAACCGCCTCGTGGATCAGCAGCGCGGCAACGGAAGAATCAACGCCACCCGACAGGCCACAGATTACCCGCTTGTCACCGACCTGTTCACGGATCGCGGCAATCGCCTGATCCTTGTAAGCCGCCATGGTCCAGTCGCCACGCAGTCCGGCAATATTGTGGACGAAATTGGCCAGCAGTTTTGCCCCGTCCGGCGTATGCACCACCTCTGGATGGAACATGGTTGTGTAATATTTGCGTTCCTCATTGACCGCGATGGCGAATGGCGCATTCGGCGAGGTGCCGACCACCTCAAAACCTTCAGGCAATTGCGTCACGCGGTCGCCATGGCTCATCCACACAGGATAGGTACCACCAACTTCCCAGATGCCCTCAAACAGGCTGCTGGACTTTTCAATCTGCACGTCGGCGCGACCAAATTCGCGATGATGGCCATCTTCGACCTTGCCACCCAACTGGGTGCACAGGGTCTGCTGACCATAGCAGATTGCCAGAATAGGCACGCCAGATTCAAAAACGGCCTGCGGTGCACGGGGGGAGCCATCGTCGAGAACCGATGCGGGGCCTCCAGAAAAGATCACCGCCGCTGGTGACATACGGCCAAAGGCCTCGTCTGCCGTATTGAACGGCGCAATCTCACAATAAACCCCGGCTTCGCGAACCCGTCTGGCGATCAACTGGGTCACCTGCGACCCGAAATCAATGATCAAGACAGATTGGTCGTGTGTGCTCATGGGAAGCCTCGGTTATTATGCGGCGAATGGAACAAAATGCGTGTGTTTGCGTTAGGCTTTCTGGCCCTGTGTCGCAATGCGGTCAAGCGCCTGCCCCCAGCTAAGTGGCGTCGACAGGCCCTTCATTGGATTTTACCAGCTTGCCAACGAGGTTTCGATTGAATGACGATTCCAGCGCATGGCGCAGGTCCGTGTGCTTTTCAAGCAGTTTGTGAAGGGCTTCAAACTCGAAACTCAGACAGCGGGCCGAGTTGGTGACAACCGATGTTGCCGTTGCATTGGTGTTCAGCATGAAGCCGATTTCGCCGATGAAATCATCATGCCCGCAGACGCCAACCATGCTGCCTTCCTTGTCGATGCGCACCGCACCACGCAACAGGAACAACAGTCTTTCTACCGGTTGCCCCTCTTGAGTGAGCACAGCACCGGCATCAAACTCAACATGTTTGGCCAGTCGCAACAGGCGCTTGGCGTGAGCTTTCTCCACCTGGGGAACAACGGCCTCTATGAATTTCTGCTCGTCTTCGGAAAACTTGGCGCGTCGGTTTTCGAATTCCAATATGAGAAGTTGGATGAGATTGACGCTGACAAACACCACTTCCCAGAAGACCGTGACGAAATCGAGCAGAAAGAAATAGCCATAGAGCGCAGAGACAATGCCCGCTGAAATGGCAATGATACGCAACCATTTCATTGACCGCATCATCATCGATGCGACCAACAAGATGTAGGACAAATGCCCCACCAGCTTGCCTGGTGTTGCGAATTGTTCAATCAGAAAGGCATTCCAGTCCATCGACGTTCCTTCGAACGGCCTTCTAGCACGATCAGCTCTAGTTCATCAGCCAAACGGAAAAGTTGATCAGCAAGGCAAACGCCAGCCAGGCCACATAGGGGAAGAAGCAAAGCGCTGACAACCGGTCTTTCTCCCAGGTAACGCTGATGAAAGCGAGGCTGAGGGATAGTGTGCCGACGATGATCCAGATGCCCCAAAAAATCTGATGGGCGCCAAAAAAGACAGGGCTCCAGATCCAGTTAAGCACCAGTTGAGCAAGCCACAGGCCCCAGCCCGGTGTTGCTCCTTCGCTGGTGAAGACCCGCCACCCGGCAACTGCGATCAGCACATACAGGATGGGCCAAACGATACCGAATGCAGCAGGAGGCGGCATGAAAGGGGGCTTGTTCAGCCCCTCATACCAGGCATCGACCGGGAAGCTTGTGCCAATCAGCGCACCGACGCCCATGACAACGGCAACGAAAATGATGAGAGTGATAAATTTTGCCAAAACGTAATTCCTATATGCGGCCCTTGCAGTGCTGGCGGTGTTCGTGACGACCGCGGCAAACTCAGACGAGTATCGCGGTATTATCCGTATCAGCCTTTGTGGCCAAGCACGGCAATAAAGAAACCATCAGTATTTACCGACAACGGCGTGAGTGTGACGGTGCGCATGTCCGAAGACCATGGCTGAGGTTTGTCAAAGCCAAATAAATCCTGCCAAACCTCGCCCACGGACAACAACTCAAACTGTGGATTGTCATCGATGAAGCTGGTGATCTGGTTTTCATTTTCCTCCGGCAGAATGCTGCAGGTGATGTAGACCAGAAAACCACCAGGTTTGACGAAGGGAGCGGCCTCGCAAAGCGCTTCATCCTGTTCCGTCAACCGGGTTTCCAGCATCTCGCGGGTCAGCTTCCATTTGGCATGGGGATGGCGACGCCATGTGCCTGTGCCGGTGCATGGGGCATCAACAACAACCCTGTCCATTTTACCCACCAGCGACGACATATCATCGTCGGGACTATAGACTTGAGCATTGCGAACCCCGGCACGTTGCAAGCGCTGATAGATAGGCTTGAGACGGTTTTTGTCGGCATCATAGGCGTGGATCTGGCCACGGTTTTTCATATTGGCCGCGAGCGCCAGCGTCTTACCGCCAGCCCCAGCGCAGAAATCCAGTACTTGCTCGCCGGGCTGGGCAAACACAAGATCGGCAACCACTTGGCTGCCCTCGTCCTGAACCTCAAACCAGCCTTTTTGAAAGGCCGCTTCGGCCTGTACATTGGGCTGCCGGGCAGGCCCCTGCCCCGGCGCAACGCGCAAACCGTTGCGGGCGATTGTGGTGAGTTTTGCACCGGCCTTGTGCAGCGCTTTGGCAACCTTGTCACGGCTGGCCTTTAAGGTATTGACCCGTAAGTCGACCGGTGGACGTTGGGCAAATGCTTGCGCCTCATCGATCCAGTCTTCGGCAAAATTGGCTTCCAGCGATTGGGTCAGCCATTCCGGCACATCGGCTTGTATGTGTTGCGGCGCGCTGCTGAGGTCTTGCTGGTTAAAGGTAGCAATCTCCTCATCGGTCAGCAGGTCGGGGGCAAATTTATCCCCCTCCAACGCGGCATTGAGCGAGGCACCATCATACCCCCAGTCGCGCAGCAAAGTCCCAAATACCCACCGCCGTACACTGTCAGACTGCATCAGATATTGGGTTGATGATTTCTTGCGCAGGGCGTCATAAACAATATTGCCAATCGCCGCACGATCGCCGGAACCGGCAAAGCGGTGATCCAGCCCCCAGGCTTTCAACGCCTCCGAAACTGGACGGTTGCGCTTTTCGATATCTGAAAGAACTTCAATTGCCGCCTGAATGCGTCCGCCCAACCGCATGATCAAACCGCCGCGATGAACAGGAGTGCGATGACAAATTCAATCACCATCAGCACAATAACCCGTGCCGACTGAATGAAGATCTTGCGGCGTCGAAGAACAACATTTTCGCCGATCATCTCACGAACATGCACAACCCGCAGCAAGACAAACAGCCAGGCCAGGAAAACCGTAATCCAACTGGCAGCCGACGCCATCAAAGCCGCCAGCACCAGCACGTAAAAGACAACCGGCATTTCAAACTGATTGGCCACAGCGCGGGTAAAGACGCGCAGGTCTTCCGGTTCATCGACCGTCGCCTTGTAGCTTTCAGGCTGCAAACGCTTGCCACGAACCGCGGCGACACGCGCCTTTGACATGGCAGAATAGCAATAGATCGTGAGAACGATCTGACCAACAATGGCGAGATATAGGAGCTTTGTTTTGAGCTCGGGCGCAAAATCCCACAGCAACATCAGTGCGTCCATGCTAAATTCTCCTAGCGTCCGGTATAGTTCGGACTCTCGCGGGTGATGCTCACCGAGTGGGCATGGCTTTCAGAAAGGCCCGCTGCAGAGATACGAACAAATTCAGCGCGCTCGACAAAGTCTGTCAGGCTGGCGGCACCGACATAACCCATTGATGCCCGCAGACCACCAGCCAACTGATGCAGCACAGAACCAACCGGTCCCTTGTAAGGCACCTGACCTTCGATGCCTTCCGGCACCAGCTTCAGGGAATCCGTCACTTCCGACTGGAAATAACGGTCAGCCGAACCACGTGCCATGGCCCCCACGGACCCCATGCCACGGTAGGATTTAAACGACCGGCCGTGATGCAGATAGACTTCGCCAGGGCTTTCATCGGTACCAGCCAGCAATGAACCTACCATGGCGATAGAAGCACCCGCCGCCAGCGCCTTGGCCAGATCGCCAGAAAACTTAATGCCGCCATCAGCTATTACCGGAATGTCAGCCTTATCGGCGACTTCCACGGCGGACATGATTGCTGAAAGCTGTGGAACACCAACGCCAGCGACCATGCGCGTTGTGCAGATGGAGCCTGGGCCGATGCCAATTTTCACGGTATCCGCACCCGCGTCGATCAACGCTTGAGTTCCCTGAGCCGTTGCCACATTTCCGGCAGCGATGCGGACATTATTGGACAGTTTCTTGACCCGGCTCACAGCGTCCAAAACGCGCTGCGAATGACCGTGAGCGGTGTCGATCACCAGCAGGTCAACACCGGCATCAATCAAACGCTCGGCCCGCTCGAACCCATCCGGTCCAACTGTTGTCGCTGCCGCGACCCGCAGGCTGCCGCTTTCATCCTTGGTCGCACTTGGATGCAACTGGCTCTTTTCCATATCCTTGACGGTTATGATGCCGGTGCAGCGGCCCTTACCATCGACAACAAGCAGCTTTTCAATACGGTGCTGATGCAGCAAACGCTTTGCATCTTCCTGACTGACACCTTCCCTGACGGTGACCAGGCTTTCCCGGGTCATTAATTCATAGACCCGCTGTTCCGGGTCAGAGGCAAAGCGCACGTCCCGGTTGGTCAGTATGCCGACCAGACGGTCTTTGTGACGTCCGCCGGTGCCACCATTTTCGACCACCGGAATACCGGAAATCTTGTGATCTGACATCAGGTTCAGCGCATCTTGCAAGGTGGCGTCAGGGCCGATCGTAAGTGGGTTCACCACCATGCCGCTTTCATACTTTTTGACCTTATGAACTTCTGCCGCCTGCTCTTCCGGATTGAGGTTGCGGTGGATCACGCCAAGACCACCGGCCTGGGCCATGGCAATGGCCAGTCGGGATTCTGTCACTGTGTCCATCGCTGCAGATAGGATCGGCAGATTTAGGCTGATATCGCGGGTCAAGCGGGTGGAAATATCCACCTGATTGGGCATGACTTCTGAGTGTCCGGGCTGCAATAGCACGTCGTCGAAGGTGAGCGCTTGCTCACCAGTGGAAGTCGAAATAATCTTGGCCATGGTCAAACCTTGCTGCGCGGACGGGGGAGGAAAGCCGTCTCGTTTGACGCCGTCGCCTAACACTTCTATTGCCCGATAGCAAAGGGGCGAAAGGCCCCAACGCACAGTTTAGCGAATTTTTTTTAGAGGCCGGGGCAAAATTGCCTCAATCCTCCTCCGCAGGAGCCTTCCGGTCCATCGCCAGCAAATACAGTTCCACCGATCCGTCGCGGCTGGCAGGTGGCTTTACATGATGAACCTGTTTGAAATTCTGCTTCATCAATGTCAGCAGGGCTTGCTCGGTGCCGCCCTGGAATGTTTTGGTGATAAAGTGCCCGCCGGGCTTCAATACTTGAAGCGCAAAGTCCAGCGCTACTTCAACCAGCGCCATCGTGCGCATGTGATCAGTCTGCCGGTGGCCAATTGTTGGCGCCGCCATGTCGGAAATCACCAGATCAGGACTTTCCCCGCCCAGTGCATCCATCAACATGTCCGGAGCATCATCGTCCAAAAAATCTTTCTTTAGGATGGTCGCACCGGGAACCGGGTCCATATCAAGATAGTCAATGCCGACAACCCGGATATCGTCAACCGACGACCCGACCTTGGCCACCGCCACCTGACACCAGCCGCCTGGCGCAGCTCCCAGGTCAACCACCCGCTGGCCGGGTTTGAGCAGGTCATAGCGCTCATCGATTTCCAGCAATTTATAGGCGGCGCGGGAAGCATAGCCTTCAGCCTTGGCCCTTTGTACATAGGGATCGTTCAGCTGGCGCTGCAGCCACAGGGTCGAAGACAGCTTGCGTCCACGGGCGGTTTTCACCCGTGTGTGCATGTTGCGCAGGTTGACGCCGCGCCCGCCACCCGGGCCGCCGCCACCGCCGCCGCCGCGTCCACCACTGCCACTATGTTTTCCAGATTTTGCCATTCTACTGGGCCCTGTTGGAGCGGTAATATCTAGTCCGCCGTTGCCACGCATTATCGGCATTCATCATCTCGGTCAAAAGACCTTCCCGCAAGCCCCGATCGGCGACCCGCAGACGCGGGCACGGCCAAAGCTGTTGGATGGCAACCAAAATGGCACACCCGGCAAGCACCAAATCCGCCCGATCGTAGCCAATGCAAGGATTAGCAGCGCGCTGTTCGAAAGTCATGTCGACCAGTCGATTTATCATTTCATCTACATCGGCAGAATCCATCCAGATACCGTCCACACGACGCCGGTCATAGCGCGGCAGGTTAAGGTGGATGCCAGCCAATGTTGTAACTGTGCCCGACGTGCCGAGCAAATGTACTTCGCCCCGTTCAGAGACCGATTTCAACGCTTCGCGCCCCTCAAAATCGCTCAATAATTCGCTGACATCGGCCACCATGTTTTCAAATACCGAGCGGGTGACAACGCGCCCACCACCATGTTTTTCAGACAGTGTAACCACACCCAGCGGCAGCGATGTCCAGGACACCATGGCCGGCCCGAGATCGTGGCGGTTGCGCTTGTCGAGATCGAGCAGGGCCAGTTCCGAAGAACCGCCCCCAATATCAAACAGCACGACCCCCTTGGCTTTGCGATCGACCAGTGAGGAACAACCAGCGACGGCCAACCGCGCTTCGGTTTCGCGATCGATAATCTCCAGTTTGATGCCAGTTTCTTTTTCCACCCGCTGCAAAAATTCCGCGCCATTAGTGGCGCGGCGACAGGCCTCGGTCGCGATCAGACGGACGCCCTTGACCTTACGGTTCTCCAGCTTTGCGGCGCATTGTTTAAGCGCGCCGATAGCCCGCTCCATGGCCTCTTCGCGCAATTGACCCGTTGCGGCGAGCCCCTCGCCCAGCCGGACAATTCGCGAGAATGCGTCAACCACTTTGAAGCGCCCCGGCTGTTGCGGTACGGCCACCAGCAGGCGACAATTATTGGTGCC
Organism: Rhizobiaceae bacterium; assembly: GCA_039969995.1. Lineage (GTDB taxonomy): Bacteria > Pseudomonadota > Alphaproteobacteria > Rhizobiales > Rhizobiaceae > Pseudahrensia. The sequence continues at coordinate 122,242 of JBDVMU010000028.1, forward strand.
CAGATCAAGCGCTGCATAGGCGTCGCCCCAATTTCGGGATGGCCTGCCCGTTGATTTGCCCGTTGATTTGCCATTGGTCTGGTTACGCGTGTTTTGGGGTTGATTGCGATCCGTCTGCTGCCCGCCACCTGCTGAACCGCGGCGGCGTTTACGCCTTTTGCCAACTTTCGCACCGGTATCCGCGGCGGCGACGGCGGCAACGGTGACAGCGGCGGCGTCTGCGTTACCTGCAGTAACTTCAGGGCCAGCGTTGGCTGTTGCAGCGGCGGATTGCTCTCCATTTTGCGTCCGGTTACCACCACCGCGCCCCCGCCTGCGGCGACGGCGCTTTTTGTTGCCCGACCGTTGATCAAGATCCTTTGACCCGGATCCAGATTCAGCGCTGGAGTGAACTTGGCTGTTGGCTGGCGCGGTGCGCCTATCGGCACCGTCAGCGGAACGCGGCTGCTCGTTTTCGCGGGCAGTTGGCGAAGCCTCTTGGGTTTTGTCGGCCCGAATGCCGTCTTCAGATCGCTTCTGCCGCTTTCGCCAGCGGCGTCTGGATCGCTTCTTAGACTGGTTGCCCAAGGGGTTGTCCCCTTCAACACCAGCACCATTGGCATTCATCCCCGGCCGCTTGGAGGACTCGTCCCCCGAATTCGCATCGGACACCGGATGTTCCTTTGCCCCGCAACGCGGCCGCCCCTGGGGCCAGCATATTGGCGCATCAATATTTAAGTTGGCGTCACTGTATCAGCCCGCAGCAGAACGACAAGCCCAAAGTTTTGGTCTCAAACAGCGACGGCGGGTGGCTGTGGCGGGAGCCGATATGTGGGTCAAAATTCACAGATTGATAATCGCACCCAACGCTTGACAGCAGAACCAGGTTTTCGATTTAATGCTGGCGTTGGGCTTTTTACAAATGGCCCGAACTGCATTGATTTTCATCCCTCTAAAATGCATTGAGCAATTGGTCGGCCTGCGGGGCATTGCCCCTCATTTTGCGCTATCCAATTGGCCGTCGCCGACCCTGCCCCCGCCTTCGCAGCCGCCGCCGGCGGCGCCGCTTCTCCTATGGCCGCCGATTACAGCCACTTAGCGCTAATTGCAGCCAATCGCCGCCAATCGCGGCTTGTGCGCCCTACCCTGCAATGACAATTACTAGGAATTTCTCAATCATGACGACGATCAACTGGACGGGATCTTCGGGAACCAGATACGAAATGGACATTGTCCGCCTTGGCATTTCTGTTCCCAATTATGCGGGGGTTTATATCCTGTGCAAGCCACAGGATGGCCTGTGGTCGGCTTATTATGTTGGCGAAGCCGAGGACATCGGCAACAGACTGGGAGATACCACTCACTTTGGTCGGGATTGTGCGATGCGCCATGGAGCAAGCTATGTCGCCACGGCAAGCGTGGCCGGTGGCAAGAATGCCCGAATGAGCGTGGAACGGGACTTACTTGAAGCCTATGACCCGCGTTGCAACGGCTAGTGGGCATTCATTTTTGAGGAATGTGTTGGCCGCAATAACAACGCTCGTCAAGGCCCACCATGGCGGACGGGGGCGACTGGCTGGCATCTTAGCGCGGTGGCAATTTTGTCTAAATCTTGAGGTTGACGCAACGCTGCCGAGGGGTTATTTCACACCGGCTTAACCGCCAGATTGCCTGTCGCCATCAAATCGACAGTGCGATGATTGTTGAAAATCAACGATCCACATTGGGGAATAGGTTAACGGTAGACCCACGGACTCTGACTCCGTTAGTCCTGGTTCGAATCCAGGTTCCCCAGCCAATCAAATCAACGACTTAGAAGCACAACGAAAACTCTATCCTCACAATATCCTCTTATTTTCCAGTAAAATTGAGCATCGCGTGGCTGATTTCCAGCATCCCGTAGACAAACATCCCCAGAGAGGCCAACGCCACCAAAATTGCTAGAACATGAAAGATGCGCGCAGCCCAGAGCCATCGTTTTGTGGCAACGGTGTCTAGAATATACGGATGCTCCCAGGTTCGTTCGCGTGCACCTGAGCCAGCAGTGATGCAGTAGCTAACAAAATAAGCCATAGCGATGCCGAACGTGGCCAACGCGACACCCCAAACAAACCATTCTATATTGGATACCATGTTGGAGAATTGGTTCCCATCTTCGCTTGTCAATAAGTTGCCGGCAAAAGTGAGAATGGCTAGGGCGGCCGCACCGTTAATCAATACCAACGTCCGAAGAGTAATGTTGCTATTGGTCATCGAAGAATCGTTGGACTGAGTAAAAAATTCAAACTCACGATCATGCGCTCTTCCAGCGACATGTTTGCGTTGTTCCCAGTCCCACTTTTCTCGTTCAGTTGGTTCGTTCTCGCTCATCCATTTGCTCCTTCTTCCATGCCAGTGTGTCCACAAAGGTTTCAACCATAACGGGATATTCTGAGATGCCGTCAAATCGAAAGATGGCGTACTCGTCTGAGTCGTATTTTTTGCCTAGGACAAAAACATCTCGCCTCATGGGCGAATAACTAAAGATATTTAGCACTTGGTAGCCTGGGAAAATTTGGTAGTCGGGTTTCATATAGGTTCAATTTATCACATTGCGAACAAATAGCGAACATCGAATAGGGATAACTCGCCAAATTATCCTCATTCTATCCTCATAATAATTGCAGTAGAGAAAATGCTGAATCTATCAGTGTTTTCAATGAGGTACTCACGGAGATTTACTCCGCTGGTCTGATTCAATTCATTGATTTCATTGATGAATACATAGGGACTCAAGTGACTCTGACTCCGTTAGTCCTGGTTCGAATCCAGGTTCCCCAGCCAGTCTTTTCAATGACTTAGTTACCTATATGACCCCAGACCTGTAGCTACGGCACCTTGCGGCACAGGATTTGGAGGGAAAATCGCATGTCAGAAACTGATTGGAACCGTATTAGACAGGATCGACTATCTGATCACCGGCCTGACGGCTGGCCAGAAGGAGTGAATGGAATTTCGCTGAATGGACTGTCCCTGCTCGGCATACATGAAAGGACCGGCAAGCTTTACTGGGACGGCAAAGAGATTGTTACAAAGCGTATTGTCCGACTCCGGGGCTGGGAGGTAGTTCTGGCGATAGTTGCAACGGTGTCGGCCGCTGGTATGTTTGCACTGGATTTGGCTCGCACACTTAATTGGTGGGGACTGGGCGCTTTTGCATCCGGGTAAACGCAGAGCTTGAATTGATGCTTTATTCACTTACGCAAATTGGAGCGATTGTGTGCGCTCTATTAGTTGCCTGGTATTTGGTATAGGACTGCTGCCGTAAAAACACCCGAAAAACCAACTCCTCTATTGGATAGCAAATTGGACGGGTCTGCTGGTTTGGAACGTGATCTCGCTGATCTTGTCAAAGCACTGGCAAAGCACAGCAAATTTAACAAGTTGGCCTCAATTTGGACTGGAACTGCACTGTTGCTCCAGGTAGCGTCGACCATTGTCGATGCCAGCACACAATTACTTTCCTAGACGCATCACCGAGCACAATAATTAATCTAGTCACAAATCGTGGAGGTTTGCGGAGCGTAGTTTCTGCGCAAGCACGCGCGTGGTACTATTCCAGTCAAATGGTCACTGCCCACAAACACGCGATGATGTGAAAACACAATTTGAAGGCCGCTCATCATGAAACTGTTTTTGGCGAATTGCTCCCATCTACCTCCGAACGCGAGCGTCGGCCTTCTGGTTCCAACGGACCAGCCCGACATCAACCGTCTTTCCCGCACCCAAGATAGGGTCCGACTGATCAAATTGCGCAATCTTCGTCGCTTAATCCTGTCCCACTATTTGGGGACGCCACTACAGCAACTTGAGTTTATTGATGTTGATGGCAAGCCGTCGCTTCCGGGCAGGCCCGATATCCACTTCAGCACAGCCAGCAGTGGCGAATTTTTCGCTATTGCGATTTCTGACCAACCCGTTGGAGTCGATCTTGAGGTCTTCAACCAACAATCGCATTCCGAAAATCGCGACCTGTCGGACCATCTGTTCCACCCATACGAAAGGCAGGCGCAGACGCAAGCCAAGCCTCAGGAATGGCAAAAAATCTTCTATCTGATCTGGACTCAAAAGGAGGCCTACTCGAAAGCACGTGGATTGGGATTTGGCATAGATTTCGACAACTTCGCTGTCTCCACGACCGGGGGAGCTGTGCTTGAAGGAAAAGACCACCCATCACCAGGAGGCTGGTACACCAGCCCCATTGAAAGTTGCTGGCCGCTTGTTGTGGCGGTCGCCCAGGCCGAACCAATACCGGTTGTGGAACCAGATTGGTTTGACTGGCCCTTGTAGGCCAAGAACACAACCGCTGGTGGATTCAACATCAAACGGCCTCTTTGAAGCACTGGTCTGGTGTCATTTGTTGTGCCGGATTGCCCGTCCAATTCTCGCGATCAAGGATAATTGAGCCTTTCATAACGAAAGCATCAGTGCGGATGTCCGCGTCAACGCCAATGTCCACACCGTAGTGAACAAAGGCTTGCACACCAAGCGAACAGCGATTGCCAATTTGTATGGTGTCACATTTGAAGGTTCCGTCTTCCATAGAATGGCTTTGCGCTACGGACCCACGGTTAAGGGCGCAATGGTTGCCAACCTTGACCAGAAATGGCTCAGGAAAGTTGCATCCATTATCAAACACCTGCTTGCCAAGGCGCACGCCCTGGCAGATGGAAATCAGGTTTTTGATCGGGGTACCGGCAAATGCCTGATCCCGAATCCTGTCAGTACTGAGCTTCCAAAAGCGCTCATGATCCCAAAAAGCGCGCTCATAAAGGGAGCAGACGCGCGGTTTCATAGGGCGATACCAGTTGGCTGCCCGCTCATAGAGAATATTGTAAAAGGATTGGACAAACAGCAGCGCCATCGCGAATGCCGAAAGCAATGCACCAGCAAACAGACTGTTGTCGAACATCTGGGCGCCAAAGGCACGATACAGCATGACCGCTGCCACCAGTGCAAAGGCCAGCATTGTCCAGTTGCGAAACATGAACCAGCCCAAGGTGATCAGGTTTGAATGCAGCTTCAACTTGAGACGATGTTCCAGAAGCCCCTGTTCACCACTAAAATCAAGGCAATTTGCATCGGGTTTGGGGCGCGGAATCTCAAAGGGAGGTGACCCTAGAATGCCGACATTTTCCCTTACTTCACCGTCAATCGGGACCAGCGCCTTTGTACCAATCAGACAATCCTCACCAATCTTAGCTCCAGGAGGATAATGGAGTTCGTTGCCCAAATAGACGTTACTTGGCACCGAAATCTGAGACAATTTAAACGAAGAACGACTCAGGTCCATATTGATGAGATGCAAACCGTCGGAGACGAATGTGTTGTTGTTGAACTTGCATAGAAAAGGCGAATGGTGGGTCTGCTCCACACCGAAATTCGAACCATTTTGAACCAGCTTCAATAGATCATATCCGACCGCTTTGAGATAATGCACCACAAGCGCGCTGTCCCCAAACAATGTCATCAAGGACCTGTTGTTGCTAGAGCCATTGATGCGTTGGGCCAAGAAATATTGAATACCAAACAGCAGGTGCACCTCTTCAGCCCGAAAGAATAGGTTCCAAACCTTTGGCAGGACAGAAACACTCAAAACGGCCAACACGATCGACCCCAGATAGAATACCAGAGAGCCTACTAGGAAGGTCGTGGTTGGGATACCGTCAAGCGCAACGCCACTTGTCAGCGCATCCACCGATACAAATCGCGGAAGCAGAGAAAGGATTAAAGCAGACGCCAACGGAGCGCTGACCAATAATCCAAACAGAAACTGGCTCATCACATATATCCAGGCCCGATAGGCAGACACCTCTTCAACGGGCACACGAATGAAATCTGTTTTTCCTACTATCGCCGGTGAACCCAAATGTATTTTCCCCGGAGCCGCCGATTGCCCCTCATGCAATGCAGACCTGTTTCCCAATTGCGCATCGTCACCCAATTTGGAGTCGATCTCCATGACTGTTGCCTCACCAAGGTAAGATCGCGAGCCAATCTCAATTAGGCCCAGATGCAATCTCCCGTTGCGTGCCGTATAGCCAGCAAGTTCACATGTCTTTCGAATAACTGTATCCCGCCCAATGGTGACGAGGTCGGCACAAATTGGTGGAGGTGCAAATATCAACGTTCCCTGGCCGACTTTCGCCCCCAGAAGGCGCAAATAAATATTGTAGACAGGTGTGCCAACAAACTGTGCAAGGGGATTGGCCCGTATCGCCGTTTCAGCCACCCAAAATCGAAAATGGTGAAATGTCCAAAGCGGGATGAGACCAGGTTTGAAACGACCAATTGCAACCCACTTGACAGCAAGCAGGGCTGCCGAAGCACCAACGAATAAGCCAGCCGATCCGACCACCGCTCGGGCATATATCTCCCAAAAGCCGTTCGCCGCCAGCAACCACATCAAGAATTCAAAACCTATGGCAGCGCTGAAAAACCCTAATGTCAGCATCCACAACAGTTGTAGAATTGCAAATCCAACAAATTGGATCCGGGAAACTTCATGGGTATTCAGTTGATCTTCATCTGAGGCAGTTTTTGTATGTGCCGGGTGTAGAAACGACCGCTGTTGAGTTTTCTTGGTGCCGGTGAAGAGGCGATCCACATCGGCTGTGTTATCAATTAAGTTCTGAAGATCGCTGATCACGACCGGTTCGGCGTCATTGATTGCTTGCGACGCACCGATGCCGGGGTTTTCCAAAGATCCAAGTGCGCTGGCCAATTTTCGTATTGTAGAGTGTTGGTAAATCAGCTTCATCGAAATCTGTTTGAAGCCAAGGGTCTTGCGTACACCACCCAAATAGCGAGCCATCGTCAAAGAATTGGCTCCCAGGTCACCAAAGAAGTCTGCGTCGACCGAAACGCGCTCAACTTTCAAAATCGTCGCCAATTGGGATGCCAAAGCCGCCTCGGCTCCTTCCTCAGGCTCGACATACTTGCCGGGCACTTCCATGAACCGGGGCTGAGCAGGCAGCGGCAGGCTTCTTCGATCCACCTTCTGACTGGGCAAAAGCGGTATTGCGTCGACCTGTTCGAAATATGTTGGCACCATATAAGCTGGCAGTCGGTCACGAAGCGATGCGTGAAGCTCGGCGAGGTCGAACTGTTTGTCAGATTGCGGTTTGACGAAATAGGCTGCAAGCTCCAGGTGACCGGGCTCCAGTTCAACCGTATTCACCACCATATTTCCGATCCCAGACAATTCGCGGGCGGCTGTTTCGATTTCGCCTAACTCGATGCGATAGCCACGGATTTTGACCTGGGTGTCGACCCGACCCAAATATTCGATCTCTCCGTTGTCGTCGATCCGTGCCAGGTCACCGGTGCGATACAGCTTGCCGCTAGGGTTTCCCGAAAGTGCCAGAAAATCAGGAATAAAGGCGCGATGGGTATCAGCATCCCGGTTCAGATATCCCTCTGCCAACCCTATCCCTGCCAAAGCCAGTTCGCCTTCTTCGCCGACCCCTAGAACCTCTGGTTGGTCAGGAGACAAAATGACAGCGGTATAAGTCGGCAGCGGCACACCGATCGTTACCTTTTCGCGTGGTTGCATCACTTTCCAGGTAGCAGAAACCGTCGCCTCGGTCGGGCCGTACAGATTCAAAAACCGCCGCTGCGGTGTCCACCAACGCTCGACCAGCTCAATTGGACAGCTTTCTCCAGATACGATCAACAGTCGCAAATCCGGCAATGGCTCTTCGATTGTCGCCAGGACCGTCGGCACGCTGCACCAGGCAGTTATCCGCTGTTGTCGAAGAAAAGTGGCCAGATCGCTGCCCAGCAAACTGACGCCATTGGGGGCCGGTATCAAACGAGCACCGTTAAGAAGCGGCACCCAGATTTCTTCAAACGAATAATCAAAGGCAAATGTCAGCGATTGATACACACGGTCATCCGCCTGGAAGCCATAATGTTTTTCCGCCATCGTCAGAAAATTACAAATGTTCCAGTGACTGATGGGAACGCCCTTTGGGGTGCCCGTCGTGCCCGAGGTGTAGATCGTGTAGCACCGGCAATCATGACCTATGGCGGGATCTTCGACGTCAGGCATCGACATGGGCAGCAAGGAATAAGTCTCCCGGGCCTGATCAAGCGTAATGATCGAAAGATCTTGCCCTTGAAATTTCGATCTCGAGGAAGACGTCGTCACCACCATTTGGACATCACTGTCGTGGCAAATGAATGCCACCCGATCTACCGGGAAGCTTCCGTCCAACGGTACAAAAGAACATCCAATTTTGGAGACTGCCAGTATGCATGCATAGGAATGGGCATCGCGGTCCAAGAGGATGGCAATAGCATCACCCGGTTCTGCGCCCCGGCTTAGCAGAAAGTGACCAATCTGATTGGCAATGGCATTAAGCTCGCCAAAGGTGACCAATTTGGATTCAGATTCAACCGCGATCTGATCGGAAAATGCCTTGCCTGACGCACCCACTAGGCGCTTTTCGAAGAGATGGTGAAACCGTTCGCCTGGGCTTGCATAGGGGGTATTGTCGACCGCGTTGCCAGTCAGGACGGTGGACCTATTACTGATTTCATCTTCGGCCACGGCATCATCGGCGACCGATGAATTGTCCCAATCGGACGTGCGAACGCGAGTTGGGCTTGATGCAAGCTCAACCATTTTCATTGATCCCGTCTGTCGAATGCGATCCGGAATGGCCAGCGCGCAAAGCTTTGACGATCGCCGTCTCCAGAATATTGAGACCCTCAATCAAGTGATGATCTTCTATGTTGAGCGGCGTCATACATTTGACGACTTCGTCGCGTGGGCCGACACGCTCAGCTATCAGGCCGTCTTCAAAAGCCAGCTTCGTGACCTGCGCTGCGCTATCGGGGTCTGAAAATTTCAAACCACGCATCATGCCGCGTCCGGGGAGATCGGTGATGTCGTTGCGGAATCGATCCTGAATACAAATCAACCTGTCTTCGAGCAGTTTGGATTTGCGTTGAATTTCCAACTGAAAATTGTTGTCTGTCCAAAAGTGCTTCAACGCAGCTGTCGCTGTGATGAAGGCATGATTGTTGCCTCGGAATGTTCCGTTGTGTTCACCGGGCTTCCAAATGTCGATTTCCTTGCGCAACAATGTCAGGGCCAACGGAAGCCCCATGCCGGAAATCGATTTTGATAGCGTCACAATGTCGGGCCGAATACCCGATGGCTCGAAGCTGAAGAATGTGCCGGTGCGACCACAACCGCTTTGGATCTCGTCGACAATCAGCAATATGCCGTATTGCCTGCACAGGCTCTCTATGGTTTGAAGCCATTCTGCACTGGCAGCGTTGTGACCACCTTCGCCTTGCACCGTTTCCAGAAGGACGGCTGCTGGCAGGTCGAGACCGCTTGAAGGATCACCCAGCATTTTTTCGAGGATCACCGTGGTGTCGAAATCTTCACCCAGATAACCGTCAAATGGAAAGCGAGAGACCCCAGAAAGCGGCAAACCCGAGCCAGCGCGCTGTCCGCCATTTCCGGTAGCTGCAAGGGCACCGCTTGTTACTCCGTGAAATCCGTTGGTGAAGGCGACAATGTTGCTGCGGCCGGTCACCTTGCGGGCAATTTTCATTGCCGCTTCAACAGCGTTAGTTCCTGTTGGGCCAGTAAATTGCAAGACATAGTCTAACTGGCGAGGACGAAGGATGAGTTCATCAAACGTGCACATGAACTCAGCTTTCGCTCGCGTGTGGAGGTCCAAACTGTTGCCAATGTAATCGGCCTGCAGATAGTCGATCAGCGCACCCTTCATTACCGGATGGTTGTGCCCATAATTCAGCGATCCAGCGCCGCTTAAAAAGTCGAGATATCGATTGCCGTCGACATCCCACATCTGGACGCCAACTGCTTTGTCAAAGATTTTTGGAAAATTGCGAGCGTAGGTCTGGACGCTGGATTCGAGTCGTTCGAAAACGGTCTCTGCATTCTCGCTGATAGCCGGCTGGGTATTGGCCGGGACAGGCATTTCGATCACATTCAACATGTTTTGGCTCCTACTAGTCCATGCGTGTTCGCCCCCGCACTTGGAGTGGGGGTTCAAATTTCCGCGTAATGAGGTTGTGGAATTGCCAGTTCTACGAACTGGCAACCCGATTTTTGCTACCGATTGATCGCCAACGTTGCGCTCTTGAGTAGCCGAGCGAAGTCCTCGCTCATTTCCAGCACATAGTTTTGCGTCGGCGTTCGATCGTCACGTTCACCAACAGGGCTGCAAGCGATGTGCCAGCGCAATTCGGCCCTTTTTTGCCCCTATCGGACCGCAATTCTTCATAATCTTTGCAAATTGTTAACTACATTCCCAAAATGCAAAGTAGTTGGGCAAAGCTGAACGGGAACTGAATGGGAACCGGGGATCACAATACTCTGAGTTCTCACCGGCTATTTTTTCAAACTCCGGATTGGCAACTGACAGGCGATCAAATTATCGGGATGTTAACCCTGTTCATCAATACTTGTGAAACATCTGGTATTGCGTCGAGGACAAGATGGGCTGGCATCTCTGCTTAAAGAAATTAGTCACAACGGTACCTGTTGTCTGTCTTTGCATGCCCTCAGCCATCGCAGCGGACCGCACATCACTTCGTGGCGTGTTGCCGATTCACTCTGAAAGCATGCTGAACCTGCAGCGGGAATTGGCGCGGGATCGGCGCCTGACAACAGGCAGCATCGGCTCCGCTGCAGCGACGGCGACTGTCGAAGAAGCCGACCCATCTGATGACGATGACGAGGACGAAGATTCTACTGATGACGACACGTCTGATGACGGTGACCGCGACGACGCCAAGGAGCAGGACGATCGTTTGAATGTTGCTGCACGGATGGCCGCTTCTATTGGCTATGATTCCAACTTTGACGAAGAAAACGATGGTCCCGGATCAGTGTTTCATCGATACGACGCCAGTCTCGACGTATCCTATCAGACCGATCAACTTGAAGCAGAACTTGCGAGTGAAGCTACCCTTATCGACTTATTTGATAATGGAACATTCGACAGATGGGCGGTTTCGAACAGCACCAGCATGACGCGCAAGTTGGACTCTGGACTGTCTTATTCATTTGGTCTGAACCAGGAAGCGGACGCCTTGAGCGGGGGGGCTCCTACGGTAAATGCGGGAGGATTTGCCGAAGTCAAAAAAAAGGCCAGTTTCATTACAGCAAGCGTCCGTGGAAGCCTGGATTACGAGGTGGATCAGGCAGGTTCTGAGGAGGATGACGACAGCATAGCCGGTGGTAATTCCCTAACCCGAGACCTTGAATTGGGTTTGCAGCTTCGTCCAGAGGCCAAGGTGTCTCCCTTCCTGCGGCTGGGCATTTCTGACGTCGTCTTTCCGGAGCGTTCAGGATCGGTGAACTCCCTGAATGCTACCGGCCGCTATGCCGTGGCTGGTGTCACTCTGAAGCCAAATGAAAAATTTGCGATGGACATAGGTGGTCGATTTGAACGGCGAAGCTTTGCTGATGACGCTGTCGAGGACGTTGAGATTTCATTCGCCGATATTCGATTGACCTGGAGCCCCGTGGATGAATTAGACTTGAACGCACAGGTGCGTCGGTACCTGACGACGCCGGACACCAGCGATGCCACCTATGCGCAAATCACTGAATATGTCTTTGGTTTGGGTTGGCAGGTGACGGAACGAACCAATCTTGAGTTGTCAGCGCTATATGAACAGACTGACGAACCCGAGATCGATGGCGATGCAGATGAGTTGAGCCTTTCGTTCAAAGCCAGCCAGCAATTGACGAGTACTGTGGACTGGTTTGTTGCAGCCGATCAGACCTGGCGGCGATCACGAGAGGATGGCGACATTGAAGATGACTATTACCGCCTGGAGGTCCGGACAGGGCTCGCCTTCAAGCTTTAGTCCTTGCGAGCGCGAACCAGCGTCTTTCCGGAATAGATCGCCTTCACAGCGGGCTCACTATGAATTCCAACGCCAATTGAGGCTGGCTTCAGCCCCAACGAGTTTTAGTTGGCAGTTACAATTGAAATCCACCGCCTCTAGATGACCGCTTGAGGCCTATTTCGATGAAAAACCCGTCACATTGATGGCCATTTATGCCGATTAAATTTCTTTACTGATTTGGGAGATTGCTAGCGATGAAGGGGCCGAAATAGCAAGCTCAGGCGGTACTGTTTTACGCGTTCTGTTTTGAAGACAAAGTGACACCAGATCATTTGCTGCAATTGTTAGAGCGGTTTGTCGATCTGTCAGATAACGAAACTGGCTTCTTGCGACAACAACCATTTCACCAGAGCGCCAACCTCACTTTAAATGCTCGATCTGGGGGCCATTTATACAAATGCAATCACAGCAACGATCTTGAATCTGGCCAAATTGCCGATGATTCTGAACTCAGATCATGATGCAATTTGCGTGGCCTTAAAGACTTGCAACTTGACGACACCAGAAACCGTAAAAATCGTCAGAATTCACAACACGCTTGAGCTGCATCGAGTGTGGGTGTCACCTGCCTGCTTGCTCATGTAGAAGGATCGGATCACTTATCACTTGCGGGGCCGGAACACCCGATGAACTTCGATGCATCTGGTCGCCTGCAACATCAACAATGACTAAGCCAATTGTTTTGACTGTCTTCAGGGGTATTGGAGCATTCGGCGGTGTAAATTGGGCTAGTTTTTGGTTCATGCCCTTGATTGATTTCAGGCAGCTTTAAGCCGGATAAAATTGTCAATCCACTCATCAACCGCCATCGCATCAAACGACAATTGCGTACCCAAATCACCGCTGAAAGTGACCCACGCGTCCAGATAGACATCACGGGTGGCGGTGAGTACAGGTATTCCCAAAAGGACCGCCTTGCTCATGAGATCGCGAAAACCGCGGCCTTCGGATTCACCCTTGCCGAAGCGGTTGACAATCAACAGGTCGCATCCGGCTTCGACTTGCAGCTCAAGCTCAGCAGCACATTCTGCAAGTTTTCCCGGATGCAGGCGGCAACCAGATGAACCATGGCCGAGGGATTGAGAAATCCGACAAACCTTGCCGGAATTAACAAGATGCAGGTCCATATCCGCACAATGGCATTCACCATTTGCTTCACCGCGTGATTGCAATGCTCCCCTGACACGAAGACCATCGGCCAGTTTCGCAGCAGCAATTCTTTCCAAAAATCCGTCAATGTCATGATTCTGTCCAAATCGGACTGCTGCCAAAAGGGCCTGGGTCATGGGTTTGTCCTCACATCTGGAATTGTTGCCACAGGATCTTGTCTCCCGGTCTGACTGCGATGCATTCTGCCGGGACCTGTGCAAGTCCATCAGCATTTGCGAGTGGATAGAGAGTGGCTGAAACCGAGTTGCCCAGCCTCGTCACTTCGGGCGGCCCGCTCGATGACCATGCAGAAACCTTGACCGGGAAAACCTCCAGACGTCCCTGCTTCCGCTCCCACGAAAAATCAGCGATTGCCGTGGTGTCAAAACCAAAACCCGGCTCCAAAGACAGCAGACGATTGATTTTCGGTTTTACAAACAGGCAAAAACCAACATAGGCAGCAAAAGGATTGCCTGGCAGGCCGGTGAATGCGGTGTTCCCTAACTTGCCGAAAAGGACAGGCTTTCCCGGTTTGATCGCAACTTTCCAGTTTTTCACCAATCCACCAGCCGCCACAAAAGCCGATTGAAGAAAATCCCGTTCTCCAACGGAAACCGAACCGGTGGAGATCAGAAGGTCGTAGCGGTTGTGACAATCACTCAGGAAAGCCTGTGTCGCGGACAAGTCGTCCGGCAAGCTTCCCAAATCATCAGCTGCAATCCCCATCTGCGCCAGCATCGCCATCAACATCGGCTTATTGCAGTCATAGATCTGCCCGGGCTTTGCCCGCGCTCCGGGTTGGGCCAGTTCGTCTCCGGTAGAAAAGAGGGCAATTCGCGGCAATTGCACGACATTTATGAAATTGTAGCCGTTCGCCGCGAGCAATCCAACAAGGTGACTTGTCAAACGTGTACCTGCTCCAACCAGCAACGCACCTCGTGCCATGTCACTTCCTGCAAATCGGATATTGCTCCCGAGCTTTGGGCGCCGGTGGATTGTCACTTTGCCATCTCGGCCGTCGACTTCTTCCTGTGGAATCACCGCATCAAGTCCGGCTGTCACTGGAGCGCCGGTGAGAATACGCACGGCGGCTGGGCGTGACCGGTCAACACCAATCGAATTAGGACTGTCGCCAGCTGCAATCGTGCCGGAAACGGGCAATTGCCAAGGCGGCTCACCAATCAGGCTCTGGGTCGAAACTGCATACCCGTCCATTGCCGAATTATCAAAAAACGGCATGGCTGATGATGCCCGCAGGTCTCTGGAAACGACGCGGCCAAGCGCATCAGCAAGCGGCAACAATTCACATCCCTGCAACGGAGCAACAAGTTCCAGTGCTATTCTCCGGGCCTCGTCAACGCTGAGCAAGGATGCAGCGTCTTTTGAACAGGAGCACTCAACGTCCTGCATTTGCAATTCTGTCATTGGTTCGGTTCCTGTTGGTTGGCATTGCAGTCCAGATCACAGAGCAATCCGCCAATTTGGCGATGTTCTCTAACCAACCCGATCGTGTGGTTCAGCCATTGATCAACCATCGAGCACCACCCCTCTTCTAGCGGCCATTTTTTGCCCAAGCTGTTGCTGATCGATGTCGGTCAGCCGAACGCGAGCAAGCGGAAGCACGATTGCGTTTTCAACGATCAGGTGTTGGCGTTCATTTGCGGCAAAACGGTTGAGTAGTTGCACAGTATCTTCGTTGATCTCACTGTTATCACTCGAAGATTTTAGCTTCTCAAGCAGCACCACGATCAGGGCAGCATCCAACTCCCCAGCTGTATGCTCCATGCTCAATTGCCCCAAAAGGGTGTGGATTTCGTCTTCAGGCTCTGCACGTCGCCGCAGGAGCGGAAACAAGTCTTCTTCCTCATCCAAAATGTGTGGAGGCATCTCGGTTTGGAGAAACCAGATTATGACTTCGAGTGCTGCTTCTTCGAACGTTGCAGCCATGGCTACTTCATCAAGAAGCTGACAAAGAGCTCGCAACCGGTAGTGAACAGCAACAAGGTATTCAACAGGATTTGCAAATAGATTTATCGGCGTCGGGGTCGATAATTCTTTCAGGGCCATTCGCCTCGCTTCGGCCTGTTTTAACATGTCTTTCTCCCGCACAAACGAGCGGTTGCTTATTGGACCAACGGTGAACTTGTTGCATCGAGATCAATACCCGTGATCTTCGCCTGGCCCGCCAAAATGGAGACGTACTGGGACACCGCCTTTGACCATGAGGAAGCTTCCAACCATGCTCCAATCTTGTCTTCGACATAGTCAAAGGGCAAAACTTCTCCAGGTATGATATTGACCAGATAGATGATGTGCAGTCCAAAGCGGCTTTCCACCGGTTCCGGCCAGATTTGACCTGCATTCATTTTGTGCAAAACGATTTCAAATTCGGGAACCGTCGACCCCCCGGTCAATTGACCAAGATTTCCGCCCTCGTTCTTTGAAGGGCAGGCAGAATATTCCTTTGCATATTTCCCGAAATCCTGCGGATTGCGCTTAAGCCGATTGATCAGGGACTGGGCCAATTCAAGATTGGCCTTTGCCTCGTTGTCAGTGCGACAAGCCAGCAATATGTGACGGGCTTCCAATATCGTTTCTGATTTGAAACGATGCTTATGCATTTCATAATAGCGTTGCCGGATCGACTTATCGGAAATTGGAGTATCAATTTCGCGTTCAATCAGTTGGCGGATCAAGGCGTCCTCTTCCGTTTCCAACGTATTGTCAGCTCCGACCAGCGGCGCAGCAACGATATTCAATCTCCGCGCTTTCTGAAGTAAAAGCTCGCGGATCACCAGTGCGTGGGCTGCCCGTCGCAAGGCTTCACCCGGATTGGACGCTGGGTGGTTCTGGGCCTCGTTCAAAACGTTGGATTCTGAAACGGGCACGCCGTTGACAGAAATTTCCTTGATCACCAACTTGGCCTTCGGCGGAATTTTGGTGTCTGGCTCAACATAACCGTTGTAGCCACGCATTGGAGCGCACCCATCCTGGTTTCCGGGGGAGCAGTTGCTGCCTGCGACCTTTTTGGAGGTCAGAAACGGATCTTTTATAAGTGTGACCATGATCTTACTCCGCTGGCAATTTGGGAGCGGGGTGCACGTTTCTTTGGCGAACGACTTGATATCCCGGGCGCCAGAAATAACGTACGGGAACGCTCAACATGTGTACCAATCGGGAGAACGGGAACAGCAGGAAGATTGTCAGCCCGAGAACCAGATGAGCCTGATAGGGAAACGCTAATCCTGAAATGAGATCGGCAGTTCCCTCGGTACGGAAAGTGAGAATGCGCTGGGCCCATTCTGACAGGCGTAACATCACTGAACCGTCGCTGTGCTGCAGCGAATATGGCACGGTCAAAAGACCAAGCGCCAGTTGCACCCAAAGAATAAGCAGAATGGCGACGTCGGAGAATGTTGAAGTCACGCTAACGCGCGCATCGAACAGTCTGCGATGGGCGAGCAATGAAATCCCCACGAAGCAAACAATGCCTGCCACTGATCCGGCAATGATTGCCAGTAGCTGCTTGTTCGCTACTGATATGAAATGTTCGTAGATGAAGTGTGGTGTCAACAGTCCAACCGCATGCCCGAAGAGCAAGAAAAGAATGCCGATGTGAAACAGGATCGACCCCCAAACCAACTGTTTGCGACGCAGCAATTGGCTGGAACCTGAGCGCCATGAATAGGGCTCTCGATCATAGCGGAATATGCTCCCAAGAATCATGATCGCAAGGGCGACGTAAGGATAAACACCGAACAGGAGTTGATGAATGAAATCAGGCATGGCTATCGTTGCTCCCTTTCATTGGTTGCAAAATTGGGGTTCTCATTCAGATTGTCAGGCTTGCGACGCGATGCCCGGATCTGGCGCTGCAAGCGGTCGGGGCCGCAATCATTCTCGCCGGAGTTCCCGCCAAACGTCACCACTTCCTCTTCCCAAATGGCATCAAGTGCCTCCAAATCATCGGGGTCGTCTTCAGGCCGCGCCAAAATGGTTTCCACCAGCGATTTGTCAGGGCGGGATTTGGCAAAGATTTCAAGAGCGACGAAAGCATTGGCATAAACCGATTTACGCTTTTTTAGACGCTCCCGCAGGGCACTGACTATATGCAGGGTCTGCCCCAGCATTTCGCGCGCTTCCGCTTCGGTCCGAGTCGCTGTGTATTCCAGGAAAAGCGGGAGGAAATCCGGCAATTCCTTTTCATCTACAGTCAAGCCATTGTCTTCATAGACGGCCATTAGATCCACCATGGCCTGCCCCCGGTCACGACTCTCACCATGAACATGCTCGAACAAATGCAGAGAGAGTGAGCGGGTTCGGTCAAACAGATGAACATAGCGTTCCTGCGCGTCATACAGGTCAGTTCCGGCAATGCTGCGGGCAAGATCGATCAACAATTTGGTTTCTCTTCGTTGAGCCAGATTGCCGCCTTTCAACAATTCAATCAGTTCGGGCAAGGCAGCGTGAATCTCCCCCGTCGGATAAGACAGGAGAACGGATGCAGTCTTGAGCGCCGGTATCATTGTGAAAACTCCTTGAACAAATCGGTCGGGGTCTGCGTTGTGCGGGGCTTCTTGCCGCCAAACATGTCGGTTTGTGCACCACCGGCAGAGCAACCATTGCCAAACGAGAAACCGCAGGAACCGCGAAGTTCATAAGCATCTTCGGTTATTTCGCGATGTGATGTGGGAATGACAAAGCGGTCTTCGTAATTGGCGATAGCCATGATGTGGTACATGTCCTCAATCATTTGAGCAGACAGACCAACTTTTTCAGCTATCTCTTCATTGATCACGCCATCGACCGTTTTTGACCGCATATAGGCGCGCATCGCCAACATGCGCTCGAGGGCAGAAACCACAGGTTCCTCTTTCCCGGCAGTCAGCAGATTGGCCAGATAGCGAACGGGGATGCGTAAAGAGCGCACATCAGGCATATCCCCATCCATGCCAATCTTGCCAGCTTCCGCTGCAGACTGGAGTGGCGACAATGGCGGGATATACCAGACCATTGGCAATGTGCGGTATTCAGGATGAAGCGGAAATGCGACCTTCCAGTCCATCGCCATCTTATAAACCGGCGAGTTTTTCGCAGCCTCCAACCAGGCTTCGGGAATACCGTCCTTGCGTGCTTGTTCGATGACCTCGGGATCGTTGGGATCAAGGAAAACGCTCAATTGCTCTTCATACAGGTCCTGCTCATTGGCAACAGACGCCGCATCAGATATGCGGTCAGCGTCGTACAGCATCACTCCCAGATATCTGATGCGCCCCACGCAGGTTTCTGAACAAACGGTGGGCTGACCTGCTTCGATACGCGGATAGCAGAAGGTACACTTTTCCGACTTGCCGGACTGCCAGTTGTAATAGATCTTTTTGTAAGGACAGCCTGAAACGCACATGCGCCAGCCACGGCATTTTTCCTGGTCAATCAGAACAATGCCATCGTCCTCGCGCTTGTAGATGGCACCTGACGGACAGGCCGCAACACAAGTTGGGTTGAGACAGTGCTCACACAGTCGCGGCAAATACATCATGAACGTATTTTCGAACTCGCCATAGATGTCCTTTTGAATGCCTTCAAAGTTGTAGTCTTTTGATCGCTTGGAAAACTCGCCACCCAGAATTTCTTCCCAGTTAGGCCCCCATTCTATTTTCTCCATCCGCTCGCCGGTTATCGACGACCGTGGACGGGCAGTGGGAGAAGCCTGAACTTCGCCAGCCGACTGCAAATGCCCATAATCGAAGTTGAACGGCTCGTAGTAGTCGTCGATTTCAGGCAGGTCCGGATTGGCAAAGATGTTGGCCAGGATGCGCCATTTGGCACCCATCTTGGGTTGAATTTTGCCATTGGGTTTTCGCACCCACCCCCCATTCCAGGCCTTCTGATTTTCCCAGTCTTTGGGATAGCCAACACCAGGTTTGGTCTCCACATTGTTGAACCAGGCGTATTCAACGCCTTCCCGGTTCGTCCAAACGTTTTTGCAGGTCACCGAGCACGTGTGACACCCGATGCATTTGTCAAGGTTCAGAACCATGCCGATTTGAGCGCGGATTTTCATTGTGCAACCTCCTCGGTTGTCTCGGTGTCGTTGAGCACAGATTTCGACTGGCCGTCGCGATAAGGGCCTTCCATCCAGTCGACTTTTTTCATTTTGTGGACGATCACGAATTCATCGCGATTGGAGCCAACGGTTCCGTAATAGTTGAAACCGTAGGATTGCTGCGCGTATCCGCCGATCATGTGGGTCGGTTTGGTGATCGCCCTTGTGACGGAATTATGGATGCCGCCTCGTTGCTGAGTGATCTGCGACCCCGGCGTGTTCACGATCTTTTCCTGCGCGTGGTACATGTAAATCGTACCTTCTTTCATGCGCTGCGAAACTACGACACGCGCCACGATGGCACCGTTGACATTATAAACTTCCACCCAGTCATTATCGACAAGATCAGCCTTTGCAGCGTCCACCTCCGATATCCAGACAACTGGACCTCCCCGGTT
Organism: Rhizobiaceae bacterium; assembly: GCA_039969995.1. Lineage (GTDB taxonomy): Bacteria > Pseudomonadota > Alphaproteobacteria > Rhizobiales > Rhizobiaceae > Pseudahrensia. The sequence goes on from JBDVMU010000028.1 coordinate 141,820, forward strand.
CAGGGTCAACATCATCAGATTGTCGGAATAGGTCGAATGGATGCCCCATTTCTGGTGCGGAGTGATGAAGTTCAGCACAATCTGCTTTTCACCATTCGACCGCGCGTCAATGACCGGATTGACGGCTTTGGTGTCGATGGGTGGTCGATAGAGACAGAACGCTTCACCAAAGGCACGCATCCACAAATGGTCCTGATAGAGCTGTTGCCGGCCCGATAAGGTACGCCACGGGATGTACTCGTGAACGTTGGTATAGCCCGCGTTGTAGCAGACTTTCTCCGATTCCAGTCCCGACCATGT
>JBDVMU010000029.1:0-44681 GCA_039969995.1 Rhizobiaceae bacterium
CCCGTTTCAACCTGGTCAAGTCTTCACCAATTACTGCCGATGCCTGTTGCCGCACATCCTCATGAATGGCCTTCAATCCCGCCATTTCCGGAGCCACATGGACGTCCAGAATACGCCGCACCATACTGCGAAGATTGATCCCCAGTTCCTCATAGTCAGGGCCATCCGGCACCGACAACGTAATCGTCACGCGTATCAGCAGGCTGTGAACCACCAGACGTTCAGGCCGGAAGACGACAATATCGAACGGTGACAGGCCGCTAAAGTCGCTCAGTTCATGAGCGGTCTGAAAATCCGTTTCGACATTGTCTGCTGCAAACATCGTCGAAAGCGGCATGACGTCGCGAGGTATTGTGGAGTCAAGCCCCGGATTCCATGGTCCAAATTCGGTTGACCTGTCTCCGATCGTTTTATCCTTCATCCCCAAAGCTGGCCCGAGCCCGTTTGCGGCGGAAGCCCAGGTAAACCGGATAGAGGATCAATGCCAGTGCGATCAACATGCAGGCCAGCGAGATCGGTCGATCAAAGAACGTCATCACGTCTCCACGACTGGATATCAACGATTGCCGCAGCGATCGTTCAGCCAATGGGCCCAGCACGATCGCCAACACGGCGGGCGCCACTGGGTAATTTAGCTTACGCAGTAAATATCCCCCGGCACCGAGAACCATCATCAACCAAACGTCAAACATCCTGTCGGTCGTCGAGAACACACCAACGAAACACAGAACAAAGATGATCGGTGTGAGCATGGTGAACGGCATGGCCAACACCCGCACAAAGACCGGGATCAGCGCGAGGTTCAAAATGACCGTGACGAAATTAGCAACATACATGGAGCCGATAAGTCCCCAAACAAAATCAGGGTTTTCGCTGAACAGGAGCGGTCCGGGACGCAAGCCCCAGATGATCATGCCACCGAGCAGGATAGCAGTTGTTGGTGAACCCGGAATTCCAAGCGTAATCATTGGCAACATCGAACCAGTCGATGCAGCATTGTTCGCCGCTTCCGGTGCTGCCACTCCCGAAACATTCCCCTTACCGAAACTGTCTGGATCCTTAGAAAAGGTTTTCGCCAGTCCGTAAGACATAAGCGAAGCTGGAGTGGCCCCTGCCGCGGGCAATGTACCGACAAAAAAGCCAATGACCGAACCCAGTGTTGTTGTGGGCAGGTATTCCTTTACTTTACCAAGGTTTTGCTTGAACCGCGACCAGGTGGTTTTCACCGCGTGTATCTCTACCTTGCCCTTCGTGGTTTCAAGCGTCCAGAGCATTTCCCCAATACCATAAATGCCGATTGCAAGTACGAGGAACCCGATGCCACGCTGCAATTCGACCATGTCGAAAAACACCAAACGCGGCTGTCCGGTAATAATGTCAAATCCAACTGACGCCATCACCAGACCCAGCAAAATCATGAAGATGGTTTTTGGAATATCGTCTCCGCCCAAACCAATGAAGGTGGCAAAGGCCAGAACCATCAAGGCAAATTCTTCCTGCGGACCAAACTTCAAGGCAAAGATTGCCAATGGTGGAGCAAAGAAAGTGAACAGAATGACGGAAATGGTTCCACCAATAAAAGATGCAACTGCGGCAGCTGATAAAGCCTGATCTGCTCGTCCGGACTGGGCCATCGGCCGTCCGTCAAAAACCGTTGCAACGGCAGTCGACGCGCCGGGAATACCGAGCGTGATCGAACTTATCGCGCCGCCATACATTGCTCCATAGTACAATGCTGCCAAAAAGATAATCGCGGCAGTTGGTGGCACCAGAAAGGTAACAGGCAGCAGGATAGCAACCCCATTGACCGATCCAAGTCCTGGCATTGCGCCGATGAACAGGCCGGCCAGGCAGCCGACAAAAATCATAAACAGATTAAGCGGCTCAAAGCTCTGCGCTAACCCGTTTCCCAATAATGTAAATACTTCACCCATAATTCAGTTCCTCCCGCACCCGATTACATCAGGTATTCCCATCTGTAATTGTCTATCCAAAGGAACCCTTCTTCGAAGATCGTCCAACCTTTTGGCAGATATTTCGACAACTGCCACTCGAAGAGAAAGTAGATGAAAATGGGACCGCCAATCACGAACGACCAGACAATACGCCAACTGTGTTTGCCAACTACCCGCATGTAAAAGCCAAGGAATAAGGCGATCGAAATATATGTCCCAACAATGCCCACCAAGATCAGCATGACGGTCAAAGAAGCGAAGGAAATCGCCACCAATCCGATGCTCTCAGGATCGATATAGTGCGACAGGTCACGACTTTCGGGCGTCTGTGCTCTGAACCAGCGGAACAGCGTCCACAAACAGGTTAAACCCATTCCAGCCGCCAGCCAGAATGGCCAAACACCAGCTCCGGGTCCGCGTCCGTCGATCCATTCAATACTTAGTCCATCTGAATGAATGCTCCACATCAGGCCAAGTGAGCCTACCAGAAGCGCAATCGCCATCCAGAATTCGGCCATTCGCATTGACATTTCAGATCCTCCCGCTGCGACCAAATCATATTTGGCCTGGACTGACCGCCCTCGCCCGCCGCGCTGTGAGCGTCAGCCAAGTGGTCACAATTGTCCAAATTTCAATTGGATATGGGCCGACTTTCGCCGGCCCATAAGCCGTGTTTTATTCGCCAGTGATGGCTTTAGCGCCAACCGACTCGATGAGGGCCTTGTGTGCAACGATGTTGTCAGCGTGGAAGCTAGCCAGCTCGCCACCCTTCATCATTTTGTCGCAAGTCAGGCCGTCCGAGACGCAGAAATCCTGCCATTCTTTACTGTTGAACAGTTCCTGGAACAGCTCAGTATAGAATGCCACCGCATCAGCCGACATGCCTGGAGGGCCGTTGACCGAACGCTGCATGTAGTACTCGATGTCGATACCGAGTTCTTTTGCAGTTGGGGTGTCTGGGAAAGCAGCCATACGCTCACCGGTGAACTGAACCAGTGGCTTGGAATTACCAGCTTTGTAGAATTCCATCTGCTCAGCAGGGTTGTTCACAGTGGAATCGATCTGCTTGCCGACCAGGTTCTTGGCAACAGTACCACCGCCTGGGAACGGAATGTAGGTAACGTCATAACCAAACTGGTTTTCCATCATGGCAGTCAAAACGGAGTCTTCCTGTCCGGAACCTGTTCCGCCCACTTTCCAGTCCAGACCTGCAGACTTCACAGCTGAAACATAGCTTTTGACGTCTGTGATGTCGTTGCGATCAGAATGGACCCACAGCAGGAACGTATCCATCGCCATCAGGCCAATTGGCGTGAACTTCGTCACATCTACACCAAGGCCCTCTTGAATGATGGGCGTCGTGTAAAAGCTGTTCAGCGTCATCATGACCGTGTGATCATCACCGGCTTTGTCCTGCATGTAGCGCAGAGCTTCAGCGCCCGAGCCACCAGGTTTGTTAACCGGAATGAATGGACGTGAACTTAGACCTTTCTTCTCGATCAGGCCCTGCAGCAAACGCGCAATCTGGTCAGCTCCGCCACCGGCACCTGCCATAATGACGAATTCAACCGGCTTGCGAGGCTTCCAATCAGCTGCTGCTGCAGCCGAGGCCATCATACCAAGTGCGGCAGCACCTGCTACTAGCGATTGTAAAAGTTTCATTGTGTCCTCCTTTGTGCAGATCGCTGCGTTTCAGCGACCCAATTATGCCACTCAATTGGTGGCTGGTTGCTAATTCGCGCCTCTTTGCGGGCGCTTGAATCAAAGCGATCAAGATGTGTTGCTAAACCCGCGTCAGTTATCTCCTCTGGCATAGCTTGCCGGGCACAAAGCCCGGCAATCTTGAATAATTTGTTGTTCAATGAACATCAGAACAGACCTTCGATCTGGCCGTCATCATTGAGCATGATGGCTTCTGCCGACGGCACGCGCGGCAAGCCGGGCATGGTCATGATCTCACCACAGACCACGACCACAAACCCGGCGCCCGCAGACAGCCGTACTTCACGGATTGGCACAGAATGACCCGTCGGCGCACCACGCTGATTTGGATCGGTCGAGAAGGAATACTGGGTTTTGGCCATGCACACAGGCAGATTGCCAAATCCGGCATCTTCCCACTGCTTCAGCTGGTCCCGGACCTTCTTGTCGGCCAGAACCTCATCAGCCCGGTAGATTTCCTTGGCGATGGTTTCGATTTTGTCCATTAGAGGCAGATCATCACCGTACAACGTTGAGAACTGGCCTTCATCTGCATCAGCAATCTCGGCAATGCGGGTCGCCAATTCCTTGGTGCCGGCAGAACCATCGGCCCAGTGCTTACACAGGATCGCTTCGCTGCCAAGGCTTTCCACATAGGAACGACAGGCATCGATCTCAGCATCCGTATCACCAGCAAAATGGTTGATCGCAACAACAGCAGGAACACCAAACTTGCCGATATTCTCAATGTGGCGTCCAAGGTTGGCGCAGCCGTCATTAACGGCCTGAACATTTTCCGCAGCCAGATCCTGCTTCTTCACCCCACCGTTCATTTTCATCGCCCGAATGGTGGCAACGATAACAATGGCACTTGGAGCAAGACCGGCCTTACGGCATTTGATGTTGAGGAATTTTTCAGCACCCAGATCAGCCCCGAAACCTGCTTCGGTTACCACATAGTCAGCCAGTTTCAGAGCCGTCTTGGTGGCCACAACCGAGTTACAACCATGGGCGATATTGGCAAATGGTCCGCCATGGACGAAGGCCGGATTGTTTTCCAGCGTCTGCACCAGGTTTGGCTGCATGGCGTCCTTCAGCAACACAGTCATCGCACCGTCGGCCTTCACATCGCGGCAGGTGATTGCCTTACGCTCGCGTGTATAGCCAATGATGATGTTGCCGAGACGTTCCTGAAGATCTTCCAGATCGTTAGACAGACACAGGATCGCCATGACTTCAGAAGCCACGGTGATGTCAAAGCCAGCCTGACGCGGGAAACCGTTGGGCACACCGCCCAGCGAAGTGACGACGTCGCGCAGCGCCCGGTCATTCATGTCGAGAACCCGTTTCCAGACCACACGACGGTTGTCGATCTCCAGCGCATTACCCCAATAAATATGGTTGTCGATCATCGCCGACAGCAGGTTGTGAGCACTGGTGATAGCGTGGAAGTCACCAGTAAAATGCAGGTTCATCTCTTCCATCGGCACAACCTGGGCATAACCACCGCCAGCAGCACCCCCCTTCATCCCGAAACACGGACCCAGCGAGGCTTCGCGAATGCAGATTGCCGCATTCTTGCCGATCGCATTGAGACCGTCACCGAGACCAACTGTGGTGGTCGTCTTGCCTTCACCGGCCGGCGTCGGGTTGATCGCTGTTACCAGGATCAGTTTACCGTCTTTCTTGTCGGCCTGTGCCTTGATGAATTCGGCTGAGACCTTGGCCTTGTCGTGGCCATAGGGCACCAGATCAGCCGCCTCGATGCCGAGTTTTGCACCAATCTCCTGGATCGGTTTCTTGTTCGCCTCACGGGCAATCTCAATATCTGTCTTAAACGCCATTTTATTCTTTCTCAAAAATCTACGAGCCGATCACGTCTCCGACGGAAAGGCCGGTGCTTGAAGCCCAATCACTTGCTGGTTGTTTATCTCCGCCAGCCGGGCGCACCCGCTTGACCAAGACACGCCCACCTATGCATTGAACCTCAATGCCGTCGGTTCCAATTCCGACGATCTTGCCAGAGATTCCGTCACCGGGCACTTTCGCACTGTCAAAAATGCCTACTTCCTCGCCGTTGAGGGTTGTCCAAGCACCGGGAGCCGGATTGGTCCCGCGAATAAGGTTGTAGACCTGATCGACCGGCTTGTTCCAATCAAGTTTTGCATGTTTTTTGGTGCAGCGGCGTTCATACGTCGCCAGACTCTCATCCTGCTCCATGTGAGGCGGATTGCCCGACCGGAAAAGATCGCAAACTTCGAGCACAGAATCGACTGCAGAAGGATAAATCTTCTTGAAATACAGATTGATAACCGTGTCATCTGGATCGATAGGACATTCCCACATCAACAAGACATCGCCCTCGTCCAATCCGTCGGTTGGATAGAACCAAGAGAAGCCGGATTTATCGCTGCCCATGATAATTGGCCAGTTGACCGCAGAGGGGCCACGATGCAAGGGCAAAAGCGACGGATGAAAGCAGATGGAACCCTGTTTTGGCGTGTCGCGTGCTGCTTCGGGAACGAAGACATTGACAAATGCCATGACCATCAGGTCAGCATCGTATGAAGCCAGTTCATCGAGGGTCGCCTGATCCTTGAAATGGGCCGGCTGAAGCACTGGCAGACCTTTTTCAAGCGCAAATGCCTTGATCGGATCCGCCGGACGGCCTTCCCGGTCAGGCTCGCAGTAAACCGCAACAACCTCATCGGTGCCGGTATCCAGCAGTTTTTCCAAGACGTCTTTGCCGAAGGCCTGCTGGCCCATCACGATTAATCGCATCATTTTCTCCTTGGCAGGTTTGACTGACACTTCATCGAATTACGCAGCCGCCTCCGCCTTAACGTCGCCAACAGCACCTGACCCAATCACCCGCTCCAGATCTTCGCCGGAATATCCAAGGACATCGGCCAGAATTTCGCTTGTATGCTCACCCAGCAGGGGCGAACGGGTCACCTCGACATCGCTGTCGGAAAGCTTGATCGGGCAGCCAACGCTGAGATACGGCCCCCGTTCAGGATGATCCACTTTCACCATGGTCCCGGTTTCAAACAGGCCTTCGTCTTCTGAAATCTCTTTCATCGACAAGATCGGACCAACAGGAATGTCATGCGGATTACAGATATCCATGACCTCGAACTTCGATTTCGTCATCGTCCACTGTTCGATGGTCTCAAAAATTTCGTTGAGCTTGTCGAGCCGCTCCGGTGGCTTGGCGTAGCCCTCCTGAGTCTTCCATTCGGGCTTGCCAATGACATCGCAAACCTTTTCCCAAACCGCAGCCTGAATGATGAAATAAGTATAGGCGTTAGGGTCCTGCTCCCAACCTTTACACTTGAGAATGCGACCAGGTTGGCCACCACCGGAATCATTGCCAGCACGCGGTGTTGCATCGCCAAACGGCACACCTTCACCAAACTGCGAATATTCCTTCAACGGGCCGGTGTCGAGACGCTGCTGATCACGCAATTTCACCCGCGCCAGGTTCAGCACACTGTCCTGCATGGCGCAGGAAACTTTCTGCCCCCGCCCCGTTTTCTCTCGCTGGAACAAGGCTGTAACAATTCCAAGGCACAGATGTAGACCAGTTCCTGAATCGCCGATCTGAGCACCCGTAACCAAAGGCGGGCCGTCGCGGAAGCCAGTTGTCGAGGCCGAGCCACCGGCACATTGGGCAACGTTTTCATAGACCTTGCAGTCCTGATATTTACCTGGACCAAATCCCTTAATCGACGCCATGATAATGCGCGGATTGATTTCCTGAATGCGCTCCCATGAGAACCCCATGCGATCCAATGCACCGGGGGCAAAATTCTCCACCAGCACATCGCATTCTTCAATCAACCGGGTCAGCACTTCTTTACCGGTTTCGTTTTTGGAATTGAGCTCGATGGACCGCTTGTTGTGGTTCAACATGGTGAAGTAAAGGCTGTCGGCTCCGGGCACGTCGATCAACTGCTTGCGGGTCGCGTCTCCAACACCCGGGCGCTCAACTTTGATCACATCGGCACCAAACCAACCCAGTAATTGGGTACATGTTGGGCCCGACTGAACATGGGTGAAATCGAGGACTTTGATTCCGTCTAGTGCTTTCATTGCGCTGCCTTCTTTGCAAGAATTTCCTTCGCGGCGGCGCTTTTCTCGCCGGTCACCGCGCTGGTTGGATTGAGATTTCCGATATTGCCGCTTTCCTTCCCGGCCTTCGGGTCGATGACGGCATTTATCAGCGTTGGCTTGCCGGATTCAAGCGCTGCGGCGACAGCCCGCTGCAATTCATCAGGGCTGTCCACATGGACGCCTTCGCCGCCAAAGGCTTGCATCATCATGTCGTAACGACTGTCCTCGACAAACACCGTGGGTGCGGGGTCATCACCGCCAGACAGGTTCTGATCGGTACCGCGATAAATGCCATTGTTATTGAAGACCACCACACAGATCGGCAGCTTGTATCGGCAGATGGTTTCGATCTCCATGCCCGAGAATCCAAAGGCGGAATCGCCTTCCACCGCCAGCACAGGCAGGCCGGTTTCAACGGCGGCGGCAATGGCAGTCCCCATACCGACCCCCATCACACCCCAGGTGCCCACATCGAGACGTTTACGCGGGCGATGCATGTCGACCATTGAACGGGCAAAATCCAAAGTATTTGCACCTTCATTGACGAACATTGTTTCAGGGTTTTTGTCGATCACCCGTTTGATCGCACCCAGCGCACCGGCATAATTCATCGGAGATGCATTATTTTGGAGCGTTGGCGCCATGCGTTCGACATTGGCGTCGCGTTTAGCCTTCACCGCATCCGTCCATTCAGATGGTGGCGCGGCCCAGTCACCGCCCATGGCGTCAGTCAGTGCTGACAGGCAGGATTCTATATCACCGACAACGGGAGCGGCAATTTCAACATTTGAATCCATTTCCTTTGGCTCGATATCAATCTGCACAAACCGCGTGGAACCAGGCTCGCCCCAGCTCTTGCCCTTGCCGTGCGACAACAGCCAATTCAGCCGCGCTCCGACCATGATCACAACATCGGATTCTTTCAAAACCAGCGACCGCGCCGCACCGGCAGATTGCGGGTGGGCGTCGGGCAACAGCCCTTTGGCCATGCTCATCGGCAAATAGGGAATACCGCTCTTTTCAACGAAATCTTTTACAACCTCGTCGGCCTGCGCATAAGCAGCACCCTTGCCCAGAATAATCAGAGGCTTTTTAGCACTCTTGATCACATCCAATGCCCGCGAGATTGCCGCAGGTGCAGGCAGTTGTGCCGGTGCCGGATCGATCACTTTGACCAGCGACTTCGCACCTTCAATTTCATCCATCACCTGGCCAAGCAATGCACCAGGAATATCCAGATAAACCCCACCGGGGCGGCCGGAAACAGCTGCACGGATGGCCCGCGCCACACCGATGCCAATATCCTCTGCATGCAGGATACGGAACGCTGCCTTACACAATGGTTTGGCAATCGCCAGTTGATCCATTTCCTCGTAGTCACCTTGCATCAGGTCGATCACTTCGCGTTCAGACGAACCGGAAATCAAAATCATCGGCCAGCAATTGGTCGAAGCATGAGCCAACGCCGTCAAGCCATTGAGGAAGCCAGGTGCAGAAACGGTGAGACAAACGCCGGGCTTTTTGGTCAAAAATCCAGCGATGGCGGCGGCATTGCCAGCGTTCTGCTCATGACGGAAAGACAGCACGCGAATGCCCTCTTGCTGCATCATCCGGCCAAGGTCGGTGATAGGAATGCCCGGCACACCATAAACGGTGTCCACGTCATTCAGCTTCAGCGCATCAATCAGCAGATGAAAGCCATCGGTCATTGCTTCGGGTTTGGTTTCTTCAGTCAAATTGCTCTCCGACACCTACTATGTTGTCTGAATTGGGCTGCGCCTTTTGGCACCGCCTTCCTACTGGTTCATTTGTTCAAGCCGCACCCAAGTGGCACGCACGTGTTCGTGTAGTTTCATTGTGTGTTCGCGCACCAGACGCCCGGCGAGATCAGCATCGCGGGCTTCAAGCGCTTCAATAATTTCCATGTGATCGACGACAGATTTGGTCGCCCGGTCGGCCTCGCCCATGGCGCGTCGGCGAACCGCATGCATATGTTGGAACAGTCCGTCGGCAGTGGTCTTCAACAGGGAACAGCCGGACAGGTTCAAAATGCACTGATGGAACTCAATATTGGCTTCTGAATATTCTTCAAACTCAGCGCGGGCCGCATGAACCGAGTGTTTCATCGCAAACTTACGCAATTCGCGAAGATCATCTGCACTTGCATGTTCGGTTGCCAGTCGCGCTGCCATGCTTTCCAGAGCAGCCCAGGTGACGATCATTTCGAGAATTTCGATGAGTGACTTGCGCAATATGAACACGCCCTTGCGCGGCATAATCTGCACCAGGCCATCCTGAGCCAGGCGAGCCAGCGCCTCACGGATCGGCGTGCGGGAGATTGCAAGCTGATCGGCCAGTTGCCGCTCGTCAAGACGCAGGTCAACGCCTTCGTCATAGATATTGGTGTCCAAAATTGCCGTGCGCAGCACCTCGTAGGTGTGGTCTTTCAGCGTAAAGTTGATGTCGATCGGGGAGAGTTGGTCGCCAATGGCCAATTTTGGTCTCCCCTGGTTCGATGTTTCACCGAGCACGTCGCGCCCAGCCTGAAATGTGATGTGTGGTATACCATACATCTGATTGTGAGCGCGTCAACCGGATATTGGCGGGATGATGTCTGGACATCGGGAGGTGTGGAAAGGCTATGACAATTGTACCCGTCATGGGTACTCACAACAAACACACTTATGAAATTGCACCCATTGCAAGCGATTCGATCGCCGCTGGAGACTCAACAGTTATCCCTGTGGGGTCATAACTTTGCGCTGTTTGGCGCGCTCCAGGCCCAGTTGACGTTCGCGCCAGATGATAATCAGGCCCGCCCCGATGACCAGACAAACTCCCGCAACAACAGTTATTGTCGGCACTTCGTCAAACACCGTATAACCGATAATCACGGCCAACAGGATCGATGTATATTCAAATGGCGCGATCACTGACGTGTCGGCATAACGATAGGACGTGGTCAGCAGAATCTGTCCGACACCACCCAACAATCCGGCCGCAATCAATAGACCGGCCTCCTGCCATGTGGGAATGACCCAGCCAAAGGGGATGGTGAGCAATGACAGCAGGGTCGCTGTAATCGAAAAATAGAACACGATGGCTGCCGTTGTCTCCGTGCCCACCAGACGTCGCACGAACACCTGGGCCAAGGCCATGAATACGGCCCCCATCAACATCAGCAAGGCGCCGACCGCCTCCATCTTGTCAGCCGCATCAACACTCAAAACCGTCAGGCGCGGAGATAGGATGACCACCACACCAACCAGGCCAAGCGCCACCGCTGATAGGCGAAAAACCCGTACCGGCTCGCCCAAAAACATGGCCGCGAATATCACGGTCAAGACCGGAGCCGCATATCCAAGCGCGGTCACCTCGGGCAATGGCAAAAGGCCAAGCGCGGTGAAGCCGAGCCCCATCGCGGTTGTTCCCACAAGCCCACGCCAAAAATGCCCCATCAGGTTTTTGGTTTCCAATCCATGGGCCAAATCGTGCTGCCACATCAGCCAGACCAGAATGACAGGGGTGGCAAACAGCGAACGAAAAAAGACCGTTTCGCCTGGTGGCACATGCTCGGCCACCGCCTTGATGCACGTAGCCATCAAAACGAAAATTGTCACAGAAATGATTTTCAGCAGGATGCCGCGCAGCGGATTCATGTGTTGCCCTAATTCGTTCCCAACCGCAAACCAAGCTAGCTCGGCTGGCTTTCCTAATTCGCTTCTGGTGCCAAGTTGTTACTGGCGTTTAGCTCGCCGCAGCGCCAGTCAGAGCTTCATCCAACGTATCGATAATTGCCGCAGCATCAGCTTCGCTCAGAATCAAAGGCGGCGACAAAATGATGTTGGGGCCGGAGACACGGATCATCACACCGGATTTGTAAGCCAAATCCTGCACCTTGCCCGCAGTGGCTTTGTCGATGGGCGCTTTGGACTCGCGATTCGACACCAACTCCAGCGCCGTCATCATGCCTTCTCCGCCGCGCACATCACCTACAATTTCGTGCTTTTGATGCAGGCGCTGAACCCCTTCGAACAATTGTGTGCCGCGGGCAGCCGCATTTTCATTGACCCTCAGCCGTTCGGTCTCAGCCATGCAGGCAATCGCCGCAGCCGCACCGACCGGATGACCGGAATAGGTATATCCATGACCAATGGCGGCCATACCACTTTCGTCCTTTTCAAAGGTCTCGGCCATGTGATCCGCAATCATCACAGCACCAAATGGGAAATATCCGTTGGTGATGGCCTTGGCGGTAGCGCACATGTCCGGCTTCACGCCCCAATGGCGAGATCCGGTCCACGACCCGGTGCGGCCAAATGCAGTGATAACTTCATCGGCAATCAGCAGAATGCCGTGTTTGCTGCAAATTTCCCGCACCCCTGGCATAAAACTCTCATGAGGCGGGATGACACCCCCTGCCCCCAATATCGGCTCCATGATGAATGCAGCAATTGTATTGGCCCCCTGAAAGGCGATTTCGTCTTCCAATGCAGCAAGACACAGTTGCGCTAGTTTGGCCGGATCGGTCTCGTTGAAAGGGTTGCGATAGGTGTAGGGCGCAGGAATGTGATAGCAGCCCGGCATCAACGGTTCGTAGGCATTGCGGAAATTGGCATTGCCATTGACGCTGGCCCCACCAAAATGAGTGCCGTGATAGCCCTTCTTGAGACTGAGAAACTTGGTTCGACCGCTTTCTCCACGAACCTTATGATATTGCCGCGCCAACCGCAGCGCCGTCTCAACGCTGTCGGAACCACCCGACGTAAAAAATGCCCGGGTCAGTCCATCAGGGGCAAAAAACTTTTGCAGTATGTCTGAAAGCTCGATGACCGCATTGTTGGATGTACCGCGAAAGATTGAATAATAGGGCAAACTATCGAGCTGCGCAGCAATCGCCGCTTTGACAGGCTCGCATGAGAAACCAAGATTGACATTCCACAGCCCACCAACCGCGTCGATTACCTCGTGGCCATCAACATCCTTAATCCGCACACCGCTTGCACCGGTCACGATTGTTGGTGGATTCATCAGGCTGTCTGCCGGATGAGTCATGGGATGCCAGACATGCCGGGCATTCATTTCCTTCAGATAGTTTGAATCTCTCATAGCCGCATCCTCCAGTTAATTCGCCTCAAGCCCCATCAAGCGCAGCGCCTGAGCATAGCTTGTTTTGGGGTCAAGCACATCAAAATGTACACACTGCATGCCAACCGCCTCACCACCTCGAATATTGCGCATCTGATCATCGACGAAAACGCATTCTTCCGGGTTTAGATTGAGGCCCTCACAACACATCATATAGGCGCGCGGATCAGGCTTCAGAATCTTGGTATATGTGGCATCAATGATCACATCAAAATATTTTAAAAACGGCAGCTTGTCGCGAAACTCAGCGCCATAAAACAGGTCGAGCTCATTCGACAAAATCGCCAATTTTTGCCCGGCTTTGCGCACCACATCGATAGCAGTCAGAGCTTCCGCTCGCATGACAGGTTCGGGATCGGCCCCACGCGCTGCCTTGACAAAATCCGACATGGCCGACCAGTCTTTGCCAACCAGATCCCCAACCTCTCGGGTCCGGGCATGCCAATAGTCGCGCTCACTGATTTCATCTCTCTGCATCGACTGCCATAGCAGATCATTTGCCGGGTCGAATGGCCCGTGCCACGTCAAACTGCCCGAAGGCAGTTGGAGAGCCCGTTCGGTCAGATCATGGGTCTCAAACAAAGTGCGTGTGACCACGCCGCCAAAATCCAACACCAATGCCTTGGATTGGGCCGGCACGTCAGAAGATCCAAGTGAGAAAACTTAACATGGTAACTACCTGCCTTCCTCCACCCGGAATTGTCAACCAGAGCGGCACCATATTTTGGGCGGCATTGAATGGCAGAAGAAATGCGGACCTTCCCAAAACGCTACAGGGCAATTGGGCAAGGTTAACCGACCTGGGTCCAACTGATCAGCACCATTGATGGCCGCACGAGTCGAGCAGAGCAAGATGAATTTGAAAATTTTGGAAAAACAATCAACAAATTCAATATTCTACATAGGAATCCAATACTGGAAGCTGGTGTTTTTCAATCTGTTAACGATGTTTGCGACATTTCCCTCAGCGATAGGCAATTTAACCATAGTTCGCTATAGTGCCGCTTCCGGGGCTGAAATGGACTTTGTCCAGACCGGTAATTTGTAACTCAGCCAGGGAATGGGCAAAGGCGTGTCAGGTAAATTGTTGAGATTGCGATTATCAGCTTTGGCTGTATCCCTTCTGACTGTGCCGCTTGCTGCCAGCTGGACGACACAGGCTACCGCGTTTGAATTGCTTGGCTTCTGCATCATCAAACCTTGCGACAAAGAAGCCGGTACCGAGTTCATCGATCCACACACCTATGATGTCGATTTTCTGCTGGATCCGTCGATGTCTGACGAGATGAAGGATGACATACTGGCAGCATCTGAACTTTGGCGAGGTCGGGACAAACCAGTTGCCGGCGGTGCAGGTATCATATCCCGTGCCAAGAGTGACTATCGCCGCATTCTGGCCGCCCTGTACAATTCTGGCCGCTATGCAGGTGAGATTTCGATCCAACTGAATGGGCGGGAAGTTTCTGATTTTGAAACCGGTGAGGACCTGCCGCAAAACTCAGACCTGTTGGTCACAGTCAATCCAGGCCCAAAATATCTTTTGGGGCGCACCTCCATCATCAACCAGGCGCCAGAAACTTTTGACGAAAAAGACCAGGTCGAACAACCTTCGGAAATCGGCTTCGCACCCGGATCACTGGCCCGAGCTGATGTCGTTCAAAAAGCCACCGATTTATCGATCAATGCCTGGCGTCAGCAGGGATATCCAAAGGCTGCCCTGCTCAGCAAAGAAGTCATCGCCAACCACCCCAACAATCAGTTAAACGTGACGTTGCATCTGGATTCCGGCCCCAAGGCGGCATATGGCGAATTGGTTGTCAGCGGTGCCAACAATATGGACCCCGAATTCCTTGCCTATATGACCGGGCTGAAACCAGGTCAGGAATACGATCCCGACGACATCAAGAAAGCCTATAAACGCCTCGACCGACTTGGCGTTTTGGCCACCCGCAACATTTCTGAAGCCGACGCCGTCACCAGAACCGGAGCTTTGCCGCTGCAGCTGTTAGTCAAGGAACGGGCGCTGCGCCGCTTTGGCGTTGGTGCGTCCATGTCGAGCACCGACGGCGCGGGGGTGGAAGCCTACTGGCTGCATCGCAATCTGTTCGGCAAGGCGGAACGGTTACGGCTGGATGCAAAATTCAGTGGTGTTGGGGCCACCGATCAAATCCACAAATACGACTATTCTGTCGGTGCTACCTTCACCAAGCCCGGCGTTTTTTCACCTGATACCGACTTCACCAGCAACGTATATGCCAAGCATGAAAACAACGAATCTTACGAAGAAGACGGTTTTGGCGGTTCGGGTAAGTTCACCCATTTCCTCTCCAACGAGGTAACATTAGCCGGTGGCGGGTTTGTCGAAGTCAGTGAATTCCGCGATAAATTTGGCAAGCGCAATTTCACCACAACCGGTGTCGAAGGCGATGTGGTGTATGACATTCGTGACAACAAGCTGGACCCGACCAGCGGCATTTATGCCCGCTTCAATGCCAAGCCCTTCTACGAGTGGCAGTTTGCCAATCCCGGCGCTCGGTTTGAAACCGAAGCGCGGACCTACCATGCCTTGGACAAGAAAGCCCGAACGGTTCTGGCCGCACGGGTCAAAGTCGGTTCGGTCCTCGGTGATGGTATTGCCAAATCCGCTCCAAGCTTCCTGTTCAATGCCGGTGGGGGCAACTCGGTACGCGGATTTGACTATAAAGGGATCGGGATTGTCGACGCCGCTGGCAAGGAAAGCGCCGGTAAGTCTCTGTTTGAAGCATCGTTGGAAGTGCGCCAGAAAATTGTCGGAAATTTTGGCGCAGTTGCATTTGTCGATGTGGGTACGGTGGGCAGCGAACGCCTGATTGATTTTGATGAGGAACTGAGTGTCGGTGTCGGCGTGGGATTGCGCTACTATACTGGTCTCGGTCCGATTCGACTTGATGTGGCTATTCCGATGAACAAAACGGCTGGCGATTCTGACTTCGCATTTTACGCGGGCCTTGGTCAGGCCTTTTGATGGGTCGCATTGCGCGCATTTGTCTGTTCTGGTTGGTCGCATGGTGGCTGGTTGCCACTTCGGCTGTTCTGGCCCAGGAGACCGACGAAAAGTCGACCTTCATCAAATATGTCGAAGAGCAAATTTCATCTGACAATTTTAAGATCAGTTTGAATGGCATCGAAGGCACTTTGTCCTCAGATGTTTCGTTGCAATCGATCACGATTGCCGACCGCAACGGCATCTGGCTGACGATTTCTCAACCGCGCCTGATTTGGTCGCGCTCCTCGTTGCTGGTTGGCGAACTCAATGTCGAAAGCCTTACTGCAGACAGCATTGAGGTTACCCGCCTGCCTGCCCCCGACAACAGCGCCCCGACAGCAGAGGCTAAACCCTTTTCGCTGCCCCAATTGCCTGTATCAGTCCTGTTGCAGAAGATCGACATCCGCACTGTGGCTATTGATGAATCGGTGTTTGGCTTGGCATCCCGCCTCGCGGTCGCGGGCAAACTGGCGCTGGATGATGAACTGCTCGACGTTGATCTGCAAATCAACCGCCAGGACGGTGCCGGGGGTTCCTTCGCCGTCGTTGCAAATTATGCTGACGACAAGAAATGGTTGAAACTGATTGCCGATCTCCAGGAACCGGAGAATGGCGTTTTTGCAACGCTGCTCGGCATCGAAAATCGACCTCCGGTTGCGCTAAGCGTCAATGGTGAAGGCCCGATTTCAGATTTTGTCATGCAACTGGCTTTTGATGTGGACGATCGCCCCATTCTAAAGGGCAATCTGACCCTGGCTGCTGTGCCTGTCGGCCAGCGGATCAAGGCACGCCTGTCCGGCCCGCTAGCAACAATTTTGCCACAACAGCACCGCGCATTCTTCGGCACCAACAGCCAGATCACCACTGATGCTGTGTTGCAGGAAAACGGCGTTATCGATGTCAGTTCTTTCGCAATCAAGACCGGAAACCTTGATCTCGATGGACGCGCAAAACTCATGGCGGACGGATTTCTGTCTGCGCTTCAAATCGATCTTTCCATTCTGCCACTTCAAGCCAAAAAGGTGCGTTTGCCCATAGCATCGGCCGATGAAATCGACGGCACATTGCTGTCAGCGTTGCAACTGAATGTCGACTATGACGCTGAGCTTCAGGGGGGGTGGACTGCCAGTCTGGTTGCACAAGGCATAGAGCGTCCCGATATGGCAGTGGAAAATGCCAGCCTCGTCGCCTCTGGTGTTGTGGCCAACCCGAGCGATCCACAAGCCTGGCAAGTCACTTTTGCCTCACGCGGCCAATTGGACGGCGTTTCATTTGCCGATGTCGAAACCAGCAAGGCCTTTGGCGACAACGCCGTTTTCAAAAGCGAAGGCTCCTGGCAGGCAGGCAAGCCGTTGCAGCTGGGCCAGTTTGAACTTCTGGCCAAGGCCATCAATCTCGCAACGAGCGGGCAGTTGGCTGACCTTACTTATACCGGCAACACCCGATTGCGACTTCTGGATCTGGCCGCTTTTTCCGGCATCGCCGGGCGTGAACTGGCTGGGCAGGCGAATTTACGTATAGATGGCAGCACCAGTTTTCTTGCCGGCGGTTTCGATCTCGCCGTCGACGGTTCTGCATCCGGGCTGCAGACCGGGACGCCGACATTGGATAATCTGCTGGTCAGCGACTTGCTGCTTGCCGGTCGTGTAGCTCGCAATCAGGAAGGCCTTTCGTTCGAAGGTTTCCGCCTCGGCAACCGCGAATTCCACACATCCATTGATGGGCGCTACGCCAGCAATTTCAGCGACCTTAAACTGCAGGCCCAAATTCATGACCTAAAGGCGCTCTCGGAGCGGGCGAGCGGACCGCTGGCCGTCAATTTGTCCGCCAATGGCGGTGGCAGATCACACAAGCTGGTGGCCGATATAGGGCTTGAGAGCGGCGTGCTGCAAAACCGGGCGGTGCGTCGGCTGGCCGCCAAGTTCGACGGTCGCATTGATGGCAATCGGCTAAACGGCACTTTGGCTGGGTCTGGCAAACTGGACGAACGTCCGGTGAGCTTGGGAGGACAGGTGGACCTGAATCTGCCTTCAAATGATAAACCGCTGGCCTTTGCTGTTGACGATTTAATCGCGGAAATCGGTGCAACGCGGCTCAATGCCGACCTTTCAAAGCAAGGCGCAAACCCGATCACCGGATTTGTCACCATTGCAAGCACCGATATCAGCGACGTTGCCGCCCTGGCACTGGTGGAAGCATCCGGACAACTCAACGGAAATCTGGAATTTCTTGATACCAGCGGCGTTCAGTCGCTGAGCGCGAAACTCACTGCGCGACGCCTGCAGTCTGACGCTTTCTCTGCCCGCTCGATTGATCTCGTTGGGAGCGTCGTCGACCTTTTCGACCAACCCCGCATTGGTGCAACGCTCAACGGCCGCGACATCAAGACCGATGCCATCGAGGTACCTTCAGTCGCCGCCAAGATCGGTACGTCTGGCAGCACCAGCACCTATGAAATCCAGGCCTCCATTGCTCAATTTGACACACGCCTTGAGGCCAGCGGCACTGTGGTCACCGACCCGAAAGCCACCTTGATCGGGATTGATCAGCTAAATGCCAAGACCAGTCTCGCCAATCTTCGCCTGCGGGCACCGACCCGGATTACGATTTCGCCGGATCAAACCAGCATTGCCAGAACTTCTGTCACTGTGGGGAAAGGCCGCGTTGATATTGCAGGCTCCTATGGTCGAACCATGGCTCTCAAGGTGGACCTGAAAAATCTGCCTCTCGCGATCGTCAATGCGGTGCAGCGCAATGCCCGGGCAGAGGGCACGATTTCAGGTCAGGTTAAAGTCGGCGGAACGACGGCCAGCCCCATCGTGAACTACAATGTGAAGGGCGACGGAATAACCGCCCGGCAATTGGCCAGTGCCGGTATTTCTGCCCTGCAGGTCTCAATTGCCGGGTCCTTTCAGGACCAGATCGTACAGCTTAAATCCCTCAGCGCCAGCAATCGCCAAAACATCAACCTGACGGCCTCAGGCCGCATCCCGCTCACCGGCAATGGATTGGATTTGCGCGCTGAAGGCTCATCACCATTGGCCCTGGCGCAATCGGCTCTGGCCAGTCGCGGCGCAAAGATCAGCGGCAACGCCCGGTTTAACGTCAATCTGAAGGGGTCGCTTCAGGCTCCTCAGCCCAGCGGACTGCTGACAATCGAAAACGGCACGTTGAATGATCCCCTGTCCAATCTGAAATTGGTCAATATCGGCCTTTTGGCCGGAATGGACAGTGACCGGATCACCATCACGCGCAGCAATGCAAATCTGTCTTCGGGTGGCAGCATTGCTCTGTCGGGTGCGGTCACCCTTTCAGACGGGCTTCCAGCCAACCTGACCATGCGCCTAAATCAGGCGCGATATACCGACGGACAGACCTTCTCAAGCCAATTGGACGGCGCTCTCAAACTCACCGGCCCGCTGCTCGCTGACCCCACATTAAGCGGCACACTCAACCTGGCAAAAACCGAAATTGCCGTTCCAGATAGTTTTGCCTCACAGGTCCAGATCCTTGAAGTCGAGCATCTTCAACCGAGTGCAAGTGTCACTCAGACGCTTGAACGACTGGAAAAGGCGACACCCAAAGCCCGCCCCACATCACGCCCCAGCGTATTGCGGCTGGATGTGACCATCAATGCGCCAAACCAGATCTTTGTGCGAGGCCGTGGACTGGATGCCGAACTGGGTGGTTCCATCCAGGTCACTGGCCCGGTCAACAATGTCTCTCCAATCGGCTCCTTTGAACTGCGGCGCGGTCGTTTGACTATTCTCGGGCAACGTCTTGAGCTGACCGAGGGCAGCATTACTTTGAACGGAAATCTTGACCCGGAGCTGAATTTCGTTGCCGAGACCATTGCCGGCGAAGTTACCGCCTACATCACTGTCAGTGGCCCTGCTTCCGACATCAAGGTCAGCTTCTCCTCCAACCCGGAACTCCCTGAAGATGAAGTGTTGGCGCAGATCATTTTTGGCCGCTCAATCGACGACCTTTCTCCATCCCAGATTATCAAATTGGCGTCTATCGCGGCAGAATTAACCGGCGGCTCCAGCCCCGGACTGGTTGATGGACTGCGTCGCGGGACAGGCTTGGACGACCTCGACGTCGTCGATGACGGCGAAGGAGAAACCGCGGTCAAGGCAGGTAAATACATCAATGACAATGTCTATGTTGGCGTACAGGCAGGTCGCAAAAGCCAGGAAGCAACAATAAATCTGGATATTACCAAAGATATCAAGGCCAAAGGCAGCGTTGACTCAGAAGGTTCATCCAGCATTGGTATCTTTTTGGAAAAGGACTACTGAGCCTGCCCCTGCAATAGCCCTAGCTATGAATCTGACTTTCCATGCATCTGGTTTGCATCCTGCAGGGTGCGTTGAATTGTCGCTCAAACCATTCACTACAAGTCTCGGCGTCAACTCACAAAAAGTATCGGATTCGCTCGACTACCGCTTGCACAAGTTAAAGTTTGTATTAGGCTCACTTCATGGCGAGTACGAGTAGTAAGCGGACAAACACAATAGCAGAAGAACAACCGGCAGCTTCTGCCGCTCAGACCGTGCTTGAAGTGGACGGACTGGAAACCATCTTTCAGACGCAAGACGGCGACGTTCATGCTGTCAATAATGTGAGCTTTTCCCTGCAGGCAGGAGAATTGCTTGGCATTGTTGGCGAGTCGGGGTCTGGAAAAAGCGTCACAATGATGTCACTGCTGAAACTTCTTCCCATGCCGCCTGCCGAAATCGTTGGCGGCAAGGTCATGTTTGATGGCCGCGACTTGCTTCAGCTCGGTCTGGATGAATTGCGCGAAGTCCGTGGGGGCGATATCGGTTTCATTTTCCAGGACCCAATGACCTCCCTCAACCCGGTTTTTACAGTTGGTTTCCAGATTATGGAACCGCTGCGGGTACATTTGAAGATGAACAAGCAGCAGGCCCGCGATCGTGCCATAGAGCTGCTGGAACTGGTCGGCATTCCTTCCGCGGGCGATCGGTTGAAAGACTTTCCCCATCAATTTTCCGGCGGCATGCGCCAGCGCGTTATGATTGCCATCGCCCTTGCCTGTGACCCGAAGGTTTTGATTGCCGACGAGCCGACAACCGCACTGGATGTGACCGTACAGGCGCAGATTCTGGAGATCATCAAGGATTTGCGCCAAAAACTCGGCATGGCGATAATTTGGATCACCCATGATCTGGGCGTCGTGGCCGGTATCGCTGATAGAGTTGCCGTGATGTATGGCGGGCAAATTGTCGAATATGCCGACGTTAAACAGCTTTATGATGACCCACGCCATCCATATACGCGTGCCCTGCTGCAAACGCTGCCCCGCCAGGAGGGCGAGCGCGAAGCGCGGTTGGTCAGCATTCCCGGCCAGGCGCCAAACCTCAAGGGCCAATTAACGGCCTGTCCATTTGCGCCCCGGTGTAGCGAAGCAATCGATAAATGCTGGCAGGCCAATCCGCCACTATTTGAAATCAACGGGAGCCAGAAAAGCGCCTGTTGGCTGGAGGACCCGAATGGCTGAAGCCGAAACCGCCACAAACAGTGCCGCACCAGGAGAGACGCTGGTCAATGTCAGCAATCTGAAGATGCACTTCCCTATTTATAAAGGGCTGTTTCGCAAAAAGGTCGGTGACGTCAAGGCTGTTGACGGACTTTCATTTGAGATCAAACGTGGCGAGACTTTGGGGCTGGTGGGTGAATCCGGATGCGGCAAGTCGACCACGGGCCGTGCCGTATTACGCCTGTATGAACTCACCGATGGTGTGATTTCCTTTGAAGGCGAAGACATTGCCCAGCTGTCCAATGAGGAATTGCGCGCCCGTCGCCCTCACATGCAAATGATCTTTCAAGACCCACAGGCTTGTTTGAACCCCCGCATGACTGTCGGTGCGATCATTGCCGAGCCACTTGTTGAGCATCGTCAGATGACCAGCGAAGAGCGCAAGGAGCGGGTCAAGGAATTGTTGAATTCCGTCGGCATGAACCCGGATTTCGTCAATCGCTACCCGCATGAGTTTTCCGGCGGCCAACGCCAGCGCATCGGCATTGCCAGGGCGCTTGCCCTGGATCCAGACTTCATCGTCTGTGACGAGCCCATCGCCGCACTTGATGTTTCCATTCAAGCTCAGGTGGTGAACCTACTTGAAGACCTGCAGAAAGAACGCGGCCTAACTTACCTCTTCATCTCTCACGACCTATCCATGGTGCGCCATATCGCGGACCGGGTTGCTGTCATGTATCTGGGAAAGATCATGGAACTGGCACCGCGCGAAGCTCTGTTTAAGGACCCCAAACACCCTTACACGCAAGCGCTTTTGTCTGCCGTTCCAGTTGCCAATCCAGAAGTTGAATCGCAGCGCGAGCGCGTCATCTTGAAGGGAGACGTGCCGAGCCCGAGCAACCCACCGGCAGGTTGCGTGTTTTGTACACGTTGTCCTGTTGCCGAAGAAAAATGTTTCAGCGAAGCGCCTCAATGGCGTGAGCTTCAACCAGATCAGTTCGTCGCCTGCCATTTGGCAAAATGACGGACGGATAAATTGCTGACATCAAGTCGGCATGCAAGTTAACCGGTCGATCAACGACCACACATAAAACTAGGGAGACCTCAATGCAGAAAATAAAAACATTACTCCTAGCATCCGCTGCGGTAGCAGTGGCGGCAGGAACCGCATTTGCTGATGGCCATGAAAAACGGGGCCGAGACGGCGAATTGAAGATCATCTACTGGCAGGCTCCGTCCACCTTGAACCCTTATCTGTCGGGTGGCACCAAAGAAGTTGAATCCGCCAGCCTTGTGCTTGAGTCTCTGGCCCGTTTCGACAATACCGGCAAGATGACTCCATGGCTCGCTGACGGCATTCCAACCGTTGAAAACGGTGGCGTTTCCACTGATCTGACATCGATCACCTGGAAGTTGAAGGAAGGTGTAAAATGGTCGGACGGGTCTGCACTGACCGCCAATGACGCCGTATTTACATGGAAATACTGCACGGATCCGGCTGGCGGCTGTGCCCAGTTGAGCTATTTCGATGGCGTGAAAAACGTCGAGGCTGTTGATGACCTGACCATCAAGATCACCTTCAACGCACCAAAACCTTTCCCATATACCGCGCTTGTTGGCTCCGAGAGCCCAATCATCCAGGCCGCTCAGTTCGCCGATTGCACCGGCGCTAAGGCACCGGAATGTACAGATGCAAACTTTGGTCCGATCGGCACTGGTCCTTTCGTGGTTGAAGAATTCAAGCCAAACGATGTGATTCAGTATTCTGCCAATGAAAACTTCCGTGAAGCAGGCAAGCCAGCCTTCTCCAAAGTATTGTTCAAAGGTGGTGGTGATGCTGCTTCTGCTGCCCGGGCCGTCCTGGAAACCGGCGAGTTTGACTACGCCTGGAACCTGCAGATCGACCCGAACGTCCTGAAGGAAATGGCTTCCAAGGGAATTGGCTCCGTACAGACCGCTTTCGGCACATCCGTTGAGCGACTTCACCTGAACCAGACCAACCCTGATCAGGCTCTGGGCGATGCCCGTTCGACAACTGCAAATGCGCATCCATTCCTGACTGAATCAGCCGTTGGTAAAGCGCTGTCCATGGCGATTGACCGCGCTCTGTTGGTTGAAATCGGCTATGGTGCCGGTGGCCAGGTCACATGTAACGTTCTGCCAGCTCCTGCTGCCTACGCTTCAACTGCGAACGACGCCTGTAAGACACAGGATCTGGAAGGCGCCAAGAAGGTATTGGACGATGCAGGCTGGAAGGTCGGTGGTGACGGTGTACGCGCCAAAGACGGCGTGCGTCTTTCCGTGCTCTACCAAACCTCAACCAACGCGGTCCGTCAGGACACTCAGGCACTGGTCAAACAGTGGTGGGCTGAAATCGGTGTCGAAACCGAACTGCGCAACATCGATGCGTCTGTCTTCTTCGGTGGCGACCCAGCCAGCCCGGACACGTTCCAGAAGTTCTATGCTGACATTGAGATGTATACCAACAACTTCTCAGGCGTAGACCCGGAAGCCTATATGGCCAACTGGCGTTGTACTGAAATTCCTGGCCCTAACTCACAGTGGCAGGGTGCCAACATTCAGCGTTTCTGCGACCCTGCATATGACGCGCTTGTCGATAAGATGAGCCAGACCGCAGCGCTCGAAGACCGCGCTGCACTGGCCAAGCAGATGAACGACATGCTGATGTCTTCCTACTCGATCATTCCGCTGATCCACCGTGGTGGTGTATCCGCACATGCCAACACTTTGGGTGGTGTGTTGATCAACGACTGGGACACAGAATTGTGGAACATCGCTGACTGGCATCGTGTGAACTAAGCTCGATGGCGAGGGCCGGTGGTTGCCACCGGCCCTCACTTCTCACGCACCGATGAATGATGACCCGCGAACTCTCGAGCCGCCTATTGCGAACGGCCCCTCTACAGCCGTCGCCGCCGCCGCCGGTCATCTTTCTTCGCTGCCCCAACGGGTTAAATCGGTATTGATGCCATGCTGAATTATACAATCAGACGCCTGTTTCTGGCCATTCCGACCTTACTGTTCATCAGTCTGGTTATCTTTTTCATTGTCAAATTGTCCCCGTCGGATCCGACCGCCAATTTGCCCCTGACAATTCCGCCGGAGGTGCGCGAAAAAATCCGTGAGTCCCTCGGTGTCAACCAGCCCCTGCTGGTGCAGTTTGGGCTTTGGCTCAAACAGCTGATGATTTCTGAGCCGCTATACTGGTCAAACCAGTTGTTCGGCACCAATTTTGAGATTGGTCAACGTATCATCTCCTATCAGACCCGCTCGCCGGTTATGGACATCGTGATCCAGCGCATGCCGCAAACTCTCTCCGTGGTTGGCACGTCTTATCTTGTCGGCATTTTGATTGCGCTGCCGATCGGCATCATATCGGCTTACAAACAATATTCCTTCTTTGATCAGGCCGGTACTTTTGTATCAATGATCGGCTTTTCAGTTCCGCCTTTCTTCAGCGGCGTTCTGGTTATCGTAATTTTCTCAGTTCAGCTGGGCTGGTTGCCATCCATCTACGACACCACCCATGTGGTCACTGACTGGGATAGTTTTGTTGTCCAGTTCAAACAAATGGTCATGCCGGTGATGGTGCTGGCGCTGCAGACAACCGCACAGATCAGCCGCTTCCTGCGCGCTTCCATGCTGGATAACCTCAATCAGGACTATGTCCGTACGGCTCGTGCCAAAGGCCTCGGCGAGAAAGTCGTCGTATTGGTGCATGTTTTGCGCAACTCGATGATCCCGGTGATCACAGTGATCGCGCTTGGTGTGCCAGCTATTTTTGGCGGTGCCATTATCACCGAACAGGTGTTTAAGGTGAACGGCCTTGGCCAATTGCTAATCATTTCCATTCAAGCCGGTGATGTCCCAACCGTGCAAACACTGACTTTCATGTTTGCAGTGCTCATCGTGCTGTTCAATCTCGTGGCAGACGTTCTCTACGGCCTGCTAGACCCGAGGATTCGCTATGACTGATACAAGCCAATCTCCGGCCCCGGCCCCGGCTCGAGTGGCCGACGACCTGAAACGCCCCGCCCGTTCACAATGGCTGGACATCTGGGATCAGTTCAAAGTCCACAAAGGTGCGCTGATCGGCATGCTGTTCTTTGTGTTCATTTTGCTGTTCGTCGTGCTCGGCCCACTCATCTGGCCCATTGATCCGACCTATATCGACATCCGCGCGCGCAATTCCGGGCCCAGCCTGGCTCATCCATTTGGCACGGACCAACTCGGCCGCGATATGTTTGCCCGCATGATGGCAGGGGGGCAGGTCTCGATGGCGGTTGGCATCACCGCCATGCTGCTTGCTCTGCTGTTTGGCACATTCATTGGTGTCGTTGCCGGCTATTTCAAGTCCCTTGACGGTCCGCTGATGCGTCTGACCGACCTGTTTCTGGCCCTGCCATTGCTGCCGCTGCTGCTCGTCATCATCATGCTGTTCAGGGAAAGTCTGAACTCCGTGTTCGGGCCGGAAGGGGGCATTTTCATTTTGATGGTGTCAGCCATCGGGATCACAAGCTGGATGCAGACTGCACGTATTGTGCGGGGCGATGTTCTGGCTTTGAAAGAACGTGAATTCGTTCTTGCAGCCCGCTCCATCGGCACACCGCCGCGACGCATGATCACCCGGCATGTTCTGCCCAATGTGTTGTCACCAATTATGGTTTCAGCGACGCTGGGCATTGCCAACGCGATCATCACCGAAAGCGCCCTGAGTTTCCTCGGACTTGGCTTCCCACCCGATTTCCCGACCTGGGGACGTCTACTGTTCGACGCCGTCGACTATCTACAGCAATACCCCGAACGGGTGATCTGGCCCGGCCTGGCAATCTCGTTGACCGTGCTCAGCGTCAATTATATTGGCGACGGCCTGCGCGACGCGCTCGATCCACGTCTGCGTGCACGCTAGCGGCGAGCGGCGAGCGGCGAGCGGCGAGCGGCGAGCGGCGAGCGGCGAGCGGCCAACGCGCAAACCCGGCGAATGGGCAAGCTTGCAGGGCGACACGCTGAGGCGTAGAAACGAGACGATTCCTCCCAGGCCATTTCGGCCCGCCCTCAAAGGCAGAATTCTTGCTGGAAATATTTTCCGATCTAGGCCCAACGACAATTGTCATTGTCGGGCTATTGGCCATTGTTACCGCAGCGGTTCACGGCGCGACCGGTGTCGCTGGTGGCTTTTTGATGACCGCCGCCCTGGCTTTCGTTATCGGGGTCAAACCCGTTGTTCCAGTGATGAGCGTGGCTCTGCTGATCAGCCACCTGATCCGAATTTTCCTCAACAGAAACGACTTCAACAAGGAAGTCTTTTGGCTTGTATTCCTTCCAGCAACCCCCTGCATCATCGCTGCGGCCTGGGTTTATGGCAAAATGAGCTCGACGCTTATCGCTGTGGTGCTGGGCCTTGTGATCTTGGCATTAATTCCGCTGCGCCGCTGGGCTGATGCGCGCCAGATCAGAACAACACGCGGCTCGTTGATCAGCGTAGCCATGGTCTATGGAAGTATTTCAGGCGCATCTGTTGGCAGCGGAATGCTGCTGGTGCCGTTCATTCTCGGATATGGCCTGACAAAGGAAGCTTTTGTTGCGACGCTTGCTGCAATTGCCTTTACGACCAATATGACCCGGATTGGGGTCTACAGCTCAACTTCAATGCTGGATCCACAGTTTCTGTTATTGGGCATCTTTGTTGGTCTAATGACCATTCCAGGCAATTTGCTTGGACGCCATATTCTGCGCAGAATGACCAACCAGCGCCACGCGCTATTGGTTGACCTGCTGACCATATTCGGTGCGCTGAACTTTTTCTGGATGGCCCTGTATCACGGCTGAGGGACAAAAACGGTCCCCAGAATTGATGGATGCTCATCACCTAGTCCACCAGCACAGTAGACGCCTCGACACCAAGGGTCTTTCTCAAGCAGCAATTCACACTGCGCCACAACGCCATCCGCCGGCAGGATCCAGTAATCTGGCCAAATTCCAGCATCCAGCAAGCCCGGCAGTCGGGCATTATTGTCGCTTTCCAGTTCCAACATGACTTCGAGACCTTGCTGCCGAGCAGACCGACAGGTGCTCAACAGCTCGTCAATCGGTGCGTTTCCAACCTGACAGACAACATGATGGGCGATCGGCCATTCGCGAAAATCGGTAGAGCCCGCCTCTGCAGAACGCCCCATCCAGCGGTTCCAGTCGATTGCCCGATACATCAGATCCCGGTGCTGCTGCCAGTCTCCAATAATATCCATTTCGCCGGAAGGAACGTGCCCTTCAGAAACGCTGCCGCCTTCGCCGCCTTCGCCGCCATCGCCGCCGCCGCCACCGCCTCGCAGATCCGCAATTTCTGAGGGGTTATCACGCTTGGTTCGATTGGTGGCCCAGTGAACGTGTTCAAGCAGCACGTCCTTGCGAAGCGCCTTGAATTTTGAGCCATTGTCGAGGAACCATTGCAGCTCTTCCCAGCTGGGATAGGCAGGTGCACAACCGTGGCGCGAGACCGCAAAGGCGCCACAGGCATTGGCCCATGTCAACGTGGTTTCCCAGTTCTGATCGGTCAGCCACCCACGCAAAATACCCGACATAAAGCCATCGCCGGCCCCCAAGACATTGAACACTTCGATTGGGAAGCCCGGTCCGGTAATACCATCATCCAACGAGGGGGGGATTTCGCCATCAAATGCGGACGCTCCCATTGGCCCGCGCTTGCAGACCAGCATAGCATCGCTGCAGCTTCGAACCGCACGCAATGCTCTCAGCGTATCAGTGGAACCGCCGGCAATATGAAATTCTTCTTCCGTGCCGACAATCAGATCAAACAGATGCAAGGTGGATTGCAACTTGGTGGTAACGGCTTGGGATTCGATAAAACGTTCCTCCCCGTCGCCATGACCTGCCAGGCCCCAAAGGTTGGGCCGGTAATCGATATCAAGTGCCGTGCGTGCGCCATTTTCCCGCGCCAAATTGAGTGCTTTCAGAACCGCAGCTTCCGTCTTGGGATTGGACAGATGGGTACCCGTCACCGTCACACAACCAGATTCGGCGATGAAGGCTGGATCGATATCGGCTTCGCAGATCGCCATATCTGCACAGTTCTCACGATAGAAAATCAGCGGAAACTGGGTTTCATCTCGAATGCCGAGAAGAACCAGTGCCGTCAGCCTTTCCTTATCAGTGACCACGCCACTCGTATCGACCCCTTCGCGCTGCAACTGCTCGATAATGAAGCGCCCCATATGCTCGTCCCCCACACGGGTGATCAAAGCCGACTTGAGGCCCAGTCGCGCCGTACCAGCGGCCATATTTGTGGGCGAACCGCCAATATATTTATTGAACGAGACCATATCTTCCAACCGTCCGCCAACCTGAGCGCCATACAGATCAACGGAGGATCTTCCGATTGTGATTACATCAAGATTTGGCATGCGTTCCTCATATCCGGTTTCAACTGGTCGCAATCCCAAACGCGGGATCAACGACCCTGGACCAACAAAATCTGGGATTCCCAGTCAATTTGACTATAGTGAATCTCTGTCAATTAAAACACGTGAGCAGCCCTTTGACCGCCTCTTTTCTTCCCCAGGAGACAATTCGTAAGAAACGAGACGGGATTGCGCTGTCCGACGAAGAAATCGCCAATTTTATTGGCGGCATCACCGACGGCTCAATTTCCGAAGGACAAGTGGCGGCGCTGGCCATGGCCGTATTTTTCAATGGCATGAGCCGCGATGAGGCGGTGGCGCTTACCCTTGGCATGCGAGACTCAGGGACGGTGCTGGACTGGAGCGAACTCGGCGACGGTCCGGTGCTGGACAAACATTCGACAGGTGGTGTCGGCGATAATGTGTCTTTGATGCTCGCTCCGGCTGTCGCGGCTTGCGGCGGCTTTGTGCCAATGATTTCCGGCCGGGGGCTGGGCCATACCGGTGGCACTCTCGACAAACTCGATTCCATTCCCGGCTATGTCAGTCAACCGGACATCGATCTGTTTCGAAAGGTCACCCGTGAAATTGGCTGCGCCGTAATTGGTCAGACTGGCGACCTTGCGCCCGCCGACAAGCGGTTTTATGGCATTCGCGATGTGACGGCGACAGTGGAAAGCGTACCGCTGATCACCGCATCTATCCTGTCGAAGAAATTAGCAGCCGGACTGGGCGGGCTGGTTTTGGATGTCAAATGTGGCAACGGGGCTTTCATGGACGATCTGAACAAGGCTCGGGAATTGGCCGAATCCCTTGTTGCAGTGGCTAATGGCGCTGGGCTGCCGACCACCGCCATTCTGACCGATATGAACCAGTCACTGGCCAGCGCTGCAGGCAACGCAGTTGAAATCACCAATTGCATCGACTTCCTCACGGGTCGTCACATCGACTCACGCCTGTGGGACGCAACCGTGGCACTCGGCGCTCAGATGTTGGTCAATGGCAAGCTTGCACAGGACACTGAAGACGGACGTGCGAAAATGGAGACGGCCTTCAATTCGGGTGCAGCGGCGCAAAAATTTGCCGCGATGGTGCACCAACTCGGTGGTCCGGCAGATCTGATGGAAACCCCAGAACGTTATCTGCCAGCCGCTCCCGTCGTTCGTCCGATATATGCGCCCACCAAAGGTGCCGTCGTCGCTGTCAAAACCCGCGAAGTCGGCCTGGCCGTTGTCGCCATGGGCGGCGGCAGGGTGCGTGCATCAGACGAGGTGGACCCTGCAGTCGGCTTCACCGAACTGGCGATGATCGGCGACTTTGTCGATGAAGAGCAGCCCCTGGGCTTTGTCCACGCCCGCAACGAAGACCAGGCCGCTCAGGCAGCGACAAATCTGATTGGTGCCTACACATTAGGAGACCCCACACAGGTACCTGATAGCCCTGTTGAACTGGAATTGATTGGCACATGAGACGAAAACGTCATTCGCCACGGCGAGATGCAATTCCGCCGTCCCTGCCGAAGTTTGACGTTGGCACCTACGTAAAGTTTCCGGGGCTGAACTACGCCCATCCCCGCCCCTTCCGCAATTGGAAGGATCAGCAACTCACTGCTGCCATAGGCGGCTGGCTGAGCAGCAATCCACCTGGGTTGGAACTGGCAACAATGGCTTATGAAGAGTTGAAGTCGCGGGGAACCGATCTCAATGCCGGTATGAAATTCGCCGCTGTCGGTCTTGAGCCGATCCCATGGCTGGAGGAAGCACGAGTGCAAGTCCGCCAGACCTTCACTCCAGACATTATGGAGGCACAGATGGAAGGGCGTCTCGGTGCAAACGTCTATGTGGTCTTGCGCCACGGCTATTCCATGGAGAATGGTATTTATGGTGCTTATGTCGGCAGTACCGGCAAATCGCCGGGACAACGATGCAGCGAACACCGCAAGGGCATCCGCGCCGCCAGAGGTTTGCCTCGCTATGGCATTGAGCCACTTTGGTCACTGTTCGACTTCATCAATCCCGTCCCCAAAGCCCGGGCCGGTCGGGAGGAATGGGAAACAAGGCTGCATGAAGCACTTGCCCCAGTCATTCCCAAAGTGACAGGTGATGTCACCTTTTAGAGCCGAACTGGCCGTCGGGTTTCGTTCTCAGATCAGCGGCGGCGGCGGCCACCACGGTTGGCGCGGTTGCTGCCGCTGCCGCCGCCGCCACCGCCTTTGACCGCTTCAAGCACTTTAAATCCGTTGGCCTGGTCCAAACGCTCGACCTTTTTGAACAAGGTTTGCAGCGTTTTTTCATAGGGCAGGTTTGTATTAGCCACCATCAGCAAACGTCCCCCGGCAGGGAGGCATCGCGCGGCGGCTTCAATGAAAGTTTGGCCCAATTCCGGCAAAGCCGCCCGTCCACTGTGAAATGGTGGGTTCATGACGACCCAGTCAAAAGGACCGCGCGGAGCCTCTTGGGTCAGGTCGGCCCAGTGATAGCTGACCCCGACTTGCGGGGCAGCAATATTGACCTTTGCCGCTTCGAGCGAGGCCCAATCCGCTTCAAATAGCTCCAATTGTTCAATGCGCTGTGACTGCTGCAGCAACCGATGAGACAGATAACCCCAACCCGCGCCAAAATCCGCGACGCGCCCCCTTATGCGTTGGTCAAAATGTTCTGCCAGCACCAGCGACCCGCTGTCCGGCCCTCTTTCAGAAAACATGCCTGGAGCAATCTTGAAATCCTCGCGCTGGTAGTGAGCGTCCGGCTTTTGCAAAACCTCCTGCCCCCAGTCATTCCCCTGCTTCGGCAACCAGAATACAACGGCGTGATTTTTGGACAGACTGCCGCCAATTTCGGCCAATTGTCCCGCCCATTTGCGGATTGGCTGAACGCCCGACGTCTTATCACCGGCAAACACTAATATTCCGCCTGGTTTCAGGTCATTCCAGCCGCGCATCATGTTGCGTTCGTTAAGTGCCCGCGAGCGGCTGGCCAGTACAAGGCATCCATCCAAGTCAGCATGGTCGGCAAAATTTGGTCGAACCCGATATCCGGCACCTTCCAATGCAAGAAAAGTAGGTCTGCTCCCCTGCTCGCACTGCAGGTCTTGCCTGTCCACGTCGTCTGGCAAAGGCAAAATGTCAGCGTTTAGAACACGCCAATCTTGCCCCGATTGGGGTGGTTTTAGCACCCCCGAATGGAAGGGCAGCATCAAAGTATCGCGGAAATCGGCCATCCAGCAGCCAAGCCACAAATTGGCGATAAATTCAACGATCAAATGACGAATGGAGCCGTCTCCAAATGCCGGAAGGCGCCTACAACTCAGTCAGGCTTGTCTTTTTCAGACAGCCCAGCCACTTTCCACAAACCTTCAGTCTTCAACCGCCATTCCAGCTTCGCCAGTTCGACCGATGCCTCTGCCATGTCTTCAACGTGATCACGGGTTCTCGAATTCAGCGAAACAACGGAAGAAGAAAATTCAAAACTATCGATTTTTCCGGCTTCCAGCTTATCGGCCAGACTTTTCAATTCGTATTCTACGGAAGCAATCTCTCTTTCGGCATAGCTTATGCGCAATTCCAATTTGAACTGCCTGAACCCGACTTTGTGGAGAGGAGCAAAGAGGGCGTGTTGATCTGGTTCACAGATATTGTAGTAACCAATACCGCTCTTTCCGTATTTATATGCGTTTTCTACTTTGCAGAATTGACGCGCCCCAACTTTATGGCCGGCCAACCATGTTGGCTCGTCAGGAACAATCCTTGCCCATCGACACGTTCGAACGTGCTTATCG
The DNA here is from genome assembly GCA_039969995.1 of Rhizobiaceae bacterium. Classification (GTDB taxonomy): domain Bacteria; phylum Pseudomonadota; class Alphaproteobacteria; order Rhizobiales; family Rhizobiaceae; genus Pseudahrensia. The sequence goes on from JBDVMU010000029.1 coordinate 32,662, forward strand.
AAATAGCTGTAGCCGCGTCCCTTGGCACCATCGACAACACCAAGCTGATGCCAGTCTCCTTCCCGGCACTGGTCCATTGTGATAGTCGTGCAAGAATTCAGAACTGTTGCTGCTCCCAGCAACAGTAATGTCAGGCAACCGAGCCAAACCACATTCTTATGTGAAAGGGTGCACCTCAGATTGGGTCGCAACCCAGCCAACCATTTGGCGCTACGAACTGGAAAGTACAAAATGCCTCCTCGCGGCGATCGCGAGGCCCAATCCATCTCTATGGTAGCTCAAAAAAACCTTTAAAATCAACAAAAAAGGGCGCCGCAATTTCTTGCGGCGCCCTTGCTTTATTATGCAAAATGCGAAGTCTTAGTCGTCTTCGTATTCTTCGCCAGTTTCCTGATCAACGACTTTCATCGACAGGCGAACCTTACCGCGATCATCAAAGCCCATCAGCTTGACCCATACTTTGTCGCCTTCATTGACAACATCAGTGGTCTTGCCAACGCGCTCGTCAGCCAGCTGTGAGATGTGAACCAGACCGTCCTTGGCACCGAAGAAATTGACGAAAGCTCCAAAGTCGACTGTCTTAACAACCGTACCCTGATAGATTTCACCCACTTCAGGATCATCCGTGATCGAGCGGATCCACTTGACGGCAGCATCGATTTCCTTAGCGGAGGAAGAGGCAACCTTGACGGTTCCGTCGTCCTCGATGTTGACCTTGGCACCGGTCTTCTCAACGATCTCACGGATTACCTTACCGCCAGAACCGATGACTTCACGGATTTTGTCGGTTGGGATCTTGAAGCTTTCGATACGTGGCGCAAATTCGCCCAGTTCTGCGCGACCTTCGGTCAGTGCATTGGCCATTTCACCCAGAATGTGGATACGACCATCTTTGGCCTGGTCCAGAGCAACCTGCATGATTTCTTCGGTGATGCCGGTGATCTTGATGTCCATCTGAAGTGAGGTGATGCCTTCGGCAGTACCAGCGACCTTAAAGTCCATATCACCGAGATGATCTTCATCACCCAGGATATCTGAAAGAACAGCAAAGTCGTCACCTTCTTTGATCAGACCCATGGCGATACCGGCAACAGGTGCCTTCAGCGGCACACCGGCATCCATGAATGCCAGCGAGGTACCGCACACAGTTGCCATTGAAGACGAACCGTTGGATTCAGTGATCTCAGAAACTGCACGCAATGTGTAAGGGAATTCCTCATGTGCTGGCAGAACCGCACGAACTGCGCGCCAGGCCAACTTACCGTGACCAATTTCGCGACGGGAGGTGAAGCCGATACGGCCGGTCTCACCAACCGAGTATGGTGGGAAGTTGTAATGCAGCAGGAAGTTTTCCTTGTAGGTACCGGTCAGGGCATCAATGAACTGCTCATCATCGCCGGTGCCGAGTGTGGCAACAACGATGGCCTGTGTTTCACCGCGGGTGAACAGGGCAGAACCGTGGGTGCGGGGCAGAATACCAACTTCAGATTCAATCGCACGGACGGTTGACAGATCGCGGCCATCAATACGCTTTTTGGTTTTGATGATCGAACCACGTACAACTTTCGCCTGTACGGACTTGAAGACTTCGCCCAGCGTGTTGACTTCGCCTTCGCTGGAGTCGTCAGTCAGGAATTTTTCCTTGGCTTTCGCTTTGGCATCGTCGAGGGCCGCGTAGCGGTCCTGTTTGTCAGCAATCTGGTAGGCTTTGTCGATGGCTTTACCGACCAACTTCTCAACCTTGGCCATCAGCTCGGAATTGTCAGGAGCAACGTGCTCGCGTGGTTCCTTGGCGCATTTTTCAGCCAGAGCAATAACAGCATCGAGGACCGGCTGGAATTCTTTGTGGCCAAACATGACCGCACCAAGCATGGTTTCTTCAGACAGGATCTTGGCTTCGGATTCAACCATCAGAACCGCATCGCGCGTTCCGGCAACAACCAGGTCGAGATCGCTCTCTGGCATTTCGTCGATATTCGGGTTGAGGACATATTCACCGTCGATCAGACCAACGCGGGCACCGCCAATCGGGCCCTGGAAAGGAACACCGGAAAGGGTGAGTGCTGCGGAAGTTGCGATCATGGCAACGATGTCTGGGTTGTTTTCCATGTCGTGGGACAGAACGGTACAGGTAACCTGAGTGTCGTTCTTGTAGCCATCAGCAAACAAAGGACGTATTGGACGGTCGATCAGGCGGCAAACCAGCGTTTCGTTCTCGCTGGGGCGCGCTTCACGTTTGAAGAAGCCACCAGGGATCTTACCGGCTGCATAGGCTTTTTCGATGTAATTTACGGTCAGGGGGAAGAAATCAAGACCCGGCTTGGGTGATTTCTGGGACACAACGTTACACATTACGGTGGTTTCACCATAGGTAGCGATGACAGAGCCGTCGGCCTGACGGGCAACCTGGCCCGCTTCGAGCGTCAGCGGACGTCCGCCCCACTCAATTTCGACGACGTGTTTTTCAAACATAGACATACATTTTTCCTTCGGGTGCGGCCGCACAACGCCTATCGCTGCACGCACAAACCGCACGATTTTCAAACTGGGTCAGGGAAATGCCAAAGACGTCCATTCGCGAACGCACATTCCAGATATTCATGGCAGGTGAAGTGCAATTTACGCTTGCCGCATCAGCCATTCGTCCACGTGCCTCATTGCACGTCGTTTGGAGGGCTGAACCCTGCATTCTGGTTTGTCGAGGGCAAGACGATGAGGGGCACAAAATATGCCGCTGATAATCCTGCCCATCCTTGTCAAATCACATTGACCGTACTGTTGAACCAGTCATTTGCGGCTGGCCCATGAAACAAGCGGCAGACTTTCCAAAAAGCCCGCCGCCTGAATTATCAAAACTATCGGCGAATACCGAGGCTCGTAATGAGCTTCTTGTACCGCTCCTCGTCTTTGCCTCTTGTGTAATCAAGAAGCGAACGACGGGTTGCAACCATCTTCAGCAAACCACGACGGGAATGATTATCCTTTTTGTGGCCTTTGAAATGCTCAGTGAGGTTGTTGATCCGTTCTGTCAGAATAGCAACTTGCACTTCTGGGGAACCGGAATCGCCTTCTTTGACGGCATATTCCTTGATCAATTCAGCTTTGCGCTCAGGCGTAATCGACATCGGGATACTCCTTAAATTTCGGGTAAAAAGACGCCCAGGCCGGGATGTCGTCCAGCAAGGGCCATGATGTGTGCATTGCACGGGCGCGGTATAGGGCGGATCGTCCTAAAGGGCAAGTGCTATAAATTGCATCCAGTTCAGGCAGTAAGCTGCCTCGGCGTAGGCGTAAAGAGCTGGGCACTCAACGCCTCGATTGCGGCGTTAACCCGGGCCTTTTCTTCCAACAAATGGTTGAATTGAACGTCGCAACCAGCGATCGGCGTTGGATAGTTTTTTATCTCGGAAATCAACGTTGATTGGGCCGTTTTCAGGCTCGCCATCGCATCAGCAACACAATTTTCAAAGCTGGTATTCATACGCATTTCCTCCGTCAACTGCCGCAGCTGAGGAAGCGTCAGCGGGTGTTGGCCTTCAGCCATTTTCTCCAGGCAATGCGGTCGCCGTTAAAGGCATTGATATCAACCTGACCATCGATGCCGGGTATCGAGCCTGTGCCAGTGTATTGCCAGAACACCCAGGGCCGTTTGCCATATATGAACTTTGGCTCAGCCTTAACCGATCTCAGCCAGTATTGGTAGCCGGGCAAGGCGTTGCCGGAAAAATTGGCCTCGTAGAAGTCTGGTGTCGTGTAGATGATCGGCTTTTGCCCGTAATGAGCCTCAATTTTGCGCAACCACCGGCCCAGTTGATCGACTACAACCGCTCGCGCTGGCCGTTTGGTACACGAGGGAGAGTCCGGATTCCACTCGACATCCAAAACGGGAGGCAATCCGCTTTGAGATTTGGGCACGGTACGGATGTAGTTGTCTGCCTGAGCTTCTGGTGGGGCGCAGAAATAATAGAAATGATAGCCGCTACGCGGAATTCCGGCACGCTTTGCAGCAGCCCAGAATTCCTGAAAACGGCGGTCGACATCATCCTTGCCTTCCGTGGCCTTGATAAAGGCGAAGTTCACCCCTTCCCGTTTTACCCGCCGCCAGTTGATTGCCTTGTTGTGGCGGGAAATATCGATGCCATGAATCTGAAAGCTGTTGGGCTGGCGGCCGTGGATCTTTACCGGGTCATGATCCCCATATTTGAGATGATGCACGGATTTGACCCGAAACACCTCGTCGGGCGAAAACTTTGAACTGGTGCAGGCCGAAGCGAGCAGACCGACGGCCAGCAGGCTCATCGGCAGAGCGATTGGGTGCGGATTCATGCGGCGATGCATAATTGATCCTGGATATGTGCGGCATAGCGGCGTTACGGCGGGTATATTGACCCAAAACTTAGGTCAATAATGTGACATTGCGCTCACAGCGGCGACGCCCAGAACCCAATACACTCTTTCAAGCCTGCTTTGGTTAACGAAACCTAAACGCCTGGCAGCCCAACCAGCTTGCGGCCTTCATCGGTCTTCAATGAAAAGTCCGTTCCGCAAAAGGAATCGGCCTCGGAAGTGCACAAGAAAACAATGGCCTGCGCCACCCATTGCGGTGGAATATGGACATTGGGGTCCAACTGGCTGACGGGATTAACGCCGGATGCCTTGATTTGCACCTGCATGTCGGTTGCAACGGTACCCGGAGACAGACCGATCATGCGAATTCCGTTTTCGGCTTCTTCCTTGTGCACGCACTTGGTCAAAGACAGCACCGCCGCCTTGGTGGCGCAATAGTGGCTCCATCCTTCCAAAGCGCCAGTCGCTGCCCCGGAAGAAATGTTGATAATCGTGCCACCGCCCTGGCTTTTCATAGGCCCCAGAACTTCTCGAATTCCGTAGTAAACACCCTTCACATTGACATCCACGACGTGCGACCAGGCTTCGATATCAGAATCTTCGATACGCGCGATGGGATCAATCAAACCGGCATTATTGACCAGCAGATCGATCGAACCGAACCGCTCGGTACAGGCCTTGACCGCCCCAGCAACAGCCGCTTTGTCAGCCACGTCGCCGGCGAAAATCGCCGTCATTTCAGGTTGCCCGATATCAGCAGCCACCTGCTCAAGTTTGTCCTTGGAACGTGCCATCAACACAACGGCATATCCGTTTTTCACCAACTCATGTGCTGCAGCCGCGCCGATTCCAGCGGAAGCACCGGTTATCAGCGCCGCCGGTCTTGTATTATTGCTCATTCAAATGCTCCCGAAACCCAACTTGCCCATTCGGTTGAAACGGTTCAATCCCGCTCCACGCACATGGCCACGCCCATGCCACCGCCAATACATAGGGTCGCAAGTCCGCGTTTTGCATCCCTGTCGACCATTTCATGCAAGAGAGTCGTCAAAATCCGGGCGCCCGACGCACCAATGGGGTGGCCAATTGCGATGGCACCGCCATTCACATTGACCTTCGCCGCATCCCAGCCCATCTGCTGATTAACAGCACAAGCCTGGGCCGCGAATGCTTCATTGGCCTCCACGAGGTCCAGATCATCTGCCTTCCATCCAGCTCTTTCCAACGCCTTTTGAGATGCCGGGATAGGCCCCGTCCCCATGATGGACGGGTCCACGCCGGCGGTTGCCCGGGACACAATCCGCGCCAACGGCTTCAATCCGCGCCGTGCAGCCTCGGTGCTGCTCATCAGAACCAGCGCTGCAGCACCATCATTGATCCCCGATGCGTTGGCCGCCGTAACTGAACCCTGCTTGTCGAAGGCCGGACGCAGTTTGGTCATGCTATCCATTGTGGCGCCGTGGCGGATATACTCATCCTCACTGACCACAACGTCACCCTTACGGGTTTTGATTGTCACCGGTGCAATTTGGCCAGCAAACTTACCGGCCTTCTGCGCCGCTTCGGCCTTGTTTTGCGAAGCCAGTGCAAATTCGTCCTGGGCCTGACGGTTGATCTGGAATTTTTCGGCAACATTTTCAGCCGTTACGCCCATATGATAACCGTTAAATGCATCCCAAAGACCATCTTTGATCATTGTGTCTATCATCTGGAAATCGCCCATGCGTTTACCCTCCCGCAGGTGCTGGCAATGGGTCGAAAGCGACATGCTTTCCTGCCCACCGGCGACAACAATGTCAGCATCACCACCTTCAATTTGCTGCATGCCAAGGGCGACAGCACGCAGACCGGATCCACAGACCTGATTAATGCCCCAGGCGGAAGCTTCCTTGGGAATACCCGCAGCCATTGCCGCCTGACGCGCCGGATTCTGCCCCTGCCCGGCAGTCAGCACCTGGCCCAGAATAACTTCATCCACATCGGCTGCATCGACCTGCGCATCGTTGAGAGCAGCTTCAATGGCCACTTTTCCAAGATCATGAGCCGTTACAGTGGCAAGACTGCCGTTGAACGAGCCAACAGGGGTGCGCTTTGCAGCAACAATAACGACTGAATTATCTGTATCTGACATGGGATTGCTTTCAGGGTATGTTTTGCCCCCACTCATAACGGCAGGGAGTTGTTCCGTCGACGGGTTTTGTATGCCGAAATGGTGCGTTTTACGGGACTTTCAATAAAGACCCTTGTGAATCGCCCTCTATGCGTTATCGTTTTGACCGGATGGGTTGGGATTAAAAGGGAAGAAATTGCCCGAAAATAACGAATTCGAGGCGGCAAACAGGCCGCTTGACAAGAACCTTATGCGCTTTATCTGGCGCCACACCCGCGCCGAGCAGATCTGGATTCTGTGCGTTATTCTTGCCTCCATGCCGACCTATTTCATGGTCCTCAACCTGCCTGTTCGCATCATCAACGAACCCATCCAGGGTGAGGGATTCGACACCGCGACTGCGACACTGCCCTTCCTGCAATTTTCGCTTGGCCTGCCAGACTTTCTCGGCGGCGCTTCGTTTGAGGTCTTTTCCGGCTTCGAACTTGAACGCTGGCCCTATCTTATCGCCCTGTCGATGCTGTTTTTGATACTCGTTTGCGTCAACGGACTGTTTAAGTTTTACATCAACACCTACAAGGGTCGGCTTGGCGAACGTATGTTGCGACGCACCCGATACCAGTTGGTCGACCGGGTTCTGCGCTTCCCCATTCATCACTTCAAACGGGTCAAGGGCTCAGAAGTCGCTTCGATGGTGAAAGACGAAGTCGAGCCATTCGGCGAATTCATCGGTGATGCCTTCGTGCAGCCGGTTTATCTGGGTGGTCAGGCACTCGTCGCCTTTGTGTTTATCTTAAACCAAAGTTTCTGGCTCGGGATGATCGCCGTTGCCATTATCGCCGTACAAATGACCCTGATTCCGCATTTGCGCAAAAAGGTTCTGATCCTGGGTCGTATGCGTCAGGTCACGGCCCGCATGCTTTCGGGACGAATTGGTGAGATTGTTGAGGGCATTACATCCGTCCACGTCAACGACACTTCAAACTATGAGCGTTCGGAAATCTCAAACCGTCTCGGCACCATCTTTTTCATTCGTTACGAGCTTTACCAGCGCAAGTTCTTCATCAAGTTCCTGAACAATTTCCTGGCCCAGTTAACCCCCTTCCTGTTCTATGTGGTCGGCGGCTATTTCGCCATTCGTGGCTCGCTCAACGTGGGTCAGCTGCTCGGCGTGGTCAACGCCTATAAAGACCTGCCCTCACCGATCAATGGCCTGATTCAGTGGGACCAGAAGCGCACTGACATCAACATCAAATACGCCCAGATTGTCGAGCAGTTCAATATTGACGGCATGACTGATGCTGAGAAACAGGCCCCGAGTTCTGAACCCGTTGCTCCGCTTGAAGGCGAGCTGATGGTGAGCAATCTCGGTGTCATCGACGAATCTGGCACCGTGTTGATCGAAGACGCCGACTTCACGCTGCCGGTCGATGGCATTACGGCAGCCGTTGGTCCGCTCGGATCCGGCGCAGGCGCAATGGCCAATGTTGTTGCCGGCCTGATGGACCCAACCAGTGGTCGCGTTCGGCTCAACGACATGTCGGTGACAGATCTGCCACAGAAGATTCGAGGACGCCGGTTTGCCTATGTCGGCAGCGAATCTTATCTGCCTCAATTGTCGATCCTCGACAGCTTGCTCTACGTCAACAAGCACGCGCCCTTGCGCACCCGCGATCCCGTCGAGCTGGGCATCACCATTCACCCGCGAACCGAAGCCGAAGCTGTTGCTTCAGGCAACACCTTGCTCGATTTCTATGCTGACTGGGTCGACTATGATGCCATGGGAATAAGCGGGCCAGAGGAAGTGTTCCCGAAGGTCAAGGACGTGATGCAATTGGTAGAGATGGACGAAGCCATCTACGACCTGGCTATGCGTCAGATGCTGAGTCCGGATGAAACGCCTGATCTGTGTCAAAAGCTGATCGATGTGCGCCAGGAGCTGCGGGAACGCATCGACGGATCGCCTCTGGCTGAACTGGTCGAGGTCTGGGACCGGTCCAAATACAACGAGCATGCATCGATTGCAGAAAATCTGCTGTTCGGCACTGTTATCGAATCCGACAGCTTCAAAGTCGACCAGATGGTTGAGAACGAGCATTTGCGGGCCGTACTGGCCAAGTCCAGGCTGGACCGTGATCTCTTCCAGATGGGTGTCGAGCTGGCCGATACCGCCATCGAATTGTTTGCAGACCTGTCACCAGACAATCCGTTCTTTGAGCAGTTGAACTTCATGACACCTGAAGAACTCGAGGAATATCCGCCAATCCTGGGTCGCGCTAAACAGCAAGGCTTTGATGAGGTGAACGAAAATGACAAACGGATGCTGATCCAGTTGACCTTTGGGTATATTGAGCGCCGCAACCGTTTGCGTCTTGTCGACGAAGACCTGCAAAAGCGCATTTTGGAAGCCCGCAACGAATTCCACGAAACCATGCCGGAAGACCTGCAGGACAAGATCAATATCTACGATCTTGGCAGCTACAATGCGCTGAACTCCGTTCAGGACAATATCCTGTTTGGGAAGATCGCCTACGGCCTGTCCAACGCAACAGAGCAGGTACAAAAGTTCATTCGTGAGCTGCTTGAGGAAAAGGGCTTGCAGGACGATATTTTCGCGGTCGGCCTGCAATTCGACATCGGTACCGGTGGTAAGCGTCTTTCAGAAAACCAACGCCAACGCATCATTCTCGCCCGCGCCATGCTGAAAGGCAGCGATTTGCTGATTATCAACCGCGGCATCAATGCACTTGATGCGCGTGCCCAGGATCGGCTTGTGAACAAAGTTCTAGCCCGCGCCAAAGGCGAAGATGGCCACAAAGGCTTTGGCCTGCTGTGGGTATTGACTTCGCCTGGCCTTGCAGAACGCTTCGACAAGGTCATGGTGTTTGAGCGCCAAAAACTGCTACAAATGGACAGCCCGGAAGTGCTGGCCAAAGAAAATTCATCTTACATCGCCTTGGTCGCGTAAGATAAAAAGGGGTATGAAAGTACGATGAGTAAACTTCAGGATGAAGTTGACCTGCTGCGGTCAATTCCAATGTTGGCAAACATGCCAGCGAACAAATTGAAACTTCTGGCATTTGCGTCTGATCGGGTGTCGTATCCGGAAGGCGAAGTCCTGTTTCGTCAGGGTGATGATGCGGACGCAGCTTATATTGTGATCAGCGGCAATGCCGATGTATTGGTATCTGCCGATGGCAGCAGCAAGGAAAGCAAAGTCGCCGAACTTGGTCCCAATTCCTTTGTCGGCGATATGGCTATTTTATGCGACATCCCCCGCACCGCCACAGTCCAGGCCAATGAGGGCTTGGACGCTTTGCGCATCAAAAAAGAGCATATGATGGACATGATGCGGGACAGTCCCGACCTGACCATGTCGGTTCTGCGGGAGCTGGTTCAGCGTCTGGCGAAGACAACCCATGACCTGTCCGTTGCACGCGATGAAGTTTCTCGTTTGAAAGCCTCTTGAATCTGAACCAAATTCAGGTTTGATAGCCGTAACGCACGGGCGCCGGCAACAGAAAGGCAAAGCAGAACATGGGTAAAGCTGCCTTTGGCGCAAAAATCTGGGGTGCCCGCGGAACGCTTGCCTCAGATAGCAAAAGCACCGTCCGATATGGTGGCAATACGGCCTGCGTCGAGATTGTCTGTGGTGAAGAAAGTCTGCTTTTTGACGCAGGCTCCGGGCTGCGCGCAGCCGGCGATCAAATCGCCGCAACCAACAGAAAACTCGACAAAAAGGGAATTGAGCGAAAAAAACTGCACCTGTTCTTCACCCACTGCCACTATGACCATATTTCTGGCCTGCCGTTCTTTGCTCCATTCTTTGATCCCAATTCCGAGATCGACATCTGGTCCGGCCATCTTGAGGGCCCTGACAAAACCAAACGCATGATCGAAAACTACATGAGCCCACCCTATTTCCCGGTTGGGCCGGAGGTCTTTTCGGCCGATGTGCATTATCGAGATTTCGAAATCAAAGATGTGCTGACACCAGTTCCCGATGTTGTGATCAAGACAATGGCGTTGAATCACCACGACAATTGCGTTGGTTATCGTGTCGAGTTTGACAACCGATCAATCTGTTACATCACCGACACCACCCACATTCTGGGTGAGCATGACCAAAACCTGCTCGATTTCGTCGATGGTAGCGATCTGATGATTTACGATGGCACCTATACGGACGAAGAATTTCCAATTTTCTGGAACTTCGGCCACTCGACTTGGGAGGAAGGTGCGCGGTTGTCGAAAATGGCGGGGGTTAAGCGCTATTGCGTTTTCCATCACCGCCCGAGCCGTACCGACGAAGATCTCGACAAGATTGGCGAACAGTGCAAACAGCTTTTCAAACGTTCCTGGATGGGACGCGAAGGCATGACCATCAAAGTTTAAAAGGTGTTGGGCAAATTTGTGATGTCGGTCAATTGAATGGCATGTGATTGCTGGATACGAGAAACTGAAACGACACAACAGATTACCCACACAAATAAGGTCAGCTAGAACACCGCATGTCAGGCTTCAGTCCTATGAAACAGATTCTGAACCGGCTCTGGGAAGCCATTTGCGCCATTTGGCCGCGAACCGATGACAGTGCGCTGCCCCGCCGGGTGGCTGCCGCTATTGCTCGCAACGATGATATTAGCGAGGTTCTGGTCAAGCTGATCCAGTTTGGTGTTTTCACCCTCTGGGGCATCGCCTATCTGGCAGCGCCACAACCGAATCCGGAAACGGTTTCGCGGGTGCCGCTGATCATATCAGTCTACCTCGCATTCACCCTGGTCATGCTGCTAATAGCGCTGGCCCGTAAAACACCGGTTTGGCTGATCTACTTCTCCATCCTGGTCGATATGACACTGCTGACCTATCTGATTTGGAGTTTCCATATCCAATACGATCAAGCCGCATCTTTCTCACTGAAAGTCGTCGAAGTCATGAATTTCTTCGTGTTGATCGGCTTGCGAGCGCTACGCTTTGAGGCGAGATATGTGCTGGCGGCAGGCATTACGGCGATATTGTGCTGGTCTGCACTGGTCTACTATGTTGTCAGCATCAATCCCAGTGATCCGATGATCACCCGCGACTACATCACCTACATCACCAGCAATTCCGTTCTGGTCGGGGCTGAAATCAGCAAGATGATTTCGATGCTGATGTTCACCATTATTTTGGCGATTGCAGTCCGTCGTGGGCATCATTTTCTGGTGAGTTCTGTCGCCGAAGGCAGCGCGGCTCAGGACATGTCACGCTTCATGTCAACATCGGTGGCCGAGCGCATCCGCGATTCTGATCAAACATTCGAGGCCGGAGCCGGTGAACGCCGCGACGTTGCCATACTTAACGTTGATATTCGCGGTTTCACCGACATGGTAGCTAAAATGGATCCAGACGAAGCCATGGGCATATTGTCCGACTATCAGCAACAGATCGTTCCGATCGTCCATCGCCACGGCGGCGCAATCGATAAATTCATGGGCGACGGAATCATGATCACGTTTGGCGCTGCACAGGCCGATTCTCATCATTGCGCCAACGCCATGCGCTGCATTGACGAGTTGATCAC
>JBDVMU010000030.1:0-36213 GCA_039969995.1 Rhizobiaceae bacterium
ATGAACATTTTGATTTCCTCCGTGTTGATGTTTTCAACTTATGTTGCGCTTACCGGAACCGCTGTGTGAAATCGCACATGGTGTAAAAGCAGACATTCAAAATGCCGAGTCGAATTTAGGGCGAATGGCCGGGAAGCGGACTTTTCTGCCTTTTACCTTTGCTCCGGCTATCGCGTCAGCGACAATGCGTTGAGGAAGGAAATGTGCAGGGAGCTGCCTTTCGTGATTTTCGATTGGCTCATAGTACGACCCTAGTGCAGAACGAATTTTTTAGTCACAGTTTCGAAGTTGCGGTGACTCTTCAGCCATTGTCAGATATTCAATTTCAAACCTTGCTCGGTCTCGCAGGGCAAACAGATCAACTCTGCTGTTCCATCCATTGGACGCCTCAGTTCCTTTAGTTCGTAGTGCGATATCGCTCTCTTTTGTCGACAGAACGGGCAAGTCACAAGAGAATGGAAATCGGGAACGTGAGTCACTTTTGGGGTAACCGGATTACATACCATTTTTGCTCCAATTCTTCTTGTCAGTATTCAAGGGGCTCGATCGCAGCGTTAGGCCCACTTCCAATCAGTTATTCTGTCCACTCCAATCGATGGATCGTGTGATCGCCGGGCAAGCCCTTTAATGGTACTGATATTGCGACCTCAAAGCTGAAGTCCTGTTGCCCGCCTACCATGGCCCGAGTCACATCCGACACCAGGATTTCTCCTGCATTGGCGGACGCTGTGATGCGAGCGGCCTTATTGACCACGGTACCGAAAAAGTCTCCACGGGCCAACACTATATCGCCTGTGTGAATACCAACTCGCAATCCTAAGCGAGGTTCCATGTCGGTTGTGGCGACTGCTTCCTGAATCTTGACCGCTGCAAGAAGAGCTTCATTGGCTGACGGAAAACTGGACATGGTTCCATCGCCCAGCGACTTTACAAATTGCCCCCGATGCGTCTGCACGATGCTCTCGATATTCTGGAAATGCTGGTCAATCAATTTTGACCATCGTTTGTCACCCATGGCAGCAGCCAGTGTTGTGCTGCCTTCAACATCGGTAAATAGCACTGATGCAAGCCCTTCGGTCTGAACCAATTCCGGACCATCTTCCAATGCGGCATGAACGAGGCTTTGAATGGCCAACTGTTCGCTTCCAACAAAATCCATATTGGGGAATGGCAGCGAAGCATGGCGATTGATGATCTTCCATGATGCGCCCTCCAACACGAAAATGAGCACCGTGCGCACAATGAAAGGTTCTCCAAGTTCTGGAAAACCAACTTTGTGAAGGAAGGCTGACCATCCAGTTTCTCCATTTTCGAAGGCTTCTTCTTCAAGCACTTCCCAAACATCGGGTTCTGGCATCTCGCCAATGAAGTCACCTACGCCATCTCGAATGACCTGCCCCTTCCAGAACTCATCTTCGCCCGTCCCGATGAAACGCAAATCCGTCGAGTCGGACAGGAAGTCCCTCAACGCCTGTGTTTTTCGAGTTCTAATCGCCTCAAACCAACGTTTGGTAACTGCAAGGATTTCTGGCGAAGCGTGGGTCAAAGTTTTTTGGTCCCGTTCTGAAAAAGATCAAGCGACATATTATTCTCCATCAAGTCGTTTCCCAACTAGGCCGTTCGATTGGGCATGCTGCCGATGAGCTAGCTTGCAATCAAGGGGGTGCATTTTTCCCAAACAGAATTATCAACCTCGCTCTGGCTAATTTAGACGGGTTGTCGTTCTTGTTGATCAACCCTAATCGTCTCCGGTTAGACCCAAAGCCGTGCCTCATCTGTCCGTTCGGTCGTCTTGGTTCAGATAGAACTTTCCTTCACCGATCGATCAAATGATGTATTTTGGACCGATTTCATCGACAGCTAGTCAAATCAAAGGTTAATCGGATCGAGCGCCAGCAGGCGCGACAGCTTCTGCCAAACAAATGCTTTGTTCGCGCACCACACGCTTAGTGAGTGGGAGCTCATCTGCCTCGCTTCTAGCCAACGCAATCCGTCGTAGCGCCATGCCTGTTGCCCGGATGCTTGAGAGATATCGGGCCTGCGGGATGATCGCCTCTAATGGGCTGTCAAACCGGATTGCCTCGTAGTATCCGCCGACCAAGCCAAAGGCAATATTAGCGCAGGCTGTCAACTCCTCGCCTGGACAGGCGCGACGGCAGAGATTGGCTATTGGCTTACCCTCTTCGGAATTGAGCACCCAAGCTGACAGAGCATCGTAAAACCTGTTGTCTTTACCAAAATCTATCGCCTTGCTGCCGGCTCGAAATCCGAACTCAACATAGACCTTCGCATTTTCTAGCTGTGAATCCGCCCCAAGTTTGACCGAGGCGGGTTCGACCTCTCTTATCATTCCGATCATGTGCTGCAGGGCGGTTCTTCCCGTAGTGGCCGTGTCCTGCGAGTGGTGGAATGCTCGCAGGTAGGGTGCCAGTTCGGAGTTTGCTGCTATAATCCCTGCCAGTTCCTCACGTTCCTGCAGCGACCCCTCAACCGCGACTTTAACAACAAGGTGGTAAGTCGCTTCGATTTCGCCAATCTCGTAAAGCGTTCTAATGGTATCGATGTTGACACCTAATGCAGCGCTTTGGAGCAACGCTGCTGCCACGGGATTTCCTGCGGACTTTTCGACCTTCAACCAGCTTGAGCGGAATTTGCTGCCTTTGGATTCAGCCCGAAATAGGTTGAGTCTTTCAGCTCGGGAGAGCCCACGAACATAGTCGCTCGGTGCCCAATCGGTCATCTCCATGCGAGCCAGCAGCAACCTAGCGGCGACATTGCCATTGCGCGCCAAAGAAGCAAGAACAGGTAGACTATCCGCGTCGTTGTCGTCGAGCCAAGTATCTACTGCGGAAAGAAATGCAGGCTCCTTGGCACCAGACAACTCGGCCGCGGTTGAAAGCCAGGAAGTGGAAACCCCGACAACCACGATGACTGCACAGATAAATCGTGTGAATGGCATGTGAATTTCCTTCTTGAATTTCGGCAAAGCTGAGAATCGACATTGTATCAAGTGGTCGGATTATTGCCACTTTCGGTTAAGCATCGACGAGTGCGACACTAAAAGTGGTACGGTCGCTAACACCGTAATTGGAAAGTCTCTTCGCAGTAACAGATGACTGCCTTGGGTCATGAACAGACCTGTGGCGAGACCAATGCCATCGCGTTTGCGACACACTCCACATTTCCGAGAAGGGCTCGATGCGGCCATTGACGGATTACAAATTGAGATTGGCCCAATGGTCGAGAAGCGGACACAGAAGACAACCGATTAAATCTTTGTTTGTGGGTTAGCGAACAAAACAATTGATGTGGCATACGGAAGTCATAAGCTTCTCCATCGGATCTAATATTTATTCGCGAAACGCAATGGAGATAAGCTAGGGCCGATTGTGATGTTCGTCGCAACTCACCCTATCTCTTCAGACACAAGGGGAAATTGTTCAAGTGGACAAAGAGTTTGTTTATTTGTCCGACCAGATGTTGGAAGCTCTGAATATCCCAACTTCCGCTATCGCTGATGCAATCGAGGAAGCACTGGTCGCAAAGGCTGACGGGCGACTTCATACTTCGCCTAAGACAGCAATTCTACCGGGACGTGGGCGTTATATGATGTCTACGCTAGCGGTTG
The DNA here is from genome assembly GCA_039969995.1 of Rhizobiaceae bacterium. Taxonomy (GTDB): domain Bacteria; phylum Pseudomonadota; class Alphaproteobacteria; order Rhizobiales; family Rhizobiaceae; genus Pseudahrensia. Next base: position 3,629 of record JBDVMU010000030.1, read on the forward strand.
GAGATGACGGATTTACCGTTGTCAAACAGGTCAGTGTCTGCCCTGAAAACGATCAGCGAAATCTTCCCGCAATCAACGGTGCAATCATGGTGCTGGACGCTGAAACTGGGCTCTTGCGTGCAATTGTTGGAGCGAACTGGATTACAGCAGTGCGTACGGCGGCACTTTCGGCTGTGGCAGCCCGGCGGCTTGCCGACCCAGACTCGGAAACCGTTGCTTTTGTGGGAACCGGCGTTCAAGCCCATTCGCACCTTGAAGCATTTAAAGAATTATTTCCTTTGAAACGCATCCGTGTATTTGGAAGGGGGCAGGAAAATATCGACAAACTTTGCCAGTATGCCCAAAAAATCGGACTTGAAGCTGAAGCCAACGCTAGTGCTGAAGAGGCACTGCGGGACGCCGATCTGATCGTGACGTCGGTGACACTCGACTATTCGATCAAGCCGTTTTTGGATGCACGTTGGCTGAAATCAAATGCCTTTGCTGCCATTACGGACGCATGTATCCCATGGCTCCCGACAAGCATGGGCGCATTTGATACGGTTATTGTGGATGATTTGGTACAAGAGTCAGAAAGCAAAAAGCCCATGCTTTCGATCGACGCCATCACCGGTGATCTGACTGCCTTGGTTTCAGACAAGATCACAGAATTCAATGGCGGAAGGCCGGCCGCCTTTGCCTTCAGAGGCATTGCATTGGGTGATTATGCTGCCGCAGTGCTAGCGGTCCGACTTGCAAAGGCGGCGGGTGTCGGTACACGCATCGAGGCCTAAGGTTGCACGGCTATGCAAGAGCAGTTTGGGCTCATTGCGAACCTCCGGCATGTTTTTGAAGGCGTAACTCGTCAAATTGTCATCCAATGTCGGCAACGCGGACTTTTCGACTTGGTATACCACGGGTCGGCTTTTTTTGGTCAAATCTTCCCCTACGCCGCCTGCTCAGGCAGCAGATGCATGTTCATCGCGGTCTGATAGGCGGGTCGTTCGGACGTGGCCTTTGCCAGGGCGGCCAAGGCCGGACGGGAAGAGAAAAGAACTTTCTTGTCTTGAGACCATTCGGTCAGCATCGTCAGGTAGATGTCTAGGGTGGTGTATCCGGTTGCCAAGAAAAACGGATCGCCGGAAATGGCATTGTTCATCACATCAAAGAAATCGTTTAGATCAGCGCGAGCCTTCTTTTCTACCTGCTGGATCGCATCATCACTGAAGGCATAGCGTTCTGGATGCCCCTGACGGGCGACCGTAAGGTATCCCGATGTCGTCATAACATTGAGCCAGAAAAGAAAGCTGGCTCGTTCAGGATCTCCTGGCTGCGGTGTCAGTAGCGGCTTCGGGAACTGCTCTCCAAGGATGGTAACAATGGCAGCCGTTTCACCGATCGTAGTTCCATCGGGAAGCTCGATGGCTGGTACACGACCGGAAGGGACCAGAGACAGGTACGTAGGTGTCTTGTGTTCGCCTGCCCCCATGTCCACGTAACGCAACTTATAATCCGCGCCCAATTCCTCAAGCATGGCGTGGACTACAATTGAGCCGGCCATATATTCCCAATACAGCGTATACATCAAGCTTTACTCCATTAAATTATTTCTTTAGTGACGGATCAACGATCCTCGGCGGCTCTCTGTTTCTACTATACGGGGTGCTAACGCACGGCAGATTTAGTTTGCCAGCGCTAAAGATTTGATTTAATCGATTCTCATGAAATTATCGCATCTGAACTCGCTCAGGGCGCTGGAGGCTACTCTCAGGCATGGCAGCTTTACTGTTGCTGCTAACGAACTTGGTATCACGCCAGCTGCCGTAGGACAGAGAGTTCGCGCGCTTGAGGAGTATATCGGCAAAAGTTTGTTCGAGCGAACAAGCTCAGGCATCATCGCAACGGAAGATGCGAAAGAAGTCGAAAATTTGCTGGCTTCCGGTTTTTCATCGATAGCCAGCGGTCTGGAACAACTGAAACTTGAGCGGACCCGCAATCGCGTGTCGGTTACACTGCCTGCATCCTTTGCTGAAAACTGGCTGATGCCATCCATTTCCGATTTCTATCGCCGTCATGCAGAAATCGATCTGCGTCTGGAGGCATCCAATCGCGATGTCGACCTTTTGGCTGAGCACTTCGACTTTGCGATACGATACGGCCAACCGACCTCCGAACCGCTTCAGGAAATTGTCCTGTTTGGAGACTGCGTTCTTCCAGTTTGCTCGCCAGAATTTGCTTCGCAATACAACATTGAGCCGCATTTAAGATCGCTGGACAACGTTCCGCTCATTCACTTAATGAACCGCACCAGTGATCCTGGCTGGGTAGGATTTGAGAGTTGGGGAAATGCATTTGGGTTTGATCCCAACGGATTAGATCATGGGGTTCGGTATTCAAAGATCAGTTCGGGGCTTCAAAGCGCAATGCTAGGTCAGGGCCTCGTTATCTGCGGCTTCACAGAGGCGTTCAACGCAATCAGGGCAGGAAATTTGGTACTTCCCTTTGGGCCATCGCTGAGGCTCCAGACGAACTATAAATATCGATTGATGTGGGTGAAAGGTCGCAAAATGACTGTGTTGCAGGACGACTTCAGAGACTGGGTTCTTCAAACGGCCAGCGAGTTTATGGAAGAATCATCGAAACTCCTGCCCGAAGCGGTTCAACCCTGAGCCAACATCCGGATCGGGTCAACTGTGGTATAGCTTGCATCAGTCACCAGCTCCTTTGCGACATGCGTTCTACTTTCGGGTAGGGCTCAGAACAGACCTCGACCAATATCAAAACTCGATTGGGTTGAACGACCGAGAAGCGGGCTGAGGAGTAAGCAACTGGCACTCTGGCTTTTCCACCCGCAGCAACGAGGTGGGTCGTATTCCAAATTTACAAATGAGATACTTGGCCCAGCACAGGCACTCTAGCTGCGCCCCCAGCAACGGAGCCTACAGCCGGATCATTAGCTTGCCAGAGTTTTGGCCTGAATATAGCCGCGCAATTGCTCCTGGAGCCTGTTCAATCCCGTCTAAAAAATCTTCACGGTAGTTCAACTTGCCCGTCCGTACCCAATTTCCCAGATCAGCGCGCGCCCGATCATATTCATCAGCCCAATCAAAGACCAGAATACCCTGCACTGTGGCGCGCTTGGTGAGGATGTGACGTTCCATTCGGTCTCCCTGCGGCCAAGGGTCCCAACTAGCATTCGCTGCTGTGCCGCAGATCACCACACGAGCTTTGACGTTGAGTTGTTGATAGATCGTGTCAGAAATCGCTCCACCCGTGTTGTCAAAATAGACATCAATTCCATCAGGGCAGACCTCCGCCAGTGCTGCCCCCATTTTGCCCTCGCGATAAGACACAACGGCGTCGTAGCCAAACTCGTCACGACATTGTGCCTGCTTCTCCGAACTGGAGGTGATCCCAACAGTGCGACAACCCGTGATCTTAGCGATCTGACCCACAGCACTTCCCACCGCCCCGGCGGCGGTGGAGACGACAACTGTTTCACCCTCTTTTGGGCGACCGGCCTCCAGCAGTCCGAAATAGGCGGTGATCCCATTCAGCCCAAGAATTCCCAGCGACAAGGATGCTGGTCCAGATGCCAGTTCATGCACGAACCAGATATTATCTTTATTCGCAATGGCATAGTCCTGCCAACCGAACATCCCGCAAAGCAGCGTGCCTTCTGGGTAATCCGGGTGCTTTGAGACTACAACCTGTCCTACAGCAATCGAGCGCATCACGTCATTAATCAGCACCGGCTTGGAGTAATTCGCCGCCGCGCTCACCCAGCCTCTCATAGCGGGGTCGATGCTAAGGAATTGGTTCTTGACCAAAACTTCGCCTTCATCCGGCTCTGGGATCTCGCCGTCCTGCAACAGGAAATTCTCGGCTTGCGGAATTGCCTCGGGTCGGGAGGTTAAGATGATTTGTCGGTTCGCTTTTGCCATGAAGTCACCTTGTAAACTGTCGTACGCTTGACGTTATCTTTAATGAAAACCGACGGCAAGACAGGTCTAAGTTGATCAAGATCAAAACAATCGTGGATACTATTGCAAGTTGGAAAACATGATGATCGCTGAGTGCCGTGCTGACTTAATCCATGATGATCAACTGTTGAAAGCAGACGTTCAAGATGCGAAGTCATTGGAATGGTTCAATGACTGAGATGCGGACAAAACGACCTAGTATACCAACGTTTGGTAACGCATGCGCGACAACCTCTGAACCGGCTAGACTGGGGGATTGCCGCCGCCGACTAATAGTCGCTGAACCAACTGAGAAACATACAAATTTCTTTTGAGTTTTGACCAAAACATTGACTGGCCCATCTCACCTAGTTGCGACAGATTTAACTCGACGAGGCAACACCCCCATAAATCCGTTGCACCGAGGTATTATGCCCAAGTGTTATTCGAAGTCTTGGGTTGCATCTATGGGGCTAAAGTGTCGGTTCTGTGTGAACCACGTTTGATTTCAAGGAACTAGTAGACCTGCTCCCAACACAAACGCCAGTCGGAACGACTTCACTACCCGATATTTAGACTCGGCGATTTAAGTGGCCGATGCGCAAAAACTCCGAAAGGCGGGATTTTGGATAGAAAGTTGCATCAAACGACTTACGGGCTTTCGCCCTTTGCAACCAGTCAGTCACGCCCGGCAGATCATCCTGCCATATTTGCTCAAAGCCCAAATCGTCCATCCGGTCAATCAGCGGCAGAACAATGATGTCGGCCAAGCCAAAACTTTCACCAGACAACCAGTCCTGAGACTTCAACTTGCCCTCCATACGCTCCAGGGTAGAGCGAAGTTGGGCCATCGCAGCCTTCACCTCATCCTCGCCAAAACCTTTTCGGCCCATGCGTTCATAGAACTGTTTGCGAATTGGGCGTACATCGGCCTGCTGCTGTTGAAACTCCGTGTCGTCCAAACCTTGATAGCGCGGCAAGAACGCCATGTTAAAGGATGGAACACGGATCGCAGCTGTCGGCACTTCATCCAGATAGCGCACCCATGCTCTAACTTTGGCCCGCTCCACAGGGTCTTCTGGAAGCAATGGCGTTTCAGGAAAAACCTCTTCCAGGTACTCACAAATTACGCCCGAGTCGGTAATCACGGCCGAGTCGTGGATGAGAGTTGGTACGACCCCATTTGGATTCAGCGCCAAATAATCGGTTTGCAAATGCTCGTTGGTCGCCAGATTGACCAATTGGCCTTCCCATTCGAGGCCCTTTTCAGCCAGGCAAAGCCGCACCTTCTGACTGCAGGTCGAATGGTTGGCGTGATAGAGTTTGAGCATTGTTTGAATTCAACCTTCTGTAAGCGCGATAGCACGTTGAGCCTTTCCAACTATAGCGGCTCCTCATGTCTATTCGCCAGAAAAATCGATATTTTTTATCAAGCGTGCTAGAGATATCGCAACCAATTGCCCCCAAAAAGGTGCGCCTGGCGCGAAGATCAGTCATGAATTTGAAGCTGTCCATTTTCATAAACGCGGGAACCGTCCCGCTTGAAATCGCGATCCGTCACGGATTTTTTCAAGCGGCCGGCCTCGACGTCGAAATTGAAGGGACCCGCAGTTCGATTGAACAAATGGTTGGAATTATCGACGGCCGCTACGATATAGCAGCAACCGCGATCGACAATGTCATCGCCTATAACTGCGGTCAGGGAGCGGCTAAAACCAAAGCCAAGTCTGATCTGAAGGTCTTTCTTGGCAGCGCCTCCTATCGGCTACCACTTGTTGTGGGGCCTTCCATCGCATCGTTTGAAGGCTTGAGGGGAAAGACAATTGCGGTCGACGCTTTAAATACTGGTTTTGCATTCCTGTTGAGGGAGATGCTCGAAATCAACGGACTGAATTCGCTAGACTATGTGTTTGAGGCGGTCGGTGCGCCCAAAGAACGTTGGCAATCGGTCAAGGATGGCAAAGCTGCAGGTGCGCTACTTAACGCCCATTTTGAAGCCATCGCCCATGCTCAAAACTGTAAAACACTGACAAGCTCTCCGGATCCGTGGGACAATTATGAGGGTAACACGTTTTGTGCTGGGCCAGAATTTTTGGCGGACGGACCTGTTGAAGCTTTTACCACGGCGGTGCTTGAGGGTGTCGAATTCACCAAGGACCCGGCCAATTTGGAGGTTGTTGCGGTCGCATTGGATCAACACCTGGGCGGCCTGGATCCCGACAGGGCAAGGTTGACGGCCATGTCATTGCAGGGCCCCGATTCCATTCTCAAAGACGGTTTGCCCGTGTCCAGATCCGGCATTGAAAACGTCCTGAGACTGCGGGAAAAATACACCCAGGTTGAGCTGGGTTTGTCGCCCGAAGTTGTCTGTGACCCGCGAGCAAATTTGCGAAATTGACCACCCGAAGCATCTGTTTGTGGGCGTTGCGACGTATTTATTCCGTCTGGAATGGAGCCGTTATGTCAGCCCGCATGTTAATGCAGGGGACGCGGATCAAGAAGTGATCGGCCTGCTTCCACGACTAACCGTCAACAGTGTGATTCCTCCGGAAAAATCGATAAAAATTTGCAATCCCCGATTTTACCGATATTATTTCAGTCAGCCTCGCCACTTTGTGTAATTACTGAGTGCGCGGCACAAAAAACTGGGAGGTTTTCATGAAACTCATAATCAAATTACTCACCGTCGGAGCCTTAGTTCTCGCCTCGAGCTCCGTCTTTGCACAGGAAAAACTACGCATAGGCACAGCCAGCCTTGGGGGCGCTTATTACCCAATGGGTCAGGCGCTCAGCAATATGGTCAACAAGCATGCGGATGGTTACGAAATGGCGCCGATCGTCACCGGTGGCGGTTTGGAAAATCCGCGCCTGGTCGATTCCGGTGAAGTGGAACTCGGCATTGCTCCAGCCAGCCTCAGCTTCCTCGCCGTCAAGGGCGTTGGGCCATACAAGGATCCATTGGACATCATGGCCATGGGCCAGCTGCATTCCAGTATCCTGCACATGGTTACACTGCCCAATTCCGGCATCAATTCGATTGCTGACTTGAAGGGCAAACGCGTTGCGGTTGGACCTGCAGGTGGTGGCACGCTCAGCATCATGCGCAATCTGTTCAAATTGTACGACATGACCATGGAAGACATTGTTCCAAGTTTCCTGTCCTACGCTGACGGATTCAGCCAATTGTCGGACGGCAATGTGGATGCCTCTTTTGCATTGGCCGGTTTCCCAACGTCTGCCGTCATGCAGACCAGGGCGACCAATGATTTGAAGTTCATTGAATTGGGAGCGGAAAAAATGGCCGAGCTGACTTCCCGCTTCCCATACTATTCCAACGTCACCATGCCCGCTGACGTTTACAGCACCGGTAATGATGTCGTGGTGATTGGTTCCGCCAATATGCTGATCGCGTCCAGCAAAATGGATGATGCAAGAGCAACCGTATTGCTGGAGGCCATCTACGGCAATCTGGATGATCTGATTTCAGAAAATGCCCTTGCCAAGCAGATCGTTCCAAAGGCTTCTCTTGGACTTCCAATTCCGCTGCATCCGGCGGCCAAGGCTTATTTTGAAGCCCCGAACTAGGCATAAGCCAAATGATCTGGGCGGCCCTTAAAAGGGCCGCCCATTTTTTCTTTTGATGAAAGAACGACGATGGCGGGTGTCGAACGGTTTCTCAATCTTGTTGTATCGGTCGTCGCGATCGTACTAAGCCTTTGGCATTTGTCGATTGTGGCGGGCTTTGGAAGCTACTCCACGATGGACATTCGCAGCATCCACCTCACCGTGATGCTGTTTCTTGTTTTTCTCGTCGCCAAAAAACCATTGCTCGCGACCGACGAAAGCCAGTCGCCGACGGCTTCTTTGAACGATTGGCTGGGAATTGGTGTCCGGCTGGCCTTGGCCTTGGCCTCAGTTGCTGTCGGGATCTACACCTATATGCGCTGGAAACCCATCGCCTTCAGCGGCGGTGTAACAAGCGATCTTGATGCCTGGATCGGGCTGGTCGTCATCATTCTTGTTCTGCTCGCCGTGATCCGCCGGATCGGGTTGCTGTTGAGCCTGATCGCAATTCTGTTTTTACTCTATCCATTCGTTGCCCCCTATTTGCCCGGTGTATTCAACGACCGCGGCTATGGTCTCGAACGGGTTTCGATTTTCATGGCCACCGGGACAGAAGGTATCTTCGGCATCCCACTGGGTGTTTCGGCTTCCTACATTATCATTTTCACGATCTTCGGCGCCTTCCTGAACAACTTTGGCGCGGGTGAATTCTTTTTCCGCCTTGCCAGTTCGGTTACGCGAGGCACACGCGCAGCGTCAGCGAAAACAGCGGTTATTTTCAGCACGCTTCTTGGCATGATCTCGGGTTCGGCGGCAGGCAATGTCGCGGTGACCGGCACGATGACAATCCCGATGATGAAACGGGAAGGCTATAAGCCCGACCAGGCAGCGGCCGTTGAAGCAGTTGTTTCGACAGGTGGTCAGATCATGCCGCCGATCATGGGGGCCGCGGCTTTTATTATGGCTGAAATAATCGGGCGACCCTATCGAGAGGTCATGACGGCTGCATTGATTCCAGCCCTGTTGTTTTTCACCTCCATTCTTTTCATCGTTCATCTGCGTGCGGTGAAGTCCGGCATGGCGATCAGCGAAGACACAGAGCCATCGCAACCCCTGTCCCAAATTCTTCTGCCCGGCCTAAGGTTCATGATTCCCTTTGCCATTCTAGTCGGTATGATGGTTGTTGGTTACTCGCCGTTTCGGGCTTCCTATGTCGGGTTGATCGCCCTGTTGATTGGCTGCCTGATGTTTGAGTGGCGCGATCTCAAAGGTTTTGTCTCCCGGGTGTTGAAGTCGCTGGAACAGGGGTCGTTGGCGGTCCTGTCAATTGCGGCGGCCTGTGCAGCGGCTGGCATTGTCGCCGGTATCTTGTCGATGACCGGGTTGGGTTCAAACATATCTGGGGTGATCGTTGGCATCTCCGCCGGGCAGCCCCTGATCGCGCTGGCCCTGACGGCCCTGATGGCCATTGTTTTGGGCATGGGATTGCCGACAACGGCGGCCTATCTGATTCTGGCGACAGTCGTTGCGCCGCCATTGGTGGAAATGGGCGTCCCCATTTTGACCGCGCATATGTTCGTTTTCTTCTTTGGCTGCATTTCCACAATCACTCCGCCGGTGGCGCTTGCGTCCTACGTCGCCGCCGGAATCGCCGGCAGCGACATCAACAAGACAAGCTGGACGGCATTCGCCTACGGGATCACCAGCTACATTTTGCCGTTTATGTTCTTCTTTGGTCCGGCGCTTTTGATGGACGGAACGGTGCTTCAAGTACTGTCGGCCATCTTCATTGGATTGATCAGCGTCTATTGCATCGCATCCGCGGTTGTCGGTTATTTCCTGGTGCATCTGGGAGCGTTTGAACGGCTGATAATGGCCGGGGCGGGCCTGTTGTTGATGTACCAATTGACGACGACCAACATTGCGGGGCTGGCGATATTGGCCGGCATGATCATGTTAAAGAGACGAGGACTTGAGGCCGAGAGCTGAACTTTCGGCTGTCCGAATGTTCATCAATGAATTCAACATCCAACCAAGGGTTTGTTATGCATAAAGAATACCGTCGGGTTGTCACCGGTCACGATGAAAACGGAGTGGCCATCGTCGAGACCAATCAAATTGCAACGCAGATATTGGAACGGCCAAATCGACCGGGCGTCAGGTTGACCAACTTCTGGATGACCGACCAGACTCCTGCCGAATATGACGGCCCAACCGAAACCTGCACAGGACCGTTCATTCTCCATCCACCGGCAAACGGTTCGGTCTTCAGATGCGTCGAATTCATGCCCGAAGACCCCGAGGTGATGGCAAAGCTCTCCAGTGAAGATGGCGCGGCGGCCTTTGCAGAAATGGGGGCTGGGGCCAATGTCGTTCAGGGTGGCCGACATCCGTGGATGCATCGCACAGATTCCGTCGACTATGGCATCGTCATGAATGGTGAAATCTGGATGCTGATGGACAACGAAGAAGACGATGTTCTTTTGAAGGCCGGAGATGTTGTCGTGCAACGCGGCACCAACCACGCCTGGGCCAATCGCGGGACAGAGCCATGCACCATCATGTTTGTATTGATTGATGGTGTCACGACAGCCGGACAAGGCAAGGGCATTCCACCGCGGGGCTAGTTTGGCTAAGTTGCGTTCAAGAAATCGTTGGCGTTCCGCTAACGGGACGCCGCCTCCCAAAGCAGCAGCAATCCACCGAAGGCAATGACGAACAGACCATAACAGAGCAGCGCATAGAGCCCGTTCCAGCGCCAGGTGAGTGTTGTGGGGGCGATATTTGTGATCCCCGAGATCAACAGTGTGGCTGAAGCATTGGGCGATGCCGTCATGCTCATTGCCCAGCCTGCACCAAGTGAAAAGACAATGAGTGTTGGATCCGCCGGCAGCACTGGAAGGCTGTTGATGACCGCAGCCAGGAAAACCACCACGAGTATGGGGCTCAGCGCGATCTGTCCGCCAAGCGTGATGATGATCGGCAGCAAACACAGGAACAGCCAGGGTGACATAGATGCAATACCCAGGGTTTCGGCGACGAAGCTGGTGGGCGTGAGCTTTGCCGCCGCCTCACCGATGAATCCCGCCGCGCCCAAAATCAGAGCACTCATGCCAAGGGTAGGGGCTGACTGGGTAACAATTCCTCGGGCTGCATCAAGCGTGCCACGAAGCTTGCTGAATGCAGGCCCAGTTTGTCGCCGATACAACCAGGCCACCATGACAACCGGCGCAACAAGCATGAGCGCAATGGCCCCGGAAACACCAACGCTCCAAACAACCAGATAGGTTGCTAGAATCAGGGTAGAGCAAATGGCTGCAAAGCGACGGGCCGCGATTGTTGGGAATTCAGGCACAGGACCCGGTTCCGTTTCCACCCCCCGTAGCCCACCCAATCGATCCAATGCCCGGCCAGCCAGGATCATCACGACACTGGCGCTGATGCCAAGGGCGATGACGAGAGGCAGATTGACCGACGGAAAGGATGCAAACAACACCGCCTGTGTTAGCGCTGTTGGGGACCACATGATCATCCATGAAAAGCCACGCAACAGGGCTGAGATCTGTTGCTGCTCAGCCCTTTGCGCGGCTTCTGGAGAACTGGTTGATGCTTTGGCGCCGCGCTGAATCAATGGCGTCAACAGGCTAATGGCGCCAAAATTCAGCAGAACCCCCATGACATGGCCACCAATTGCCAGTGAGAAATAGCGTCGACCTCTGCGCTGTCGCGTCAAATATTTGCCAAGTTCGAGCACGGAGGGGGAGAGCTGGGCCGCCTCCTTGAGAAGCGTGACGAGGTAGATAAATGCGGCAAAGAAGGATGCACGCTGCAGCGCGTTCAGAGTGCCATCGAAGCCGCCTTCACTGCGCACCAGAAACACCGCCAGAGCCGCGCTGATGACAACCAGCAACCATTCCCGCGACCGAAACTGTCCCATCAGGCTGAGGGCCAGAAGCAGGAAGGCAATACATCCGACCAGACCAGCATGGGGCCAGTCAAGATAAAGATGGATCAATTCCGATGCCGACAGCAGCATCAAAACCATCGCTGTAAAAGTGACACCACGCTTCATCTTTCATTCCCCAGCAGGCATAATGAACCTCCCGATCTTAATGCGCGTGTGGAAACACAATGGCCGACTTCACGATGAAACTGATCTCTGAAACACTCAAACAGGGCGAGCAGCTTGGGTGCCTTGGACGACACAGCGCAGTATTCGTTTTGTCCGGCAACCTTTCGCTGCCTGACGAGTCGATTGCTGCAGGACAGGGGGGCTATCTTGACGGGAGCGCCAATCCCGCCGTGGTCGCTAAGTCCGAAAGTAAATTCCTGCGATTTGTGGTGGATCCTGATCCCGGTGTGGGCTCGCCCTCTGCCAATGGTCAAACTATACTGGAGAGCCAGTTTGAGCCGTTGCTGGGTGCTCAATTTCTGCGCCTTGATCAGGTTGCCTTTCCACCCGGTGCGCGCGCCTATCGCCATGTCCATCCAGGTGCGGGCATTCGGTATCTGACAAAGGGTGCGCTCGAAATTCAATCCGATCATGGCGTGGAGCTCATGTCCGCTGAAACGGCCTGGTTTGAAGACGCAAATTCTGCAGTGCAGGCTACCGCATCTGCAGACCAGTCGAGCGCCTTCGTTCGGGCCATGGTTTTGCCCATTGAATATCTTGGCAAACCGACCATCACCTATTTGAACCGATCTGACGACGACAAGCCGAGACTGCAGACCAATACCCGTTTCTTTGACCAGCAAATTGAATTCTAAAATTTTTCAGGATTAATCTTTCCCTTTGTCCTGGTCGGAAAGATATGAACGCATCCAGTTGGGGTCGAACTCTGCTGGTTCGGAAGCAAATCCGGCCTTGTGAATAGCGCCGATCGCGCAAAATTCATCCTTTTCAGATGTGTCACCGCTGATGCCCACTGCCCCAATTGTGTAGCCTTCTGCGTCTTCAATCAAAACACCACCTGGAACAGGAATGAATTTCCCATCCGCCGCTGCGGCCAACGCACTTTGAAAGGCGATGCGTTCCGACAAGCGATCCCGGATCAGCCTGCTCGAGATGCCCATGCCGAGCGCTCCGGAAGCCTTTCCCAGCGCGATGCCAAAGCGCTGCGTGCCTGACCCGTCTTCACTTTTAGCGGCTATGATTTTGCCTCCGACGTCCAACACCACTACGGTCAATGGATGCATCTTCTCCCGTCGGCCAATGGCGAGGGCTGCGTCTGCAATCTGGGAAGCTAACTCAAGCGGCAGAATGGTTTTCATATGCATTGGTCTTTGCTCCCTTGAGGCATGACACTTACTTCATCAGGCTCGGCAACCAGGTGACAATCTCCGGGAACGCCAACAACAGGCCGATGGTGATAACGTCGGCGATGAAGAACAGGGCAATACCCCGGAATACGGTGGTGAGATCGATATCTGGTCGTACGCCATTGACCACAAAACAGTTCAGCCCGATGGGCGGGGTAATGAGGCAGACTTCAGCCATTTTCACGACAATGATGCCGAACCAGATGGAATCAAATCCCAGGGCAATTACCGCTGGGTAAACGACCGGCAGTGTAAGAAGCAGCATGCCGATGGCGTCCATGAACATGCCCAACACGGCATAGGCCAGCAGGATGCAGATCATGATCACCATGGGAGAAGCGTCAATGCTGAGGATCCATTCGGTGAAGGCTTCAGGCAGACCCGAGAAACCGAGGAAGCGCACAAAGATCAGCACACCCCAGATCAGCGAGAAGATCATCACGGTGAGCTTCGCCGCTTCCATCAGTGCACCCTTCATGGTGCCGAGCTTGGTGCCGCGGGCCAGCGCCAGAATGAAGATGACCAAAGCGCCTAGCGCCCCTGCTTCCGTCGGTGTTGCCCAGCCGTTGTAAATGGCCGACATGATAATGACGACGACAATGATGATGGGCGAAATGCCTGGCAGTGACTGAAACCGTTCAGTCCAGGTAAAGCCAGATACCGCCGGAGCGGCTTTTGGATGCCGCTTGGCCCAGACCATGATGATGCCAGCATAGACCAGTGCCGACACGGCGCCGGGAAGGAATCCAGCGAGCAGCAACTGGCCGACGGATTCTTCCACGATGATGGCGTAGATGATCAGAATGGCAGATGGCGGAATGAGCGTCGCCAAAGTGCCGCCAGCCGCGACAACGCCGGCCGCAAGTTTCTTGTCATAGCCATTCTTCAGCATTTCGGGAATGGCAACGCGCGAAAACACCGCTGTTGTTGCTGTGGAAGCACCGGAGACGGCTGCGAATCCTGCCGTTGCAAAAACCGTTGCAACAGCCAGCCCGCCGGGTACCCAGCCAACCCATTTTCGGGCGGCGTTGAACAATTGCTCGGTCATGCCGGCGTGAAAGGCGATGAATCCAATGAAGATGAACATCGGCAGAACGCTGAGCGCATAGGTGGAAGACTTGGAATGGGGGATCGTGCCGACAATGCCCGCAGCTGGCCCCCAGCCGAGCAATTCGATCAGTCCAAACAGGCCGACAGTAGCGGCGGCAAAAACCACGCGCACGCCGATCAGGACGAGCAGCATCAGCACGCCAAGGCCAATGAGCCCGACCAGGAGCGGGTCGCTGAATCCAATGCCGAGGATCATTTTGCCGTCTCCCCATCGTTGTTGGAGGAGGCGCTGTCACCAAACGCTTCGTGAATTTCTTCCTGCGCCTGTTCCGACACGTCGAGAATCTTGGCGATGCCGACCGGTTCCTGATCGGGGTTGATCAGCAGCCGGACAGATCCGGCAAGCTGCACCAGCAGGCGCAAAAACCAGAATGAAAAGGCGATGGGAACCAGCAATTTGGATGGCCAGACAGGATATTCGGCATCGATGGTGGAATCCCCAAGTTCGTATGAACGGACAAAGTGGTCCCATCCATACCAAATCAAGACACCGATTATGAACAGCGCCACCAGGGTCGTTGCCGCTTCAAAGCCCCAAAGCCAGCGCCCCTTAAGTCGGGAAACCAGCATTTCCATACGAATGTGCCCGCCCAGGCGCTGACAATAGGCCGCACCGAGAAACGCCATGCTGGCCATGGAGAGTTCGACAAGGTCGATATAGCCGTTAATCGGTGAATTGAGCGCCGAACGCAAAAAGATCTGAGCGCTGCCCAGGATCATCAAAATAAAAATTGCAATTGCCGCTATCAGATTGAGAAGGTCTTCAAACGGACTGAGTCTGTGATCCGCAAGGCCAATGATGCCTTGATCCGTGGAGTTTTTGGAAAAAAGTGCCACGTTACGGTCACCCCTCAAGTGGTGTTGAAATCGGGCGGGCCCTGGACCTTTTCAGGTTTGGCGGCCCGCCCAAATATTTTTCAAGGCTAAGTCTTCTTACTGACCTTTTGCCTCGTCGGCATATTTCCAGATGGCGTCAAAAACACCCTGTGCGTCGAACTTATCCTTGTTGGCAGCGATCCAGCCATCCCAGACAGGCTTGCCGGCAATTTCCTTGAACTTCGCCAACTGCTCGTCGGAATAGACGATCTTGGTCATCGACTTTTCAAAGGTCGGCAGGTTCTTGGCGTCCTGTTCAGCATAGGCAGCCTGGGTGGTGTCCATGACCATGTCGCGGTTGTCCATCAACAGCTTTTTGTACTGATCTGGCAATCCGTCATAGGCCGTCTTGTTGAACACCCAGCCGCACTCGGAGGTGCCCGGTGCCAGGTTGCTGGTGTACCATTCGGCTTCATCTGCAATCTTGAAGGATACGTGGGCATAGGTGTACGGGAAGGCCGCAGCATCGAGCGCACCGCGCTGAAAGGCAGTGGATGTTTCACCGGCCGGCAATGTGGTTTTGGTTGCGCCGAGCTTCTCCATCGCCGTTCCGAGACCACCACCGGCACGCACGCGCTTGCCTTTCCAGCCATCAAGCGTTGTTGGCACGGGGCCCTTGCCGAGAATTTCGTACTGCGGCAGCAGGCCAGAAACGTAAGGCACAGCATTCCATTTTGTCATGTCAGCGACGATGGCCGGATGCTCGAACATTTTGGAACGAACATATTTGTCGACCTTCGGATCACCCAGTGGCAGGAATGGCAAGGAAAACACCATCCAGGCAGGGTTTTTACCCGGGTGATAGAAGTTACAGATGGCTGCCCCCTCAAAAGCATTGAGTTTCAGTCCATCGAGATTTTCGCGGTTGCTGGACAGCTGCGCGCCATAGAAGATCTTAATTTGAAAATTGCCATCGGTTTCTTCAGCTGCTTTCTTAGCCAGCGCTTCCATACCGGCCGACAGTGCCCGAGGGTTGCCCCACATGGACAATTTCCAAAACAGTTTTGGACCGTCAATATTGGCAGCAATGGCTGAATCAGCGGCAGTGGTGGTGAGCAGACCCGCCATCAAGGCGGTTGCGATATTCTTCAGTTTCATGTTCGAACTCCCAATTGCGATGCGGCATATCACCAATAACGAAACTAGCGGCACCATGTTTGTTTGTATCTCAATATCCACGACGGGCTCAAGCAGGGCAAGAAAAAACCGTTAAAAATGTGAAATACCCAAAAATATCGACATTTTCGCCGTTTGATTGCCCAAGAAACCGCGCCTGTGTTCTTCAGCGATCGGCCTGTTTGACCCGTAAGGTGCACCCTGTATTTGCCAACAATGGACATCGAAATCGGATCCGTTTGTTCCGCAA
Source organism: Rhizobiaceae bacterium (assembly GCA_039969995.1). Lineage (GTDB taxonomy): Bacteria > Pseudomonadota > Alphaproteobacteria > Rhizobiales > Rhizobiaceae > Pseudahrensia. The sequence goes on from JBDVMU010000030.1 coordinate 19,805, forward strand.
GTCAGCCATTTGGCGAGAATTAAACCCATGCAAGGCAATTGGTTGAATTGATTTCCAAGGGAAGACCATTGCTAGCCTGTTCCACTGCAGCGCTTTGGGCCGGGCCTAACGGTTAGCCCTAAGTTGCGTCGTTCTTTCTGCGACACGCGACAAATGTCCATGAAGGGCTCGATGCAGCCATTGGAGATAAATCCGCTAAGGTCTGGTGTGCGGACCTTTTGACAATTTTGGTGTCGATGAGTGTTCAAAGTGCGACAAGCACTTTCAGTGCTGCCAAACTTCACTTAGAAACGTTGACGGTTCTGTGTCGATTCAATCTATAAACCCAACTAGCAGAGCAGCGGCGAGTCGCATTTTAAAAAGGCGGGCGAACCAAATTACTTCACTCATCGGCATAATTCACCCACAACCCGGGCCTTTATGATCTGCGTTTCCACTTGGTTTTTGGTACTTCTCCTGATGTTTTCAAAACGGGATAAGCGATCGCAGTGAGATGGCTGTTGATGCGTTTTAGGTCGCGGATCACGTCAAGGTGGATGCTGCTCGATTCTAGGCTGGTCAGCAGCCCGGTACCAATGCGACCAAGATGGGTCCGGATGGATCGTGCTTCCAGTTTGCGCAATCGGGATTTTTCTGCGTGGAGTTGGCGCGCAAGGTCCGCGTCTTGAGAAACAAACGTGTTGATGGCGAGATCGAAATTGGAACATACACCTTCATGAAACTGTTCAATCTCGGCAGAACCTTCTTTGGAAAACTCCACGCCAAGTCTGGATTTCTTTGCAGCCAACTCCATCAAACTGCCGTCAACGGTATCCCCGATGTGCTCCATCTGCGCAGTGAAGCTTAGAAGGTCGATAGCCTGTTGGCTCTCTTCCTCACTGAGTTGCTCACGCATAATTTGAGCGATGTAAATCTTGATTGCCTGAAAAAGTCGATCAACGGCGTCTTCATGTTCGACCATTTTTTGTCGGACATTTTCCGAGCCAGTGTCGAAAATCTCCAAGGTCTGCTGAACCATCTTCTCTGCATGATCGGCCATGTGCAGTGCTTCTCGTTTTGCACAGGCAAGGGCGAGGGCAGGAGTGGACAACGCTTCGCTATCCAGATGCTTCGGCTGAACCAGTGTTTCATCAATGATGTCGTCAGGCAGGAGACCTTCGACCAGTTTCATGTTCAAAGACAAACTTAGGAAGCCTAATACCGCTACAACCAGGTTTAATAACAAATGAAATGCCACAGGCATTAGAGCTGTTGATGCATAGGGTTCAACAAGAACGAGCAGCTCTGAGAGAAAAGGAAAAGTGAAGAGAACGACCAAGGTTCGAACAATGAAATTTGCAGTGACCGGTATTTTTTCAGTCTTTTTGCCATTCCAAAAGGCAACCAAGGGCAAAAGGCCACTGCCAATATTGGCACCCAGAACCACTCGCAAGCCATTTTCCACATCCAAAACACCTGTTTGAATGAGCCCAGTAGTAAGCAGGATGATAGCCAGGCTTGAATGGGCGAAATAGGTCAAAGCGACACCAAGCAACAGCATCAACAATGGCTGCGCGAGGATGACTTTCAAAACAGTGTTGAAGCCTTCGATTTGCGTAACGCCACCCGCAATTTGACCAATCATTGAAAGCGCAAGCAATATAAGGCCAATACCCAAAACCGCGCGGCTAAGGCTTCGTTTGGTGGAGTTTTCCGTCGACAGAAAACTGAAGATTCCAATTGAGATGAGCAGAGGTGATAGCCATCCGATTTTCTGGGATGCCAAAAATACCGCAATCGCTGTACCAATGTCGGCGCCAAGAATACTGGTGAATGCCGCCGCGGAGCTCAACAATCCTTGTCCAGAAAATGAAGCAACCAGCATCGCGGTCGCGGCGCTGCTTTGCAAACAAACTGCAACAGAGAGACCACCAAGAAACGCTGGGAAAAGCCGTCCATTGCTACCGCGAGCAAGCTTTTTCAGTTTCGAACCATAGGACCGCATCACGCCTGTGCGAACCAGACGAAGCCCCCAAAGCAACAGGGCAATGGCACTGACGAGTTGCAAAAATGCTGTCATGTCAAATCCTTGTTGAACGTCAGCATGATGAACGTTGCGAACTCAGTTCCTATATTGATGGACACTTCTCCCGTTAGCTAGATTTGAAGAATAGCTAATTTTTGTCAGGATAGAATAAATGTGGCCCATCAAATTTGCCCACTGGAATGGTGTGAGTGAAAATTCCGCTTCGAACCTCGTGCATCAAGAATGCGCCAGGTTCTTTGGTCAGACAGTTTGGCGCGCCTTCGCGTTGATCCAAAGAAACGGCATGTGACACTCCTGGGGCAATCTGGCAGATAACAGAACCGAAGGGAGTAACGATATTGCGATGCATATGGCCACAGACCAGTCGTACCTCACCTGGATGGTTTGATAAAATAGTTTGAAGCTTTTGGCTATCGCGAAGGTTTTGGATATCCATTTTCTCGATCCCCGTAAGAACGGGCGGATGATGAGTGGCGACGAGAATCGGCTTTTTCTGAAATGCAAATAGCTGGTTCTGCAAATAGTCCAGTGAGGTGTCACTCAAATGTCCATGCGCTTTTCCCGCAACTTTTGTATCCAGTCCGATCAAAGCGATATCTTCAAATTCAGCGGTCCAATCAATGGACCCCGATTTTGGCATCCAGTCCTGATCTGAGAAGGCAAGTCGCATGACTTCCACTTCGTCGTGATTTCCCGGAATTGCACGATAGGGAATTTGAAGCGGCTCCATTATGGTCCGGAACAGTTCATATTCCTCCATTGTGCCAAAATCAGTCAGATCGCCGGCAACAAATGCCAGATCGACCTTGCCAATCTGGGGTAGAAGGTCGTTGATGGTTTTTACGCAATTGGCCAACGCCGCTGCGGTGTCTACGCGGCCATAAGCAAGTTGACCGCTTGGCACGATATGAGGGTCAGAAATCTGAATAATTTTGGTCACTCTCCATCAGCCCCTTTGGGCAAAATCAAGAGTGATTCAGGGTCTATCGAGACATTCACTATGTCGCCGATATTCGGAGCTGTTTGACCAGCCAATGTGGAAGTCAGCAGCTCTGGCGCAATGCCATTAATCCCAATCCGGTAATGGGTACCTAGAAACGTCACTGTTTCCACTTGCCCAGTGAGAGGCCCCTTTTGATTTATCTGAACGTCTTCCGCTCTGACATAGACGGATTGTCCTGTTCCATCGACAGGCAGTTTCTGCGTGCCTCCAGCCAGAGTAAGGTTCTTACCCTTGCTGGTGCCACCAAGAAACATGGCTGTTCCTACGAACTTGGCAACAAACGCGGATGTCGGGTTCCGATAAAGTTCTTCCGGAGTGCCACTTTGGACTACTCGCCCGTGGTCCATGACAGCCACACGGTCCGCAATGGCCATTGCTTCATCCTGATCATGTGTCACGAAAATTGCTGTGATATTGAACTTGCGCAGCAGGACCGCCAGTTCATCACGCAACACTTCTCGCAGCGAAGCATCAAGCGCAGAAAGAGGCTCGTCCAGCAACAAGATCCTAGGGCGGGGTGCAATCGCGCGAGCCAAGGCTACGCGCTGACGCTGACCTCCTGAAAGCGCAGTGATTGCGCGGGCGGCGAATTGCTCCAGTTGACACATTTCCAGCACTTCACTTATGCGCGCGGCGACTTCGTCAGCCGGAAGTTTCTGCATTTTGAGCCCATAACCAATGTTGGCCCGCACTGACATATTCGGAAAGAGAGCATAGGACTGGAACACCATTCCAACTTTACGATGCTCAACTGGCTGAAGCGTGACATCGTCATCATCAAACCACACCTCGCCACCTGAATCAGGTGTCTCCAATCCCGCAATAATTCTGAGCAGGGTAGTTTTCCCACACCCTGATGGCCCGAGAAGCGATACAATCTCACCCGTCTCGACAGTCAATTCTGTAGGCAGCAGTGCCCGTGTTCCGTCCGGGAAAGTTTTGGCGGTATTGGTTAAACGAAGGGTCAATTTGTGATCCTTTGGGCGCGTGAAGAGGCCCATTGCATGGCCATTAAAAGTGGAACAATGAGTATGAAAAATACGAGGGTATAGGCAGATGCGATTTCTAACCGCATGGATGCGTAGCTGTCTGCCAGTCCGACAGGCAGCGTCTTCAGATACGGTGTGTGCAGCATCCAGGTCAGGTTGAATTCACCAATAGACAAGGTCACTACCGTCAAAGCCCCCGCGAGAATACCGGGCATGGCGTTGGGTACAACAATGTCTATGAATCTTTTCCAAGGTGAGGCGCCAAGCGATGCCGCCGCTTCTTCCAATGTCTTCAAATCCATCGCGGCCAAAACAGCCAAGATGGATCTGACCATGAATGGCAGGGTGTACAGGACATGGCCGACGAGAATGAAGGTCCATGAAGTGCGAAATCCCTTCATCGTGCCGTATAGTTGTAGGAGTGCAAGCGCCAGTGCCAAACCTGGGACTGCAAGCGGCAAAGAGATGAATTCTTCCAAAATGCGCGAAAGCCAACCGGGGTGTCGCGCAAGCCCGTAAGCTGCTGGCAAGCCGATAATCAATGTGACTATCAAGCATGCAATGGCCAGCCAGAGAGACAGAAAAATGCTGTCGGCATAAAGCTCCCAAACCTGAAAGACCCATTTTAGGGTCAAGCCCGATGATATGCCCTTGAAGTAGTTCGTCGTGACACCTGCCAGTACGGACATGACTGTAGGAATAAACAGGAAAGCACAGGCCAAAAGCGTGACCGTGAGCTGCAAAATCTTAGCTTTTGAATGAAACAACTTAGCCTCCCGCCGCAACGGTTGTGCCGGACAGACTGCGTGCAATGAGAAGCAGTGCCCAGGTTACGATACCAAGAGCAATCGATAAGGCAGATGCCATGGCGATATTGGCCGACAGGGTGAACTCCGTGTAGATCACCATGGGCAATACATCGATGTTTGTGGCCAGCGTGAAAGCAGTGCCGAACGCACCCATAGCTGTAGCAAATGCGATAGCACCGGCTGCAATCAACGACGGCATCAATCCCGGCATAATGACATCTTTTACCACGCGGTAGGGCGAAGCACCCAGGGTGCGCGCTGCCTCCTCAAGGGATGGATCAAGCTTTTCTGCTGCAGCCATAACTGTCAGCAATACGCGAGGAATTGAAAAATAGAGATAACCCAAAAACAGGCCAAGAATTGAATATGCAAATACAACATGGCCGGGTGTAATTTGATTGATGAGACCCTGACGCCCGCCCAATAGAATGATTAGGAAGCCGATAACAACACCTGGGAAAGCCAATGGCAGTGTCAAAACTGACAGCAAAATTCCGCGACCGCGAAATTTGTTGCGGGCAAGAAACATGCCTGCAGTTGTTGAGACTGCTAACGCTGCAAAAGTAGTTGCGAGCGATACCAAAACAGTCAGAACCAACGTGTTCAAATATCGCGGTTTACGCAGAATATCGAGATAGATCGCCCAACCAGCATCACCTTCTCCAGAAGCCAGAAACAGGCGTATGAGAGGCAAAGCTAAGAAGGCTAATGAGAAGATTAGAAGCGGCATTAAGCACGCAATTACAAATGAACGGTTGGACATAGGGCCATATTAGGGGCCAGACAGATGCCTGACCCCTCCCAGGGAGAGTTGGGTTTACTTAACTTCAGACAGGTAGCGCTCGCCAAATCCGGCTTGTGCTTTTTCCATCTTTGCATAGTCAACTGCTACCGCACGCTTGTATTCGCTAGCAGGCAGGAACTTTGCAGCTACTTCTTTAGGAAGTTCAACAGGACGAGCCGGTTGCAGGTAAGCGTTTGTCCAAATCGCCTGACCTTTGTCTGACAGGATGAAATCCAGCACCTTCTTACCGAGTTCCGGATGCGGACCTTTGTTCACAAGGCTCATCACGTATGGCACGCGAACCGTACCTTCACACGGTAATACGAATTCGAATTTTCCGTCTTCTTCGTATTTCCCGCGGTAGGCGTTGAAATCGTAATCAAAGAGAATTGGAATTTCACCGGAAACAACCCGCGCATAAGAAGTCTGCTTGGGAACGATGGGGGAATTTTTGCCCAAATCATTGAAGTATTTGATCGCTGGATCGAAATTATCCAGATTGCCGCCAAAGGCGATATTGGCAGCAACTGCTCCGGCATAACCTACAAACGCCGACGACGGGTCAAGATAGCCGACCATTCCTTTGTATTCCGGTTTCGTTAGGTCTGCGAAACACTTTGGAACCGGTGCTCCACCGAGCGCTTCGACATTTACGAAGAACCCAAGTGTTCCATAATGTATAGCAAACCATTTTCCATCAGGGTCTTTGAGACCGTCTGGAATATCGTCAAAGCCTTTAGGTTTGTAAGGCGTCGCCACACCCTTGTTACCAGCCTTAATGCCCGTCGTTACGCCGTAATATGCTACGTCTGCGATTGGGCTGTCTTTCTCTGCCAAAAGCTGACTGAGGGTCTGACCTGAATTCTTGTTGTCATGTGGCATTTGAACGTCGATTTCTTTATCGATCGCTTTCAGCATTGATGCCCAATCGGCCCATTGCGGAGGGCAATTGTAGCACACAGCATCTGCAGCCCAGGCTTGAGTGGAAAACGTCATTGCAACAAAGGCCGCGGTAGCGAGTAATTTTTTCATTTTGTTTCTCCTGTTGATGGACAGCCTTCTATTGGGCCGTTTGATTTGGGGTTGAAAAAGCGGTGATTTTTTCATCGCCTTTACGTTCTGCAGTTAGGGGGGAAAGGCTGCCCCCATGGCGGAAGTTGAAAGAAAATTCTGGATCTGGTTGAGCGGGAAGTTCAGATTTATTGATAACGGACAGAACTGTTTGAGCTGCCCCGTGACCAAGCATCCTTGGGTCCGTTACGATGGTTGCCAAGCTTGGGTCGACCATCTCCCCGACTTGAATGCCGTCAAACCCTACGACCGAAATATCGTTTGGAACGCGCAATCCGATGGCGCGTAAGCTGCGGATTGTTGCAAGCGCCAAAATATCATTGGATGCAAATATACCTGTTACCGATGGGTTTTCCTTCAAAAAATCAGCCAATAGGATGTGCAAGTCTTGAGTATCTTCTTCAATTTCCAGCAAAGCTGGCCGTTCAAGCTTGTTGCGGAAACATCCTTCGATAAATCCTTCATATCGTTGCCGTGCACGGTCAGAGGTCTTAAATTTAAGAGCCAAAAAGCCCAGATGGACGTGATCCATCTCGACGAATTCATCAACGACTCGCAATGCAGCTGAGTGATCGTCGACAGCCCAACTTTGTTCATCCCGGGGAGCTGTATTGAACAACAGGCAATGAGGCACTTCCCGGTTTTGAATGGATCTGAGGCCTTGGCTGGACAGGGCATCACTGACCGTCAGCACAAACCCATCCACCTGCTTGGCCATGAGTGTCCGTATTGCCTGAGATTCAACCTCCGAGTCGTAATTCGTGCAGACAAGCAAAGTTTGATAGCCAGCTTCATGGAAGGTTTCCTGAACACCCTGCACAGCGTCCGCATATACAGGGTTTGCAAGTGACGGAACGACACAGCCAATTGTGCGCGTTGTGCTGCTTTGCAAAGACCGCCCAACTTCACTGAACTCGAATTGCAGTTCTTTCACGGCAGCTAAAACGCGTTCTCGCGTGTCTGCGCTGGCAGGTCCGGTGTTGTTCAACACACGACTTACCGTCGCAACACCGCACTTTGCGTGCCGCGCAACATCTTTGATCGTGGCGGGTTGTCGCAAATTCCATCCTCCCAGTGGAAACGTTTCCATTTTCTAACAACCGAATCCTTTCCACGCAAGAGGATTCTATCAACTTAAAAAACAACCCTTTTAACAATAGGTTACGCTCAGTTCTCGGAAAGGCTGCACAGATATGATGGATTTCTCAACTGGGATGCCAAAATTTGCTAACTCACATAAATCTATGCCAGTAGGCGTCACAATTTAGATTTATGAAGAGATTTCAGCGAAAATGCGCGATGCCATTATCTAAAAAATATGGAACATATTTCGAAGGCTTTGATGCATATTCAACATTTGAATTCTATGAATCCGTTCGCAAGCGACTACCGACCGCATCGTTTCCAAAGACCAGTCTTCGTGCGAGCGGGTTGTTGGATATTGCAGATGATATCGACGTCTTTGTGTTTGATGCCTATGGCGTTTTGAACGTCGGTAGTACGGCAATTCACGGAGCAGCAGAAACCGTTTCCGCACTCCGAGATATGGGCAAGCAGGTGTTTGTTCTTACCAACGCGGCAACTTATCCATTTGAACACAGCATCCAAAAATTCGAGTCACTGAGCTTTGATTTTCAAAGCAATGAAATCTTTTCAAGCCGAATGGGTGCGTGCAAGGGGATGGCTCAACAAGACATCTCGCGGTGGGGTGTTATGGGGAACTCCGATTCCAATCCCTATGAATTTGGTGTCGAAACACGTCTGCTTGCAGACGATCCCAAAGACTACGACTGGGCAGAAGGTTTTTTGCTACTGTCAACCTGGGAGTGGAATGGAAGCCGACAATCGCTATTAGACGAGGCATATCAGCGCCGGCAGCGCCCCTTAGTGGTGGCTAACCCAGACGTCATAGCGCCGCTAGAAGATGGGTTTTCAACAGAACCCGGTTTCGTAGCTCATCGCATTGCCGAACGGTTTGGCGTATCTGTCGAATTTCATGGGAAGCCCTTTCCATCGGTTTTTGAGTTGGTGATGGAACGCTTATCGCCCGAGCAAGACCGAAGCCGCATTGCAATGGTCGGGGACACCCTACACACGGACGTCTTGGGCGGAGCTTCTCAAATGTGGTCAACCGTTTTGGTCACAGATCACGGCCTTTTTCGTGGGGCCGATGTTACCCGACCGATCAAACAAAGCGGCATCGTCCCAACCTACATCGTACCTCAGATATAATATCCCTCGTTACCAGTGGATGCTTCAGGAGCGACATGGGTAAAAACGGTAAAAAGGGCTCTGACCGGTCATTGCGGGTTATCACTTTTTAGCGGTGCCGAATGTCGGCTTTTGTGATTTCGACCCCCAGACATTGTGATTTGTCACCAAATCGAGTGACCGAGAGGTGACCGAGGACCTCTTGCAGAATGATGACCGAGCGCGGGAAAGCATTTCGAACGGGTTCTAACCACCTGAAACAAAACATCAAATCGCTTTGGAAAATGGTGGAGCTAGACGGAATCGAACCGACGACCTCTTGCATGCCATGGTAGAAATTGGATTGTTCGCAAAGTGAAGCCGGGTAAATCAAACTCAACGAAAGTGAAGCTTGTTGGGCATTTGAAAATTGGGGTGAGCCGGGACGCGATTGTGGAATGTGGTGAAGTTTGGTCGAATTTCGTTGAGTCTTATGACGATGACCCGATGGTGACCGGACGGCTGCAATTGGGGGGAAGCGGTCATTGGTCCATTTTCGACTGACTCATCGACATTCCGCAAAGCGGAAGTCGAAAACAGACGAGCTGTAAATCGGTCAACGGCGGCATCGAGCCCTTCCCAGTCATTCGTTTGATGTCGCTAACTGGACGATTGCTTGGCAACAGGTGTAGAAATTGGCCCGGAACGGATTTCGACGAGTTTCCTTGAAATTCGAATGAACAGACGGAAATGCTGCTAGCACATGTGTTTTCTAGTTGCTCCAAACAAGCATATTTCTAATCAACGTCGCGGCCAAAGAACTCCAACGTCGCTGACATGATCTCGTCCCAGGCTGGTGTCGACTTCAGGAAAATGTGGTTGTTGCTTTCGACCAACTTAAATTCGGCATTTGGGATGTTCGCAGCCAAAAGCCGACCCTGTGATGGTGGGTGCAGGCCATCGCCACTGGCATGAATAACCAAGGTTGGTGTCTTAACGTTTGCTAAGCTTTCGACCACGTTAAATTGGTCAATGGCAATACGAATGCGTGCAGCCATCTCAGGTGTGGCCGAAGCGAGTTGCGCTTCCACCAGGCTTGCCCGTTCCTCACGTGAAGCATCCGGGCAGAACATGGAAATGAACGCCGACATGAATGGGCTGTCGGGTTTGCCCCATCCCATCCTGACAAGGGTCATGAGAGCCTCTGCCTCATCTCGGGAATACTTGTCGTCTCGGATCTGTCGACCTTGAGCAAATCCCCCACATAAGACCAGACGGCTCACCCGTTCAGGATAGTTTGCAGCGAAATGAACCGAGACCGGCACACCCTGAGAGGTTGCGAATATTGGGAATCGGTTTAACCCTGCGGCATCGGCCACGGCCAACAAATCGCTCGAATAGGCCTCGATGGATAATTCTTCAACATCGGTCTGAGAGAGTCCGGTACCACGCTGATCATATCTGACTAGAGAATGGTTTTCGCTAAAATCCACGATAGAAGGTCGATAAACGGGACTTTGCCAGTCCTTTTCAAGGTGGGTCAGGAAATGTCCGGCACGCATTAGGGGTGGTCCGGTTCCTGACGTAGCGTAAGCGATCTGAGTGCCGTCTTTGGAACTGGCGTAACGCACAGTCTGGCTCATGGAGGAAGCGGCGGCGCCTGGTTCGGTCACATCGTTAGATACCTCAGCCAATAGTTCGATACCGCGACGAGATATTGTGCGGATCACGCGCTGATCCTTTCCTGTGTCCCCCACCGCTGTGCGGGCCGCATTAATCCGCGCGCTGATTGTGGCCTCGGACACGATGCGCCCGTTCCAGACTATTTCGACCAACTTATCTTTTGTTACGAGTTGTCCAGCTTGTTTTGCAAGAAGGTGCAGAAGGTCGAAAACCTGAGGCTCAAGATGCAGCTGTTCACCGTCGCGCACGAAGGTGTGGTTTGCAGTGTCCAGCATACAATTTGCGAAGAAATAGCGCATTTGATCGCTTTTCCCTGTGTAATTTAGGCAAGGATCAGCCGTTTCCAAAGGAAAATCAAGGAAAACACAAAAGCTTCTAAAGGTCATCTTCAAGCGTAACTGCATCCGAAAGGGCAAGTTGGTTTCATCACCAGCAAGGAGACCTGAAATGTCCGCGACATCTGATTACAAAACCACGAAAAACGGCATGATCGATTACCAGCATTACATCCACAAGAGCCACGAGATTCGGAGCCAAGATGCTTGGCGCAATATTCGCGCAATCAGCAAAGCTCTGAAGGCGGTGGTTGGAATTTTCCGTAGAACTTTCTTAAAAAAGCCGGTGTCACTGCCACGAGAGTCTGAGAGCAGACCGGTGCGGACACCGCCAATGAAAAATGCTCGCCTAGCGTACGCACAATCGGAAGCAGAGGGGGTAAACGGTCAAATCAAGATTGGCTCTCGAATTGGGTTAACGGTCTAGATGACCGCCAAGGCACATATCGATGCAAATGGAATTGGTAAGCCAGGCCGCGAAAAGGCGCGTCGCTAGCTGGACAGCACTTCAATCTGATAATATCAAAATGTCCGCAACTCGGCCGTTCAGCACTACTCAAGGGAAGCAGCTGTGAACGTCTGTTTAGATGAAGTCTGAATGGAATTCGGGTTAGATTTCCAATGACCGCAATGGGCCGAAAGTGTCTGACGAACTGACAAGACCGGTTATCGAGTTTTCGGTTTGTGTGTTTCTAAGGCAATTTTGGTAACTCTGTTTTGGACCAATCGAAATCAAAGCACCGCTCCCGTTCGTCTCCAAATTCCTCGGGGTTGGTCAGGCCAAGTCGGGGGTAAATCAGCGCGTTGGGAGATGGGAGCTTCGTGCCCTTGAGAACAACGAGTACGGAAATCAATGGTTCGCCATAAGCGCGACAGCGAACTGCGATGGCCGTCAATGGATTCGTCCGTCCTCTAGCAATTCCCCCAAATTTTTCAGCCAACTCTCCGTAGGTGATCGTTTTTCGCTGACACGCGAGTTTGACCAGGTGTTCAACGACATCGTGCCGATAGTATTTTTGGTATTCGGCATAGAGATCATCTAGGTCTTTGGACATATCGGCAGCGTAGCCTCAAACTCCCAGATTTGGAAATCGCCGCTCCATCATCCATCATTGGCTCGGCAGATGATCTAGATGGACTGTTTTGGATGATGACAGTGAGCAACGACAATTTTGATCTCGATGATATTGCGCCACCAGATGGTTCTGAAGATTTCGATCTCTTCTGCGTGTTTGATGACATGGGGATTGGCGACGATACAAAACTGTATTTGCTGCTGGCTTTCCTTATAAGCAAGTTTCAGGGAGAGCTCGAGGCCGAAGAGATTCGCGACCGTGCTTTGTCGATTTTGAGGCGGATTCGTGGTGATGACGGCCGAGGAAAATTGGGTCTCTCCGATGAATTTTTGCTGAGAAAGATTGGCAAAACATGGGCCGAACAGGTTGTTCTGGAGGATCGGGAACTCAATGAGGTTGAGATTCAACCCATTGTCAGGGATGTCTTGAATCATGAGATCGCGGACAACGGTCACCATGAGCACAGTGTCGAAAGTGCTGTGCGAAGACTGTCCGGAAAGTTTCGTCAGCAGCCCAAAAAGTTCCGAAACTTGGTGTACATAGAGCAATACCCAGACAGAGTTTTTCAAGAACTCTCAAAGTTTCTGAAATCGATCAACGCTCTTGGGATCGAGTTGGATGATGATGTAGGCCGAAAAATTGCACCGCTTCGTCGTTCAGATGAGAGGTAGTCAAAAACCCGCTTTTTAAGTTCCTCGCGTTTTCAATCGTTGTGCATAGTTTGGGTGACCTATCGAAACAATCGAAAGGTCAAATGATGTTTACCGACGAACAGCCAGAACCCTCCAATTCAGAACCCCTGGTCACCATACCTTGCGCTGCAGACGAACTGGGTATTCCAGTTTCTGCGCTCCGTAGGGCCGTCAAAAAAGGATTGATCCCGGTCGAATTCGCCTTCAGCGGTAGAGCGAGGGTTCGCCTATCGGTGGTGATTGCTGCCATCGCGTCCTACAGCGACGGAGGGCGGAACAATGGCTGATGAGATTTTCGGCACTTATGCCCTGAAGTACGCAAACCTAGGCTATCCAACAACACCGGTTCGAAATGGAACAAAGAGGCCAGTGCGAAAGGGTTGGCCCGACGATGCAAAGTTGGTTGATGCACCTGCCCCATTAGCACAGTTTGCGGCCAACTATGCTTCATATGGGATCGCTGTAATTACCGGCTCGGAAGTTGCTCAGGGAAAATTCTTGATTGGCGTAGACATTGACGACGATCGGTTGGTTCGGCCGATCATGGCGTTGTTTGAAAACGATGTCGTTGCTAAGCGAGGTGGAAAGGGGCTGACAGTTTTTGGCGTCGTAGAAAATTCTGATTTGCTGAAATCGACCACGTTTGAGGGCCAAGGAGATTTGAAGAACGTCGATTTGCTGGGTTCCAGAAAGATGGCAATTTTGCCGCCTACAATTCACGAGGTGACAAAGGAGCCATATCGATGGATTGATCGCAAATTAGATGAAACCTCACCTGATCAACTGCCTCAATTGGACGAGCGCAAGCTCAATGTGATCAAGGTAACTGTAGAGTCAGAATACCTACCAGCTCTTATCGGAGGTACTGAAACACACACCGCGGCCGCAGCTTTCGTCGCACAGCTTGTTCGTGCTCAGTGTACTGACGAGGAAATTTCTGCAGTTTTGATTGGTGCTTTGCCGGAAAATTACTCAGGCAATACGCTGGATGAGCTCCCAGAATTGATTTCCAGCGCTCGGGCAAAAGGGTTCGGTGACCCTTTGCCAACTCCCAAAGGTGACAAGCAATCTGCAAAGTTGCTGCTTGCAGTCGCAATGCTAGATATGTTCCTGTTCCACGACAGACTTGGATTTACATACGCGTCCTTTGCAGACTTTCACAATGGTTGCATTCCCATTCGTCTTGATAGTGCTGAAATGCAGAGACGGCTTCAGTTTTTGTATTATTCAATTCAGAAGCAAACGATCTCGAAGGCTGCTCTCACAGAGACCATAGGTTTGTTGGATGCACGCGCCCGGTTCAAGGGGCCCCTGGTTGATGTCCACATTCGTGTAGCCGAATATGAGGGTGCAGTTTACATTGATCGCGGGGCCGGAACCGATAGTTTCATCAAGATTGCTCGCGATGGTTACGAGATTTGTGGCGAAGCGCCGGTCAAGTTCATTCGACCTGTTGGCTTCGAATGCCTCCCCAAACCTGAGTCAGATGCTGAATTCGACACTGATGCCGTATGGCGCTTATTCGGGTTGGACGGGCGAAACGCGACGTTGTTGCTCGCCTTCCTACTGATGACGCTCAATCCGCGAGGGCCCTACATGCACATGTTGATTAGCGGTGCCCAGGGTAGTGGTAAAAGTAAATTGTGCGAGTTTGCGAAGTGCATTGTTGATCCATCTGCGGTTGCCAAACAGAGGTTTCCCAGAACGGAACATGACCTGGTGATTCAAGCTCAGAGCCAGAGAGTGTTGGTTTACGACAATGCGTCGTCGATCTCTCATGAGATGTCTGATGCGCTGTGTACGATGGCCACGGGCGGGTCGTTTGTAACCCGGAAGCTCTATACCGATTCAGACTCTCAATTGTTCACACAAAACAATCCCGCCGTTATTAACGGAATTGGCGATATTGCATTTAGGCCGGACTTGCTGGAGCGCAGTATTCAGCTGAAGCTCAGCGCGATGCCTGAGGGATCGAGGCGAACTGAAAAGGAACTCGACTCCGCCTTTGAAAGTTTGCTGCCCGGCCTACTAGATTACCTTTATAACTGTGTTGCCGGAGCTCTAAGGGAAATCAATAACGTTGATGTTCCTCGATCAATTAGGATGGCGGATGCAGCACACTGGGTAGTTGCTGCGGAACATGCGGCAGATTTACAGTCAGGTTCGTTCCTTCAGGCGCTTGAAGACTCGCAAACAGAACTGATGACGGAACGTGCCCAAAATGATCCGCTGGGAATCGTCCTCCAAAAGGTGCTCATTCGCGAGAGGAACCGGTGTTTCGATGGTCGGGTCGGCGAGTTGTTCGAAAAGCTTCAGGCTGAAAATGAGCAGCTTCGTTATAGGCTACCACGGGCACCAGCGGCATTGTCAAATGCACTGAAGCGTGCCCAACCGGTATTGCAGAAGGTAGGAGTCCAGGTCGAGTTTGGCACTCGATCTAACCAGGGTAGCATGGTCAAGGTGTGTTTGGACAGCAGTTGGGTGGCACCAACCGACGAACTAGAAGTGTAGATAGTGATGGTGGTGTAGACGCTGTTGGCGTTCAATTTTGAAGTCAAAGTAAAAGGGGTGTGTGTTCCCGGATCTCTGGCTACCAAAAAGAGCTCCGGGCGTGCCTGCACCACCTGCACGGTCATCACTTCAAGCAGGTTCAAATTTGATTCACGCGTGATTCGACATTTTGCGAAAGTGAAGAAGAGTAGCCTTTTGGCCCACCCTTCCAAAAGCGATCTCATACTCGTTGAACATGGAATCGCCAGAAGGCCAAAGCCCTCAAGGAAGCCCGTGTCACCGGGCTTCCTCTCCTCGACACAACCACGCCCTGCATTTGTCGATCATATCTTGGTCACTCATCGGTCAGTCGTCGAGCACCTTGCAGGGCCAATAATTGTGCAGCGAAATTCCGCATGATTTTTTGATTTCATGTTCGATCAATGACCGCGAAGGAAACAACATGGATTCCCCCAAGATCACACTTGCAGTGTGGCAACGGAAGCGCCGCAACGCTGATGGCAAGCTGACGCGCCAGAAGCGCCACACCGTGAATTTTCGTTGCCCGGACACCGGTCAGAAGCGCCGCCTTTCATTTGGCACCAAAGCTGAAGCTGAGGCCCATCGCGATGTGTTGGCTGCCGAGTTTGCCGGTCAGCGCTACTTCAATCCGAACACCGATCCGACCGTTGCCGAGGTGGTCGAGCACTGGCGTCACAACAAGCAGGGGCAGGTCAAAGCTCAGACCATGCGTGGATATGCGCCATTGTTGAAGATCATCGTAGGGCCACTGTTGCAGGGGACGCCCCAGCAACGTGTCCATCATGCTCTGACCGGTGAGAAGCCGCATCGGGATGCAAAGCTCCTGCTTATGCTTGGCGACGAGAAAGTGTCATCGTTGAAGACTGCACAGTTGCGCACCTGGCACACGTTGGTGTGCAACGAGGTCGGCGTTCACACCGCCAACCGCGTGATGTCGATGTTTAAAGGCATCCTGGCATTGGCTGAAGAAGACTTTGGTGTTCGGATTTGTGCGTTCCCAACAAGCCTCAGGCGACGCAAGGCAAAACCTAAAAAGGATATCCTGTCGCCGGATGAAGTGGCCAAATTGTTGGCTCATGCGAAGTCCGACAAACAACGTGGCATCTACTATGCCTTCCCGTTTTTGACCGGCGTCCGGGTCTCGGAGCAGCTTGGCTTGTTGTGGGAGGACGTTGATCTAGATCGCAACACGATCACGATCCGCCGTGTTCAGGAGCGT
>JBDVMU010000031.1:0-151766 GCA_039969995.1 Rhizobiaceae bacterium
TTCGCTGGTTGATCGCCATCATGCCCCCACGCATGATGGGGGGCGGTATGATGCGTGGGGGCATGATGGCGATCAACCAGCGTTCTTACGACATGCAGAGGGTGGACTTTGAGATCAAGCAGGGCTCGGTTGAACGTTGGCAGATCTTTGCCGACATGCTGGCGCACCCTTTCCACATTCACGGCGTGTCATTTCGGGTGATTTCGGAAAATGGCGGTGCTGTGTCGCCGGAGAACTCGGGGTGGAAGGACACCGTTCTGGTGAACCAGTCAGTTGAGTTGGTCGCGCGGTTTGATCAACCGACACCAACTTCAATGCCATTCATGTATCACTGTCATATTTTGGAACACGAGGACAACGGAATGATGGGTCAGTTTTTGGTGGTTTGATCTCATTTGGACAGGTCCGCTATGGGCTCACTGCAGACCTTGACCTTTTTCAGTTTGCGTTTTGCCCAATGGCGGCTCAGCGGAGAATTCTGACCTGCCAAATTGCATTGGAAAGTTCAATTGCGCTTCGAAATCGGCGGCCATTCGATTCTCACAGACCGGTGTGCTATGTTTCCTTCTTGGCTCGCCAACAATGTGAAGCAAACCATTGACCATTTTTCTAATTCGACATGCGCAGTCGCAATTCAATGCTGTATACCAGGCCGGACAACCTGATCCGCTTCTGTTCGATGCCCGCCTTTCTAAACTAGGCCACCAACAAGGACAGGTAGCCCGGGCAATAACCTCTAAATTGCCTATTGATCGAGTGGTGGTTTCACCGCTCACACGGACTTTGCAGACTGCATCATTGCTTTTCGGATCAGATCGTACATTTGAAATCGATGCGGTGGTGCGCGAGCAGGTGCTCAACAGTTGCGATATCGGTCGACCACCCTCACAATTGAGCAAGGAATATCCACATTTGGATTTTGCTCATCTCCCTGATCATTGGTGGCACAAGGATGTGCCCGATCATCGGGGCATCCCGGTTGAACCCAACGACGTCTTGCAAAGACGTGCTGATTTATTTTCAAAGCATCTGCGTGACAGTGCCGCAAGAAACACCGCTGTCGTCACCCACGGCAATTTCATCCGCGCGTTGACCGGCATACAGCCCGAAAACTGCCAGGTCATCGAATTTGAGCCCTACTGAATGGAACGGTGATTCCGCAGTTGGATTAAATCCGAATACCCATTTCATCATCAAACAGATGGATTTGCTCAGATCCCGGCGAGAACCTCATGCTTTCAACAGCCGGGTCTAGCAGGTATAATGGGTTCAAGGCGCACGGTGAAGCCGGCGTACAATGAACCTGAACAACTGTTTGGCCAAAGAACCGCGTGATACTTCTATGCGTTCTTCAAGTATCAGCGACAATTTGGATCGGGTTCGTGGAGCTGGCTGAATACCGCCCGCGCGTGACAGCGGCGAATAAATTGGGGATGACTCGCGATCAACTAACCGCCCGACCGTACACATGGACCCTCCCAAGCCCCATCGATCTCACATCTCTGCCTTCTGTTTCGGCGAGAAAAATATTCGTTTCCGATGGCCCACGACTTACTCTCCATCATTCCATGAAGATTAAAGTGTTGCGCCGATCCATTGAATCCACCGAACATTGATGACACTAGAGGGTCGATCTTCGATGGCGGCTCCCGGAACGCTCCCATTCAAACAGTCCTTTGGGATTTGATTGGCGCGGATGTAGGGTCAAACTAAGACAGCTATAAGCAAAGCTGGTCAATTTTCTTGAGGGATTTGTTTCAATGAACCACCAGTTGACGCCATCTGACACCCGTGACGCTCTGGCGATCTTGGTTTTGCGAATAGGCTTGATCTGGTTTCTATTTCTCTGGGCTATCCATAAACTGCTTGCGACGGGTCAATACCAATCACTTGCACGCAACGTTGATAAGGTCGAGATAGATGCGACCACAGTACAAATAATTGGTGTAGTTCAGATTGTGGTTCTGCTTCTCGCCTTTGTCGGAATACTCAGACCCTTCGCTTACGGAGCCATGGCTGCTACCCACGCCTTCACGATCTCCCGTCAATGGGAGCGCTACATCGATCCATTTGAAATTAGTACGCGCGGGTTCCCCGTCAATCGCAACGTCGCGATAAGCGCGGCCGCCATGTGCGCGTTCATAGCTCTGTTCTTACTTATTCGCCGCGATCACTTTTCCATCGGCGGGTGGCTTCGGCGGAAGTGGAGTGATCAATGGTGGCTTTGAAATCTAGATATAGAATGTTTTCACAGTACATCAGGTTCGAGACACACCAGCAGCCATTCCCGTTGCTGGCGTAGAACGAAAACTGACATTCGACAGCCGCGCGAGAACTGACACTTTGGGTTCCATGCAGAAATTCAATTAATTGTACCAATTATCAAAACGGTCTTGTTTCAGACAAGTTTACTCTAGCGTGGTTGCCCAGTAGATACGTTTGAAGATTGGTTTATGTATTTGCTTTTTTGCGAAGATGAGGAAACAAAAAATGGACTACGCACCTGGTCGTGAAGAATGCCCTCTTCCGTTTTCGCCATTTAAATCCTGCACAGTACCGCGTCCAATTGGTTGGCTTTCTACGATCAGTACCGATGGAGTTCACAATCTGGCTCCCTACAGCCAGTGGCAGAACCTCACCTTTGACCCACCAATGGTTATGTTTGCTGCCAATCAACACCCGGATGGACGGCGCAAGGACACTGTATTGAACGCTGAACAAACCGGTTGGTTCGTATGGAATATGGCAACATGGGCTCTACGAGAGGCGGTCAACATCTCGGCGATGGCACTTGGTTCCAATGAAGATGAGTTTGAAAAGTCGGGTGTCACAAAAGCAGAATGCATTGATGCCCCCTCCGCGCGAGTCGCCGAAAGCCCGTGTCATTTCGAGTGCAGTTATATTTCCACCCATCGCCTACCCGGCAATAGTCCTGTGGGCTCGGTAGATGTTGTTTACGGCCGCGTTGAGAGAATTCATGTGGCTGACCATGTTCTGACGACAGATGGTAAACTCGATATTTCCAAAATTCGACCTATCGCAAGGATGGGTTACTACGACTACACTTGCATCAGTGAAACATTCGAAATGCGCATTCCAAAAGCGAGCAGTGCCGCAGCAGATGGATTAGAAGGTAAAGTCTAAGCCTCTGGGAATAGCTGTATTAAGACCCTCCCAGCCCATTGCGGACTTTTGCCTGCCGTTGGAATCTTCTAGTCGAATTCACCGATGCGGCCGTACACTACCGACTGATTGGAAGATGTCGAACGGCAGCAGTGCGAACTTTTTTGCCTTTGTGTTTTGGTGCGACTGGCATGTGAGCGACAGCGCAAGAATTTCAGCAATGTGCAGATTTCTGCCCTCAGGCTCCAAGTTCCGGGCGGACATTGCAGTTTGGTTATTTTGGACTTCGTAGGAAAAAAGGAAGTTGAAGTGGCCGCTGAAAATTCTAAGTGCTCTGAAGTGACAGCATGCGTCGCACTTTCGTCAGTCACGAAGAGGATTCTTGTTTCTCGGCGTTGTAACTCTATGGATGCCGCAAGCGACCGTGGCAGTGTTTGAGGTCAATGTTGGCCTGCTATGTCAGTCCGGCTTCAATCAACGCTTTAGAAATACGGTCTAGTTGAGTTTGGTCTTTGTATGGATAGCGTTCCTGGAAATGCCGCAATTTGAAATCGGGATTGTAGTCCAGGATGGCCTGAATCTGCTCGTTCGCTTCGTCCTGTCTGTTGGTTTCGATCAGGGCCGCGGCTGCAATGATCCTTCCCGGTGGGAAGGATGGCATTACGCGCGCAACTCGAGCCTCAAGTTCGATCGCCGCTTCGAATTCCCCCAAAAGGAATTTTGCATGCCCCAAGTGATGCAGAACATTTGCCGGGGCGACTGGATCAAAATGTAGGCAGGTCTCAGCCGCATCAATCGCCTTTTCGGGCTCGCCAGCGAAATTCAACGCTTCACAATACCAAGCATAGACTTCTGCATTGTTTGGCTCCAACTCCACCGCTCTGTTGAAATGCTTCAGCGATGGTTCGTGTTGACCGCTGATGATCAACGCCCATGCCAACCTCGAATGCGCGAATCCAGACGTTTCCCTGAGCTCCACAGCTCGCTGGCCTTTTTCAACTGCAATCCTGAGGCCATCGTCGAATCCTGGAAATCCAAAGGTGTGGCCGCTTTGGTAGGGAAACACTTGCTCTGCCCAAGCACGTGAATAATTGGGGTCGATCTCAACTGCCTTCTCGAGCAGCGCGACACATTGGTTGAACGCCTCTGGTTGAAATTTATAGAAAAGTGCTCTAGCGCGTAAACACAACTCGTAAGTCTCGGCACTGGCCCCATAGTTGGTTCCAGAACTCTGCTGTAGATTCAATTGTAGTGCATTAGTGATTTCCGCGGTTATGTCATCTTGAACTGCAAAGATGTCGCTAAAATCACGATCGTATCGTTCGGCCCAAACAGAACCACCGCTTTCGGTTTCTACTAATTGAGTATTGATTCTGATCCGCCCACCAGCTCGTCGCACGCTGCCTTCAAGGACATATGCTACGCCCATTTCCCGTCCAATTTCCACCGTACTTTTAGACGACCCCTTAAAGGAAAAGGACGTATTGCGAGCAATGACGAAAAGGCCATTAACTTTGGAGAGGTCTGTTATGAGATCTTCGGTCAGACCATCGGCGAAATAGGCCTGTTCGGGATCGTTCCCGATATCGGTGAAAGGCAAGATTCCAACCGACTTTGAGAGGGGGGGCTGTATCTCCGGCGTTGAGACGGCTTCTTCATGTACCAAAAGCTTGGCGACAAACCTGAACCCTTGGCGCGGCAGTGTTTTGACAACTTCTTGTCGGGCCCCATCATCGCCCACTGCCGTTCGTATTGCATTGATTCTGGCGTTTAGGGTGCCGTCACCAACAATTCTACCTTGCCAAACTGCTTCAAATATCTCGTCCTTGGTGACTACCCGGTCGGAATTTTCAATCAGAAACTGCAGGAGTGCAAATGCTTGTGGCTGAAGAGCAATCGGACCTGAAGGACCTGAGAGCTCCAAGCGTTCAAAATCTACAAAGTAGTCGGCAAACCTGAAAATCATTGGTTGGCAAGCCTTTCGCAAGCAGAATTAAGCTCCCAGCAAGCAAAAATCACGTCCTTGGTCAAGCGTCTCAATGAGACAGAGCCTAGCTTGGTTTCAATGCAAACAAGCGAGGTTCCCATGTCCTTCATCAACGAAAGCCACCAGACCGAAACCAGTTACACTGAAATCAAGGAACAGAAGACTCATCAGTTTTTTGATCGCTTGAGAAAACTGGGGCACAAATTCTGGGCCTACACGGAAGAAACCGACGAAACAAACATCAAGCCGTTTGAGGGATGGCAGTAGGAAATTCACTTACCCTGATTAGGCCGCTGACGAATAAGGCAAACAGGTTTGAGCTGCTAGCGCTTTGTACCCCGATTGGAACTTCAATTTTGATTTGTCCAATGCCATGTCGTCCGGTCCGCCGAACTCGACCAATTCCTTTTAAAGTCGCAATAGGGTCAGTCACCGTCATTTGGCTCAGCTAATAGCGTCCCGTTTGCGACAGAAATCGACAGTCTTCTTTGGGCTCTATCCAGTCGTTAGCTCGTTCTTGGCCAATGTCTGCTTGTACTAATAGCGGACATTGACGGAAACCTACCCAATGACCGGTGAGCGGACCTTGCAGACCTCCGGGTTTACGGGGCGAATGTCCTCTTTGTGCCGGGGTTATCAGCTGCGGTGGATCCACCTCTGCTGCTAACTAGTCAGTTTTTAGCAAACTCCTGGTTACGCCGTACGCGCGTAAACATCCAATTTTTCGAGTTTCCTCAGTGCGAGACTAAATTCGTTTGGATGTCCCAGAAACTGACCGCGATTTAGCGGAGTATAATGCGCAGCGTTGGTCGCGAGATGTATATCGCTCATAGGTCAACCGGCCGGAGCAGAAAGTCTAGTTCCGGTACATTTAACGCGGAACTATTCGAATCGTTGGTGGAGAAATCCAAATAGTACAGGTGTTGGCCGCCGTGCCAGCAGCGTTAAGACTATTAGTGACGAGAAATTTCACATCAACTTCTGGTATTGTATCACCCACCGACACGTTGAGAGCTTGTGGAAGTTGATACCTCAAAAAAATTGATGCCCCTCCGATGCCGATCGTCAGGTTCGGCGGTAGGTTAAAAGCAAAATTCGGCGGATATTGTGCAACGACGTAGTTCATTGTAGCTTCGGCTGCACCGTTGGTCACCACAAGAACACGATCACCGTTAAGAAGTGATGTGCCGCCGGCGGTGGTTGTACAATTCATGGTCCCTCCTGCCGGATTGCCAACATTTGGAACGGTTCCAGACACGGCGACAGAATTGGCAACTTTCATTCTCATATGCGTATAAACGCCAGTTTGTTGCACAATCCGATTGATAGTGTAGGGCTTAGTATCGGTTGCTGGAGCGCCAGATGCTGCAAGTGAAAAGGTAGCAGTGGTGCTCGAAAGTGTCGTTGAAGTTGAGCAATTTACGTCAGTGCATAGAAGCAACTCTTCCACCTGAATGTCGTAAACGTTAGGCGTTGCTGATACAGTCTGCGCACGAGTACTAGATGACCAGCCTGTGAGTATGAGAAACCCAACAGCAGTGAAGACCGATAAAACGTTGATATACATTCTAAAAAAAACCATTTCTCTTACTCACCACTAATAAACACGCCAGCCGACACTGTTGCACCTGTTGAGGTGTTGCGCGTTCTGCGTTCTGTGACGATAGTATTGGATCTTTCGACTTTCCGTAGAAGTTGATTTGAAAGATTACGCTGTGGTAACGGCTCATCTGAAAACAAATCATTCTGAGCGGTGTATTCAACGTCCCGCTTTGCGCCTAGGGAAATGCTTAGCTTCGCCCAGACTTTTTCGTCGTAGTTATCGATGGAACCGCCTATTTCAACACGTGCATATTCGTTGATGTCACCTCGAAAAGCGGCGCTAAATCCTCTAACATCATGATTGGCTACCGCATTCCAATAATAGCCACCAGCAGCTATTCGGGCCCATGGCAGGTATGGAATGCTCCATTCCAGTTCTCCATCTACCCCGCTCAAGGCTCTCTCCTCTGTAACCGTAGTTCCAACAGTGCTGATTTCCTTCCAGCCTGAAAGTGATTCATACGCATTTAGTCGAGCCGTAACGTGATTAGAGATAATCTCAGCTCCCAAGCTCACCCGTTGGTGATCGTACTTTGTTTGATGGTCATAGAACGCGTTAAATCCCAGAATAGTATCATCAGAAATGAATTGCCTCGCTCCAAAGCCACCATTCAGAGTGAAGCCTTCATCGTCACCATTTCTCCAAGCAAAGCTGCCGGCAGCCCGACCCTGAAAAAAAACAGAAGACTGCTCTGTGTGATGAAAAGGTTGCAGTGTTTCAAGGTGCAGGGTTAGCCGATCTTCATTAACGTTGATCGACAGATCAGTCCGAAGGAGCCAGTCTTCGACAGTGGCCTCCTCTGCCAAAGCGGTACTGGAACACATCAATATGCCGCCCAAAATAGACTTGAAGGCTAAACGCATGACTTGGACTCACATCAAGATTGGGGTTCAGTTAGTCGACCTCAAGTTCAAAGCTTAGTCACCCTATCGGGCATGTTCGTTGACTTGGATTAAACAGTGGCTTCTCGTCGGTTTCTCGTTGATGCCCTTGACCGCACAACAAGTCCCGCTTGTATTGTTCTGGAAACCTATGGCTTTACCCACACGCTGTCTTCACCCATTTGGGTGAACTGGCGCGTTGAAATATGTGCAAACGTTTACTGTGATGTGAGACCAAAGGGTCCCACCATATTGAAACCTACGTCCGGGACCGGTCCGGCTAATTAATTTCAACAGGCAAGATCTTGATCAGTTTAAGGAAAAGCTAAATCAAAAAAGATGCTCCAGCGGATTGGTTCAACGCAAGCCTGAGCTTGTTGGGATTGGCGCCAAGCCCATCCAACAGGTCAGCCGCGCAAAAACCTCGGGAAGTTATTTTTTCAGAATTCCCGAGGCTGACACTCGACCTAGACGGCGCGGAAATATCGGCACAAGGCGAGCCAAAAATTTGTCGTGAATTCTTCGACACAGTGGGTTTGGAAGCTTTAGTTGGTCAAATGCCTCAGGCTTCCATCTATCGCGATGGTTTGATTTTAAGCTCAAAGGTGGGGGAGACTATCAGACTGGCGTTTATCGATTGTTCCAAGATCAATGAATTGCTGGAAGACATCTCGCCATATGCGGATTTTTCTTCAGCCGAACGCGCCATACTTTTGCAATTGCTTTCTGGCATATCCTTAAGAGAAGCAGCCAACGTCGATGAGGTTTCGTATGAAACCAAACGATCACAGTTCAAATCGCTGGCAGCCCGAACAGGCCTCAGAACCCAAAGCGATGTTATCAGAGTTTTCCTTCTGAATTTGTTTATGAATATCTCAACGGAAAACAAATCCAATAGGATTGATCATACAAGCCCCGACGGGAGAAAGGAGTGCGGGGAATTCCTTGAAACCTATTATCCAGGCACCTTTCGCCGCCATGAAATATCGACCCGGAATTGCCGGAACTTGAGAATTATCGAAGCAGGCCCGGTATCGGGAATACCGATTATCTATCTACACAGCCAAACACTGCCGCAACCGAAGATGTTTACGTCCGGGTGGCTTGCCGAAAACAACATTCGGCTCATCATCCCATTGAGACCAGGTTTTCTGGACAAAGACAGCACTCGTTTGCCAATTCAGAAGCATCTGCAGAGATCCACTCAAGATGTGGCCGAAGCCATTGAACTGTTCTGCGAGGGAAATGCCAAAGTTGTCACCCATTCAACGGGCTCAGCATACGCAATCAATCTATGCCGCAATTTACCGAAATCGGTTGCACAACTGACAATCAGTGGTGCTGCTTACGTCGGGAGTTATGAAAATGGATCTGTGGCGAATTTGGTTTCCGGCCTGAAGAACGTTGCGGCAAAGAGCAGTTTTCTGACTGAGCAAGTCTATCAACAGCACTTGCGGAAAATGGGCACGAAATCAGGGTTTCAGACCATCATTAATTCGGCTTATGGGACTTCCCCTCCTGACGCCAAAATATTCCAGGACATCTTCGAATCCCCTCAAGGCCACTCTTGGATTTATGAGACCTACCAATTGTCAAAGAATTCAATCGTCAATGATATCTTGATGCCGAGTTTGGATGTTTGGAAAAATGTCGAAGATGTTCAAACGCCAACACTGTTTCTCCACGGTCGGCAAGATCCGGTCAACTCCGTGAGTGCTGCCAAAATGATCGAAAGCAGGTTTCCAAATTCAAATTTTGTCGAGTTAGAACTTGAGGGCCAATCTCTTTTTCTTTCTCGGTTTGAGGAAATGATTGCCAATCGACCTGAAGACTGGATGGCGCGTTAGCCAACGAACTTGCCACAACAGACATTCGAAGCTCGACATGAAGTGGACATTATGGGCTCACTGCAGACCTCGGCGGTATTTGAGCGAACTTCCGCTGTGCGGACAAACCGTTCAATCTAAAGGGTATGACATGTACGAATTACGACAGGAAAAAACCAAGTTTTTTCTTCAATAACTGCCCAAACACCGCGTTATGTAAAACCATCAAAATGTGAATGTTGCAGCTCCAATTACAATTCG
The DNA here is from genome assembly GCA_039969995.1 of Rhizobiaceae bacterium. Classification (GTDB taxonomy): domain Bacteria; phylum Pseudomonadota; class Alphaproteobacteria; order Rhizobiales; family Rhizobiaceae; genus Pseudahrensia. The sequence continues at coordinate 9,682 of JBDVMU010000031.1, forward strand.
TCACAATTCCTGTTAGTCTGCGAAACAATCAAAGGGAGCACCTGCTGTTGGAGGAAAATGCGCAAACGCTATATATTGTTCAGCCTGTTTTGTGCACTTCTGTTGAATTATTTTGCCTTCGATAGTGCGTCCGGCCAGACACGCAATTCAACGACAGAGGGCGAAAAGACCGCTGTCATCGGCGTGCTGGCTTTTCGTGGTACAAACACAACGGTCAAGAATTGGCAACCACTGATCGATTATCTAGATGATGCGGTATCTGGCTGGAAATTCAGACTATTGCCGGTGACTCTCGTGTCCGCTTCCAATCTGATTGAAAGCAAGCGTATTGACTTCCTGATCACCAATCCCGGCCATTATGTTACGTTGGCAGAACAATACGGACTCAGCGCATTGTCAACGAGAGAGCGTTTGTCCACCCACACCGGTCGAAGCCAGCTTACATTTGGGTCTGTGGTTTTTGTAAAGAAACAAAGCAACATCAAGGCACTTAGCGAGTTGAAAGGCAAGACTATCGCTGCCGTTAGCCCCGGAGCATTTGGCGGTTTTCAGATTGCGTGGAGCGAGATGAAAGCGCAGGGAATAGATGCATTCCGCGATATAAAATCCGTCCGCTACATGGGTTTCCCGCAGGATGCTATCATATCAGCGGTCTCCAAAGGTGAAGTAGATGCAGGCATTGTACGCAGCGGTCTGCTAGAGCAGGTGGCCCTAGAGGGGCGCTTGGAACTTGATACCCTTCGAGTTTTGAACGCTAACACACAGCTTGATTATCCGCACCTTATCAGCAGTCACCTTTATCCGGAATGGCCGTTTGCTGCGTTGGCGGGAATTGACAAGACTTTGCGCGAAGATGTTCTCAGGGTTTTGTTGAATACACAAAACCGGAGCACAGTAGACCGTTACGAGCTTCTCGATATCTGGTCTGCGCCACTCTCCTACGAAAAGGTTCGTTTGCTGGTAAATTCATACAGGAAACGAGCGAACGGCGAAGGACAAATTTATCGAAATGTTGCTTTCGCCGTTACTGCGGCGATTGCATTTTCTGGGCTAATTTTCGGCGTCGGTGTATTGTGGCGCAAGAAGAGCTCTGCTGGGCCGGACCTAGGCGCGGAGACTGAACTCAACAATCCTGAATTACTTCAAATTCGGCAAAAATTTGAGAGTCTTACACCTCGTGAACGCGAAATATTGGTGATGGTTTGTAACGGCAGCCAAAACAAGAAAATTGCCGAAGAGCTTCACATCAGTCCGAAGACTGTGGAGTTTCACCGCACCAATTTGCTGCACAAAACAGAGGCCGGGACAACGGCTCATCTGGTTCAACTGGCGACCCGTTTGGGGTTCGACCAAGGGGTTTCCCTAGGTTGATTCCCCAATATTCACGGGATTTTACCCGTATCGCTGGCGATTGCCCCGTGGAATGATTTTGAATTGTGGAACAATATGTTGATCACATCATTTAAATCGGGAGGTAACCATGAACAGCATCATCAAAACGACAACGGTTTTTGTGGCCGCAATGGCAATGATGGCCGCATTCGTCTTCAATGCTAGCGCTGCAGAGCGATACGGAAAACAAAAGGTCGTCTATCACGTCAACTATAACGGCGGGGAAGATGACAAAAAGTACCGTGGGGCAATGCGCAATATCCAAAACCATATCAACGCCGTGGGCGCTGAAAACATGGAAATAAAAGTTGTGCTACACGGCAACGGCCTTGGACTGCTTATGAGTGCGAAGGAAAACAAAAAGCTTCAAGGTCAGGTAATTTCGCTTAAGTCGCAAAATGTCTCCATGCATGTTTGCAACAACACTTTGAAGGGACGAAAAATCAGCTACGAAAACGATCTCTTCGAAGTCTTTGAAGATGACATCGTACCAAGTGGCGTGGCCGAACTGTCACATCTTCAGCAGCAGGGTTACACGTACATCAAGCCCTGATTGAACCAATCTCTTACGTCAGGTTGGGCGAACAATCAAATTTGTCCAACCTGATCAGAAAGTGCGACAGTTCGATCTCTGCACATGCATTTTTGAAGTCGGCCCTAAGGATTTATTCCCGACACGCAGCAGCGTGGAACGGCTTTTAAGGATTGAGGTTATTGTTTTAATGCAAACTGACGGAATCGAAAGCACGGCAAATTTACTGAAAGCGATGTCGCATCCTGTTCGGTTGCTCATCATGCATAGATTGACCCAGGGGGCATGCAGGGTGGAGGAGTTGCAAAGACTGCTGGTACTCGACCAAGCTACCATATCAACACATTTGGCGCGGCTCCGTTTTGAACGGATAATTGTTGGAAATAAGAACGGCAAGACAGTTCACTATGAACTGACGGACACGAATACGAAGTATCTCGTTGAAATCATCGCCGAAACGTTTTTTGAGAAATCTTTTCAAATGAACCAAACCGAAGTGGCAGAGACAAAACTTGATGGACCAAAGGTCAGCAAGTCTGCTGTGAAATAATTCTCCATCTAGCATTGGCTAATGCTGTCCAGTTTACGACCTTGTTTCAATGACCATAGAGGGCTCCAAGGAGCCAATCGCAATTTTATGAAATGGGTTTTCCAAACGTCCGTTATCCGGAAGCTGCGCCAATGACTTTATGACAAGCGATTGTCTGCTCACCCCTCGCGAGTTGACCAAATCGCACGGATAAAAACGAGCTTAACTGTGAGTGGGCGACGAATGCTTCTGTTTTGCAACATTCACTGGGATCCTAGTTCGCGTGGCCATCAATTGAAACATTTGGTGAGGTGTGTTCCCACAAAACCACAAACTGGACCTTGCCTCTGACGAACGCCACGCCAACAATCGTGTCGTATTTCCCACCTTTTTCAGACACTGCTTCGGCAACAGCTCCTGCCGCATCTGTCAAATTGATCCATCCGCCTTTCACCTCGACATTGGTGTTAGGAGACGAATAGATTGGATCTTGGATTGGTGGCTCCATCTCCAGGCAGCAGGTGGCTTGGTATTTGCCGTCCCCAAGCCCCTCTAAGAAGTGTGGGGTCTCCCACTTTATGTTCTGTGGAGAAGCGTACTTGGGGTCCATAGAATGCCTGTACTAAAAATTCGAGAAGCGAGCAATGCGATGTTTAGCTACAATGACGCGCTGCTAGACTGCTCCTCAGGTTACTGTACCATGAATTGACGGCGACAATCACAATGGAATGCGCGAGAAAATGTTCAGATACTTGTTGGGAATTTCGTTTGCTATGATGGCATCGTTCGCAGTCGCCGCAACTGTCGTTGATGGAGATACAATTCGATTGGACAATTCCACCTACCGCTTGGAAGGCATTGACGCGCCGGAATACGGACAAAAATGCAAAACCAAAAATGGCGGGTCTTGGAAGTGCGGAAAGATTGCAACTGAGGCGCTTGTAGCACTCATAGAAGGACGGTTCGTCCGGTGTGAGGGAAATGTTGCGGATGACTTTGGACGACTAATCGCTATTTGCTATGCTGACGGGGTCGATCTCAACCAGCAAATGATCAAGTCTGGCATGGCCTGGGCGTTTCGAAAATTCTCTCAGACATATGTGGCAGAAGAAGCAGACGCTCGAGCAGCTGGGCGTGGGATCTGGCAAGCCGATAGCCAAACACCATGGGACTACCGAGCCAAGCGGTGGGAAGTCGCAGCACAAAAAGCCCCTGATGGATGTCCCATAAAAGGAAACATTAGCCGCAACGGGCGCATATATCATGCTCCGTGGTCACCTTGGTACTCTCGCACTAAGATTAGTGTGAACAAAGGAGAACGATGGTTCTGCGACGAAGCCGAGGCCCTGGAAGCAGGTTGGCGGGCTCCCTATTGGGGTCGATAACTCTAGGCTCGATGCGGCCATTGACGGCTTACAAATTGAAATTGGGCCAATGGCCGAGTTGCGGACTTTGCGGCAGTTCAAAAGGCAGCCATTGGGATGAGATTATTGCATCCTTCCCATTTGTGAATCTCTTGGGTGTCTCCGCTATTAGTATCTTCTAGCAGGCATCTGACAACGGGTTCGGCAAGGAACAGAGGTTTCGAGACTGAACCGGCAACTGCCTATTTTGACCAGGAGATTTGCGAAAGTTCTGCAAGATGCAATACTTGCGTTCCAAGCCACCGCCAACTCGGCAGGAGCCGCATTCAAAATGGGCAACCAGCCAAATATTTTCACACGTGGCGTGGCCGCGATCAGCTTGTCCGTCCGTTCCAAGTTGCTTGTCGCCTTCCTGAGCATAACCTGCCTGCTGATCGGGCTCGCACTCTTTGGTCTGAACTCTCTGCAACAAGCCAACGAACGCACCGAAGCGTTGATTCGCGATCAAGAAAGGATCGCGTTTTTCAACGAAGCCAATGACATTGTTCAAGAGGCTATGGCGATGATCCTGGCACTCACCGAACCAAGCGCGGGAACGAGTAACTCAACAGGCGGTTGGTTCACCCAACCCGGAGAGGACCTCGTTCAATTATTGGCTGAGGTCTCAGGGCATTTGGGGCGTGGCCAGCGAAAATTTGGCAAACCGAACATGCCTGATGCAAGCGCCATTCAACGCCTGCGGCAAGACATAAAAAACCTCACGCCGATGGCCCGAGAGGCACACAGACTTCGCGGATTGGGTGATGTTGCGGGATCTGTGGCGGTTGGCCGCAAACAGGTGTTCAACCGGTTGCGTAAATTGCAGCGCGAATTCTACACCACAGTAAGAGGTATCGAGGATGAAATGGCTGGTCGTGCCAAGGTCACCGCATCGGCTTATTTGAGCTCTCGTCAGAACATTGTGGCTGCCGGCATTACAGCTATCGGTGCAGCCCTTCTTTTGGGATATTCGCTCTCCTCGTCTCTGCTATGGCCAATTGGGCGGATACGTCTGGCCTTAGGTCAAATCGCCGGCGGCAGCTTCGACACGCGAATCGCTGTGCCAAATCGCGACGAACTCGGTGAGCTGGCCGACAACGTCAACGCGACCAGCGAGCATCTCGGAGCCCTCTATGAAGAGGTTGAATCCCAACGAGCTGATTTGGAAGCGGAGCACGCGCGATCAGAGGCTTTGCTCTACAACCTGCTGCCAGCAGACATTGCGGCACGTCTCAAGCTGGAACCCGACAAAACGATCGCCGACAGCCTTTCACATGTAGCAATTTTGTTTGCTGATATAGTCGACTTTACGCCGCGGGCCGCAAGCCTGCCGCCGGAACAGGCAGTGGGCTTTCTCAACCGAATTTTTTCACGTTTTGACATGCTTACGGAAGAACACGGACTGGAAAAGATCAAAACCATTGGCGACGCTTACATGGTTGCCGCCGGAATGCCCAATCCTTGCAACCAACCGGTGCACCGTGTGGCTAGGATGGCGCTCGACATGCAGCTTGCTGCTGAAGAGATGTCACCTGAGTTTCCAGATGGGCTACAAGTCCGCATAGGGATACACGCCGGACCCGCAGTTGCTGGCGTCGTTGGTAACCAGAAACTGTTTTATGACGTTTGGGGCGAGACCGTGAATACGGCCTCAAGAATGGAGAGCCACGGGGAACCGGACCGCATTCAAGTGACCACTCGGGTCAAGGAAGAGCTGGAAGACGCTTTCGATTTTGAGCCGAGAGGAGCGGTTACAGTAAAAGGCATGGGTGAAGTTGAGGCCTGGTTTCTTATTGGTGCCAAAGTCCAGATCTAACCAATGCACCAAGTCTGGAATGGGCGGCACTCTAAACAGTCATTGACCATCATTCGAACTTCAGATCGTTACGAAGATTAAAACTGCAGCCGAGTTCGTTTTGCCCAATCCGTTCGACGGCTGCGGACCAATAATTATACCCACGGCGAACCAAATAGTTTATTGGGTGAAGCGGCAATTCATCAATTGGGAGACGTTAGGTGCCATCCACCTTAATTGTTTTGGCTCATCCGGAATTGGGTTCATTTAACGGGCAATGGGCTCAAGCTTCCGCCGATGCCTGCCGCTTAGAAGGAGATACAGTTTTAACATCCAACTTGGTGCAAATGGGCTTCAATCCGGTGGAGGAGAGGCACCATTATTCAAACTTGGAAAGCAGTCAGTTATTCGATCCGCTCAAAGCTCAGGAAACTGCTTCAACGAACCACAACCTGCCGGTGGATGTCATAACTGAAGTCGATAAGATGCGCCGCGCCGACCGTATAATACTTCATTTCCCGATCTGGTGGTTTGCGCCACCGGCCGTTCTCAAGGGGTGGCTAGACCGGGTATTCGTCCATGGAAAGACTCACAGCGTGGATGAGCGTTTTGACCAAGGGCATTTCAGAGGAAAGAAAGTGTTGTTTTGCGTAACCACAGGTTCGCAGGCCAGTGAAAGTGCGTTTAACGGCAAGGAAGGAGATATCCAGATGCTGCTCTGGCCGTTGGCATATGCGTTTCGCTATTTAGGATTTTCGGCTCTAGTTCCGCAGGTTGTCCACGGTGTTCACGGATATCACTCCGGACCGCGTCTGGAGGATCTGCAGTCAAGGCTTAGCCAAGTGATAGCCAGCCAAAAGACTATAATAACCGATTGGAACCTGCTGCCGGAACTCCAGTTCAACAGCGATACGGAATTCGATGATCAGGGGCGACTAAAAACGGAGTGCACAAGCCATTCCTATTTTATTAGACACGAACCTAGAGCCGGCAAATAGCTGACCGGTCGATTCGAGTAAGAGGAGGAACTTGTTCGACCTGCGACACGGCAGCCACTTCCGAAATGGGCTCGAAACGGTCGTTGCCGGATTTGAGATAGTGCCCCATGTCCAAGGCGTTCACGGCCCTTACCCGACCTTGGGCCAAACCAATGACTTTCAAACAGTGGGCGCAACAGCGGACCTTCAAAACACCAGGGCAAAATCATAGGCGAATGACCGACAAGCGGACTATTGAGACCTTGAGCGTGCTGCCTCGAATGACTGGTTCATCCATTGAGTTCGAATTTCACAAATAGCCACTTGGTCATTCAAGATCGGAAATTGTTCATCAAGTCTTGGAAACTCTTGTCATAAGCGGAGAGAACAGGTTCGACGTCATTCATCGACAAGCAAAGCGGGGGTACCATTCTCAGAACGTTCTTGAAGTTTCCAGACTTAGACAGAACCAATCCGTGTTCACGCGTGCGCTCAAAAACATAAGCGGTTTCTGCTGGGGCGGGCTCTTTCGTGCCGCGGTTTTTGACAAGCTCTATTGCTTGCATGAATCCGGCACCCCGCACATCTCCGATGATTTCGTAACGATCCTTCATAGCCTGCAGCCCTTTGTGAAGCTCCGCACCGACGATCTGAGCGTTTTCAACCATGCCTTCTTCTTCGATGACGCGTAGCACCGCGCGTCCTGCGGCACAGGCGACAGGGTTGGCTCCGTAGGTGTGAAAGAGGAACTTCCCGCCCATTACCTCTGCAACGTCCCGTTTGGCGATCACGGCACCCAATGGAATTCCGTTGCCTATACCTTTCGCCAGAACAACAATGTCCGGCACAACGTCATGCGCATCGAAACACCACATCGATTTGCCCGTTTTACCAAAGCCTGACTGAACCTCATCGACAATCATTAAGCCACCGGCAGCACGGATACGCTCAGCAGCGCCCCGCATATAACCCTCAGGCATTTCAATGATGCCTCCATACCCCTGAACTGGCTCGATTAACATTCCTGCCAATCGACCAGAGGTGGTATAGGCCAGGGTGCGGTCCAGATCATCCAGATAGGGCTGAGTGCCAGTGCCAAAGGCACCGCGATACTGGTTGGGTTCAGCAGCGAAGGTTATGTTGGACAATTGACCGATATGCTGACGGAAGCCTTGAACACCAGTCACAGATTGGGCCCCATAGGTGACGCCATGATAGGAATTGCGAAGCGCTACAATATCGTGATTGCCGGTCGAGGCTCTTACCATCATCATCGCCAGATCAATCGCCTCCGCACCGGAGTTTGTGAAATGCACAACCCAGTCGTGACCGGCGGGCATGGTAGCTGCCAATTCCTCTGCAAAATGAGCAGGCACCGGATGATGAAACATTGTCGTGCAATGGGTCAATTGTGCAACTTGTTCTTGCACGGCATCAACGACTGCCGGGTGGGAGTGGCCCACGCTGATGCATAAGTTCATACCCAGAAGGTCAATCAGCTTATTGTCATTCTCATCCCACAGATATTGCATCTTGCCGCGCTTCAGGATCAGCGGTTTCTCATACGGTACAAAGGCGCGTTGCGAAGCCGCATAGTACCTGTCGCGCTTTTCAATAATCGCCTCGGTATCCCAAGTCACAGGTGCCGCTAAAATTTTGTTGCCGTCCATCGTCGTGCCCTTTCGCTTATGCGCTATTCGCCCGAATATGCGCGTTCACTGTGAAGATAAGCGCGGCCTACGGGCGCGTGAAAGGGGACAGAAATATACAATAAAAAAGACAGATGGGATTACCAGAGATCAGCCCTGCTTGCCAAGCTCTTCACCAATTGCCTTGATGCCCGGTTCAATAGACTTAAGGGGCATTGACGCAAAACCCAGACGAAGCTTTCCATTTCCCATTTTGGGCTCCATGTAAAATACGGGCCCATTGTCGTAGAGAACGCCCTTGGTCTTTAACCTTGCTTCAAGTCCTCGCGTATCAACGCTCGGCGTTGCATCAATCCAGAAACATGTCCCACCGTTTGCGGGCGTCATTTGAACCGATGGCATGTGTCGCGATATGGCATCTTTCATCGCCCGCCATCTGGATTGGTAGCGCCGATGGAGGCTGCGCAGGTTGGCATCGTAGTGACCAAGCCCAATGAAATGAGCCATTGCGTCTTGTAAAATCGTTGGTGGATGCCGCAGCATCGCGCGTCTGAGAGCTTTAGCTTCGCGGATAATGTCCGGATGCGCGACCATGAAGCCCAACCGCAGCCCTGGGGAAACAGTTTTAGACAGACTGCCAACATAGACAACCGATCCAACATTATCCAATGCCCGGATTGGGGGCAACGTATCGCGAACGTAGTTCATCTCCGCCTCATAGTCATCCTCGACAATCACCATTTGGTGCGTTTGTGCAACTTCCAGCAATTGCTTGCGACGCTCCAACGGCATTGTCACGCCGGTTGGGAATTGATGGCTTGGCGTTGTATAGATCACTCCGCATTCCTCAGGAATTGCATCGGGGTCCAGCCCATCAGAATCTACTGTTACGCCGGTGATGCGGTTGCCAGAAAGCTGAAACGCATTTCGTGCTTCTGGATAGCCCGGGTCTTCAATGCCAACGGTGCCACATGTGTCACGAAATAGTAGGCCGATGATAAAGAGCGCATTTTGAGCTCCTGCGGTGATCAATATTTCATCAGAGTTTACCCGAAGGCCACGGTAGCTCAGCAGCCGCTTACGAAGCTGTTCGACAAGCGCTGTGCTGTCTGCGCCGTCAGAATCCCCACTCCAGACTGGCAGGCGCCGCTTGTTGAGGGCCAACCGCATGCATTCCCGCCAGCTTTGAATCGGGAATTTATTTGGATCAATCTGATTGTAAACGAACGGGTAAGGGAACTGATCCCAGTCAAGCGGGTGTTCAATCTTCCGCAATTCAGAAGGGCGTTGGCCAACCGGTGGCAGGCGACTGCTCGCAGCCAATTTTTCTTGGAATGGGGAAATTCTGTCCTCTACAAAACTGCTTACGAAATTCGGATTTACAAAATATCCACTGCGGTCTCTGGAGATGATCATCCCCATCTCCATCAGTTGTTGATAAGAGGTGAAAACAGTGTTTCGGGACACTCCCAACTGGCGGGATAAGTCCCGGCAAGACGGCAGTGGCTGTCCAGATCCGATTGACCCAACCGAAATTGCTGAGCCGATCATTTCACAAATTTGAGCCCTGAGCGGTAGCGGAGAATGCTCTGGCAGCATGAAGCGATGTCCAATTTTCATCTGTCCTTTTTAGGCAATTAACTGTCTCGTTCAAGTGCGTCACCCCACCAATTGGAAAGATGGTAGTTGGTTTAGTTTCTCCGATCCGGACATTCGAGGTGAATGCAGCAGGATGCTGTTTTGGGCTCAATCCAGACCTTAAGGTGAACGTAGCCAATGACCGAGAAGCGGACAAAGTTACCTGATTGAAGCAGAGTTCAATGTCCGGTTTGAGATTGCCTAGCTTAACTAAACAAGAGCTAGACGCATTCTCTCCAAATTCTTTTGCAAAGTCGAACAGTTAGAATGGAAAGCTGTCGAGGCGTTCATATCCGGTTTCAGTTACTAAAACCTGGGTTTCGAGTTTAATGCTTTCTGAACCTGCTTCCGCAATCAGGCTTTCCACACATATGACCATGCCCGGCTCAAGAGTTCCCGACATCGCACTATCTCCCCAGTCCACATGCAGGGGAACAACCGGCCATTCATCCGCCATGCCGACCCCATGCGCTGCAAGCGAATATCGGTAGGGTATATGTGCTTCTGGTATGCGCCAGCTCTTTTCGTTGAACTCGGCAAAACTGATGCCCGGACGTACAAGCTCGAGATTGTGGTTGATCTGGGAAAGAGCGGTGTCATAGAGCCGCTGTTGCCGGGAGGTCATTTTGGTGTAACCGCAGGTCCAGGAGCGCGACAGGTCTGCGCAATAGCCATAGGGGCCTATCATGTCGGTGTCGAAGGAAATCATTTCCCCTTTTTGGCATGCCCGGTCAGAACACTCAGAATACCACGGATTCGTATTGGGACCGCAGGTCAGCAATTTGGTTTCGAGCCAGTCACCACCGGATCGGGCGTTTTCATAATGCAGATGCGCCCAAAGTTCCCGTTCGGTGACCCCTGGGGTCGAGTGCTCGTAAATGCGGGCCATCCCGGCTTCGCAAACGCGAAGGGTCCACCGCATCATCTCGATTTCATCAGGCGACTTAACAGAGCGGGCAACTTCGGTGAATTGCGTTCCCTCCACAAAGGTCAGGCCGCGTTCCTGCAACGCATGGATGCCGCTTCCATCCAGCTTGTCGCAAGCAATGCGGGTATTGCCTCCGCCATAGTGGTTCACCAGATCGGCGATTTCATCAGCCCAGCCTGCCATTGCGACTTCTGACTTGTCGCCGTAGGCCATGAACATAAAGGGCTTGGCGATGCGCAATACATCAATTCCGGGCAATCCTTCATCGAGATGAAGACAGCCCTTGAACTCGAACATGATCGCCGGACCATCGGCCAGTATCAGTGCATATCGCATCGGATTGTGCAGGGTCCACACCTGCATGTTGGAGCAGTCAAATGCATAGCGGATGTTGCAGGGGTCGTAGAGCAGCAATGCGGCGCAGTCCCCGCTGACAATCTGCTCGCGCAATCGGTCGAGGCGGTATCGCCTGGCCCGGTCGATGACGTCAGCGCTTATCGGGCTCTTCAGCGGCTTGTCGGCACCTTCAGAATTTAAGTAGGAGAGCTTACGTTCATCCTTGAAGGCCGCATATGCATTCATGATGCTCTGCCGTAAAACCCGAGCCTCTCTTCAGGAGAAAACATGACGCCAGGTTGCTCGTAGTAGGAAAATACGGCGATGATCCGGTCCTCATCCCCTTCGACGGGCGTTACCCGATGCGCGGTGTTCTTGCCTTTGAACACGTTCAAAGTGCCCGGCTCAAGCGCCATACGAACCGGCTGTCGTTGGCCTCTTAACAGGGCAGCCACACCGGCATAATTCGGGTCGGTTTCGCTGCGCAGATCTTTGTCATACTCAAAATCGCCACCTGCGGACGGAGCCTGCAAAAGCAATGTTGTGGTAAACTCCGAACGGTCGAAATGCCAGTTGAGCGCCTGCCCGTGGGCGTATCCCATGACATTCACCCGGGCGAGAGGGTCGTCCATGGTGAACAGTTTGGACTTGCCCATAACTTCCGCAAGGAAGATCTCGAAGGGTTCCCATTCATACAGGCGGATGATCATGGCCTCACCCATTTGGTCGGCGCAAATGGTGCGGTTGGACGTTTCAAATTCGGTCAGCGCTGGATGGGTCGGCTCCAGACCCTCAATATGCTTTTTGAAATAGATGTTATGTTTGCGCGCATGGGTGAATGCCTCTGTTGTAAGCGGCGGCTTCAATTCGGCAACCGCCATGGACACCGCTTCTTCATTCAGAAAGCCGGGCAGATTGAACAGCCCGTCTTTTTCGAGCTGGTTATTGCATGTTTCAACCAGTGAGTTCCAGGCGGGCGTATGCGGCTTGTGCAGCGGATACTGATCAATATTCACGAGTGTTTTCATCTGCGGCTCCAGGCTTTGGCGCCTGCAAACATATTGCCTCGTAGTGGGTTCAACAATATGGTTTCTAATTGTGATCCATTAGAATTTCTTTTGAAGAAAACAACATGAAAGCTGTAACTCCGCTCAACGCTCTGCGTGCATTTGAAGTGGCGGCACGGACTGGCTCGTTCGCCAATGCTGCTCGAGAGATGGGCGTAAGCTCTGCTGCCGTTAGCCAGCAGGTCAAGATTCTGGAGGAATTCTGGGGAAAGCTCTTGTTCATTCGCCAGGGAAACCGGATAACACTCACCGACGCAGGACTCACGGCCTATCCGGTTCTGGGACAGTCCATGGAAGCACTGGAAGACCTGTCAAACATTATGCGCCGAACCGAGAGGAAGAAGCGCATTGTCGTCAGCGCACCGCAATCGGTCGCAACCACATGGCTTGCGGCAAAATTGGCCAGGCTCGAAAATCTTGAACAGGCAACACCGTTCGATATTCGGGTTGCTGAAGATCCGGTCGACTTTGTTCAGGACAAGATAGACATGCGGATTTTTTATGGCCACGACCTGTATGGCGACTACCAGGTTGAAAAGCTGTTTTCAGATGTCCTCGTGGCGGTGGCTTCTCCTGGGTTTGTATCGGAGCACGGTCAACGTGTCGATCACATCGAAGACCGGCATCTCATTCATACTGACTGGGGGCGGGATTACTCAACCTCGCCAAACTGGAATTCGGCTTTTGATGAAACTCGTGTTGTTGATCACAATGCCGGGCTGCGGGTTGAGACCAGCAGCACAGCAATCACATTCGCGATGCAGGGATTTGGCGTCGCGCTGGTTCCGGCCGAGATGGTGGATATGTATCTGAGCAGCGGGGCAATCCGAAAACTAGATCTGGACCCGATTGCCATGGGCCATGAATACAGAATTGCATTTCCCAAAAGGTTGGTTGCAAATTCTGCAATACAGTCGTTACTCAAGGTGTTCAGAGCATCGATGTGAACTTTCCTGTTAGTGTGCGAACCAGACACAGTAATGATAATGGCAATCGGCAAAAATGGGCTCATTCCGCAATTGGTCACAATTCGAGTGAACTTCCGAGCTGCGGACAGAGGCGACACCATTTACCGGGCATCAGTTCAGACAAATTGGGCAGCTAACCTGCTTTGTGTGCCAAGACTTTTTGCACTGCGGTTTGTTCACGCATCCGGTTGTTGTGCGCTGTGCAGTTTTCAAACTCGCTCAAGTCGAAACCCTCGCCCAAGCTGCGTTCGTATATCCATAGGAAATAATTATCACAGGCGGTGGGGTGATCAAAAAACCAAGTGCGGCCTTCCAATTCCTGTTCCACCAAAGCGAACTGCTCAAACAACATCACTTTGGCTTTAGACTTGATGTCAGCCGCAGCTTCCTCGACGCTGCAGAACTTCCCGGTTTTGAAATGGCGAGTAATGTGCGGATGCATGCCTGAACCAAACCACCCCATGTAAGATATAGCGCGCGCATAGTCCCAGCTGTCCGATGGAAGGATGTGGGCCTTTGGAAAGGTTTGTGAGATCCAGCATTGGATCGCAACATTTTCAGTCAATCCCCTTCCATCAACAGACAGATAGGGAACCTTTTTTTTCGGATTTAGCGTGGCATATTTCTCGCTCATCTGCTCGTTGTTGCGCAGACTCACAATCTCAACCTTAAATTCGGCCTCTGCCTGCAACAGCGAAATATAGGGGGCCATCGAACAGGCGCCCGGTGAGTGATATAGAATGATGTCCATGGAAATATTTTGCGCCTTAGATAAGATTGAAAATTAGGGGGAGGATGGGTCGCAGTTGCACATTATTGACCAGTCAGATGCCATGACGCAACCAATATGGCACGGCTGCTACTTCCGCAAAGGGCTCTTAGCGGAAGTACCTGCAAAGGCTGACGGAGCCGTCTGCCTGAACTTCCGAGTTGCGGACTTAGCGACGAATCGAACTACGTCGCAAACGGGCCAGCAGGCTCAATTACTTATTCGCCGCTGTGTTAGTGGTTTGTCTCGCAAAGGCTGTGGTCGGCGAGAGCTTCGATAACGGCACATTCGGCCACGCTGTCGGCGTCACATTTGGAGACGCGCTTTAATTCGCCTTCTAGCCGCCGAAGTTTTGCAATTCTATCCTGAACGTTCTTGAGATGCTGAACTGCAATGCCATGCGCGTCATGGCATGGCTTTTCGGGATGTTGGCTAAGCTCCAAAAGCCCTTTGATGTCTTCGATAGAAAACCCAAGGTCGCGAGAATGTCGAATAAACGAAAGGCGATTTAGACCGTCTGCCGTATAACGTCGCTGATTGCCCTCAGAGCGCTCTGGCACATCAATCAAGCCCATCTGCTCGTAATATCGAATGGTGGGGATTTTCACACCTGTACGCTCGGAAAGCTGGCCTATCGAAAACATAAAAATACCCCTTGAACCTATAGCTACTAGAGGGATTATATTTATCAGATCGAGAATTGGAAAGGTCAAACATGAGCGATGAAAACAATGCTTGCGGCTGTTCGGGCAACCCGACATTTGACGGACTAGACCCTGCATATAAACGCGTCCTTTGGGTCGTGATCGCCATCAACGCGGTGATGTTTCTCGTGGAGATGTCGGCGGGCAAGTTGGCCGGGTCACAAGCACTGCAAGCGGATGCTCTCGACTTTCTGGGCGACTCCCTGACCTATGGCTTAAGTCTTGCTGTCATAGGAATGAGTTTGAAAGCCCGCTCGATGGCGGCACTTCTCAAGGGCATGAGCCTCTTATTGATGGGGTTGTGGGTCTTTGGCTCGACGGCTTATCAAGTTCTTGTTCTAGGTGTGCCTCAAGCCGAAATCATGGGCGCAATCGGATTACTGGCACTTGCCGCCAACCTTGCAAGCGTATTGCTCCTTATGCGCTACAAGGATGGGGACGCAAACGTGCGTTCTGTCTGGCTCTGTTCTCGCAACGATGCAATCGGAAACGTGGCCGTCATGGTCGCTAGTGTTGCTGTTTGGTTCACCGTATCGGCATGGCCTGACCTAATTGTTGCCACCATCATGGCAGGGCTGTTCCTACGCTCGTCACAGCTAATATTGGTGCAGGCATGGCAAGAATATCACAGCAGCGGCGAGGACGTGGGCGCATTACAAGATCACGGACACGACCATGCCCATTGAAGCAACTTATCTTGCCCTAACGGTTGGGCTGTTAGCTGGCGCTTATATGCTTGGAATGTTGCTTTGGTCGATAATTCAGCCGCAGCAGCGGGTCTGGCCTCCCGTGAAAGTAACCACAGGCATCAAAGTTCGTGTTTGGCTAATGACTACGTTGATATTTGCTGCTGCGTTCATGCTCGGCCTTATGGATTGGAATCACTTCAATTGGCCTGCTTCCTTTCGTTGGGGAATTGGCCTGCCACTCGTCATCATCGGCAATGTCATAGTATGGTTTGGCGTTTCCAAAATTGGGATGGCGGCAACCAGTGGTGAAGCCACGGGACTGAAAACAGATGGCCTTTATAGATGGTCGCGTAATCCGCAATATATGGCCGACATCACCATTCTTTTCGGGTGGGGCATTTTGACAGCTTCCATATGGGCTATACCAGTCCTTATTCTGGGGCTCGTCGTGCTGGTGGTTGCACCACTAGCGGAAGAGCCGTGGCTGCAAGATCAGTACGGTGCAGTGTATCAGGATTATAGAAAATTGGTACGTCGGTACATTTAGGCAGGCCGGTTTTTGGGAAGCAAACAATGGAAAGCCTGCTGGGATTGATCCAGGAATATGGGGTGTGGGTCTATGTTCTGCTCTTCGCCTATTGCGCGTTGAAAAGTGGAGCCTTGCCCTTGTTTGCGGGCTATGCCGCACAAGCTGGAGCACTAGAACTTGTGCCTGTCGCGGCTGCAGCATTCGCTGGTGGGTATCTGGGTGATGAAGCAAGGTTTGCCGTTGCGCGTCGATATGGAGACGCATGGGCAAACAAATGGCCGCGTGTTCAAAGAGCAATTGCAACAGCAATAGCGTTGGTCGCTCGATACGGTTGGGCATATATTTTCCTCTATAGATACCCCAAAGGAATGCGGACTGTTGGGGCGCTTCCAATCGGATTTGGCGCAATGCGGTGGGGAATATTCACCATGCTCAACGCTGCATCCGCTGCGGTTTGGACCCTCGCATTGGTCGCCGTCGGTTACGCTTTCGGTGCGCAGGTGGAAAACGCCGTGAAAACAGGTTGGGGTGCAGCAAGTTTGTTCCTGTTGGTGCTTATGGTAATCAGCATCTTCTATGCATGGCGGCGCATCAATCGATTGCCCACCGTCGAAACCACGGCTGGCTGAGCTAACCGACTTGTCAAAAAAGACTCTCCACAAACATGTCGCAAACAGTTGAATTGAGATAGCCGAATGTTGGTCAAAAAGGGCTCGAAACTGCCGTTGATCAATTTCTAACTTGCTTATTTTCAAAGTCTGCTTTGCCGATTCGCAACTTAGTTTTGGCCGGTGCCTTTCGACCCAATGCGAACCATAGCTGCATCATCCTGCGTTGCTCCGACTATGCTAGAACTATGCTAATGGACTGGCGCTCGTACCAAAAGTCATTGTTAAAAATGCGACTATGATAGAACTATGCTAGCGCATTTGTGATAATTCGCGACATAGCCGATTTTTGTTCAATTTATAAAGCGTTGTTTTTATTGTATTTTATGGTGCCCGGGGGCGGAATCGAACCACCGACACGCGGATTTTCAATCCGCTGCTCTACCCCTGAGCTACCCGGGCATCTGGATCTGGCCAAAAGGCCTATCCGGGGGGTAATCTGCCTTCGCCAAAATATAGAAATTCAGCGAAAGCTCGGCTGGTATAGTCAACCTCAACCAGCCTGTCCATATGAATTTAAAGCAAAATCATCAGGAAATTTTAGTGGCTGCCATTTTCGTTGTCATTTCCCTGATCCGGCGCATCTGCGATGCGATAAGACCCGTTCAACCACGCGCCTAAATCAAGGTCTGCACAGCGTTTACAGCAAAACGGATAGGTCTTGCGAGCGCTCGACAGGCCACATTGCGGGCAGGGGACCTGAGGCCGCAAGGGTGTGACGCTGGAAGCCCCTGAATCCGACATGGCTAATTGCGGGTAATCCAGTTGTAATGAACCGGATAACCTTCACCCTGAAGCAGCGCTGAAGTCTCATAAAGCGGCAGGCCGACAACATTGGTATAGGAACCAATCAGCTTGACGACGAACGCGGCTGCAATGCCCTGAATGGCATATCCACCAGCCTTGTCCCGCCATTCGCCTGACGCGAGATAGCTTTCGAACTCGTCATTCGATAGTTTTTTGAAACGCACGCGAGTTTCCACCAGCCGATGGCGGGTCGCGCCAAGTGGGGTGATCAGGGTAATGCCGGTATACACCCGGTGCGCGCGGCCTGACAGCAGACGCAGGCAGCTGGAAGCCTCATCAAGTAATTCTGCTTTTGGCAAAATCCGGCGTCCAACGCTGACCACCGTGTCGGCGGCAAGAATGAAACTGTGCTCGGCATCACCGCTGCGCTGCAGAGTCTGCAGTGCCATCTGTGCCTTGGTCTTGGACAACCGTTTGGCAAGCGATCGCGGTGCTTCGGACTTTAAGGGAGTCTCATCGGCGTCAACCGGCGACAACAGATCCGGCTCAACACCAATCTGCTCCAGCAGAGCCAGTCGCCGGGGAGAACCAGAGGCCAAAATCAGCTTGGGGCGTGATGCCATCAATCAACCCTTCAACTTGTTGACGCCTGGCGCGTGATCATCACTGCTTGATCGGCGCAGGCGCCTGAGGCAAAGCCTATTTGAAACGAGAGGCAAAGCCTATTTGAAACGATAGGTGATGCGGCCCTTGGTCAAATCATAGGGCGTCATTTCAACCAGCACTTTGTCGCCAGCCAGGACACGGATCCTGTTCTTGCGCATTCTACCGGCCGTGTGGGCGATGATTTCGTGGTCGTTTTCCAGTTTCACCCGAAATGTCGCGTTGGGAAGCAATTCGCTTACAGTGCCTGGAAATTCCAGAACTTCTTCTTTCGCCATACGTAGTTCTATTCCTTCAAAGGTTGAATTGTCGCGCGCTCCCTCAAGCGGGGGCCGTCAATTTGGCGCGAACCTAACCGCAAATGCTGCATTTGTGAACCGCAGCAGTGTTGCTTTGTGCTAATTGGTGAATTTCGCCGCGATTGCAACCCAAAACCGGTGCCCAAGTCGTCAGGCTGGCCCCTTCCAGGCGCGAGAATCAGCGTCGTTGCCCCCAAACCGTTCCATGATCCGATCCAGCAAACGGTCGCGGACATCGCGATAGGCGTCCAGCATTTGCTCTCGCGACCCCTGAACCACCGTTGGGTCGGCCGACGGCCAGTATTCAACCTCAGTTGCATCGACATGGGCCATCTCCAGCGCCACATGGTGAGCTGTGGGCGAGAGGGTGACGATCAGGTCGAAATAACCTTCATCCAATTCCTCAAGCGTTTTTGGTTGGCGGTTATGGACATCGATATTGAGCTCATCCATTGCAGCTTCTACAAACGGATCAGGAGAGCCGGCGCGAATACCGGCGCTGGCCGAATATATGCTGTTGCCAAAATGGGCCCTTGTAATGGCCTCAGCCATCGGTGAACGAATGACATTGTGGTTGCAGATGAACAGGACCGAGCTTGGCCGCAGTGATGGTCCAGGTGTGGTGTCGATAACCATCTGATCAGCCGCGCCAATGAAGGACGCAGATCAGGGTGAACAAGCGTCGCGCTGTATCAAAGTCGATTTCAATCTTGCCGTTGAGGCGATCTTGAAGGGTTTCAGAGCCCTCATTGTGCAGCCCGCGGCGCGCCATGTCGATGGCCTCAATCTGGCTTGGGGTCGCTGAACGAATGGCTTCATAATAGCTTTCGCAGATCTGGTAATATTCTCTGACAATCTTGCGGAACGGTGTCAGCGAAAGAATGTGTGTGGCAACAGGTTGAGCATCCCGGTCAGAGATGTTGAAAACCAGGCGCTGCTCCAGCAGGCCGAGATTGAGCCGATATTCGCCGTTCGTGTCTTTTGGATCGTGGCCAATGGGTCGAAAGGCATTTTCCTCGATGAGATCGAAAATTGCCACCGCGCGTTCATGCTCCACGTCGGCATTGGCGCGGCCGATCGTGGCTTCATCGAGCTCTACGTCAACCAGTTTGCACTTGATCTCGTGGCCACTCATTGATGCATCACACATCATGACGTGGTTTGCTGCTGGCCTTCCAGGCGGCTCCCAGGTCGGTTAGCTGAGCTTCAATGCATTCGACTTCCAACATCAAACCACCACCGCCACCGAAGTTCAGTTGGATCTGACCACCTGGGTCGCCGTCTTTTTCAGAAGCTGAAAATGTAATCGACAGAAGAGATTGAACCTCTGTAGAATTACCCTGATCGACCCCCTGGGATTTCAGTGAACTAACTTTTGAAAAGTGCAGCACGCTGCGACGTCGCTCATATTTTTTGAAAAATAGCCGACGTGCAGATGGGGCTTCCCATACAAAACGATTGATTGGTAAAAACAACAGACCTTTTTTCGGGTCATATTCGATTTCTGCGCTCAACAAAACGCTGTCCTGTGCGTAGGCAGAGATGACCAACAGATCATCGGCATCCAGGGCCATGAGTTTCAAGTTGTTAGCCATGGGTTTGCAACGGTCTTTCAGATTGGCATTCGACACGGGTGCTCCTGAACAGGTAATGCCATCAGAGGAATCACGCAAGCAGGCAGTGTCATATTGCTGAGTGCTTTGTATTGAAATAATCAAATTCGTGATGAGAATGAGGCCGTGAGGCCAAATTGACCTCAGGCTAACGACCTTTAGGCTGGATTCAACTCAACGGCCAATCTGGCTCCAAAAAAAACCAACAGGCCACTGGGAATTTGAACATCTTCCTGTAGTTTAGTCTGGACTGTCGTATTTTGGCCTGATTATCGACCCTGTCGATGACCGGAACGAAACGAGCAGAACGATGTTAAGACAACATCAATTGAAGGTGGGCTGGGACATAATTGGCTCAGCTCAAATTTAAAAAGCATGGCCTCGCGCCAAAGGGAGAATACTATGAAAGTCCTGAAATCACTTACTGCTGCGCTGGTTGGCGCATCTGCACTGGTGGCAACCGGAACTGCAGCTCTTGCAGACGGCCACCTGAAAGAAATCACTGTTGCTTACTTCCTGGAATGGCCAACTCCAAACCAGTTCGCTCAGACCAACAAAATGTACGAAGAAGCTCTTGGCGTTAAGGTCAACTGGGTATCCTTCGATGCTGGTACTGCAATGTCTGCCGCTATGGCTTCCGGCGACGTGCACATTTCCTTCTCACAGGGTGTGACACCGTTCCTCGTTGCGACAGCTGCTGGCCAGGACCTGCAGATTGTTGACGTTGCTGTTTCCTACTCCGACAACGACAACTGCGTTGTTCGCGCTGAGCTGGAAGCCAACAAAGACAATGCCGCTTCTGTTCTGAAAGGCAAGAAAGTTGCTGTGCCATTGGGTACTGCTGCTCACTCCGGCTTCCTGAAGCAGATCAAATACCTGAACATTGCTGAATCTGATCTGACCATCGTTGACATGGCTCCTTCCGATTCTGCTGCTGCATTCTCACAGCCAAATACTGACCTTGCCATGGCATGTGGCTGGGGTGGTTCGCTGCGCAAAATGAAAGAGCATGGCAACCCAATCATCGAAGGTAAAGAAAAAGAAAGCGTCGTCGGGAAAGTGTTCGACGTCACCTCTATTCCAACCGCTTTTGGTGAAGAGAACCCAGAGCTGCTGGCCAAATTCCTCAAGGTCACAGCTGACATGAACTCAAAATATGTAGCCGACTCCGGCGCCATGATGAGCGACATCCAGAAGGCCGCGGGCATGGATCTTGAAGCCACTGAAGCTGTCATCAAGACCTTTGTGTTCCCAACTGTTGCTGAACAGCTGTCCGACGAATGGATGGGCGGCGGCGTTGCTGCTTACCTGACAGACGGCGCTGCAAGCCTGGCTGCTGACGGCAAAATTAAAGCTTTGTCAGACTACAGTGCTGTGGTTAACTCCAGCTACTTGGAAGCTGCATCGAAGATGTAAGCTGCCATTAGCGGTTTACACGGGCGCAGCGAAACCGGTTTTCGCTGCGCCTTTTTTTTCCGCCCTCACATCACTGATAGGGGAAGTATTATATGTCAGGTCTGTTAGTTGACGATGTGTCGATGACATTTGAACTGCCGGATGGCGGCAATGTCGAGGCGCTTAAGAATATCAATCTGGATATCAAGCAGGGGGAGCTGATATCAGTTCTGGGCCCATCAGGATGTGGCAAGACCACGTTGCTGAATATTCTGGCAGGCTTTCTTGCACCAACTGGCGGTGAGATCACGCTTGGTACAGATCGTGTCACCGGTCCAAGTTCTGAACGCGGTATGGTGTTTCAGCAAGGTGCCTTGTTCGAATGGATGAATGTTTCCAAGAACATTGGGTTTGGCCCCAAAATGAAGGGCACACCGCAATCCGAAATCGATTCCAAGGTCACTGAGCTGCTGGGCATTGTTGGCTTGCAGGATTTCGGCCAGAAGATGATTTACGAGTTGTCCGGCGGAATGCAGCAGCGTGTGGCTTTGGCCCGCTGCCTGGCCAATGATCCGGACGTCATCTTGATGGATGAACCGCTGGGTGCGCTTGACGCATTGACCCGCGAAAAGATGCAGAGCCTGGTGCTCGACATCTGGAAGGAAACCGGCAAAACGATCATCCTGATCACCCACTCTGTGGAGGAGGCCCTCTTGTTGGGCGAACGCTTGGTCGTGATGGCGCCGAGACCAGGACGAATTCACAAAGAATATTATTTGCCATTTGCAGAACTCGGTGTTGGCGCCGATCTGCGCGAAGTCAAACAGCACAAGGACTTTGGTCCAAAACGCGATGAAATCCTCAACATGATCTGGGACATGGAAGAGGAAATCATGGGCCGGACAGATACGGCGTAAGGGGACGATACAATGGCACAAGAATTAATCGACGTTCTCGTCACAACTTTCTGGATGGTCCTTGGTATTTCAGGGATCTTTGCAATTTTCCTGGCCGTAAGTGGTCTGGTTTATTTCGTCTGGAACTATCTCAACAGCAAAAAAGACCAGATGCGAGGCTATGCAAGCCTCAAGACGGTGACTTTTGGTGATGAAAGCTCTGTTACCGCTAACCGGGTTGCTTCAGTTTCCGGCGTGGTCACCGTTTTCCTGATCTGGATGATTGCCACGGGCTCCAGTCTTTTACCGTTCAAGATCCTGCCGGTTCCTTTTGTCGGTGACATGCAGTTTGAATATACCGCGACGAATGTTGCCGGTGATACAGACAATGCCACAGTGCAGGTACGGGTATCGAAGTTTGGCGATACGACAACGGAAAAACTCGTTGCCCCGGAAACGTCTGAGGGTTTTGCCAAGGATGACGTTGTCATGGTTCAGGAGCGTCGCGCGAAATTGCTGCGGGCTCAAAACAACGACGATGGCGGCAAGGAAAAGGGCTATATGGTCACGGCCGTTAACGGCCAACCGATCCAACGCAATCAGATCGTTGAAATCGAAAATGGCACGGTGTTGATGACCAATGCAGGCAGCCTGCAGGTTCGTCCTTACACCGGCCCAACAATGGAAGCGCTTTACCTGCCGCCGCCAGAGCAGGTCTGGAGCCGTTTTCTGGAACTGAACGCAGAGGGCTATCAAGGCGTTGGCCTTTGGGAAAACGTCATGTGGTCGCTGATCCGCGTTGTGCTCGGCTTCTTCCTCGGTTGCCTGTTCGGCATTCCGCTAGGTTTTGCCATGGGCCTGAATTCCTGGTTGCGTGGTTGGTTTGACCCGATTGTCGAGTTCATGCGTCCGGTTCCACCACTGGCGCTGATCCCGCTGGTGATTATCTGGTTCGGCATTGGCGAACAGGGCAAGGTTAGCCTGCTGTTCCTCGCGGCGTTGTGGATCATGATCATTGGCGCACGGGCAGGGGTGTCTGGAGTGAATATCTCCAAGGTACATGCGGCCTATTCGCTGGGCGCGACCAAGAGCCAGTTGCTCTCCAAGGTGATCCTGCCGAACTCGTTGCCGGAAATCTTCACGGCGGCGCGCGTGGCAATGGGCGTTTGTTGGGGAACTGTGGTTGCTGCCGAACTGGTGGCTGCTGAAAAAGGGGCCGGTAAGATGATCATCGCGGCCTCGAAATTCCAGCTCACCGACATCGTTATTATCGGTATCATCATCATTGGCGTGATTGGCTTCGGCATCGACGTTTTGATGCGCATCGCGGAGAACAAGCTGGTGCCGTGGAAAGGCCGCGGCTAAACGTTCCAGCTGATTACAGAACAATAAGGGCTGCCTGAAACGGTGGCCCTTTTTTGTTGTCAGATCACAGCGTCTGGTTTGCGAAATGCTGCGGCGGACCCCTCACTCCGCCCGACGTTTGCTGCCTTCACAGGCGGTTAACCATTCTTATTTACCATGTTTTGCGTAGGCGGGAGCGCTGGTTGCTCCGCTTTGCCCTTTAGTAGTGAGTATGGGTTTTGGTTTTGCGTATTTTGTCTTGCCTTATTGGCATCGGTCTCGTTTGCACTTTTTCCTCAACTGCCTTGGCCCGCTGCGCCTCCGACGCGTTGGGAACCAGCCGAACGTTGGAAATTGATCCCAAAAAACATCGTACAATCAATGGCAAGGAAGCCAGTCTTGGGTTGCGCCACAAAGAGGTCATCCTGACCTTTGATGACGGTCCGATCAAAGGCAACTCGGCTCGAATTCTGAAGTCTCTAAAAGAAGAATGTGTCAAAGCCACCTTCTTTTATGTTGGGACTATGGCCCGGGCCTATCCGGCGCTGGTGCGTCGTGTTGTGCGCGAAGGGCATACATTGGCCCACCACACTCACTCACATAACCGGTTGCCTAAATTCTCTTCGAAGAAGGCTGAAAAGCTGATCGACCGGGGAGTCAGCCGGTTGCAGAAAATTGCCTATAACGACGCCTCAATCACACCCCGGACCCCGTTCTTTCGTTATCCCTACCTGGCCCGTAACAAACGCACAGACCGACTGCTGGCGAAGAAAGGGTTGATTGCATTTGGCGCAAATATCGACGCTTTAGACTGGAAGAAGAACACACCCAAGCAGATCCACAATCGCATCATGGGCAAGCTTCGCAAACAGGGGCGTGGCATAATTTTGATGCATGATATTCATTCGCGTACCGCCCGGATGCTGCCCGATCTGCTGGATACGCTGAAGGCTGAGGGCTATAAGGTCGTTCATATTGTTGCCAAGAAAGGCAAGAAGGCGAAGCCTGACCCGGCTCCATTGGTGGTCGCTTCTCTCAACAACACGAAAAACGTTGAAACCTATGGGACCTTGCCGCTGAACAAGGAAACGCCTGCAAAACAGGTCGCAGAGGCAGCAAAAACGGCCCAGAAGCGACGTGATCAACTGCGTCTCGCTGCCCGCGAAAAGCAACGCAAGGCGCGCGCGCAGAAGCGCAAATTGGCACAGTTGCGTCCAACTTTATTTCGCCTGGCGGCCAACAACAGCAGGCCGTTGGTCAAAATCGGGCGGGTAAAGCTGCGTCGAACTCAGTGGATATTGCGTTAGTTCGTGCAATTTGATTTCAGTTGGGGCAAAGTTCGCACCGGTTTGAACACTCAATTGCAAAGAATATCATGGCCGAACACGGATATGACACAGGTCGCCTGAATCTGCCCTTTGTAGGCATATCGTCTTTTGGAAAACGTCCGATCTGCAGCGATTGGGACAATATCGATGCCGATTGTGCTGTGCTTGGCGCGCCGTTTGATTTTGGTACCCAGTTTCGTGCTGGCGCCCGTTTTGGTCCGCGCGCCATCCGGGAAGCATCAACGTTGTTTTCGTTTGGTCATGCCGGAGCTTATGACCATGAAGATGATGTCACTTATCTGCCTGGTTCGGTCCGAATTGTTGATATGGGTGACGCGGACATCGTCCACACAGATACGATCACCAGCCACGCCAATATCGAGAACGGTGTTCGAAAGATTCTTGCCGCGGGGGCTTTGCCGGTGGTGCTTGGCGGCGACCATTCGGTCAACATTCCCTGTATCAATGCATTCAGCAATGAAGAGCCATTTCACCTTGTACAGATTGACGCCCATCTGGATTTCGTCGATGTGCGTCATGGGGTGAAGTTCGGCCATGGCAATCCAATGCGTCGCGCATCTGAAAAGGACTATGTTACCGGGCTTTCGCAATTTGGCATCCGCAATGTTTCTTCCACCGCGCGGGATGGTTACGAAGATGCGGGCAAGGTTGGGTCAGATATTCAGTCGGTTCGCCAGTTCAGAGCCATTGGGTCGCGTGAAATGGCCAACCGCGTTCCGGAAGGAGAACGGGTCTACATAACCATCGATATTGACGGTTTCGATCCATCGATAGCACCCGGAACAGGAACCCCGAGCCATGGCGGTTTTCTGTACTATGAAGTTATGGAATTTTTGCAGGAGCTTGCGCGGCGCAACACGGTGGTTGGAATTGATCTGGTTGAGGTGGCGCCAGATTATGATCATAGCGGGTCGACAAGCACTCTGGCAGCGCAAGTGCTGCTCAATCTTCTTGGCTACGTCTTTCACGCCCAAGGTTATAAATGACCATTGCATGAGCAAAACGGGCTTAGGCCTGCCCATTTGTTTGGCATTTGTCGCAAACGAGCAAAAAAACTCCAAAAATTACGCATTTACTGTCGTGCCAAGCTGTTGACGTCGCTTTCGAACCGTTGTTGATTGCTATCTGGAATAATCAATTCCGCAATGAGGCGAAAAATCGCCCGCTGATATTAAAAGTTGGGCAGACGCCTGACGGACGACAGGGGAGTGCCAGATTGAGTTCGGCAGTACAGCAGTCCGCGGACCTGGAATCGGAAGCATTTGTTCGATTCGATAAGGTTCAGAAGAGTTACGACGGCGAGGCGCTCGTCGTTAAAGACCTCAACCTTGATATCCCAGAAGGCGAGTTTCTAACGATGCTTGGGCCATCGGGTTCAGGCAAAACCACCTCGCTGATGATGCTGGCCGGGTTTGAGCCCGCCACTCATGGCGAAATTTATCTTGGTGGTGTGTCGATCAACAATGTGCCGCCAAACAAGCGTGGCATTGGCATGGTCTTCCAGAACTATGCGCTGTTTCCGCATATGACGGTGGCTGAGAACCTCGCGTTTCCATTGCATGTGCGCAATATGGGCAAGGCGGAAGTGGAAGCCAAAGTCCAGCGTGCGCTGGAAATGGTTGAACTGCCCCAGATGGGCGGACGCCGTCCGGCCCAGTTGTCCGGTGGACAGCAGCAACGTGTTGCTGTGGCCCGCGCGCTGGTTTTCGATCCCAAATTGATTTTGATGGATGAGCCGCTCGGTGCGCTGGACAAACAACTGCGCGAGCAGATGCAGTATGAAATCAAACACATCCATGAAAATCTGGGGGTTACAGTTGTTTACGTGACCCACGATCAGGCAGAAGCGCTGACCATGTCGGACCGCATTGCGGTGTTTGAGGATGGTATTATTCAGCAGCTTTCGACGCCGGATGACCTATATGAGCGGCCGCAGAATTCTTTCGTGGCTCAGTTCATTGGTGAGAACAACAAGCTGTTCGGCAAGGTATCCAAAATCACCGATGGCATCGCAACTGTCGATCTTGATGGTGGTGGAACCGTTACTGCAGCAGCGGTGAATGTGGGTGGCGTTGGAGAAAGAACCACTTTGTCATTGCGTCCCGAGCGGGTCGAAATTGAGCCGGAAAAGGGCGCAACAGATAATGCCATAACCGGTGAAATCCTTGAGTTGATTTATCTCGGGGATCACATCCGCACGCGCATGAATGTGGCCGGTAATGAAGAATTCATCGTCAAGGTGCCCAACAACGCGGGCAACAAACCGATGTCTGAAGGGGCCCAAGTGAATGTGGGATGGCAGGCAGCCGATTGCCGTGCCCTTGACCCTCTGTCGTAGGACAGAATTCGAATTTCGGGCCTGCAGCTTCTCGGCGGGCCCGAGCACAAATCTGACCGGATGGTCAGGTCAAACTCAAAGGGAGACTAAAAATGAAACTCAATAAACTGCTTACAAGCACCGCGATTGGCGTAGCCATTGCAATCGGTTCTGTTGCTGCAAACGCCAAAGAACTGACAATTGTGTCTTGGGGTGGCGCTTACACCAAATCTCAGGTGGAAGCCTATCACAAGCCATTCATCGCCAAGACCGGCGCTAAGATCAATTCCGAAGACTACAATGGCGGCATTGCTGAGATTAAAGCTCAGGTTGAAGCTGGTAACGTAACTTGGGACATTGTGGACGTTGAATTGTCAGACGCGATCCGCGCTTGCGATGAAGGTCTGTTGGAAACCATCGATCATTCATCTCTGCCAGCTGGTGCCGATGGCACTCCTGCTACACAGGACTTCCTGGAAGGCACATTGTACGATTGCGCTGTTGCCAACATCGTTTGGTCAACCATTTTTGCTTACGATTCTTCGAAAATGGCAAATGGTCCAAAAACCATGGGCGACTTCTTTGACCTCGCTTCATTCCCAGGCAAACGTGGCCTGCGTAAAGGCGCCAAGGTTAACCTCGAATTCGCTTTGATCGCTGATGGCGTAGCTGCTGCTGACGTGTATGACGTGCTGGGAACTCCAGAAGGTGTTGATCGTGCATTTGCCAAACTCGATACCATCAAGTCTGAAGTTGTCTGGTGGGAAGCTGGTGCTCAGCCACCACAGATGCTGGCTGACGGCGAAGTTGCTATGACCACCGCTTATAACGGTCGTATCTTCAATGCTGTAGCTGGTGAAGGTAAGCCATTTGAAATCGTCTGGGACGGTCAGATCTATGACCTCGACCTGTGGGTGATCCCTAAGGGTGCCAATAACCTCGACACAGCCATGGAGTTCCTGAAGTTCTCCACTGCAACCGAGCAGCTGGCTGCACAGGCTTCTTACATTTCCTATGGTCCGGCACGTAAGTCTTCGGCTCCATTGGTTGGTAAGTACCACAACAAAGACATCGACATGGGTCCACAGATGCCGACTAACCCGGCTAACCTGGCCAATGCTGCCCAGTCGAACTTTGAGTTCTGGGCTGATAATGCCGATCAGTTGAACGAGCGTTTCAACGCTTGGTTGGCTAACTAATCTGACGAATGAAGGGGCGCGGGAGATCTTCCCGCGCCCTTTTCGGCCCAATTCAGGGCTAAACTGGCAACAAGTAGGTAGACGGTATGACAGATGCCACGATGAGTAAGGGTGAAGCTCCGCTTTTGGCGGCTGATGGCATGCCGCTTAAAGAGAAGTTAGCGCGCACGACGCGCCGCATGAAAATGCGGGCATTCTTGCTGACCGTCCCGCTTGTTCTGTTTCTAATTGTTTCATTTGTATTGCCCATCGGGCAAATGCTCTATCGCTCGTTTCACAATCCGACCGGCTCCAACGTGATGCCGAATTTTACGCAAGCGATCAAAAACTGGGATGCCGAACAGGGCATTCCTTCTGATGATGTTGTTAAGATCTTCGTCGAGGACATGGCGTCAGCCCGAAAGAACCGGGAAGTTGGCAAAACCATTGGTAACCTGGCCACACGGGTCAACTACGAAATTCCGGGCTCCCGCAGCCTCTTCACCAAGACTGCGCGTCGAGCCGGCAAAATTACCGAGGGACCCTATTTTGATGCATTGGTCAAAATAGACAAACGGTGGGACAATCCCCATTTGTGGCGCACTCTTCAGCGTGTGACCAACGACTACACGCTGGCCTTTTATCTGGCTGCCACAGACCGCAAATACGATGAGACGGGCAGCATTGTGCAGGCCGATCAATTGTATCGGATCTATCTACCCATTCTGTGGAAGACGATCTGGATATCGGCGCTGATCACAGCCCTTTGTTTCATCATCGCCTATCCCGTTTCCTATCTGTTATCAACGCTGCCGCTTCGAACGTCGAACTTGCTGATGATCATGGTTCTGTTGCCGTTCTGGACTTCGCTTCTTGTGCGAACCAGTGCGTGGATTGCCATGCTGCAGAAGTCAGGCATCATCAATAATGTACTGGTCTATCTCGGCATCATTGCCGATGAGAGTCGAATTCAGATGATTTATAACATCACCGGTACCGTGATCTCGATGGTGCATATTTTGCTGCCGTTCATGATCCTGCCACTGTATTCGGTCATGAAGACCATACCGCCGAGCTATATGCGCGCCGCCCGCTCCATGGGGGCCAGCGGAACCTATGCCTTTACCAAGGTCTATTTCCCGCAGACCATTCCAGGCATTGCTGCTGGGACCTTGTTGGTCTTCATCCTGGCGATCGGCTATTACATCACCCCGGCATTGGTCGGTGGTAGTGATGGTCTATTGATCTCCAACCTGATTGCAGACCACATCAAGAAGACACTGAACTGGTC
The DNA here is from genome assembly GCA_039969995.1 of Rhizobiaceae bacterium. Classification (GTDB taxonomy): domain Bacteria; phylum Pseudomonadota; class Alphaproteobacteria; order Rhizobiales; family Rhizobiaceae; genus Pseudahrensia. The sequence continues at coordinate 39,347 of JBDVMU010000031.1, forward strand.
GCTCGGTGCGGCGCTTGGGACCATTTTGTTGGTTGTCGTGCTGGTCTTCTACTGGATCTATAACAAGCTTGTCGGCGTCGACAATCTGAAGTTCGGGTGAGGGCGCTGCAATGACTTTCATGGAAAAATGCAAGACCAAGGGATTCGCCGCACTGATCATCGCGACGGTGCTGTTTCTTCTCTACACCCAGTCTTTTGTCGGCATGGTTGGCTTTCTGATTATTTTTGGCATTCCATACTTTGCCATGAACGAACTGCCCGCATACGCCTCAACCAAGGACAAGATTGGCAAGTATATCTTTCTTGCGATTTGCACCTGCATTTTGATCTTTTTGATCCTGCCGATCCTGATCATCATTCCGTTGTCGTTTAACGCAGAGCCCTACTTCACCTTTACCGAAGGCATGATGGCGCTTGATCCGGCAGCCTATTCAACGCGGTGGTATCAAGACATCTGGCGCTTCGGCATGACCGCGCCGGACGGTATTGAAGGCTGGTGGACGGATATGTGGGATAACGCCACCTGGATCCGCGCCATGCGCAACTCGTTCTTCCTGGCCATTGTATCAACATTGCTGGCCACCGGATTTGGAACGCTGGCGGCGCTTGGCCTGTCACGCCCGGAAATGCCGTTCCGCTCGGCGATTACGAGCCTGCTGATTTCGCCAATGATCGTGCCGCTGGTAATCACCGCAACCGGCATGTTCTTCTTCTACGGCGGCACCATGCAGGGCATTATTCCTGGTTACGAAAAAGGTCTGGCCAACACCTATCTTGGTCTGACTTTGGCTCACGCCACCTTGGGCGTCCCGTTCGTGATCATCACGGTGACAGCTACTCTGTCTGGCTTTGACCGCTCGCTGATCCGGGCAAGTGAGGGCCTGGGTGCCAATGGTTGGACCACCTTTACGAAAGTCATCATGCCGCTGATCACTCCGGGCATGATTTCGGGAGCCTTGTTTGCCTTCATCACATCACTGGATGAAGTTGTGGCCGTGATCTTCCTGGCCGATGTCGACCAGCGGACCATTCCACGGCAGATGTTCTCGGGCCTGCGTGAGCAGATTAGCCCGACTATTTTGGCTGTCGCGACCATTCTAGTTGTGATGTCGATCATGCTGCTAACCGCGGTGGAGCTGCTGCGTCGTCGTTCTGAGCGCCTGCGCGGTCTTTCGCCTGGCTGATGCTTCGTATTGCAACAGCCGTCGTTTCGTTCTGGCTGCTGCTTGCGGTTTCTCATGCGCAGAGCCAGAGGGCTGACCTCAACCTGGTCATTGCCATGGATTGCTCGTGGAGCGTCAATGCCAGCGAATATGCGCTTCAGGCAGGGGGCGTCGCTGCCGCTTTCTCGGATCACGAGATCGTCTCTGCGATTGCCGACGGCCATCATGGACGCATTAATGTTCTTGTCGTGCATTGGTCGACATCTGGCACCCAAATGATCGCAATGCCCTGGACAACAATAGCCACTCCCGGCGATGCCATCCGCTTTGCCAATGCGGCAGCAAGAATGAGCCGCAAAACGGTCAACGGAGGGACGTCGATTTCCGGCGCGCTGCAATTCAGTCAAAATTCTTTTGAGACGGTTCCGATGCGGGCAGACCGCCGGGTCATTGATGTTATCGCCGATGGCGAAAACAATGACGGCAATCGCGTTGAAGATATGCGTGACTTCATCGTTGGTCAGGGCACCACCATCAACGCCCTGGCTGTCATCAATGAAGTCTCCTACCTGCACTACTATCTGCGCAACCGGGTAATTGGTGGTCCCGGCGCATTTGTTGAGCGCGCGGCTGACTATTTTGATTTCAAACGGGCCTTCAAGAAGAAATTGTTGCGCGAAATCAAAGGAAATTTGGTGACCCAGAGGGTGGACGAATTAGCCCCTGTTCCTGGTTAGCCCCTTTCAGGTTAGCTCCAACCTGCCAAAACCTCATCAAAGTCGACGGCAGACATATCTGTCGGCTTGGTCGGCAGCGCCGCACCACCGTAGCGCGGCGCCGGGGCCGGCTGCATAACACCGTCAACTTCCTGAAACACGCCACGTTTCGCATTGTGAGGATGTTGGGGCGCTTCTTCCATGCTCAGCACGGGGGCAAAACAGGCGTCAGTGCCGTCAAACACTTGCTCCCAGTGGGCGCGTGTATTGCCGGAAATTTTGGCTGCAATCAAATTGCGAATTTCTGGCCAATGCTCGCGTAGCATGCGTTTTTTCAGGATCTCGCCATCAAGCTCCAGCCGCTCAATCAATTGCTGCCAAAAGGGTTCCTCTATGGCACCCAGCGCAACCCAATTGCCATCAGATGTTGCATAGGTTCCATAAAATGGCGCGCCGCCGTCCAACAGGTTTTCACCACGACCTGCTGGCCACAGCCCCTGGGCCTTCAGCGCAAATGGCATGGTCATCAGAAGGGCTGTCCCTTCAACCATGGCGGCATCGACGACCGTTCCTTTTCCCGACAGTTTTGCCGGCAGGAGGGCAGCGCAAATGCCATAGGCGATCAACATGCCACCTCCGCCGAAATCGCCAACCAGGTTCATTGGCGGCACGGGGCCGGATTCAGGCGTTCCCACAGCATCCAGGGCGCCAGTAATCGCGATATAATCGATATCGTGACCGGCACGCGGGGCCAGAGGGCCGTCTTGTCCCCAACCCGTCATGCGGCCATAGACAAGCGCCGGATTGCGTGCATGACAGTCTGCGGGACCAAGTCCCAGCCGCTCAGTGACACCGGGGCGGTAGCCTTCGATCAACACATCGGCCTTTTCAATCAGTGCCATGGCCTTTTCAACCTCAGCGGGATCTTTCAGGTTGAGTTCAACCTTGCGCCGTCCCCGGAGCATCGGGTCTTTTTCGGACTTCGAAGTGCCAACATCACGCCCTCCCGGTTTGTCGATGCGGATGACATCGGCTCCATGGTCAGCCAACATCATTGCAGCAAAAGGGCCGGGGCCGATGGAAGCCAGTTCCACAACACGAATTCCGGCCAACGGTCCTTGTTCAGGCATTGGCGCGTCTTTCTTCAGAAGGCGAGCAGCCGAAATGATTGCGGTAGCTCTGGGCAAAATAAGAATGTGAGGTGAAACCGGTGGACAACGCGACATCGAGAATCGGCGCATTGGTGTGACGCAGCAATTCGCGGGCGCGCTCGAGGCGGACGGTCATATAGTAGCGTCCCGGCGTGCAACTTAAATGGCGCAGAAAAAGACGTTCCACCTGTCGCAAGGATAGGCCGACCCGGCGGGCGATCTCCAACGCCGAGAGTGGTTCCTCAAGATGTTCGGACATCATTTCGACGGCCCGCTGCAGCTTTTCTGACTTGCCGGCCAGATCCCGTTCCGGGCCAACCCGCTGTCGGTCAAGGTTGGTGCGGATACGTTCGTGCTGAAACTGGTTGGCCACCTCGTTGGCCACCTGAGCACCAAAATCCTCGCCAATTATGTGCAGCATCAAGTCGATAGACGTGGTGCCTCCGGCAGAGGTATAGCGGTTCCGGTCCACCTCAAACACATGACCGGTGCAATTAGCCTCAGGAAACGCTTCTTGAAACGAGGCCCGGTTTTCCCAGTGAATGGTACAATCATAGCCATTGAGCAATCCGGCCTGACCCAGAATGTGTGCTCCGATGGATAAACCACCTATCGCCCCGCCGCGCCGCACCCGTTCACGCAGCTTTGCGAGCATATGGTTTTGCCCTTCGACTTCCAGCTTGTAGCCGGCGCAGACGAACAGGATGTCACATTTCTCCATATTATCGATGGAGTGCTGGACGCTGACTTCCATGCCGTTGGAAGCGCTGACCGGATTGCCATCAAGCGAAACAAGGCTCCACTTGTAGTATTTTGACGCGGCCATGCGATTGGCCGAGCGCAAAGGATCCATCGCTGCTGCCAGGCAGAGCATGGAAAAATGATCCAGGATCAGGAAAGACAAATGACGGGAGTCGTCGTCTGCCAATCGTGGAAATCGGTTCATCGAACGTCCTTCGGGCTCCAACTCGTGGCTCAATTGCCAGGTGCTGAGCATTTGAGTTTGTCGTTCGATTATCTGTGTCAAATTTTTGAACTTGCGCAAGCAAAATCTGATCACAATGCCATCTTGTTTGCGATGCTGGTCTGGGGCAGTTTGTCGTTTGGTAGCGATGAGTCGTCGCAATTGTCATGATGCTTCGTCAGGGGCAGGTTAGATTTGTCTGTAGGCGGTCAACGGGAATGTGATCGTGGCAAAAATTATCAAGGAAGCTGGTGAACTTATGCGGTATTCCGCTTTTGCAATTCTGAAGAACGCGCTGCGAGGCAACAAGGATTGGACGCCGGCCTGGCGAAAGCCTGAGCCCAAGGCCAGCTATGATGTGATTGTTATCGGCGGCGGCGGCCATGGACTTTCCACAGCGTTTTATCTTGCCAGCGTGCATGGCATCACAAATGTGGCGGTTATCGAGAAGGGCTATCTTGGCTCCGGCAATGTTGGCCGAAATACAACAATTGTGCGTTCCAACTACCGATTGACGCCGAACAGTGGATTTTACGAAAAGTCGATGGAGCTGTGGCGAGAGCTTTCCCACAGTCTCAATTACAACGTGATGTTTTCGCCTCGTGGCGTTCTCAATCTGGCCCATACGCCGGGTCAGATGGATACCCACGCTGAACGTGGCAACCAGATGCGATTGATGGGCGTTAAGTCGGAGTTGCTGGACCGCGATCAGGTGGCTCGCCTCAACCCTGGGCTTGACGTCTCCGGGTCGGCTCGGTTCCCGATCCATGGTGGTCTCCTGCAACCTGATGCCGGTAATGCTCGCCACGATGCAGTTGCATGGGGATATGCCCGTGCCGCAGATCAACTGGGCGTTGATATTTTGGAAAACACCGAAGTTGTTGGCTTCCTGAAAGATGGTGAGCGAATTGCTGGTGTTGAAGTGAGGCGCAATGGTGAGCGGCAGGAGATCCGGGCTGATAAAACCGGTGTTGCCGTGGCTGGTAATACGGGCAGGGTGATGAAAATGGCAGGTGTTGACCGTTTGCCAATTGAATCCACTGTCCTGCAGGCCTTTGTCAGCGAATCAATCAAACCGATCATCCCGACCGTCACCACCTTCGGAGCCGGTCATCTTTACGTCTCTCAGTCTGACAAGGGTGGCTTGGTGTTTGGCGGCAATATTGACTACTACAACTCTTATGCGCAGAGGGGCAATCTGCCTGTCTGGGAAGAGGTGACCAGTGAACTGCTCGCCATGTTCCCGGCATTCGCCCGGCTGCGGCTTTTGCGCTCATGGGGCGGTGTGATGGACATGTCGATGGACGGCTCGCCGATCATCACCACAGGCCCGCTGGACGGCATGTATCTGAATGCAGGTTGGTGCTATGGCGGCTTCAAGGCGACCCCAGCCAGTGGGTGGTGTTTTGCCCATACCATTGCCAATGACAAAGCCCACCGGCTGAACGAGGCCTTCACCCTTGAACGGTTCAAGCAGGGCAATCCGATTGATGAATTGGGCGCTGGCCCCACACCTTGGTATCATTAGGGAGTTGCGAAGATGAGACTGACCTGCCCCTATTGCGGTGAACGCGATCACCAGGAATTCACTTATCGAGGTGATGCGACTGCCGTTCGCCCACCGATCGACAACACATCGGTTGATGATCACAACAGCTATATTTTCGACCGGGCCAATCCCGATGGACTGCATCGCGAACTCTGGAATCATACTTCGGGTTGCCGCAGCCACTTGATTGTCGAGCGCAATACGGTGACCCATGAAGTCGTGTCCTGCGAGCCTGTCGGACCATTTGCGGAGCAATTGAAATGAGCGGCTTTCGGTTAAACCTGCGGGACGGCGTCGGCACAGCGTTGGGCGAAAAATCCATCAACTTCATGTTTGACGGCAAGAGCTACCAAGGCCGCGACGGCGACACTTTGGCGTCAGCACTGATTGCCAATGGCGTGTCGATTGTTGCCCGTTCCTTCAAATATCACCGTCCTCGTGGAATATTCACAGCGGGATCCGAAGAACCCAATGCGCTGGTTACCCTGCATAGCGGGGGACGCACGGAGCCGAACATCCGCGCCACCGAAGTAGAGCTTTACGAAGGTCTTGTTGCGCGGTCGCAAAACCGTTGGCCGTCGGTGCAGTTTGATCTGATGGCCATCAACCAACTGGTAGGTAAGGCTTTCAGTGCCGGTTTCTATTACAAAACCTTCATGGGTCCGGCGCGCAAAGGGCACAAGGCTACTCAATTCTGGTGGTTCTGCGAACTGCTCATTCGTCGGGCTGCAGGGCTTGGTCGAGGAACGAGTATCCCCGACCCCGATCGGTATGGGCGAATGAATTCCTGGTGCGACGTTTTGGTCGTTGGAAGCGGAGCGGCGGGTCTCACCGCTGCACACCGGGCAGCGCAGGCCGGAGCACGGGTTATCCTGTGTGAAGAAAGTGCCCAGGCTGGCGGTGCACTAAACAGCTCTCCTGACTTTGTCGAAGGCGAACCGGCAAGAGAATGGAGCCGTCAGGCGGTTGTCGAACTTGAGGCGCTCGACAATGTCACAGTTCTAACCCGCACGACGGTCCAAAGTTATTTTGATGACAATACGTTTTTGGCCGTTGAGCGGGTGACCGACCATCTTGCGCACAAGGACAAGAATTTGCCTCGGCAACGGGCCTGGAATATTCGGGCCCGTTCGGCAGTTATCGCTACAGGTGCGTTGGAGCGTCCGATTGTGTTTGCCGGAAATGATCGGCCAGGCGTGATGTTGGCAGATGCGGCGCGGCGCTATGCGGTGGACTACGGTACTGCGCCTGGACGCGCTGTTGCTGTATTTACCAACAATGACACCGGATGGCTGGCCGCGCGCGATATGGCGCGGGCGGGGGTGATTGTTACCGCCATTGTTGATGTTCGCACAGATGTCGATGATGACATCCGGGCGCTGGGTGAAGAATGTCGGGCGGCCCTGCACACCGGCTCTGCGGTGACGGCGGCCAAAGGTATGCGACAGGTTTCTGGCATAGTAGTGGCGAAATACAACGAGATCAGCGGCGAGATTGGCAGTGATACGAAGACAATTGCCTGCGATTGTGTGGCTGTTTCAGGCGGTTGGTCACCGGCATTCCATTTGACCTCACAACAGGGTGGCAAGCCTAGCTGGGATGCAGAATTACAGGCTTTTCTGCCCGGTGAGCCAATTCAGAGATGGCATGGGGCGGGGGCAATGACAGGTCACTTTGGTCTGGCTAAGGCTTTTGTTTCCGGTCAGGAAGCGGCGCAAGCAGCATTGGCTGATATCGGCCTTTCTGCCAACAATCCGTCGACTGATGCGCCTTCCATTGAAGGCGATACGATTGATTATGCACCGGCTCCGATTCTTGAAATCAATGCAGGTGGCAAGTCCTTTGTTGATTTGCAGCATGATGTAACCGCCGAAGATGTGCGTCTGGCACATCGCGAAGGCTTTGTGTCGGTCGAACATCTGAAACGATATACGACGCTTGGAATGGCGACCGACCAGGGAAAAACGTCAAACGTCACAGGTCTGGCCATCATGGCTGCTGCCAGCAACAAGGCGATTGCCGATACAGGCACAACCCGGTTCCGGCCGCCTTATACACCTGTGGCACTGGGCACGCTTGCCGGTGAAAAATACGGTCATTTGGCGGCGGAACGCCTGACGCCCATGCACGATATTCACGTTGAACTTGGGGCCAATATGTATGCCAACGGCCCATGGCTGCGCCCGGAGACCTATAATCAACCGGGCGAAACGGTCGAGCAGGCCTATATTCGCGAAACCAAGACGGTGCGCGCGGGCGTTGGACTGGTGGATGTTTCCACCCTGGGCAAGATCGATGTACAGGGACCCGATGCAGCCGAGTTTCTAAACCGGGTCTACACTAACGGGTTTGCCAAATTACCGGTCGGCAAAGCACGCTATGGATTGATGCTGCGCGAAGACGGATTCCTGTTTGATGATGGCACCACCTGGCGATTTGATGAAAACCAATATCTGATGACCACGACAACTGCCGGTGCCGGTCGGGTGATGGAACATTTGGAATATTATCGCGATTTTGTCTGGCCTGACATGAAGGTTGCGCTGACTTCGGTTTCTGACGAATGGGCAGGCGTGGCCGTCGCAGGACCAAAGGCACGTGAAGTGCTGAAGGCCTGTGTGACCCGGGGCAGTGTGGGTCCACGTGCATTGCCGTTTATGGGCGTTAAGGATGCGGTCATTGCCGGTATTCCTGTAAAAATCGCTCGCCTCTCCTTTTCGGGTGAACTGGCCTATGAAGTTTATTGTGGTGCCCATTGGGGGCAGGCCTTATGGCATGCGCTGATGGATGCAGGTGAAGAGTTTGGCATTGTCCCTTACGGCCTGGAAGCTCTGTCCACATTGCGTATCGAAAAGGGTCATGTGGCTGGTCCGGAACTGAACGGTCGCACAACGCCGCATGATCTGGGTCTGAGCGGCATGGTTTCAAGCAAAAAGAACTTTGTCGGTTCTGTGCTGTTGCAGCGTGAGACATTCAGCAAACCGGGTCGACTGCAACTGGTGGCTGTGAAGTCTCTGGATGGTCAGAAAATTCGCGGCGGCAGCCATCTAGTGGCCGGACCAAAATCCGAACCCGGGCGCAGTCAGGGACACACAACTTCGACCTGTTTCTCACCCGAGCTTGGCTGCTACATATCGCTGGCACTCCTTGAGGCTGGGGTTGAGCGCCATGGAGAAGCGATGTTTGCCGCTAACCCAGTTCGGGGTACTCATGTTGCTGTTGAAGTGTTGAGCCATCATATGGTGGATCCAAAAGGAGAGCGGATGCATGGCTAATTCAGTTGAAAAAACCTCGCCTCTGAAGGAACTCGCTGCCCCCCATGTGGGTTCAGACCAAGTGGTTCTTTACGAACGTCTTTGCGACTCGCTGGTTCAGGTGCAAGCCTGGCCCGATACAGTTGCCAAAGTTGAAGCTGTGCTTGGTAAGTTGAAGGACGTCACCTGCATGGCGTCAGGGCCTGGCCGCTGGTTGATTGACGCACCAAGCGATGGGCTGGATCAGAAGCTGCGCAAAACCATACCTGCAGAAATGGGAGCCGTGACCGGATTGACCCATGGCCGGGTTGTCGTGAGTGTTTCAGGCGAAAAAGCTGCATGGGTGCTGGCGAGCGGTATCGCCTTGGATTTCCATCTGGATGCCTTTCCCGTCGGCGCAACAAAACTCAGTCATCATCATGAGATTGGTCTGACCATCCATCGCACTGGCGAAAACAGTTTTGATCTTTACGTATTTACCAGTCTGGTGCGGAGCTTCTGGCATTGGCTGGAAACGGCCAGCGCCGAAGTAGGTTACAGCGTCGTTTAAGTCTGGGCTGCAGCTGCTGCGTCGTAAGCCTTGACGAAGGCTTCAGCTTCCGACGCAATTTTGGTGGCGCTCCAGCCGACCTTGTAGACATTTGAGCCAATGCCAAATCCGTCTGTTCCAGCTGCTAACCAGTCACCGATGGTTGGTACCGATACACCGCCAACGGCAAAAACCGGCATTCTGGGGGGTAACACTGCCTTGATGGCTTTTACGCCATCTGGCCCATGCAGGCTGGCGGGAAAAAACTTCAGTGCATCGGCTCCCGCCTCAATGGCACTAAAGGCTTCAGTCGGGGTGAAGACCCCGGGATAAGACAAGCCATCATGCTGCTTGGTGCGGCGAATGACTTCTTCATTCATGTTTGGTGATACAATCAACCGTCCACCAACATTCACCACGTCGTCTACCTGCTGAGGTGTCAATACGGTGCCCGCGCCGACAATCGCTTTCGAGCCAAATGTGTCGGCCAGAAGACTAATTGAGTCCAGCGGATCAGGGGAGTTCAGTGGTACTTCGATTATCCCAAACCCTGCTTCAATCAGGGCTGAGCCGATCTCCACTATCTCGTGGGGCTGAACCCCGCGCAGGATGGCCACGAGGGGGCGGTGACCTTCGTAATTGCTGCTCATGCTGCTGTTCCCGTAATAAGATTGGACTGGCAGGCGATGGCGTAGAGGGCGGGCCAAACCAAGCCGGTTCCACGTAGGCAAGTAGCGCGCTTGCCCAGCGCTGCAAACGCGATGTTATAGAGGCCGGTCAGGTCGCTACTGCCTATTAGTGAAATATCGTCGTTCAGTTCAAACCCATCCGCCCGCCCAGCCTTCAATTCGGCCATGATCAATATGGCGGAGAGTTCCTGACGCAAGTGTTCTGTTTTGCAGCCTTCCAGCAGGTGGCGGGCACGCAGGCCAAACAGATTGCCTTCGCTTGAAGTTGGATTGGACGCAAGTTCTTGCACTTTGTTTTTGAAGACTGTTTTGCCTTCATCATTTCCAGCTGTTGAGTCGTCAGAAAGCGAATGACGCAGAATGGTGTGCTTGCTGATTGCTTCAAAAACTTCGCCAGTCATATAAGTCTGGAAGTTGACGATTCTGGCGCCCTCGATCTGCACCCATTTGCTGTGCGTTCCAGGCATCAACAAGACGCCAGCATAGTTTGGGTTCTGGTTTAGGAAGCCTGCGATCTGGCTTTCTTCACCGCGCATCACATCAAAGCGATTGCCGTTATTCAGCGCCAACCCGGGAACAATCAGGATTTCTCGTCCGTTGTGGGTGAACCGGCGCAGGCCGTCGGCGAGGTCCCCCGTCGAGGCGGGGCAGGGCAAATAGGCAGCTTCTTGCCAACCCTGACGGCTGCCAACCATCCCTGCTGCGATAGCTGGAACTTTGGGCCAACCGTCTGTGAGCCTGTCAAAATGGGCTTCAAATTCGGCCTGAGTGAAGGATCCAACCCCGCTTTCCCCACGCCGCTCCTCGACGACAACACCATGATTGTCGAGCAATGCCAGGCGTACATTCGTCGTACCCCAATCGAGTACGATCAGCCCCTTGCCGCAATCGCCCGAAAGGTTGGCCATCAGACCGCCTCCAATGCGAGCGCGACACCTGTTTGTGCATAAAGTACGGGCAACTGGATGCCGGCCGAGCCCAACACAGAACCACTCATGACAAACCCTTCGTCCATTAGCGGATTATCAAACCGTCGGCTGGCGCGTTTGGCAACCTCCAACGGTGTTTCCAGCGTTACCTGATAATTGCGGTCGGGGTCCAGACCAGGCACTTCAATATTGGGTGGAATGACAGAGCGGGGACGGTCAATCTGCATCATCACCACGCGCGCTGACGATTGGTCTTGGCTGATGGTTGCTGCACCAATCAGGCTTTCGTCCACTGTTGTGATACGGTGAAAGGTGCCGCTGTGCCAAAGATGGCGGCTGTCTTTGTAGCGCTGCACTGCATCTTTGAAGATGGCCATATCGGAGGCATCAATCTTGGTCAGATCGAGTTCCAGACCCATGTGCCCATAGCCCGCGACCAGGGCACGAAAATTGGGGTGGAAGCCACGTCCTGATGTGTGGCACCAAGCTGGGCCAACATGAGATCCCATGACTTCTGGAGGGAAAAAGTAGGAGAAGCCAGTCTGAATTCGGGTGCGTTCGACAGCGTCATTTGAGTCGCTGGTCCAGAAGCGGTGGGTACGCTTGAGGATTTCAAAATCGATGCGGCCTCCACCGGACGCGCAGCTTTCAATTTCGACATTTGGGTGTCTTGCACGCAAGCGATCAATGAGGCGGTAGAGCTCGGTCGTTTGGCGGTGAACCGCCGCATTGCCCGCACGATCGCCGGGCAGCACCAAGTCGCGGTTCATATCCCACTTAAGATAGGAAATACGGTATTCGTTGAGCAGGCTTGCAATGCGTTCAAATAGGTAATCGTGGACCTCGCTATTGGTGAGGTCGAGAACCAGTTGATTGCGTCCGGTCATACGCGGATAGGGATCGAGGCGCAAAACCCAATCAGGGTGCTGGCGGTACAGATCACTGTCCGGATTGACCATTTCGGGCTCGACCCAGAGGCCAAATTCCATGCCTTTTTTGTCAATCACATAATCGACGATTGGATGCAGGCCGTTTGGATATTTGTCGGGGTCGGGGAACCAATCGCCGAGCGACGTTGTGTCATCGTTGCGGCCTTTGAACCAGCCATCGTCCAGAACATAGCGCTCCCCCCCCACTTCGGCGGCGGCATCAGCGAGGGCTTTCAAGCGGACAATGTCGTGGTCAAAATACAGCGCTTCCCAAGTGTTTACCGTTACTGGGCGCGATTTATCGCTGTCGGGGAACTTCAAGATATTGTCGCGGATATAGGTATGGAATTTTTGGCTCATGTCGTTGAGGCCATGATCCGACTGGGCAACGAACAGTTCTGGCGATTCAAGCGTTTCACCGGGGCGCAAATTGCCTTCACGGGAAAAGTGCAGAACTCCCATCTGAAGCTGACATTCGCCGGTGGTCAACCGTTCCAGCACCATGCGATGATTGCCGCTCCATCCCAGATGCACGCCGAGGCATTTGCCGGTTTCTTCATCGGTGGTGGGGGCCAGCATGATTGTGCCGGGAAAGGCTTCATGGCTGGTCCGCCCACGACGATTTTCTGCCTTCACCAGCCCCATCGGTACCGAGCGGCGGTCAATGGTGAATTCGGCACACCAGCGACCGTGAAAGTGGAAATACTCAGACAGTGCCTGCGGGATTGGCAGCACCGGTGCACTCATCCAGTCGACGATACACAGATTGGCGCCTTCGTTGATCAGGCGAGATTTGAAAACGGCCACGCTGGATGTCGGGCAAAGGGTGCAGGAAATTTCCAGCGCCAATTGTCGATGTTGGTCGCGGCACCGAAAAACCACACCGTTTTCGATATCGGCTTTCTCAGAATATAGAAACAGGCCTGCCCATCCGGCGTGGTCAGTATCAGTGCGGTGGGCGATCAGGCCGGGATGCCCCATAAAGCCCCGAGAAATTTCTGGCTGCATGGAAACAGGGGCGCTGTCGTCCAACGTGGCAAAGCCCTGCGGTCGGGCACGCGACCGGGCAAATAGCTCTACATCAAGGTCACTGGCAATGGGGGACCCGAAATAAAGAATTTCAGGAACACCATCGGTCCAGCCAAACAGTATTGTTGCCGCCGGTGTATCTAGACGGTGGGTATGAACAACGCCCAACTAGGCCTCCACGGAGGTTTAGCCCTTCGTCGCACCAAGCGTCAGCCCGGCGATGAAGTGTTTTTGCATAAGGAAGAACATGATAACCGGCGGCACCGCTGCCAGAAGTGAGGCGGCAGAAACCAGTTGCCATTGTTGCACGAATTCACCGTTCAGGGAACGCACGCCAACGGTGATTGGAAGTGAAGCATCATCCTGAATCATCACTGTCGCCCAGAAGAAATCGTTCCAGATAAAGGTGAAGATCAATACGGCCAGTGCAGCAATCGCCGGACGGACCAGTGGCAGAACGAGATGCCAGAAAATACGAAACTCTCCGACCCCTTCGATGCGGGCTGATTCAATCAGCTCGAAGGGCAGCGCCTTCATGAAATTACGCATGAAAAGGGTGCAGAATCCAGTCTGGAAAGCGGCATGGAACATCACCAAACCGGGCACAGTATTGTAAATTTCAAGCCGGTTGGACAGATCAATGACCGGCAACATCAAAATCTGGAAAGGGACGAAGTTACCCGCAACAAAGATGAAGAAGATTGGCAGGGCCGACTTAAATTTGTAGATCGCCAGCGCGTAGCCGGTCAGGCAGGCGAGAGCGACGGCGACGGCCATCGTTGGCAAAGTGATGATCAACGTGTTGACCATATATCCCCAGGCGTCGGTTTGGGAGAAGACGGTTGTGTAGTTCTCGATAAGATTGAACTTGCTCGGAATGCCGAAAACATTGCCTGTATTGATATCTGATGCAGGTCTGATCGACGTCAGGAAGATAGCGATCAACGGCAATAACCAGACCAGGAGGGCAACGGGCAGAGCAACCTTATAGGCCACTTGCGCCTTGGAGCTCGACTTTTCAATAGGTGCTGGAAACATCTTATCGCTCCCCCTTTTCGTCCTGGTACATGCGCCACAGGAAGTAGCTGATGTAAATCAACATGATGAAAAACAGTACCGTCGCGATAGACGAGCCGTAGCCATAACGGCCAACCCCTTCGCCAACAGCCTGATCAAACATGTAGTAGGCCAGCACATTGGTCGAACCGTAGGGTCCGCCCTGGGTCATTGTAGCGATCATGTCAAAGGAGCGTAGCGCTCCAATCACGGTTACGACGATAGCGATGAATGTCGCCGGGCGTAGCTGAGGCAAGATCACATGGCGCAGCATCTTCCAACCCTTGGCACCATCCAGACGGCCGGCTTCGACTTGATCGGGGGACACATTGTTCAACCCGGTCAGATACAGGATCATGCAATAGGCGATCTGTGGCCAAAGGCCAGCTGCGATGATTCCGTAGGTGGCATATTTAGCTTCACCTAAAATGGACGGAGGATCGATCGAGCAAATGGTGGTCAAATTGCCGACAATATTGAGTTTCTGCTCGCAGAAGAACCATCCCCAAATCTCGCTCAACAGTCCAAATTCGGGGTTGTATGCCCAGGAAAAGATCAAGCCGACAACAACCTGTGAAATCACGAATGGGAAGAAGAACATCGACTTGTAGATGCGGATTCCGGTTACTGTCTGATTGAGGAAAAGAGCGATGCCGAGGCCGATTGGAATGGCCAGCATAAACAACACCAGCCACAGTAAGTTGTTGACCAGAGAAGTGTAGAAATTCGGATCACCGAACAGGATCCGGTAGTTGTCAAATCCGACCCACTCGCCGGTCCACGTGCCAGTAACGTCGTAAAGACCGTTCCACTTAGTGAAGGAGTAAGAGATCGACTGGAAAATCGGGATGATGACGTAAATCAGGAAGAAGGCCAGGCCGATTGACAGGAACAGCCAGGGAGCCAAAGCCACGCGGTTGCGTTTGTAATAGGACAGACTTGTGAAGCTGAAGAATGCTCCCGCCAACATGGCGATCATAAACACCATGCGGATGAAGAAGGTAGGAACCCGGGCTTCTGTTCGTTTTTCGTAACCAAAGGTTTCGACCACCCAATTCACGTCGATTGAAAACATAACCAAAAGGGCAATAACTGCCGCAGCTGCGCCCATGGCAACCTTCGGCATCGAAGTGTCATATCGGGAGTTTGCGTGTTCGGATACGGTCATGGTGGCTCCGATCTTTGGCAAATTTTGTTGCTCTGCCAGGTGCGCGCACTGACTGATGTGCAGTTGGCAAAATCGCTTTATTCCAATGTTGTCGGAATAAGGGTTGCGGATGGCCCAAGGGCCACCCGCAAATAGTATCGACGTCCTTAGTAGACTTCGCTCTGAACCTTATCCAGGTTGGTCAGGACTTCATCCAGAGTGGATGGATCCAGCATGAACTTCTGGAAGCCTTCCATGCCGGCTTTGGCCATGGCAGCTGGAGCATCACGGTCATAGAACTGAGCCAGACCGGAAGCTGTAGACAGGGTTGCCATGCCTTCAACGATGAACTTGTCATCTTTGTTGATTTCAGCGTCCGAGTTTGGTGGCAGCTGACCGATGGCCTTGTTCCAGTCACCCTGAATGCCTGGCTGTGCGATGAAAGCCATGAACTTTTTGGCGTTTTCAACGTTCTTAGCTTTAGCAGCAATGAAGAATGCATCAGCAGGTGCTTCTTCAGCGCGGGCCAGGCCAGGTGTGATTTCTGGGAACTGGAAGAAGTCGATCTGATCATCAGTCAGACCAGCGTCCTTATAGCCAGAAACTGAGAAGTTACCCATGACGTACATAGCAGCATCGCCGTTGGCGAATGGTGCAATCGCGTCCTGCCAAGACATCGTGGCGTGGTTCTTAACCGGCGTACAACGGTCCAGCATGGTTTTCCAGTTGGCGAAAGTCGCGCGGATGCGAGGATCAGTATACTTGATTTTACCGGCCGTCAGATCGTTGTGAACGTCATAACCGTTGGTGCGCAGGTTCAAGTAATCGAATACGCCAGCAGCAGTCCAAAGATACTTGGTACCGATGGTGAAAGGTGTCACGCCAGCTTCTTTCAGCTTGTCGCAAGCGCCGAGCATCTCGTCCCAGGTCTTTGGCTCAGACAGTCCGACTTTGTCGAAGATGTCTTTGCGGTAGTAAACACCCCACTGATAGTAAGAGTAAGGAACGCCCCACTGCTTGCCATCACGGGTCATCGTTGCCTTGATCGCGTTAAACTTGCCGGACAGGTTTGCATCGCTTGACCACAGATCAGAAATGTCCATGAACAGACCCGCGTCAACGAATGGACCCATGCGGTTGCCAGGGTACCAGGTGATGACGTCAGGCGCGTCGTTCAGCAGCGCATTACGGATCGAGCTCTTGTGAGCCTCACGGTCAGTAATGTTGACAGTAACGTTGATGTCAGGATTGGCTTTTTTGAATGCTGCAACAGCATCTTCAAAAGCCTTTTTTGGGGCAGGGTTCAAGTCGTCAAACGTGACGACGAGATCGCTAGCCCAGGCCGAAGTGGCCATGAGCGCGGCAGCACTAGCTGCAGCGGTAGCTCTGATGAGCGACTTGTACATAAGATTTCCTCCCAAATGAATGAACCGGCCTCAACTGAGAACCGGAGACCGAACCCTTCGCAGAGCCCGGCAAAGACCATAACAATCTATCATCGCCCCCGACCATGCAAGCTGAGCAGACGCGAATTAGCGGTCATATGAAGTTCCATTATTTGGAACTCAATTTGACTATTTAGAATTATTTGACTAGACTGCGCTCTTGTCAAGCGGCAGATTGCAATCTGTTTAAACATTAAGGTGTGTTTCGTGGATCGAGTGGACGGATTGGCTGAATCAGGTGGTGAGCGGGCGGAAGTTGCGTCCGAAGGCAACGCTGCGCCGTCGCCGTCGCCGCCGCGTCGCAAGCCGGATTCGGGCACGCTGGGTAAGGCGCTTGATGTTCTTGATGCGATTGCCCTGGCTGAAAAGCCGCCACGGTTCACCGACCTGCTGGGTCAGATCGACCAACCTCGCGGAACCTTGCATCGGCAAATATCCAATTTGGTGGCTGAGGGACTGGTATCCGTCAATGCAGATCATTCCTACGTGCCCGGTTTGCGTTTGCTCAAGCTGGCTGCTCGGGCATGGTCGGGCAACACGTTTAGGGTGTTGGCGGAACCTCATATCCGGCAATTGCATGAGGCCACAGGTGAGACCGTCCATCTGGGATTGATGAGCGGCTTGGAAGTCATTTACCTCGACAAGATTGAATCGAAACAAACTGTGCGCATGCACTCACAGGTGGGTAATGCCTCGCCGCTTTATTGTACCGGCGTTGGGAAAGCCATGTTGGCACGCCTGCCGGAAGCCGAGTGTGTGGATCGCGCGTCGCAGTTTGAATATGTCCGGCACACGCCGACAACCCTGCACACAGCCGAAATGCTTCTGACAGAAGTGGACGAAATTCGACAGACCGGCATTTCTCATGACCGTGAGGAACATGAACCAGGTATTCGTTGTGTGGCTGCTGGCCTGAGCGACAATGAGCAGGGCATCATTGCAGGAATTTCGGTAACTGCACCGGCATTCAGAATTGCAGAGGACGATATTGAACAATGGCAGGTGCTTGTGCTGCAGGCCGCCCGCGCCATTGAACGGGATATGGAAGCGCGTTTGGGACCCAGGTCTCAGGAATGACGCAGTATTTTTGAATTGAACCGGTTGTGACGCAGTGCGGCGACCGCGTTGCAACCGCATCGAACGAAGGTAAATCGGGAGGAATAAATGGCTGGCGTTAAACTGACGAATGTAAAAAAGTCCTTTGGAGACGTGCACGTCATCCATGGTGTCGATCTGGACATTGATGATGGTGATTTTGTTGTGTTCGTCGGCCCATCTGGCTGTGGAAAGTCGACCCTGCTACGTCTCGTTTCTGGATTGGAAGATACCACTTCGGGGACGATTGCGATTGGTGATACCGACGTTACCAATGTTGAACCATCAGAGCGCGGTGTCGCGATGGTGTTTCAGTCCTACGCCCTTTATCCGCATATGACAGTCTACGACAATATGGCGTTCGGGCTGAAGATGAATGGCGCCGACCCCAAGGAGATCGACGAGAGGGTTCAAAAAGCAGCGAAAATCCTCGAACTGGGTCCATTGCTTGATCGTAAACCTGCAGCCATGTCCGGCGGTCAGCGGCAACGTGTTGCCATTGGTCGCTCAATTGTGCGTGAACCGAAAGTCTTTCTGTTCGACGAACCATTGTCGAACCTCGACGCGGAACTGCGGGTTCAAATGCGTCTGGAAATTGCCAAGCTGCACAACGATCTTGATTCCACAATGATCTATGTGACCCACGACCAGACCGAGGCCATGACCCTGGCCGACAAGATCGTCGTATTGCGGGCGGGCATTGTCGAACAATATGGATCGCCGCTGGAACTCTATGACAATCCTGACAACGAATTCGTCGCCGGCTTTATTGGCTCACCAAGGATGAACTTTCTTGATGCTGAGGTGAGCAATTCAAAAAAGGGATCGGCGACAATCAATGTACCGGCCATTGGTGATGTGCAACTCGATGTTACAACACGAGATCGCACACCGGAAAAAGGCGAACAAGTGCGTGTCGGTATTCGTCCGGAGCATTTCGTCGAGGCCAAGGGAGCCAAGGCCAAGTTCGAAGCTCCGACCAGCGTTGTTGAACAACTTGGTGGGAATTCGTTTCTGTATCTGGACGTCGGTGGAGAGGTGCCTCTCACTGTTGAGCAAAAAGGTCATTCAACCGTTCAGGGTGGTGAAGTTGCTGCGGTCGGCATCGATCCGAAGACAGCGATGTTGTTCGGCTCGGACGGATTGCGCATTTAACGCAGTTTTGGGCTTGCATTTCTGCGGGCAAAGGTGAAAGAGCGCGTCGCGTCGTTGCGACAGCTTCTATAATTTCAATCGGTGGCAAAGTTTTCAAAAACTCGGCGCCGAACCGCAGAATGTGTGATCCTTTCTATGAGCAAAATCTCTCCTGCACTTGGCGTTTGCTATTATCCCGAACATTGGTCTGAAGAAGTCTGGGTCGAAGATGCCCGGCGCATGGTTGAGTGTGGCCTGAAATATGTTCGTATTGCCGAATTTGCCTGGTCACGGTTTGAGCCAGCGCGCGATCAGTTTGAATTTGACTGGCTCGATCAGGCCATAAAAATCCTGGGAGATGCTGGCCTCGACGTTGTGATGTGTACGCCATCAGCAACGCCGCCAAAATGGCTGGTGGAAGAAATGCCGGACATGGTGGCGGTCGAAGCCAATGGGAATCCACGCAAGTGGGGATCCCGGCGTCACTATGATTTTTCCCATGAGGGTTATCGCCGGGAATGTGTGCGGATCGCTGAAATCCTGGCCCGCCGCTATGGCGAACATCCAGCAGTTAAGGCTTGGCAGATCGACAATGAGTATGGCTGTCACGATACAACGCTGAGTTATTCAACCGCGGCGCTGGAAGGTTTCCGCAATTGGTTGGCACAGAAATATCAGTCCCCCGATGCGCTGAACCGTGCATGGGGCAACGTGTTTTGGTCGATGGAAGTGGCCAATTTTGAGCAAGTCGAACTGCCCAATATGACTGTCACCGAGCCGAACCCGTCTCATGTGTTGGATTTTCGCCGCTACGCGTCTGATCAGGTTGTGAATTTCAACCGTGTGCAGGCTGAAATTTTGCGCAAGCTGTCGCCTGGCCGCGATCTGATTCACAATTTCATGGGCAAATTTCTGGAATTTGATCATTTCGACGTGGGTGTTGATCTGGATGTTGCTTCGTGGGATTCCTACCCATTGGGCAATCTTGAAAGGTTTGGTCGCGACGATGCCTGGAAGAATTGGTATCTGCGGGCTGGAGATCCGGACTTTCAGGCGTTTCACCACGATCTTTACCGCGGCTGCGGCAATGGTCGTATGTGGGTGATGGAGCAACAGCCCGGTCCGGTGAACTGGGCTCCGTGGAACCCGGCACCACATGATGGCATGGTCCGCCTTTGGAGCCATGAGGCGATTGCTCATGGAGCAGAAGTGGTCAGTTATTTTCGTTGGCGTCAGGCACCGTTTGCTCAGGAACAATTCCATGCGGCCTTGAATCGTCCGGACGGTAGTGCTGATCTTGCTTATCAAGAAGCGCAACAAGTTGCCCGCGAGTTGGCGACGTTGGGAGAAACCCAATCCGGCCAGTCATCGGTGGCCCTGGTGTTTGATTATCCGTCACAATGGGCAACTGAAATTCAGCCACAGGGCGAGGATTACGACGGGTTCCGAATTGTATTGGAATGGTATGGTGAGTTGAGGCGTGCTGGCCAGAACATCGATATCGTTCCTTCAAGCAGCAAATTTGACGGCTATGACCTTGTCGTCGTGCCTCATTTGCTGATGTTGGATGATGATTTCGTTGCAACAGCACAGGCCAGTAATGGGCGTTTCCTGTTTGGGCCAAGAAGCGGTTCGCGTACACCGGAACACCAAATCCCTGCAGCGCTTGCGCCAGGGGATCTCCAGCAATTGGTACCAGTCAAAGTGATGCGGGCTGAAAGCCTGCGGCCAGGCGTTATCGAACCTGTTGAAGAGCATGGCGCTTTCCTGCGCTGGTCGGAGCATCTCGAGGTTGGTGGAGAAGCTGATGTGTTGCTGAATAATTCCGCTGGCAAACCCGCCTATGTGGTGGCGCAGTCGGCGTCCTATTTGGCGGGCTGGCCGACTAAAGAACTGCTAAAACATGTAATGCAAAATGAGTTGAAGCTGGCAGGACTTGATATCCTTGAAACCGGTGATGACCTGCGTCTGCGGGACCGTGGAGAGCTGCGCACAATCGTCAACTACGCACCCAAACAGCGCGATGCCAGTCATCTGATTGGCGAAAACGATGAAGTTCTGTTCGGAGGCGCAACGCTCGATCCAGCCGGAGTCACAATTCTGCGGCGCGGTTGAGACCAGCTAACCCAAAACGGGTCTGTGGCAGGCTAAAAGATGACGTTCATCATGGTGATCGATACGATCAGGAACAGGATCGTCATGCCAAATCCGGCACGCATGAAGTCTTTTACGGAATAGCCCGCCGGACCCATAATCAGAGCGTTGACCTGATGGGTGGGAATCAGAAACGAGTTGGACGTGGAAATCGCCACAGTCAGGGCAAATATTGCCGGATCACCGCCGGCTGCTACTGCTATGCTGACGGCCAAAGGTACCAATAGGACTGTTGCGCCAACATTTGACATGATCAGTGTAAAGACCGTGGCCAGAACCGCGACGCCGACCTGCAGGCCCCAGATTGGGACGCCATCCAATGCCGACAAGATACCATTGGCAATCCATTCCGCGGTGCCTGTCGTCTGCACGGCGGTGCCCAGCGGTATCAGACTGGCTAACAAAAAGACGGTGTTCCAGCCGACAGCCGAATAGGCTTCGTCAATGCGCAGAACGCGACTGACGATCATACCCGCCGCGCCTGTTAGCAGACAAAGCGACAACAAAATGTCAGTGAACAGGATCAGACCGATTGCAATGGTGAAAAACAGCAGCGCCCAGCCGAGTTTCTTGGGACGCAATTCTTCTTTGGGATAGTCACTGGTGACGATGACAAAGTCACGGTCGGACTGCAGGGAACTCAAACTTCTCCAGGAAGTGTGAACCAGGATTGTATCGCCTGCATGAAGTGGCTCAAAGCCAATGACTGTTGGCTCGTGTTCGTCGGTGGAAATGTGGCTCAACACTTCATCACCGCGGTAAATCGCCAGCAAGGAGAAGCCGTAAAGCTCGCGGGCGCGAACACCACGGGCAGATTTGCCGATCATGGCAGAATCTGGCGGGATGACGATTTCGGCAATGCCGCAGCGATGCGGCGCCAAATCACGCGAAAATTTATCGATGCGCGGATGGATGATCAGGTCGTTCTGGACCGCGAAACGGCGAATGGCGCTTGGTTGGCCCATGACCGCCAGGCGGCACGGAACGTGCAGCGTATCCAGCACAACGGGAGCCAGGTGGGTCTTGTTGTCCGCGTGCAGGGCAATCACATAAATATTGAACTCTGAGTGGATGTCCAACAGGGTGCGACCCGCCAGGGGCGAATCTTCCGGTACGCTGAGCTCGGTATATCCTGCGTCGAGGCCATACAAGCGGCTAACGTATTCTGCGCGCATGTCGGCAGCAGTTGGCCCGTCTTCCTTAGCTCCGGGCAGCAGGAAGCGGCCAAAAACAATAAAGTACAGGATCCCGGTCATCACCAGGGTCAGGCCAATCGGTGTGACCGAGAACAGCTCAAATGGTTGCATCTGCGCGTCAGCAGGCATGCTGGCATTAGCGCTGGCCATCAGGTCGTTCAACAGGATCAGCGGCGATGAACCGACCATGGTGATCGTGCCGCCCAGAATGGCGCAGAAGCCCATCGGCATCAGCAGGCGCGCCAGTGGAATTTCTGTGCGCGACGATATCCGGGATACAACTGGTAGGAACAGTGCCGCTGCACCGACATTCTGCATGAAAGATGAGATAATCCCAACGGTCGAGGAAACGATGGGGATGATTCGCTCTTCAGTCTCGCCCCCCAGTCGCAGAATTAGGGCAGTGACTGCAGACATCGCCCCGGTCTTGTCGAGACCCGCGCCGATGATCATCACAGCAATGATTGAGATCACGGCATTTGAGGAAAATCCGGTGAACAGGGTGCTGGGACTGCCAAGGTTTTCTAGGCCTGGGGCATAGCTCAACAGGCCAAGTACCACCAGAATGATGATGGCAGTGACATCAACGCGCACAATTTCTGTAACAAACAAAATCACGGTTACGGCGAGCAGGCTCAAAACCGCCACCATCTCGACCGTCAATCCCAGACTTTCCATTAAGTCTCCACCAAAACGAAACGACCAGCGTTCCTTCCAGACGCGTTGCGTTTTGACGCCACATTGATGGAAAATGCAAGGGTGGGGCGCAGATTTTGCGCGGTCAGCTCAAAAATGTGAAGTCAAACGCATAAAATGAACGCGTTTGAAACCACTTTGCCCCCGGTTTGGCGATTAGATGACGCTGGCACCGGTATCGGCTGAACTGACATTTGCTCGCATCGCCGACAGCAGTTCGACACCCATGCCAAACTGATTTCCGCTCAGATCCGCCGTGGCGAGTTCGCGCTTGTCCCACTCGTCGGCATCGACCAATGCGGTCAGTTCGCCAGTGGTGGCGTCGAGACGCACCACGTCGCCGTCACGCAATTTGGCAATGCCGCCGCCATCAACCGCTTCTGGCGACACGTGAATGGCCGCTGGCACTTTGCCTGATGCGCCGGACATGCGGCCATCGGTGATCAACGCTACTTTGTATCCCCGATCCTGAAGAACACCGAGGGGTGGGGTTAATTTGTGTAATTCAGGCATGCCATTGGAACGCGGGCCCTGGAACCGGCACACCGCAATGACATCCATATTCAATTCATCGGCTTCAAATGCTTCGCGAATGCCGTTTTGGGTGTCGAAAATGCGTACCGGTGCTTCGATGACGTGATGCTTTGGACGCACCGCCGAAATTTTGATGACCGCTCGACCAATATTGCCGTTGAGCACCTTCAGGCCACCATCCTTGGAAAACGGAGCGTCTGCAGTGGACAAGACTTTTTCATTGGCGGGTTTGCTTGGCGCATCTTCCCAGACAACTTTGCCATCTGCCAGTTTTGGTTCCTTGGCCTGGTGGCCAAGTCCGTGGCCAGATATGGTCATAACATCTTCATGCAGCTGTCCGGCACGCAACAATTCGCCGATCACATAAGGCAGGCCACCGGCAGCGTGGAACTGATTCACGTCAGCCATGCCATTTGGATAGACGCGGGCCAGAAGCGGCGTACATGCAGCCA
Organism: Rhizobiaceae bacterium; assembly: GCA_039969995.1. GTDB lineage: Bacteria > Pseudomonadota > Alphaproteobacteria > Rhizobiales > Rhizobiaceae > Pseudahrensia. Next base: position 63,158 of record JBDVMU010000031.1, read on the forward strand.
GTTCGCCCATATCTTCCAGCGTCAGCACGATGCCCGCTGCTTTGGCGATGGCGACGAGATGCAACACATGGTTGGTGGAACCGCCTGTGGTGTGAAGGCCGATAACCGCGTTGACGATGGCCTTCTCATTGATCATTTCGCCGATTGGGGTGAATTCATTGCCAGTGGCGGTGATTTGAAGAGCCTGGCGGGCGGCTTCTTCGGTGAGAGCGTCGCGCAATGGCGTGTCGGGGTTGATAAAGCTGGAGCCGGGCAGGTGCAGACCCATGAATTCCATCAACATCTGATTTGAATTGGCCGTGCCATAAAATGTGCAGGTGCCCGGCGAATGGTAGGAAGCACTTTCTGCTTCCAGCAGTTCATCGCGTCCCACTTTGCCTTCTGCATAGAGTTGGCGGATCCGAACTTTCTCGCTGTTGGGCAGGCCGGACGGCATTGGCCCGGCAGGGACGAAGACAGCGGGCAGGTGGCCGAATGTCAGCGCACCAATCATCAGGCCCGGCACGATCTTGTCGCAAACGCCAAGATACATCGCAGCGTCAAACATGTTGTGAGACAGACCAACCGCCGTCGCCATAGCGATAATGTCGCGAGAAAACAGCGACAATTCCATGCCCTTCTGTCCCTGAGTAACCCCGTCACACATCGCCGGGACGCCGGAGGCAACCTGCGCAACGCCCCCAGCTTCGCGGGCGGCTTCCTTTATCAGGTCAGGAAAGCGGGCAAACGGCTGATGGGCCGACAGCATGTCGTTATAAGAGGTGATAATCGCCAGATTGGGCACCACATCTGCGGAAAGCGCTTCCTTGTCGCCTGTGCTACAAGCAGCAAATCCATGCACGAGGTTCGTGCAGCTCAGAGCCGAGCGATGAGGGCCGGATTCAGCGGCAGAGCGGACGCGGTTCAGGTAGGCTTCGCGGCTTGGTTTGCTGCGTTCGATAATGCGATCGGTAATTGCTGTGATGGAGGCAATCGTCATGACGGGCCTTTGATAGGTTGTTGGACTTCGGTTTGGTCAACGTTGACCGCGGGGTCTCAGGGCGCCCAATAGACCTGAAGTTGGACATCTGGATGACGCAGGATATGACGGATTGGCAATTCGTCGGCCGGACCGTCTTCCAACGCCTGTTCATAGACTTTGCGCTTCTCCTCGCCTTCAATGTGAAGGATCAGAGTTTTTGCCGAGGCAATCGTTGGCAGAGTCATCGTAATTCGGGGCTCTTGTGCACCCGGAGCCAGCATTGGCAGAAACAGATTTTCAATCTTTGGATTGGTCGCGCTGGCGAGATTGTCACCTCCCGGGAAGAACGAGGCCGTATGGCCATCGTTGCCCATGCCCAGGGTGACTACATCAAAGGGCAATTCGTCGTCTTCCAACAATTTCTCATGACATTGATGGGCGACCTCTGTGGCAGTATGCCCTTCGGCAAAAAGCGACAGGAATTCTGACGCGGGATGTTCATTCAGCCCCAGTTGATGACGGATCATGCGTTCGTTGCTGCGCTCGTCGCTGGGCGGCACAAAGCGCTCATCGACCAACGCAAAATAAGTCATTTCCCGGTTAGGCCCCATTTTCTCGCCGAGCAGAGCAAGTACCTGCTTTGGGGTGGACCCTCCGGACAGGGCGATTGAGGCAAACGCACCGGTGGAAAAGTCGAGATCCAACAGCTCTGCAATTTGACTGGAAAGCGTTTCTGCCAATTCCGCCTTGGAGGCAAATTCGTGGAATGCCGCAACGGCCATTATTCGTCTCCGTCATTCCATGTGCGGCCATCGCGCTCGATCAGAGCAATGGCTTGGCTAGGTCCCCAGGTTCCTGCGGTATAATTGCGCACCGGCTGGCTGGTTTCGTTCCAGGCGTCAAAGATTGGGTCGATCCATTTCCATGCTGCCTCAACTTCGTCGCGGCGCATGAACAAGGTCTGGTTACCGCGTACAACATCAAGCAATAACCGCTCATAAGCGTCCGGATTGTGGCCGTCGAAATTGTCTGCGAAGCTCATGTCCAGCGGTACGTGCTTTAACCGCATGCCCCCAGGGCCGGGATCCTTGATCATGATCCACTGTTTTACTGATTCATCGGGTTGCAGGCGCAATACCAGGCGGTTGGAAACTGGCGCGCCCGCGCCTTCGCCGAATATCGAATGGGGTACGGGCTTAAACTGGATGACGATTTCCGACATCCGCATGGCCATGCGCTTGCCGGTGCGCAGATAGAACGGGACGCCGGACCAGCGCCAGTTTTCTACTTCTGCCTTCAGTGCAACGAAAGTTGCGGTGTCGCTCTCGTCTCCCAACTCGTCGAGATAACCTTCGACCTTGCCTTCCGGGCCTGCGCCGGCTGTGTATTGCGCGCGCACTGTGTTTTCCGCCGGAATTGATTTCAGCGAACGCAAAACTTTGAGCTTTTCATCACGAATGGAGTCAGCGTCACCCGTCGCAGGTGCTTCCATTGCCACCAGGCAAAGGAGCTGCATCAAGTGATTTTGCACCATATCGCGCATGGCGCCCGATTGGTCATAATAGCCTGCGCGATTGCCGACACCGACTGTCTCAGCCACTGTGATCTGCACATGATCGATATGTGAGCAGTTCCAGAGCGGTTCGAACAGCGTGTTGGCAAACCGCAACGCCAACAGGTTCTGTACGGTTTCCTTGCCGAGATAATGGTCAATGCGGAAAACCTGATCTTCACGAAAATGCAGGCCGACTTCGCCGTTGAGCTGCTGGGCCGATGGCAGGTCACGGCCAAACGGCTTTTCAATCACCAGACGTGACCGGTCGTCGATCAGGCCAAATTTTTCCAACTGCTGGGTGATCGGGCCAAACAGGGCCGGGCCAACTGCTAGGTAATAAGCGCGGATTTTATCTGGGCCGCTCTCGTCAAGCTTGGCTTTCAGTACATCCCAACCATCATCTGACTTAACGTCGTTTTGCACATAGTCCAGCCTTGCAAGAAAACGTTGCAGGCTTTCCTCACTGCGGCGGTTTTCGTCGACATGCTTGCGCAGGGCATCGTGCGCAAACTTCCGGTAGGCTTCCTGCGTATATTCACCGCGCGATGCAGCAATAAAACGGGCACCGTCGGGTAGCTGGCCGTCGTGGTCACGTTGGTACAGCGCGGGCAAAAGCTTACGCCGCGCGAGGTCGCCCGTGCCCCCGAAAAGGACATAATCGAACGGTTCAACAGGGATGATCTTGCTGGTCATGGGCGATATATGCCACTTTGAGAAGGGAATTTCAAACGATTTAAATCAGAAGAGTGATACGTTTTTAGTTTAATGTTTTTCTGAAATAGACGCGGTTGAATCCGGCCTCTGAGCGACGCTCTGTTTCCTCAAAGCCGAGCCTTGGGTAGAACGCCAAATTTTCTGTCATCTTTTCATTGGTGTAAAGCTCAATTGACAACAGTTCTTCGGCTTTGGCCCGGTCCTCCAGCAAGGAAAATAACGCCCCGCCAAACCCATTGCCCTGGTGGCTGGGATGCAGGGCAACATTTTCAACGAATAGTGATCGGTTTTTTGGAAAACTGACAAGAAATCCAATTGGCTCATCGCCAGCCTGCACTATCTCGAGCTGTCCGCCGTCGAGAGCAGCGGCAAAATCGGCAATCATTGGGGCGGGCTTTTTGCCAATCCGGTCGACATAGATCCGGTAGGCGCAGTCTGCGCAATCTCGGACAAATTCCAGGTCGTCTATTCTGGCCGTGCGGAGGCTCAACTTGGTCATGATTGTCTCTTTTTTTGCGGCTCTTTATGCGGGATGGAGTGCTGCCGCCCCTTGAAGACCGCAAGGTGCCATCTTAGCGTGAAAGCAGCAAATACGGAGGAATTTCATGCGACTTGATGGGAAAACGGCGATTGTAACCGGGGCAGGCTCTGGCTTTGGCGAAGGCATGGCGAAACGCTTTGCCGAAGAAGGCGCAAATGTTGTTGTTGCCGATCTCAACGGGGATGCGGCCGACCGCGTAGCTGAGGAAATTGGGGCCCGTGCGGTTGCGCTGCAGGTCGATGTGGCGCGGGCGCAGGACAATCAAGCAATGGCCGCGGCAGCTATGAGCCATTTCAAGCGACTGGATATCTTTGTTCTCAATGCTGGGGTTACGCATCAAAACGGTCCGATGCTTGATGTTGATGAGCAAAGTTTTGATCGCATTGGCGACGTTAATATGAAGGCGCTTTATCACGCCACTCAGGCGGTAGTGCCAATTATGGAAAAACAAGGCGGCGGCAGCATTTTGGCAACTGCTTCAACAGCCGGGCTACGTCCAAGACCCGGATTGGTCTGGTACAATGCTTCAAAAGCCTGGGTTATCAATGCCTGCAAATGCATGGCGGTGGAACTGGCACCGAAAAATATTCGGGTCAATTCGCTATGCCCGGTCGCAGGAGAAACCGGCATGTTGGCCGATTTCATGGGCGAGGATACGCCAGAGCGGCGAGAACAGTTCAAGAGTGTCATTCCACTGGGACGATTCAGCCAGCCAAGAGATATGGCCAATGCGGCGCTTTATCTGGTGTCAGATGAAGCGGATTTCATCACCGGTGTGGCGCTTGAGGTTGACGGTGGCCGGTGCGTTTAGGTTTTAGGAAATAGCTGCGTCGAGATCAGCAATTAGATCGGCGCAGTTTTCAATGCCGACTGAAAGGCGCAGCAGGTTTTCCGGCACCGTCGCTTCAATCGTGTGACGGTGTTCCACCAGACTTTCTACACCGCCCAGTGACGTCGCCCGCTTGAACAGCTTGAGTTTGGCGGTTGCGGCAAGCGCGTTGGCGGCGGAGTTCTTACCGTCTTTAAGCTGAACCGACAGCAGGCCACCAAAACCGCCTGACATCTGTGTTGATGCTAATTGATGCCCCGGGTCTGTTGGCAAGCCAGGGTAGAGAACGGCTTCGACATTCTTGTGGCCAGCGAGAAACTCAGCAATCTGCAGCGCATTTTGGCTCATACGCTCGACCCGCAGCGGCAAAGTTCGCATGCCGCGGATGAGCAGCCAGGCCTCGAACGATCCCATAACCGCACCCGCATCATGCCGATCAGTTTTGATCATTTCCCAGCGTGCAGCTTCGGCATGTTTGCAGCCGAGAAATCCGGACAGCACATCACTGTGGCCGTTGATCGCTTTGGTGGCCGAGTGCATGACATAAACGGCGCCAAGGTCCAGCGGTTGCGAAAGAACCGGGGTGGCGGCGGTTGAATCGACCACCAGATCAGCCCCGATGGACCGGGCGATTTCGGCACAGGCACGAATATCGACCGTTTTCAAATAGGGATTGGACGGTGTTTCAATCCACAAAATATCGGATTTTTTGGCTGCTGATCGCAACGCGTCCAGATCAGCGCAGTCGACTTCGATCAGATCAATGTCGCGGCGTTGACAAAATTCGCGGGTCCACTTTGTGGCACCCCAATAAATGCCAGATTGCTGAATGATCCGGCCACCATTCGGCACCGTACGCATTACTGCAGCCAGGGCAGCCATGCCGGACGGGAATAACAGGCCATCATCAGCGTGCTCGGCAAGGGCCAGCATCTGCTCTCCCAGCCGAACCAGATCATCATCGTCGCGACCATAAATATTGTCGGCTGATACGGGAACGTTGTTTTCGTCTCGCACAAAGGTGGTGGAGGACTGGATTGGCGGCACAACACCACCGGTTTGAGGGTCAATCGAACCATTGGCCTGAGCGAACAGGGTGTCCAATGATTGCTGGTTCTTGCGGTCGCTCATGGCTTGGTCTTTTTCATTTTTTTGAACTGCTCGTGCAGGGCCGCGCAGTGGTCTGTATTGTCAAACTTGGGTGTGAATATCACAAAATCATAGAGTGGTGGCACGCTTTTTGTTGCCGTGGCCTCTTGGCTTGAAGGCGCAATGTAGTCTGCAAAGTCGGTTTCGCCAGGTGCAACTTCCAATATGGCAATTGCGATGCTGCTTGCTTGCCCATCAAGCCGTTGTCGCAGCACGAAAGGCGCGGCCCGGTCGTTGCGAATATGGCCATTTCCGGCGATCAGCACCGCACCATCGCTTTCATTGCCTACAGACGAGCGGATCATGGCATCTGCCAATGCTCCGTCGCGGGCGCGCTGTACTGTCACCATAGAAGGCAGGGCCCGGTCGGGCAGCAGGTTGCAGTGGGACTGGCGCAGTTCTTCCACAAGGTTTTCCTGCGTCTGCTGGGCAAGGGGAGTGGTTAAGGCGAAAGCGGCCTGTTGTTGGCTAGACAGAACCTCAACGCCTTTTTTGGAGATGTCGCGGGTCTGACTGCGGTCCAGGTTGCCGGCAACCATGGTCAATCCGGCACGTGCAGCAACCAGCGCAATTGGCCGGTAGATATCCCAAGAATACCAGCCACGCTGCTCCCATTCCAGACGAAGTGCATAGTCGTTCAGTTGAGGGTCGATCGTCAGATCATACTTATTGATCTGGTCGGCAAGCCGTTGCGGTACCATCTCCCAAACGAGGGCAGGTCGACGGCTTGAACTCGTCACCACCCGTAGAATGTTGGCCTGAATGAGATGGTGATCGGGATTGTCGTGGTTTTCACCAAGCAGCACGAAGTTGGCCCGGGCTGTGGCGGCCATCAGTTCCTGCTGGCTGACCGGTGTTCCAGCGCCGGAGTAAATCTGCCCGACCAATGAATTGGCCGCATTATGAGTGGACTGCCATTGCGATGGCAAAATTGGTTGGGTCTGAGCCCAGGCGCTGGTCGCAAACGTAAGCGCGGCCAGACCCTGTAAGACAATGCCCAATTTCATCAGGCGACCTTGCCTGTCGTCGCCGCCCAATCGGTAAGCTTGAGCAGGAAGTCGTGACAGGCTTCCATCTGACTGATGTCGATATATTCATCAGGCAGATGCGCCTGTTTGATGCTGCCGGGACCAAAGATCACGCCGGGCACACCGGCATTTTGGAAATGTGCGGCCTCAGTGCCATAGGCAACGCGGCCTGATTGGTTCAGGCCAGTGAGGTGTCGCAGCAAAGTTTCGGCTGGTGATTGCTCATCGGGGATCATTGCCGGCAGATAGTGTTGTTCTTCGTGGGTGACACCGCAATCTGACGAAATGGCCTTCAACTCGGGTTCGATTTCCCGTTCGATGAAGTCAAAAACTTCTTGCGCAAAGGCGTGGGTGTCATCACCTGGCACGTTGCGGAAGCCCCAGGAAAACCCGCAAACGGCGGGGATGATGTTGCGGGCCGTGCCCCCCTGAATGACACCGCAATCGACGGTGGTGTAGTAGGGGTCAAAACCATTTGTCGGATCCCCATCGGCCTTGATGCGTTCACGCAGCTTTTCAATGAAATTCAAAATGCGAGCAGCATAGAAGATGGCGTTTGCGCCGAGGTCAGGCGCACTGGAGTGGCCGTCAAGTCCGCGCACTGTGGTGACATAACTGTGGCCGCCCTTATGGGCACCGACAATCTGCATACTGGTCGGTTCACCAACGATCACGGCAAGCGGGCTGGGCAGGTTTTCCTGCATATCCTTTATAAGGCTTTTCACACCAACACAGCCGACTTCCTCATCATAGGAAAAGGCATAGTGGATTGGCACCTTCAAATCAGCTCCGGCCATGCCCTTGGCATGGGCCAATGCGCAGGCGACAAAGCCCTTCATGTCGCATGTACCCCGGCCAAAAAGCCGTCCGTCGCGCTCGGTCAGTTCGAATGGATCGCTCGACCAGTCCTGACCATCCACCGGCACCACATCGGTGTGACCGGAAAGCACAACGCCGCCTTCAATGTCCGGGCCGATTGTTGCCCACAGATTGGCCTTGGTTTTCTCATCGTTGAAGGTCAGCCGCGTGCTGACACCTATGGCATCCAGTTGAGCACGAACGAATTCAATCAGCTCCAGATTGGAGTTTCGCGAGGTGGTGTCGAACTTTATCAGCTCGCTGAGAACAGCAATGCAGTCTTTGGAAGTTGGATTCGGATTCAGCATAGTAGGTATAAACTCGTCTTGGCGTTCTGGACGCTTGTTATGGCACAATTGTGCCTTTAGATTCGTTGTGGGTGCAACGGGAGATTGCCAAAAATTATGCGACAAGTCGTCATTAGCGGTACAGGTGTTTTTACGCCAGACGAAACCATCACCAATGAGGAATTGGTGATTGCATTTAACCAATATGTTGACCAGCAGAACGCATTGCACGCCGACACCATCGAAGCGGGTGAGCGCGAGCCGATGGAATATTCCAATGAGGAGTTCATTTTCAAGGCGTCAGGCATTCTGCAACGCCACGTGATGGACAAGTCAGGCGTATTGGACCCGAGCCGAATGTATCCCAACCTACGTCAGCGTGACGACGGTGAACCTGGTATCATGACCGAGATGGCGATTGAGGCGGCAAGAGCAGCGCTGGAAGCCGCCGGCAAGACGCCGGATCAGGTGCAGGCGGTGATTTGTGCGGCGTCGAACCATGAACGGGCCTATCCTGCGATTGCAATCGAGATTCAGGATGCGCTTGGCATTAGTGGGTTTGGCTTCGACATGAATGTCGCCTGTTCATCGGCAACTTTTGGCATTCAGGCGGCAAGTGACATGATCCGTTCAGGCTCAGCCGACTGTATCTTGATCGTTAATCCCGAAATCTGCTCCGGCCATCTGGAATGGCGCGACCGGGATTGCCACTTTATTTTTGGGGACGTGTGCACGGCAGTGGTTTTGGAGACAAAGGAGACGGCAACCTCAAAAAATCAGTTTGAAATTCTGTCTACCCGCTGCCTGACGCAGTTCTCAAATAACATTCGTAATAACAATGGTTTCCTCCGTCGTTCCAGACCGGCCGGTACAGTTGATCGGCGCGATATGCAGTTCATGCAGAACGGGCGGCTGGTGTTCAAACAGGTGGTGCCAATTGTCTCTGATATGGTGATTGAGCATTGTCAGGACGAGGGGGTCGATCCCACCAGCTTACGCCGGATGTGGTTGCATCAAGCCAATAAATCGATGAATGATTTCATTGGCAGAAAGGTGCTGGGCCGCGTGCCTGAGCCGCAGGAACAGCCCAATATTCTGCAGGACTATGCCAATACCAGTTCAGCGGGGTCGATCATCGCCTTTTCGCAGAACAACGCCGATATGGCTCCAGATGACCTTGGTATTATTTGCTCGTTTGGGGCGGGCTATTCAGTTGGCAACGTGATTGTCAGGAAGGCTTGATCGGCCCGCCGCTTGCCGCTAGATGCGGTCGAGCATGGCATACCAGGTGAGGGCCAGGACCTTGAGCGGATTCCGGAAAAGACTGCCGCCTGGAAAGCTGGGAATATCCAACTCCTTGAGCAGGTTAATCTGGTTGCTGTGACCCAGAAAATGCTCGGCGATCATGCGGCCGGTGTAGTTGGACAGCATTACTCCATGGCCGGAAAATCCGCCCGCTGACCAAAGTCCGGGTTCGAATTCCCGCACGTAGGGCATGCGAGGCATGGTGATGGCGACATTGCCGCCCCAGGCGTGGGTGATCTCGGTATCGGCCAGTTCCGGGTAGATCTCTGTGATCTGGCGGCGAATGGAGCGCTCGATGTCACCAGGTTGGGATTTGCCATAGGCCTCACGACCGCCAAACAACAGGCGGTTGTCTTTGGATTTGCGGAAATATCGGACGACAAAACGGCTGTCATCGACGGCTTCTTTTCCGGGTAAAACAGGCGAATTGTTGCCAAGAGGTACGGTTGCTCCGATGAAACTTTGAATCGGCAGGACATGAGATGCGAGTTCGGGACGCAGATCATTGTGATAACCATTGAGCGCCAGCACGACACGATCAGCAGAAATGGTGCCGCTGGTTGTTTTGATCTGAAACCCTGTGGCCTTGCGATCAATCGTCAAAGCTTCAGTTTTTTCATACAGTTGTGCGCCAGTGGAGTGAGCTGCTCCTGCCAGGCCAATGAGATATTTCATCGGGTGGATATGGCCAGTCCCGCTGTCGCGAATTCCACCAAAATAGGCCTTGCTGCCCAATGCCTGGGCCATCTGCTGCTGGTCCAGATAGCTGACCTTTTCATAGCCAAAGCGGTCGTTGAGTAGTTCTGCTTCGCGACGTGCCTCCGTCTCAAAGCGGCGTTTGTGCATGGGCGTGAGCTGGCCAGCCTGGTAGTCTGGGTCAAAGTCATGGTCTGATGCGATGTCGAGCAGAGAACGTTTGGCGTCTTCAGTCATATCCCACAGGGCTTTGGTGCGCTCAAACCCAAGTTGCTTTTCAAGCTCGGTTACGTCGCCACGCGGACCGGAACCCATTTGCCCGCCATTGCGCCCGCTGGCACCATCGCCAAAGCGTTGGCCATCGATCACGGCGACATTTGTCCCAGCCTTGGCCAGGTGCAGGGCTGCGCTCAGACCGCAAAAGCCGCCACCGACCACGGCAACATCTACTGAGATGTCACTGTCCAGTGCGGGATAGGTTGGTCGCGCACCGCAACTGTCTTCGTACCAGGACCGTCCTGGAGATATGGGAGATTGGTAGTCGGTCATGGAATTTGCTCACACATTCAGCAGCAGATATTCGCGCTCCCAAGGGGAGATCACCTTCATGAAGGTCTCATATTCTTCCCGCTTGATGGCGGCATAGACCGCCATGAATTCCGAGCCGAGAATTTCCTGCAGCTTGTCCTCGCCTTCAAACAATTCCAGGCCGTCGAGAAGTCCCCGTGGCAGGTCGTTTTCCCCTTCATTGGCGGCTGATGCCACTGGGCCGTCTGGCACTATCTGCTGTTCCAGACCCAGATACCCGCAGGCCAGAGATGCGGCGAGTGCCAGATAGGGGTTGGCGTCGGAAGAGGGGATGCGGTTTTCCACTCGGCGAGCCTGAGGTTCGCTGGTGGGAATGCGCAGGCCGGTCGTGCGGTTGTCATAGCCCCAGCGCACATTGACCGGTGCAGAAGTGTTGGTGGTCAGGCGGCGGTAGGAATTCACATAGGGCGCCATCATCACCAGCGCTTTGGGCAAGTAGTGCTGCATGCCACCGATGAAGTTGCGGAACTGCGTGCTTTCGTTACCCTCCAAATCGGTGAAGATGTTTTGACCGTTCTCCATATCGACCACTGATTGATGCACATGCATGGCCGAACCCGGCTGGTTCTGGGAGGGTTTGGCCATGAAGGTCGCATACATACCGTGTTTCAACGCCGCTTCGCGGATCGTGCGCTTGAACATGAAAACCTGGTCGGCCAGTTCCAAGGGGTCGCCATGATTGAGGTTGATTTCCAACTGTGCTGCACCTTCCTCATGGATCAGCGTTTCGATTTCCAACCCTTGGGAGCTGGAATAGTCATAGACATCATCTACCAGTTCATCGAACTCGTTGACCCCACCAATAGAGTAGCCATTGCCCCCAGCAATAGCGCGGCCTGAGCGGCCAATAGGCGGTTGCAAGGGAATGTCTGGATCTTCATTGGTTTTGACCAGATAAAATTCGATTTCTGGTGCAACAACGGGTTTCCAGCCTCTCGCATGATAGGCGTCAATCACCCGGCGCAAAACATTGCGAGGGGTATAGGGCACCGCGGCACCGCCGTGATCGTGCATATCGCAAATAACCTGGGCTGTTGGGTCTGTTTCCCACGGCACCGCTGACAGGGTGGATAGATCTGGAACAAGGCGTAGATCGCCATCGTGGGGGGGATAGTGAAAAGTGTCACTTTCCTCGGGGTAACTGCCTGAAATTGTTTGTAAAAATATGGAGCTGGGTAAGGCGAGAGCTGAGGTGCTGAGAAACTTGGTCGACGGCATCATTTTGCCGCGAGCAACACCGGCCAGGTCCGGGGTGATGCACTCAATGTCTTCGATCCCGCGCTCGGCCAGCCAGATGCGGGCTTGCTCTATAGATTCGACACCCCGTTTTGTCGGAAATTCTTCCCGATTGGGTGAATCTGTGCCGGAACTGGCCATGAAGAGTCCTAACGTTTGTATTTTTGGCTGCATAGCAGACTAGGCGGGCGGATTAAACTGTGCCGGGCTGACAGAATCTTAACCCGCAGGTGTCTAAGATGCAGCCACAAGGTTTAGCTTGGGCGAACAAATGGATAACGACGCACTCTTGCGAAGAATTTCTTCGGCAACGGGATCAAAAAACCCACAACGGCACCAGCCGAATTTGGAAACGCCAATTCAGCCGGTAATGTCGGCCATGGCGGAGGGCGTTCCAGTTGTTTCTCCCGCGCCTCACAACCATAGCGAGCGACGATTGGTCGTTCCAGGACCACAAGTGCCACCAACAGCTGAAGCGGTTCAGCCGACTGTTCACTCAGGTGTTGCAGCCATGCCGACATCTGGTGCAATTGGCGCGCCGCTGCCTTCGATCCACGACCAGGCTGCGACCCTGCCACCAAGGCCACTGGATTCGATGCCATCGGTGCATTCGCAGCCAGCGGTTTCGCCACAAATTGAGGTCGCAGTTGAATCTGCTGATGCTCCCATGTCGTTCGTGTTGCCACCAGAGGCTCAAGCTGCGGCGGGACAGCCGACCGAGCACATGCCGCGCAGCGATAACCGCAGTGAAGGCTTTGTGGTCTGTTGTAACGGTACAATGGCCATCGTTCAGGGCGATACCAGCTGTGTCGACAGCATTACCGGCTTGACCTGGGCTGTCGGGCGCATGCTGTCGATCAATGTCGGCGCAAGCCGCGTTGTCGGCATGATTTGCGATATCGAAATGCCCTATGGAAATTTTGAGCAGAATAAAAAAGCGCCGATCCGCTTTCACGTTGAATTGCAGGGCGAAGTCCAGGATACGCCGTCCGGTGGCAAATTCACCAAGGGTATCAGTTCATATCCGGGAGTTGGCTCCAGTGTGCATCAAATCAGGTCTCAAGACCTGGCCTCGATTTACGCAGCAACTGGGACAGTCAACGCCTTTGTTGGCAGCCTGACTCAGGACACCAGCATTCCTGCTCTGGTCGATGTTCCCGACATGCTGGCCAAGCATTTTGCCGTTCTGGGATCAACGGGCTGCGGCAAGTCCGCATCGGTGTCGCTGCTGCTGCATGCTTCACGGGAATTAATTCCGGATCTGCGTACAATCATCCTCGATCCGCATAACGAATATACCCGTGCCTTTCCGGAGGCCAACACCATCGCTCAGGCGACGATGGATATCCCATTTTGGATGTTCCAGCTTGACGAATATGTTGAGGTGTTGTTCCGCGGCAAGCCGATTGTCCATGAGGAAGTCGATGCACTGCGGGAGTTTATTCCTGAAGCCAAGTTGAAATTTCGCGATGGCGAAGATCGGGTGCAATTGCGCTCCGACTCCAGTTCCGGTGTCATGACAGCGGACACCGCTGCACCTTATCGCATGGCTGATCTGTTGGCCGAAATTGAAGATGAAATGGGGCTCCTGGAATCGCGGTATGAACGGTCGATTTTGAAATCACTGAAGGCGCGCATCAATGCGCACTGCAATGATACCCGCTATGCCTTCATGTTTCGCCATCGCACCATTGAAGACATAGCTAATCAGGTTGTTGGCCACTATTTCAGCCTGCCCGGTGATGGCTCCAACACGACTATCGTTCAGATGGCCGGCATGCCGGCTGAGGTGGTGAATGCCGTTGCCTCGGTTCTGTGCCGCCTCTCGTTTGAACTGGCAATTGCTGCCAAGGGCAATCTGAAGGTGCTGGTGGTCTGTGAAGAAGCCCACCGCTATGTCCCGGCAGACAAAGATGGCTTTGAACCGACCCGTCGCGCCATTGCCCGTATCGCCAAGGAAGGCCGTAAATATGGGGCGTTCATGGCAATCATTTCGCAGCGTCCGTCTGAACTCGACGCCACCATCCTGTCGCAATGCTCAACCGTTTTTGCACTTCGCCTGACAAATGACTACGATCAGGAGATCATTCGCCGGGCTATTTCGTCGTCATCAGCCAGCACCGTTTCATTCATCTCATCTTTGTCGAACCGAGAATGTATCGCCTTCGGGGAAGGTATGAGCACCCCGATGCGATTGAAGTTCAGAGATTTGCCCGCCCACTGGTTGCCCGGTGCGGAAGCAGATGTGTTCGGCAACTCAACCCCCGTTGAGAACGGTCACCAATCCTACGAAGTGTTCCGTCAGTGGCGACACGGCAACGACTAGGCGGTGCCGACCGCTGATCGAGATTATTTCTGCAAGCTGCCTCTGGTAATCGGAACAGCAGGTCCCATATTCATCGTATTATTACGATGAACAAGGTGCCCCATGCCCAAGAAAACCCTCGCAGACTTTCCGATCAGTCAGCACTGGAAAGCTGAAAATCCCGCTATCCTTCAGCTCTATTCCTTTCCAACCCCGAATGGGGTGAAGGTTTCTATCGCCTTGGAGGAATTGGGTGTTCCATATGAAGCCCATCTGGTGCCCCTGAACCAAACAGAGACACCACCGTTTCTTTCTCTCAACCCAAACAACAAAATTCCGGCCATTGTCGACCCTAACGGCCCAGGTGGTGAAGCCCTTGGACTGTGGGAGTCAGGCGCAATCCTGATTTATCTGGCAGAAAAGCACGGTGGGCTTCTACCCAAGGATCCAGCATTGAAATATGAGACTATTCAATGGGTTATGTTCCAAATGGGTGGCATTGGACCGATGTTTGGCCAATATGGATTCTTTTCAGTGTTTGCTGGAAAGGAGATTGATGATCCAAGGCCACGCGAACGATATCGCGCTGAGGGCGTTCGTTTGATGAAAGTGTTGGAAAAACGCCTGGCGGATCGTCAATGGATAATGGGTGATGAATTTACCATCGCCGATATTGCAATTTTCCCATGGATCCGTGCGGCCAATGTCTTTTACAAGGCGGGCGAGGCATTTGAATATGACAAGGCACCAAATGTCATGGCTTGGCTGGAACGCTGCCTTGCTCGACCAGCCAGTGAAACTGGCCTGAACAAACCGCCGCGCGAATAGCTCGGTGATCATCGTTCCGGATCAAGCTAATTTGGAACGGGTCTGAGATCCTTAAACCACAAAGGCCGCTCCGATTTCTCGGGGCGGCCTTTGCTTTTTTAGGGAGGAAATTTGCGGTTCGGGCTTAGCCGAACTGATTCATGGTATTGTCTTTGCCAGACGCCTTCAGAGCCGCCTCGCCAGCAAAGTACTCCTTGTGGTCGTCACCCATGTCGGAACCGGCCATGTTCTGATGCCTGACGCAGGCAATGCCCTGGCGAATTTCTTCGCGCTGAACGGATTTGACGTAGCCGAGCATTCCGGCGTCGCCAAAATACTCCTTGGCGAGGTTGTCGGTCGACAAAGCTGCCGTGTGGTAGGTGGGCAGGGTAATCAGGTGGTGGAATACACCGGCTCGTTTGGCGGCATCGGCCTGGAAAGTGCGGATTTTTTCGTCCGCCTCAAGTGCCAATTCGCTTGCGTCATAGTCAACACTCATCAGCTTGTTCCGGTCGTAATCTGACGTGTCACGACCAGCCTCATGCCATTCATCAAACACCTGCTGGCGGAAATTCAATGTCCAGTTAAAGGAGGGCGAATTGTTGTAGACCAACTTGGCCTCCGGGCAGATTTCCTTGACACGGTCGACCATGACCGCGACCTGTTCGACATTGGGACGCTCGGTTTCGATCCAAAGCAGATCAGCACCGTTCTGCAAAGACGTGATGCAATCGAGAACAACCCGGTCCTGACCTGTGCCTTCGCGAAACTGGTAGAGATTGGATGGCAGACGTTTGGGTCGCATTAGCTTGCCGTCGCGCTTCAGAACGACATCACCGGTGGTCATCTCATCAAGGGTGATTTCTTCGCAATCTAGGAAGGAGTTGTATTGGTCGCCCAGATCACCCGGTTCGCGGCTGACCGCGATCTGCTTGGTCAATCCAGCGCCAAGTGAGTCGGTACGTGTCACGATGATGCCGTCATCAACGCCCAATTCCAGAAAGGCGTAGCGGATGGCACGGATCTTCGCCAGAAAATCCTCGTGAGGAACAGTAACCTTGCCGTCCTGATGACCGCATTGCTTTTCGTCAGACACCTGGTTTTCAATTTGCAGACAGCAGGCACCGGCTTCGATCAGTTTCTTGGCCAGCAGGTAAGTTGCTTCGGCATTGCCAAAACCGGCATCAATGTCAGCGATGATCGGAACAACATGGGTCTGATAATTGTCGACTTCTTTCTGCAACCGCATGGCGGTCATCTCGTCGCCAGCCTCACGGGCCGCGTCGATCTGCTGAAACAACATGCCCATTTCACGAGCGTCTGCCTGTCGAAGGAAGGTGTAGAGTTCTTCGATCAACTCAGGAACTGTGGTTTTCTCGTGCATTGACTGGTCGGGTAGTGGACCAAATTCGGAGCGTAATGCTGCGATCATCCAGCCAGAAAGGTAGAGATAGGTGCGGTCGGTTGTTTCGAAGTGTTTCTTGACCGAAATCATCTTCTGCTGGCCGATAAATCCATGCCAACAGCCCAGAGACTGGGTGTATTTGGACGGATCGGCATCATAGGCCGCCATGTCCTGGCGCATCACACTTGCGGTATGACGGGCGATGTCCAAGCCCGTTTTGAAGCGGTTTTGCAGACGCATACGTGCGACATATTCAGGGCTGATTGAGTCCCATGTGGGACCGTTTTTTGAAACCGTGCTGGCGGCATCGGCGATTGCTTGGGTGTAAGACATTGTATCTTCCTTTGGTAAGTACGACCGGCCTCCGAGGTGGGTGCCCGATCGTTGGGAGGTTTAAAAAGCGTTTGGTTGTCAGCTCTTAACGATGACTGGAACCATCATGTCGCCCCAATTGCCATCGCCACCGTGATGACGGGCGGAGCGGACGAGCTCGACGCTGACACCGGCATCCACCGCCTTCATAACTGCGTGATTAAGGCGGTGTAGATCGTTGGCGAGTTGACGAATTGCAGCTTGTTGGTCGACGTCCACAACCGAACTACGTTCGGTGGACAATTCAGCAGCGCGCTTCTTGGCTTTTTTGATTGGCGTAACGGTGTCAGTCATGGCAGTTCTCCTTGTTTTGCAGGTTTTCGACATTTGGCGGCAGTTGTCATTTCCGACCCAAATGAGTGAATTGTTACAATTGTAAACGTTTCAATCCATCTGAGCCGTTGGCGTGGTATGACCTATGAACGATGGTAACTTCAGCAAATTATCAACAATAACGCGGTTTTTCGGGTGTTTTTGTTTGGAAGCTTACCTGCCACGATTGTAAGTTTGTAACAATTGTCATAAATTAGGCGCTGAGCTTCAACGAAAGTTGTAAAAAATGGCAGAGACCAAAATTTTTGTCGGACCAAGAGTGCGACGCATCCGCAACCGGCTGGAGTTAACTCAGACGGCAATGGCGGCCGAGCTGGGCATTTCTCCCAGCTATCTCAATCTGATCGAACGCAATCAGCGTCCGCTGACCGCGCAACTGGTGATGAAGCTGGTCTCGATCTTCAAGATTGATGTTGATGAATTGCAGCCAACCGGTGAGGCTGGTTCTGTGGCGGCTTTGAAAGAGGTGTTTTCTGATCCGCTGCTTTCTGGGGAATTGCCGGGAGATACGGAATTGTTGGAAATCTCCGACGGGGCGCCCAATGCAGCAATCGGCATTGTTAAACTGTACCGCGCCTATCGCGAACAACAAGACCGTTTGACCGATCTGTCTCAGTTGATGGGGCAGTCTGGGCGGGCGACACAGGCGGCTGACAGTTCAAGCCGGCAATTGCCAGTAGATGTGGTTCGCGGAATTTTCGAATCCGTGCCCTGGTGCTTTCCGGCGCTTGAACGGGCAGCGGAAGGTATTCGCCAGGCTTTGGGTGAACATCAAGGCACAATGGCAGCGATGTACAATCTTCTGCGTGCTGACCACGGCATAGCGGTTCAGGTGCTTCCGGTGGAAACCATGCCAGTTTGGCGCAAGCGCTATGATCGCCATTCCCATCGTCTGTTCTTGTCAGAGCGTTTGCCCCGGTCGCAGCGGGCTGAGCTGCTGGCCCAGGAATTGGTGATGCTGCGCGAAAGTGCGCTGCTGGATGAAGAGGTGGAACTGCTGAAGATTGAAGGGGATGAGGCAGTGCGCCTGGCTCGTTTCGAATTGGCCCGATATACTGCGCTGGCGGTGTTGATGCCTTACAATCGCTTTTTGCGGGTGGCTGAACGGATTGACCACGACATGTCTGCCCTGGCCAGCCGGTTTGAGGTCAGTTTTGGGCAGGTGGCCCAGCGTTTGGTTTCGTTGCAGGACAAGAGCGGCGACAAACGCGCCGGATTGCCATTTTTTATGATGGAAGTTGATCAAGGGGGCACGATCGTCCGCCGGCTTGGGGCCAAAGGTTTTCCAACCTCTCATTTTGGCGGTCATTGCCCGAAACTATCCGTTCACGCGGCCTTTGCAGCGCCCGGGGAGATCCTTGTTGAGAGAGTGATCAATCCGCAGGGCAATGTTTACATTGCCTTGTCCAGCACTGTTGAAGGTCCGCAGGTGGAGGCGGGGCAAAGACCGCAACGCTCTGCAATCATGCTGGCGATCGAAGATCACTATGCAGGCGCAGTGCTGGGTGCAAACGCCCACAAGAAATCAAAACGAGGCGCTGTGGTGGTGGAAACCGAAGATTTGCTTTCCCGCGCCCTGGTCCATGCGCAGTTGTTGCCCGACCCGCAGGTCAAACCGCCGCTGACAATTGGCCCTTCTTGCAGACTATGCGAGCGAGACGATTGTCTGGCCCGCTCCGCGCCTCCCTTAACCCGACCCTTGGGATTGGATGATCTGGTGCAGGGTTTTGGAGCATACGGACTGACGTAATTGTGTCCTCAATGCGTGTATTTACGGGGTTTCAACCATCATCATGTCACAATGATCTATTGATAATACTCATAGAATCAAAGATGATTCTACTAGTAGGGCACTTAACGACGGTGAGGACGAAATGAGAAGCAAACTTGTTATGGCATTGGGGGCGGTGGTTGTACTTTCAACATCAACTTCCGCGATTGCAGCAAAGTGTAGCAATTCTGGGGCAGGATTTGCCGCCTTCAAGAAAGACTTTGCAAGCGAAGCAAAGGCGGCTGGCATTGGGCGCAAGGGCCTGCAGGCATTGGCCAATACTAAATATTCTTCCGGCGTGATCAAATATGACCGCCGTGTAAACCGCAGCTTCAAGCGGGCTAAATCTAACTTCAATTCGTTTTACGCCAAAAAGACCAAAGGTCTGGCGCGGCCAACAAAGTCGCGGCTCAAGAAATATCGCAAACTCTTTAACAGCATCGAGAAACGCTACGGCGTTCAGCGCGAAGTTCTGGCCACCATCTGGGGCATGGAAACTGCCTTTGGCAATTATACCGGCAAGCACGATATCGTAACGTCCTTGGCGTCACTGACCCATGATTGCCGCCGCTCCGGGTTTTTCCATCCCAACCTGATGGCCGCGCTGAAGATCATCGACAAGGGATGGATTCCCCGTTCCCAGATGCGCGGCGCACGGCATGGTGAAATTGGCCAGACGCAGTTCATGGCTAAGAATTATATCCGCTTCGGCGTCGACTACGATGGCAATGGTCGTCGTGATCTGATCCGTTCGGTTCCCGATGTTCTGGCTTCGACAGCAAACTATCTGAAGTCTTATGGCTGGCGCGCTGGCGAAAGCTATCAGCCGGGAACTCACAATTTCGCGGTTTTGAACGAATGGAACGCTTCTTCAGCCTATCAGCGCGCGATCGCGAAATTCGCAGCATCCCTATGACATTTTCGGGGCCGCTTTGGGCGGCCCCGACTTCTGTACTTGCATGCTGCGATTGACAGCACGGCGCTAGGCGCGCCATGACGGCTTGGAACAAATTCTAACTGTGTGGCTTGCGTGACGGTTCTCGACGACTTTCTGAACAAACACCCAAACATTGAAAACGTCGAATTGGTGCTTATCGACCCCATTGGCATTGCCCGGGGCAAGTGGGCGCCGGTCTCCATTCTCAAAAAGGCCTTCGGCGACGGTGTGAATTTTCCCCTGTCGTTGCACGGGCTCGATGTCTGGGGCAACGAAGTCGAAGAAACTGGCCTGCATATTTCCAGCGGCGATCTCGATGGCTTTTGTATGGCTGTGCCCCACACGCTGGCCGCTGTCCCCTGGGGTGGCGGCGATGGCAGCGATGG
Source organism: Rhizobiaceae bacterium (assembly GCA_039969995.1). Classification (GTDB taxonomy): domain Bacteria; phylum Pseudomonadota; class Alphaproteobacteria; order Rhizobiales; family Rhizobiaceae; genus Pseudahrensia. Next base: position 83,221 of record JBDVMU010000031.1, read on the forward strand.
CGGCGGCAATGGCGGTGGCGATATCGTAGCGCGAGCTGAAGATGCCAAGACTGCCCAGGTGATCTTGCAGACGCTGACACCTGAACGGCAGGCATTTGCTGGTTGCGCACGCACTGTGCTGGAACACGTTATTCAACGCATGGCAGAACATGACCTGACGCCAGTCTGCGCTTTCGAACTTGAATTCCATTTATTACAGTCAGGGGATCTTCCCAGTGAGCCCTTTCAAGTCGCTTGCTTCGAAGAAACCCCAGATGCGCAATTCATGTACGGGCTTGATGCGCTGGCCGAGAAAGCCCCCGTGTTCCGTGACATTCGCAATGCAGCTCAATGGGCAGGAGTGCCGGTCGATACCATCGTCAAGGAAGCGGGACCGGGGCAGTATGAGGTCAATCTCAATCATCGTGATGACGCACTGCGGGCTGCCGATGATGTTATCCTGCTTAAGCGTATTGTGAGGGAATGTGCCCGCCTGCACGGATTGCAGGCAACTTTCATGGCCAAGCCTTTTATTGGCCAGCCTGGCAATGGCATGCATGTTCACACCAGCATTCTGGGGGCAAACGGAGCCAATATATTTGCCGGTGGCTCTGGAGATGAACGACTGGGCCACTGCGTTTCCAGACTGCTTGATACAATGCAGGAAATGTCATTGGCTTTTATTAATTCCCACAACGGGTTTCGCCGTATGGCGCCAGGTTCCTATGCGCCAACGCGGGTTAATTGGGGCAGCAACAACCGTTCCGTTTCGCTGCGCATTCCTGCCGCACCTGACGCTGCCAAACGAATTGAACACCGGGTGTCGGGGGCAGATGCCAATCCCTATCTGGTTCTGGCGGCTATTCTACAGGCGATGATTGACGGCCTTGACGCTGGCCAACAACCCCCGCCCGAGTTAAACGGCAATGCCTATAGCGACGAAACTGCCAACCGGGGCGCAAGCCTGCCAGCTTCATTGAGCGAGGCGGTCGCGCTATTTGCATCAAGCTCTTTTGCTGCGCGGGCTTTTGGCGAGCAGATGCGGGATAATCTAGCTGATATTAAGCGAGCGGAAATTGCGGTGTTCCGCGACGATATTTCCCCATTGGAGCGTCGCACCTTTGCGTGACGGGAATCCATTTGCCAAGATTGGTGAGTCTGACCTAGTGTTTCCCCAACCGCCATCAGAGCGCTGACTAAAACGACAAATTTGGGAACCAAGCCATGAAATCCATCACCAATTCGCTGGTGCTATCAGCCGCGATAGCTGCCTTCGCCACTGCCTCCTACGCGCAAGAGCGCGTTGTGAATGTTTATAACTGGTCCGACTATATTGACGAATCCGTCCTGACTGAATTCACCAAGGAGACCGGCATCAAGGTTGTCTATGATGTATTCGACTCCAATGAAATTCTGGAAACAAAATTGCTGGCCGGAGGAACTGGCTATGACGTTGTCGTTCCTTCAGGAACCTTCCTGGCTCGCCAGATTCAGGCAGGTGTTTTCCAACCGCTCGACATAAGCAAACTGCCAAACGCCAAGAACCTGTGGCCTGAAATTCAAAAACGCACTGATGCGTATGATCCAGGCCAGAAATACTCCATCAACTACATGTGGGGCACCACCGGCATTGGTTATAACATCAAGGCGGCCAAAGAGCGTATTGGAGGAGAAATCACCTCTTGGGATGTGGTTTTTGACCCGAAGAAACTGGCCTTGTTCAAGGATTGCGGCGTTCATATTCTTGATGCGCCTGCCGAAATTATCCCAGCTGCGCTAAACTATCTTGGCAAGAACCCCGACAGTAAGGATGCTGGCGAACTCAAAGAAGCTGCTGCATTGATGCAGACCATTCGCGACAGCGTTCAGAAATTCCACTCATCGGAGTATATCAACGCACTGGCCAATGGCGATATCTGTTTGACTGTTGGCTGGTCCGGAGACATTTTCCAGGCTCGTGACCGCGCGGCCGAGGCAGATGCGGGTGTCGAAGTCGGATATTCCATTCCGTCTCAGGGTGCTTTGATGTGGTTTGACCAAATGGCTATTCCGTCGGATGCCAAAAATGTCGATGAGGCCCATGTATTCCTTGATTATATCATGCGTCCGGATGTCATCGCCAAGGCATCGAACTATGTCTATTACGCCAACGGCAATCAGGCTTCGACACCGTTGCTCGAAAAAGACGTGGTTGAGGATCCAGCCATTTATCCGGATGCTGAAACTCTGGCTAAGCTGTATGTCACCACTCCCTGGGCTGCGCGCAACCAGCGCCTGGTCAACCGTGAGTGGACCAAAATCAAAACCGGCCAGTAGGCCGTGGCATGACTGAACCATCGAGGGGCCCTGTTCGGGCCCCTCGTGATTTGCGGTGACCCTCATGAATGCGAATTCCAGCCAGCAAAGGCGCAGCTTTCAACCATGGGAAGATGCTGATGCGGTTCCGTTCATTGAATTTCGCAATGTCACCAAGCGCTATGGTGCCGTAACCGCAGTGGACAATCTCTCGCTGTCGATTTTTGAACGGGAGTTTTTCGCACTTCTGGGGCCCTCGGGATGCGGGAAAACCACTTTGATGCGAATGCTGGCCGGGTTTGAAGAGGTGACCGAAGGGGCCGTCTATCTGGAAGGCGAGGACCTTTCCGCAACGCCTCCCTATCGACGCCCGGTCAATATGATGTTTCAGTCCTATGCCCTTTTTCCGCATATGAATGTGGAAAAGAACATCGGCTTTGGCCTGAAGCAGGAGGGCATGCCGAAAGGGGAAATTGCCGACCGAGTGGCTGAAATGTTGAACCTCGTGAAAATGCAGGACTTTGCCCACCGCAAACCGGATCAACTGTCGGGTGGGCAGCGGCAACGGGTGGCATTGGCAAGATCGCTGGCGAAACAGCCGAAACTTTTGCTTCTAGATGAACCCCTTGGGGCTCTGGATCGCAAGCTGCGGGAGAAAACGCAGTTCGAATTGGTCGACCTGCAGGAGAAATTGGGCATCACCTTCATGATCGTTACACATGATCAGGAGGAGGCAATGACGGTTGCTGACCGGATTGCTGTGATGGAGCAGGGCAGGATCGTCCAGGTCGACCCGCCTGCGCAAATGTATGAACGGCCGGTCAACCGCTATGTTGCCGACTTCCTTGGCAACATTAACCTGGTTGCCGCGAAGGTCGGCAAGGTAAGTGGTGGTGTAGCGATGCTTGAAACCAAACAGGGCGACGAATTGTCGGTTGCCTGCCATGCAGACTGTTCTGCTGGCGACAATGTTTGGATGGCCGTGCGGCCGGAAAAAATGAGTATCAGCCTGGAGCCGCCAAAGTCCCGCAACCAACTTGCCGGTGAGGTCTGGGATATTGCCTATCTGGGAGATTTGACGATCTATAAGGTTAAGTTGGACAGCGGTGAATTCGCACGCGTTTCCGTGCTGAACCGTAGCCTGTCGGACACCGGCACCATTACCTGGGAAGACCGGGTATGGCTGTCAGTTGAACCAGATTCGGCGATGGTGCTGGCGGGGTAGGGGAGATGCAGCAATTCGACCCTCTTGATCCTGAGCACCGCGCCGAAAGGGGCCGGGAACGCACAGCCTTTTTCCGGCAGACCGATATGTTTCCTCTGGTGGTCTTGGCCATGGTCGTGTTTGTACCTTTGGCCATGTGGCAAAAACCCTGGGCGTTGCCATTTCTCGGCTGGATGGCTTTCATGACCCATATTGTTGGCGGCGTAGATCGTCTCGCCGCATCGACAGCAAAAGGCCCCTGGACGGGTGGTCCATTGCTTGCTGGCAGCACTTTGCGCACGGCATTGGCCTGTGTCGTTCTGTTTTTTGTGCTGGTTATCCCTTTTTCAACCAGTGCCTTACTGTATGTCGGCGCTCTGCTGGTGCTGCTCTACATCTATGGAATTCTGTCTGGTCGTTTGGTGCCGCAAGGGGATGGCGAGTGAAGTCCGTATTCCGTTCCCTGGTGGCAAAGAGCACCATCTGGTTACCCTATATATGGTTGCTGATCTTCTTTCTTGCGCCCTTTCTGATCGTCGCCAAATTGTCGCTTTCGGAGCCGGCAATCGCCCAACCTCCTTACACGCCGACAATGAATTTTTGGGATGGACCGATAGGCTGGTGGCGCGATATCAGCCAGTTCTCGTTTTACAACTTCATCTTTATCACCGAGGATTCACTCTATTGGAAAAGCTATCTGTCGAGCCTGCAGATAGCGGCCATTTCAACGTTTTTGACGCTATTGATCGGCTATCCTCTGGCCCATGGCATGGCACGGGCACCGCGCGCTTGGCGTCCGACGCTGTTGATGTTGGTCATTTTGCCGTTCTGGACGTCTTTCCTGATCCGCGTTTATGCATGGATTGGCATCTTGAAAAAGGAAGGCCTGCTCAATCAGTTCCTGCTGTGGTTGGGATTGATCAGCGAGCCGCTGACCATCCTCAACACCAATACTGCCGTATATGTCGGTATTGTATATTCCTATCTGCCGTTCATGGTTCTGCCGCTCTATGCCAATCTCGAGAAGCAGGATTTTTCACTTCTGGAGGCGGCGACTGATCTTGGCTGCACGCCACGGCAGGCATTTTGGAAAATCACCTGGCCCCTCTCGATGCCCGGCGTGATTGCCGGTTGTTTCCTTGTGTTCATTCCAACAGTTGGTGAGTTTGTCATTCCGTCCCTGCTGGGCGGTTCGGAAACGCTGATGATTGGCCGAACACTTTATGACGAGTTCTTCCAGAACCGCGACTGGCCGGTTTCCTCGTCGGTCGCCATTATTCTGCTGTTGATCCTGATTGTGCCGATCATGCTGTTTCAGCGCAGCGAGGCACTTGCGCGGGAGCGAGAGCGATGAACAAATCCTGGACTCCATTCAATATCACGTCGGTCGTGCTGGGCTTCGCCTTCCTTTACATCCCGATCCTGATCTTGATTATTTATTCATTCAACGAGTCCCGGCTGGTCACAGTCTGGGCGGGTTTTTCCACCCAATGGTATGTGAAGGCGTTCGAAAACGAAGGTCTGATGAATGCCGCCTGGGTAACAATTCAGGTGGGCTTGGTATCAGCCACAGTAGCCACTGTATTGGGTACACTCGCCGCCCTCGCGCTGGTCCGGCACAATGTTTTCAGAGGGCGCTTTCTGTTTTCAGGCATGATCTATGCGCCGCTCGTCATGCCGGAAGTCATCACCGGTCTGAGTCTGTTGCTGTTATTTGTCGCTCTGGGCATGGATCGAGGAATGCTCACGGTTGTTCTCGCCCATATCACATTTTCCATGTGTTTCGTTGCGGTGGTGGTGCAGTCGCGACTGATTGGATTTGACCGGTCGCTGGAGGAGGCGGCGCTGGATCTCGGGGCGACGCCTGCGAAGGCTTTTATGCAGATAACCTTGCCGATCATCGCACCGTCAGTTTGTGCCGGTTGGATGCTGGCGTTCACCTTGTCGTTGGATGATCTGGTTATTGCGCAATTCAATTCAGGGCCTGGTGCAACAACTTTGCCGATGAAAATCTTTAGTCAGGTTCGGCTTGGGGTCACGCCCGAAATTAACGCGATTTGCGCCATTCTGGTGGCTGCAGTGGCGTCAGGCGTGGTGATTGCTAGTCTGACCTTGAAGCGCCAGGAGGTTCGGCGCTTGCGGGCCGAACAGTTGGCGGCACAGGCTTAGAATTGCTGCGCGATACGCACAACAGCCTAGCAGCAAATAGATGACTTGAAATACCTGCTGTGCATCACAACATACAGACAACCCGACGTTGGATGTAATTCATGAACCGCAATACCCTCATCACCGAGATTGGCGAGTGGCTGATTGACCAGGCGCTTGCTCAGCCTAATATCGTTGACCTGTTTTCCCAGACTTGTTTGCGGCTGACCGCGGCGGGCGTTCCACTCAGCCGCTGCCGTGTGATGTGGCCAACTCTACATCCGCTTTTCCAGGCAGAAACGGTGCTTTGGAACCGAGACACGGATACGGAATTCAGCCAGTTTGCGCATCAGGACAATGTTACAGATGAATGGCTGAAAAGCCCGATGAATTTTGTCCTCGAAAACCGTTTGAACACCCTGCGGCGTAATCTGGACGGGCCAAACAAAATGCTGGATTTCTCAGTATTGGAGGATCTGGCTGAGCAAGGTCATACGGACTATTTGCTCATCGCGACCAGCTTCAACGAAACCCAGGTGCGCAATTCCCAGATGGAGGGTGGTATCATTGTCATGTGGTCAAGCGACCGTCCCGGCGGTTTCTCCGATGACGATCTGGCGGCCTTGAAGAAGATCCAGCGCCGTTTTGCGGCTGCCTGTAAAAACGTGGTTCAGAACCGTATAGCCAGCAACATTACCGAGACCTATCTGGGCAAACATGCAGGCCGCGAGGTACTGGACGGTGCAATCAAGCTAGGCGATGGCCGAGAAACCAAGGCGGTCGTCTGGTATTCCGATATGCGCCGTTCGACCGAACTTGCCGACACTATGTCGCCAGATGATTTCTTAAATCTGTTGAATGACTATTTCGAATGTACCGCTGGGCCGACAATAGAATTTGGCGGTGAAGTCCTGGACTTTATCGGGGATGCGGTTCTGGCGATTTTCCCGTTTGAAGACGAAGATGGCAAGGTCGAAGCAATCCACAACGCAACTTTGGCAATGCAGAAGTCAATGCAATGCGCGCGGGAAACCAATGAACGACGTCAGTCGGAAGAGTTGACTCCGTTCGATTTCGGCATCGGCTTGAATATTGGGAAGGTGATGTTTGGTAATATCGGGGTTGCTTCACGTCTGTCATTTTCGGTTATCGGGCCAACTATCAACGAGGTTGAGCGCATTGAAACGCTGACAAAGGCAGTAGATGCCAAGGCGCTAGCTACTCAGGAAATTGCTGCGGTCACGCCTGAGGACTGGACCAGCATCGGCGAATTTCAATTAAAAGGCGTCGCTGGTAAAACCGAGCTTTTCGCCTTTAATGAAGTGAAGGCAATGGTTGCGGATTCTGTGGTGGAAGCTGGCAAAGATGCGGTGTTAATGAACTAAACCTGGAAGGGTCCAAGGCCATTCGGCCTGGCATCGTTCACTGATCGGCCACCGCTTTTTCTGGCGGTTCGCTCGTCTGACTTGACCTTTTGGTCATTGGAATCGGTACGAATAACGGCGAGGACGCTGTGCCACCAACGAAAAACTGAAGATATTCCTGCGTTTCGACAGATTCGCCAGTTTCGGACTTGTTGTTGATCATGCCACGTAGAGCCAGGGTGGCGCGAACCAGATCGACTCGACCATTCAATGAGACTTCTATGGCATTGGCAGCCAGACTGCTGTCGCGCAGAAAAGCTGTGCCGTTGGCAATAAAGTAGTTGAGGTTGAGTTCGGAATAATCGGTTGATCCAGTGGAAACGCGGGTAACTGAATCGAGCCCTGTTTTTGAATTTTCAAACAAGTCGGGCAGGTCCAAACCTGTCATTGTCCCGTCAGTAGCTCGCATTTGGCCTTCGCCATTTAATCGGCGCATCAGCCCCGGCACATCTTGTCCCACCGACTTCAGCTTGATGGTGACATTTCCTTCGCCCTGCAGCGAGACGCCCGTTTCCTGGTAAACCTGGGTTAATTGACCAAGGTCTATGGCGTTGGCGACCAGATCAGCAGAAACAGAGAGCGCGTCGTCCTGCGATTGAAGTTTAATCGACCCCGAAACCGTGCCACCAAGAGATTCAGCCTGCCCAATGTCGAAGCTCGCTCGACGATCATTGACGATGACGGCTGCTGCAAGATTGGTCATCGGAAACGGCGCATTCTCTGCAGTTTTGGCCGACAGGCGCACGTCCAGGGCGAGGCCTTCGACGAAGGACAATTCAAATCCTGCAGCCGACTCTGTGGTGGCTTCTGTTGTTTCTGTCTCTCCCGCCGTTTCTGTTGATGCCGCCGCCGCGGTGGCAGCCGATGCTCCCTGAAGGAGCTGGCCGAAATTGGGCCAGGAGATGGTCTCGAAGGCTAAGGTGCCGTTAATCGCAAACAGGCCATCAGAGCGTGCAGCCAACTGCAGGCGACCCGCCCCCTCGTGGCCTTCAACCGAGAGTTCCGCATCGGGTAGTTCGAGGCTGGCCTCTTCCAATATGGCGGCCCCGGAAATCGTCGTTTCCCCCAGCTTTTGAATGGCTGGTAGTTGCCAGTCTATCCAGTCAGCCAATCGTTTCGGAGAGGGGGAGGTGATGTTTAAATTGCCTTCGGAACGGTTTGTGTTGCCGTCCGTTGATCCATCGAAAGAGAGATTGAGAGGATTGGATGTAAGTTTTATCGAGATTTCGGTCGGGCTGTTGCGGAGCCAAGCGAGGGGTTCGGCGATGCTGGCATTGAATTCCATTATCTCGCCGCGCCAGACCGTCGACATTTGAACATTGGCAGCTGCGCCGATATTGGGCCAGACCAATTGGCCGTTGATGGCGGTCAATTGCCTGGTCAGCCGATTGCCTTCATCGATGAGTTGCAGAATTCCATCTTCGATGCGCACCCGGCCCAATCGCAAATTGTCGCCCAGCGATGCATTTGAAATGTGTGCGCCGATCTGACCTTGATCCGGCAACCAGTTGCGGTGGCCGTTCTGGTCGATCCGCAGGTGAAAATGGGGCCGAATAAACTCAATTTCGGTCAATTCAGCATCGCCGAAGAGCGCAGCGAACACGCCTAGCTTGGCTCTCAATTCATCAATTGAAATTAGCGGTTGGCCCTCAGCATCGGCGGCGTCGCTGATCACCACGTTGTCGTAGGTCACTCCGAGATAGGGACGCAGAGAAATGCTGCTGCCGCCCTCAAGCGCCACCTGGCGACCGGTCAATTGAGACAGCTGATCTGCCACCCGTTGTTTTACAAAGGCTGTGGACATCAGGTTGGGTATGGCAAATATAGCAACGATGATGAAAATCGTTGCCCCAAGAGCAAATTTCCCAGTTCTGGTCGTCATTAAACGTTGCCTCTGAAACCGCGTGTCGCATTGAATCAGGCGGAAGCATCCGTCTGGCGGCCAATGAGATTATTTTAGCATATGATGTGCGGCAGAGATTGAGAACAGCAAGTTATCGTAAATGCGCTAATCCTCTGGTTTAACATGCCAATTTCATGTTGATAGTTATTGGCGCAGATTTTCGGCATAAGTGTGACGGCTGACAGGCTTCTGCAGAATTGATCTTGCCAAGGACCGGGCAAAAGTTGAATAAACCGTCAAACTCAGTATTTGGCAGGTCTCGATGTCTCACACCCAATCTTCACAAGCCACACCACTCTGGACTCCCAGCCAGGAACGCATTGATAGCTCCCGCATGCGGGAATTTGCTGACTTCTGTAGTGCCCGGACTGGCAAGGCCTACCCCGACTTCAAAAGCCTTCACGACTGGTCGGTGGATCATTGTGATGATTTCTGGAGTGCTGTTTGGGACTATGGCGAGGTTGTCGGTGAGAAGGGTAATCGCATTATTGCAGATGCGGAAAAGATGCCTGGTGCGCAGTTTTTCCCCGAGTCTTCGCTAAGTTATGCAGAAAACATGTTGCGCCGTTCTGGCGATGATCCGGCGGTTATTTTCCGGGGCGAAGACAAGGTGCGTTCCAGTTTTTCCTGGAACGAAATGCGGGCATTGGTTTCCCGACTGCAGCAGGCATTCCTAGCTGAAGGTGTGAAGCAAGGCGACCGGATTGCTGCCATGGTCCCCAATGTGCCGGAAACCATTGCCTGCATGCTGGCAGCGAATTCGATTGGTGCAATCTGGTCATCCTGTTCACCTGATTTTGGCGAGCAGGGAGTGTTGGACCGGTTTGGGCAGATTGAGCCGGTGTTGTTCATTGTTTGCGACGGTTATTGGTACAATGGCAAGAAAATTGATGTCGCTGGCAAGATTGCTGCGATATCTCCGCAATTGACCGCCAAAAAGACGGTCATCTTGCCCTATGTTGGCGGTGGCGATGAGATTTGTAATCAAATCGACGCGGCGGTGACGCTGGATGGTTTTGTTGAGGGCATTGAAGCGGGTGAGCTCGAATTCAAACGTCTACCGTTTTCCCATCCGCTTTATATTCTGTTTTCTTCGGGCACGACTGGCGTACCCAAGTGTATTGTCCACACTCAGGGCGGCGTGCTGCTTAAGCATTTGTCTGAGCACATGCTGCATTGTGGGGTTCGGGCTGATGATCGGGTTTTCTATTTTACCACCTGTGGGTGGATGATGTGGAACTGGCTGGTATCTGCCCTGGCCTGCAACGCGACCGTCATGCTTTACGATGGTTCGCCATTCTATCCTGATGCCAATGTCATCTTCGACTATGCCAGCGAGGAGAAGTTCACCTTTTTCGGCACGTCAGCAAAATTCATTGACGCGGTGCGTAATTCGGGCCATCGGCCAATAGAAACCCATGATCTGTCGACCGTGCAGACCATCGCCTCAACTGGCTCGCCACTATCGCCTGAAAACTTTGACTTTGTTTATGATGGTATCAAGAAGGATATTCACCTGGCTTCGGTCTCAGGTGGAACCGACATTGTCGCCTGTTTCATCGGCGCCGTGCCGTGGCAACCGGTCTATAGCGGTGAGATTCAGGGGCCGGTTCTCGGGCTTTCCGTGCAGGTTTGGAATGATGACGGTGATCCGGTTCGCGAAGAGAAAGGCGAATTGGTCTGTGCTAATTCCTTCCCCTCCATGCCGATCATGTTCTGGAATGACCCTCAAGGCATGAAATATCACGGTGCTTATTTCGAGCGTTTCGACAATATTTGGTGCCATGGTGACTTTGCCGAATGGACCGCGACTGGGGGTATGGTGATTCACGGACGTTCCGATGCAACGCTCAATCCAGGTGGTGTTCGCATTGGCACGGCGGAAATCTACAATCAGGTTGAGAAAATGCCAGAGGTTGAGGAAGCGCTTTGTATTGGTCAGCAGTGGGACAATGATACAAGAGTTGTGCTGTTTGTGCGCCTGGCCGAGAACGTCACGCTGGATGACGAACTGACCAAATCGATCAGGTTGAAGATCCGGACAGGCGCATCGCCGAGACATGTGCCTGCGGTTGTGGTCGCTGTGGATGATATTCCACGCACCAAGTCTGGCAAGATCACCGAACTGGCGGTTCGTGACATTGTTCATGGGCGCAGTGTGAAAAACCGGGAAGCACTGGCCAATCCCGAGGCCTTGGCACTGTTTGAAAACCTGACGGAACTGAAAAGTTAAACTGTAGGGTAAACAAAGTCTGACCAGGAAATTTACCCTGCTCTCCAACAAGTCGAGATCGCTAAAATTTTAACAAATTTGGCAAGCAGGGTTTAATCGATGAGGCGCAAAGTGGCCTCAACAAGCCAACGGTGAAGTACTTTCCCCAGGGCTTTTAAACGGAGTTCTTTTAGACACTACCCCTACATCCTGACAGCAAATTAACTAACTTTTTCAACGCGGGCCCGGTGCCCGCGTTTTTTTTGCGCTGATTTGGGGCGTGATCCGGTCAAACTGAGCCGGGTCAACAACAGGACCGGAATAATCCCCATCAATACGATCAACAGGCTGGCGGCCGCGGCTTCTTCGAGCGCGCTTTGCGATGCACGATCATATATAAATGTGGCAAGGGTTTCGAAGTTGAAGGGGCGCAGCAGCAATGTTGCCGACAGTTCTTTCATCGTGTCGACGAAGACCAGCAAGAAAGCGATGGAGAGGGCACGGGTCAGGATTGGGCGGTGAATTTGCCAGGCCATTTCGGACGGGCTGCGGCCAAGGGCGCGTGCTGCCATGTCTATATTGGGTGATACCCGCAGGAAACCGGCTTCAATCGTGCCATAAGCAATCGCCAGGAAGCGCAGTGTGCAGGCATAAACGACAATCGCTACCGAGCCGCTGAACAATAGGCCGGTGGACAGGCCGAGATTGCGACGCATGTGATCGTCCAGCCAATTGTCAAATCCAGCCAGAGGAACCAACAGGCCAACCGCAAGGACAGTTCCGGGAATGGCATAGCCGAGACTGGCTATCCGGCCAACGGTACCAACTGCAGGACGCTTTGTGATGCGCGCCAATTGTAACACGAAATAAGCGGCTGCCGTCGCAACAATGGCGCTGATGGCTGCAACCAAAATGCTGTTGCTGGCGGCAGCAGCGAGTTCGGGGGTGAAGATTCCACTCAAACGCCGCGCCGCATATGTGCCCAGGACCCAAAGCGGGATGCCAAGTCCAAGCAGCAAAGGCAGGCTGCAGGCAGCCAGGCAGGCAAGTTGGCGTGGGAGGGTCAGTTGCAAACGACTGGGCGCGCGTTCGCGGGTTGCTGCGGCATAGGATCGGTGTTGGCGGGCGCGACGTTCGACATAGACCAGGGCTGCAATCACCAACAATGTCAACAGCGCCAGTTGCACGGCACCGGCCAAATTGTCTCGGTTCAGCCAGGTTTCAAAGACCGCGTAGGTCAGTGTTTTGACTCCAAGTATTTCCACGGCACCGATGTCGTTGAGAGATTCCATTAAGGCCAGTGCCACACCCGCGGCAAGCGCCGGGCGGGCCATCGGCAGCGCAATACGCCAAAAGATCTCCGACTGTCCGGCGCCGAGCGAACGGGCGACGTCCAAAATCGAGGACCCCTGCATCGAAAAGACCAACCGGCTGGTCAAAAAGACATAAGGGTAGAGTACTACGGAGAATATGAACCCGGCACCCCAGAGCGAGCGAATGTCTGGAAACCAGTAATCCCTTGACGTGGCAAACCCGCCAAGCGTGCGCACGGTGCTCTGCACCGGCCCGGAATAGTCGAAAAACTCCACATGTGTATAGGCCGCGATATAGGTCGGAACTGCCAGAGGCAGAACCATCGCCCAGGTGAACAATTTGCGGCCGGGAAACGAGTAGAGGCTGACCAGCCAGGCACAGCCTGCACCAATGATCGTTGTGCCGATCCCGGTCAGCAGGAGCAGGATAATTGTATCCCATGCAGACTGAGGCAATACATATTGGAGCAGATGTTGCCATGCATCGGAGGTTGATGTGGCGGCGATCCAAAGCAGAGCAAGCACCGGCAACAGGGTCAACAACAAAAACAGCACCAAAAAACTGACCGGAACGATCGTTCTTAGCTGATCTCGCCACGTGGCAGCAGGTTGATCATACTGAAGGTCAGCCACGCTGCTGGTCCCACTGTGATTTGCTGCAAGGGGTGCTCATTTGTCGGTCCTTCGCCCGGCTGCGCATTGGGCTCCGCAGTTTAGAAATCTCGGCGCGGGCGTGGCTCTGTGCTTAAGAACTACCAACGGTGGCGTCAAGAAATACCACATAAAAACCAATAAGTTAGAAATTTTCTAAACTATGGGTTGGAACTCGGCCGGCGCGGAAAAATGATAGTTTTCAGCCGATTATCTGTCGGCAAGAACCCGCTGGCTGGGGAAATATATTTCCACCAAAGTGCCTTCTTCGGGTGTGCTTTCGATTTCGAAGCGGGCGCGGTTGGCTTCTACCATTGCTTTTGTCAAAGGCAGGCCGAGGCCAGTGCCCTGGGCGTTGGATTCGGTGTTGATCTGCTGAAACGGCTTGAGCGCCCTTGTCAGTTCCAGTTCGCTCATGCCTATCCCTGTGTCACGCACACGCAGAACGACCTCGCCACTTTCCTCATAGACTGTGGAAACGATGACCTGGCCTCCGGGTTTGGTGAATTTGATCGAGTTGGAAACCAGATTCAGAATGATTTGGCGCAGGCTGCGCGGATCGGCCACGACTTTGGGCACGACGGCCGACAGGCTGGTGCGGATGATAATGCGTTCTTTGTTGGCGTCCGGCTGGGTCAGCGCTACTGATTCCGACACGGTTGTGTTCAGATCACAGGCGTCGAATTCCAGCTCCATCTTGCCCGCTTCGATCTTGGAGATATCCAGCAGATCGTTGACCAGTTCGAGCACATGATTTCCCGAACGGTGAATGTCACGCAGATAACCGCGATAGCGATCATTATCGATCTTGCCGAAACGTTCCTCGATCATCATATCGGAAAAACCGATTATAGCATTGAGCGGGGTTCTGATTTCGTGGCTGACTTTGGCCAGAAATTCGGTTTTTTGGGCGCTGGCTGTTTCAGCAACTGATTTGGCGCTAAGAAGTTCTTCTTCCGCCTTTTTCCACTGGGTGATGTCGCGCATGACGGCGCAGCAGGCGTTTGTTTGTTCCAACTTGCCAATGGTCATGAAGAGAGGGATCAGACCACCCTTGGCGGTCCGGCCAATGACTTCGCGGCCATCATTCATCAGGCTGGCGACGCCAGTGCCGGACATGCCGGAGAGATAGTCCATGGCTGAGCGATGGCTTTCCGGTGCCAGAATTTTGGTGAAAGACTGGTCGAGAACAGTGCTGGCCTCGGCGTCAAACAGGGCTTCTGCGGATTTGTTCATTGCGCGGACAATGCCTTCATCTGTCAGGATGACCACGCCGTCAGTCGCAGTGTCGAGGATGTTGCGCAAATCTTCCGCCCCCAGACCGCCAAACGCTGGCGCGGCAGAGGGTTGATGCAGGGGGACGACTTCTGCAAGTCGCGCTGCGGGTCCATCTGTTGGCCTGGAGCCAACGGATGAGGGGGCTGAAATTTCGCCGGGTTCTGTCGTACCGCCACCGTCTTTGTCGATGCCGCCATTATTATCGCCATCGCCATCGCCGCCGTCGTTGTCGTCGCCGCTGTAGCCGTCGTTGCGCAGAGTAAGCAGCATTGCCCGATCGTCGTCCCACGGCACGCGCTGCAGGTTGGCCTGAAGATTGAGTTGTTCCCCGTTGGCGTGAAAGATGGCTGACTGGGTGTCGCCATCGGATGCTTCGGCTTGGCCAAACAGAACGGCAATACCTCCGGCTGCCGCCAGTTCATGGAGATCGGAATATCCGGTGTGTTCAAAGAACTGATCGTTGCCAAACAGGAGGTCGTTAGCACGGTAGACCAATACTGGAATGGGCAGGCGGGCCAGAATGGATGTGTCGACGTTATGGTCCGGTGTACCCACTGGTTCGGTTGTAGTTTCGGATGTCTCGTTGAGTGGCTTGCGGGATGGTCCCGAAAACGCCGAAGGTATGAAAGCCTGGTCGGCCTTTTCATCGACATCTTGATTTGTTTCGCCAGCTTTATCAGCCGTGCCCTGCGGTTGGTCTGCCGTGTCGTCGCTCAGCTTTTCGCCAATTTCCTCAAAGGTCTCCTGTTCATCCGTCGACAGAGTGCGATCATTTTTAGATTCACGACGTTTGCCGAGGTCGACAATCTTTTCCGATTCACTTGTCTCGGCGTCACTCTGTACTGCTTCAGCAGCGCCTTTATCGGACGCTGTTTCGACACCATCTACAGCGTCTTCGCTGCTCTTGTCGCCGTCGCCGTCGCCGTCGCTGGTGCCGCCTTCAACGTCTTCGCCACCTGGGTTGCCGCCGAAGCTCAGGCCTGAGGCATGCGGATCAACAACAGCATCGGCTGTGCGAACGATGCCAAATCCGTTGAAGCCTTCAAATGCTCGGTTTCTGCCATAGGAAGGCAGCCCGGCGAGATCGATTGGTACGCGCAGATCAGTGCTTTCGACCGGCCAAAGTACTGTTTTGCCTGACCAGGTGTCGCCTTTGGACAGCAGGGCCGTTACTTCTTCGCCATTGTCAATTTCCAGCTCTTTGCAGATGTCCGACCAAATACGTCCGACGACATTGGCCGAGTTCGGACCGACGGCCACTGCAAACTCTTCAGAAACCGACCGGAACTTGTTGTCCGTGTCCATGTCCCAGACAAAACGAATGGGTTTTGGTCCGACAGTGAACTCAAAGCCCTCATCATCCGTTATGTCGGCGGGTGCTGCTGTTGAATTGTCTCCAGCAGATGTTTCGCCGGTTTGGTCGCCCGTCGATGCGGTTGAGTCTTCACCAGCGTCTGCCAGTTCCTCATCTGAGCCATCAGTATAGCTGGTCTCTTGAATAAGCCCGCTATTTTCAAGCGCGTCCCCACCGGTGACTTCAGTGGCGACCGCCGCAGCGGCTCCGGTTGTGGCCGCAACAGCGGCGGCCCCTGCAATAATGGCATCAGTTGCAGAGCTGTTGTCTGAATCGTTGGCGTCCTGGGCGGCTGCCTCATTTGCATCCGCTTCATCGGTTGATTCACCGTCCGCGTGTGCCGTTTCTGTGGTTTCATGCTCTTCCATGACCGCCGCAGCGGCTGGATCTGGTTCGTCGCTGGCCGTTTCAACCGCCTGTTCGCCCGGCTTCCCGCCGGCAGTTTCTTTCTGCTGCTTGTAATACCAGCGTCCAAGACCGGTAGCGGCGCTACTGCGTTTGTTTGAAAATGCTCCAACAGCGGGAGCGGACGCCTCCGCCTCATTCTGGCCTGTGTCGACAGTCGTCTCCGAAGCTTCTTTGGCTTCATCACTCTCGGCATCTTCCGGTGTGTCGGCCTGGGCTGTTGCGGCAGTTGCCGCGGTAGCGCCAGCTTCTTCTGATTCATCAGCATCGGCAATAATCAGAATATGACTGGCCGGATCGTCGCTGAGACGGGCGATTCCAGCGGCAAGCGAGCCATTGGCTGTTGAAATCAGACGCTTTACGAGACGGTCGTCCTCGGTTGCGACCTCACTTACCAGCCTGGCCAGTTCGTCATTGGACACATCCAAAGCGTTGAAGTGCTCGGACGCAGCGATAATTTCGCCATTGGCGGCCAGCACGGCAGAGGCATGGGAATAACCATCAAGGCAACTGACAGCGGTGCGTGCCATATCCTGCTCGGAATGACCGCGCCCATGCAACTCTTCCGTAACCATCAGTACGGCTGTTTCGCCGCCAGGTAGATTGATGCGGCGGACGTTGAAACCAACCAGTTTGGAGCGCAGCACTCGACCAATGCGAACAACTGCGGAAACCTCCTCATGGTCTTCCAACTGTTCAATCGCGGAGGATATCTGACGTCCCATCGCCGCGTTCAAAGAAAGCTCGCTGTCCAGCAGATCGCGCAAAACCGGAGATCCCAGCAGGCTGGCACCCTCGCCATTGGCCCACAGGACGGTTGTGAAAGCGTTGTCAAACACCATGACAGCGCGCGAAGTGATCACGTGCGGGCGTACTTCGGGCAGGACGGTAAGATCAAGATAGGGATAGTTCGTCGGCGCCATACTCAACCACTCTATTTGGGCCGATGCTGCAGTCTGAGGGGTGCACCCAGAGGCCCGAAATTTCTTAACAAAGTGTAAATACAGCTTTTTGCGGGCACAATCCACCAAGATAGGGCATTGGATCAAACTTTCGCGTTTCAAAGTTAACCGCGCTTTGGCTGGCGAATGAGCAAATTATCGCAAAAATGCGCTGTTTCAGGCCATCATCAGGCTTGCTCCGTAGGGCGTTTGGTCCTAAGTAACGTGAGCTTCGCCATGGTGCGATGCGTGAAATGTGCGGCTGTAGCTCAGTTGGTTAGAGCGCTGGCTTGTGGCGCCAGAGGTCGATGGTTCAACTCCTTCCAGCCGTACCATTTCGCCAATCCCGATTA
Source organism: Rhizobiaceae bacterium (assembly GCA_039969995.1). Lineage (GTDB taxonomy): Bacteria > Pseudomonadota > Alphaproteobacteria > Rhizobiales > Rhizobiaceae > Pseudahrensia. The sequence goes on from JBDVMU010000031.1 coordinate 100,681, forward strand.
TCAGTTTAAAACAGTGATCCCTGATCTTTAGCCACGGACTTTTTTGCGGCTTCGGGCTTTTTTTCAACCGTTGATGCAGCTTTGGTTGCTGCTACGGCCTGCAACTTGCCATCCTGCATTTCAATGGTCAGACCGGCCCCGGCCTTTATCGATGAAATGCCGTTGAGCGGCTTGTCATCAGCATTGCGGATAACTGCATAACCTCGGTCCAAAACCCCCTGATACGAAAGTGATTTAAGCAAGCGCTGATTGCGGTCAAGCCGTTGCCTTTTGACCGAAAGATCGTCGCTCAAGCGGTTTTTGAGTTGTGTATCGAGGCGGTTAAGAGATTGCATTGCTGTTTGAATTTGCTTCTCCAGTGGTTCAGGTCGAACCAAACGTGCGGCTGAGTTCAACCGCTCGCGGCGAGTCTGGAAGGCGGTTGCGACGGCCCTTCTACCGCGAGGCTCCAAGCCAGAAAAACGTTCGCGATGCAGGCTGATTAACCGCGTCAGCGACGACGGCGAAAGCCGGTTTCCGCCCTGGACAAAGCGGTTGCGCGCCAGATGCACCCGCGTTTGCAAACTGCGCCCCAAACGACCGCTGGCTTCGTCAAACTGGCGTCGTGGCATGGCAAGAAGATTGTCAGGTGTCTTAAGACCGCGCGATACAGATCGCAGATCGGAGTGACCCTTCTGATACAGGCGGCTGATGCTGCCGCGCAGACGCGCGCTGAGGTCAGCCAGGGTCGCTTCCAACTCGGCTTTAACGGGGACGGCCTTTTCAGCGGCAGCTGTCGGGGTTGGAGCCCGCCAGTCGGCGACGTGGTCAATCAACGTCCAGTCAGTTTCATGGCCAACTGCCGAAATTACCGGAATCATCGATGCGGCGGCAGATCTAACCAAGACTTCGTCGTTGAACCCCCACAGGTCCTCCAGCGAGCCACCGCCACGGGCAACGATTATCACATCGGGCCTGGCAAGCGGTCCCGACCCATCGTCGGGAATCTGGTTGAACTGATAAATGCCGTTGGCAACCTCACGGCCCGACGTTTCTCCCTGCACACGCACCGGCCAGACAATCACGTGGACCGGATAGCGATCGCTGATGCGGTGCAGAATGTCCCGGATCACGGCACCAGTCGGGGAAGTTATCACCCCGATAACCTTGGGCATGAAGGGCAAGAGCTGCTTACGGGCCGGGTCAAACAGTCCCTCTGCGGCGAGCTTTTTGCGCCGCTCTTCCAAAAGCGCCATCAGGGCTCCGGCACCGGCAGGCTCAAGGTTGTCGATGACTATTTGATATTTCGACGAGCCCGGATAGGTGGTGAGTTTTCCAGAGGCAATAACCTCCAGCCCTTCTTCTGGCATGTGTTTCAGTTTGGCCGCCTGGCCCCGCCAGATCACTGCTTCCAAGCGTGCCCGTTCATCTTTCAATGAAAAATAACAATGGCCAGAAGAGTGAGGGCCTCGAAAGCCTGATATCTCACCGCGCACGCGCACATAGCCAAAGGTGTCTTCGACAGTCTTCTTCAGCTTGCTGGACAGTTCGGTTACTGTCACCTCAAGGGCATTTGATGTGGCGGCGGCTGGGCTGGGGCGATTCATAATCTGTATTTACCACGCCGAGGGCGCTGGTCCATCAACCGCTTCAGCAATTCACCGTCCTTTTTGAGTGAGCTGCCTGTTTGGGCGGCCTGGCTATTGTATCGGGCGTTACGATTGATGGAGGTACGACATAATCGGGCACCGACATAGCGTCCAAACTGGCGCGAATGTGTGTGACCAGTGCTTCGGTCACCTTGTTCTTTTCCCGGCGGCCACGCAGCAAGCCGATCTCGGCGTCTGGCAGGGCTGGAAAACCGTCGCGCTCGGTCAAAACCCGCATGCCAGGGCGCAGGGCTGATTCTGGTTGAACTGAAACGGCCAGACCGGCAAGTACGGCAGAGCCGACCACTGTTGCAGAGAAACTGGTATAGAGCATCCGGAATTTTCGATTTTGGTCTTCAAGCGCGTTGGTCGCTGATTCTCGCCAGATGCAATGTGGGCTTCCCAATGCCAGCGGCAAAGGGTCCTGCATGTGCGTATTATGACGTGACGAGGTGACCCAGAGCAGGGGTTCGCGTCTGATCATCTCAGAATGCTCCCGCGCTTCGTTGTGGGTGACGATTGCAACATCAAGTTCGCCCGCCTTTATGCGTTGCCGCAGGCCATAGGTGTTTTCGCAAACCACACTCACTTCAACCAATGGATTTGAGTCCGAAAAGCCAGCCAGAATGGAGGGCAGAAACCGTTCGGCATAATCATCGGCCGTGCCCAAATAGACACTGCCGCGCAATGCTTCCTCATCAAAGGCTGCCATGGCCCTGTTGGAGGCCTCGATGATCTCGCGCGCATAGCCGACCAGCTTGTGGCCATCAGGCGTCAATTCAATTGACCTTCCGAGCCGCATGAAAAGAGGTTTTCCGACATTCTCCTCCAGTTTCTTGATCTGCATGGACACTGCCGACTGGGTTTTAAAAACGATTTCCGCTGCTTTTGTAAAGCTAAGTGTTTGTTCGACAGCGAGAAAAGTTCGTAGCTGATCGGTATCGAGCGAGTACATGGTGGAAACTCCAACTCATCAATAATGTTGATGGATAGGATTAATAACATTCGTTGGTCAAATGATGCAAGGGGGTCCATATGTCTGTCAACGCCACATCAACACGGAGAAAGACGATGGCCTACACAGAACACAGCACAAGAACTTCCATCCTTGTTCCGGGCCCGCAGGACCTGTTTCGCACGGTTAAGAAATGGATGCGCCGCCAGCAGAAGCGCCGCGAAATCGCCAATTTGCTGAAGCTGGACGACTGGGCACTGATGGATATGGGGATCACTCGTGGCGACGTGCGTGAAGCACTGACATTTAGAGGCGATGCATCGCTTCATCTGCGTGCGCTGGCAGCGCGTCGTCGCTTCTGGTCACGGCAGTCAGGTTAATAGCTTATCCAAGCTTTAACGCGCTTATTAATCGAGCAAATAGCAGCCTGAGCGGCGTGTCGGCAGAAATTGCTGGCGCGCCGTTTTTAGTTTTGGGAAGACTCTTAGCCCTGCAAGAATTCGTCGAAGATGGACCCGGTCTGACGTTGTTGGCGCGCAGTCGTGTTGCCGCCCGGTTCGAGGAAGTCGCCAAAAATATCTTTTAAGCTACCTCCTGGATTGCGGCTGCGGCTGCGGCTACGTGGCTTGGGCATGTTTTCAGGTGCCGGTGCGCGGCGCGAAGAACGGGTCCGGCGCTTGCCCCGACTGGTACCGCCACCGCCGCCGCCGCCGCCCAAAAAGTCCTCAAGAAGTCCTTCCAGGCCACCGGCAGATGGCTTGCGCCTTCGGCTGGTATTGGGAGCCGACTTGGTTCTGCGGCTACGGGTTGGACGGCGTTTTCCTCCCGCCAAGGCGTCGCCGATGAGGTCTTCGAACATGCCCGGCAAGCCAGAACTTCCACGCCGGCGTCGGCTTGGTGCGCGTCTGCGGCGGGTGCCTTGTGTGCTGCCTTGTGTGCCGCTTTGTCCGGCACCTTGGGTGAGGCCACCGGCCAGACCTTCAAGAATTTGTCCCAGCAGTCCGCCACCGCCAGTTGATCCGCCGCTACCTCCGCCACCGCTCAGAGCGCCCCCCAGGGCATCACCGAGAAGATCACCCAAGCCACCAAGTGCACCGCCGTTGCCGCCGCCGCGGCTTCCTCTGCTGGTGCTGCTGCTACCGGTCATGCCCTTGAAAAGGGCTCCCATGACCATCGAGGCCAGTGCGGGTAGGAGTTGTTTGAACATGGAATCGCTGATGCCCGTCGAGGCCGCTGCATGTTTGGCCACGGCACGGCTGACATTCTTGTTGCCAAACAGATGGCCAAGAATGGCGTTACCTTCGCTGATGCCATCAGGGTCCATGGCAGACCCCGGATGATCGGCATATTGAACGTGATGACCTGATGCGAGCGCCTCAAGCAATCCAGCTGCTCCGCGTGGCGAACTGGTTTGACGTTTGAGCCCTTCTGAGAATGCCGGCAGAACGGCGTTCATCGCCTCAAGTGTCTGCACTTCGGTGAGACCAAACCGAGCGCAGATTTCATCAACATTTTGCTGGGTGACCAACAGTTGCGTGAGGTTCATTTTGCTATTCCTGAATAATTCCTAACAGCAGAATGGCAGGAGGGGCAGCCTGATGGCAAGATCAGTCTGAACTGATTTTTGTTCCACCGATTGTTTCGACCCGTTTAAGCTTGTCGGCAGTGTCAAACCACCGAAGATGTTCGCCAAAATGCACGTGGCCGCGGGGTTCAAATCCCGTATCGTCTTCCAAAGCGGCGGTATAAAAGTGGATCTCGTCGGGAAATCGATCAGATTCATAGGCTATTGGTGTGCCGCAATTGCTGCAGAAATGGCGCCGCACATCGGCGCGGCTTTCAAAGACGGAGGGTATCTTGCCGGTCCAGCGCCATTCGCCATTGGCCATACCGAAATAGGCGGTGACGGGGGAGGCGGTGTTCAACCGGCAGGATTGGCAATGGCAGTAAGCCGCCCAGTTGGGTGCAGCGGTGCATCGATACGTGACTTCACCACAAAGGCAGCGACCATTGGCAGGAAGAACAGGGCTCAATAGGCATATTCCTCGAAGATGTGATTGATATCGCCATCCCAATTGCTGCCGAACTGTTTCAGCAGACGCTCCGCCTGAGTTTCTCCAAGGGCAACAACTTCATCAAGCGGTGCCAGGAAGTGGTTTTCATCGACGCCAAGATCATTCATTTCTCCGCGAGCGGTCAATCCTTTGTGGGAAATCTGTAGGACGTCACGCGCCAGTTCGAGAACGCTGCGCTTGCCTGCCGCTGCCTTCAGGCCGTCGGTCGGCACCGCATCCCGCATGGCGCGAACGTCGTCGAATGAGAGCTCGTCGGTCAGTACTTTGGCATCGGCCAGGGCGGCCTCATCATAAAGCAAGCCAACCCATAGGGCTGGCAAAGCGCAAATTCGGCGCCAGGGGCCACCATCGGCGCCGCGCATCTCCAGGAATTTTTTGAGGCGCACATCAGGGAACAGGGTGCCGAGATGGTTGGTCCAGTCTCCTTCATTGGCGACTTCTCCTTCGAGTGCCCCATCAAGAAACTGTTGGAAAGTGATGTGTGTGCAGTCGAGATAGACACCGTTGCGCATGATGAAATACATCGGGCAGGACAGCGCCCAGTCGACGTATTTCTCAAATGACAGGGAATCATCCATCAGGAAGTCATGCAGACCGGCGCGCTGATTATCGGTATCGCGCCAGATTTCGGAACGCCATGAGAGCAAGCTATTCGGCTGACCCTCGGTAAAAGGAGAATTTGCGAACAAGGCCGAGGCAACGGCCTGAAGTTTGGTCGACACCTGCATTTTGGTGCGCATGTCGTCTTCGGATGAAAAGTCGAGATTGACCTGAATCGTGCAGGTCCGGTGCATCATGTCGAGGCCATGACTGCCAACCTTGGGCATGTAGGCGCGCATGATGTCGTAACGGCTTTTCGGCATTTGCGGCGTGTCGGCAAAGCTCCATTTAGGGCTGCCACCCAGACCAAGAAAGCCCATGCCCATGGGTTCGGCGACTTCGCGCAACTGGGCCAGATGGCGGTTCGACTCGCGACAGGTTTCATGGATTGTTGCCAGTGGAGCGCCTGAGAGTTCGAATTGCCCGCCCGGCTCCAACGAAATCGCGCCCATGCCGTCCGTTGCCACCAGGCCGATGATATTGCCGGCGTCAACAATCGGATCCCAGCCGGTCTTTTGCTGCATGCCTTCCAGCAGGGCACGAATCCCGGTATCGCCGTCATAAGGGACGGGGGAGAAGTCAGATTTGTAAAAGCCGAACTTTTCGTGCTCGGTGCCGATTCGCCACTGGTCCTTGGGCTTGCAGCCTCCGGCAAGAGCGTCGAGGAGTTGTTCGCGGCTTTCCAGCGGTGTGGTGTCGACAGTATCTCGGGCCATGGGTCTGGCTCCAGTTTTTCTGTTGTCAAATCGCTACCCGCCCCAGATCATCTAGTGCAAGTAAAAAAACGCATTTGTGACGAAGTTTTTAGCTCAGTCCTGCCAGTCGCCAAGGGTTGCCTGAACGAGCGCAAGGACGGCAACCGCAGCTGTGTCGGCGCGCAAAACGCGTGGGCCGAGGGGGACAGGGGTGACATTTGGCAGGCTTCGAAGCTGTGAGCGTTCCTCGGGAGAAAATCCGCCTTCGGGTCCGATCAGAACCGCAAGCTTTGGTGTTGGGGCATCTTCTCGTGTGGCGTGCTTTTGGAGTGCAATCAGCGGATTTTGACTTTCTTCGCCCTCGTCACAAAACAGAACATGCCGGTCAGCGGGAAAATTGCCGATCAGATTGCCCAAAGTCATCGGTTCGCGAATTTCGGGAATGTTCAATATCCCGCATTGTTCAGCAGCTTCTACCGCGTGGGCTGCCATGCGTTCCAGGTTGAGTTTTCTGAGTTGGGTAAATTCGGTGAGAACCGGTTGCAGGGTGGAGACTCCCATCTCCACCGCTTTTTGGACCATATATTCCATCCGCGCCTGTTTGATAGGAGCGAACAAGTAGTGCAGGTCGTGGGCAGGAACTTGTGGCTGCGGACGGGTCTGGGAAATGATCTTAAGCGCGGCTTTTTTTCGCCCCAAAAGTTGCAGATTTGCCTGCCATTCGCCGTCCCGACCATTAAACAACAGAACCGGGGCCTGGTCCTTCAGGCGCAACACGTTGATCAGGTAATTCGACTGGCCTCGGTCAAGGTCGATTGCTGCGCCCGGGTTGAGGCTTTCTTCTACGAAAAGGCGTTGGCTGACGAAATCATATCTGGGCATATGAAGGTGTGTCCAAACAGGCTGAGGGGTGCCATTTTGGCGTGTAGCCGTTGGCAAGGGTGGTCAATATCGCCTCAGGTGTCAGGCAGTCAACGACATCGGGCAAATCAACATCTTTGCCGATTGGGGAGTATCCCTGCATCGACCAGCGTAACGGGCCATCAGCCGATTTGGCGATGAACTGTTCCCGTAGACTTATCATTGAGCCAAAGGGCAACTCGCTCCAGGGCTTAGATATCAGGGCTTTGGACTTTCCCATCAGGCGCTGCCGGTGCAGAACGCGGTCCATTTCCGGCGCGGTTTCGCGCGATCCATCATCGCGCCAAGCATGGGCAAAGCGCAGGGCGTCCTTGCGCCGACACTCGAAACAGGGCCGATGGCCGGCTGCCAACGCGGTGACTTCATCAAGAAAGAACATTTCAGTATAGCCCGGCCCCATTAGCGGGCGGCGGCGGTCTTTGAATTCCAACACGCAGCAAATCCATTGCCTGGAGGCCCAACGTTTGTTGGGGAGTAATGTGCGGCTTGCTGAATCGTGGATCTTGCCACCGCGGTTGCCATAAAGGGTGCCGCGATGCGGTGTCGAGACGATTGACCCGTCTGGAAATACCCGGTTTTGCAATGGGTCCGTTGGCATTAATCGCCTCGTCGATAGTTCTGTTTGGCCGCAACCTGCAGATAGCGTTGCTTCTTGCCTTCCAGCACAACTGCCGTGAGTAGATTACCATAGACGCAGGAAGTATCCACATTGATCCGGTGGGCATGCTTGCCAACCCGAAGGCGCGGCGTATGGCCGTGTACCACAACCCGTTCAAGCGGTTTGTCCCAGGACAGAAACGGTTCGCGCATCCAGATCAGATCGTAATCACGTTGGATGTCGAACGGTGCCCGTGGATTGACGCCGGCGTGGCAGAAAAAATAGTCGCCCTCAATGGTCGAAGTTGGCAGGCCGGTCAGAAATTCAACGTGGCTTTTGCCGAGATGGCTGCGCACTTCAGCAGAGAACTTCTCGTAATCCTTGGTGCGCGGATTGGTGCCTAAAATTCGATCAACAGCCTTACCCGTCAGGCCATAGCTTTGCAGCGTTTCCGGTCCCCCATATTTGATGAAGCCCGGCATATTGCGGCGGTCGATGGCAGTGAAGGCCGTGATCAGCTTTTCTTCGTGATTGCCGCGCAGGAAAGTCACTGGATGACCCTTTTCACGCAGTTTGATCAGGCGGTCGATAACTGCCTTGCTGTCCGGACCCCGGTCGACATAATCGCCAATGAAAATGATCCTGTGCTTTTCGACTGGATGGTCGTTGAGATCTTTTTTGATCAGTTTGAGCAGTTCTTTCAGCTCATCAATGCAGCCGTGAATGTCGCCAATAGCGAAGACGCGCATGCCTTTTTCGACACGCGCATCACCACCAGAAACGGTTTTGGTCTTAGCCATCGACGACAATGACGTGCAATGAACGCGGACCATGCGCACCCAACAGGATTTTCTGCTCGATGTCGCCGGAGCGGGAAGGGCCCGTGATCATGTTGACCGTACGTGGCATGCGCCCCTTGCCATGGTCATCGCGAATGCGGGCCAACGCGGCTTCGTAATTGCCTTCAATATCTTTGGCCTTCACGACAATAATGTGGTTTTCAGGCAGAAAGTTCAGCGTCGTCGGATTGGCCGCGCCAGACGTCATCAAAAGGGTGCCGGTTTCTGCTACGCCACCATGGGCATGGCTCACACCAACCGGGTCGCTGCCGTCGGTTGGGCCAACATCGCGGGTGAGATTCGGGGTGGCAGACCAATCGATCGCGTCGAAACGTTCGTCTTCCCCAAGACGGATCTTTTGGGGCAGATTTTTCTGGCGCAGATAATCACTGATCGCCGCCGAAATTTCCGTGTAGGATGTAACCCGCTTCACCGTTGACTGAACCGCTTCGGCTTTTTGGCAAAACAAGTCAGCGCGTTTTTTTGCGGTGACCTGGCCGCGTTCAGGAATGACTCCCTTCGGGGCGCTGCTCAACCGATTGGCAACGGCGGCGCGACGTTGAGTATCGTCTCCCCCATCTTTTACCTGAGATTTGATTTTGGCCAGGATAGCTTCGCGGGCGTTCATTGTGTGGAACCTCCGCGACTGCGCCATTGCTGCTGGAAGGTTGAACCTTCCGGGGCAGGCATGTCGCGATATTTGGTCCAACCTGCCGCCAGTGGAAGCGACCTGAGCTTGCCATTTTTGCCGGCCATTATAGCCATAAAACGCATGGCAAGGCGGGCACCAAAGGCATAAAGTGTCGGACGCTTGGCAAACCAGGCCCAGAACTTCAGGCCCCAGCGCTGGGTGGCCGGGTTGAGGCCGCGTTCAAATTCCCGCTCGCGCCAGTGTCGCATCATCTTTGGTAGCGGTATGCGCATCGGGCAAACGCTTTCGCAACGGCCACAGAAGGTTGAGGCGTTGGGCAGGTTGCCACCTTTTTCGACCCCTTCCAAAGACGGTGTCAGCACGGCTCCCATCGGGCCAGGGTAGACCCAACCGTAAGCATGGCCTCCAACTGCGTGATAGACAGGACAGTGGTTCATGCAGGCGCCGCAACGAATGCAGCGCAGCATTTCCTGAAACTCAGTGCCGATCATGTTGGTACGGCCATTGTCGAGCAGGATGACATGATATTCCTCAGGACCGTCGACGTCTTGTTCGCGGCGCGGCCCGGTGGAGAATGTGGTATAGACGGACATTTCCTGGCCCGTTGCGGAGCGGGCCAATACGCGCAGGATCTGACTGACATCTTCCAGCGTTGGCGTGATCTTCTCGATGCTGGCCAGCACGATGTGGACCTTCGGCAAGGTCTGGGTCAGATCGCCATTGCCTTCATTGGTGACAATCACTGACGTTCCGGTTTCAGCAACCAGAAAATTGGCCCCGGTAATGCCGACATCGGCGTCGATAAACTTTTGGCGCAAAACGGTGCGGGCTTCATCGAGCAGCGATTCCGGCTCTTCAAGATTGCGCTTTTCGCTCAAATGGGTGTGCTCGGCACGAAAATCTTCTTCCACCTGTTCTTTCAGAACATGGACTGCGGGTGCGATGATGTGGCTGGGTGCTTCGCCGCGCAGTTGAATGATGTACTCGCCCAGGTCCGTTTCAATTGGCGCAATGCCTTTTTCTTCAAGGAAATCATTGATGCCGATCTCTTCGGAAATCATCGACTTTCCCTTGGTGACCGTCTTGGCATCGGCCTTGCGGCAAATGTTGAGGACGATGTTGCGGGCGTCCTCTGCAGTCTGTGCCCAATGGACATGGCCACCGGATTCTTCGACCTTTTCGCTATAGGCCTCAAGGTAAAGGTCGAGATGAGCCAGTGTATGGTTCTTGATCTCGCGAGCGTTATCCCGCAGCGCCTCAAATTCTGGCAGGCCATCAGCAACAATCTGACGTTTTTCAATGAAGCCGCTTTGTACATGCCCCATTGCTTTTTGCAGGTTTTCATTGGCCAGGGCCTCAACCGCATTGGATTTGAATTCCGGCGTTGTGATCTTCACTTGGCTTCTCCAATTGCTGGCGTGTCGAGGCGACCAGCTAAAACCTCGGCGATGTGCCGGGCTTTTGTGGTTTTGCCTTCGCGCTGAAGTTTGCCGGCCATATTCAGCAGGCATCCCAAGTCGCCGGCCAGCAAAAGATCTGCCTCAGCGGCTTCGATATTGGCTGTTTTCTTTTCAACAATGGCATTGGAAATGTCGGAATATTTCACACAAAACGTGCCGCCAAAACCGCAACACACATCTGGATCTTTCATTTCCTTCACTTCGGCGCCCTCCACCATGCCGAGCAGCTTGCGTGGCTGGCGGGCTATGCCGAGTTCGCGCAGTCCGGAGCAGGAATCATGGTAGGTGATACTGCCCTGGAAATGGCCATCCAATTCCTGAACAAACATCACGTCGGTGAGGAAGCTGACCAGTTCAAAGACCTTGTCGGCAAAAACCTTGGCCCGCTCCTCCCATGCCGGGTCGCCTTCAAACAGTTCGGGATAATGCTTCTTCAACATCGCGGCACAGGAGCCGGAAGGAGCGACGATGAAGTCGAACTTTTCAAAGGCGGCGATTACCTGTTCGGCAATCGCGCGCGTGTCGGCCCGGTCTCCGGAATTGTAAGCTGGTTGCCCGCAACAGGTCTGGGCCGGAGGAACCGAAACCCGACACCCGGCTTTTTCCAGCAGGTCGACCGCCGAAAATCCAACATTGGGACGAAACAAATCGACCAGACAGGTTACAAAAAGTCCAACATTAGGCTGGCTCACAGGCACACTCCATTTGGGTCAGGCACCAGGCCTGATTTGGTGATCATTTTTTCGATGCAGATTTGGCACGGGACGATTTTGAGTTTGTCTCTGCTTCTTTCTGCGCCAGTCTCAACTCGCTAATCGTGCTCCAGTCAACCTTTTGCTCAACTTCGCGAGTTGCCTGTTCAACAAAACTGATATGGTCCTGGGCGGCCTGAAATGCGGCGTCCGCGTCGCCCCGGATAACGCTGTCATAGATCGCGGTATGCTGTTCCAGGAGTTTGCGACGAGCACCGGTTCCGCCATAGATTTTTTCGCGGTTGTAGAAGACGTCATCTGACAGCAGGCGGTAGCAGGATCGTAATGTGTGCAGCAGCACAATGTTGTGGGCGCATTCTCCAATCGCACTATGAAACTCGACATCGACCTTGGCTTCAGTTTGCGGATCGTCAAGCCGATAGGCCGCGTTCATGTCCTCAACGATGCGTTCCAGCAGGATCTTGTCGGCGCTGGTGGCCCGGCGTGCAGCCATGGCAGCGGCGATACCTTCGACCTCTCGGCGATATTCCAGATAGTCCGACTTGGCCTTGCGGTTGGAGCCAATCAGCTTGACGACCGGGCTGGCGAATACCGCTCCAATGACATCGGCTACATAAGTGCCTCCGCCATGTTTGGCGATCAGCAGTTCGCGTTGTTCAAGAGCTGAGAGGGCTTCGCGGACGATCGGACGGGATACGTTGAAGGATTTGGAAAGCTCGCGTTCGCCCGGCAATTTGTCGCCTGACCGCAGCACGCCTTCGAGTATCAAAGACTCAATTTGACGTTCGATTTCCCTCGACGTCCTGTCGTGCTCTATTTGTGAATAGATCATCTTCTGATTCCGGTGAAGCGGGTATCGAACCTTAGGCTAGGTTGCAGGATACCCATCTATGTTGTAAGTGGTCAAGAATGTTGTCCACTTTGTGCCGGTGCTTTCCGAGGCAAAACAGGCGGCATATTGTTGTTGCCCGCATTGGGGAGGCCACAAACCAATTTGTGTCGCAGGTTCTGCACTCTGGGCTGGTTTGCTGGACAAGGTAGGCAACAATGTCGGGCATTTCAGCCGTTCGGCTCTTGCGGGCCGACACCAGTAAAGCCGCCGACACTCGGCGGGCAAAATTTCCAAGGGAGGAAATCCAACGATGAAACGTATTTTGAAATCTACAATTCTGGCAACCGCAGCTGTGTCGCTGATGGTGGGTGCAGCTTCGGCTGAAAGAGTTCGCCTGAAAATGGGCGCGACCTTTCCATCCAAACTGACCCAGTTGGGTACGCTGGGTAAAAAGCTTGAATCCAACGTTGCAGCCATTTCCGGCGGTGACATTCAGCTGAAATATTTTGAACCGGGTGCGCTGGTTCCCGCCCTTGAATTGTTCGACGCTGTTAAGTCAGGTGCTGTTGACGCTGGCTGGTCCACATCAGGTTATTGGCAAGGTAAAGAGCCTGCTCTGGCTCTGTTTTCGGCTGTACCATTCGGCCCGGCCGCTGGTGAATATGCTGCCTGGTTGTTCAATGGCGGCGGTGAAGAAATGTACCAGAAGATCTACGACGGCCATGGCATCCATGCCATGATCTGCGGTGTGATCGCGCCGGAAGCATCCGGTTGGTTCCGTGAGCCGTTGAACTCGATCGACGACCTGAAGGGCAAGAAAATGCGCTTCTTCGGCCTTGGCGCTAAAGTGATGCAGAAACTTGGTGTCGATACGCAGTTGCTTGCAGCCGCGGATATCTATCCGGCTCTGGAGCGTGGTACAATCGACGCGACCGAATTCTCCATGCCTGCGATTGACCTCAATCTGGGCTTCTATCAGATCGCCAAACACTACTACTTCCCTGGCTGGCATCAGCAGTCCACCACATTTGAGCTGATCATCAATAAGGCCAAATGGGATGCCATGAGCGAACAGCAGCAAGCCCAGTTGGAGATCGCATGTAAGGCCAACTACACTTTGGGTATGGCTGAAGGTGAGGCCATTCAGGGTAAGGCGCTGGCGGAATTGCAGAGCAAGGGTGTGACCATCCACAAATGGGCTGACTCTGATCTCGATAAACTGCGCACCACCTGGGAAGGTCTTGCAGAAGAGATCGCTGCAGGCGATGCGACCTTCAAGGACACATGGGAAAACCTGAAGGCTTTCCGCGCAGAATATGCGGTTTGGAAAGACCTCGGCTACCTGAAATAAGCTGAAATCGAGCGGGGCGGAAACTTGAGGTTTCCGCCCCGTTTTGTTTGCGCATGTTGAAATTGATCGGCATGCTGAAGTTTGATGGCGAACTGTGAGAAGTGTTCGTCGTGATGTGGAGGAGGATGTCGCGTGTCGCCATTGGCTAGCGTTGCGGTTCAGGTGGACCGTTTGCTCACATTCCTGGCAAAGATCGGGGCATGGCTCGGTGTTGTGCTGGTTCTTGTTGTTGTTTTTGACGTTGTCACCCGAAAATTAGGGGTCAACAAAGAACAGGTATTCGGGTTCAATTCCACCCAGGTTCAGGAAACTGAATACTGGCTCCATACCTTCTTATTCTCATTGACTTTGGGCTGGGCCTACCTGCGTCAGTCTCATGTGCGTATTGATCTGCTTCGAGAGCGTCTCAGCGTTAACACGCGATACATTATTGAAATTCTGGGCGGCCTTTTCTTCCTGCTGCCATACTCGGCGATTGGCATCTATTACTGCGGCAAATATGCCTATGTGTCCTATCTGGAGAACGAGGTTTCAAATTCTACCATTGGTTTGAGCCATATTTGGGTTCTGAAAAGCCTGATGCCAGTGATGTTTCTCCTTTTGGGGTTGGCCGGATTGGCCGTTATTTTGAAGTCAATTGCCGGTTTGAGGGGTAATTTGCCCGACGACCTGGTCAAGGAAACAATCGGGGGAGATCACTGATGGAGGCGCTCGGTGAAGCCATGCCGCTGCTAATGTTTGCAGGTCTGGCGATTTTTCTGTTTTCTGGATATCCCGTCGCTTTCGTACTTGGCGGCATTGGTTTGATATTTGCCCTGTTGACCATTCAGGTCGACGATTTTCTGTTCTCCTGGGGCCAGTTTGGCGCCATTCCGTCGCGCATTTATGGCAATATATCCGTCAGTCTTATCCTGACCGCGATACCTATGTTTATCTTCATGGGGACGATGTTGGAGCGCTCGGGCATTGCCCGCGATTTGCTCAATTGCCTGCAGGTCTTGTTGCGTCGGGTACCTGGCGGCCTTGCGTTGGCCGTGACTTTGATGGGCACCATCCTTGCCGCGACGACCGGCATTATTGGTGCGTCTGTTGTGATGATGTCATTGCTGGCGCTGCCGGTTATGATGGCGCGCAATTATTCGCCGTCGCTGGCGTCCGGGACGATTGCTGCCTCGGGTACTCTTGGCATCTTGATCCCGCCCTCGATTATGCTGGTGATCATGGCTGATCTGCTGTCACGATCTGTCGGTAATCTCTTCGTTGCAGCCGTTATTCCGGGCTTCATGCTGTCCGGCCTTTATGTGCTCTACATTATTTGCCGTACCAAACTAACTCCGTCCATGGCGCCGCCGCTACCGTCTAATGTGGGTCCACAGGAGCGGTTGGGCATTTTGATGATGGTGCTGCGTTCCTTCGTTCCGCCAATTATCCTGATCGGTTTGGTGTTGGGTTCCATTCTGGCCGGTTATGCGACGCCAACTGAAGCCGCAGGTGTTGGTGCCGCAGGCGCAATTTTGTTGGGATTGCTCAACCTGGTTCTGGTGCCGACTTTTGGCTTTATCTGGATTGCTCCGTTCTATTTGGGGGTTTCTGGCTTGGCTGCGTCGGCTGCATTGTTTGCCATAGCCAGCCAATCTGGCATCTGGCCGTTTCATGTCGGCTACTCGGCGTTGACCGTTGCGGTGATCGCCGCCGTGTTCGGACTGGTCAGAGCCTTCAGTGACCGCGCTGACGGTGCCGACCCGCATCGCTTCGACGACATCGACTTCTCGGTTGAGGGAGAAACTCAAGGGGATCACGGTCCTGGCGATCGCTCCAACTGGCAGTTCTTCTGGTCAACTCTGAAAGATGTTACCTATCGTACGGCTCTGACCAACGCGATGATTTTCGGAATTTTCATTGGTGCAACGCTGTTCTCATTCGTGTTCCGCGCGATTGGCGGTGAAGAGCTGGTCATTCATCTTGTGGAAGCCATGGGGCTTGGTTCCTGGGGGCTGTTGTTTCTGATCCTTGGGATCGTCTTCTTCCTCGGCTTTTTCTTCGATTGGATCGAAATCACGTTGATCGTTTTGCCGGTGTTCTCGCCGATTATCGAGTTGTTGGACTTTGGAACCCACGTGGATCAGGTAGAGATCGTCTATTGGTTTGCCATCCTATTGGCGGTTAATCTTCAGACCAGTTTCCTGACGCCACCGTTCGGATTTGCGCTGTTTTACCTCAAAGCGGTCGCGCCGCCTGAAATTAAGATTCAGGCAATCTATCAAGGTATTATCCCCTTCGTGCTGTTGCAGCTGAGTGGCTTGGGGCTGGTTCTTGCTTTCCCGGAACTGGCGCTTTGGCTGCCAAGAGTTCTGCTCGATTAGAGCTGGAGAGATTGCGCTGAAATAGCCCGCTTTACGCCCGATCTCTAAAGTGGTAAATAATCTTTACCACTTTGAAAGGATGCCTCATGTCCGGCCTGTTGATGCCCGAACTCGATCAAAAGGTGATGTCGCGTCGCCGCAAGATTGTGTCTGCCCTGCGCAAGATTGTGCCGGGAGAAGGTGTGGTTGCTGATGAACACGAAATGCGGGTTTTTGAGTCCGATGGTCTGACCGCGTACAAGGCGCTGCCATTTGTTGTTGTATTGCCCGACACGGTTGATCAGGTGGCTGAAGTTCTCGCCTATTGCCATGCAGAGGGCATCAAGGTCGTACCGCGCGGGTCCGGCACAAGCCTGTCGGGCGGTGCCCTGCCGTTGGAAGACGCGGTTCTTCTGGTCATGTCGCGTTTCAATCAGGTTCTGGAAATTGACTATCCCAATCGTTGCGCTGTGGTGCAGCCAGGGGTGACCAATCTTGGCATTACCCACGCAGTGGAAGGACAGGGTTTCTATTATGCGCCGGACCCATCTTCACAGATTGCCTGTTCCATCGGTGGCAATGTGGCGGAAAACTCCGGCGGGGTTCATTGTCTCAAATATGGCCTGACAGCCAACAATGTATTGGGAATCGAGATGGTCACTATTGAGGGCGAGATCATCCGCCTGGGTGGCAAGCATCTGGAATCCGAAGCCTACGACTTACTGGGGGTCATCACCGGATCGGAAGGCTTGTTGGGTGTGGTGACCGAAGTCACCGTGCGCATTCTGCAGAAGCCGGAAACTGCCCGCGCGCTGCTGGTTGGCTTCCCGACCTCCGAGGAGGGCGGGCAATGTGTGGCTGATATTATTTCGGACGGTATTATTCCCGGCGGCATGGAAATGATGGACAGTCTGGCTATTCAGGCTGCAGAAGATTTTGTTCACGCCGGCTATCCATTGGATGTCGAGGCATTGCTGATTGTCGAACTCGACGGTCCGGAAGCCGAGGTCAATTATCTGATCGAACGGGTTGAGGAAATTGCCCGAGCCAACAACTCATCGACTTTGCGCATATCCAACAGTGAAGAAGAGCGGCAAACCTTCTGGGCTGGTCGCAAGGCGGCTTTTCCGGCTGTCGGGCGTATTTCACCAGATTATTACTGTATGGACGGCACCATTCCGCGCAAGGAACTGCCAACTGTTTTGGCACGTATGCGGGAATTGTCGAAACATTATGACTTGCGCGTTGCCAATGTCTTTCATGCCGGCGACGGCAATCTCCACCCTCTTATTCTCTACGATGCAAATGTGCCGGGAGAGTTAGAGAAGACCGAAAAGTTCGGAGCAGAAATTCTCAAACTTTGTGTGGAAGTCGGCGGCGTACTGACCGGCGAACATGGGGTTGGTGTTGAGAAACGCGATTTGATGCCGGAGATGTTTACTGAAGATGACCTGAAGCAGCAGCAGCGTGTCAAATGTGCTTTTGATGCTGATCAGTTGCTCAATCCTGGCAAGGTATTCCCGCAACTGCATCGCTGCGCAGAACTGGGGCGCATGCATGTACACAGGGGCAATCTGCCATTTCCTAACCTCCCGAGGTTCTGATGAGCGACTCAATTGCTGAAAACGCCGTGGCGGCGGAGGCGAATCTACATCCCCAAACTGACCGGGACGTCCTTGATGCTGTCAGTTGGGCTGCGGGCGAAAAAGTGCCACTGGAGGTGATCGGTCAGGGCAGCAAGCGCGGGCTGGGAGTGCCAACGCAGACGGCTCACACATTGGATATGTCAGGCCTGTCAGGGGTCACCCTGTTCGAGCCTGAAGAACTGGTGCTTTCGGCCAAGGCGGGAACGCCACTTTCTGAAATTGTTGATTTGCTGGATGAACATAATCAGGAAATGCAGTTTGAACCGATGGATATGGGGCCGCTTTTGGGGAGAGCCAGCGGTCGCGGAACGCTTGGCGGTTTGGTCAGCAGTAATTTTTGTGGGCCCCGCCGTCTCAAGTCGGGCTCGGTTAGGGATCATATTCTGGGTATCTCGGCAGTGTCGGGGCGCGGAGAAGCATTTAAGTCGGGGGGCAGGGTGGTGAAAAATGTCACCGGTTACGATCTGTCCAAGGGCGTGACCGGGGCCTATGGCACGTTGGCAGTTCTGACGGATATCATCATCAAGGTTCTGCCCAAGGCTGAGACCGAACAGACGCTTGTGCTCAACGGACTGAGCGATGCCCAGGCCAGCCACGCCATGGCTGTGGCCATGGGGTCAAGCGCCGAAGTTTCAGGTGCCGCGCATTTGCCAGCCGGTATTGGTGGCACATCTTCTATGACGCTGTTGAGGCTTGAAGGATTTGCGCCGTCGGTTGAGTATCGCATTGAGAAACTTGCCAAAATGCTGGCTGAGTTTGATCGCCAACAGCGGTTGGACAAGACAAGCTCGCAGGATCAATGGCATTCAGTGCGCGATTGCACTGCTTTCACCAGTCGTCAGGAGCGCTGTGTTTGGCGCATATCCTGCACGCCGAGCGAAGGGCACAAAATAGTCGATGCAATTTCGAGTGCTACGTCGATAGAGCACTATTATGACTGGCAAGGTGGTCTGATCTGGATTCAGGTGGAGGAAGATGATCCTCGCGCCGATCTTATTCGGTCGGTTGTCCGCGGCAATGGTGGCGGACATGCAACCCTGGTACGCGCCGATGCAGTGACCCGAAAGGCGGTTTCTGTATTTGAACCCCAGGCCGCCCCGCTTGCTGCTTTGAGCCGCCGATATCGGGAGAACTTTGATCCAAACGGGGTGCTCAATCCCGGCCGCATGGGTGTTTAGGTGAGCGTGTAAAGATGCAGACAAATTTCTCCCTGGCCCAACTGGCTGACCCGAACATTGCCGATGCTGACGCGATTCTGCGTAACTGTGTGCATTGCGGATTTTGCACCGCGACCTGCCCAACCTATGTGACCTTGGGCAATGAGATGGATTCGCCGCGGGGCCGTATTTATCTGATCAAGGATATGCTGGAGAATGACCGGGCGGCGGATGCGCGCACAACAAAGCATATCGACCGGTGCCTGTCTTGCTTGTCGTGTATGACGACTTGTCCTTCAGGTGTGCACTATATGCATCTGGTCGATCATGCCCGGGTGCATATTGAAAAGACCTATCGTCGACCACTGATCGATCGCCTGACCCGTTTTATGCTGACCAAGATATTGCCGTTTCGGGGTCGATTTGCAGCAGCGACAAGGCTTTCCAAACTGGCAAAACCGTTTGCTGGACTGTTTGATGGTGTTACGCCGTTAAAACCCATTGCGGCGATGCTTCGGCTGGCACCGAGCAAGTTGTCTCCCAAAACTGCGTTTGTTTCCCCAGGCACATTTCCTCCGGCAGGATCAACGACGGGACGCGTTACTTTGCTGACCGGTTGCGCTCAACCGGTCTTGGATGCCGAGATCAACCGGACGACCATCGAATTGCTCAACCGTCTTGGAATTGAGGTTGTATTGCCACAGGGCGAAGCCTGTTGCGGCTCGCTTGTGCATCATATGGGTAAGGAAGATCAGGCGCTGAATGCGGCACGGCATATGGTGGACATATGGACCCGTGAAATTGAGATCGGCGGCCTTGATGCGATTATCATCACCACATCTGGGTGTGGAACCACCATCAAGGATTATGGCCACATGCTGCGTCATGATCCTGACTATGCAGAAAAGGCCGCTAAAGTCTCGCATCTGGCGGTCGATGTCAGCGAATATCTGATGCGCATTGACCTGCCCTTTGTGCCTGCACCTGAAAAACTGACGATTGCCTATCACTCCGCCTGCTCTTTGCAGCATGGACAAAAAATCACCAGCCTGCCGAAGGAACTGTTGCGTGGCGCAGGATTTGAGGTGAAAGACCCGCCGGAAGGGCATTTGTGTTGCGGATCGGCTGGTACCTACAACATCATGCAGCCGGAAATCGCGCACAAGCTGCGGGATCGCAAGATTGCCAATATAGAAAGCACCGAACCAGATGTTATTGCGGCTGGCAATATCGGCTGTTTGACCCAGATCGGCAGCGCCACCGGAATTCCGGTGGTGCACACCGTTAAACTATTGAATTGGGCCCACGGCGGTAAGAAACCGAAAGAGCTCGAAGCCCGCTGAATAGCGGGCTTGGCTTGATTAGATCACTTTGACCCGGGCGCCGACTGGCACGCGGTCATAAAGATCCATCACATCTTCATTGCGCATCCGGATGCAACCGGATGAAACGGCTTTACCAATGCTCCAGGCCTGGTTTGTGCCGTGTATGCGGTAAATGGATGAACCCAGATAGAGTGCTCTTGCGCCGAGCGGATTGTTCACCCCACCTTCCATGAAGGAAGGAAGCTCGCGCCCCTTTTTGCGTTCGCGCTCGATCATTGATTGAGGTGGACGCCAGGATGGCCATTGCGCTTTGCGCGTGACCTTGTGGGCGCCTGCCCATTCAAATCCGGGTTTGCCCACACCCACAGCATAGCGACGGGCCTTGCCACCTGGCTCGATCAGGTAGAGACGACGCTCAGGTGTGTTGACGATGATGGTTCCTGGTTTGGCTGGGCCACTGTAATTGACAATTGTTGGTGCCAAATCTGGTTTGAATTCACTTTTTACAGATCCTCGCAGGCCGGTATTCTGCTGAAGGGAACCAGTGGTGATGCCGGTGCGGCGCTGGGCAAGACTTGCCCGCTGCTTCTGGCTGTTCTGGCTTCGTACTTTACGTGCTGATCGCGGCTTCAATTGAAGCATCCATGGAGAGACCAGATCCGCAGAAAGCGAAAGCTTTGGCCGTTTGCCATAGCGTTCGCTTGCCTGAGCGCTGAATTGGGCACTGAATGCTGCAGTGCTTAGCGCCAGTAAGATGGCAGTGGTGACTTTGATTGGTTTCAACATCGACATACTCATAACTTGATTGACCGATTCGACTTTCGCCGGTGACTATTCCGCGGGGGGCGGGCGGCACTGTCCCGACCATGCCAAGCAAGGCCAACCGAAAGATGAATCAACTTGTTGATATTGTTGAAAGGTCGCGTTTACCTTTTGCAGTGGTAAAGCGCTGGCTAACAGGATTGGTTAACGTCAGCTTTTGTTAAATATAGGAGTGCCTGATGACTGAAAATCTCGCTGAAGGACTGATCCGAAGTCACGATGGACGGGTGCGCTGCAACTGGCATGACGAAAAGGACGATTACCGCACCTATCATGATGAAGAATGGGGCTTGCCTCAGGACGACGATATCAAGCTGTTTGAAAAAATCTGCCTTGAAGGTTTCCAATCGGGTCTGTCCTGGCTGACCATCTTGCGGAAGCGGGAAAATTTCAGAAAGGCATTTGCCGGATTCGATTTCCATGTGGTCGCAAGGTTCGACGACACCGATGTTGAGCGTTTGGTGCAGGACGCGGGCATAATCCGCCATCGCGGCAAGATCAAATCGACCATAAACAACGCTGCCAAAGCGATTGAGATGGTCGAACAGGAGGGATCGCTGGGCCGTTGGTTCTGGTCGTGGGAACCCGGAGCGGCCCAGCGACCCGATCGTGTCACCCGCGCAGTTGCCGGGACACCCAATACGGATATTTCAACCGCCATGTCGAAGGAGCTGAAGAAACGCGGGTGGAGTTTCGTCGGACCAACAACCTGCTACGCGTTCATGCAGGCTATGGGCATTGTCAATGATCATATCGACGGCTGTTATTGCCGCGAGACTATCGAAAAGGCACGCGCTGACTTTGTCCGACCCTGAACCGGGACCAAGCCCGTTGCAACGATCACAAATCTGCGGGTTTCCAAGCTTGCCCCAGCGGGGATTTGCGCTTAAAGAGCAGCCATGAACACCTGCCTGCATCATCATTGCATCCATCGACATACCGGCACTTGATCCCGGAGCAGGCCCTTTGCGTCGACTGATCGATTGGGGCGCTCAGGCTCAAGACACAACTAAGTGTGCACGAAACGTGTTTCTATCCCCCTATTTTGCCAGATGAGATCCCCATGGCCGAGAACGATCAGCAGCCTAAAAAGCAAAAACAGAAAAAGAAAAAGCCCCAACGTCTGAAAGCCCGCCAGCCGCGCGGTTTTGTCGATCGTGCTGCCTCCGATATTCGGGCCACCGATCAGATGATGTCGAAGATCCGTGAGGCCTACGAACTCTACGGTTTTGACCCGGTCGAAACACCGATGTTTGAATACACTGATGCGCTGGGGAAGTTTCTGCCTGATACGGACCGACCGAATGAAGGTGTGTTTTCACTGCAGGATGATGACGAGCAGTGGATGAGCCTGCGCTATGATCTGACGGCCCCATTGGCGCGTCACTTTGCGCAGAATATCAATGAGTTGCAGACACCCTACCGCACCTATCGGGCTGGTTACGTTTTTCGCAACGAGAAACCCGGGCCGGGTCGGTTCCGTCAGTTCATGCAGTTTGACGCCGATACGGTTGGCGCACCAAACCCAAGCGCCGATGCTGAAATGTGCATGATGATGGCAGACACCATGGAAGCGCTGGGTATTGCCCGGGGCGACTATGTGGTTCGGGTCAATAATCGCAAGGTATTGGACGGCGTAATGGAAGCCATCGGCATTGGTGGCGATGAAAATGCCGAGCGACGTCTCGGTGTGCTGCGTGCCATCGACAAGCTCGATAAGTTCGGTTTGGAAGGTGTGGAGCTTTTGCTTGGCGAAGGCCGGATGGACGAAAGTGGCGACTTTACCAAAGGGGCTGGCCTCGACGCTAAGCAAATCGCCTTCGTGCTGGGCGAAATCTCGGCCGATGCAGGTCAGGAATCAGAACTGCCTGGCAATTCCTCGCTGCAGCAGGGCTATGCCGAATTGGCGCAGATCAAGGCGTTGATTGAGGGAGCTGGATACGGACCTGACCAGATCAAGATTGACCCATCCGTTGTACGTGGCCTCGAATATTATACCGGGCCAGTCTACGAATGTGAACTGACATTTCCTGTGACTAATGAAAAAGGCGAGACCGTTACGTTTGGATCCGTTGCAGGTGGCGGGCGTTATGACGGTCTGGTTAAACGGTTCACCGGTCAGGATATTCCAGCGACCGGCTTTTCCATTGGGGTGTCGCGTTTAATGACCGCGCTGAAGAATCTCAGCAAGCTGCAAACCAGCGACGTGACAGCTCCGGTGGTTGTGTGCGTCATGGATAGGGACAATGATGCGCTGGCCGGATATCAGGCCATGGTTCAGGAATTGCGCAGCAACGGCATTCGCGCCGAGATGTATCAGGGCAACCCCAAACAGTTCGGCAAGCAGCTACAATATGCCGACCGTCGCGGGTCGCCCATCGCGATTATCCAAGGGTCCGACGAGCGAGCCAGCGGTGAGGTTCAGGTCAAGGATCTCGTTGAAGGCATGCGCCTTTCGCAAGAAATAACTGACAACGAAGAGTGGCGCGCAAGCCGTCCTGCACAACAGACCATCAAACGCGATGATCTGATCGCGGTCGTGTGCGATATTCTCGAAGCGCAGGCCGTGGAGCGGAATGCCTGATCATGTTTGATGACCTGCTCGGCTATCTGCGCGGTGTCGCGTCGGATGAAGTGAATATTGAGATTCTGCAGCCGGCTGACCCGTTTCTGGAAACAGCTGGTGAAGACCTGAGGCGACGCATTTTCATTACTGAAACCGTCGATGGCATTGTCCATTGCCTGCGCCCCGAATTCACCATCCCGATTTGCCTGGCGCATCTTGCCAATGGGAACCCGGGCAAGCCTGGTCGCTATGCTTATGGAGGAGCTGTGTTCCGGCAGGCCCGGTCAGGTGCAAACGAGTTTCAGCAGGCCGGACTTGAAGATCTTGGCAATTCGGACCGTATCGGCGCTGATGTGGCCAGCCTGGCCGACATGATTGGCGCGTTGAAGCAATTGGGAATTGCATGTCCGCAAATCGTTTTGGGCGACCAAAACCTGTTTGCTGTAGTTGTTGAAAGCCTACAATTGCCGCAGGCCATTGCTCGACGGCTGGTGCGCAATTTTGGTGCAGCAAACCTGATCGAAGCACAAATCCAGCGGTTGACGAAAGAGCGGCTTGAACCGAATGGGGAGGGCGATGCCGACCGCCTTGCGCTGGCCGGTAATCGTGATGCCTTGATCAGCCATATCGAAGATAAGATGCGTGTGGCCAATCTGGCACCTCACTCTGGACGCAGCCCCCAGGCAATTGCGGAACGTCTAATTGACACCGTGCGCGAACAGCAATTTCAGTTGAGTGCAGACAGCGCCAATATTTTGCGTCGTTATTTGGCGCTGCAATTGCCGTTGGGGGAAGCGCCTGCGGCCTTGCAGCAATTTGGGGAAGAAACCGGTCTCTCCTTTGGCCTGGCTGGCAAAGAATTTTTCCGACGGGTCGAAGCGCTGCAGAGTGCCGGACTTGATCTGTCGCAGATGAGCTACAAGGCCTCGCTTGGACGGAATCTGGAATACTATACCGGTGTACTTTTCGAAGCCGCCACGAATGACGTCGTTGTTGCGGGTGGTGGTCGTTATGACCGGCTTTGCAGTCTGTTGGGTGCTCAACAAGCCATTCCCGCCGTTGGCTTTTCCGTTTCCCTCGATCGCGTGGAGGAAGCAAAATGAGCCTCATAATCGCTATACCTTCCAAAGGTAGGCTCAAAGAAAAGGCACAGCAGATTTTTGCAAATGCTGGGCTGATCATCGAGGAGCCTGCCGATAGCCGTTCTTATCAAACCAAAATTCAGGGTCGTGAGGATATTGAAATTGCCTTCCTGTCGGCCTCTGAAATTGCCCGTGAACTGGCCGCCGGGTCAGTTCATATGGGGATTACCGGCGAAGACCTTGCCCGCGAAACCATTCACGACACCGACAATGTTGTGAGCTTTGATCTCAAGCTTGGTTTTGGCCATGCGGATGTTGTCGTGGCTGTTCCGGATGCCTGGATTGATGTTGCCACCATGGCTGATCTGGATGATGTCGCTGCTGACTACCGTGCCCGCTATGGTCGCCGCTTGAGGGTTGCTACGAAATATTGGCGATTGACCCAGAACTGGTTTGGACAGCACGGGATTGGAGTTTACCGCATTGTTGAAAGCCTGGGTGCCACTGAAGGAGCACCAGCGGCCGGCAGCGCCGATGCAATTGTCGACATCACCAGCACCGGCAGCACCATCCGCGCCAACAATCTCAAAATCCTCGATGATGGTGTGATCCTTAAAAGCGAGGCCAATCTCATCGCTGCCAAGCATGCGCAGTGGAATGAAACGACGTCGGTCCCGCGCCGTGAAATAGTGGAAAAACTCGCTTCTGTCTGTTAAGCTGCATCATGTTCAAACGTGTCCTGCTCCTTTCCAGCCTGCTGATGCTAAGCGTCACAGAAGCTTCGGCCGACTCGCTTGACGGTGACTGGTGCAATCTCATTGATGGCAAGTTGACCATTGACGGTGCCGTCATTATCACACCTTCCGGTAATCGCGTGATGGGCAACTATGGGCGCCACCGCTTCATCTATACTGCACCCGAAGGTGGCTGGCATGGTGGCAAGACCATCGTCATCCAACAATATAGCGAACAGCTTATGAAGCTCACGGCAGGAGACGCAGCCAGCAAGGAATGGCGTCCCTGCCAGGTGGTCAGCTAACCCCTTGGCAGTACCTCTCAATTAACACATTGATTCAACAAATGCGCCTAAGTGCGTTGCGCGTTGAATAGTAAACAATCCATTTTTTTCAATGTTTTGATCGGCAAGTCTCGCTGCTTGATTCAATCCTGCCTAAGAGGTTGATTCAGTCCTATATGCACAAATATGGGTGGGGGTGACGATGAAGACCGTGGCGTAAGATGACAAAAGGCTGGAGCAATTTTCCGCGCCAGAAATTTCTAATCTCTATCCTCGTCCAAAACCTGGCGGACTTTTGTAAGCGTCGGAATGGCCTGGAGCATCTGCGGTAAATCCAACTGAGCTTTCAGGCGGTTCATGTCCTCTATCAAAGCTGCAATTGACTGTTGCCTGAATTTTTCCCCTGCCGGGGTCAGCCAAACCAATTTGGATCGACCATCTTCCAGATTCGGTTTCATCTCAATCAGTCCGCGTTTTTCAAGTCCCGCCAATGTGTGCGTCATGGTTGTCTTTGGAACCTGAAAAGCCGATGTCAGCGCCAATGGGGTCTGACCATCCTTTACCCGGGTTAGATGATTGAGCACGGAAAACTGCGCCACCGTAACACCGTCCGCCAGCCGCTTTTGAAATAAAGCCGACGACAGTTGATTTATTATTCCAATCTCGTTGAAGAACCCAAACACTGCCCCAAGTTGTTGCGCGTCGTCCGAGTTCTTCGTCTGGTTTGAATCAGGCATTCATCAACTTTGCTTCCAATGGCCATCTCGGTGATTGCGGCACCGTTGGTCCATAACCCAGTCTGCCCAACATTTGAACGGTCTCGCCCGGTTTGGCCAGCATGATGTGAAGTTTTGCATAAGTGTCGGACATTTCAGGATACTCCTGCAAGGCTTGTGATACCGGATGCAGTGAGAGACCCAGCGCGGTGGTCGTCAGGTTCAGTCGTAGCCAGCGGCGGCCAGCTTCGATCTGTGCCAGTCGGTCATTGGCTGGGGTTTTTATGACCGCATAGGCCGGGGTTTTGAAAAGCATCTCATTGTAGATTTTTGCTCCTTCAGCAAACTCCATACTTGATGGATCAAGGGAGCCCTCACGGGTCATCAGGCCGGCGAGGATCAATGATTCAAAGAACGGGCCTGAAAAGTCAATGCCATCCGGGTTGGCCTCTATTTCGGCCTTGCCGAGCCGGAACAAGTCTGTTGATTCCTTCATTGTGCGATGTGTCGTTGCTTCAATCATCCAGGCATCCCAGGTGAGTTTGCGCAATTCTTCAACCTGTGATGGATCAATCAATATATCGGCCAGTGCGGCCAATTCTGGCGTCGCCTGGGGAATTTTCTCCTCAAACGGTTTCTTGCATGACCGCCGCGCTTGCATATGAGCGGCGAGGCGGTCGGGGCGGTCATTGTTGTCGGCTGTCTTTCTGGCAGAAAAGCGGGCAATCGCGACTGGCCCATTTTCTCCCTGTGGGAACAGATCGAACGCCACCGAATGGCCGGTCTCACTTGCGGCGATTGTCATCTGTTCCAGAAAGCAGCCCATGCCGATGGTCAATTGCCGGTCGAACGGATCTGTTTCCGGCAGGTTCTTTTCCTTGTCGCGCCAAATGGCAACTTGATCTTCCACCTTCAAATCGACGATCCAAGGCTGGCGGTTGTGAGGATTGGGGGCCAGAATGGCGTATGATAATGCCCGCATGCGTGGATCATCATAATCGCCCGCCACCTTCCACGGTGCCAGGGCCCTGGTTGGCGTGCGGGTGCCGAAAAATGCTCCCGTTGAACCTGCGGCGAGGATAAAGCCGCCGCCTAATATTTTCAGAACAGAACGACGATTGGGCATGCGAAATCTCCTATTAGTGCGATATCGAACTATTTAGTACGATATCGCACTAAATGCAAACCCCATTGCGGATTGATTTTCGTCCCTACGCTGTCATGGTTCCCGCTGGCAATTTTCGCACAGAGATTCGGCTCTAACCGATTCGCCTGAGCAGGACGCAAAAGGGCAAATTATGAACGCATCGAACCAGGACATTATTCTGCACAACTATCCTCAGTCTCCGGTTGCTGAAAAAGTTCGCGTGGCTTTGGGTGCCAAAGGGGCAACCTGGCACAACGTGGAGATCCCGCGTCTTCCACCGAAGCCGATGCTGATTCCGCTCACGGGCGGCTATCGGCGGACCCCGGTGATGCAAATCGGCGCTGATATTTATTGTGACAGCCAATGTATTATGCGCGAATTGGATATACGCCAACCGGCGCCATCTTTGATGCCAACTGCTGAAGCCGGTTTGATGGGGTGTTTGAGCCTGTGGACCGACGGACCGCTGTTTGATCTGGCGGTTAAACTCGTCCTGGGTTCAGCGGGAGAAAATCTGCCACAAGATTTTGCCGAGGACCGTGGGCGGCTCTATCTGGGTGAAGACTGGGCGGCGGGATTGAAACAGGCCAATGCTCAATTGCCGCATTTGGTGGCGCAGATGCGCGCACCGCTCTCGTGGCTCAATGAAGTGCTGAGCGATGGCCGCACCTATCTCCTGGGTGCTGCAGCCTCCGCAACCGATGCGCAGGTCTATTATGTTGTGTGGTTTGTTCGCGGACGCTGGGCCGGTGGTGCCGAGTTTCTCAAAGAATTTCCGCATCTTGAAAGATGGGAGCAAGCGGTCAACGAATTGGGCCATGGTCGCCAAAGCGATCTGACACCGGAGGCGGCGCTTGAAATTGCCAAGGCCAGTGAACCGGCCGGACAAAAAGGCGTTATGCCAAATGATCCCCAAGGCCTGGAGGTAGGACTGCAGGTGACTGTCAGCCCGGACGTTAATGGCGGAGAACAACCCGTTGACGGTGCCGTCCGTTATGCAGACGCCAGCACCATCTGCATCGAACGCACTGATCCGCAGGTGGGCACTGTTAGCGTCAGCTTCCCACGAACTGGTTATCGCATCGATATCATCTAATTGATGCCAAACTGAACAGATTCAGCAATCCAGCGTCTGGTCGCGTTCCCATTGCGTCAGATGATGGGTGAACTGGTTCCATTCACGGTTGCGCAATTTAACATAGGCTGAGGTGAATTCATCACCCATGGCCGCCGTCAATGTTTTATCCTTTTGGAACTCACGGATGGCGTCCAACATGTTGAGAGGCAATTTCTTGGCTCCACGCGCTTTGTGGGCTTCTGTATACATATCTATGTCGAGACGCTTGCCCGGATCCAGCTTGCGGTCCAAACCGTCGAGACCGGCAGCGAGCAGAACAGCCTGCAGCAGATAAGGGTTGGCCGCCCCATCGGCGAGGCGGAATTCGAGCCGTCCGGCATCGGGGATGCGCACCATATGAGTGCGGTTATTGCCGCCATAGGTAACGGAAGAAGGTGACCAGGTAGCGCCAGACAGCGTCGCCGGTGCATTGATGCGCTTATAGCTGTTAACCGTCGGATTGGTGATTGCGCACATTGCGGCACCATGGGTGATCAGTCCGCCCAAAAATTGATAGGCGGTCTCTGACAAGCCCAGTTCGCCGTCGTCATCTGCAAAGACGCAGGTTTTGCCGTCCAGCGTCCACACAGAATGATGCACGTGGCATCCGTTGCCGGTGAGATTGGAAAACGGCTTTGGCATGAACGTGGCGCGCAGCCCGTGTTTCTCCGCAATTGCCTTGACCATGAACTTAAAGAACGCGTGGCGATCAGCGGTTTGCAGACAGTCGCCAAAATCCCAGTTGATCTCAAACTGGCCATTGGCATCCTCGTGGTCGTTTTGATAAGGCCCCCAACCGAGCTCTATCATTGTCGAGCAGATTTCCGAGATCACATCATAACGACGCAGCAGCGCGGATTGATCGTAACAGGGCTTTTCCTGAATGTCGCGATCATCCGATATGTTGGAACCGTCGGCATTGATCAGGTGAAATTCCGGTTCAACGCCGGACATCATTTTGACCTTGTGATCTTCGGCAGCGCGAGCGTTGAGGCTTTGCAAAACGTTGCGAGGTGCCTGAGCAACCGGAGCACCTTCCATCCATGGATCGCCGGCCACCCAGGCGATTTCGGGTTTCCAAGGCAGTTGGATAACACTGTCGGCATCCGGCATGACGAACATATCTGGATGAGCAGGTGTCATGTCCAACCAACTGGCAAAACCGGCGAAACCGGCACCCGACTTCTGCATATCTCCTGCCGCTTCTGCCGGTACCAGCTTGGCGCGCTGAACACCAAAGAGGTCGGTGAAATTGAAAAGAAAAAAGCGCACACCCGTTTCGGCGGCAAATTTTGCAAGATCTTTGGCCATTCGTTAGCTCCTGATTTGCGGCCCTGATGGGCCGTTGACCCTCACTGGTCGTTGATCTGTGGCGTTCTATTCCCCTTGACCCATTCCGGGTATCCAACTTGTCCCGGCAAGCGGAACGCCCGTCATTGCCGCAGCCTCAACAGTCAACGCGCAGAGGTCCTCCGGTTCAAGGTTGAGGACATGATTTTTTCCGCACGCGCGGGCAATTGTCTGGGCTTCTAAAGTCATCACCCGCAGATAATTGGCCAGTCGGCGTCCGGCTGCAACCGGATCAAGACGGGCCGCGAGTTCCGGATCCTGCGTTGTAATGCCAGCTGGGTCACGGCCCTCGTGCCAGTCGTCATACGCACCAGCGGTGGTGCCCAGCTTTTGATATTCTTCCTCAAGTGCAGGATCGTTGTCGCCCAAGGCGATCAGCGCGGCACTTCCTATGGAAACCGCATCGGCACCCAGGGCCAATGCCTTAGCCACATCGGCACCAGTTCGTATGCCGCCCGAGAGCACCAGTTGAACCTTGCGATGCATGTCGAGGTCTTGCAGAGCTTTGACAGCTGGACGGATACAGGCGAGCGTTGGCTGGCCAACATGTTCTATGAAGACGTCCTGGGTCGCCGCAGTGCCGCCCTGCATGCCATCGAGCACGACAACATCTGCCCCGGCTTTGACGGCAAGCGTTGTGTCAAAATAGGGGCGGGCGCCGCCAATCTTTATGTAGATCGGTACTTTCCAACCCGTGATCTCGCGCAACTCCAGAATCTTAATCTCGAGATCGTCCGGGCCAGTCCAGTCGGGGTGACGGCAGGCGGAGCGTTGGTCGATGCCCTTTGGCAAGGTACGCATTTCTGCAACGCGATCGGAAATTTTTTGTCCCAACAGCATTCCGCCGCCACCAGGTTTTGCACCCTGTCCAACCACTATCTCGATAGCATCGGCTTTTCTCAGATCGTTCGGGTTCATGCCATAGCGCGAGGGCAGATATTGGTAGACCAGTTTGTCGGAGTGGCCGCGCTCCTCCGATGTCATGCCTCCGTCGCCAGTGGTGGTTGATGTGCCTGCGGCATTGGCACCACGGCCAAGAGCCTCTTTGGCTTGCCCGGAAAGCGCACCAAAACTCATGCCGGCAATGGTGATGGGAATGTCGAGTTCAATTGGGTTTTTGGCAAAGCGGGTGCCCAGCGAAACCGACGTTTCACACTTCTCCCGATAGCCTTCCAACGGATAGCGCGACATGGATGCGCCGAGAAACAGCAAATCGTCAAAATGTGGCACCCGCCGCTTGGCCCCGCCGCCGCGAATGTCATAGATGCCGGTGGCCGCTGCGCGACGAATGTAGGAGTTGGTGTAGTCGTCAAATGTCCAGGGTTTTACCGGGTGGGTAGGAGGAGTGCGGTCCATCAGTAAGCTCCCGCATTGTCGATGTCGAAATTGTAGAGTTGGCGGGCCGATCCATAGCGGCGGAATTCGCAAGGGTCAGCCTTTGCCTCTGCAGCGGCCAGCAGACGGGTTAATGTGGCCACGTGTTCGGGCCGCATTTCCTTTTCGATGCAGTCGGCACCCAGGGATTTCACCGTCCCCCGTACGAAAATACTGGCCTCATAAAGGCTGTCGCCCAGCGCATCGCCCGCGTCTCCCAGCACGACCAGATTACCGGCCTGGGCCATAAACGCGCTCATGTGGCCAATATTACCGTGGACGACGATGTCGATGCCTTTCATGGAAATTCCGCAACGGCTTGAGGCATTGCCCTTGATCACCAACAGGCCGCCATGGGCCGTTGCACCAGCATATTGGCTGGCATCGCCCTCAATCACTACCTTGCCAGACATCATGTTTTCAGCCACACCGGGGCCTGCGGAGCCAGCCACATTGACTGTCGCCTGCTGGTTCATGCCAGCGCAATAATAACCGGTGGACCCCTTCACTGTGACTTCAATTGGCGCGTCCAAGCCCACAGCGATGGCATGGCTGCCCCTTGGGTTGATCACCTCGAAGGCCTCATTGGTGCCAGCTTCGGCGGCTTGCAAGGCGGCGTTGACCTCGCGCAGGTTGGTGGCAGAAAGATCCAAGGTCTGCATGGACTAGTGCTCCCAGAAATAGACGGTTGCGGGTTCAGGTTCCCAAACCCGGGCGGATTCGATGTTGGGCAAATTGACCAGCGCTCGATATTCTGAACCGAAGGCAACATACTGCTCGGTTTCAGCCAAAACCGCCGGTTTGCAGGCGATGGGGTCTCGCAGGACACCGAAGCCTTGTTTGGTGCCGACCACGAATGTGTAGAAACCGTCCAAATCGTCGAGTCCGGCTTCCAAGGCCTCGCCAAGATTGGCCCCCTGCTGCATTTTCCAGGTCAGATATGCGGCGGCAACTTCAGTATCGTTCTCGGTTTCCACTTCGACTCCCTGTCGAGCCAGTTTGCGGCGCAGGGAATTGTGGTTGGAGAGAGAACCGTTGTGTACAAGGCATTGGTCGGGACCCGTTGAAAAGGGATGGGCGCCGAGTGTTGTGACCGCGCTTTCTGTCGCCATGCGCGTGTGACCAATGCCGTGACTGCCTTGCAGACGAGGAATGTCGAACCGCTCGGCGACGGTGCCGGGCAGGCCAACTTCCTTGTAGATCTCAATGGCATCGCCTGCCGACATAACGCGTAATTGCGGCATCTGTTTAATCTGCGCGCGCATCTGTGGCGCTTTGTCGGCGGAACAAGAAATAATGGCGTGGGTGTCAATGACTTCCACTTCGGTGCCCAGCGTTTCCGCCAGACCTTCAAAATCGCTTTTGGGATTGGCGGACTGGACCGTGATCTTCACGATTCCATCGTCTGCTCCCCGGTAAACAGCGATACCTGCACTGTCCGGACCACGATCCGACATGGTGACAAGCATCTGCGTCAACATGGCCCCAAGCGAGTTTTCGAGTGTCTTATCCTTCAGGAAGAGACCAACAATGCCACACATATTGAATTCTCCAATGCGTCTGAACAGAGGCTAATCCAAAATTGACGGGAGGCAAGAAAAGTTTACCAAAGCGAATTTTATTTTCCCGTGAATAAAATTATGGGATGCGATTTTCCTTGGGGTAACAAATAATCGACAGGTATTTGGCGGGTAATTCAATCAATCGTTCAGGGCCGTGGGGTGCATCGGCGTCGAAGATCAGACTGTCGCCGGGTTCCAGCACATAGGTCTCGCGACCATGGCGGTAATCGACGCGCCCTTCGAGCATGTAAAGAAACTCCAGGCCTTCATGCTGGAAAGTGGGAAAGGTGTCAGACTCATGGTCGAGGTTGATGAGATAAGGTTCAATTGTCACCCCGGCAGATCCAGTAATATTGCCAAGCAGTTTGTATTGATGGCCAGACCGTGTTCCTGCTCGCTCGGCTTCAATCCCATCACCAGCTTTCACATGCATGGCTTCGCGGGTTTCTTCATAGCCTTTGAATAAGGTCGTGAGGGGGACACTCAGGGCCTGTGAAAGTGCCTGAAGTGTGGTCAAGGATGGAGCAGTTTGACCGTTTTCGATCTTCGACAACATCCCGTTGGAGATGCCCATTTCCCGCGCCAGGTGTGATATTGTCTGCCGTTTTTGCTGGCGAATTGTGCGAACTTGCCGACCAATCGCATGCTGTAGGTCGAGTTCGGCAAAGTCAGCCGTTTTATGGGGGTCTTGCTGGAATCTCTGAGGCATTCGGCTTTGTTGCCATGCATAATGCCGGGGCTCAACTGAAAGTTTCTTGGGGTATCAATTAACCTTTTGGCTCCAACTATTCGCGTGACGTTAGGGTAATTATAACCACGCCCGCCCACTCAATCTTTAAGTTCTTACTCCATAATGACCTAATGATTGGCAGCTTGGGGCTTGGGAAATCATGAAGAAGGCATTTGCGAGCGCGCTATTTATTACATTTGTTTCGATAGGTGTTACCTGGGCGATCATGTGGTTATTTGCGCAAAACGCCTACGGTTTCGTACCTGCCACAGCCATGTTCAAGTCAGCAATTATGGCGATTTTGATCGCCTTTCCAACAGGTTGGCTTCTCGAAGATCAGAAAAAGCAACTATCTGAAACAAGTGATCGTCTGCGCCAGTCTCAGCAATTGCTACAAAAGACACTGGAAGAAATGAAACGCAGTTCGCAATATGATTGTCTGACTGCCGTATTCAACCGTGGTACCTTCTTGAAAAAAATTGAGAAATTGCAGGATATCGGCGCCAACGGCGCCGTGCTGATGCTGGATGCCGACGATTTTAAGTCCATTAACGATCGATTCGGCCACGCAACCGGTGACCGTGCTCTGATGGTGATCGCCGACGCAATAGCATCTTCAGTTGGTTCACAAGACCTGGTGGGCCGTCTTGGCGGCGAGGAGTTTGGCGTTTTCCTGCAGGGTGCTGATCGTCAACAGGCAATTGCAACAGCAGAGAAAATCCGCAAGGCAGTTGCTGGATTTGAATTCTGGGCAACCGACCGCGTGGCCCATCCGCTGAGCATCAGCATTGGTGGTGAAATGTTTAAGCCCAATGGCACCATGCTGGACACTATGGCGAGGGCGGATCATTGCCTTTATATGGCAAAAAACAAAGGCAAGAACCTGTGTGCCTTTGCCGAACAACGCCAATCAACTAAGGCCGAGACGCGCCAATCCAACAAGTTTGCAGCCTGAGTCAAAATTCAAAAATAGATCCTGTGCGCACTTGACCTCAACCTTGGTTGAGATTGTAGCCTACTGCGAGTGGAAAACTTCGCATAGCGTAGGCTGACAATGAATCTGGATCACTATTTGCAGCGGATTGGCTTTCGTGGCGTTGCTGACGCTGGTCGCGAAACGCTTGATGCCTTGATGGCCGCGCATGTCAACACGGTGACATTTGAAAATCTCAATCAGCAGTTGGGGCAGCCGGTCACAATGGACCTGGCGGACATCTACCAAAAAATTGTGGCGCAGCAGCGTGGTGGCTGGTGTTTTGAACTCAATTCGCTTTTTGGCTGGGCGTTGACGGAATTGGGTTTTGACGTCGACTACCTGGCTGGGCAGGTAGGGCGTAGCGAGTTCGCTCCAGAATTCCTGGCCAATCATATGTTGTTGCGCGTTAAGCTCGATCAGCCGATGCTGGTCGACGTTGGGTATGGCTGCGGTCTGACGCGTTCAATTCCCTTGTCACCGAATGAACAGAAACAGTCTCCATATGTTGTTTCGATCACTCAACTGAATGATGGCTACAATCGTTACTGCGAGTTTGTTCGGGGTGAGCCTGGTACTTATGACTTCACACTTGAACCAGTTGATCGCGCTTATTTCGAAGCGGCAAGCCATCGATTGCAGACTGATCCGGAATCACCTTTCTTACGGACATTGACTGCGCAATTAAGGCATCACGATAAGCACATGGTGTTGCGCGGACTGGTTCTTCGAACGGTTGCTCACAGCGGGAGTGAGGAAGTTTTGCTGACTTCTAAAGGGGAACTGGTGCGTTGTTTGCTGGATGTATTCGGTCTGGATAAGCCCGAAATTGCCGATCTGTGGCCAAAATTGCAACAACGACACGAAGAACTGTTTGGCTCTAACTAAGCGATCTATTATTGCTTTCGCCGCCTCGCCGCCTCGCCGCCTCGCCGCCGCTAGCCGCGGGGGCCGC
Source organism: Rhizobiaceae bacterium (assembly GCA_039969995.1). Taxonomy (GTDB): domain Bacteria; phylum Pseudomonadota; class Alphaproteobacteria; order Rhizobiales; family Rhizobiaceae; genus Pseudahrensia. Next base: position 135,882 of record JBDVMU010000031.1, read on the forward strand.
CACCTTGGGAACGTGCCAGAAAAGCCAGCCGCTCAAACAGATGCACGTCTTGTTCATTTTTAAGCAGGGCACCGTGCAGTTTCGGCAGAGCGTTTGTTGCCTTGTCCCGCAGGGTTTGTGGATCGACGTCATCGGCGACAAGCAGTCTGATCCAGTCCAATGCCTCAGACGTGCTGGGCTTCTTTTTCAGGCCAGGTGTCTCGCGCACTTCGTAAAACTGGGTAAGCGCCTCACGCACCAGGTTTTGCTTGATGCCGGGATAATGCACATCAACGATCTGGTTCAATACATCGGCTTCCGGAAAGGCAATATAGTGGAAGAAACAGCGGCGTAGAAAAGCGTCCGGCAGTTCCTTTTCGTTGTTTGAGGTGATGATAACGATTGGGCGGTTTGCAGCTCGAATAGTTTCGTCCAATTCGTAGCAATAGAACTCCATCTTATCGAGTTCCTGCAACAAGTCGTTTGGAAACTCGATATCGGCCTTATCGATTTCATCGATCAGCAGTACAACCTTCCGATCTGCCTCAAATGCTTCCCACAACTTGCCCTTCTTGATGTAGTTGCGGATGTCGTGGACTTTTTCTTCGCCCAACTGACTGTCGCGTAAACGGGATACCGCGTCATATTCATACAGGCCCTGCTGCGCTTTGGTGGTGGATTTGACGTTCCACTCCAGCATCGGCAGGTCGAGTGAGGAAGCGATCTGGCGAGCCAGTTCAGTCTTGCCGGTTCCGGGTTCGCCCTTAACGAGCAGTGGGCGCTCGAGGGTGATGGCCGCGTTGACGGCGGTAGTCAGGTCATGACCTGCCACATAGGAAGCGGTGCCGGTAAATTTCATAATGTTATCGCACTGTAAAAAATCTCTGCCGGTATTTAGGGCACCAAAGCGGCAAAGGGCAATGTCTGTTTTTGCTTCTAATGGTCGCGCAGAAGAATCAGGTCTGAGTTTCCGATGGTGTTGATGCGGACTGTCCGTTTTGTGAAAACTGCGGCGTGTTTAGGGCACAGTTGAGGGCCATTTGGGCGTAATTTCCATCAAAGGAGGTCAAATTCCATTTGAAACTTGCTTTTCCCGTGCCCATTTGGAAAGGGAAAGACGTGGGAGCTGGGTGCGTCTTGGGCAGAATTCCAGCGCATATTTATTCACTTTTATTCACTGGCCCATCCATAGAGGAGAAATGTATGTCTATTTTGAAAAGAGGCCTGAAAGGTGCTCCGGTTAAGCGTCTGCAGGAAGCGCTGGGCGTAGATGCCGATGGCGATTTCGGTCCTGGTACAGAACGCGCTGTAAAAGAATATCAAAAGGCCAATGGTCTGTCAGTGGATGGCATTGCTGGTCCTGACACATTCACCGCCATGGGCTTGCATGAGCTGGTTCTGTTGCGGGTTGGCTCACGCGGGTCCACCGTAAAGGCGATGCAAGAAGATTTGGGCATTGATGCCGATGGCCGTTTTGGCCCTGGCACCAAGAAAGCTGTCATGGCGTTTCAGGAAGCCAATGGTTTGACCGCTGATGGCATGGTCGGCCCGGCTACCCTGGCGAAATTGAATTCCTTTGCCGATGTTGTCACTGAGGCTGTTATTCAAAAAGCGGAAATTACTGCTGATGAAGAGCATTTTGACAGCGAAGAGCTTCCAGAGATCGATGGCGCTGATGCGGTTAAAGGATCTGGTGAAGCGGCTCCTGCCAAATCCGTTTGGGGTAAGATCAAAGGCTGGTTCGGCTGATCCAGGACTGTCGACTAAAAATACTGAATTGCAGGGGTTGGCAAATTGAGTTTTGCCAGCCCTTTTTAGGTTGGCTGTTTGCCCGATAACTGATCTCGCAGCGGCCTGATCGCAGCAGCCTGATCATTGACACATTTATTGACCATGACAGGTATCGAAGACGCCTTGCCAGCGTGAGGCAAGCTGCATATTTGTAGAGCAACCTTTGAACCCGCAATCCTGATGGAGCAGCCGGCATGGCCCTTGATATCGATGCGATTCTCGATCGTCGCCGTTTGCGGCGCAAACTGACCTTCTGGCGCATTGCGGCATTGCTGGTACTGTCTATTGGGATCATCACAACTTTAATGAGTTCGGGTGCGGTGGACAGTCTGACCAAGCCTGGCGCTCACATTGCGCGGGTGTCGATAAGCGGAACCATTTTTGAAGATCGCAATCTTTTGCGAATGCTCGATAAAATCAAAGACAGCGAAGATGTCAAAGGCGTGATATTGTCGATGGACTCGCCCGGCGGAACCACAGCAGGTGGCGAAGCTCTTTATGAAGCCGTGCGCGCCATCTCCGAGAAAAAGCCGGTGGTGACCAGTGTTAAAACTCTCGCCGCGTCTGCCGGCTACATGATTGCCGCTGGCTCTGACCACATCATCGCGCGACGCACATCAATTGTTGGGTCAATTGGTGTGATCTTTCAATATCCGCAGGCTTCCGAACTGCTGAGCAAAATCGGCGTCTCGATAGAGGAAATCAAATCCTCGCCATTGAAGGCTGAGCCGTCGCCCTTCCACGTTCCGCCACCCGAATCAGAGGTGGTTATCAAAGAGCTGATCACCGACAGCTATAATTGGTTTGTCGACCTTGTCGCGGAGCGTCGCTCGCTTTCACGCGCCGATGCCCTTGTACTTGCCGATGGTCGGGTCTTTTCCGGTGATAGGGGTCTGAAGAACAAGCTGGTTGATGCATTAGGCGGGGAAAGTGCCGCAAAAGACTGGCTGATTGCCGAAAAAGGCCTCGACAAGGAACTGAAAGTTAATGACTGGCGGCCAGTGGATCCCAACCAAAGCTATCTGAATCTGCAGGCCATCAAACAGTGGGCGCTCACAGATGACGTAACGTCACCTGGGGGTGTGAATCCCGAGAATTTGCCTGCTATTGTACCTAAGCGCCTGTTTCTTGATGGTTTATTATCAATTTGGCATAAATAGAGCCGCTTGCGAATTGACAGGCCGCAGGTCCAGTCATTAACAATTGAACTACGACAAACAGTCGCACTGCAAGACCTTGAGAATGAATCGAAAAATAGGTTGCCGCCTGTGGTGTCGTGTAGAGGAGAGTTCAAAATGATTAAGTCCGGTTTGGTGCAGACCATAGCTGAGCAGAATCCCCATCTTTATCAGCGGGACGTCGAAATCATCGTCAATGCCATACTCAATGAGATTACCGAGGCTTTGGCACGGGGGGATCGGGTGGAACTGCGTGGCTTTGGCGCGTTTTCTGTCAAGAACCGGGGTGCTCGGGTTGGCCGCAATCCGCGTACCGGCGAGCGGGTAGAAGTTGAAGAAAAGTGGGTTCCGTTCTTTAAAACCGGAAAAGACTTGCGCGACCGACTCAACGAGCCCAAATAAAAGACACCGCAACTGCGGCATGGCGCAATTCCCTTGGAATTGGCCATTCAGATTTAGACCATTCGACCGCGCTGTCCCGGCTGCCACCGGGTGGGCGGTCATCTGATTGGGACCATTCGAGATGAAACGAATTGCAGGGCTGCTGATCTTTTTGCCAATTGGAATTTTGGTTGTGGCGCTCGCTGTCGCCAACCGCCAGGTGGTTACGTTGGCGATCCCGCCACAGGTCGGTGATGCACCGCTTTACTCCTTCAGCCTGCCGCTATTTGCACTGCTCTTTGCCATGCTGTTCTTCGGCATGTTGATCGGCAGTTTTGCCACTTGGGTAACCCAGGGCAAACATCGCAAACAGGCACGTGTGCAGAAAGTTGAGGCAACGAAAGCTGCCTTTGAAGCACAAAAGCAATCTGAGCGCGCCGATGCGATGGCCGAAACCATGACCAATGAGCAAAAGGCGCTGGGTGCGCTGGGTCTTGCGCCACCGTCGAAGGCTGCTTGAGGCTTCAGGTCGTCAGATCAACTTTTACCAACATGTTCGGAGAAATTGGTGAAGAAATCTCCGGCCAGCTTTTTGGCGGTTGAGTCGATCAGCCGCGATCCAAGTGCGGCCAGCTTGCCACCGACCTTTGCGTCAACATCGTAGTCCAATTGGGTGCCGCCGCCTTCTGCATCTGACAAGCGAACATTGGCCCCACCCTTGGCAAAACCTGCAATGCCGCCCTTGCCCTCACCAACAATCGAATAGCTGTTAGGCGGGTCCAGATTTTCCAGGGTGACTTCACCTTTGAAGGTCGCCTTAACTGGCCCAACTTTGGCAACAACGGTGGCGGCCAGTTCGGTGTCGGATTTCTTCTCCAACTCTTTGCAGCCCGGGATGCAGGCCCGCAGCACATCCGCATCGTTCAGCGCGTCCCAAACCTTCTCGCGGGAAGCTGGGATAATGTGGCTGCCTGTCATTTCCATGGGACTGAACTCCGATCACCTGATTTCCTTATGAACTAACAGTCCAAAACGTCGTCAACAAGACGAAACAACCAAAATGTGGGGTTTGCGATGGCGCTTGAAGCGGGTAAAGCCAAGTAATGGCAAAGCCCCAATACAAACGCACAAGAAAGTCTGATCCGACACGCAAGCCTCGTCGTGCCGCAGCCGCGTCGCCGTCAAAGGCAAATGTCGCTGCGAAGACGGACAAGGTTGAGCGCGAGACTGCTCCCCGGAAGGCGCCAAGCATCGAACTGCCGCCCCGCCGTAAATATTCAGGAGCCCGTTTAGCGGAGCAGACCGGAATCGTCTTGGAATCGCTGCCAACCGCCGATTACGCATTGTTGGACAGCGGTGGTGGCGAAAAGCTGGAGCGCTATGGAAATCTAACTATTCGTCGTCCGGAGGGTCAGGCCATTTGGCAAAAGCTGTTGCCCGAGGCGGAGTGGAAAAACGCTGATGCGATATTTACCGGCGACACAGACGAAGAGGGGCAGGGGCGCTGGCAGTATCCGCACAAGCAACTGGATGAAACCTGGCCATTGGCATTTGATGGCTTGCCTTATTATGGCCGCTTCACGTCTTTTCGTCATACGGGTGTGTTCCCAGAGCAGGCAGCCCATTGGCATGCCCTGCAAAAAGCCATTGCCACCGCTGACCGTCCGATCCGGATGCTCAATCTGTTTGGCTATACCGGCCTGGCCTCATTGGTTGGGGCACGTGCGGGGGCAGAAGTCACCCATGTGGATGCATCCAAAAAGGCTATCGGCTGGGCTAAAGATAATCAGGAATTGGCTGGTCTGCAGGACAGTCCGATCCGCTGGATTTGCGATGATGCGGTAAAATTCTGCGCACGCGAGGAGCGGCGGGGAAAAACCTATGACGTCATCCTGCTTGATCCACCTGCCTATGGACGAGGTCCAAAGGGTGAGGTGTGGCAATTGTTCGACCATTTGCCTTACATGCTTGATCTGGTTCGCGCACTGCAATCCGAGCGCCCGTTGATGACCGTGCTGACCTCATATGCAATACGTGCCTCACATTTCGCCATTCACGAGATCATGCAGGAAGTATTTGCCGGAATGGATGGACGCATTGAATCGGGTGAATTGATCTTGCGTCAGAAACAGGGCGGACGTGCCATCTCGACTTCCATGTTCTCACGCTATGTCGCGCCGGAATGTGCCACATGAGCTCGTCAACCGTTCGCCCCGGCCGGATCGAAGAGATATCCTCTCCCGCCAATCCGCGGATCAAATCGATCAAGAGCCTGTCGTTGAAGAAGAATCGCGACCGGGAGAATGTGTTTTTAGCCGAAGGCCAGAAATTGGTGACTGATGCCCTGGAAAAGGGCTGGACCATCCGCACGCTGCTGCACAGTCGGCGGTTGCTGGAGGATGATAATCAGCGCGACCGCATTGAGGCTCTGGCAGCCAAGGTGAGGGCCCGCGGTGGTGATGTTTTGATCACCAATGACAAGTTGCTGACATCGATCACTCGCCGGGACAATCCGCAGGCTGTGATCGCGGTGATTGAGCAACGATTGAGTGAAGCGGCGTCGCTGAAATTTGCAGATAATGACTGTTGGCTGGCGCTGGATCGGGTGCGGGACCCTGGCAATCTCGGTACTATTATTCGCACCGCCGACGCGCTCGGTGCACGCGGCGTTATCCTGGTGGGCGAAACCACCGACCCGTTTGCACTGGAAGCAGTGCGGGCAACGATGGGATCGTTGTTTCATATTCAACTGGCTCGCCAGACCGAAGGCCAATTTCTGCGCCTTGCTGAAGCTTTGAGGGCACAGGGTGGCAAGGTCACTGGAACGCATTTGCAGGGAGCAGTGGACCACCGGACCATAGACTATGCAACCGGCCCGCAAATACTGCTTATGGGCAATGAACAGCAGGGTTTGACCGACGAACTGGCTGCAGCCTGCGATAATGTTGTGTTGATTGCCATGGACGGAGCCGCCGATTCACTTAATCTGGCGGTTGCTACCGGCATTATGCTATTTGAAGCGCGCCGTCATTGCCTGACACTTGAGAGAACAGATCGTTGAAAAAGTTCATGACCCTGCTGGTGCTGGTGCTGATCGGTATCGACCAGCTGACAAAGTGGTTGGCTGAAGACAATTTACCCTTTCACGAGGCGGTAGAGGTCTTCCCCTTTTTCTCGCTCTATCTCACCTATAATACCGGAGTAGCCTTCTCCTTCTTGTCCAATGTCGGCAGTGGTGGACTAATTGCACTGACCTTGGTGATTACCGGCATCATGCTTTATCTGTGGCGCAAGGTGCCTGCTGACCAGCAGTTGGCTTCGTTGGGATTTGCCTTGGTTGTGTCGGGGGCTTTGGGCAACCTAATTGATCGATTGACCCAGGGCCATGTCATCGATTTTTTTCTTTTTCACACGCAGACATGGGCGTTTGCGGTGTTTAATGTTGCTGACAGTTATATCACTGTGGGCGCTATTGCTATCATAGCCGAAGAGCTGCTGCTGCTGCGCTCCAGGTCGAAACAACCGAACTCTGATATCTAATTTGGGAATTATTCATGTCCAATTTCAAAGCGATCCTTATTTCGCGCGACGAAGAAAAGAAGCAATCCGTAGAAGTCACTGAGTTGTCAGACAACGATCTGATGGAAGGTGATGTAACGGTTGCTGTAGAAGCCACAACGGTCAACTACAAGGATGGTCTGGCGATCACCGGCAAGTCACCTGTCGTGCGTCACTGGCCAATGGTTCCTGGGATTGATTTCGCCGGCAAGGTGCTGGAATCAAGCCATTCCGGATTTGCTGCGGGCGATGATGTTATTCTCAATGGTTTTGGCGTCGGCGAAACCCATTGGGGCGCTTACGCCCAAAAAGCAAGGGTCAATGGCGACTGGTTGATCAAGCGACCTGATGGCATTTCAGCCAAACAGGCCATGTCGATTGGCACGGCTGGATACACTGCCATGCTCTGCGTCATGGCGCTGGAAAGCCACGAAATCACCCCACAACGCGGGCCGGTAATCGTCACTGGCGCCAATGGTGGCGTCGGGTCGGTTGCAATCTCGCTGCTGTCTAAACTTGGCTATGAAGTCATCGCTTCCACCGGGCGGATGGATGAGACCGACTTCCTCAAAGGGCTTGGTGCAACTGAGGTGATCGACCGCAGCGAACTCTCTGAGGCCGGGCGTCCATTGGGCAAGGAACGCTGGGCTGCTGGCGTTGATGCCGTTGGTTCTCATACGCTGGCCAATGTATTGGCGCAGACCAAATATGGTGGTGCCGTTGCTGCCTGTGGTTTGGCTCAAGGCTTTGATCTACCGACTTCTGTGATGCCGTTTATTTTGCGTGGTGTCAGTTTGTTGGGCATCGACAGTGTTCAAGCACCAATTGCCGTTCGTACCGAAGCCTGGAACCGTCTCGCCAGTGATCTGGATATGGCCAAGCTTGAAAGCCTGACGACGGAGATCGGGTTTGATGATCTAATTGGTGCAGCAACAGATATTGTTGAAGGCAAAATTCGTGGCCGCGTGGTCGCCACTCTTTAAAGTCGATTAACCCCTGCCAGGCAGAACTCTGTCTGGCGGGCGGTGGCCATCAAACAAAGTGCGGATGTTGACGATCACCTTGTCGCCCATTTCCGCACGACCTTCCACTGTTGCAGAACCCATGTGAGGCAGCATTACCAGCTTGCCTTGCTCAGATAGTTTACGCATGCGTGAAGATACAGCTGGCTCTTTTTCGAATACATCCAGCGCTGCGCCAGCGATCAAACCTACTTCCAATGCGTTGATCAGCGCTTCCTCATCAATGATTTCACCGCGAGCAGCGTTGACGATATAGGCTTCCGGTTGCATCAGTTTGAGACGCCGTTTGGACAGTAAATGATAGGTGGCCGGTGTGAACGGGCAATTGACCGACACAATGTCCATGCGGGCCAGCATCTGATCAAGACTGTCCCAATGGGTGGCTTCCAACTCAGTTTCCAGGTCGGGATGAACCCGGCGCGGATTGTGATAGTGGATGGCCATTCCAAATGCCTTGGCACGGCGCGCAACAGCCGAGCCAATGCGTCCCATACCAACAATACCAAGTCGTTTGCCGGTAACCCGGCGGCCCAGCATCCAGTTGGGTGACCAGCCCGGCCATCCTTCAGGGCTGGTCATGATCTGAGCTCCCTCCACCAGACGGCGGGGCACGGCTAACATCATAGCAAGGATCATGTCGGCGGTGTCGTCGGTTAGCACGCGGGGGGTATTGGTTACGGTAATGCCCTTTTCAGCTGCCGCGGCAATGTCGATATTGTCGGTGCCGTTGCCAAAATTAGCGATCAGCTTCAACTGATCTCCAGCTTGATTGATAACGGCTGCATCGATCTTGTCGCTGACGGTGGGCACCAACACATCTGCTGTTTTGACGGCGGAGACCAGTTGCGGCTGGGTGAAGGGTGTGTCTTCGATGTTCAATTCGGTGTCGAACAGCTCACGCATGCGCGTTTCGACGATGTCGGGCAGTTTTCGGGTTACAATCACGTGTGGTCGATGGCCGGTCATATTGCTTGCCCCATCCCTGCAAAAAACGAATCAATGTGAGCCAAATCGGTGCCTTTAGATTTTGTTTACCGTGTCTGTTGAACGCAGGTTAACCGACATCGGCGACAGTCTGTTCACCGTACCGGATAGCTAGCCGGTCGGCCACATTTATTAGCAGACCCGGGCTGGAACGCAATGGCAGGCGTTTACGGCTAAGCATCAAAGCAGGATGTCCTCAGTGTTCCCTTTCAAATTCAGTATTTCGTACCCCTCCAAGGCATTTCATTTTCTTCTTTCTGCACTTGTTCTCTTAGGCCTTGTCTTGGGCGTCATGTCGTCTGCAGCTATGGCCAATAGTTCCGGCATCACCCATGGCCGTGAAACCGGCCTGCCATTGCCCCGCTTTGTCAGTTTGAAGTTCAACAAGGTCAATCTGCGTGTAGGTCCAGGCCGCAAATACGCGATCAACTGGCTGTATAAGAAACGTGGATTGCCAGTGGAAATCATTCAGGAATTTGATCAGTGGCGCCGCATTCGCGATTCTGAAGGAACGACGGGTTGGGTCCTGAACTCTCAGTTGTCGAGCCGCCGTACGGGAATTGTTGCGCCCTGGGAAAAACCAAAAATCGCCTTCGGCAACACCGTGCGTGCGTCGCTGTTCAGCGGCAAAGGATCTGCCAGCAAAGACGCTTCAACTGTAGCCCGCTTGCAGGCCGGCCTGATGGTGACCATCGACGAATGCCACTCTCAGTGGTGCGAGGTCGAGGCTCAGGATACGCGGTTTTGGCTGCAACAGGAACAATTGTGGGGTGTTTATCCCGGCGAGGCGATTGACGGGTAAGTTCAAGGTCGGTTTTTAGACCTCGCCGAAGCTTTGAAAGCGATTTTCAGTCTTTTTGACGCAAGCGCACAATCACGTCGACCCGGGCGATTTCCATTCCATCGGGAGCGTCCGGCAGGTCGGTGACCGTTATGTGCGATGCAGGCACGTCAACAATGCGGTTTTCATTCTCAATGAAAAAGTGATGGTGATCACTGGTATTGGTGTCGAAATAGGTTTTTGACGATTCCACCGCGACTGCCCGTAACAGGCCAGCTTCATTAAACTGATGCAGTGTGTTGTAGACCGTCGCCAACGACACCGGAATGCCGGCAATTACGGCTTCTTCATGCAAGGCTTCCGCAGACACATGTCTGTTGCCCCTGGAAAACAGCAGATCTGCTAACGACAGGCGCTGGCGCGTCGGTCGCAGGCCAGCATTGCGCAGCCGGTCATCCAGCTTCATAGCATCGCCTTCGTTTGAATATTGCATGGTCCCGTCTGATGACGACATGAGCTAATTCATCCATTCACCTGCCCATCCGACGTGGATTGTCGGATACCGGCGCTTATTGCCGATGGCCTAAGAATAGGTGAGCAATCGATACTCTGCAAGCACCCAGTTGGTGCCTGCGACGATCTGGAATTGGGTGAGCAACACCAAAACTCGTTTGACCCCAATAACCTCGCGCGGTATGGGCATTGTTAACGATAAAATGCAAGAGGCGGCGCCAAACCGGAGCCGTCCACGAACGGGGTTCCTGATATTCATGGCTGAACAGAAATCAAGCTACACACACGAAGAAATCCTGACCTGCTCGATGGGTGACATGTTCGGACCTGGAAACGCCCAGTTGCCGCTGCCTCCCATGCTGATGTTTGATCGCATCACTGAGATTTCTGAAACGGGTGGAGCCAAAGACAAAGGCTGTATCCGGGCTGATTTCAAGATTCACAAAGATCTGTGGTTTTTCCCCTGCCATTTCCATGGCGATCCTGTCATGCCCGGCTGTCTGGGACTGGACGCCTTGTGGCAGTTGACCGGGTTCTACCTTGGCTGGCTCGGTGAACCGGGCAAGGGACGCGCTATTTCTACCGGCGAAGTTAAATTTACTGGCATGATCACCCCCGAGACCAAACTGGTGGAGTATGAAATCGACTTCAAACGGGTCATGCGTGGGCGATTGGTATTGGGAATTGCAGATGGGTTGGTGAAAGCCGACGGAGAAACCGTATTTACGGCCAAGGACCTGCGTGTCGCCTTATTCACCGATTAAGCTGCAAGGCTTGAAAGCAGGCGCTGCGGCGTCCATCTTAACAACATTGTTCACAGAAGAAGGGGCCATCGCATGAAACGGGTCGTGGTCACCGGCATGGGGATTGTCTCCTCAATCGGCAATAATTCACAAGAAGTTCTGGCATCGCTGCGGGAAGCAAAGTCGGGAATTACATTTTCCGAAGACTTTGACAAATACGGCTTCCGCTGCCGGGTTCAAGGCGCACCTGATTTGGACCCATTTGAGGTGCTGGATCGGCGTACCGTTCGTTTCATGTCGAAGGGGACGGCCTGGAACTATATCGCCATGCAACAGGCGATCACCGATTCCGGTCTTGAATCAGATGACGTGATCAACCCGCGTACCGGTATCATTATGGGTTCCGGTGGACCTTCTACCAAGACCATCATCGAAGCGGCCCAGAAAACCATTGAAACCGGTTCTCCGAAGCGTATCGGGCCAACGGCGGTTCCCAAGGCGATGAGTTCGACTGCTTCTGCGGTGTTGGCTACTCAGTTTGAGATCAAAGGTGTCAACTATTCGATATCCTCAGCTTGTGCGACCTCCAACCATTGTATTGGCAATGCCTACGAGACCATTCAGATCGGCAAGCAGGATGTGATTTTTGCCGGTGGCTCGGAAGACCTGGACTGGTCAATGTCCAACCTGTTCGATGCTATGGGAGCGATGTCGTCGAAATATAATGATACGCCTGCGACAGCCTCACGTGCTTTTGATGTAAGCCGCGACGGTTTCGTGATTGCCGGTGGGGCAGGAGTGCTGGTGCTAGAAGAGCTTGAGCACGCCAAGGCGCGCGGTGCCAAGATTTATGGTGAAATCGTCGGCTATGGTGCCACTTCTGATGGCTATGACATGGTTGCGCCATCTGGCGAGGGCGCTGTGCGCTGCATCAACATGGCTGTCGAAGGGGTAGGCGAACCGATCGACTACATTAACCCACATGCAACTTCCACCGGTGTCGGAGATGCCAAGGAAATTGGCGCGCTTCAGGAGATTTTCGGAGATAAATGCCCGCCGGTCTCAGCGACCAAATCACTCACCGGCCACTCTTTGGGAGCAACGGGTGTGCAGGAAGCGATTTATTCGCTGTTGATGATGCAGAACGGCTTTATCTGCGAAAGCGCACACATCACAGAGATTGACCCGGATTTTGCCAGCATGCCAATCGTGCGGGAGCGCCAGGACAACGTGAAGATCGATACGGTTTTGTCGAATTCCTTCGGGTTTGGCGGCACCAACGCCTCACTTGTGTTCCAGCGCTACGGCTAAAACGACCAATAAGAGTTTCATTCCATGACCGAACTTCAATCGAACATCATGGCGGGCAAACGCGGCCTGATCATGGGCGTCGCCAACGATCATTCGATCGCTTGGGGCATTGCCAAAATGCTCTCTGCCCATGGCGCAGAGTTGGCCTTCACCTATCAGGGCGAGGCCTTCGGTCGCCGGGTAAAGCCGCTGGCCGACTCGGTTGGGTCGTCGCTACTGATGGATTGTGACGTCGAGGATATTGCTTCTGTCGACAGTGTCTTTGATCAACTGAAACAACAATGGGGCAAGCTCGATTTCTTCGTTCATGCCATTGGATTTTCGGACCGTTCTGAACTGAAGGGCGCTTATGCCGATACCTCGCGAGAGAATTTTTCGCGCACTATGGTGATTTCGTGCTTCTCGTTTACAGAAACGGCTAAACGGGCTGCTGAGCTAATGACCGATGGCGGCTCGATGTTGACCCTGACTTATGGCGGGTCCACCCGGGTGATGCCCAACTACAATGTAATGGGTGTTGCCAAGGCCGCGCTTGAATCCAGTGTGCGCTATCTGGCCAATGACTATGGCCCCAGCAATATCCGCGTCAACGCGATCTCTGCGGGTCCCATGCGTACTCTGGCCGGTGCGGGCATTGCAGACTCACGCGCCATGTACAATTACCAACAGCGCAACGCGCCGCTGCGCCGCACGGTTTCGCTCGAAGAGGTTGGTGGGGCAGGGCTTTATCTGCTGTCCGATCTTGGCGGTGGCGTGACTGGCGAAATCCACTTTGTTGATTCCGGCTATTCGACACTGACCATGCCAAGGCTTGAAGAAATTCGCGCAGCCGACCAGAGTTAGGCCTGAAAGGGTCTAACATTCAGAATTTGCTCACAAAAAGCCCGGATCTGATGATTAATCAGGCCCGGGTTTTGTGTTTTTCAGGCTGATCAGTCGTCGGAGCCGCAAGGCCATTTGGCTGGGGCTGTCAGCCCGGCTGGCAATTTGGTGTCGCTGTTGCCACACGACAATTCCAGTTGTTCTTGCGTCAGATTGACGACGCTGGACAGATCGACCCCTTCAAACATGGTCAGATATGTCCACGACTTTTCCAGATCGGTGCCGGTCATGTTTGCATCTGAAAAGTTGGCACGGGCCAAGTTGGTGAAGGTGATCTGTGCACCCGTGAGGTTTGCATCTGAAAAGTTTGAACGGCCAAGCTCGGTCTTGTTAAGGTTGGCGTTGGTCAGGTTGGAGTTTTCAAAGTCGGCGCGGAACAATTCGGCCTTTTCCAATGTAGCATCGGTCAGATTAACGTCCTGAAGCACCATGCGACCGCCATCCACCTTGCTCAAATCCGCTTTGGTAAGATCGGAGTCTGAAATGTTGACCCTGGTCATGACCGCTCGAGACAGGTTGGCATTAGCGAAATTGGTTTCGCGCATGTCCGACCCAAATAAATCGGTCTTGTTGAAATTTGAGCCAGAAAAATCTGTCCCGCTCAGGATAACGTTGCGCTTGCGGCAGCCGGACCAGTCGATACCGGCTCCTGCCGAGCTTGTGCAGCCAGCTTCAGCAACCGGTGCAGCAAGCATGGAGCCAAAGGAAAGACAACCGACCGCGAGTGCCAAATATGTGCAGTGCTGAATTGCTTTTGAACTTATTTTTGCAGTCATGCTGTTGCCTCTTCTCTGATTTGCTCCAGACCTTCGGTGTCCATGAGCGCGTGAATGTCCAGTTTATCTTTCTTGCCGCGAACGGCAATGCGTTTCTTCGTCTCGTCTGGCGCGGTCATACTAGCCTGCGCGATGGTCTCTGCAGATACACATAGAATACATTTTTGTTCTTTTGTTGCCGACTCCAATCGACTCGCAGTGTTAACGGCATCGCCAATAGCTGTCAGACCGCGTGCGTCTCCATATCCCATATTGCCCAGTATGACTGAGCCGGTGTGGATTCCAATGCCCATCCGCAGGGGCTCGTTCAAATCGCCAATCAATTCTTCGTTGAGCTTATTCAGGGCTTCAATCATTTTACCTGCAGCTTTCAACGCGTTGGCTGCAGATTCCTGTGGTGGACCGTCGACCCCAAATAGCGCCATGAACCCGTCACCCAAAAATTTGTCGATGCGGCCGTCATTCTTCTCTACGGCCTTGCCCATTGCTTTGGAGAACTGGTTGATGAGGTAAACCACATCGAAAGGTAGGCGGCTTTCGGCTGTGCGGGTGAAGTCTCGGATATCGGCAAACATCACGGTGACCACCTTTTCGCGGCCGCTGGACCATGGCTCGTGATCTGCAGACGTCGCTTGTTCTACTTCCGAAGGCAGCAGCCGCAGAACCTTCAGATTGCTCTGGGGGTAGAATTGGCAAGCCAGACGCACATCGTCTGTGGCCCGCACCCGCTGAAGCACTTTTTGCTCGGCTTCATCCGGCGGAGCGATGTCATTATCTGCATTGAGCAGGCGAACCCGACACGTCGAACACCGACCCTTGCCACCACAAACATTTGCATGAGGCACGCCGCCGGACTTGCTCATGTCCAGCAAAGAAGAACCGATGGGAAGGCGAATATTTGGGCCATCAACATAGTCGATTGTGACAGCTTTAGAGCGGATTTGCAGCAACGACCGGATTATGCGCGCGACGATGAGGCCGACAACCAGAACCAGAAAGCTGAACTCGACCCATCCGATATCCCTGGCGAGCAAGCCAAATACGGAGTCGTCTGTCAGATTGAGCTTCTCGTAGTAAGCTCCCATGAACTCGCCATCTGATGCCAGCGGAATGATGCGCTGACCCGCCGCCAGATAACCCGTCAGCGAAAGGGCTGGAAGCAGGCTGGCGGAGGCCAGTAATGTCGACCGGATGTTTTGCGAATACCACGACATGGTGGCAAACCACATATGCATGCCCAAACAGCCATGCAGCCAGGCTGCAATCAGGCCGATTGCAATATAATAGGCGTAGTCGGGAGAGAATACGAAAACGGACAACAGCACAAAATCATAAGAAGCATTGAGTTCATAAACCCCTTCCATATAGCTAGTGCTCATGATGTGACTGATCATGAAATAGGGGATCAACAGCCCCATCAGGAGCTGCAACCACTCCTTGCCATTCATTCTCAGGCTGCGTCTTTGGTAAACCCGCCACAGGGACAGGAACATATGAACCAGGAAAGCGGAGTAGAGGATTATGCCGATCGGTGGGAAGCCGACAACAATTGACAGGACCCGACCCGCCTGACGCATAAGCTCATCGGAGTAAAGGCCCAAGGCATGGTTGATCATATGCCAGGTCAGGTAAATGAACAGGACCACACCAGATCCGATCCGAGCGCGAGCCAAACGGAATTCTGAAAAGAATCTGGAAGCCTTCACGTTGCCCTTGGTTTTCGCTGCTGCCGCTTCAGTCATGCCAATACCACCACATTGATTTTACTTCCGTCATCACCAAATTCTGTCTCGATCATTTGCCTGTTAGCGGTGTTTTCATAGCCCTGCTCAATGGCGGCGCGGAAGCAATGCTCACCGCTCAATGCCTGACTGCCCAGCACCTTATTGTGTTTTTCCAACTTGGCAGAAAAGTTGACAGCCGCCCCAATCACGGTGACTTCGAGCCGGTCCCCGTAGCCAACTGCACCAAATATGACCGGCCCTG
>JBDVMU010000032.1:0-6426 GCA_039969995.1 Rhizobiaceae bacterium
GGGGCGGACGCGGCTTGAAAAACAGCGCGCGCCTCTTTCGGCAATTCATCAATTGCCTCTCTGGCCTTGGCTTCATGTTCGGCAGCGAGGTCAATCAAACCGTTGATGAGGGCGGCATGGTCGGTCGAGGGCACAGTCAAAAATGTCTCCCGGGACATGCCAAGCGCGGCCAGCAATTCTGACGGCACATAGACCTGTCCGGCGTTATGGTAGCGCGCCATGTTTTCCAAGACACTGACAATTCCGGTGGCGACCCCACTGTGGCCACTGGCATTGGCCAGAGGGCGTTGCGCCTCTATGCCCATAACCAATGCGGCCCATTGAAACATGCAGGAGCGGGTCTCACCGCAATAGGCCTCAAAGTCTGTGCGGTTGCCCATGGGATCTTGATAAAGATCGAATATATGGGCCTCAAGCTTAGCTTCAAAACTGCTGGCGGGCAGTTTGTGTGCTTCAATCGCTTGCAGAAGTGCCCGAGCGACTGGATGACCTGTCGATTCCTCACTGCGCTGACCGTTGATCACCTCAACCCACCATTGCAATCGCACCTGACCGGCCATTGGTTCACCGCCTGCCAGGCAAATATTGGTAATTTCTACATGAAAAGCATGGAGAACGACGATTGCTGCGCGATGTTGCTCTGGCAGTAAAAGATCGGCGAGATAGTAGTCCGGCGCGTCCGACTTGAGCATGTCCAGACAGAGGGCAAGGTCCTGTGGGTCGATGCCACCAGTCATGGCTATTCCACCGCCAGCAAAGCGGCTCCAACCGCCCGGCCCTCGGCCAGCAGCACGTTAAACGTACGCGCTGCAGCGCCAGTACTCATAGGATCTGCCCGAATGCCCTTTTTCATCAGTGCTTCACGCAGGGATGCCGGCAAAGGCACAAGGTCCTTACCCGTTCCCACCAAAACGAGTTCCAGCTCAGATTCCCCAAGCACACGTTTGAAATTGGCCAGTTTGATGTCGGCAGGCGTTTCTGCAGACCAGCCATAGATCCCGCTCGGCAAGCACAAAATGCTGCCTTTGTGAGACATTTCCGCGAAACGAAAGCCGCCATTGCCATAGGTATCGACAGGCGCGCGACCCGGAAAGTGGGCCTGGCGCATCACCATGCCAGCACCAGTGGACCCGGTCATACCACCGCCACCGACGCTTCTGCCACCGCCGTCGCCGTCGCCGTTGCCGCCGGACAAGTTACTGGACTTCCTGTGCTTCCTGACCGGTATAGGGCGATGGATCCTTTCGATCCATGGCACCGGGACGGAGCTTGAACAGGATCAGAACCGGAGCCGCGATGAAGATCGAAGAATATGTACCGATCAGCACGCCGAAGATCATTGCGAATGTAAAGCCACGCAACACTTCGCCACCAAGGAAGTAGAGCGCCAGCAAGGCCAGCAAGGTGGTGACCGAGGTCAGAACCGTTCGGGACAATGTGTCATTGATCGACAAATCGAGCAGCTCACGAATTGGTTTCTTCTTATACTTCCTCAAATTCTCACGTATTCGGTCATAGACCACCACTGTATCGTTCAGCGAGTAACCAACAATCGTCAGAATCGCCGCGATAGAAGACAGCGAGAATTCCAGTTGAAGCACTGCAAACATGCCGATGGTGAGGATCACGTCGTGCATTGTTGCCAACACAGCACCAATTGCGAACTGCCACTCAAAGCGGAACCAGATATAGACCATGATGGCCAATAGCGAGGCAATAACCGCGATCGTGCCAGCTTGTGCCAATTCACCCGATACGGTCGGTCCGACAACTTCCTGACGTCGGAAGGTATGGTCGGAATCCATCACTGCACGAACCTTGGCGAGTGCTGATTGCTCAGCATTGTCACCTCCGCCCTGGCTTTCGATGCGGATCAGAACTTCATTCGGCGCACCAAATTCCTGCACCTGAACATCACCCAAATTGAGATCGGACAAGCGACCGCGAATGTCACCGAGATCTGCAACTTCTGATTTCGACTGGTATTCGATCAGCGTACCACCGCGGAAGTCGATACCGTAGTTGAGGTTTACCGCAACAAACATGCCAAGGGAGCCAATCAGCAACGCCGCTGAAAGCGGGAAAGACAGCTTGCGATAAATCATAAAGCGCAGGCTTGTACCTTCTGGAACCAGCTTGATGATCCGACGCGGCAGGTCTTTCGGCTTGGTCAAACGCAGCCACAGGGTCACCAGCAAACGCGTCAGCGTGAAGGCTGTAAAGACTGAGGTGACGATACCGATGGCCAATGTGACCGCAAAGCCCTTGATCGGACCGGAACCAAGATAAAACAGGATGAAAGCCGCAATCAGTGTGGTGATGTTGGCATCAAGAATGGTGCCAAGTGCCTGACGGAAACCTGTGTCGATGGCCTGAACCAGTGACCGCCCTGCCCGTTTTTCTTCGCGTATGCGTTCATAAATCAAAACGTTGGCGTCGACCGCCATACCCATGGTCAACACGATACCGGCAATACCCGGCAAGGTCAGCGTCGCCCCGATTACCGACAGCAAGCCAATGATGATGACGATATTGGCCGCCAGGGCAATGTTGGCGATGATGCCCAATGTGCCATAGGCCAGCAACATGAAGATGATTACCAGGATACCGGCAACAGTTGCTGCAAACTTACCGGCATTGATGGAGTCCAGACCAAGGCCGGGGCCAACGGTTCTTTCTTCGACAAAGGTAATTTCGGCGGGCAATGCACCGGCGCGCATCAAAACCGCCAGATCGTTGGCGGATTGGGCCGTAAAGCTACCGGAAATCTGGCCTGAGCCACCACAGATCGCGTCGCGAATTACGGGGGCTGAAATCGACGTATCATCGAGCACGATAGCGAAGCGGCGACCAACATTTGCGGAGCTGTATTTACAGAAGCGCTGAGCGTTTTTGTTGTCAAAGCGGAAAGTAACAATCGGCTCGTTGGTGCGTTGATCAAATCCTGGCTGTGCGTCAACCAGGCCTTCGCCTGGAATTTTCGGTGCCTTTTCAATCAGAATATTAGCTTCACCGCTTTCCGCTTCAGAAGTCGGGATCACCTTGAAGCCAACCGGTGGGCGGTTGGCCAGTGCATCCGCAGCACTCATGGTGTCACTGACGCCGTGGAAACCCAGTTTCGCGGTGGTACCGATCACGTCCTTGAGGCGCTCGGGGTCGTTGAAACCCGGCACCTGAACGATGATGCGATCAACACCCTGACGCTGAATGATCGGCTCGGTGGTGCCCAATTCGTCAACGCGTCGGCGGATCACTTCGATAGACTGAGAAACCGCTGAGCGAAGGCGCTCGTCAATACCTTCTTCGGTCAGTGTGTATTCCAGAACACCGGGAGAGGGTTCGCTCAACTCAACTTCGATAATGCCGAGGCCGCCCAGCAAAGTTCCGGTTGGTACGACTGGTTCAAGCAGACTTTCCAACCGTTCCTTAGACGCAGCCGTGTCTTCCGGCTTCAAAAGGGTCAATGTCACTTTATTGCCAGCGGCACGGATACGTTGATAGCCCAGCGCGCCCTGTGTGCGATCACGCATCAATGTGCGTACATCGCTTTCGAGGTTTTCCAGCCGTTCTTCGCCGATATCTGCGGCTTCAATCTTGACCTGTAGATGCACACCGCCTTGAAGATCCAGCCCCAATGCAACCTGATTTTTCGGCATCCAGTCTGGAAGTGCATCCAGCGTGGATTGTGAAAACAGGTTTGGTGAGGCGAGCAGTACGCCAAACAACACCGCCACTAGAATGGCGATCATCTTCGTCGGGGAAAAATGCAACATGCGTCGTGCGCTCCGGCTGATGAAACGGTGAGCCCGGGCCCACCGAATAGTCGATTATTTGTCAGAAGCCTTAGAGGCCTTGTCGGTCTTAGTTGCCTTCGCCTTCGTCGTCTTGGTCGACTTGGTTTCAGCCTTGGCGGGTTTGGCATTGTCGTTCTTAGGCGCATCGCCCTTGACCCGAACATCTGCCAACATGGCCCGCAAGGCGCGAACTTTTACATCTGGTGCGATCTGAACTTCGACTTCCGCGTCATCAATAACCTTGGTGACTTTACCAACCAAGCCGCCACCGGTCACAACCGTGTCATTGCGACGAACATTGGAAAGCATTTCAGCGCGGGTCTTTTGCTGCTGGCGCTGTGGTCGGATAACCAGGAACCACATGATACCACCAACAAGAATAAGCGGGAACAAAAGCTCCAGAATGCCGCCACCGGCACCGCCAGCCGTTTGCGCGTAAGCAGGAGTGATAAACATGATAAGCCTCGATTTTGGTTGATTCACTCGGCGCTAGAAATGGCGCCAAAACATTGCGCGGAATATAGTCATCACGCGCCTCATTGCAACAATAAGTGATGCGATTGATGGCTATCTCCCCCCCCAAACGCTGCAAACCGGCCGGGTTTCTTCCCTTCCATAGCCGTCCATGCTAGCAGCCCTGCAACTCAACCCAATTTTCAGTACCCATGGCCGACACAAAACACGACCCGATTTCGCTGCTCAACGACAAACTAGACAAGCTCAACGGGCTGTTGGAGCGCGCCGTGCCGCCGCTGCCCCCTAAGCTTGACCTCGATGTCGCGGATGCCTTCGTTTGGAATGCTGCAGCCCAATACTTGCAGCCTGTACCCAAGGTCAATCGCGTGGAAATGGTGTTGCTGAAGGGCATTGACCGGGTTCGCGATATTTTGATCGAAAACACCCGCCGGTTTGCGCTTGGGCACGCGGCCAACAACTCGCTTTTATGGGGGGCTCGCGGCATGGGCAAGTCATCGCTGGTCAAAGCCGCCCACGCCACCATCAACGCTGAGCAGTCAACCGATCTACCCCCGTTGAAGCTGGTCGAGATTCACCGCGAAGATATCGACAGTCTGCCCGACCTGTTGGGACTAATCCGCAACACCGACAAACGCTTTATATTGTTTTGCGATGATTTGTCATTCGACCATGACGATACCAGCTATAAGGCGTTGAAA
This sequence comes from Rhizobiaceae bacterium, assembly GCA_039969995.1. Taxonomy (GTDB): domain Bacteria; phylum Pseudomonadota; class Alphaproteobacteria; order Rhizobiales; family Rhizobiaceae; genus Pseudahrensia. The sequence continues at coordinate 4,970 of JBDVMU010000032.1, forward strand.
GCGGCGCTGGATGGTGGTGTTGAGGGGCGGCCTGACAATGCGCTGTTTTATGCAACATCCAACCGGCGCCACCTGATGCCGCGAGATATGATCGAAAACGAACGCTCGACCGCCATTTCACCTAGCGAAGCGGTGGAAGAGAAAGTATCTCTTTCAGACCGTTTTGGTCTTTGGCTGGGCTTTCACAAATGCAATCAGGATGATTATCTCGCCATGGTCAGTGGATATATCGAGCACTTCAAACTGGGCGTTGAGCTCGACGACGTTCGCGGCGAAGCGCTCGAATGGTCGACCACACGAGGCAGCCGTTCAGGCCGCGTCGCGTGGCAATTCGTGATGGATCTGGCCGGTCGGCTGGGAAAAAGCCTCTAAACCCGAACTGGACTAGCGTGCCAGATGCTGGATCGGGTTGACCGGGTTTGAATTCTTGCGCAGCTCAAAGTGCAGCTTCGGCACCTTGGCATTGCCGGAACGTCCCGACTTGGCAATCACCTGACCGCGTTTAACCTTGTCACCCCGGCGCACCAGGTTGGCGCTTGAATGGGCGTAAGCCGATACCCAGCCACCTGCGTGGCTGACCAGAATCAGGTTGCCAAAGTCCTCAAGCTCGGAGCCAGCATAAATCACAGTGCCGGTCTGGCTTGCCTTTATCGGGGTTCCAACAGGCATCGAAATATCGATACCGTCATTGATTCCGCTTGCTGAACGTTGGCCAAACTTCGAAATGACGCGACCTTCGGCCGGCCAGCGGAAACTGGTGCGGTTCTCAACCGGTTTGGAGCCGGTAGCCGGCTTTTTGGTAGAAATGCTGGCAACAGTCTGGTTGTCCAAAGGCATAACCGGCTTGACGCGTGTCGGCTTTATGCTTGGTCTCGGGATACTGCCTGTCAGAGTTGTGTCCACGCCTTCAGACTTTTTGGCGGCAATCGTGTTGGCGCCATAGGAAGGAATAGTCAGCTTCTGTCCCAGCCACACAGTGTCCGAGCCCATTGAATTAGCTGCACGTATTGCCGCAACAGATGCGCCCGTGCGATAGGCGATGCCCGAAAGCGTATCGCCAGACTTCACAATATACTGCCCACTGTTCGTCGCCAGCTTCTGCTCAGGCTTTGGCTGAATATTGGGTGGACCGTTGGCAATCAAGTCAGCGACCCGTGCTGTTGGCACGGCTACACGTCCACGGGGCTGTCCCTGGAACCCCCGAGAAGCACGCGAAGCGTTGGTGATCGGATCGCTGTCTGGCGCAGAAATTGGAGCCGAAGTGGAATAATTGTAGATCGGGATCAGGATCTTGCTTCCAGCTTCCACCGAATTTCCATCAACAATATTGTTGGCGCTCATGATGGCGTTTACCGGCACGCCATAGCGGCGTGACAAATTATAAAGTGTTTCGCCGGAGCGAACCGTAACCCAGCTGCCGCGGGAGCTGTTCCAACCGGCGGGATGGGCGGGTTGGG
>JBDVMU010000033.1:0-148977 GCA_039969995.1 Rhizobiaceae bacterium
TGAATCTTCTTCGGCAATATTGGCGGGTTTGTCAGCGTGTTTCATGAACCAGCCTGATGCCATGTCGCCATGTTCATCAACACCGGAATTGGCGTAGTCGTGCCAGGGATTTTCGCCCTCATAACCTTTCGAATTCAGATACTGGTTGTAGGGCGAACGGCGCTGGTCGTAGAAACCATCAGGCCCCTGCCCCCACAGGCCATCGTCTCGGGTGTAAATGTCAAACCCACATTCTGAAACGCGCGCACCGATCAGGCTGTCCGGCTGAAGCCCAAGACGCTCCATGCCTTCGCTGTCAGCTTTCATGTGGGTTTTGCCAATCAGGTAAGAATTCATACCCAGCTTGCGCAGGTGGTCACCCATGGTGATCTCACCGACCTTCAGCGGAAAATTGTTCCACTGAGCGCCATGGCTGCTGGCGTAGCGGCCGGTGTAAAAGCTCATTCGGGACGAACCGCAAACCGGCGACTGCACATAGCAACGACTGAACCGCACACCACGTTCAGCGATCCTGTCCATATGCGGAGTTTGCAGGTGGGGATGGCCAGCGCAGCTTAGATAATCAAAGCGCAACTGATCAAACATGATGAACAGGATATTTTTGCGGGTGCCGGACATATCCGCCTTCTTTGGTGTACGTTTTGCGTGGCTTTGATCTAACCCAGTCGGCGGATCAATCCCAATACAATTTCATCGGATTGGTGACCAGCAATTGGTGTTGCAATTCTGGGGTGGGTGCGATGCGTGGCACCACGTCGACCAGAACGCCTTCGTCAGGAACGTGAGATTTCATATTCGGATGAGGCCAGTCTGTTCCCCATAGAACCCGGTCCGGAAAGCGTTCAACCAGCGTCCGGCCAAACTCAATGACGTCATCATAAGGCGGGCCACTGGCTGTCAGACGTTCCGGGCAACTCACCTTGGTCCAAATATTCTGGTTTTCCGCCATCAAAGCAATAAAGCGTTGAAAGTCTGGATGATCAACGCCCTTGGTCACATCAGGGCGGCCCATGTGGTCGACCACAATTGTGGTTGGCAATTGTTTGAGAAAGGGTGTCAATTCTTCCAAATCGGGTGCCTCGAAATAGACAACGATATGCCAACCAAGTTTGGCAATGCGGTCGGCAATTCCAAGAAACACTTCCTTGGGCGTGGCATCGACAAGTCGCTTGACAAAATTGAAGCGCACGGCACGCACGCCAACTTCATCCATCACTTTCAGTTCTTCATCGGTTATATCAGGTGAGACCACAGCGACACCGCGCGCAAGATCACCGGCGGATTTCAGCGCATCGACAAGCGCGTCATTGTTACGGCCATGGCAAGAAGCCTGGACAATGACGTTGCGTTCAAATCCCAGATAGTCACGCAGTTCAAAGAGCTGCTCCTTGGGCGCATCGCAGGGCGTATATTTTCGTTCCGGAGCGTAGGGAAACACCTCCGAAGGGCCAAATACATGGCAATGAGCGTCAACGGCACCGGGAGGAGCTACAAATTTCGGCTTTGCCGGGTTTGGATGAAATGGCAAGTAGTCAGCATCCATGACCTGTTTTTCACTCATTGCCTGGCTCCATCGACTGTTGAAATTGCGCGAGCCAAATTAACGCCAGGCAACAACAGGCCGCCAGCGCAAATAATGCCTCAGCTATTCAAAATGTAATCCGTGGACGCCTGGCGGCAGATTGTAGTTGGCTCCTCGCGCCTATCGCCGCCAATCACCACCAATCGTCGCCTGTCGCCGCCGCTGCCGCCGCCGCTAGGCAGTTAGGCCTTCGGGCTCTTCCAGTTTGTTTACACGGCAGCATGCAGTGACCGTATTGGCGAGCAGGCAGGCAATGGTCATCGGACCTACGCCACCGGGGACCGGCGTAATAGCGCCTGCTTTTTCTTTGGCACTGGCAAAGTCAACGTCACCAACAAGCTTCATCTTGACCGAGCCGTCGTCGTTGGTTCCGCGTTCGGGAGCTTCGATGCGGTTGATCCCCACATCAATCACGGTGGCACCATCGGCGATCCAGTCTCCGGTGACCATTTCTGCCCGACCAACGGCAGCAACAACGATATCAGCGGTGCGGCACAGAGCTTCGATTTCCTTGGTGCGGCTGTGAGCGATGGTTACGGTGCAGCTGTCTTTCAGCAACAGATTGGCCATTGGCTTGCCGACAATATTGGAGCGGCCAATGACAACGGCATTTTTGCCGCTCAAAGATTCGCCCTTCTTCTCATAATGGTCACGCAGCATCATCAAGCAACCAAGTGGCGTGCATGGCACCATGCTTTTCTGCCCTGTCCCGAGCAGCCCGACATTGGAAATGTGAAATCCGTCGACATCCTTATGCGGTGCAATGGCGTTGATCACCATGTCTTCGTCAATGTGGCCCGGCAGCGGCAACTGGCACAGAATGCCGTGCACTTCCGGATCATCGTTGAGCTTTTCGATCAGCCGCAGCAGATAGTCCTGAGAGATTGTATCATCAAGCTTGTGTTCAAAGGACTTCATACCGACTTCGATGGTTTGCTTGCCTTTGTTGCGCACATAGACCTGACTGGCAGGGTCTTCACCGACCAGAACCACGGCAAGGCCGGGTACAATGTCGTGGTCCTTTTTCAAGCGGGCAACGTGTTCGGCCACTCTTTCACGGACCGATGCTGCAAATTCTTTACCGTCGATGATCGCTGCGCTCATGGATGTATTCCTAGCAAATTGTGCACTCACAAATTGCTCTACATGGGGAACCGGGCGAAGGAAATCCCCAATTGCGAAACCCAATCACTTATTCTCGACAGTGGGGCAGCAATTAGTCGCGCGGCAGGTAGTTAAAATGGGAATAGCGGGCGTCGAGTGCCGATCCGCTGGTGTCGAATGCTGCCATGGCAACAAAGGCGCCGGTGAACGAAGCATGTTCTCCGCGACCACCTTCGTCCGAAATAACACTGGCATCAAGAACTGGGCCAACAGGTTGCCAATCAACCTCGTCTGAAAGCCGATAGAAGAACTGCAACTGTTCGCGATTCACTTCCATAGCCAGTTGCACAGTGCCCCTTTCGGGAAGCTGAACCACTTCCTGCAACGGAAACTCCAGACGACCATCGGGCCAATCGCCCGGACAGCTCAAAATTGTGAGAATGCGCCCATGTGTTTCATGCCAAGCCACGCCCATCAGATGAAACTTGCCGCGATTGTAGTAATGGGCCAGTCCAGCCGATTGTTGGATCGTTAGCGGCGCAAACTCAACTGCAGTTTCAGCACGGAATGAGTGGTGTTCCTGCCGTCGGCCGACCAGAGATTGTTCAAACCAGCTGCCAATGGATTCCCGTGCATGCAACACCAGGCCTTGCCCGGTACAAGAAAACAAGCGTTCTGGAAAAGGTGAGCGCAACCATTGGAATTCCAATGGCAGCTCGGTACTGTCGAATCGTCGACATACAGGCTGCAACGCATCGGTCTCGGCCTTACCGTCTGGTGGAGCAACCTCCAATTCGGGCACCAGCCCGCCATTCTCCAGATAGAGCCAATCATCTTCTTTCCAGACGCATTTTTGCAAACCCGTCTCCCGCCCCAACGGTGAGCGACGAGCGGTGACGTTCTCGTTGGTCTCCAACGGTCGCGAGCAAAGATGGGTGTGATAGATCAGCCCGTCTGGCGTTTCGACAATCTGGCCATGACCGGCACGCTGCAAGGCGGCCGCCGGATCGTCCTTTGATGTCATCAAGAACATGTTGGGGTGCAATTCATAGGGACCAGCGAGATTGCGAGACCGCAACATGGTGACTGTGTGCTGATAGCCGGTGCCACCCTCGGCGACGGTCAAATAATAGTACCCGTTGCGCTTGAACAGATGTGGTGCTTCGATCAGGCCATGCGGGCTGCCACTTGAAATATTGGTGATATCACCGATCAACTTACCGGCGTTGTGATCGTATTCCTGAAGCAAGATACCAGCGAATGCCAGATGTTTGGGACTGCCGCCCACCGAATCCGAACGGTGGTTCCACAACACGTTGACAAACCATTTTCGGCCATCATCGTCATGAAACAGCGAAGGGTCAAAACCCGATGAATTAGCGTAGATCGGGTCCGACCACGGACCGGCTATGTCGGGTGCGGTAACAATGTAATTGTGGGCGTCTTTGAAATTACCGTCCAGCCGTTTGACATCGGTATAGACCAACCAGAACAGCCCGTCGGCATAGGAAAGACAAGGCGCCCAGACTCCGCAGGAATCTGGATTGCCGCGCATATCCAGTTGGCACTGGCGCTCCAGTGGACGCTTCACCAGCGTCCAGTTGGCAAGGTCTTTCGAGTGGTGGATTTGCACCCCCGGATACCATTCAAATGTCGAGGTCGCGATATAATAGTCATCACCAACACGACAGATGGATGGGTCCGGATTAAAGCCGGGCAGGATAGGATTCTTGATCACTGCCCGAGCCTCCTATTTCTTGGCGCGTGGCTTGTTCTTGGCGCGTGGCTTGGGCGCCATCATCGACCGCGCCTCCTTGTTATCCAGCGCTGCGGGACGTTCGCATGTTGTTGACAGATTGATTGCCCGTCCGGTGTCGCCAGCCTTCAGAATCGACACCATCACATCGACCACATGCAGCGACATTTCCAGCGAACACCGGTGCGGTCGATCTTCCTGAATAGCGAGCGCCATATCGGCAAGACCGGCCGTGCGGTAATTTGCCATCATGCCCTGTCCGTGTTCCTGGTTAGGTACGCCAAGCGCATGGGCAAAGGCCGGCATCTTTGCCTTCAGCTTTTTGCCCTTGCTCATTTGCAACTCGCCACCGAAGAAATTGGGGTCTGGCACATAAAGCGTGCCGTCTTCGCCGTAGAGCTCCATATTACCATGGTCGTGATGCCAGACATCCCAGCTGGTGCCCGCTGTGATAATCGCACCGCTTTCAAATTCCAGCAGGCTATGGATCGTCGTGGGGGTTTCCACTTTGATTTTTTCACCCGCACGTGGCTTTGACGTGATAGTGCGGTGGCTGGCTGGTGTTGATGACATTGCCATGACCTTTTTCACCGGCCCCAGCAATTGAACCAGATTGGTGACATAATAAGGTCCGATATCGAGCACCGGCCCACCTCCAGCCTGGAAGAAAAAGTCAGGGTTCGGATGCCAGTCTTCCATGCCGTGGCTCATTACATGGGCAGTACCACCGGTGATCTTACCAACAGCACCTGAATCAATCAGATGACGCGCATGTTGGTGGGCACCACCCAGGAACGTGTCCGGAGCTGAGCCGACACGGACCCCTTTACGGGCGGCTCGGCGCATTAGGTCCCGACCTTCCTTGACCGACAGGACAAAGGGTTTTTCAGAATAGACATGCTTGCCTGCATCGATAACCTGTTTGGAAACTTCGTAATGAGCAGCTGGAATTGTCAGGTTGACGATGATGTCGACATCGTCTGCCTTCAGCAGGCCTTCAACTGTCTCCGCACGCAACCCATATTGTTTGGCCCGGGCTTCCGCTGCCGCCGTCGACATGTCGGCACATGCCACAACCCTGATGCTTTTGAACAGAGACGACAGTTCCATATAAGCGGCAGAAATGTTGCCACAGCCGATAATGCCTACATTCATTGGTTTGGCCATCTTATAATTTCCTACAGAGAACGCACAGCGGCAATCGAGCGGCTGGCAAAGCGTTGATGATCATTCGGGTTGTCATGTTCCATGACAAACAGCGAGGCAGGCGTATCTTTCAGCGCGTCCAACAGACCTTTCCAATCCATCGTGCCGTGGCCAACATCGTCCCAACCGTCCTCGTCAACGCATTCGCCTTCTTTAGCGATGTCTTTGACATGAACGGCATCAATTCGTGCACCGTGACGCTTGATCCAGTCAAACGGGTCGCCACCGCCACGGACAATCCAGGCAATATCGGCCTCCCAGGAAAGACCCGGTCCACCAGCCAGAATTTCTTCCATCGGGATACAGCCGTCGGTCTGAGTGACAAACTCAAAATCATGATTGTGCCAGCCGAATTTCAGGCCAGCCGCGCGATAGGGAGCACCGGCTTTATCCAAACGTGCACCAAATGCGCGCCAGCCCGCAGCATCGGAAGCGCGAAGGTCCGGGCCGATATGTGGACAATAGATGGATGTCATGCCGACGGCCTTGGCGACTTTCAACGCCTGATCGGGATCATCTTCAAGCATGTCGAGACCAAAATGGCCGGATGGCATTGTTAGTCCGGCAGACTTCAGCGCGGCGGCAAGGGTTTCGAGATCTTCGTAGAGCCCTCCATAGCCTTCGACCTGCGTATAACCAAGGTCAGCCAGCATCGAGAGCGTGTCCCCCAAGGGCGGAAAATTACGCGACGAATAGAGTTGATAGGACAGATCAGTCATGATTTCTCCGGTATAAAATAATTACGATGTAAAAGTCGAAACGTCAGAGCCGCAGCTCAGTTCCATTATCAAAGATGGAGACCCCCTGGGGGTCAAAATAGACGACCTGTTTGTCGCCCGTGCTCAATGTTGTTTGGCCATCCACCCGGAAGCGGAAATCCTGATTGCCCAGTTTTGACCAGACCAACGTGTCCGAGCCCATCGGCTCGACAACATCGATCACCAGTTCGGCTTCAAACAAACCTTTTTTTGGTGCCTTGCCCATGAAAATATGCTCCGGGCGCACTCCAAGACTAACTGCTGCATCCTTGCCACCATCAGCATAATCATAGCGGGTAAGATCGATCTCGATGCCATCGGCGACAAATTTTGTGCCGCCGTTCTGCAAATTACCGTCGAGGAAATTAATGCTCGGTGAACCGATGAATCCTGCCACATACTTATTGGCCGGTTTGTTATAGATGGTGTGCGGGTCAGCCAATTGCAGCACAGCCCCATCGCGCATGATGGCAATGCGGTCGGCCAATGTCATGGCTTCGATCTGGTCATGGGTGACATAAATCATTGTGTTGTCTTCAAGCCGCTGATGCAGACGCTTGATTTCGACCCGCAGTTCGGCACGCAACTTGGCGTCGAGATTAGACAGTGGCTCGTCGAACAGAAAGACTTCAACGTCGCGAACCAGCGCCCGGCCGATGGCCACGCGTTGGCGTTGCCCTCCCGACAGTTGCGCCGGCTTACGCTTCAGCAGCGGTTCAATATGGAGAATTTCCGAAGCCTGCTTGATGCGCTCGGCAATCTGTTTTGGTGGCATCTTCTGGTTTTTCAAACCGAAGCTCAAATTGCCTTCAACCGTCATCTGCGGATACAGCGCATAGGACTGAAAGACCATGCCGATATCCCGGTCTTTCGGTTCCAGCCAGGTGACGTTCTTGTCGTTGATGAAAATCTGTCCATCGCTGACATCCAGCAGGCCGGCAATGCAGTTCAGCAGAGTTGACTTACCACAACCCGATGAGCCCAGGAGCACGAGAAACTCGCCCCGCTCGATCTCGATATTGAGGTTCCTTAAAACTTTGACGTCACCAAAGTTCAGATCCAGATTTCGTACAGATACGCTTGACATGATCAGCCTTTCACCGCACCGGCGGCGATGCCGCGCACAAATAATTTTCCAGAGACAAAATAGATCACCAACGGTACCAGACCCGTGAGGATCGTCGCTGCCATGTTGACGTTATATTCTTTGACGCCCTGAACCGAGTTGACGATGTTGTTGAGCTGCACCGTCATGGGGTAATTATCCGGCTTGGTGTAGATGACACCGAACAGGAAGTCGTTCCAGATTCCGGTCACCTGCAGGATGATCGCGACAACAAAAATCGGCAATGACATTGGCAGCATGATGCGGAAATAGATGCCCCAGAAGCCTGCACCATCCACCCGCGCCGCCTTGAACAGTTCCTCTGGCACCGAAGTGAAATAATTGCGGAACAACAATGTCAGGATCGGCATGCCGAAAATGGTATGGACCATGACCAGGCCGCCCAGCTTGGTATAGAGGCCCAGTTCCCGCAGGATGATAACGATCGGATAGATCATCACCTGATAGGGAATAAAAGCACCAAAAATCAGGATCGTGAAAAAGATCTCCGAACCTTTGAATTTCCAGTTGGCCAACGCGTAGCCGTTGACCGAGGCGACGACGATCGAGATGACCACGGAAGGAATCAGGATCTGCACTGAATTCCAGAAGCCACGGGACAAGCCATCGCAGTTGAGACCAGTACAGGCCTCAGCCCACGCTTTGACCCATGGCTGAAATGTTACTTCCAGAGGCGGCGCAAACACATTGCCTAACCGCACTTCGGGCATGCCTTTCAGCGATGTCACAACCATCACATAGAGCGGCAGCAGGTAATACAGCGCGACGACGATCAGCGTGCCATAGAGCATGATATTGCGACCCGACAGGGTACGCCGCGGCTTGGGCCCGCGCGGGCCAGACTCTTCAAGCTCAGCCATTCTGCTTCTTGCCTCCAAATTCGAGGTAGGCCCAGGGGATCAGAATGATCAGCACGGTCACAAGCATTACAGTTGAAGCTGCAAAACCCTGACCCAGATTCTGGTTCTGGAACATGTAGTCATAAACATATTTCGCCGGCACTTCCGAGGCGATGCCCGGTCCGCCATTGGTTTGGGCAACCACAAGGTCATAAACCTTGACGATACCTGCAGCGATGATCACCAACGTTGTGATGAAGACGGGGCGCATCATCGGAATGACGATGAAGAGATAGGTCTTCCACATCGGGATCCCGTCAACCCGCGCAGCCTTCCAGATATCCTCATCAATGCCGCGCAGACCGGCCAGCATCAGGCACATAATCAGCCCCGTGCCTTGCCAAAGACCTGCAATCAGTACGCCGTAGATAACCAGATCAGCATCATAGAGAGGGTCGAATGTGAAGGTTTCCCAACCCAGACCACGAACAATGCTTTGGATACCGAATTCAGGATTAAGCACCCATTGCCAAACCAGGCCGGTCACGATGAAGGACAAGGCAAATGGGTAAAGGAAGATGGTTCTAAACGTATCTTCAAAGCGGATCTTCTGATCCAGCATTGCCGCCAGCAAAAAGCCGATGACCAGAGAAAATATCAGTGTGCAAATGCCGTAAATGGCAATGTTTTCGATCGAGATGAGCCAGCGGTTCTGAGAAAACAGGCGTTCATACTGATCAAAGCCGACCCAGCGCGTATTGGGCAGCAATTTGGATTTGGTGAATGAGTGTACAATGGTCCAGATGGTGCAGCCGACAAAGATGACCAACGCGGTCAGTATCATCGGTATGGCCGCAATCTTTGCGCTCATGTTCCGGAACAATTGAACCGGACGTTTGGATTCCGCCATTCTGCTTCTCCTCCCCTGGCGCAGAATTGCCGACCCGCCAGATGTGGCGGATCGGCATGTTCATCAGCTGGGCTTAGTCAGCGTCAGCAATGATGCCCACGTAGCGCTTTTGTGCGTCTTGCGGGGTGATCGACTTGTCGTTCCAGAACTCAACCATGAGGTCCTGAATCTGACCTTGCGTATCAGCGGAGAATGCATTCACGCCATCCGGCAGGATAGCACCGGAAGCAAGGATTTTCAGACCCTTTTTCATGCAGTCGTTCGCAGCTGCCAGATCGACGTCACCGCGGATTGGCAGGGAGCCCTTCTTCAAGTTGAAGGCAACCTGGACAGACTTAGAAATCATCTGGGAAGCCATACGCTTTTGAGCAGCAGTGATATCCGCGTCATCGCTTTTCGGGAAGTAGAACGCATCACCACCAGTTGCGATGATTTCGTTCACGCCCAGACCCGGAAGGCAGGTATAGTCTTTACCGGCAACCTGTTTGGCAACCTGGAATTCACCCTGCGCCCAGTCGCCCATAATCTGACCGCCAGCTTTAGCTGTGATCACCATATTGGTTGCCTGGTTCCAGTCATTGACGTTGGATCCGTCTGACAATGCACGAGCGTTGGCATAAGCTTCAAAAACTTTTCCAGCTTCAGCACTGCCTGCAGCGGCGGCATCTTTGCCGTTCAGGATTTTGACATAGAGATCCTGACCACCAACGGCGACCATCAAAGTATCAAACGCCAGTTGTGTCTGCCACGGCTGCTGACCCATCGCGAGCGGAACGATTCCGGCTTCACGCAGTTTTGGCGCAGAAGCAACAAACTCATTCCAGTTGGCAGGAACGGGCACACCAGCCTTTTCATAAGCAGCATGGCTCAACCAGATCCACTGCGGCGAGTGAATGTTGACGGGAACGCAATAGACCTTGCCATCCAATGTACAGCTGTTGAGCAAACGCACAGGATTGACCAGATCTTTCCAGCCTTCCTTCTCAGCAATGTCTGTCAGGTCGAGCATCAAACCAGCTTCAACCAGCTCTTCAGCCTGACGACCATGGTTCAACTGCGTGGCACCCATTGGATCGCCACCGATGATGCGGCTGATAATGATGGGACGGGCAACGCCACCGGAACCGGCAATCGCGCCATCTACCCAGGTGTCACCACCGTCGTTAAAGGCTTTGGCGAATTCTGCCACAGCAGCGGCTTCACCGCCGGATGTCCACCAGTGTGTCACTTCCAACTCGGTTGCAACAGCTGCGGTTGAAACAACAGCTGCGGCACTGCAAGCAAGCAGTTTCTTCAAAATTTTCATTCTATTTCCTCCCGATACGCAAACCAGAAACACTCCGATCCTGCGCCTGTTCAGTTTAATACGGGTGGTTATTTGGGCCCACCCAATCGATCAAGCTCTGCTCCTCCCAACCCGAAAATGGATTGCGCAATTGCATTTGTAATCGATTACATATAGCGTGCAGATTGCGGCGCGAGGTGTCAAGACCCTTTCTGAAGACATGTGCACAGCGGTAATTGAAGTGGAATTTTTGGGGCTATGGAACAGGAAAACGCACCTAAAATTGTCGATGTCGCCAGGGTTGCCGGCGTGTCCACAGCGACTGTCAGTCGCGCCCTCAGCAAGCCGGAAACTGTTGCAAAATCAACGCGTGAGGCGGTTTTAGCGGCTGCTGCGCAGACCGGATACCGGATCAATGTTGCTGCAAGAAACCTGCGTCGCCGACGCACCGGGGCAGTGGTCGTATTGGTGCCCAATCTGGGCAATCCATTCTTTTCACAAATTCTGGCCGGCATTGAAGCCACCCTGTCGAAAAAGGGCTTGAGCATCTTGATGGTTGATACGATGCAATCTGGCACCAGACCCGATTTCATCCAGGAATATTTGCATCATACGCGCGCCGATGGGGTTATTGTACTTGACGGATCGCTACCCTCTGACCTGCTGCAGTCCAGCCGTCAGTCCAGCAATCGGGTACCACTGGCATTTGGCTGCGAATGGCATCCAGACGAAGATTACCCATCCGTTCGTGCCGACAATGAACAGGGTGCACGCTTGGCAATCGAGCATTTAGTTGAGCTGGGTCACGAAAAAATCGGATACATCAACGGACCGCATGCCAATGTGCTCTCCAAGCATCGTCTGGCAGCCACAAAAGCTGCGCTTGCAGCAGCTGAAAAACCAATCAATGAAGAGTGGTTCTTCGAAGGCGACTTCACAATGCAGGCTGGCGTTCGGGCAGCTCGTCGGTGGCTGGATATGAAGGAACGACCAACCGGATTGTTCTGCGCCAACGACGAAACGGCAATCGGCCTGATTTCAGAATTGCATCAATGCGGCATCAATGTGCCCGATCAATTGTCGATTGTTGGATTCGACGACGTCGACATTGCCCAACATTATATTCCGACACTGACCACGATCTGGCAACCGCGGTTGGAATTGGGCAAACGGGTGGCGCAAATGCTGGTTGAGGGCATCAATCAAGGTGGATTGAATCCCTCCGATCCAACACAGATCCTGCCGGTGAAATTAAGAGTCCGCAACAGTACCGCGCCACCAGGCAGCGCCGGGCGCTAGCCAAAAGAATATCTAGGCGCATGTTTAGGCTGGCAAATTCTTAAACTTCTGCTCAAGATCGCGCACAACTGCAGAAAGGGTCTGATTGTACGGGGTTGCAATACCCAGTTGCGCCCCCAACACCTCGGCCATACCGTTGATTGCATCAATTTCCGAAGCCCGCCGCGCATGATGATCGAGCAACATTGAAGGTCGCGCATGGGGCATGCGTTGGCCAAATTCAGTAGCGTAGGCAACGGGATCAGAAAATGAAAACTTGATACCCTTTGCCTGGCCAAGCAGGTAGATTTCTCGGGTGCATGCAAGCGCGATTTCAAACTTATCAGGTTCCGCCATCAACTCGCCAATGGTCAGGTCAAACACAGTACAGGGTGCGCTGAAGGTGCAGTTACAGAGATATTTTTCCCAAATCAGTTGATTGATATCGGCAAAGGCCTGTGCCCTGAACCCAGCCCGCTGCCAGGTCTGCTCCAGCCGTTCCAGTCGATCGCTCATGCCACCATTCATCTCACCGATGCGAATCAAGTTCATGGCATTGTGGTGGGCATGGCCAGGTCCCTTGATCGACGCGCCAAATCCTTCAGCAACACCCAGCAGCACGTTGTCAGTTGGTAAAAACTCAGAAATACGCTCGCCCGCTCCGAGTCCATTTTGGATGGTAAGCACAAGCGAGTCGGCGTTTAGGTATGGCGCAATGGACCGGGCTGCATCACCAACGCCCGACGCTTTCGTCGCAATAATGAAAAGATCGCTTTCTCCCGCATCAGCAATGTTCGTGGCGGCGTGAAGGCCGTTGATCGTTCGGTCCCCGCTGGCACCCTCCAAACGCAGACCATCCTTCTCAATCGCTGCGATATGTTCTTGCCAGATGTCGACAACCCAGACTTCGTGCTTCGGATCGGCCGCTTCCGCAAACAGGCCTGCATAGACGGATCCCATCGCTCCTGCGCCCAAAATCGTGATTTTCATTGCATCCAACTCTCAAGCTGAAGACCGGTAATTTACACTCTTGCCCTCATTGCTTTTATAATCATTATGAAAGAATAGACGACTTAAAACCAAAAATGATATGAATTTACGGCAACTGGAAGCATTTCGCGCAACAATTGAGACAGGCTCGATCACTGGAGCTGCAGAACTGCTGCATGTTTCCCAACCCAGTGTCAGCCGGTTGATTGCGGATCTGGAACGTTCCGTGGGTTTTCCGTTATTTTTGCGGGCTGGTCGGGGATTATCGGCCACAGTGGAAGCCCGTCGATTTTACAATGCAGTCGACTCAATGTTTGTTGGTGTCAATCGCCTGCAGGAACTGGCCGAAACCATTCGAACAACCGCTGATGGTGTGATTTCGGTCGGTGTAATTCCCAGCCTGTCGCAAGTGCTTTTGCCGGATGCAGTCGCAGATATTTTACGCGACAGGCCTTCTATGCAGGTCATGCTGTCGACCCGCAACACACCGGCGATCATCGACGCGGTGCGGATGCAGCAATTTGATTTCGGCATTGTTGGACGTGAGCCCCCCTATGACGGGGTTGAGATACTGCATCACACAACGGTGCCCTATGTTTGCTTGCTTCCAGAAAGTCATTCTCAGTCCGCAAGCAACGACCCTGTTGATTTGTATGAGCTTTGCCAATCAGACAACTTCATCACTTTCGGTGGCATCTACCCAGATGAAATGATGGGCATTGACGAAACCTTGTCCAACCAACTGCAGAAGAAGTCGCGCATTTCAGCGGCCAATATGCCGATGGCGGCAGCGCTTGTTCGTTCAACCGGGGCACTCGCGATTGTCGACCCCTTCACGGCAGAACTTGCTGCACGAAGCGGTGGCGTGAAGTTCCGTCCGCTGAAGCAGGAAATGACCTACCACATCGCCTTGATAACGCGTGGCCTGGACACCATGCCCAGAGAAGCTGCAGATCTGTCCCAGCGCATCATTGAACTGTTGTCATGAAAAGGGCAGCCGACTGACTTCGCCATCAACGTGACTTCCGTCCGCCAGCGAAACAGACACCATGGTTCCCGCGTCCCAGAATTCTTTGTCAATCATCGACAGCCCAACATTACGTTTAAGGCGTGGCGACCAAATTCCAGACGTTATCTGACCAATCTGTTTCCTACCCACCATGACAGGCAGCGGCACGCTGACGGTTTGTGTGGGTGTTGTGCCATAGAGGATACCGCGCATATCGCGTGAAATACCAAGGTTTTGGATTTGCTGCAGCGCCGGTTTGCCAATGAAATTGAATTCGCCATCCAATTGGCAATAGTGAGCCAAGCCACATTCCATTGGATTATCTGCCAATGTGAATTCATTGCCGTAAGACAACAGGCCACCCTCGATGCGTTCGATGAGATTAGGACAACCCGGAGCGATGTTGAGCCCCTGCCCTGCTTGCCAGATTGCGTCCCAAAGAGCGCCACCAAGTTGATTGCCGCCACCGTTCCCGCCACCGTCCCCGCCGCCGCCGCCGTCACGGAGGTAGATCTCAAATCCCCCCTGTCGGGAATAACCAGAGCGGGCGATCAGCTGTTGAGTTCCCTCGAATTCGATCCACCCAAACTTGAAGAAGCCGATATCGCGCACATGTTCTCCAAACAGGCTTGCCAAGAGGTCTTCTGCTTTCGGTCCCTGAACGGCCAGCGGAGCAACATCCGGTTCACAGATTTCGACATCGTATCTGCCGCCCATCGCCAGCCCTTTTGCCCAAAGCAAAACATCGGAATCGGCAATTGAAAACCAGAAATGATCATCGGCCAGCTTGAGCAGCACTGGATCATTGATCATGCCGCCTTGTCCATCCACCAGCGGGACGTAGAGGCATTGCCCCGTCTCGGCATTGCTCAAGTCGCGCGGTGTCATCCATTGCACCAGTTGTGCAGCATCGGGCCCTTTGACTTCGACCTGCCGTTGGGTTGCCACATCCCACAGCTGAACGTGTTGGCGCAGATGCCAATAATCTTCCTCAACGCTTTGGGCGAAGGCCTTCGGCAACAGCATATGATTGACCACAGAGAAGCCACGCACGCCGTGTTTTTCCACGCGATCGGTATAGGGGCTGCGCCTGATCCGGCGCGACATGTTCAGTCCAGAGCTCAACGGGCCATCCAGACACTGTAGGAGTTGGGGGCAAGCATGAAAGGCATATGATAGCGTGCTGTCGGATCGGGCATCTGAAAACGCACCACCACTTCTTTAAGATTGCGTCCAGCCTTATCATTCAGGCTTTGCAGCTCGAAATAGTTGGCAACCTGCAGGACCAGTTCGTAGTCAGCCTCTGTATCGATTTCACCTTCCGGTATATCGCGGACGAACCGACCACCTTCGTCGGTTGCGCCAGTCACCACAGTTTCGCGTCGACCATCCATCGCAATCCGTAGGATCGACAGGCGGACATCTGCGGCATGGCTGCCATCGACGGAATTGAGCGTATGGGTTGAAATTGTTGCCATGGGCCTACTCGATTGATGCCTTGTCTCGTTTACTGGTTGTGGCCAGAACAATCGGGCTGATGACGCCCTTTGTTTTGACATTCAGGCAGGCTGGTTTGCCACTGGCAATCGCCCTTTGAAGTGCTGGACCCAACTGGTCACGGGTTTCGACCAATTCGCCATATCCACCCAATCCTTCAAACATCGTGTGGAACGGAATGTCGCGAAAATCGGTGGCAAAATGAGTGCCATTTTCAAACAGCCGCTCCTGTTGCTGAGAAATGCAGTCGAGCCCGCCATTATTGTCGACAACGACCACAATTGGTGTGTTCTCCTGAAACGCAGTTTCGATGCTCAATCCACCGGACAGAAAAGCACCATCACCGCTGATGAGGACGACGGTACTGTCCGGGTTGGTGTTCTTCGCTGAAAGCGCAAATGACACACCAACCCCGAGCAGGCTGTAGGAGCCAGGATGCATGACGCCGGCAAGTTGGGTCCCCTGCCAGCCGGCAATATTGACCGCAATTTCTGACCAGAAATGGGTATTGCCACCGTCAAAGATCAGCCAGTCATCGCCCCCCATGACGGCATTGACATCCAGCGCCAGTTCCAGCGGATGGATCTGATCACCGCCCCATTGCGGTGATGTCGTTTCAGCTTTCAGTTCAGACAGGGACTTTTCCACCCATTCCCCGCGTTTGCGGCGGTTGTCGTCTAGCCAGGAACGCTCGACCGGATTGAGCAACATCATCTGCTCAAAGAAAGCGCCCGGGTCGCTCAGGAGAACATGATCCGCGGCCCGATTATGGTCCAGTTCCTCATGGCTACCGTTGACGCACACCAGAGTACAGCTTTCGGGAAACAGGGGCGGATTGCCAAAATTCATCTGGTTGTCCAAACGTCCGCCGACCATGATGCAGACATCGCAGGTCTGCAGCGCGTATTTGGACGGAGGATATTGGTGAATGTCTGCAAGGCCCATATAGGTCGGGCTGTCCTCTCCCAATAGTTTTTGATGATAGGGTACGTTGAAAACCGGGATGTTGAGTTTTTCACCCGCCGCTTCGAGCGCCTTCTCATTGCCCGACCACCACACACCATGGCCACCAATCAACATCGGTCGTTTGGCATTACCGATCAGTTCCATCAGCGGGTTCAAATCCCGTGGGTCCGGCCAGGCCCGCGGTGCTGGAGCTTCTCGCCGCTGAAAAGGTCGTTCCTCGCGGCCTGCATCTTCATCAAATGAAGAGAACATAATATCCACAGGAAGGCTGAGATGAACCGGGCCGGGATATCCGCTTGTGGCGATCTTCCAGGCCCTGTCAACGAACTCACCAATCCGCTCACCGTCTGTGATCTGGATGGAATATTTGGTCAAAGGCGCGGCGATGGCCACATCGTCAATTTCCTTGAAACCGCCAGAGCCCTGGCGTTTGAGCGTGCTGGATCCGGTGACAAAAATAACCGGAGAACGCTCCCCCCACGCCTCCAGCATGGCGGGCACCGCATTGGCGAAACCTTCCGGTCCGACCAGACAAACTGTTGGTTTGCGGGTAATTCGGGCATGACCATCAGCAAGATGCCCCGCCACCTGTTCGTGAGGACAATTGATGACCGGCATCTGGCATTCCATGAATCCTTCCAGTGCCGGATTACAAAATCCACCGGCAAGGGTGAAAACATGTTCAACGCCCTTTTCGTGCAAGGCGCGGGCGAGCAGATTACCACCTCGGATGCGTCTGGGATCAGTCATCTTCAATTCCTGTCTCTAAATCAGCCAATACTCTGGCATTTATCTGAGCGATTTTCGTCACCCCAATTTGCGCCATTACCGCTTTCACATCTTCCTCCAGATGATCCAGCAAAGAGCCCAGGCCTCGTGGCCCATCCGCCCCCAGGGCGTAAAGCAGTGGACGGCCCAGCATGACAAAATTCGCACCCAGCGCCAGTGCGCGAACAATGTCGTCGCCGCTGCGAACCCCACTGTCAAATATCAACGGAAAGGTTCTTCCGACGGCACGTCGTATTGCTGGCAAGGCATTAATCGCCGCCGGTGCACTGTCGAGTTGTCGCCCGCCATGATTGGAAACGTAAATGGCGTCGACCCCGGCTTTCTTGATGTGCCGTGCGTCGCTCACCGACATCACTCCTTTGACGATCAATTTGCCGCGCCAGCGATTGCGCAGCCTGGCCAGATAGTCCCAATCAACGCCACCACGACTGTCACCGCGTTGAAAACTCTTGCCCAGTTTCGACGTGTGATAGTTCATCGGCTTGGGAGGCCCCGCCATTAGAGTTGTCATTGCCCAGCGCGGATGGGTGGCAAAATCAAACACCTGTTGGGCGCCAAAACGGAACGGCACTTGGAACCCATTTTTGCGATCACGGTTGCGCCGTGACAATCGCGGCGTGTCGACGGTAAAAATAAGATTTTGATATCCGGCAGCTTCAGCTCGGGCAATCATCTCTTCGGTCTGATCCGAATCGGTGCCCGCATAAAGCTGAAACCAGGCATTGCCATTGGCGCATTCCTGGCTCTGCTCCATCGTTGTCGATGCCGCCGTGGAGACACAATGGGGCAACCCTCGAGCCGACGCCTCGCGCGACAATGCCGCATCTGCACCTGCCCATGACAGATCACACATGCCCATCGGCGCAATGCCAAAGCATCGATTGTAATCTTGCCCCAGAAACGCCGTTGCCAACGACAGGTCTTCGACATTCACCAACACGCGGGACTGTAGTTTGATTGCCTGCAATGCGGTGCAATTTTCCTGCCCGGCAATTTCCTGTCCGGTAGCCCCGTCGATGAAATCGAATATCAGTCGAGGCTGGCGATCGCGGGCACGCCGTCGGGCCTCCACAGCGTCCTGGATCGGAGAGTTGGGCCACAGGTTCATTTCTGCTTTCGCCTGAAGAGTTGGTACGGGGGAGAACATGACCAGCCAGGTCACGATCGGCAGCAGCAGACTATCCCGGTCGGGAATACAACGACAAATACAATTACATCACCAATTCATTCGATAATGTTATACACCAAACCGGCACCCTGTGGGGCGCCCGGCAAAGTCCGAGAACGCCTGAGAACCATTGTATCAATTGCAAACAGAGTCTTTTCATTCGACGTTGAATTGTCCAATGTGACCCATCTAATTTCGCCAAGGGACAATCAGGGGAGCGAGCGCATGGAACGAATTTGGCTAAAGAGCTATCCGGAGGGGGTGCCAGCAGAGATCGATGTGAATCAATACAGTTCACTGGTCGACCTGTTGGAGGACAGCTTTACGAAGTTTGCCAATGATGATGCCTATGTCTTCATGGACAAGCGCATGACCTATGCTGAACTGGATCGTCAATCGATGGCCATGGCCTGCTACCTGCAGAGCCTGGGGCTCAAGAAGGGCGATCGTGTCGCCGTGATGATGCCCAATGTATTGCAATATCCAATTGCCATTGGCGGCATTTTACGCGCCGGTCTGATCGCGGTGAATGTTAATCCGCTCTACACGCCGCGTGAGCTGGAACATCAGCTCAATGATTCCGGCTCCAAGGCCATCATCATTCTGGAAAATTTTGCAGCCACCCTGCAGGAAGTGATTGATCGCACCCCGATTGAACATACGATCCTCGCCAATATCGGCGAAATGCTGGGTGGTCTGAAGGGCATGCTCGTCAACTTTGTTGTGCGCCATGTCAAAAAGGGCGTCCCAGCCTATTCTCTGAAGGACACAATTGCGTTCAAAAGCACCCTGACTGCAGGAGCGTCGATGTCGCTTGACCGGCCAGAGGTCGGTCCAGACGATGTCGCGGTATTGCAATATACCGGGGGCACCACCGGCGTCTCTAAAGGCGCAACACTGTTGCACAAGACCATTATTGGCAACCTGCTGGCGTCAGAAGCCTGGATGCAGCCAGCGATCAACAAAAACCCAATTTCCGGACAAATGACATCGGTCTGCGCTTTGCCGCTCTACCATGTCTTTGCCTTCGTCACCTGTAGCATGCTCTCGATGCGCGCCGGTGGACTTGTGGTATTGATCCCCAATCCGCGCGATCTTGATGCGACCATCAAGGAAATCCGCAAGTACAAATTCCATCTCTTCCCGGCGGTCAACACGCTGTTTAACGCTCTGACCAACCGCGAGGATTTTGCCGCACTGGATTTCAGTCAGCTGCGCATTTCCATGGGTGGTGGCATGGCCGTTCAGGAGGCCACAGCCAAACACTGGCTGGAGGTCACCGGATGTCCCATCTGCGAAGGGTATGGCCTGTCCGAAACTTCATCTGGCGTGACATGCAATCCGACCAATTCCGACAGTTATACCGGCACGATTGGTCTGCCTCTACCCAGCGTTGACGTAAAAATCCTCGATGATGATGAAAACGAAGTACCTCTCGGCGAGCGTGGTGAAATTGCCATTCGCGGGCCACAGGTGATGGCAGACTATTGGCAGCGCCCAGAAGCCACTGATGAAGTGATGACCGATGACGGTTTCTTCAAATCCGGCGATGTCGGCATCATGGACGAAAATGGGTATGTCAAAATCGTTGACCGCAAGAAGGACATGATCCTGGTTTCCGGCTTCAATGTCTATCCAAATGAGATCGAAAATGTAGCGGCCAACCATCCAGGTATTCTTGAAACAGCAGCAGTCGGCGTGCCCGATGAGAGCACCGGCGAAGCGGTGATGCTGTTTGCCATCAAAAAAGATGAGTCCGTCACTGAGCAAGATTTGAAAAAATTCTGCGCGGAAAATCTCACCGGCTACAAAAAGCCAAAATATATCGAGTTCCGCGATGATCTCCCGCGCACCAATGTCGGCAAGATTTTGCGCCGCGAATTGCGCGACGAAGCAATGCAATCCTTCGATAGCTAAGCCCTGATCCAATCGGGTGTGATCGAGTCCCCGGCGCTGAAATACGTGCCGGGGGCGGCTATTTTTGCGGAGCTTTACAAAATATACAATGTGTATAATCTTCTTGTACGAGAGGAATACAGATGAAGTCTAATCCCAAGTCCGACTGCATTGCCGTGTTGAAGCAGCGCATATTGTCGATGGAGATTGCTCCGGGGCAATTGCTGGACGAAACTGCGCTATCGCAGGAATTCGGCATTTCCCGCACACCGTTGCGGGAGGTGATCCAGCGACTTGTCGGCGAGGGTTATCTATCATCGCAGGAAAATCGCGGCGCCAAAGTGGCTTCAATGGATATTTCCACCATGCGTCATTTCTTCCAGGCCGCGCCGATGATCTATGCTTCAATCGCCCGTCTGGCCGCCGAACATGCCGACAATACCCAGGTCGAAGCTCTGCGATTCATACAACAGGATTATCGCCAATCCATCAGCGACGGGTTGCCACGGGAAACCGCGATGCACAATTTCCGCTTTCATAAACTGATCGGGGAAATGGCTGGCACTCCCTATCTATTGCCAAGTCTGGACAGATTGCTCATCGACCACACCCGCATTGGACAGGTGTTTTACCAGACCAAAAGCCCCGCCGACCACCAGCGCATTGATAAAGCAGCCGACCAGCACGACCAGATGATCGACGCCTTTGCCCGCAATGCCGCCGCCGAAGCGGTGCAACTCACATTAGAACATTGGGAATTGTCCCGCCATCAAATGGAGCAGTTTGTCACCCCAGACCCGCTGCCGTTTGAACTCGCCGATGAAGCCCGGGAGAGCAGAAATGCAGTTTGAAGGTATCTACACCCCCGTTGTCACGCCTCACAATGACAACCACTCCATCAATGAAACCAGATTTGCCGCGGTTATTGAGGATCTGATCACATCGGGTGTGCACGGATTGATCATTGCTGGCACAACCGGCGAATATTATGCCCAGAGCGTCGAGGAACGTTTTCATCTGATGTCGCTGGCAAAGGAAATCATCGGCGCCCGATTGCCGATGATTGTTGGCACCGGTGCCATCCGTACCGACGACGCGATTACCTTTGCAACCGAAGCAAAACGCATCGGCGCTGACGCATTGCTGGTGACCACACCGCCCTATGCCTATCCCACCGGCCGTGAGATTGCCCTCCATGCACTGGCCGTCGATCGTGCCGCAAATCTGCCGGTGATGTTGTACAATTATCCAGGACGCATGAGCGTCAACATGGATGAGGAAACACTGGACCGTCTGGGTCGCAGCCCCAATTTCTGCGCTATCAAGGAATCCTCCGGCGACCCAAACCGCCTGCACATGCTGGCCCGCGACTATCCCCATATCCAACTGTCCTGTGGCATGGATGACCAGGCACTGGAATTTTTCGCCTGGGGCGCACGCTCGTGGGTTTGCGCCGGTTCCAACTTCGCCCCTGAAGCGCATCTGTCGCTTTACCGGGCCTGCGCTCTGGAAGGTGACTTCAACAAAGGTCGCCGCATCATGTCAGCCATGCTGCCGCTGATGCGGGTGCTCGAACAGGGCGGCAAGTTCGTCCAGTGCATCAAACATGGCGTAACCTTGCGTGGCATTGAATGCGGGCCACCGCGCCGTCCATTGCAACCCCTCAACAAAGATGAAAAACGCGAACTCGCCGAAGTCATCCGCACCATGAACAAAGCCATTGCTCTGATCGAAGGAGAAACATCGTGACCGATTTGCTGACCCGCGAAGAATATGCCGCCATTGCCGCGCAGATTGATTTTCCAAAATCAGCCTTCATTGATGGCAAATATCAGCCCGGTCGTGGTGACAAGCTGGTAACATGCAATCCAGCCACCGGCGAAGAGCTTGCCACAATATCTGCCTGCAACGGCGATGATGTCGACCTCGCTGTGAGCAAAGCACGCGAGGCATTCGATCAGGGCCACTGGGCCAAAATGCATCCCGGCGAACGCAAGGGCATATTGATCCGGCTGTGCAAACTGATCACCCGCAATGCCCGCGAATTGGCCGTATTGGAAAGCCTGGAATCCGGCAAACCGATCCGCGATTGCGAAACAATCGACATTCCCGAAACCATTCACACCATCAAATGGCATGCTGAGACCGCCGACAAGATTTACGACCAGACAGCCCCGGCCAGCGAAGACGCGATTGCGATGATTGTGCGCGAACCGATAGGCGTCGTTGCTGCTGTGCTGCCATGGAACTTCCCGCTGTTGATGCTGGCCTGGAAAATCGGTCCCGCGCTGGCCTCAGGCAACTCGGTGATCGTCAAGCCTGCGGAACAGACTTCGATGACCGCACTGCGGGTGGCCGAACTCGCCAGTGAAGCTGGAATTCCGCGCGGCGTATTGCAGGTCTTGCCAGGCAACGGACCAAGTGTCGGTGAGCCGCTCGGCATGCATGACGGAGTTGACATGGTAAGCTTCACTGGGTCGACAGATACCGGTCGCTGTTTCCTGCATTACGCCGCCGACTCAAACCTGAAAAAGGTCGTACTTGAATGCGGAGGCAAGAATCCGGCAATCGTGCTGGACGATGCAGAAAACCTCGACTTGGTTGCCGAACATGTGGTCAACGCGGCCTTTTGGAATATGGGTGAGAACTGCTCAGCCTGTTCCCGCTTGATTGTCCACAAGGATATTCGCGAAACACTGATGGACCGCATTATGGCGCGGCTTCGCGATTGGCGTACTGGCGACCCGCTCGACCCGACCAACCACCTTGGTGCTTTGATTGACAGTCAGCATTGCAAGAAAGTCGGCTCCTATCTCGGCAAGGGAAAAGCTCTGGCTGGTGGCAAGATGGAAGGAGCTTTCATTGAACCGACCATTTATTCGACAAAGCGTGATGACTTGCTCGCCCGCGATGAGATTTTTGGCCCGGTCCTGTCTGTGATCGAAGTCGGTTCACTAGAGGAAGCAATCGAGATCGCCAATGATACCGACTACGGCCTGACGGCCAGTGTGTTCACCGCAAATACCCGTCGAGCATTGACCACTGCACGGGCCGTCCGCGCCGGAACCGTGACGGTAAACTGCTACGGAGAAGGCGACATCTCTACACCGTTTGGCGGGTATAAGCAGTCTGGCTTTGGCGGCCGTGACAATGGAATCCATGCCCATGATCAATACACTGAGTTGAAAACCATCTGGGTCGATCTTACCGATCCTGCCAGCCAGGATCTGGTCAGTTGAACGTCGAAACTGCACCACGACGCGGGCGGCGCGGTGGTCGCGAGGCCCGGCGTGAAATCCGCGCGGCATTCGACACCAAGATGCTACCAGCGCTAAAGCGCAACCTACCGCTCGTCGAGCCGATGAGTCGTGAGCAAATTGAAAAGATCGACGACGCTTCATTGGCCGTGTTGGAGGATGTTGGCGTTATTTTCCGTGACCCGCAGGCGATTGAAGACTGGCGCAAAGCTGGGGCAGATATCCGCGAAGATGACCGGGTGCATCTCGACCGCAACCTGGTGCGGGAGCTGATCAAGACGATCCCTGAGAGCTTTACCTATCACGCCCGTAATCCGGCCAACAATCTTCCCTTCGGCAAGGACCACTCGGTGTTCATTCCGATGACCGGTGCACCCTATATGCGCGACCTTGAAGACAAGCGCCGCGGCCCCACGCTGGAAGACCTGGCCAATTTTCACCGCCTCGCCCACATGCTGCCTGCTATGCATTCTTCTGCCCACCACATTGTCGAACCGATGGATCATGTGGTTGCTCATCGCCATCTGCGCATCACTTATTCATCGATGAAGCACAGCGACAAGATGTTCATGGGCATGACCACCAGCCCGAAAAACGCTGAAGACGTACTCGACATGTGCGCCATCCTGTTTGGCGAGGAGTTCATGGAAACCCATCCGGTCGCCACCGGCAATTGCAATGGCAATTCACCCCTGGTCTGGGATGAAACCATGCTCGGCGCCATGCGCGCATTCTGCCGTCGCAACCAGCCGGTTCTCTGCTCGCCCTTCGTCCTGGGCGGTGCCAATACCCCTGCATCAACCGCAGCGGCGGTGGCTCAGCTGAACGCTGAAGCCCTGTCTGCACTGGCCTATACTCAGGTTGTGCGCAAGGGTTGTCCGGCAATCTATGGCCATTACCTGTCCACCGTTTCGATGAAGTCGGGAGCGCCAATGGCTGGAACGCCTGAAATCAGCCTGATGAACATGATGATCGGCCAGATGGCGCGCTACTACAAAATCCCCTGGCGCACATCCAATACACTCGGCGGAGCCAAGACATTTGACGCCCAATCAGGCTATGAAAGCGCCTCCACGCTGATGGCGACGCTGATGTCAGGTGCCAACTACCTTTGGCATTCGGCGGGCTGGAACGAAGCCGGAATGCATTGTTCGATGGCCAAATTCATCGTCGATGCTGAACAATGTGCCATGGGCTATCGCATGGTGGAGGGCATTCAGTGGGACGATTTCGATGAAGCCCTTTCAGCAATCCGCGACATTGGACCAGGTGGTCACTATCTTGGCCACAGGCACACCCGCGAAAAGTTTGAACAAGCCTTCTTCATGCCGGAAATGTTCGACAACAACTCGATTGAACAATGGATTGCCGAAGGAAGTCAGGACATCACAACACGCGCTCTGACCCGGGCCCGGGATCTGCTGGCTGCCTATGAAGAACCCAAGCTGGATGTCGCAGTCGATGAAGAATTGTGCGATTACATCGCCCGCCGCGAAAGCGAAATCCCAGCAGTTGATGCCCTGAACGACGAGTTCTGATCGTGGAGCGCAAGGTCAGCAAACTGCCGAGCGACCCCGGTCCGGCTGCCTGGAATGCATTGCTCGGCCCGGCGCGAGAATATCCGAGCCTGGATGCTGACACGACGGCCGACATTGTGGTGATCGGCGCGGGCTTTGCCGGCCTCGCCGCCGCCCGCCGCCTGCTTCAACTGGACCCTTCTCAAAAAATCTCCCTGCTGGAAGCCCGTTGCATTGCCGAAGGTCCGGCTGGGCGCAATTCGGGCTTCATGATCGACATTCCCCACAAGCTCGATTCAAAGGATTACGCAAGCAACCGCGATGACGATCTGCGGCGTATTGCCATGAACCGGCAGGCCATCGACTTCAATAGAGCCGCTGCTGAAGAATACGGCATGGCCGATGAAACCTTCGTTTTGAGTGGCAAGATCAACGCGGCGGCAACCCGGCGCGGCATGATCAACAATCAAAACTATGCGCATCATCTGTTCAAGCTCGGTGAAAAATTTGAACTGCTGGATGCGGATGCGATGCGGCAAATCTGCGGGACATCCTATTATCAAGGTGGCCTGTTCACACCCGGCACTGCAATGATCCAACCGGCCCTTTTCATCCGTTCACTTGCCGACGGATTGGCAAATAGCGGTGTCAGCATCTTCGAAAACAGCCCTGCTAAATCACTCAATCCTTCCGGCTCCGGCTGGACCATCAAAACAGACAAGGCCTCGGTCACCGCCGGAAAAGTCGTTCTGGCAACCAACGGTCACGCGGAAAGTTTCGGGTTCTTCCAGCGTCAGTTGATGCACATCTATCTCTATGCATCCATCACCAGGCCACTCACTGGCGAAGAAGGTACAGCCTTGGGTGGCCAGGCCAATTGGGGATTTACACCCGCAGACCCTCTTGGCAGCACCATTCGCAAAATCAGCGGCGGCGGCGGCGAGCGTATCATCGTCCGCAACCGCTTCACCTGGGCACCCGGTCGAACCGTGAGCGACAACAAACTCGCAGCCGTTGGCCACGTCCACGACCGCAGTTTCAAAGACCGCTTCCCGATGCTGCCCAACGTCACAATGGAACACCGCTGGGGTGGCTTGCTCTGTCTCAGCCGCAATGGCGTACCCGCCTTTGGTGAATTGGAACCCAACCTTTATTCTGCCTGTTGCCAGAATGGGCTCGGCACGGTGATGGGCACCTTGTCCGGCAAACTGGCCGCCGAATTGGCATTGGGTGAAAAATCGGAAAGCCTCGATACAATGCAGGCCTTTCCGGAGCCTAGTAAACTGCCCCCCGAGCCCTTCTCTTCAATCGGAGCCAATGCCTTCATGCGCTGGTCAGAATTCCGCGCTGGCAAGGAGCTTTAGTTTCCCGGCCTTCTCGTTTTGTAAATTTACTAGTGCTTGGGCTTTACCGAATTGACCGTGCGATCACCGCCGCCATCGATCCAGACCAGCCTCGCGGTGCTGGCGTCATATTCGACACCATAGCAAGCCCAACCATCAGCTGGCGGCCATTGCGAACAATATTTATCACCTTGCACGCGCCACGAACCGTAAGTATCGCGTCCACGATCCGTATAGGTGGTAGCACCGGCAGCAGAAAATGTCTGACGTGTTTGCTCGCCAAGCGCAATAATTTTGGGCAATAGATCGGCAATTGCCTCACCGTTTAGCAACTTGGGTGCCGAAAGTGCCTGCGTCGGGATCAACAGAACCGCAGCCAACACCGAAATTTTCCCAATCATGACACCCCCCGGTAAATCAACATCAGCGACGCCAACACAGCGATGCCCAATAGGAATACACGATAGCGGCGATCAAATCCGGTTTTCAATCGACGCCCTGCCAGTGTACCTGCAATCGCCGCTGGCGCCATGAACAGCGCCAACCACAGATGAGTTAGATTGGCGAGACCCGCAGCGTACAGCGCCACCAGAGATATGGCACCGCCAAATGCAAAGAAAGTGGCCAGCGTGGCGCGAGATTTGGTGGCCGATTGATGCTGGTAGATCAGTGCTAGTGGCGGGGCCCCCACCGAAGTGATTACCCCGGTAAAGCCACTAACGAGCCCCATGGCAAACAGATTCCTCATGTTCAGCGCCAACTGCCAACCGACGGCTGAAAGCAGCACCGCAAACAGGATGATCGTACCGAAGACTAACGAGAATGTCTTAATACTGGTCAGGCCGATCAGCACATAGAGCCCAACCAAAATCCCTGTGGCCCTGCCTGACAGACAAACGCCCACCTCTCCCCAAACAATATTTGTGCGTTCGTTCCAGGCACCTGCAATCGACGTCGCCGTGCCAAGATACAGCGCCGAAACAGGAACCAATACGGGATCAAGAAGCGCCAGTATCGGCGCTACCGTTAGGCCAAATCCCATGCCGAGGCCGGCTTGAACTATTGCCCCTGCAAACACGATGGTCACAACCGCGATGGCAACCCAGGTGGATTGAAAGATCTGAGGTTCAATTTCGAGCAATAGAGCAGGATTCCGCAGCCAGGACCGCAGAACTATGCGCTGCCCAATCCAAAAGGCAAGACCGTTTGCAAACTATACAGAGTCCCTGCAGAGTCAGGTGTTGACCAATTGCCGCAACTTGTCCTCAAAACGCTTTCCATCTTCCTGACCGTCCAGGTTGAGGGGCTGAATTTCACCAGTTGGGCCATCGATGACAACGCCTCTGGTGATCAACGAGCCATCTTCCATTTCGGCGCTGATCTTCAAGCTGAGATCCCACAGATTGGCCGGACGTTCAGCAATCACAAATCCATCGCGGACAATTCGAATCCAGTCTGGTAGTTCGCTTCCATCCGCCATTTCAA
Organism: Rhizobiaceae bacterium; assembly: GCA_039969995.1. GTDB lineage: Bacteria > Pseudomonadota > Alphaproteobacteria > Rhizobiales > Rhizobiaceae > Pseudahrensia. The sequence goes on from JBDVMU010000033.1 coordinate 27,762, forward strand.
CCCGGTAGGAGTTTACGACACCTTCCACATCGGGGTCGAAAGTATTGGTGACATCGATGAACAAAATACGTTCCCGCACATAGGTTTCGATTACCAGCTGGCCAGAATCGGAATATGCTCCCTGGTCCTCTTCCTGGTGCGCGTCATGGGTGAACTTCAGCGAGAAACCAGTGAGGCTTTCGACACCCCAATCATTCGTCGAAATAGATCGCATTTCGGGGCTGGCGCCTGAGTTTTCCAGGTGCACCTGCCGCAATGCGTCGATCGCCTGAACAGCGTCAAGAACAGCCGGATCAACCGGAACCAGGTCTGTGGTGGCATTCGTCGGCGCGATCTGACTGACCGTGTTCAATACAATGCCATTGTTCGGGTCCAGATCACCGACGGAGCCAAGATCGGCAATTTCGTTAACAGCATCAACCACAAACGGTACAATCGGCTCAGCGGCAATAGTTTCGTCAACCCGTTCCCGTTCGGTTTCCGGGAAGGATGAGTCGTCGAAAATTGCGTTGTTTGGAACCGCAACGATCTTGAAAACGATGCTGGCAATGCTGCCACCATCAGTTGCTCCGCTATCGTCTTGTGTTTGATAGACCAGCATTCCGTTCGACCCAAGCGACGGGGCAAACGCTGTATAAACCAAAGTGGAAAGCTCAACGTTGGTCAAAACCATTCCCACCGTCAGTTGAACCGGTGTGCCGGATACACCACCCGGCAGATAGGTCAGGCTGCCAGCTGATGGATCAGGCACCTGCTGAATCGTAGAGAGCAGTACAGCAGACACATCATCCACGTCGGTTGGCAATGGAATGCTGACGCTGACCGGGTCGGTTCCGGAAATTTCAACCATCGTCGACACGGCGTCGGGCGCGTCATTGACCGGGATGACGGTGATATCGACCAACACAGTATTGGTACCACCATTGCCGTCATCAATGATGATTGTGAAACTGTCAGTTCCTTCAAAGTCGGCATCCGGCACATATGTCCAGGTGCCATCCGGGTTGACTGTCACACTGCCATGATCGGGATCTGGTCCGGCACTCGCCGTTACCGTGTCGCCATCAATATCGGTCATGGCAATTGATCCGCTGACCGGCGTGTCTTCCAGCGTTGTAGCAGGTGTCGAAACACCGGTTGGAAGGTCGTTGACCGGCGATACATTCACCGTCACTGTCGCCGTTTCGCTAAACCCACCGGACAAGACGGTATAGGTAAAGCTGTCAGGACCGTTATAGTTCGGGTCTGGCGTGTAAACCACGTCTCCAGCAGCATTGAAGGTGACTGACCCATGAGATCCATGGGTGACGCTGGTGACCACCGGTGACCCTTCAAATGTATCTGCACCCGGTCCGCCAACACCACCAATAGTGCCGCTGCCGGTCAGAACATTGAACGAAATCGGCGTATCTTCAGGAGTGACGATCTGGTCATCTGCAACATCTGCGACCGGTGTAATGGTCACGAAAACGGTGACACTGGCGGTGCCGCCATTGAGATCATCAACCAGGATATCAAACTGGTCGGTGCCATGGAAATCCGCCGATGGCGTATAGGACCATGTACCATCTGGATTGACGACAGCCGTGCCATTGACCGGTGCGGTATCAAGGCTTGCAACGGGCACGTCGCCATCTACATCAGCAATGGTCACGGCTCCGACGGCAACCTGATCTTCCGCTGTTGTGATGGTTGGTGACGTCACAGTTGGTGCATCGTTGACCGGATCTACCGTGATATCGACCACCGCGCTCGCAGAACCGCCGACACCGTCAGTGATGGAATACGTGATTTGTGGAACACCACCATTATAGTTGGTCGCCGGGTCAAAACTGAAGTTGCCATTCGACAAAACTGTGAGTTCACCCACACCGGCAATTGTCAACGGTGTGCCAAGCAAGAACGGTCCGGTTTCGCCTAACACACTGAAACCCGACACCGAAATGCCATCGCCATCCAGATCGAAGTCCAATCCAGCTCCGGTATCGTCAAGCAACAGGTTCCCAGCCAGGTTCGTGTCCTCTGACACCGAATAGCTGTTGGCCGTGGCGTTCGGATCGTCGTTGACCGGAGTGACGTCGGCAAAGGACAGACTAGCCGTATCGGTCAGGCCATTGCCATCGCTGATCGTATAACTGATTGCTGGAACCGCGCCGTTATAGTTTGTCGCGGGAGTGAAGGTGAAACTACCATTGGTATTGATCACCAAGGTACCGACACCTGGAATGGTTGCCATTGAATCAGCCGTAACCGGTCCGGGAACGCCAGCCACGGTGAAATCTACAACCGTGATGCTATCGCCATCAATATCGCTGTCATTGGTCAGCACATTGCCGGAAACAGCGACATCTTCCGTTACTGCAACAGGCCCATCATTGACCGCAGTAGGGGCGTCATTGACAGCGGTAAGCGTGATCGCCACTGAGCCAATTGAGCCGGCATCGGTTTCACCTTCATCGTCCATGGCCTGATAGGTGAAATTGTCGACAGAACCGTTATAATTCAGCGCTGACAGGAAGGTGACAGAAGTCAGTTCGGTCATCGACAAAACCTGCCCTGGCAGAACCGTGCCAGCTCCACCACCATCTGGCGTGTAACTCAAAGTGCCCTGGCTGGCCAATGGCACCTGACCCACAACCACAGTCAGCACGGACTGAGCATCATCGACGTCTACCGGAAGGGTTGGGTTCAGTGAGATGACCTGATCTTCATTGCCTGCTACGGCATCATTGCTGGCGTCCGGCGCGTCATTGACCGGAGCCACTGCTATGGTCAGAACGCCAATATCCGACGAATTGATCGCTCCTGTGCCGTCATCAATCGTGTAAGTGATTGCAGGCACGGTGCCAAAGTAATCCGCCGCCGGTACAAAGCTGAACAATCCGTTGGTCTGCAGCGTCAGGGTACCAATTGGGTTGGCTAGATTGTCTGTAATGGCAAGTGGCGTGTTAAATGCGACCGGGTCGCCAATGCCATTTCCATCCAGATCGACGATCGCGGCGGTGATCACCAATGAATCTCCATCAACATCAGTATCAACGCCAAACCCGCCATCGTCGAGAATCAGATTGCCCGAGATTCCGGTAACGGAATCCTCATTGACCGTATAGGCATCATCGCTGGCAACTGGCTGGTCATTAACCGGTGTCACATTAATATCCAGGGTTGCCGTATCTGTCAGGCCGCCGTCGGAAACCGTGTAAGTTACCTGTGGCACGGAGCCGTTGAAATTGGCAGCAGGAACGAAGCTGTAGCTGCCATCATCATTCAGTGTCAGATCGCCCTGGGTGAGATTTGCTGTAGCGTTAGCAGCGTATGGAGTGCCGTCCACCGTAAAGGTCGTCACCGTCACGCCAACGCCGAGGCCACTACCATCTCCGTCATGGTCATTGCTCAATACGCCGGATGCGGCGTTGACGATCAGCGGTGTATCTTCTGCTGTTGTCGCCGCATCAGCTGCCGCAACCGGTGCATCATTGACCGGGGTTACGGTAACGGTGATCGTGGTGGTGGTTGAACCGCCCTGCCCGTCCTCGACGTAAACGGTGAACGTATCGATACCGTTGAAGTCGGGATCTGGCGTATAGGTGTAGCTGCCATCGGAATTGACAACGACGGATCCGTTGTTAGGAGCAGAGCCAGGGCCGGAATCCAACGATGCGGTCAAAACGTCAGGTCCGGAGGGCAGGTCCGGATCATTCATCGTGATGGTGCCTGACACAGCCACATCTTCAGCAGTCGTCGGGTTCAATCCAGAGGCCGTTGGGTCGTCGTTCACTGCAGTGAATGTAAATACCGCTGGGGCAGTATCGGTCGGACCATTCGCACCAGGTGCAGCGCCTGATCCATCGTCGAGCGTATAGGTCACAGCAGGGAAAGCACCGACGTAATTGGCGCTTGGAGCGAGGTTGAATGTGCCGTCGCCATTGACGGTCAGTGTGCCAAAGCCTGGTGCAGTAGCGGAGGTGCCTGCAGGCCAGGAAGAATCTGGATTTGGACCGGTGGTTCCCGCCACAGTAAAGGACGCAATGGTAAGGCCACCGAGCAAGGTTTCGACATCACTGTCGACACCGCTTTCGCTTCCAGCAGTGCCGCTCGTATCATCGGTAATCAGATTTCCTGTGATGGCGACATCTTCTGGGCCTATATAGGCGTTGCCAACTGCATCGGGGGAGTCGTTGACCGAAATGACAGTCACGCTGACTGTTGCGGTCTCGGTGATTGCACCGCCCTGACCATCATCCGTCGTCACCGTATAGGTGAATGTGTCGACGCCACCGATAGAAACATTGTAGTTGGTTTGCGGCGTATAGGTGACGTTGCCAGCAGCATCAAAGCTCACGGAACCGTAAGTTCCCTGGGTCACACCTGTCACCGTGTGCCCGGCATTCTCAAAGTTATCGGCACTGGCACCATCGGCAAGACCAGCCGTCAGGCCCGTCAATACGTTGAACGCTGCCGCTGTATCTTCGTTGGTCGAGATCGCATCATTCACCGCATCGGCCACTCCGGTAATGCCCAAAGCAACTGTATCGGTCGTAATGGCATTGCCCGCGCCTGAACCATCATCGGTGGTCATCACCATCGACTCCGACTGAACTCCATCAGTATTGAAGTCATCATTTGGCGTGTAAACCAGACCATCCAGAGCTGCATTGATCTGCGCTGCCGTGCCAGAAATCGTAACACTTCCCGTGCCAGCAGCAGTGATTGTTGCACCCGACCCTGAAGCCGGTGTCAGCACGCCATAGGTCACGGAAATAACGGTCGACAGGTTGGGTCCATCCACATCGGCCACCAACAAGCTGTTGCCGTTGGCCGCCGTGAAGGTGATCGTGCCATCTTCCGTGGTGGTTGTCGCGGCGATTGGCCCACCGCTTGTATCCGGCACCGTTTGAACCGGCGTATCATTGACCGGGTTCACAGTGATCGTCACCGTGCCGGTTTCGCTCACAACGCCGCCATCGCCGTCTGGCGTTTCAATTGTGTAGGTGAAGCTGTCGACGCCATGGAAGTCAGCGTTGGGCGTATAAACTATGGACCCATCGGGACTAATGCTGACAACACCATTTTGTGGCGCATCGGGGCCGGCGCCAATTCCAGTCAGTATCGGTGTCGAACTGAGGAATCCATCAGCGCTTGCACCATCCGGATTGCCTGCCGTCAATCCAGTCACAACATTGAACCCAACTGCGGTATCTTCGTTGGTAGACACTGCGTCGTCCACAATATCCGCCACTGCTGTGACGTTGATCAGCACCGATCCCGCGGTGATGGCATTGGCGCTGCCCGTTCCATCATCAACAGAAACCGAGATCAGATCTCCACCATGGAAATCTGCCACACCTGTATAGAGCAGTCCGTCCAGTGCTGCGTTGACCTGTGCCACGGTACCGCTCAGCACCACCGTGTCAGTGCCGTCTCCGACGACACCTGCACCCGAGCCTAGTGAGGCCGTCAAAGTGCCATGGTCGACCGACAGGGTAACGCTGGTTGTGCCTGGATCGCCAGAGGCGATATCAATGTCGCCGATGGATATCGCATTGCCACCAATCACCGAAAATACCAACCCAGTGTCTTCGGTCCCATTGACTGTTCCCGCAGGTGCAGTGACGACCGGCGCATCATTTTCGGGTGTAACGGTAATGTTCAGTGTTGATGTATCAGTCAGCGCACCATCGCTTACAGTATAGGTCACCTGAGGAATGGGGCCGTGATAGTTGCTGGCTGGTGCAAACGTATAGCTGCCGTCACCATTAAGGGTTAGATCGCCTTCAGCAAGATTGGCCGTCGCACCGGCTGTGTATGTGATACCACCTACATCAAATTCCGTTACGTTCACGCCGGTACCAAGGGCGCCGCCGTCGCCATCGTGATCATTGCTGAGCACTCCGGAAGCCGCATCAACTACCAAAGTTATGTCTTCCGCAGTCGTTGCCACATCGCCTGCAGCCACTGGAGCATCATCAACCGGGGTTACGGTAATATCGAGATAGGCTGTTGCCGTCGCCGTACCGTCTGTTGCGGTATAGGTGATCTGCGGAACCGAGCCGTTATAATCAGCATCCGGTGCAAAGGAGAATGACCCATCGCTGTTCAGCGTGATGTCGCCCACACCGGGAATCGACGTGGTGGCGTCAGCAGCATGGGTGCCTGCAACTCCTGAGACAACATAGGAGACCACCGTCAGACCATCGAGATCAACATCACTGTCATTGGCCAGAACATCGCCGATGATCGCAACGCCATCTTCTGCACCTGTCGCCGTATCATCAACCAGAGTTGGTCCATCATTGACCGGGGTAATGGTCACAGAGACTGTCGCTGTTTCCGTAACGCCACCGGAAGTCACCGTATAGCTGAAGCTGTCGACACCATTGAAGTTGGCATCCGGCACATAGACGATCTCACCGGAACCATTGATCGAGACAGTTCCGTTGGCCCCCTGTGTCACACCCGTAACCGCAGCTGAACCGCTTTCGAAGTTATCCGCCCCAAACGCTCCGCCAATCGCATCAAAGGTCAGCGTTGTGTCTTCAGCCGTCGACACCGTATCCCCAACAATATCGGCTACCGGATCAACCGCGATGGAGACGGTGTTGAACACCGGCAGACCACCATCATCAGAAGTGATGGTCAAATTGAACGGACCCGCCCCATCGGTGTTGAAGTCATCAGCAGGCGTATAGGTGAGACCCGCAAGGGCTGCATTGATCTGAACAGCTGTCCCCGTCAGGGTAACCGTGCCACTGCCATCACCGGAAAGGCCAGCACCCGTGCCAGTGGTGACATTCAATATGCCAGAACCTGCCGGGAGGCTTACAACCGTCGTCAGTGCATCACCATCGACATCAACCACCGACACACCGGCAATTGCCAGCGGCGTATCCTCGGTTGCTGTTTGAGCCCCAGGCACATTATGCGCCACAGCATCATCAACCGGGGTTACATTGAAGGTGAATGTATTGGGCAACTGATCGGTATCCACGCCACCGCTTGCCGTGCCACCATCATCAACGACCTGAAACTGGAAGCTCGCGTAATCTGCCCCGGCAGTCTGCGTGTTGTTGGCATCAGCGTCCGGCACAAAGGTCACATATCCGGCTGCGATATCCGCCGTCGAAATCGTTTGACCCGCGATTATCGTGAAAACGGGCGCAACCCCGTCATCATAGATGAGATCTCCGTCGGCCGGTACGGATGCAAAGACAACATCGGCAAAATTGTCATTTGTACCATCAATCGGGTCGTCAAAGCCGAAATCCGCAACCGAAAGAACGTGCGAGGAATCTTCGGCCAGAGCGACCGCTATATCTGTTCCCGCTGGTGCGTCGTTCACACCCGCTACGGTCAGATTCACCGTCGCCATGCTCAAGGTGCCATTGGCGTCGCTGATCGTATAGGTGAAGCTGTCTGCGAGACTATCGCCTGCCTGCATCGCCTGTAGTGCTGACACACTTGTCGGGTCGTAGCTGTAAGAACCGTCGGCATTGACCACCACAGTGGCTCCCAGTGAGGAAGTCACATCATGCGAAACCACAGAGAGACCGGCCACGGAATCAAAGCGGCTTTTGACTTCTGCATCAGTCAGCGCGGCTTCGGTGAACTTTAGTCCGGCAATCTCACCGGTAAAATTGCCAAACTGAACCGACCCTATATTGGCATTGTTTGAGGTCGTACCCAGCCCGGAGCCGCTTGAATCGGCCCAATCATTGAGGCCTGTGGTGGTTTGAGTGGCCAGCAGTATACCATTGACGTAGAGGCGCACTTCATCATCGCCACCACTGGCATCCTTGTCATAAACCGCCGATACATTAATGAATTCATTGGAGATATTCCCAACCCCGAGCACAGCTTCGAGATCTATCAACTCAACAATCGTGTTACCGCCGTCATTGAACTGAACCAGCAAATGATCAATCGTGCTGCTGCCGCTACCGGTCGAATCTGATAGAGCAATAGACATTCCGTCAGTGCCACCACCAGTCTCGTACAGCACCGCACCAAGACCGCTGGCATAGTCGGCCGGGTCGTATTTAAACCAAATTTCAAAACTGGCATCGGCGTCAGACGGATTGCCCGAAATGTCCTGAAGAGACACGCTCGTTGCGCCACCGGAGCCATCAAATACCAAGCTCTCCGTCAATCCGGGATAGGCGGTTGTCGGACTGTTATTTTGAGTAATCCCGCCGCTCCAGGTCAAATCAAGACCGGCAACACCGCTGCTCCAAGAACCATTGGGCGCACCTGAAACATCGATTGTATTATAGTCCAAAGCGGGTGTTGGTGCGGACCCGTAATCGTTGGTCAAAACGCCGCCTGAAGCGACGTTCAACACCGTATCTTCATCTGTGGCATTGGAGTCGTTCACCGCTGCAGTCGGGGTCTGCAGGATGATCATCACATCGGAGGTTTCAGTTACGCCACCGGACGTGACGGTATAAGTGAAGGAATCGAGGCCAGAACTGGCCGCACCTGTCCATGTATAGGTAATGGTGTTGTCACCATTGACCACAACGGTGCCATTGGCCCCATTGGTCGCCGAAACATTCGTAACCGTGCCTTCGAAACTGTCATTTCCCAAAACATCAATGGTAACTGTATTGCCGCTGATGATCGGAGCGCTGTTTGAAACAATGTCATCAACAGCAGTAACAGCCAAATCAACTGTGCTGACGGTGACCGAGTTCAGCTGACCACCATTATCGTCGGTGGAAATGGTCAGCTGGTCGGTGCCGTTAAAGTCACCAATACCTGTGTAGCTCAATCCATCCAACGCGGTATTGACCTGCGCCTGAGTGCCGGAAAGTGTGAGCGTTGCTGTGCCATCACCGCCAATCGTAGCGCCGCTGCCGGTGGCGGCAATCAAAGTGCCATTGGTGACGGAGAGGGTGACAGTCAGCGAGTCGCCATCTGGATCATCAACAACAATGGCATTGCCGTTGCCTGCATTGAAGACAAGGGCTGAGTCCTCGTCAACGGTCGTTGCTGGAATGGCTGTCCCGCCGGTCACAGGCACAGTGTTGGACGGCGCCTGATTGACATCCGTGATTGTCGTGGTTGCCGCACCGCTGGTCGCGGATACGGCCGATCCATCGGCATTGCTCAAGGAGATAGAGTAGTCTTCCGGCCCCTCAAATATTCCGTCAGCATTGGCGCCCAGACTGAATGTTAGCGACTTGGATGCCGCGACATTGTCTGCCGAGAAAACGATGCGTGTGTTGTCGGACAGGGACGCCGTGGCAAAGGAGAATTCTTCAAACCGCGTGCCACTGCCATCACTCAAACCAACTGTTGCCGACGCGCCAAGCGAATAGGTGGTATTTGTCATAGTCACGTCATCGTAACGGAACTCGATTTCATTGCTGCCTTCACGCAGCACCGCCTGGAAGGTGATCGTTTCCCCGGCCGTGTCATTAAAATAAATGACCACGTCATTGAATTGCACGATGAATTCCCGCTCACCGGGCAGACCCTGCGTCAGTGTGTAGACCTCATCGCTATTGGTGCGGTCCATTCCGATAATATCCCAGAATGGTGCTATTGCTGGAAGACCACCGAGGGTGTTGCCAGCAGCAAAGCTGGTGTTGTTATAGGCTCCCCCGCCACCGGGCGATCCGCCGCCGAAGGTCAATATGCCGAAGTCGCTGACATAAATGTCGCTATAGGTCTCGCCATAGAAATCGAAGTCAAAGCCGAGGCCAACCCGAGTGGGGTCAAAGAGCCCGATGCCAAGCGCCGTTGCAGATGGATCAGAACTGACGTCCTGGAAATTGGAACCGGCCACCTGTGCAGACTCGTAGTCTGCAGCATAGGTAAGCGTGGTTCCGTCAAAGGTGAAGTAGGAGGACGCATCAGCGGCTGTCTGAATCGCAGCGGCAAGATCCCCATAGTCAGCCAACGTGGTATCGACATTGATCGCGGAGATATCGACCGAGATCGGAGTTCCCATCGGTGGCGTGGCGTCAAGGGTAATCGTGTAGCTGGCGCTGCCCCCCTCCCCGACACTGGCGTCGCCAACAATGCTCCAGGTGGGAGCATCCAAAGTGATGTTGGCGGTATCCGTGCTGCCATCAGCATCTTCAACCACGTAAGTAAACGTATCCTGGCCACTGAAGCCCGCCGCCGCAACAAAGGTTAGCGTACCGTCGGCATTGAGCGTTACATCTCCAGCTCCGCTGGCCAATGATCGGGTTTGACCGGCTGATATGGTCTGCCCATCAACCTGGGTAATTACCGGACCACCGTCAGGCACAAGATCATTGCCAAGGGGATTCAAAACGACCGTTTGACCACCGAAAACGGTATAGTTGTCGTCATTGGCGGTCACCGGATCATCAATATTATCGACCGTGAAATTGAGCGTCTCAACGGTGGAATTTGCTGTTAGCTGGCTGATCTGGTTTTCAGCATTAACTTCACTAGAGACCGCCATCACATCGACGGAATAGTTGCCAACAGTATTTGGCACTTCAAGCCGCAAAGCTGCAAAATCAGCCGCCGCAATGGTCACCACGCCCCCAACGGGGAACTGAGGCGTTGTGCCCACATAGAATGTTGCGCCTGCCGGAATGTTGGAAAATACGTAGCTGACAATCTCCTCAGAGCCGTCAATGTCCGTCAGCGTGGCTGAAACAAGCGGGCTGACGTTGAGCAAGGCACCGGGACCGGCACCACCGGAAGTTACGGTCAGCGTTGGCGCATCGGCCACTGCGTCAAATCGGAATGTGACGGACTCGCTGGCTGAAGTCGACGAACCATTGGGCTCGCTTGCTTCAACAGTCAGTTGAACAGCGATATCGAGGTCTGAGTGTTGGTCAGGGGTTGGTGGAACCAGAGAAATTGTCGTCAGATCCCAACCATCCAGATAGGCAATGTCGGATGTGCCATTCGAGGTAAAGCTACGAACGCCGTCAGTAATCGTGTACCCGGTTGGAATGAGCGAAACACTGTAACGCAGGCTTTCCGAACCATCTGCATCACCTTGTGTTGCCGTCAGATCAAGGGTGCCAGAAGCTGCATCTTCATCAGCTGCGGCGCTGATCAAGCCATTGGTCACAACCGGCGTGTCGGCCACGCCCTGAATGTTAATGGAAGCATAGGACTGACCAACAAATCCACCCGTATTTTCAACGGTATAATTGAAAAATTCAACACCGCTGTAATCAGCAGGAGGGACATAATCGAATGTGCCATCATCATAGAGCGTAATGACAGCACCGGTTGGCATGGTGTGAGAAACCGGCGTGAGCGTGCCAACCGCGTTAACAGCAATGGGATTTCCTGCGCCGTCAGTTGCCGACCTTACAGATAGCGCCGCGCCGTTTGGATCATCGTCGTTGGACAACAAGCTGTTTGCACCAGTTACAGAAAGTCCGGTGTCTTCCTGACCGACATAAACATCATGGTTAGCGGTCGGTTGGTTGATGATCGTGCCGAAAGTCACCGCCGTATTAGCAATCCCACTGGCAAACGCACCATCAAATACCTGCACATCAATGGAACGCGGAGTTGTATCTATGCTGCCGTAATTGGTGTTTTCAAAAGTGATCGACTGGATCGCCGTCTGATAGTCTGTGGCACTGGCATTGCCCGCCAGCGTCACAGTTATTTCACCGGCAATGCTGGTATCGACGCTACCTGTCAGACCCAAACTGGCCAAAACGGCGGTGTCGACGTTGAGCAGGTCACCTGCCAGCGCATTGGTCAAGGTGATTGTTGCACTGGTCGCCGAACCGGCCTCGTTAGTGACCATGATGTCGCCATCGGCGATTGCAACCGGCGTACCGCTTGTGGCATTTGAGTAGAAGATCGTCTGATAATTACTGCCGGTAGCGCCGGACGAGTCGTTCATGTCCAGATCAATACCGGTGGCAAAGGAAGTTTCAGGGTTTGTGAAAACCAGGTCGCCGTCGCCATCATGGTTGAAATAGGCGTAGGGCGTTCTGCTTTCGTAAATCATCGTCAACTGGTTGATCGAGTTCCACGAATATTGGACCCAACTGGATTCCTCACTGTCCTGGTCCGCTGTGCCGGTGGCACGCAGATTTACACCATCATTGCTGACCTCCAGATTGGTACCAGCTTGAACTGTGTAGGAGGACAAATCTGACAAAGCTGCGGCAAGCGTTTCACGGGTCGTCGTTGTACCAGCAGCCGTGCCATCAATGTCTGCTGTGGTCAGACTAACTTCACCAATGTCAGCGCGCTCCGTCTGATTGGTGCCCGTTTTAAACACTTCCCAGACAATCGTCGCACTGCCGATATTGCCGCTGTTGGAACCGCCAGCCACGGCCGAAGTATTATGGACATAGACCCGGAAATCATCAATCGTGGCGTCGTCATTGTCGCCTTCGTCATCATCACGTGTGCCAAAGCCAACGAAAATTTCCGATGTATTTGTCACCGAGACGACGGTTGCGCGAACGTCCACCGAGATGACTTCCGTGCCGGTATCCACAGTGCCGGCATTCTCCCAAATGGCCACTGTACCGGTTTCGCCCACCGAACCGAACTGTGGCGCACCGGCGGGCGTAAATTCGTTAACATAGGTAACCGTCGGCGGATCAACGGTTCCAAGCTCAAAAGCTCCCAAAACGCCCTTGAAACCTTCAACCTCAAGAGCCTGTGTCTCGACATCACCCTGCACGACCTCAAGGTCCCAATCACCACCAAGGTCAGCGGCACCTGTCACATCGTTGGATGCTGCAATGTCAGCGCCGGTCGCACGGGCCAGTGCTTGCGCAGCAACCTTGCCCACCTCTCCAGATGCAAAGTCACAACCGTAGACCAGAATATCACCTTCTTCGCTCAGCGCGTCACCGATGCGGTTAAGCGCATCGGCATGAGTGGAGGACATGGTCTCCAAAGATAATTGGCTTGAACCGAGATTCAGGAACCCTTGGCCACCGTGAGAGAATATATGTACGGCCAGGATATCTTCACGGCCTTCAAGAATATCAGCAATCTGCTCAACGCCGTCTTCATGCAGGTCGAGAATATGAATTTCGACATCAGGGTCCAGTTCACCAAGCAGTTCTCCGATATTCTCGACCTCTCCGTCGATGAATACGATATCGCGGCTCAGATCCCGCGCTGCGCCATCAATAAAATCTTCAGGGGCAAGGGCATCGACCATTGCCGCAGTGGAATCTTCCGATTGGTCGGCCATATCGCGGGCCGTTTCCATGCCTGCAGCATCGAGCAGAATACGGGGCTCCAGCACCCGCATTAGTGGACGTTCTTCGGACGGTGGTAAAACTGCCCGATCCCGTTTGAATATTTTCCCGAACGCGGAAAGCAATTCGCACCCCCTTGTCAATTCTGACCCGCCGGATCACGCAAAATACAGCGGTGAGAATTGATCTATCTGCCCTTGGACTGATTCTAAACAGAATCTCCTATGCTCACCTTTGAGCCGAGACAGTTAACAGGGTGTTAATCTTTATTAAATTCTGGTCATCTGGTTAAGAAAACGGCGCAGAAAAGCTGGCTTTTTGTCGGTTTTGGTTGAAGACCGTTAACCACGTGCCCGGTGGGGCGCATCACGGCCCTGGGAATAGATATCCGATTGCCAAAGCAAAAACGACCACCAGCAAAAGATAGATAATGCGTCGGTTCATGTCTCAACTGCTCCAAATGGCCGTTCAATTGTTGCCTTATCACCCCCTGGCGCGGTAAGGGAGGCCTATTCCCGATTATCATGCCTTGATGCGACTGACCATGACCATCAATCCTCCGCCCGCAGGCGAACACTATCTCGTTGCTGCATTGTACAAATTTGTCACGCTCGACAACTTTGCCGAGTTTCAGCAACCGTTGCTGGCGGTCTGTAAGGAACAGGATGTTATGGGCACGATTCTGCTTGCGCAAGAAGGCATTAATGGCACCATTGCCAGTTCGCAAAGCGGCATTGAAACAGTGCTCGAATGGTTGCGCTCACAACCGGAATTTGCCGCACTCGACGCAAAATTTTCCTGGGGACATGAACCGCCATTCTACCGCATGAAGGTACGGCTGAAAAAGGAAATCGTCACGCTTGGCGTTGACGGTGTCGATGCGGCAAACAATGCCGGCACCTATGTTGACCCCAAGGATTGGAATGATCTGATAAGCGAACCAGATGTGATTCTAGTCGATACGCGCAACGACTACGAAGTTGCAATTGGCACATTCAAAAATGCCCAAAATCCAGAAACGACGAGTTTTCGTGAGCTACCTCAATGGGTTGAAGACAAGCTGCAAGCTAAGCCTGACACCAAGGTGGCAATGTTTTGCACCGGGGGCATTCGCTGCGAGAAGTCAACGGCCTTGCTGAAATCCCGGGGTTTTGATGAGGTCTATCACCTGAAAGGTGGGATCCTAAAATATCTTGAAACTGTGCCGGAAGACGAAAGCCTTTGGGAGGGCGAATGCTTCGTCTTTGATCAACGGGTCTCGGTTAAGCACGGATTGCAGGTCGGTGATTACGACATGTGTCACGCCTGCCGGATGCCGATCAACGAAGAAGAAATGCAAGACGAGCACTACGTGAAGGGAGTTTCTTGTCCCCACTGTTTTGACACGATGGAAGACCGCCAGCGGGCCCGTTTTCAGGAGCGCCAGAAACAAATTGAACTGGCTCAAAAGCGCAATGAGACCCACATCGCTGCAGATATTGATGCTGCGAAATCAGTTAAGCGGGCCGAAAAGGAACGCCAAAGGCAACGCAGCCAAAGCTAGAGCCCTTCACAGCTAAATGGACGCATTCTGAATGAGCGCTTTTGTGACAAGGTCAAGAAAAGGATCGCCGGTTGTATCGGGCATACGTCCAAGAGCCCTTACGCCGAGATTGGCACAAAAACGCCTTTCCCGAAAGGTTTGCGATTGGCGGACGACCAGAGCCAAACCGCGCTTGCCCGACGCAAGGGCATCGCACTGCCCGCGTTTCAACTCTGGATCATCTCGCCATTCGCAAACAGAATTGCTTCCATTTAGCTGTGAAGGGCTCTAGCGATCGCTTTCCTGCCATCGCGGATTGATCCAGGGCTCCAGATTGGAACGCGCCAGCATTTCCTTGCCGAGAATATGATCGCTCGCCTTTTCAGCACTCATGATCGCTGGACCATTAAGATTGCCATTGGTGATGCGCGGGAAGATCGACGTGTCGATGACCCGCAAACCTTCTACTCCGATGACCCGACATTCAGGATCAACCACCGCCCCAGGATCATCCACGGCTCCCATTTTGGCAGTCCCACATGGATGATAAGCGCTTTCCACGTGTTCGCGGATATGGGCGTCTAACTGTTCGTCGGTTTGAATGTCGGCACCCGGTGAAATTTCAGGGCCTCGAAATTCATCAAAGGCCTGCTGACCAAATATCTCACGAGTCAGCCGGATACAGTGGCGGAAGTCGGGAAAATCTTCTTCATGGCTCATATAGTTGAACTGGATTTTCGGCGGCGCAAGCGGATCCGAAGAGGCAAGAGAAATGCGGCCGCGAGACTTCGACCGCATCGGACCGACATGTCCCTGAAACCCGTGACCTTCGGCGGGTGCCTTGCCGTCATAGCGAATGGCCACCGGTAGGAAATGATATTGAATATCGGGATACTCGACACCCGGCTTGGAACGCACGAAAGCCGCACTTTCAAACTGGTTTGAAGCTCCCAATCCGGATTTGAAGAACAGCCATTGGGCCCCAATCATTGCCTTGGAGAACAGGTTGAGTTTGGAATAAAGTGTGATCGGCTGAGTACAGGCCTGCTGAATGTAAAGCTCCAGATGATCCTGCAGATTGCCACCTACTCCGGGTCGGTCAGCCAACACTTCTATGCCATTTTCGCTCAGATGATCGGCAGGCCCGATACCCGATAGCATCAATATTTTTGGCGTGTTGATTGAAGATGCGGCGAGGACGACTTCCTTTTTGGCACGAACCCGTTCGGTGCGATCTCCCCGCTGAATTTCAACACCGATGGCCTTGCGGCCTTCAAACACCACGCGTCGAACAAAACAGTTCATCATGCGCAGATTTTCGCGTTTCAATGCCGGGCGCAGATAGGCATTGGCCGCCGACCAGCGGCGGCCTTTGTGGATTGTCTGCTCCATGGCACCGAAGCCTTCCTGCTTCAGCCCATTATAGTCGGCAGTGGTTTCAAAACCCGCTTGGCGTCCCGCTTCGACAAAGGCATGAAAAAGCGGATTATCGCGCGGACCGCGCCCCACATGCAGCGGCCCATCAGTTCCCCTACCCTCTCCCTGGGCACCTCCATGGCTGGTTTCAGCACGTTGGAAATAGGGCTGAACATCGGCATAGGACCAACCGCTGGCTCCATTGTCTTCCCAATGGTCAAAATCCTTTGCGTGGCCCCGCACATAGACCATGCCGTTGATCGATGAAGATCCACCGATGACTTTGCCACGCGGCGTCGCCATTTGGCGGTTGTTCAAACTGGGTTCCGGCTGGGTGCCGAACCCCCAATCATAGCGCGCCATATTCATCGGATAGGAAAGCGCAGCCGGCATCTGGATGAACGGGCCAATATCGGTGCCGCCATATTCCAGAACCAAGACGGAATATTTGCCATCCTCAGACAACCGCGAAGCCGCAACCGAGCCTGCCGACCCGGACCCGATGATGACGTAATCTGCCTCCTGCACAAAATCCAGTTGATCGATACCGTGGCTCATCTTAATCCGCCTGCAAGGAGGAATAGTCGACCATGACATGTTCAGCATAGGCCGGGCGTTCGGTCATACGCTTATAATAGGCGTCGACATTCGGCGCGGCAGCCCGGTCAAAATCTAACGTATAATACCGATAAAGCGCATGGCTTACGGCAAAATCTGCAAATGAGAAGTTCTCGCCGTTCAAATAGGGGCCATCGCCAAGGCGCGCATCCAAAATCTGCATCAGCTTGCCGGTATTGACTATTCCGGCCGCCAGCGCCTCCAGATCCCGTTCAGCGTTTGGCGTACGCACCAGCGTCCAGAAGATGTCATAGATCACGGCCCGTGACAGCGTGCCCTTGCCCCACTCGGCCCATTGGTCGAGCTCCGCCCGTTCCGCCGGGTCCGCAGGCCAGAAGGTTTCATCTCCATATCGAGCACCCAGATACCGGACAATGGCGCAACTCTCAAATACGGTCACGTCACCATCCTGCAACGTTGGAACCAACCCCGTTGGGTTCAAAGCCAGATATTCCGGTGTGTCATTACCACCAAAGACACCACCAACATCGAGCCTGTCACACTCCAACCCCAGCTCAGCTGCCACCCACATCACAGTTTGTACATTAGAAGATGTGGCACGTCCGTGAACGATCAAATTGCTCATGTTTTGTTTCCTGCAAATCTTGGATAGCGTGCGTCGCCTTCCAGGACATTTAAGTCCTTGTGGTTTCGCATATAACGCTCCGATGCTTGTTGCAGCGGCTGGTAATCCCAGGGGTAATAATTGCCATTGCGCAAGGCTTCATAAACCATCAACCGTTGCCGCTGGCTGACTATGACATGTTGAGTGTAGGAATCAAAATCGTAAGCGCTGTCAATTTGCGCCCGCATGGAATCATGGACCTCGACATGGCCGGGATCTCCGGCCAGATTATTGCGTTCGCCAGGGTCGGCCTCAAGATCAAACAACTGGTCCGGATCAACGGGGCAGACATTTAATTTGTACTTGTCCTGCCGCAACATCACCATCGGCGCGATGGATCCTTCGGCTGCATATTCGGTGAAGATCGATCGATCATCAATTTCACCGCCAAGCGCGGGCACCAGTGAAATACCATCAATATCATCGGGCACATCGCCCCCCGCCAGATCGACAAGCGTCGGGAACACATCCAGCGTCGAAGCCGGTTCAACCACAATCGCAGGTTTGAACCTATCCGGCGCATGGATCATCAGCGGCACTCGTGAGGAGCCTTCAAAAAAGCTCATCTTGAACCAAAGGCCCTTCTCGCCAAGCATGTCACCGTGGTCGGACACAAACAGAACGACTGTGTCCTGATCAAACTCACACGCACTCAGCGTTTCGAGGATCTCACCTATCTTCTCGTCGATATAGGAGATGTTTGCGAAATAGGCGCGACGGCTGTCGACGACATTCTGGTCCGTGGTGTCAAAATTGCGCCAGTCGGACATGTCGAACAAACGCTTTGAGTGATTGTCCTGATCCTCATAGGCAATTGCCGTTTCATTTCGCGGTGGCAGTTCATCTTCAGGGTAAAGATCCCAATATTTCTGGCGGGTGACGAACGGGTCATGAGGATGGGTAAAGCTGACCGTCAAACAGAAAGGTTGCTCGCGGTCGGTACGTGATAGCTGGTGTAGTGCCTGTTTAGCAAAGAATGCCACCTCATCATCATATTCCAACTGATTGGTGGTCTCCGCCACACCTGCGGTCGTGACTGAACCGAGATTGTGATACCACCAATCGATGCGTTCATCGGGTTTGGTCCAGTCCGGCGTCCAGCCAAAATCGGCAGGATAGACATCAGTGGTCGTGCGGGTTTCAAATCCGTGCAGCTGATCCGGCCCGACAAAATGCATCTTGCCCGACAGAATGGTTGAATAGCCAAGTTTTCTCAGATGGTGAGCAAATGTCGGTATGCTGGATGCAAATTCAGCGGCGTTGTCATAGACACCTGTGCGGCTTGGCAGCAGGCTTGCCATGAACGACGCACGCGAAGGAGCACAGAGCGGGCTGGCGCAATAGGTATTTGCAAAATTGACCCCCTCTTCATACAGGCGGCGCAGGTTTGGCACCTTGAGGAAGCCGGCCGGGCCATCCTCGCCAAACAGGGTACCGTTGCACTGGTCGACCATGAAGATCAGAAAGTTGGGGCCCTTGGTCACGTTGCGCGTCCTTTCGGCACAATTTCATAGCCGGGTTCTTCCGGCTCATCATCGAGCATCTCATCAGGAAATCCATCAGCCAGGACTTTGAAGCCCATTGCATCTTCAAGGCGCTTCATAATGTTTGGGGAAAGTTCGCGCGGGCCATAGCGCGCCTCACCATCCTTGAAGATGTCGACCATCAGCGGAGAAATCTCCAGAGGCACATTGTGGCGCTCGGCGATTTCCTGAAACAGCCCGATATCTTTCGACACCAGATCCATGGTGAAGGAGATGTCGCGGCTGCCGTTGAGAATTACCTGCCCTTCTGTCTCGGAAACAAAGGAAGTGCCGGAGCTGATGGCAATCGCCTCATATGTTGTGGCCATATCCATACCCGCTGCCTTCATCGTGGCCATGGCTTCGCAAACGGTGATCAGGTTGGCCGTCGCCAAATAGTTGGTCATGACCTTCAGCATCGATGCGGAACCGATCGGCCCGGTGTGCAAGACCCGCCGCCCCAAAGCGGTCAACAGCGGCAGCATCCGCTCAAATGTTGCGCGGTCGCAACCGGCAAAAATAGAAATATTGCCGGTCGCCGCTCGGTGACATCCTCCAGATACCGGACACTCAATCGCTGAAGCACCTTTGGCCTCAACCAGGATGGCGAGACGTTTAACCTCTTCGACATCGGTGGTCGACATCTCGGCCCAGATCTTGCCATCCGACAAACCAGCGAGAATTCCATCTTCAGCTTCCATCACAGCCGCACAGGCAGCAGGAGACGGCAGACAAGTAATGACAAGATCGCATCTTTCAGCCATCTCCCTTGGACTGTCAGCCCAATGGGCGCCCTGATCGAGAAACGGTTTTGCGACTTGCTTGTCGAGGTCCCGAACCGTGGTGTCGAAACCATTGCGCAATAACGAGCCTGCCAGCTTGCCGCCGACATTGCCCAATCCGATAAATCCAACTTTCATTTATTTAGCCCCCGGCAAATCTGTTTTCTTGTGAATAATTATAGGGTGTGTCCTGCATTTCCAGGTGCAGGCGATCACCATCATAAGGATGAGCTTCGGCCACCGCCTCGTTCAACTCGTGTCCAAGCCCCGGACGCTGGGAAGGAATGACATAGCCGTCTTCCCATTTGATCGGCTGATCGAGCAGTTCCGCATGGAAACCGCCAAATTGTTGAATCGATTCCAGAATGAGGAAATTGGGAATGCTGGCGCCCAGTTGAATATTGGCCAGCGCTTCGATTGGTCCACAATAAAGGTGTGGCGCCATCTGAGCGTAATGCACTTCGGCGAGCGCCGCGATCTTCTTAGCCTCCCAGATTCCCCCTACCCGGCCCAGGGCTGGTTGCAGAATGGAGGCCGCCCCGGTTTTCAGCACGCGGGCAAATTCATATTTGGTGGTTAGCCGTTCGCCGGTGGCAATCGGGGTTGACGACTGAGCGGCTACCTTGGCCATTTCCTCGGGTATTTCTGGTGGCGTTGGTTCTTCAAACCAGAGCGGCTCATAAGGTGCCAGCCGCTGCGCCATACGAATGGCACCAGAGGCCGTGAATTGTCCATGTGTTCCAAACAGCAGATCAGCACGATTGCCAACCGCTTCACGAATGGCGCGGCAAAATGCTTCCGACCGATCAAGGTCGACCACCGCCGGTTGATGCGGATCATAGATGGTGTAGGGGCCGGCCGGATCAAACTTCAGTGCGGTAAATCCCTGATCCGCGTAAGTGATGGCGCGTTCAGCAGACAGGTCAGGATCATTGTAAAAGGTCGCGGGATCCTGGCTTTCGTCAGGATAAAGATAGGTGTAGGAGCGCAACCGTTCATTGACCAAACCGCCCATCAGCGCATGTACCGGCTGATCAAGCGCTTTGCCAACGATATCCCAACACGCCATTTCAATAGCTGAAAAAGCCCCCATCACCGTCGGATCTGGCCGCTGCGAAAAGCCAGACGAATGAAAACGCCGAAACATCCGCTCTACCGAATTTGGCGCCAGTCCGACACAGTGGCGGGCAAACAAATCCTCCGCCACAGCACATTGTGCCTTGGGGCCAACACTGGCCGCATAGATTTCGCCATAGCCGACGATGCCATTGTCAGTCGTGACTTTGACAAACAGAAAATACCTCCCGCCAAACGACGGTGGCGGATTGCCGACCACGAAGGTTTTGATGTCTTTGAGTTTCACGCGTGCCGTCCTTCAATCTGGCGCAAATCAGACCCTAGACAATCAGCAATTTAAACCCGGCGAAAGCACAAAATACGGCATTGAATGGCGCGCCATCAAAAGTTTACGGAAATTAACCAAGTTTACAGAAACAGACCTCGGGGGGGCAGATTCCGGGCTATTGAGGCTTTGCGGCACTTGTTGGTTAATAGATCGTTAATTAGAGTTTCCTCCATGAGCACGCTATCAATAGACACCCGACCCGCAGAAGCCGCCGATGCGTTTGGCATTGCCGCCATTCATGACGCATCCTGGCGTCAGGCCTATACCGGGCTCATTCCACACAAGTCGCTGGACACAATGATCCGCCGTCGCGACCCAAAATGGTGGGCACGTGCAATCCGCAATTCGACCCGTGTGCTGGTCATGGAAACCGGCAATCAACTGGTTGGCTATGCCACGATTGGCCCTAACCGGGTCTCTGCCCTGTCGCAGGAAGGTGAAGTCTACGAGCTTTATTTGCTGCCGGAATATCAGGGCGTTGGGATCGGCAAGAACCTATTCCTTGCTGCCCGTGAACAGCTGGTACAACTTGGATTCAAGGGCTGCGTCGTCTGGGTGCTTGAAGAAAACGAACCAGCCATGCAGTTCTACCGCAATGCCGGTGGCATCGACATTGCTGAAGGCACCGAGACCTTCAACGGCAAAACGCTCAATAAAATAGCCTTCGCCTGGAGTTAGACCCTTTCAGGCCTAATAGCGCAGCACACCGAAGGCGGGTGCAATTGTCGTGCGCAGGAAAATCTGCAGAAACGTCACCGCCAACAACAGCACAATTGGTGAAATATCGATTGTACCCAGATTCGGCATAAACCGACGAATGCGCCCAAGCACAGGTTCTGTTGCCTCGTGCACGAACTGACCAATTGCGCGGACAATCTGATTGCCCGGATTGACGACGTTAAAGGCATACAGCCAAGACAACACCACTGACGCAATGATGATCCACCAATAAATATCCAAAATGGCATTCAACGCCCAGAAAACAGCTTGCATGATCGGCTCCAAATTCACTGACACTCACTTATGCATTCCAGCTCTCAAGCTCAAGATGCATATTGGGCGATTAACGGGTTAGATTTCGATCAGTCGGTCATCCAGCTCGTTCTGTTGGCCTTTCCGGGGTGGAAAATGCGCCGCCAACAATTCGCCTGCCTCATTGATGACCTCGATGAATCCGTCCGCAAGTTCACCCCGTTTGGCGTGATCTACCAATACGCCAATCATCGAATCCCACTGAGCCTGATCGACCCGTTGATTGATGCCCGCATCGGCGACAATCTCAGTATAATGTTCAGCCAGAGATACAAAAATGAGCAGCCCCGACCGGTCATCGGTTGTGTGGATGCCATGGGCCAGGAACTGACGCACCGCATTGTTTGAAGCGCGCCGATATGCGATCGATCGCGGCACGAACCATAGTCGAAGTGCCGGAAAAAACCTGAACATCAGCAAAAAGGCCGCAAAGCTGGCCAATTGCGCTATTGCCAGCATCAGCAGGCTGATCGGAATGCGCATGTAGGTTGCTGCGATGGCCATGACGCAACCTAACAACAGGGCCCAGAGACCCGCCATGAAACCTGCCACATAAAAATAGTCATCGGATTCCCTGGCGACCACGGCAAACACTTCGCCGGACGTGCGTTTTTCCACCGCGCGTATCGTCTTGGTAATACGCTCGTGGTCCTCAGCCGAGATTGAATTATGATCCGTTCCAGCCATTTTCACCATCCTCCCGACGAACCGCCGCCGCCAAAGCTGCCACCGCCGCCGCTAAAACCTCCGCCACTACTGCTGCTGCCGCCGGACCAGCCACCGCCACTCGATGAGCGTTTGGGTTTTGGCGCATTGGGGCCAGCATCCATGCCGAGCCAACGATAATGGCCGGGCTTGATTTCACGACCGAACATCCGCACCAGAATATTGGAGATCACCGAGCCAAAGAATATCATCGCCCAGATGGCAATGAAGATGTAAAATGGCCACTCCGGTTCCGAACTGTTGGCTCGGTCTTTCCATTCCTGTAGCGCGGCCTCATCAGACTCAAGCACATCGATGATCTGCCCGGTGCCGGCGATGATGCCACCGTTGAAGAGGCTTTGCTTGAAAAGCGGTGTCACCGTTTCACGAATGATAAAAGACGCGACCGCATCAGTCAGGGTCCCCTCCAGCCCGTAGCCAACTTCTATGCGCATCTTGCGATCGTTTTTGGCAATCAAAAACAACACGCCGTTGTTGCGATCTTTTTGACCAAGGCTCCAGCTTCGCGCCACGCGAAGACTGAAATCTTCCAACGCATCGCCATCCAGCGAATTGACCGTGAGCACCGCAACCTGGTTACCCGTTGCCATTTCATGAGCTTCCAAACGCGCCGTGAGATTGGCCCTGTCACTCACAGTTATCATCGCCGCCTGATCGACAACTCGTCCGGTCAATTTTGGCACCGGCTTTTCAGCCCAAACAATCGAACCCGGGACAAGCGCCAATAAGACCACTGCAAAGGCAGTCACCAGAACTCCGATATTAATTGACTTCCGCATCAATACGCTTCTCGTCCTAATTGTCGAAATTCACTTTCGGCGTTACGGTTTCCTCTGGCGCAACGTCAAAAGTCGCGAGCGGATCATTTTCCGAATACATCAGGCTGCGCCACCAGCGCCCCGGAATGGTCTTCAGTTCAGTGTTATAAAGGCGAACCGCCTCGATATAGTCACGCCTTGCAACCGCGATGCGGTTTTCCGTTCCCTCCAACTGCGATTGCAGCGTCAGGAAATTCTGGCTGGATTTCAGTTCCGGATAGCGCTCCACGGTGACCAATAACCGCGATAGGGCACCACCCAGCGCCCCTTGATTTTCGAGGAAGCCCTTAACAGCGTCGCCATTGGTCAACATGTCCGGCGATACTTGGACGCTTGAGGCCTTAGCCCGCGCCTCGACCACAGCCGTCAGCACATCTTTTTCCTGCGCTGCAAATCCCTTGACCGTCTCCACGAGGTTGGGAATGAGGTCAGAGCGGCGTTTATACTGGTTCAACACCTGGGACCACTTCGCCTTTGCATTTTCCTCATAAGTCGGAATGTTATTGATCCCACACCCTGCCAGTACGGCAAGGCACAGCGACAAAACCACAATGCGCTGAATAGGACGGAATGGCAGTGTAACGGTGGAAATCATGGTTGCAGCTTTCGGCAAATCAGTTGGACCCATAAGTTTCAGCTTGCCACACAGACGCGCTCCGTGAAAGACGGTAGACATTCATTCCCAACCGACTCCCGATGAGACCGGCCATGTCCAACAACAAACCCTCTGTCATTGTGATATCCAGCCATGTGGTGCGCGGCACCGTGGGAAACCGCGCAGCCGCCTTTGCTTTGGAAGTTATGGGCTTTCCTGTCTGGATCGTACCAACAGTAATTTTGCCATGGCATCCTGGTCACGGCCTCGCAGACCGGATCACACCTGCGGCAGCAGAATTTCATAATTTGATGGAGGATCTGACCAAGGCACCCTGGCTTGGCGAAGTTGGTGCCGTTCTTTCAGGTTATCTTGGTGGAGAAAGCCAAGTCGCCTCGGTTTCCCAATTGGTCAAAGCCGTGAAAAAGCAAAACCCCGATGCCATTTATGCGCTTGACCCGGTTATCGGCGATGCCCCGGATGGTGCGCAAGGTCGGCTTTACGTGCCCAAGAACCAGGCTGTTGCAATGCGGGAGGTTCTGCTGCCCGACGCTGATCTGGTCACGCCCAATCCATTCGAATTAGGTTGGCTCACTGAATCAGATCTACCAAGCAACCAGGAAGCCTTGCGAAGTGCTGCTGAGAATCTTGACACTCTCGCAGTTCTGGCAACTTCTGCTCCGGCCATGATGAAAGGACACATTGGCAACATGCTGGTGACCAGGGAAGCTGGTCAGCCAGAGGCCTATCTGGCCGAACATCGCATTTCCGATGGCCCGCCAAACGGCATGGGCGACCTTGCAGCCGCATTAATGCTGGGCAATCTTCTCTCCGGTGATGGAAACAGACAGGGCAATGGATTTGTGAAAAATACTGTAGACGCTCTACAAAAGACATCAGCATCGCTTGCAGAAATCATGATGCTTGCAGCACGAAACGGATCTGACGAGCTCCCGCTGGAAGCGGGATTGGCCAGCATCATCCGTCCGCGCACACCAATTGTAGCGCGGCGGTTGTTTTCGCCCAAAAGATAAAGGCCGCATCGTTCGAACCGGAACTCGGCGCTCGCCGTTAGCCGCTGGCCGCTCGCCGCTAGCCTTCAGTAGAAATGCGTTCAATGTCAGCGCCGACGGCTGCCAGTTTGTCTTCCAACAATTCAAAACCGCGATCGAGATGATAAACCCGGTTCACCTCTGTTTCGCCTTCAGCAACCAGGCCGGCAATTACCAGAGACATGGAGGCGCGCAGATCGGTTGCCATTACGGGCGCACCCGACAGGCGTTCAACACCGGTGACTGTTGCTGTCTGACCGCTAATTGAAATATTTGCGCCAAGTCGTGCCAATTCCTGCACATGCATGAAGCGGTTTTCAAAAATCGTTTCGCTGACATGGCTAACGCCGTTTGCCTTGGTCACCAGTGCCATGAATTGGGCCTGGAGATCGGTCGGAAATCCGGGGAAAGGATCGGTGGCAAAGTCCACTGGGAGAATATCGCCACCGTTGCGGCTTATCCGAATGCCATCATTGTTGGCTTCGACTTTCGTACCGGTTTGCTCCAGAACATTAAGCGCTTCCTGCAGCAGGTTTGCCCGGGCATTCTTCAGGAACACGTCGCCACCGGTCATTGCAACACAAGCAGCAAATGTGCCGGTTTCGATGCGGTCGGGCAGCACGCGATGGGTCGCGCCGTGCAACGAGGTAACACCCTCGATGGTCAGTGTGGATGTTCCAAGACCAGAAATCTTCGCACCCATTGAGTTGAGGCATTCAGCAACGTCTGTCACTTCCGGTTCACGGGCGGCATTCTCGATGACGGTCGTTCCATTGGCCAGGCTGGCCGCCATCAACATGACATGAGTGGCTCCGACGGAGACTTTTGGGAACCGGTAGCGCGCGCCAATCAGGCCGCCGCTTGGCGCTTTGGCGTTGACATAACCAGCATCAATTTCGATTTGCGCGCCCAGTGCCTCGAGGCTTTCAATGAACAGATCGATAGGACGTGTGCCGATGGCGCAACCACCCGGCAGCGATACCCGCGCTTCGCCGGCCCGGGCGAGAAGCGGCCCGATAACCCAGAAGCTGGCGCGCATTTTCCGCACCAGTTCATAGGGCGCATGGGTATCAACAATTTCGGAGGCTTGAAATTCGATGCGTCGGCCTGTTGTAGCGGTATCGCCAGCCTTTTTGCCCATGACCCGGTAGTCGACGCCATGGTTCGACAAAATTCGTTTCAGGGCTTCGACGTCTGCGAGCCGTGGCATGTTTTCAAGGGTGAGCGGCTCGCTGGTCAGCAGTGATGCGATCATCAGAGGCAGGGCAGCGTTTTTTGCGCCGGAGATTGGGATTTCCCCGTTCAGCGCCCCATTTCCGCGAATAATCAGCTTGTCCATTAACTTAAATCCTTGCAGTGCCCGTTGCGGGACGAATTTCAACACAAAGCCAGAGAACAAGCCTTTGGTTGGCTTGTTGAATGTCACCCGATGTCGCCTGACTTAATCGAAACACCGCCCTAAGCCAAGAATATGGTAAGAAAAGGCTTAATATCCGGTATCGTCGAAAATTTGCAAAATTTCCCGAACAGTTCAGGCTGAAACCGGCCAGCTATGCCTTATCGGAACTCTGGTCCACCGCCTTGAGCGCGCGGATTTTGGCCTTACGGCGCTGTAGATTTGCGCGCAGCAGTTTTTTCAACCGTTCATCGCGCTGGTTTTTTGGCGACTTATTGTTGACTTGGCTGGCGGTGTTTTCTGATTTGTTTTCCTGTTTAGTCATGGCTGGCTGTGTTGTCACAGGCGGCGCTGAATTTCCAGACCCAAATTGATTTGAAAAACCAGTCACTGAGAGGTGCAAGACCGCTTGCAAGCCGCGCCCGGCTATGGCATGAGCCTCCCGCACTGGTATGCTGTTGTAGCTCAGGGGTAGAGCACTTCATTGGTAATGAAGAGGTCGGTGGTTCAATTCCACTCAACAGCACCATTCTTTCAAGCAGTTAGCGAAATCGCGACATTTCATAACACGAAATTACAAACCACGTCCTAACCAATATGAACCTCCCCGGGTTTACCAAAGGTTGTTAGGTTTAAGTTTCGATCTAGCCAATTGGGTGCGATATTGAAGTTGTGATTGTTGACGGTTGTTGCCCTAAATTTTCGGGCTATGACGACGGACATATCCCAGAGCTAAGCCAATCTCCTTCAACTCCTGCGTCATTCGTGGGCAACCATATCTGCCCAATCTTGTCCTAAAAGGATGAATTGATGTTGCTCCCGGATATGAGTCAGATCCACCATATCATCCCTCTGACCTTGACTGAAAAGACGAGGGCTCCAAGAGCGCGCCCCTAGTGAACTAACGTTGAGAAATTGGCAAAGACGGTCCACCAAACCGTGATCTCTTTGTTCTTCGACAAACCCTAACCTCACTTTCTTCGACCCGCGAAGAACACCGTGCCCAACTTTAGTACCTCCCTCTCCTGCGTGAGAAGGCGCGCCTCTATGCAAACCGTTCCTTCTCGTTGACCAGTTCAATATCCGAAGCGGTTGGCAGCTCTTTGTGCCGAGTTTGTTGCCTCCAATTCGACAACGTCAAAAAGCCCATCCCCAAATCAGACGCTACTGGTTTGCGGGTAAGTCCGCCGGTTAGTGCAATGCGCACAGCTTCGCGGCGAAATTCATCAGTATGGCAATGTGCCATAATCATTCTCCTTGATAGATCAATTCCAATTCAAGGACACGGTACGAAACCGCGGCAAATCCAGGCATCCACGTTGGCGTTTACACCGCATGTCGAGATAAAGTGCAGAACTAACACTTTGGAACGTCTTGCACGCCGACCTCGTATCGCCTACCACCACGCTAACCAACACAATGGCGTCCTGGTAGCCTCCTTGAAGGACCGCCATTGTTCGATCTAACGACAATTCGGCAGGATGATCATGAGCTTGTATGCAGACTATTTGACAGAAATTGAAAACCGCAAAAAACAGGAACTGGCCCCAAAACCCATCGAAGATGGCGGCCTGACCGCAGAGATCATCGCCCAGATCAAAGATACGGGAAACGAGCACCGCGAAGCTTCCCTGAATTTCTTCATTTACAATACGCTTCCCGGCACGACCAGCGCGGCTGGTGAAAAGGCCAAGTTCCTCAAAGAGATCGTTCTTGGTGAAGCTGTCCTCGATGAAATTACCCCAACATTTGCCTTCGAGCTGCTGTCCCACATGAAAGGCGGCCCCTCCGTTGAAGTGCTCCTGGATTTGGCACTCAGCGACGACGCCGACATTGCAGGACAAGCTGCGGAAGTCCTGAAAACCCAAGTCTTTTTATATGACGCGGATACCGATCGCCTTGCCGCAGCCTATGCAGATGGCAACAAGGTCGCTGAAGACATTCTGCAGAGCTATTCGAAAGCCGAGTTCTACACCAAACTTGCTGACATCGATGAAGAGATCAAAGTCGTCACTTACATCGCTGCTGAAGGCGACATCTCCACAGATTTGCTGTCACCCGGCAACCAGGCGCACTCCCGTTCCGACCGTGAATTGCACGGCAAGTGTATGATTTCCGAACAGGCACAGGGCGAGATCCGCGAGTTGCAGAAACAACACCCTGACAAGCGCGTTATGCTGATTGCTGAAAAAGGCACAATGGGTGTTGGCTCGTCCCGCATGTCCGGCGTCAACAACGTCGCTTTGTGGACCGGCAAGCAGGCAAGCCCCTACGTGCCATTCGTCAATATCGCACCAATCGTAGCTGGCACCAATGGCATTTCACCCATCTTCCTGACCACAGTCGGCGTTACCGGCGGTATCGGGCTGGACCTGAAGAACTGGGTCAAAAAGTTGGGCCCCGATGGCAAGCCAATTCTCAACAACGATGGCAACGCCATTCTTGAGCAGAAATACTCTGTCGAAACCGGCACAGTTCTGACCATCAACACCAAAGACAAAAAACTCTACAACGAGGCTGGTGATGAGGAACTTGTGGACGTTGCATCCGCGTTCAACCCTCAAAAGCTTGAATTCATCAAAGCAGGCGGTTCCTACGCCATCGTATTTGGTAAGAAGCTGCAGACCTTTGCTGCCGAGACGCTCGGCGTCGAGTTCAAATCTGCCTTTGCAGCATCAAAAGAAATCTCCCATTCTGGCCAGGGCCTGACTGCAGTGGAGAAAATCTTCAACAAAAACGCTGTTGGCGTTTCTGAAGGCGCTGTGCTGCATGCGGGTTCTGATGTCCGCGTCAAGGTCAACATTGTTGGATCACAGGACACAACCGGCCTGATGACTTCTCAAGAACTGGAAGCCATGGCCGCTACCGTCATTTCGCCCACCGTCGACGGTGCCTATCAGTCTGGCTGCCACACAGCTTCCGTGTGGGATTTGAAAGCCCAGGCCAACACGCCACGCCTGATGGCTTTCATGCATAAGTTTGGTCTGATCACAGCGCGCGACCCCAAGGGTGCCTATCACTCGATGACAGACGTGATCCACAAAGTCCTCAACGACATCACCGTCGATGACTGGGCAATTATTATCGGTGGGGATTCCCATACCCGCATGTCCAAGGGCGTGGCCTTTGGCGCCGATTCCGGCACAGTTGCACTGGCGCTTGCCACAGGCGAAGCAACGATGCCGGTTCCGGAATCAGTAAAAGTGACCTTCAAGGGCACCATGGCTGATCACATGGATTTCCGCGACGTGGTACATGCAACCCAGGCTCAGATGCTGGAAGAATTTGGTGACAATGTCTTCCAGGGACGGGTGATTGAAGTCCATATTGGGACGCTGCTGGCTGACCAGGCATTCACATTCACCGATTGGACCGCAGAGATGAAAGCCAAGGCGTCGATCTGTATCTCAGAAGACGACACACTGATTGGATCTTTGGAAATCGCAAAGAGCCGCATTCAGATCATGATCGATAAGGGGATGGACAACGACAATCAGGTTCTGCAGGGCCTGATCGACATAGCCAACGGCCGCATCGCTGAAATCAGGTCTGGCGAAAAGCCTGCCCTGGCACCGGACGGCAATGCCAAATACTTCGCCGAAGTGGTTGTCGACCTCGATCGTATCATCGAACCGATGATCGCCGATCCAGACGTCAACAATGCCGACGTTTCCAAGCGTTACACCCATGACACTATCCGCCCGGTTTCCTACTACAATGCGGAGAAAAAAGTGGACCTCGGTTTCGTGGGTTCGTGCATGGTACACAAAGGCGACGTGAAGATTGTTGCCCAGATGCTCAGAAATCTGGAGAAGAAGCACGGTTCCGTGAAATTCAAGGCACCGCTGGTGCTGGCCGCGCCGACCTACAACATCATTGATGAGCTGAAAGAAGAAGGCGATTGGGCCGTTCTTCAGAAATATTCCGGCTTCGAATTCGACGACAGCGCGCCAAAGAATATCGCACGCGTCGATTACGAAAACATTCTTTATCTGGAACGCCCGGGTTGCAACCTGTGCATGGGTAACCAGGAAAAAGCCGCGAAAGGTGATACCGTACTGGCAACATCCACCCGCCTGTTCAAGGGCCGTGTGGTTGAAGACTCTGATGGTAAAAAAGGCGAGTCACTGCTTGCCTCAACACCCGTTGTTGTGCTCTCCGCCATTTTGGGTCGCACCCCGGATCTGGACGAGTATATCGATGCTGTAGAGGGCATTGACCTGACGAAATTTGCCCCACCCAAAGGCACACCGTCGGCAACAAGTTCCGCCCACTACTAAGAGCTTCTTATCGCCATTGGCCTGATTTTTCTCAGGCCAATGGCTCTTGTCTCAACGGGGCATTACCCGCTTTATTTGGCGGTGTAACCACCGTCCACATTGATGATCTGGCCGGTGACATAAGCCGACGCGTCGGAGGCCAGAAACAGGGCCGGGCCGGTGAGGTCTGACAGTTCGCCATTGCGACCAATACAGGTCATGGAAGCGTGGTGTTTGGACACTTCGTCATCGCCGAACACGGCGGCAGTCAATTCCGTTGGAAAAAATCCCGGGGCAATGGCATTGACGATTATCCCATCCTTTGACCAGGCTTCCGCCATGGCACGGGTCAACTGGCTCACCCCGCCCTTAGATGCACCATAGGAAATCCCATTGGTGAAGGCGCGGTTGGATTGCAGTGAAGCTATATTGATGATCCTGCCCCAATTGTTCTGCTTCATATTGGGGGCGAATATCTGAGCCAGAAAAAACGGCACGCTCAAATTCAGGTGCAATGTCTGCCGCCAGACGTCGGGGGTTACATCATCTGCATGCTTGCGTGGATTCAAACCCGCCGCATTGACAATAATATCTGGCAGTGCATCGGCTTCAGCACAGGCATCATAGATGGTTTGGGGTGCATCTTCGGCCATCAGATCGGTGGCAATCGCAACGCCATTGCGACCTTCCAGAGCCTCGCTCAGCATGGCCTCGCGGCGTCCAACAATAGCGATTTTGGCCCCGGCATCAGAAAATGCATGCGCAATCGCCTTGCCAATTCCGGTACCGCCACCGGAAATCAGTGCATTCTTGCCAGTCAGTGAAAAGAGAGTTGCTGGAACCATTATTCGTTCGCCTTGCAGAGTTTGATGAGATGTCTTTGACATCCCCCTTAAAGGACCGCGAACGCTTGTTTGCAAGCTCGATAGGAAACATTCTGCGCGAACGTCTTGCGTATTAACTTCAGCTCGACGCGTAGCACCAGCCGGTGGACCAAATGAAGGTGAGTCCCATCGGGCCCAAATGCATGGGCTCCGACGATTTAATTCGGGGGACTCAGCCTTTGCTGAAGTCTGTTTTGATGCGCTCTTCGCTGACGCCGAGAGTGCGCAGGTCGCTGTGGCGAGGTGTACGACCGCTATTCAGCGCCTGTGAAACACGCTGGCTGGCACGTAGGGAGTCAAAAATACCTGAAAACTGTGAAAACATATTCATCTCCTTTTGTTGACCTAAAAATAGGCCGAGACGGTTTGCGCACCAGTGCTCATTGGGACAGTCAGCTATGCAACCAGCGCATGAATGACCAACACATGAATGAATTGCATTTGTAACGGCACCAACCCGCCTGTGACACAATCAAGATTGCATATCTTCGGCAGGACCTATGATATAGAATCCTGATCGGCGAAAATGCTGGTAGCGAATTTGGGTGCCCGTATGAACATCAATTTTAAGCAGCTGGAGGCATTTGTCTGGGTGGCAGACCTGGGGAGCTTTCGCCGTGCTGCGGAACGCCTTAACACCACGCAACCCAATATCTCCACCCGAGTTTCCAACCTGGAAGATGCACTGGACATAAAACTGATGGACCGGGACGCCGGTTCAGTCCGCCTGACCAGCAAAGGCAGGCAGATGTTGGAAAAGGCAAGGAGTATTCTCAGATCGGCGGAGAGTTTCATCGACGCTGCTGGTCGGGCCAGTCAGACCTCAGGCACCGTCAAACTCGGGGTTACGGAAATGGTCGCCAATACCTGGCTCAGGCAATTTCTGCGCGCCGTGAAAGAGCAATTTCCAAATCTCAAAATCGAACTGGTGGTCGACCTTTCAACCAATCTAAAACCGCAGCTTCATTCACGGGCAATCGACATTGCTTTTCAAAACGGCCCCTTCAAACGCACAACAACTGGCTCTGAAGATCTGGGGCAATTTGCCTTTGTCTGGGTCGGAGCTCCGGATTTGCCAATTACCGAACTGAAAAACCCTACTAAGGATGATATGCGCGCCCAGCCAATCCTGGCCCATTCACGCGACGCTCGGCAGTTCCCCGAAATCCAATCCCATTTTGGCAGCACTGCCGACCTAACATCGTCCAGCAGCATACTGCCGTGCCTGCACATGGCGATGGAAGGCATGGGCATCACCACCTTGCCTGCTGCAATGGCGCGCGCCTATCTCGCAGATGGACGTCTCAGGATAATCAATTATCCCTGGGTGCCGGAACCCCTGGAGTTCCTGGCTCGATATGATGCACAATCAGCTCCCGCGATTGTTAAAAACATCGCCCTGTTGGCGCGAGATATTGCCCAAGGCTACCCAAAGGGCATTTCTCCATAAGATAAACATTATTTATCTTCGCAATCCAAAAAAGAGATTTTTCCAATACATTATGGATTGCTACAATGGGCCACGATAGCAATTGAGAAGTTCGGTCATGGCACAATCTTCAATCCGCATGGGGGTCGATATCGGCGGCACGTTTACCGACGTGGTTTTAGAGATCGATGGCCAACACACTTCGACAAAAGTTCTGACGACCTATGCCGCGCCGGAAAATGCCATCATTGAAGGCATTCATCAGGTGTGTGCCAAGGCAGGCATTGGGCCAGGCGACATTGGCCAGATCATTCACGGAACAACACTGGCGACCAACGCCCTGATCGAGCGACGAGGTGCCAAGACGGCGCTGATCACCACGAAGGGTTTTCGCGACGTCATTGAAATGCGGACCGAGTCGCGCTTTGAACAATATGATCTGAACCTGCAATTGCCCGATCCGCTGCTGCCGCGCAACAGGCGATACACGGTCGCCGGACGGATCGACGCAACCGGCCAGGTGCTGGAGCCAATCGACCGGGCAGAAGTGGAAGCTTTGGCAGATGAACTGGTATTTGCAGGCTACGAGAGTATCGCAGTTGGCTTGATCCATTCCTACGCCAATGACAGCCATGAGAAATTAGTGCGCGACGTGCTGCAGGAAAAATTGCCAGATGCGATGATTTCCATCTCGTCGGAAGTTTCACCTCAGATGCGCGAATACGAACGCTTCAACACTGTGGTTGCAAATGCCTATATCAAGCCGCTGATGAAGTCCTATCTCGGACAGCTGAAAGATCGTCTTCGGGACCAGGGTATCGACTGCAATATCTTTTTGATGCACTCCGGTGGCGGCATTATTTCTATTGAGAGCGCTGCAGAATTTCCTGTCCGTCTGGTTGAGTCCGGCCCTGCCGGCGGCGCGGTATTTGCTGCCCACATCGCCGCCAGATACGGTCTCGACAAGGTGCTGTCTTTCGACATGGGGGGCACAACGGCCAAGATCTGCCTGATCAAAAACCAGACCCCGAAGACCAGCCGGGTTTTCGAAGTTGCCCGCACTTATCGTTTCAAAAAGGGGTCCGGAATGCCGATTTCGATCCCGGTAATCGATATGGTGGAAATTGGCGCTGGTGGCGGATCCTTGGCGCATGTGGACGCCATGCGCCAAATTCGCGTTGGTCCGGAATCAGCCGGTTCTGAACCTGGCCCGGCCTGCTATGGCCGTGGTGGTAAGCAGCCTGCAGTAACCGATGCCGACCTGATATTGGGCAAGCTCGACCCGGAAAACTTTGCTGGTGGTTCAATCAAGCTCAATGCCGAAAACTCAGCCACGGCCCTGGAAGAAGTGCTCGGCAAAACACTCGACATGGACGCTCAGACTGCCGGGTTCGGCCTTGCCGAGGTGGTTGATGAAAACATGGCCAATGCAGCCCGCGTTCATGCGGTTGAGAATGGCGAAGACCTGTCGGAGTACACCATGATAGCGTTTGGCGGTGCCGCACCACTTCACGCGGGACGTCTTTGCGAAAAGCTTGGCGTTGAACGCCTGCTGGTTCCACCTGGAGCAGGTGTTGGTTCGGCCATCGGCTTTTTGTGTGCACCGTTCAGTTTTGAAGCCAACCGGTCGGTCTATATGAAGCTGTCAGACTTCGCGTCTGACACAATCGTCACACTGCTGAAAGAGTTGCAACGCGAAGCCACCGGATTCGTCCGAAATTGTGATGCCGAAGCTGACATACTCTCAGATTTCAAAGTCTACATGCGCTATACCGGTCAGGGCTGGGAAATCCCAATCACATTGACAGCGGATCAGGCATTGAACCCGGATGCCGACACATTCCTGCGATTGTTTGAGGACGATTACACGAAACTATTTGGCCGTCCGGTAGAGGGCCTTGATGTTGAAATCACCGTTTGGGCGGTCAACGCAACGACCCCACCAAAACCAGTCGAACGGATCGATCAGGTTCACAAACTGTCACCGGCAATTTCCACCGGCTCAAGGTCCATCTTTGATCCCGCCTTAGGTAAGGCAATCGAAAGCGACATCGTGGAACGCACAACCATGAGGGCTGGTCATCGCGTGGCCGGACCGGCGGTGATCACGGAAGACGAAACAACAATCATCGTCCCATCAAGCCGACAGGCGCACCGCCAAACGGACGGTTGCATCGATGTTCTGAACCAGAAGACTGGAGATAAATCATGAGCATAAATCAGTCTCAAGTTTCCCTGCAGGTCATGTGGAATCGATTGATTTCTGTTGTTGAGGAGCAGGCACAGGCATTGGTCCGCACGGCGTTTTCAACTTCTGTACGCGAAGCTGGTGACCTCTCAGCCGGGGTCTATGATGTCGCCGGCCAGATGCTGGCACAGGCAGTTACCGGAACGCCAGGACACGTCAACGCGATGGCTGATGCAGTCGGTCATTTCATCCGTCGTATCGGTCGAGGCAACATTTTTGAAGGTGATATCTATATCACCAATGACCCGTGGGAAGGCACCGGCCATCTTCATGATATCACTATGGTGACCCCGTCATTTCACAATGGCGTTCTGGTTGGTTTCTTTGCTTGTACCGCCCATATTGTTGACATTGGCGGACGGGGTTTTGGAGCAGATGCGGCGAGCGTCTACGAAGAAGGCCTGTATATACCGATCATGAAGTTTGCCGAGAGCGGCGAAGTCGACCAAACACTGGTTCGTATTGTGCGTGGCAATGTGCGCGAACCGGATCAATTGATTGGCGACATGTATGCGCTGGCCACTTGTAATGAAATCGGCCACCGGCGTCTGACCGACATGATGGCGGAGTTTGGTCTTCGCGACCTGACTGGAATTGCCGAGTTCATCCTCGAGAATTCCCGCCGCGCCACCATCGAACGTATCGCCGCACTGCCCCGCCAAAGTGCCGAAGGTGAGATGACGGTAGATGGGTTCAGCGCGCCGATCACGCTGAAGGTCAAACTAACCATCGCAGACGATCACATTTTGAGTGATTTCACCGGGACTTCTGGCGTAGATAAGAAAGGCATTAACTGCCCACTGGTTTATGCCAAGGCCTATGCCTGCTACGCGCTAAAATGCGCTATTGCGCCAGAGATTCCCAACAATGCCGCTTCGTTGGCACCGTTTCTGATTGAAGCCCCGGAAAACTCCATCGTAAACGCCGTCCATCCGGCGCCAGTGGCACTACGCCATATTGTCGGGCATTTCGTGCCCGACGCAGTTTACAATGCGCTCGACAAAATCATCCCCGCAATGGTGCCCGCAGAAGGCGCAGGTTGCCTATGCAATTTTCAGGTCTCTTTGCGCCCCCGCACTGACGCCGAAGCACCTGCCGACGCGGTGCGTTCGGAAGTCCTGACCTTCAACTCGGGTGGGTCTGGTGCCCGCCCTGAACTGGATGGGCTCAACGCCACTGCGTTCCCTTCTGGCGTGATGACGATGCCGATCGAGGCCACAGAACATGCCGGACCCGTCATCATATGGCGCAAGGAATTGCGTCCAGACAGTGGAGGTGCCGGCAAAACCCGCGGCGGGCTTGGCCAATATATGGAAGTTGGCGCACGCGAAGGCCACGAATTTGATTTTCAGGCAATGTTTGACCGCGTCAACCATCCCGCCCGTGGTCGCCAGGGTGGGGCCAATGGAGCGCCAACCACCATTTCGCGCAGCGATGGCTCCGCCATGCAGGGCAAAGGCAAACAATTTGTTCCTCACGGTCAGCGCGTCGTGTTGGCCTTTCCCGGAGGGGCCGGATATGGCGACCCGGCAAATCGTGACCCAATGGCCATCAAGCGCGATCTCGCGCGAGGATACATCTCGGCACAGACGGCGAAGTCCGACTACGGACTTTCTGACACCGATATCAGCGAAGTTGAAAAAGCCGTTCAGCACGGTGAGATCGTTTGATGGCGAACTTCTGCAGGACTTTTAATATCCTGCTCAAACACGGAGATCTGACATGAAAAAACTCGTTCTTACCGGCGCGGCCGGACGGTTGGGTTCTTATTTGCGCGAACCGCTTAGCAAGCTGGCCGCTGAACTGGTTTCCACGGACCTGGCGAATGATATCGGCAAACTGTATCCGGGCGAAACCTATCATAAGGCAGATCTTGCCAGCCTCGACGACATGATGAGTGTTTTGCAGGGAGCGGATATGGTTGTCCATATGGGCGCCTATGCCGACGAGGGACCATTTGAAAAACTGCTCGGTCCAAATTTTGTCGGCGCCTACAATGTGTGGGAAGCGGCCTATCAAAACGGCTTGCGCCGTGTGGTCTATGCAAGCTCTATCCATGCCGTCGGCATGCATGAGAAAAACAAGTTCATCGATACCGAAGTGCGCCACCGGCCAGACACATTTTACGGTCTTGCCAAGTGTTTTGCCGAAGATCTTGGCTCGATGTACTGGGACAAGCGCGGACTGGAAAGCGTCCACATGCGGATTCTCTCCTGTGCTCAGGTGAACAATGCGCGGGCGCTTGGCTCGTGGCTCTCCTATGGCGATTTGATCCAACTGGTGCAGCGCTGCATCGAAACGCCGGTCACCGGATTTTCAATTGTGTATGGAGTGTCCGACAACGACCGAGCACCCGTCGACAATTCAAAGGCGAGCTTCCTGGGCTACAGGCCATCAGATAATGCCGAACAGTTCGCCGAAGAAGTCCTGGCCAACGAAGCACCAATGGATCCACAGGATCCCGGACACATGTGCCATGGCGGCCCGTTTGCCTCAGTTGAACTGGGCAATAGTGGCACTGCACAAATGAACATCATCGACGACTCTAAACAAAGTTAGCGGCCCGTCCCGCTCAGTCAGCAAATCAAAAGGAAAAAACAATGACCGACAAACCAGTAGCACTCATCGTAGGTGGCGGTAGCGGTATCGGAGCCGACGCTGCCCGCAAATTGTCCCAGAACGGCTATGACGTTGCGGTCATGTCATCATCCGGCAAAGGTGAAGCTCTGGGCAAGGAGCTGGGTGGACTTGGCTTTACCGGATCCAATCTGGTGGTCGCTGATCTGGAGAAATTCGTTGAACTGGCAATGGAAAAATACGGTCGTATTGATGGTGTGGTCAATTGCACCGGCCACGGTCCCAAAGGTCCCGTCGATGAAATCAGTGACGAAGATTGGCACCTCGGCATGGACTATTACATGCTCAACGTTGTGCGCATGACCCGGATCGTATTGCCAATCATGCAAGCTCAAAAGTCTGGATCAATCGTCAATATATCCACATTCGCAGCCTTCGAGCCGGATCCTGACTTTCCCACCAGTGCCATCTTCCGCGCCGCATTGGCGGGATATACCAAGCTGTTCACCAACAAGTTTGCGGCAGACGGCATTCGCATGAACAACATTCTGCCGGGCTTTATCGACAGCCTGCCGGAAAAAGCAGATCGTGTGGCCCGCATTCCCGCCGGACGCTATGCCCGTGTTGAAGAACTATCCGAGACCGTTGCTTTTTTCGTCTCTGATGCATCGAGCTACATCACCGGCCAAAACATCCGTGTTGATGGTGGATTGACGGCATCGGTTTAACCGGTGCCGCCCGGACAAGGCGAACAAAATTTGGCCAGACTTCTTTCATAGTTTGCCGTTAGCGGGCATCTTGCAACGAACAGGAATGTCAGGGGTGCCAAATGGTCCAGTCACGTAAAGATCGCCACCAGGAGGTGCGCGAAGAAGTCGCCAAATTGTGCCAGAAATTTCCAGGCGAATATTGGCGGGCGCTTGACCGGGACATGACCTATCCCAAGGAATTTGTCGATGCGTTGACGGAAGCCGGATATCTGGCCGCCCTGATACCGGAGGAATATGGTGGCGTTGGCATGCAGCTCAGTGGTGCGGCTGCCATTCTGGAAGAGATCCACCGGCAAGGATGCAATGGCGGCGCTTGCCACGCCCAGATGTATATTATGGGAGCATTGTTGCGCCATGGAAATGACGCGCAAAAGTCTCAGTTCCTGCCCAAGATCGCCACCGGCGAGTTACGCCTGCAAGCCTTTGGTGTTACCGAACCCACCAGCGGCACGGACACAACGTCGATCAAGACATTTGCCAGGCGCGAGGGCGATCACTACGTGGTCAATGGTCAAAAGGTCTGGACCAGCCGGGCAGAATATTCCGATCTGATGCTGCTACTGGCGCGGACAACGCCAAAAGAAGAAGCCGTTAAACGCACCGACGGCCTTTCCGTCTTTATCGTTGACATGAACCTGGCCAAAAAGGCCGGCATGACGATCAAACCCATCCGAACCATGATGAATCACTCCTCTACGGAAATCTTTTTTGACAATGTCAAAGTGCCCGCAGAAAACCTGATAGGGGAGGAAGGCAAGGGATTCCGCTACATTCTGTCCGGCATGAATGCGGAGCGCATCCTGATTGCCCAAGAATGTGTAGGTGATGCGAAGTGGTTCATTGAAAAGGCAAGCAATTATGCCAATGAGCGAGAGGTCTTCGGCCGCCCCATCGGCAAGAACCAGGGTGTGCAATTTCCAATCGCAAAGGCTTATGCCAATATGCGCGCCGCCGAGCTGATGGCGCATCGTGCCTGTGATTTGTTCGAGGCCGGTGAAGATTGTGGTGAAGAGGCCAATATGGCCAAGATGCTCGCCGCCGACGCGGCTTGGGAGGCCGCCAATGCCTGTGTGCAGACCCATGGCGGCTTTGGATTTGCCGAAGAGTATGACGTTGAGAGAAAGTTCCGCGAGACGCGCCTTTATCAGGTGGCTCCGATCTCGACCAACCTGATCCTGTCCTATCTGTCAGAACACGTGCTCGGCCTGCCCCGATCTTATTAGAAGCTTGCCTCATGGCTCGATTCACGCGCAGCAGCGCGGCATGGTTTTGCCCAATCTATCCCCATGCAGGGTTCAAGCTCTTGAACTAAGCTCTCTCTTGCGCCAGAATCGCCCACAATATTGGCGAAGCGAGAATACCTACCTTGTCCAACGAATCAAATGACACGCCCGAACCGAACCTAAATTTCGAGCCAATGCCGGAAGCTGCGGCAAAGGCGAAAAGCAAACGCATATTCGCGCTTGGCTTATGGGCCGTTGCAATCATTCTGGAGCTTGTTGCGATCTTCTGGTTGCTGCGTCCGTCGTTTGACGAACTGGTCGCCGCGCAGGGTTTTCCCCAGTGGCGCTGGTGGACCTTGATCGGTTTTGTTGTGGTCATTGGTATTTTGGCGATCGTCGGATCATTGCTCTGGAAGCAGGCTAACCGTCTCGACCCGGCATCGCGCAAGGAACCGGTCAAGTTCTTCATTCAAAACCAGTTGGGCGCGTTCATCGCGCTGTTGGCCTTTCTGCCGCTGATCGCAATGATCTTTCTCAACAAGGATATGGACGCCAAACAAAAAAATATTGCCGGTGGTGCTGCCATCGTTGTGGCGATCCTTGCAACCGTGGTTGGCATAGATTTCCAACCGCTCTCAAAAGAACAGGTTGCGGTTGAGTCTCAGGTGGTCAAACAATTGGTTGGACAGGACCTTGTGTGGTGGAGCGCCGGTGGTGGTGTTGTGCATCTTTGTCAGGGCGTCTCAGATCTGGCCAATGTCACAACTGCGGTGTCCAGCGGACCGATTGCCGACGCGTTGGCACTTGGCAAGAAAGGCATCACGCTTGAGTTGAAGGACGAGCTTGGTCAATGTGGCTTCGCCGAACCCGGTAACATTACTGATATTGTTCAGTGGGTACGGTCGGCTCGCGGCGTTTGATCTCGGTAAAGCCTGTGTTGCTCCAACCGATAATCAAGAGCTGAGCAAACCTCGGTCTTTGGAGATTTTCGCAGGCGACCAACATTGCAGCTTCGCGACGCCTGAAGAGTCCAACCAATTTGCAAGACTCTGCCTCCATGCCGCACGTCGGCCAGCCAATTTCGCCACCAGCATCGCCAAATTCTTGAATTTCCGCCAAAGATTCTTGTGTTTGGCAAATTTATGTGTTGGGCTTAGCGCCAGTGATTGGGCTGTTTGACTGCTTCCAAAAAGGAATCGGTCCGCATAACCAGTCAGCTACACATTCTTAAAGAGTGGAAGTTTCGAGTGGGGGAATGTAAGTCGGCTGACGAGCCTCTCGACACCTGAAATTTCTGACATTGGGACATAATCAAAGCCACTCCCCGCGGAGAGGCAAAACAGGAGGAAAACATGAAATCATTCATGAAAGTGGCGATGGCCACAACATTGCTTACATCTCTAGCAACAGCTGCTTCGGCTGCTGAAGTCAAAGTCGGCGTATTCCTGGGCTTCACCGGCCCAATCGAATCCATCGTCGCAGACATGGGCCCGGCTGCTGAGTTGGCCATCAAAGAAGTCAGCGACAGTGGCCTGCTGCTTGGTGGCGATACGGTCACTGCCGTGCGCGGTGATACAACTTGTATCGATGCTGCTGCTGCTACAGCAACTGCAGAACGTCTGATCACTTCAGATGGCGTTAAAGCTATCGTTGGTGGTGACTGCTCCGGGGTAACAACTGCTGCGCTGCAGAACGTTGCTGTACCAAACGGCACAGTGATGATTTCGCCTTCCGCAACGTCGCCTGCCCTTTCCACAGTTGAAGACAAGGGCCTGTTCTTCCGCACAGCTCCATCTGATGCGCGTCAGGGTCAGATCGTCTCCGATATCCTGATGGAAAAAGGCGTGAAGTCTGTTGCTTTGACTTACACCAATAACGACTACGGCAAAGGCCTGGCCGACAGCATCGAGAAAAACTACACCGCTGCCGGTGGTAAGGTGACCATCGTTGCGGCTCACGAAGACGGCAAAGGCGACTACAGCGCTGAAGTTGGCGCACTGGCTTCCGCTGGTGGCGATGTTCTTGTTGTCGCTGGTTATGTCGACCAGGGTGGTAAAGGCATCATCCAGAGCTCGCTCGACACAGGTGCATTCGACACCTTCTACCTGCCAGACGGCATGGTAGGCGATTCACTTCCTGAAGCAATCGGCGCAGACCTGAACGGCTCTTACGGCGCCAACCCAGGTACAGACAGCCCAGGAGCAGCAACTTTCGCCAAAATGGCTGAAGGCGCAGGCTTCAAAGCGGGTCCATTCTCTGCTGAATCTTACGACGCTGCTGCACTGATCCTGCTGGCCATGCAGGCCGCCGGATCTTCTGACAGCTCCGCGCTGAAAGATAAGGTAATGGACGTTGCCAATGCACCAGGTGAGAAAATCTACCCAGGTGATTTGGCTAAGGCGCTGAAAATCCTCGCTGACGGTGGTGAAGTTGACTATGTCGGCGCTTCCGCTGTTGAGTTGATCGGTGCTGGTGAAAGTGCTGGTAACTACCGCCAGATCGCCATCGAAGGCGGCAAGGTCGTCGCGGTTAAATTCCGCTAAGAACCAAACACTCTTGAGGCCGGGCGGCGCAATCTGCCCGGCCTCAATTGCGAATAAAAGCAAGTTTCTATCTTATGATTGTTGTTCGTGATCTGCACAAACACTTCGGCGGTATTCGCGCTGTTGACGGGGCATCCATTGAAATCAAAGAGGGGTCGATCACTGGTTTGATCGGACCCAATGGTGCGGGGAAAACCACCCTGTTTAACGTCATTGCTGGTGCTTATGCACCAACCAGTGGCACGGTTTCGCTGGACGGTGAGGACATTACCGGCCTGCCACCCCACGAATTGTTTGCAAAAGGGCTGCTGCGAACCTTCCAGATTGCCCACGAATTCTCGACTCTGTCTGTGCGGGAAAATCTGATGATGGTCCCCGGCGGCCAGTCGGGTGAAAATCTGATTGATGCCTGGTTCCGCCCCAGCAAGGTGCGCGAAGAAGAGCGTGAAGTCCGCGAGAAAGCGGATGAGGTTATCGAATTTCTGCAAATTTCCCATGTTGCTGACGAGCTCGCAGGAAATCTGTCCGGTGGACAGAAAAAACTGCTGGAGCTTGGTCGCACCATGATGGTCGACGCCAAGATCGTTTTCCTCGATGAAGTTGGCGCGGGTGTAAACCGCACCTTGTTGAAAACCATCGGTGAGTCGATCCTGCGTCTGAACCGCGAACGCGGTTACACCTTCTGCCTGATCGAACACGATATGGAATTTATTACCCGGCTGTGTGATCCGGTGATCGTCATGGCCGAGGGACGCGTATTGGCCCAGGGCACGGCTGAGGAAGTCCGCGCCAATGACGAAGTCATCGAGGCCTATCTCGGCACCGGCCTGAAGAACAAACCTGGCAGCGATGCAGGTCAGGGAGCGGCCACATGAGCTACCTTGTTGGGCAAAACATGACCGGCGGCTATGGCACGGGCGCCGATATTCTTCACGATTGCACCGTGGGAGTCGAAAAAGGCGAAATCGCCGTAATTGTCGGACCCAATGGAGCAGGAAAATCCACCGCCATGAAAGCCGTGTTCGGCATGCTGAACCTGCGCGAAGGGTCGGTTTTGATTGATGGCGAAGACATCACAGGCCTGTCACCCCAGGCTCGGGTCCACAAAGGCATGGCCTTTGTGCCTCAGACGGAGAACGTGTTCCCTTCAATGACGGTTGAAGACAATCTCGTCATGGGAGCTTTCATCCGCGAAGACGACATTACCGAAAGCATGGAACAGGTGTTTGAACTGTTCCCGATCCTGAAAGAAAAACGCGCTCAACCAGCCGGTGAGCTATCCGGTGGCCAGCGTCAGCAGGTTGCCGTTGGCCGCGCGTTGATGACCCAGCCCAAAGTATTGATGCTCGACGAGCCGACCGCCGGTGTCTCGCCCATT
This sequence comes from Rhizobiaceae bacterium, assembly GCA_039969995.1. Classification (GTDB taxonomy): domain Bacteria; phylum Pseudomonadota; class Alphaproteobacteria; order Rhizobiales; family Rhizobiaceae; genus Pseudahrensia. The sequence goes on from JBDVMU010000033.1 coordinate 71,761, forward strand.
GTTATGGATGAATTGTTCGACCGTATTATCGAAGTGGCACGCACGGGCATCGCCATCTTGATGGTTGAACAAAACGCCAAACAGGCGCTCAACATAGCCGACAAAGGATATGTGCTGGTTCAGGGCCGTAATAGATTCACCGACACCGGGGCCGCGCTGATGGCCGACCCTGAAGTGCGCAAAGCGTTTTTGGGAGGCTGACATGGATCTTCTAAACGCGATCGTCGTAATGGCCAATTATATCATCGTTCCAGGGCTAGCCTATGGCAGTCAGTTGGCCTTGGGTGCACTGGGTGTAACACTTGTCTATGGCATCCTGCGCTTTTCAAACTTTGCCCATGGTGAGACGATGTCGGCTGGGGCGATGTTCGCAATCCTGTTCATGTGGCTGTTTCAAAGCCTCGGCATATCCATCGCGCCGATGCCGACAGTCGTGCTTGCTATCTTCCCGGCAATACTCTGCATGATTGTCTATCTGTTGGTTGCTGACCGTTTGGTTTACCGCCACTACCGGGCCGTGAAGGCCAAGCCAGTCATTTTCCTGGTGGCTTCAACAGGTGTGATGTTCCTGACAAACGGCATCATCCGCTTTATCATCGGTCCCGACGATCAACGCGTCACCGATGGCGCACGATTTGTTCTAAAAGCACGTGAATTCAAACAGATGACCGGCCTCAACGAGGGACTGGCCATTAAGACTTCACAGGTAATCACCGTCGTAGCCGCCGTCATAATCGTTGCCGTCTTGTTCTGGTTTCTGGAAAAAACCAAGTCCGGAAAGTCGATGCGCGCCTATTCCGACAATGAAAATCTGGCGTTGCTGTCGGGCATCAATCCCGATCGGGTTGTGATGATTGCCTGGACGTTAACTGCCATATTGGCAACAATCGCCGGCACGCTTTATGGCCTCGACAAGGGCTACAAACCATTTACCTATCTGCAATTGCTGCTGCCTGTGTTCGCATCGGCAATTGTTGGCGGCCTTGGTTCGCCGATCGGGGCAATTGTTGGAGGTTTTGTCATTGCCTTCTCTGAAGTGACGATCACCTATGCTTTCAAAAAGTTCCTCACCCATCTGGTGCCCGAAGCCTGGGCTCCAGAAGGGCTCGTTCAACTTTTGTCGACAGACTATAAGTTCGCCGTCTCCTTCGTCATATTGGTGGTTGTCCTGATCGTGATGCCAACGGGTATCTTTAAGGGGAAATCGCTGTGAGCTATAAAACCCGCCTTTATCTTTCCTTTGCCACCATGGCAGCACTGTTGCTGATTGTTGGATTTGCGCAGAGCTGGTCGCTGGCCTTGGCAATCATGAACCTGTGCCTGATCTCGTCGGTAATGGTGCTGGGGGTCAATATGCAGTGGGGCTATGCAGGCCTGTTCAATGCCGGTGTTATGGGATTTGCCGCCATGGGCGGTGTCGCAGCCGTAGTGGTCTCCGCTCCGCCTGTTCAGGAAGCCTGGCAGGCAGGTGGTTCCGGCATTGCGCTGGCTTTTACCATCTGTGCGGCCACTGCTATTGCCGTCGCCTTGGTCTACAAGAAACTGCCGTTAACCGGGCTTTCCCGCTATGCTGCCATTACCGGCATTTTGATACTCGGTTTCATCTTTTACCGAATGAATCTCGATCCTGCTGTTGATGCAATTGAAGCCGTAGAGCCGGCAAAAACCGGCTACCTTGGCGGACTTGGACTTCCAATCCTGTTTTCCTGGGCAGTCGGTGGTCTGTTCGCTGCAGGTATTGCCTGGGTCATCGGCAAGGTGGCGCTTGGGCTGCGCTCAGACTATTTCGCCATCGCGACACTGGGCATTTCCGAAATTATCGTTGCGGTTCTCAAAAACGAAGACTGGATGACCCGTGGCGTGAAAAACGTCAACGGCCTGCCCCGGCCCGTTCCCTACGAAATCGATGTCCAGCAATCTCCGTTCTATCAGGACATTGCCGAAAACCTGGGAATGTCCGTGATCGAGTTCTCTTCGCTCTACATCAAGCTTTGCTACACGGCACTGTTCCTGATCGTTTTACTGGCTATTTTCTATCTCGCCGAAAAGGCCCTCAAGGCCCCTTGGGGTCGCATGATGCGGGCCATTCGCGACAACGAGACAGCAGCCAATGCGATGGGCAAACACGTTACCGGTCGGCACCTTCAGGTATTCATTCTGGGATCGGCTGTCATTGGTATCGCCGGTGCCATGCTGACCACAATTGACGGCCAGTTCACTCCGGCATCCTACCAGCCACTGCGTTTCACCTTCTTGATCTGGGTGATGGTCATTGTTGGTGGCTCCGGCAACAACCTTGGTTCCATCATTGGTGGATTTGTCATCTGGTTCTTCTGGATTGAAGCCGAACCAATCGGACTTTGGATGATGAACTTCATCACCTCCGGCATGGCAGAAGACAACGGTCTGCGTCTGCATCTGATCGAAAGCGCCTCACATATGCGGCTGATAATGATGGGCCTTATCCTGCTGCTGGTGCTGCGCTTCAGCGCCAGAGGCATTCTGCCGGAACAAAACCGTCAATCACACTAACTGCTCCAACCCGGCTCATCGAACAGACCTCGACCAATTGACAGCTTGAAGCCAAGCCTTGACTTGGTAAGGTCTTCTTGGTGACCCGCTTGAACGATACACGCGCAACATCGAGGATGCTTAGCCATGTTTGCAGATCGCATTGAAGGTAAATGGATATCGCTGTTTGCCGAAGTGTTTGAACTTTCCGGGGTCCAGTCTGGCGATGAGGTTGTCATCCTCTCGGAAACCCAGAGCCGGAATGTCAATGTTCACCTGAGCGAGCTTGCTTTGGTGCAATTGGGCGCCAAGCCCGTTCATGTGATTGTCACGACTCCGGTACAATCCGCGGCAGTGCCTATCCGTTCCACCGGTGCATCTGCTGCGCTGGCGGTGCAAACTCCGGCCATGGCCGCTCTGATGTTTGGTGGCCTGATCATCGATTGCACGCTGGAGGGCTTGCTACACGCGCCCGAACTGCCAAAAATTCTGAAGGCGAGCAGCCGGGTGCTGATGATCTCTAACGAGCACCCCGAGATCCTCGAGCGGGTTGGCAGCGACCCTGCCCTCAAGGACCGGGTCAAGGCCGGAATGAAATGGATGCGTGGTACCAAGCAGATGCGGGTCACCTCACCTGCAGGCACGGACCTCTCAATCAATCTGGAAAATTCGGTGGTAGGCGGCGGCTGGGGATTTACCACCACGCCTGGTACCATCACCAATTGGCCGGGAGGGCTTTGCCTCGCCTTCCCTGCCCGCAACAGCGTCAACGGCACGCTGGTTCTGGCTACCGGCGATCAGAACCTGACTTTCAAGCGCTACATCGAGCAACCAATTCACCTGACTTTGGAAAACGATTATGTACGGGACATCAAGGGGGGTGGACTGGACGGACAATTGATGCGCGACGCCATGGCCGTCTGGCAGGATGAAGACGCCTATGCCACTTCCCATGTTGGTTGGGGTATGAACAGCCAGGCCAAGTGGGTCTCCATGGCCCACTATGACAAGAGCGATCACAACGGCACCGAGCAACGGGTATTTGCCGGCAATTTTTTGTTCTCAACCGGAGCCAATGAAATAGCCCAACGCTATTCACTGGGGCATTTCGACCTGCCGATGAAGAACTGTTCCATCCAACTGGATGGCGTCGACGTGGTGATCGATGGCAAATTGGTCGAAGTACTGTCATGACGACTTCGCATAACAGTTTTGGCAGCGGGCCCGCGGTTATCTTTCTGCACGGGGTCGGAAGCGGAAAGGAAGGCTGGCAGCACCAGGTCCTACCGGTGGTTGAAATCGGGTGGCAATTCGTCGCCATAGACGCCCCGGGTTTCGGCGCTAATCCCGTGCCAGATGATGTGGGCTTTGAGCCACATGTGGGCGGCGTGCTGGAAGTCATGGACCATCTGGGGCTCGAAAAGGCCGTGATATGCGGCCACTCTCTTGGCGGTATGACAGCCCAGGAGGTGTTCGCCAGCGCAGCTGACCGGGTTTCCGGTCTGATCCTTTCGGCCACCAGTCCGGCTTTTGGCCGTCCAGATGGCGACTTTCAAAAAAAGTTCTTACGGGATCGTTTCGCGCCCTTCGACAATGGCATGTCGATGGCAGAGTTTGCTGAACGGTTCTCTCCAAAACTGGTTGGGCCAGCACCGCAACCCAATGCCGTGCAGGAAATTGTTGACGTTATGAAACTAGTGCCAATCGACACCTATCGCCAGGCGATGCGCACAATCACCGGTTTCGATCAACGCGACAATCTGCCAAACATCAACGTACCCACATTGTTAATCGCAGGCGAAAACGACACCAATGCGCCGGCACCAATGATGGAAAAAATGGCAGGAAAGATTGCCGATGCGCAATTTGTCCTATTGCCGCAAACCGGCCATTTGGCTCCCATCGAGAACCCTGAAATTTTTAATCAGCATTTGACTGATTTCCTCAAACGAATAGACCCAACATGAGTTCGCAAACCATCTCCAAAGCCACCGCCGACAACACGCCTGACGAACTGGTCGCCCTGGCCAAACAACTTGGCAAAGATGTTTTTGCCGATCGTGCAGCGGAATATGATCGCAAGGCTGAGTTTCCGACCGAAAATTATCAGGACCTGCACAAGGCAGGCCTTTTGGCACTGACCATTCCAGCCGAATATGGTGGGATTGGTGCAACCTATGAGACCTACTGCCGCGTATCGGCAGAACTTGGCCGCTGGTGCGGCGCAACGGCCCTCACCCTTAATATGCATGCCCAGACCATGTTCTGGACCGGTGCCATGTATGACGACCTTGCCAAAGATGGCGAAGCGGACAATGAGATGCGCAAAGCGCAAAATGAACGGCGCGCAAAACTCTACAAGGAAGTCATCGAAGATGGCGTAATATTTGCCCAGCCGTTTTCAGAACCAAATACTGCCGCCGCTGCCGGCAAGGCCCCCTTCGGCACGACAGCACGAAAAGTAGAAGGTGGATGGATTGTCAACGGATTGAAGCACTTTGCCTCGTTGGCTGGTGCAGCAAGCTATTATTCAATGATCTGTACCATCGAGACCGACGAAGGCGATGCACGCAGTAAAAACGCCGTTTATCTTTGCGTCCCCGCCTCAGCAGATGGATTCGAGATCATCGGCGACTGGGACCCGGTCGGCATGCGCGCAACTGTTTCTCGCGGCCTGAAAATGACCGAGGTCTTTGTTCCAGACGATCTGGCTTTGCTGCCACCCGGCACCTATTACCAATTGGCGCTGACTTGGCCTCATATGTTTTTTACATTGAGCCCGACTTATATGGGCATCTCGCAGGGAGCATTTGATTTCACCATCGCCTATCTGCGTGGTGAAGTGCCCGGCGTCCACGGCACGATGCGGGACATTCCGGTCAAACAGCATTCGGTTGCTCAAATGCGGCTGAAGCTTGAACAGTCCCGCGCTATGTTTGAAACAACCATTGCCCAGGCTGGGCCGTCGCCCTCTAAGACCGCACAAATGCGCGCCTATGCGGCCCAATATACGATCATGGAAAACGCCCAGGATATCTGTGCCCTGGCACTGCGCACTTGCGGTGGACGCACTCTGTTAAAGAGTTTCCCGCTGGAACGCATGTATCGTGAAAGCCGGTGTGGCTCGTTGATGCTTCCCTGGACGGCAGAAATCGCCGAACAGCGGCTTGGTGTTGAAAGCCTATACAATTCCCAAGTCGCCAACCACTGAGGCGCAGAAGATGTATCTGAACCGCCAGATCAAACACCACGCCAAGCAGGCGCCCGGCTCCATTGCTATCAACTTCGGCACTGAGACGATCAGTTTCGTCAAACTTTGCACACGGGCCGACCACGCCGCAGCGATCCTGCAAAATGAGTATGCGGTACAGGCTGGTGACCGGGTCACCTATCTTGGTCTCAATCATCCCGATATGCTGGTGATCCTGCTTGCCTGCGAACAGCTGGGGGCCATTTTCAATCCACTCAACAGCCGCCTTGCCAAAGCCGAGTACGAATATTTGCTCAGCGATGCAGAACCAAAGGTGCTTTTTGCCGATCCAGCTTTTTGGCACATGGCACAGGAACTGGCTGGCACTGGACTTCAGCTTGCTTCGCTTGATCGGCTCCATGATACGATACAACGCCCCTTAGCAATGGCAGAGGCAAGGGCTGATGAAGATGATGCGCTGTTGCTTGTCTATACGTCCGGCACAACTGGACGCCCCAAAGGCGTTGTCCTGAGCCGCCGCGCGGTCGAAGCCAATATCGCCAACTGCCACGACCTCTACGGTTTTGAGCCCGGCCAAAAAGTGCAGATAACGCTGCCGCTGTTCCATGTCGGTGGATTGTGCATCCTTCTGCTACCTGCTCTGACCCATGGTGCTGCCATTCATTTGCACCAGAAATTCGACCCCGTCGCTGCGCTCGATGAAATCGCCCAGCACAAAATCACAACGACCATCTTCGTACCCGCACAAATGGCAGCCATGATGGAAATGTCGCGATGGGAAACAAGCGATTTGTCTTCGATGGATTATGTGGTCGTCGGCTCATCGATCATCCCACTTGCACAAATTCAAAAATTCCATGCAAAAGGCATCCCCGTCAGCCAACTATATGGTGCGACCGAAACCGGGCCAGGTGCGATTGGGTTGGAGATCGGCAATACGCGAGACAAGGAAGGCAGTGCGGGGACAGCTTTAGCGAACTGCGAAATCGAAGTCCGTGGTCCAGATCGCAATCCGCTACCAACCGGCGAGCATGGCGATATCTGGGTTCGTGGCGACAATATCCTCACCCACTATTGGCAAAATGAAGCAGAAACCCAAATGGTTCTGGTCGATGGGTGGTACAATACCGGCGATATCGGATTTATCGACCCAGATGATCATTATTGGATTATCGACCGATCCAAAGACGTCATAATTTCGGGCGGAGAGAACATCTATCCGGCCGAAATTGAAGCCGCTTCTCTGGAGCATCCAGCCATTGCCGCCATCGCCGTTGTCGGCAGACAGGACCCAAAATGGGGCGAAACGCCCGTCGCCGCTGTTGAACTGGAAGAAGGGCATTCGCTGGACCTGCAAACATTCCAGTCTTTTCTCACCGACCGTTTGGCTCGTTTTAAACACCCAAAAGACTTGTTGGTTGTTGAACAGTTGCCGCGCAATGGCATGGGAAAAATCGAAAAGTCCGTGCTGCGCCAGCAGGTCAATTCCTGACTTAAAACCATTGACCACCCGGCTCATCAGCTTTTCAATGAGCACTGGATCACCGCAAGGACAATTCACATGGCAATCTGCGCACTTGGATATCTCGGAGTCCGGTCTGACAAACTGGAAGATTGGTCCGACTTTGCCAGCGGCCTGCTCGGCATGCAGCAGGTAGATCGCGGTGGCAAAGCCCTCTCCTTCCGCATGGACGACCGCAAGCAACGCTTCGTCGTTTCCGATGAGCCTGGTGAAACGCTGGCTTTCATGGGCTGGGAAGTGGAACATGCCGACGATCTGGAAACCTATGCGGCGCGTCTCGACGCCGCCGATATCGAGGTAAATTGGGGCAGCGCTCAATTGGCAGATCGCCGCTTTGTCGAGCGCATGCTTGTTTGTCATGATCCCGACGGCAATTGCGTGGAAATGTTTCACAACCCGATGATTGCAACTGACCCATTCAAGCCTGGTCGTCCGATAACCGGGTTCAAAACCGGTCCGCTCGGCATGGGCCATGCGGTGCTGCACGTTATTAACGCAGACAGCCTGCTCTGGTTTTATCGTGATGTGCTGGGTTTCAAGGTCAGCGACTATGGCCTAACGCCCTACCCGCTCTATTTCTTTCACGTCAACGGACGTCATCATTCCTTTGCGATGATCGGCACGGGTCGACGCGGATTCCACCATTTCATGGTCGAGTTTCTAAATATGGACGATGTGGGGCAGGGCTACGATCTGGCTCAATTGGAAGACGACCGCGTCGCATTTACTCTGGGCAAACACACCAATGACTGGATGATGTCCTACTATGCCAACACCCCATCAGACTTCTTCATTGAATCAGGTTGGGGCGGCCGTGTCATTGAGCCTGAAACATGGGAACCCCACGAAACTTTTGTCGGCCCCAGCTTTTGGGGGCATGAACGGCTTTACTTGCCCGAGGATTCCAACACCCGAAAACGGCTACGCGAAATGCGGCTGACGACGGCCAGAGAAGGCAAGCAGACACCGTTGGTGATCGACTGCCCTTGGCTGTATGGCGAACTGGCTCGCCCGATGGCATCGAACGGCTGATTTAATCGGAAGTCTGGGCACGATGGATACACACTATGATGTCGCAATTGTTGGATACGGGCCGACCGGCGCAACTCTTGCCAATCTGCTCGGGCAACTGGGTGTCCGCGTTTTCGTGGTTGACCGAGAAGATCATATCTACGACCTGCCTCGCGCCGTGCATTTTGACGATGAAATCATGCGCATATTTCAGGCTGCCGGTATCGCCGAAGCGCTGTTGAAACAGGTCCGGGTCAATCCCGGCATGCGTTTTGTCGACGCCAATGGCAAACTCCTGCTCGACTGGCCAAGACCCGCCGGAATAAGTGCCCAGGGATGGAATACCAGCTATCGATTTCACCAACCAGATCTGGAGCGGATTCTGCGCGAATCCGTCAGCCGGATGGAAAATGTCACCGCGCTTTGCGGCCACCGCGTTTCTTCAATCACGCAGGGCGGTGACGGTGTAAAGCTGATGGTTGAGAAAACCGCCGGTGGAGAGCCATTTAAGATTACCGCCGAATACGCCGTGGGGTGTGACGGCGCACGCTCTATGATGCGGTCGACCATTGGAACACAAATGGAAGATTTTGGCTTCCGCGAAAAATGGTTGGTCGTCGATGTTGAACTGACCCGCCCCCGGCCTGACCTGGGTGACCATTCCATCCAGCATTGCGGTCCAAGCGGTTCAGCAACCTATGTGCGTGGACCTCAAAACCGTCGCCGCTGGGAAATCGCTCTCAAGCCGGAGGATGAAGCGGCAGACCTTTCCAACGCTGATACGATCTGGAGACTAATCGAACGGTGGATTTCCCCAAGTGACGCAGTGCTGGAGCGCCACGCCATTTATGAGTTTCGTTCCGTTGTTGCCGAAAAGTGGGCGCATGGAAGATTGTTTCTAGCCGGCGACTCAGCCCATCAAATGCCCCCATTTATGGGACAAGGGCTGTGTGCAGGAACCCGTGACGCCGCCAATCTGGCATGGAAACTGGCAGCCTGTATCAAGGACGGGGCTTCAACAAGACTGCTCGAAAGCTATGTCAACGAACGTCGTCCCCATGTCAGCCAATTCGTCCAGATGTCGATGCGTCTGGGAGGCCTGATTAATGCCAGCAAGACCCAGGAAGCCCTGGCGGCGGCATTTCCCCAGGCCGACGGCTCGGCAAAACTGAAAAGCCTCTACCCACCTCTCGGGCCCGGTCTCGGTGTCGGTGTCGGTGTCGATGTCGATGGACAACAGCAGGAGAGCCCCCTGTCATCGCAGTTTTTGCTGCAATCAGGCCAAAAGCTGGACGATCATGTTGGCTTGCGGCCAGTTCTGTTGATAAATGACCAATCTGGACGCCTCCGGTTGCCACCGTTTGCAGGTGAAGTTCTCTTTGCAAACGAAGAACCAGAAGTCAGAGCCTACCTGTCGCAACAACAAGCCGCAGGGTTGCTCATCCGCCCGGATCGGTATGTTTTCAGCAGCGCACAAACAAGTGCAGATATTCCCGCGTTGGTTTTGGCCTGGAACGCCTCCCTGTCTTCCTAGCCCAGGCAACTCATTTCATTTCAGCGCCACATATTTTGTGAACACCTTGCCCGTTTTTCGTCTCAATTCTCTGGAAGCGTAAAACAGAACGCATTCTTATGGAGGGCAACCCATGCGCGCATCACTCCTCATTTTGGCCGCAACACTGTTTCTTACAGCCTGTAACGCAACCCAGCGAGGCGCTGCAGTCGGCGCAGGCGTTGGCGCAGCAGCAGGTGCTATCGTTTCTGGCACACCGACAGGTGCCGCAATTGGCGCAACCGCTGGCGGATTGGCCGGAGCACTGATTGGCCGTGCCGCAGAAGATGGCAAATGCCGTTACAAGGATCGCCGCGGCCGGATCTATATTGACAAGTGCTGATTTGATTTTGATCCGTTGTGGGGGATAGTCTGCTCCCATGGCAGATCGGAATTTCAAAGTTAGGGCACTGGGTGAAATTGCCATCCGCTGCGCCGACATGGACGCCATGGTGTCGTTTTACCGGGACATGGTTGGCCTCGAGTTGCTGACAGGCGGCCATCGAGACTCGATTACATTCTTCAAGATTGCCGAGGGGTTTGGCGGCCATACCAGCGTGTTGGCCCTGTTCCGCCATGATGCAGGCAATCCCGCCATGCATGAGCAATCGACGATGGCCCCGATTAGCGGGGCACAATCCTCCTTGCACCACATAGCTCTCAGCCTACCTTTTGACGAACAACAGGCAGTCATGGATTGGTATGAGGCAAACGGCGTTGAATACCATGTCGAAGAATTCGGTTGGATCGGCTGGCGCGGTATCTTTGCCAAGGACCCTGAAGGCAATACGGTCGAACTCGTCGCCCATGACAAAAGCATGTTGGCAAACGGGCCTAACCTTCGCGGAATGCCCGATTAAAAGAGTCAGTAAACGGCTTCACAAGATACTGCAAAAACGTCCGGTCTTCTGTTTCGATAAATGTTTCCACCGGCATACCGGGGAAAATTCGATCTTTCTCAAAATCATCTGGAAGAACATCCGCGATCTTTAACCGCGCCGTATAATAGGGTTCGTTGCTCGCCCGGTCGACCAGACGGTCAGCGGAAACATAAATGACCTCTCCAGCAACCTCCGGGGTGGTGCGGGCATTGAGCGATGAAAAGCGTAGGCTCGCTTCCTGACCGACGACAACAGAATCCACATCCACGGGATCAAGCCTGGCTTCAACAATCAGGTCGCCGCCAACCGGCAGAATAACGAACAGGTCTTCCCCCTGACGCACAACACTGCCCGGGGTATTTTTGTGGATTTTAACGACGATCCCATCGGAAGGCGCCCGCACGACTATTCGGCTGAGAACATTTTCTGCACCAATCAAACGCTCCTGCAGGTCGGTCATTTGCTGGCGTAGATCATTCAGCGCAGTCGCCGCTGTCTCAGCTGCTTGGGCATCCAGACGCAATTTGCGCTCTTCAGCCAACAGGATAGATGAACGCGCACGGCCCATACTGGCCACGAGTTCGCCGAGCAGGCCTTCCAGTTGCGAACGGGAGCGTTGCAGCACAAGCACTTCAGACCGGCGGGTCAACTTCTGATCCACCAATTTCTGTTTGACCTCAAGTTCCTCATTGATGACTTCAATTTGCTGGCGTGCTGATGAAATCTGCACCTCGATACCCGAAATCTGTTGTTGCAGCGCTTCGATCTGCTGGTCGATAATTTTGCCATCGGCGTCGTAGCGGGCACGCCGCTTCTGGCGTTCGCCCAATTGCTCCGCCAGCTCATTCTCAAGCCCGGCAACCTTGGCCTCGGCAACCAGCTTAGGCGAAAAAGCCACATCAGCGCCGTCACGCTCGGCTTCCAGACGTTCTGCCTTGGCCCGCATGACAATCAGACCTTTCGTCAAACGATCCCGATCCGCCTGAACCCGTGTAGGGTCGAGCTTCAACAAAGATTGACCCTTGGAGACAGTTTCTCCTTCTGAGACCAGAATGCTCTCAATGATGCCACCTTCAAGGTGCTGCACATTGAAGTTTTGACCACTTGCGGTGACCACACCGGTTGCAACCGTTGCCCCCGACAGCGGCGCGCTAGCGGCCCAATAGCCAAAGCCGGCAATCGCGGCGATCAAAATGATTAGTCCAAACAATGCTGGCCCCAGCAAAGAAGTGCGCACTCGGCTGGCCCAATGGCCATCAGCGGAATCGGACTTGGCCTGTGCAGCCTGTCCCATCATCCTGGCATGTTCAGCATTGCCCGCAATGGCTTGCGAAGCGGGTACTTTTTTCACCGCGATTTTTCCAAGTTCCTGGCTCATGACTTGCCCTCGATTGCCTGCGGTTGCGATGCTGCTGCTTGGGCCTTTTGGGCTTCAGCGAGGCTCTTGCGGCGCTGTTGCAATATTTCAGCAAACTCGTCCCGACTGCCCAGATAATCAACCGAGCCGGAATGTAACCGCAAAATTTTATCGACCACGTTCAACACCTGTTTGCGCTGGGTGACGATGATCACAGTGACGCCCGCATTTCGAGTCGCAGCCAAAGCCCTTCGCAATGCCAGTTCGCCGTCATCGTCAAGATTGGCATTGGGTTCATCCAGCACCATGATTTTGGGATCACCGTAGAAAGCCCGCGCTAATCCAATGCGCTGCCGCTGACCGCCTGACAATCCAAGCCCTCCGGGTCCAATTCTGGTATCGTAGCCTTGAGGCAGGTTCTGGATCAGCGAATGGACCTGCGCTTTGCGAGCGGCATCCAGCACGGCGAGATCGTCTGGATTTTCTGACAGGCGGGCAATATTTTCTTTCACCGTACCCGGCAGCAGTTCAACGTCCTGGCTCAGGTAACCGATGTGACGGCCAAGCTGTTCGTTGTTCCAGTTCTGCACTTCAGTGCCATCAATGCGAACGGTTCCTGAATTCGGCTTTTGCACGCCAACGATCAATCTCGCCAGTGTTGACTTGCCTGATCCGGAAGGCCCGACAACGCCAAGAACGGTGCCTGGCACCAGTTCGAAATTGATGCGGTTCAGAATTGGGGCAGCACCAACTCCGTTGGGGCTCAAAATGAGCGCATCTTGAACGGCGATATGACCCTGCGGCTCCTGCATCAAGGTCTTGGACTCATTTACCACCACCGATTGTTCCGCCAGAGTCTCCTTCAATGCACGCCACGAGGCCAGCGTCATGGCAAATTGCCGCCATCCGCCAATCACCTGATCAATGGGTTGCAAGGCACGTCCCGAAATAATGGACGCGGCAAAAATCATGCCTGCGGTCATTTCGTAATTGAGCACCAGAAGCGCGCCAACGCCAAGAATAGCAATTTGCAAACCCATGCGGAAAGCCCGTGAGATTCCGGTCATCACTGCGTTTCGAAAGTCGACCGAACCTTGATCGATCAGCGATTGGGAATTGCGCTGCCCCCAAAGTCGAATACCGTCACGGGTCATGCCCATCGCCTGCAAAGTGTCTGCATTGCGCGTCAGGCTCTGAGCCATCGACATAGCTGCACCCTGTTGTTCAGACGCGCTGATGGCAGCACTTCGCGAAAGGCGCTGGTTAACAATGGCCAACACAAACAAAACCACTGCGCCAGCCAAAGTCAGCCAGAACAGGGTTGGATGAATTACATAAAGCACCACGATAAAAATTGGTGCGAAGGGGAAATCGAGCAGGGCAAACAGCATGCGCGACGAAACGAATTGCCTTAGCGTTACAAGATGGCGCACCGTGTCGATATCGGACTCGCCGTTGCCGCTCTTTTGCATCGACGCGAGCAGTGCGTCGGTCCCCAAATCTGCTTCGAGTCGTGCGCCCACCCGACTGGCCAGGACGGAGCGGACTGTTTCCAACAATCCCAACACAACCAACGCACCACCAGCAATGATCGACAGAAACAGCAAGGTGTCCATGCTGCGGGAGGGCAGGATACGATCGTAGATCTGCAACATGTAGAGCGGCATCGCCAGCAACAACAGGTTGACGACCAGCGAGAAGGACGCGAGCAACAGCAGAACACGCTTGAAATGCGCTTTTGCACGAACGAGATTTTTCATATGTGCCCCCAAGTCAACCCGTAGATTGATGGCTATGAAGAGTGGTGATTATCCGCAACGATTCATCGGCCGTAATGCCCGTTAAACCGCCCTGACAATAACGTTTGCCGGATTAACGCGTCATTAAGATGGCGACCGCACAAACCAGATCACCGACATGGTCTTACAATGAAAAAAGGCCCTGCGAACTAACGCAGGGCCATCTGTCTCAAGGCCACTGCCAGTACCAGCGTTAAGCGATGGTCAGGCATGGCTTCGAATTTATTTTTTCGTCAACGCGTCGCGAATCTCGGTCAACAAAACGATGTCTTCCGGAGGCGGCGCCGGAGCCGCTGGAGCCGGCTCTTCTTCTTTTTCTTCCATGCCCGCTTTCACGCGATTCACGTAGCGAACCATCATGAAGATAATGAAGGCTATGATAATGAAGTTGATTATCACTGTGATGAAGCTTCCGTAGGCCAGTACAGCACCCTGCTTCTTGGCTTCTTCAAGCGAGGTCGCAGTGATTTCTGACGATAATGCCAGGAAGTAATTGGAAAAGTCCAAGCCACCAAAAATGGACCCGACAACTGGCATAATGACGTCACCAACCAGCGACTTTGTAATCAGCGCAAACGCACCACCAATAATGACACCCACTGCGAGGTCCATCACATTGCCCTTGGCAATAAACTCTTTAAATTCGTTCAGCATAGTTCTCCCCTTTGCATGTTTAACCGAATTGGTCCCACTAACCCGCTTATTTCGCATCAACACGCGGATCGGTTAATTCGCCTTAGACTATAGTCTCCATATTTATGCAAGATTTGATTTCCCATACGGAAGCGAGGTCTCAAGCTTCAGCAGGCAGGGTCAAATGCTGGACAGACGACGTCTATTGTGATGAAAAACTTGTCATAAACCCGGTGATGGGAGGAGACCATGCAGGGCTGGGGCATAGTTTTTGCCGCAATTGCATATCTGTTGTTTCTCTTCGTGGTGGCCAGTTATGGCGACCGGCGACTGTCGAGCCGTGCCCGCAACCAACCAAGTGGAAGGTCACGCTCCGCTATCTATGCGCTGAGCCTGGCAGTCTATTGTACCTCGTGGACTTTCTTTGGCTCTGTGGGTCTCGCGTCAAAATCCGGGCTGGATTTTTTGGCAATTTACCTTGGTCCGATCCTGATGATCACGCTGGGATATCCGCTATTTTCTCACATTGTTGCGGTGGCCAAGCGGGAGCGCATCACATCGATCGCTGACTTCATTGCGTCGCGCTATGGCAAGAGTGCATCGGTCGGCGCGTTTGCAGCGGTCATCGCGGTGCTTGGGACGGTTCCCTATATCGCGTTGCAATTGAAGGCGGTTTCAACAACCGTTGACACTATGATCGTGCGCGCTGAACCGAGCGTCCTGGGCTTGGGCGGAGCACCCGTCGACACTTCATTTTTCGTATCGGTCCTATTGGCGGTCTTCGCCATCCTCTTCGGCACACGCAACACCGATGCAACAGAACATCATGACGGATTGATGCTGGCCGTTGCCACCGAGTCAATCGTCAAGTTGGTGGCATTTCTGGCAGTTGGTCTCTACGCAACCTTCTACTTGTTTGGTGGCGTTGGCGATTTGATCGCCCAGTCACAGGAATCAGAATTTGTCACCAGCACGTTTTTCGGTGGCATTCATCCTTCGCGTTTTCTGGTTTACACGCTGTTGAGTTTTGGTGCCTTCGTGCTGTTGCCCAGACAGTTTCACGTCGGAGTGGTGGAAAACCACTCCAGCAATGAGTTGAAGACAGCTCGATGGATGTTCCCGCTCTATTTGGTGTTGATCAATCTGTTTGTCATTCCGGTTGCCATTGCTGGCATGTTGACCTTTGGCGACAGCGTTGACGCGGACACCTATGTGTTGGCGCTGCCGCTGGAGAACGACACCTGGACAATTTCGTTCCTGGTCTTTGTCGGCGGCCTGTCTGCTGCGACCGCCATGGTGATTGTCGCCTGTGTGGCGCTGGCGATCATGATTTCAAATAACCTGGTCTTGCCCCTGTTTTTGCGATTTGAGGGCACCGACAGCCGGACGGGCTTGGGTTCTGGCGCTGACATGTCAGACAAACTGTTGATCATTCGGCGAACCGCGATTTTTGTTATTTTGGGGTTGGCTTATGCCTATTTCCAGGCGGCGGGCGATTCAGCTGCGCTGGCCTCAATCGGTCTGTTGTCATTTGCCGCGCTGGCTCAATTTGCACCCGCCTTTTTCATTGGCATGTTTTGGCGACGCCCAACTTCAACGGGTGCCCTGTGGGGAATGGGCACTGGATTCGCGGTTTGGTTTTACACCCTTTTCCTGCCAACTATCCTGGAGGCCGGCGCACCGCTGCTCGTAGATGGACCCTTTGGATTCGGGTGGCTGCGACCTCAGAGTTTATTTGGCGTTGAGGCCGAGCCGCTCAATCACGGTGTTATGTTCAGCTTGCTGGCGAATACACTAGCGCTCGTCATTGCCAGCTATTCCCGCAAGCCGCTGAC
This sequence comes from Rhizobiaceae bacterium, assembly GCA_039969995.1. GTDB lineage: Bacteria > Pseudomonadota > Alphaproteobacteria > Rhizobiales > Rhizobiaceae > Pseudahrensia. Next base: position 88,073 of record JBDVMU010000033.1, read on the forward strand.
CATCGAACGTATGCAGGCCGGGAGTTTTTCGATACGTGGCAAGCTGGCTTTGGCCACGCCTGAGCGGGACGGGCGTGTGGTTACGGTTGCTGAATTGAAGCACTCCGTTGGCAGTTATCTGGGGCGCGAGCGTGCCAATCGCGCGTTTGACACCTATTTCGATCAAAAAGGCGGTGAGCACAACAATCGTGAACTCGCGGGTGATGATCTCATTGCCTATGCCGAACAACTGCTGGCCAGTGCGGTTGGTGCAGCATCGTCCCGACTGGTAATGTCGCTGCTTCTGCAGAAAAACGCGCCCTCGGAAGAATCAACCATCCGCTTGCTGGGAGACGCTTCCGAAGCCTTGCAGTACAATCGCGACCTGCTTCAAACAGCGTTGGATCAGGTTGAACAGGGCATCAGCGTTTTCGATGCCGAATTCCGCCTCTCAAGCTGGAACCGTCAGTTCCGGGAATTGCTCGACCTGCCTGCCGAACTTGGTCAGGTCGGAACGCCGCTGACAACTCTTTCCCAGGCAATCTCATCAAATCTGGTTGGCGATCAGTCGGACCCGGAAAATTTTGTCAAACACTTGTTGGAGACAGAACAGGCCTCTCACATTACCCTGACCACCTCTGGCCGGATCATCGAAACCCAGACGAATACCATGCCAAATGGCGGTCTGGTTATTTCATGGGCTGACACGACCGAAAAGGCCAATGCGGCCCGCGCGCTGACAATCGCCAACGAGACGCTGGAACGTCGTGTGCAGGAACGCACCGAAGAACTCACACAACTCAATGAAGATCTGGCCAAAGCGCGGGAATCTGCCGAAGCCGCCAATATTGGCAAAACCAAGTTCCTTGCCGCCGTTGGCCACGACATCTTGCAACCACTCAACGCTGCACGCCTTTACACTTCCAGCCTGGTGGAAGAATTGGATGGAAGTTCGAGCCAGCGACTGGCCGGTAATGTCGACAATGCTCTGGAGAGTGTGGAAGATATCTTGGGAGCAGTGCTTGCCATATCGCGCCTTGATGCGGGTGCGCTAAACCCCAACCTGACAGTCTTTCCAATTTCTCGTTTGCTGGATCGACTTGAAGAAGAATTTCAGCCCGTTACCCAGGCTAAGGGATTGAAGCTGATTGTTCGTCGCAATGAGTTCAGCGTGCATTCAGACTACAGCCTGTTGCGTCGCCTGCTCCAAAACCTGATTTCCAATGCAATCAAATATACCGAACATGGAACTGTCTCCATCGACGCACGGGTGAAACGGAACAACCTTGTGGTGGAGGTCAGCGATACCGGCATGGGGATCAAGTCAGCCGACCGGGAAGCCATCTTCCAGGAGTTTCACCGCCTCGAACAAGGCAAACAGGCAGCTCCGGGGCTCGGCCTTGGCCTGTCCATTGTCCGACGTCTCGCTTCAACCTTGCAGCATGAAATGAAACTGATCACCGAATTAGGCAAAGGATCCACGTTCAAGATTGTGTTGCCTCTGGCCGTCGCAGAACCGGTCAATTCCAACGACACCCGTGAGGTACAGACTTCCGGGTTTGACGTTTCCAGCCTCGTCATCATTTGCATCGACAATGACGAAACCATTCTGGATGGCATGAGGGCCCTGATGTCCCGTTGGGGCTGCACCTTGCATTTGTTCAGCAATCATGCGGATCTGATGAAGAATATTGGAGACATCCAGCCAGACGTTATCCTTGCGGACTATCATCTCGACAAGGAAAATGGCCTTGAAGTCATTGCCAGCGTAAGAGCCGTTACAGACCACAATTTGCCGGCAACTTTGATTACCGCAGACCGAAGTGCGGCCGTGCGCAGCGCGGCACGCTCGCTGGATATTACAGTATTGAACAAACCATTGAAGCCCGCTGCTTTGCGTGCATTTTTGACCCGCCTGGTCAATCAGAGCGGCACGCGCACCGCCGCGGAGTAAAGCAGAATATCAGTTGATGCTGTGGTCGGCGACGGCATCAGACCCAAGTTTGGACAGCTGAATAACGGCCTGGGTACGACTGTCGACACTCAGTTTCTGCAGCACCGCTGAAACATGTGCTTTCACTGTGGCTTCCGATACACTCAATTCATAGGCGATCTGTTTGTTGAGCAGGCCACGGGAAATCATTGACAGCACCCGAGTTTGCTGTGGGGTTAGCGTCGCCAGTTTGGCGAGAATGTCCGCAATTTCGGGGTCGCTTTCGGACGCCAGATCAACGTCTGCAGGCTTCCAGACATCACCACGGAGCACGCCTGAAATGGCTTCACGAATGGTTTCAATTCCTGCAGATTTGGGCACAAATCCTGACGCCCCCAATTCCAGCGCACGACGAATGGTGGCCGGGTCGTCGCTGGCTGAGACGATTACAACAGGCATGGTTGCATGTTCAGCACGCAATGCCATCAATCCGGAAAATCCACTCACCCCGGGCATCGAAAGGTCAAGCAGAACAAGATCGATATCGGGGGTTTCCAGTAATTGCTCCTGCAATTGGCCGAAATCACCGGCTTCCAGAATAGCAGCAGGTCCAATGCCCGCCATACCGGCATCAAGACCACCGCTAAGGGCTTGCCGCATGGCGCCGCGAAACAGTGGGTGATCATCGACAATGATCAAAGTTGCAACAGGCTCTGGGGTATTTTCTGGCATGGTTTCACTCGACGTAGTTGTTCCAACAGCCAACGGCCACCAAATTCGTACGGAAAATGCCCCAATAAGTCCATCGAACATTTGAGGTATAGGCTTGCTCTTTTGTATAATCCGCGCCAAACCCAGATTGGTTGTGGAAGGCGTTTTGAACGATGCGGTTAGATAATTGGACACGCCTGTCCTGGTGGCAGAGAACCCGACTGGCTATGGTCGGTACGGTTGCCATTGCCATTGTGCTGGCGATTTTGATTGTTACTCTAATAGCCGCATTGGAAAGTTCAGGTGGTCTGGCAGCACTGTCGTGGCTCTCCTTCACCGCTTTTCCTTTGATTATCGTTGTCATGATTGCCAGTCTGGCGCGCATGCAGCAGCGGATCAATATCCGTGCCCCACAAAGCCGTGAAAGCAGCAAGGATACCATCGGGGCCCGCCAATCATGAGTTTGGGCGAACGCATACCCAATGAATCAACGCTGATTAACCGGCGCAATGCCAGAACTTTGCTCTGGATAGCACTATCCAGCTTGATAGGTGCTTTAGTCATTTTCCTGTTGCTGCAACGCCTGGGCCTGCCAACCGAAATCGTTATCGGTTCGATACTCGTGATGATGGTCGCGCTTTTCATCTGCATGGCATGGATAAGTCGAACCATGACAAGTCCGATGTTCTTTTTTGCCAATCGGGCACTGGGCCCATTCACATCAGGCCTTGGCAGCGCCACCGATTTTCTTTCCGGATCGCTGTTGATCCTGCTGTTTTCAATCAATCTAACCAGTAAAATGATCCTTGCTACCGGCCTGGTGCTTGGCATCGTTTTCCACGCCGCACTGTTTTCGGCCAATATTCAGCGCGCCGGCGTACTCAGCCTTCCAGGCTTTTTCGCCTGGCGCTTCGGCAGCAAGTTCACCGGCTATCTGGTACTGCCCATCGTAACGGTCGTTTTGCTGGCACTGGCCATGGCGGAGTTTCAGGTCGCTGGTGCGCTGCTTCAATTAATGACCGGACTTTCAGCACAGCAAGCCATATGGATAGTTATGATATTGGCGGTTCTGCCAAGTGTTTTTGGCGGCTGGTCGGGGCTGTTGTTGGTCAATGCAAGCTTGGCGATCTGGATGCTGATTTGCGCGCTGATTCCGGCGTCTGCCACTGGCTTTCTGCCGTCCATGCTAACTTCTGCGCAGCAGGCCGATCTGGTGGACACACCATTGCAAATCCTCAACCTGGTCGACTCCACCCTGCTGTTCCCGTCTGATGGTGCCTTGTCAACCTCATGGCTCATTCTCACTGTGCTAGTCCTTGCAGCTGGTTTCAGTGTCCTGCCCCATGCGCTCTCCAGACTGTCGACCAACAGCCAGCCGCTGGAGGCTATTGAATCAGTCGGCTGGGTCGCACTTATGTGTTTTTTGATGCTCAGTGCATTGCCCCTATCGGTCGGTCTGATCGTCGGCAACCCGACATCTGGCAAGCTTGCCGAATTGCTGCAAAACCAGCCAATTCTTCAGATGTTGCCTTATTTTGTCATTGTCTTCGCCGCCCTAAATGGTCTGTCTGCAACGCTGTTCACAGCTGCTGCTTCAATCGTTCGTGCCACAAACAGGTTGCGCAATATTGATCCAGGAGAACAATCCGTCTTTCTGACACGACTAACCGTTCTTGTGCTTGCTGGTTGTCTGATGGCCTGGCCTGAAGAAATGATACTGACCACCGAAGAATTGCTCGTTGGTGCGCTGATGCTGGGGGCTGGAGCATTATTCGTGCCGCTGGCTGCCGGCATTTGGCTGGGCTCCATTTCCCGATGGGCATTGAACGCCGCGATCGCTTGTGGTGCGCTTGTAACTGCCTATCTACTCTACCCGTTGGGGCCAACTATTCTGGCATTACAGGCACCGGTTGCGGCGGGCGCGCTGGGAGTTGCGACAGGTATTATAATCATGTTGATCGACCGTCTCGCCCAACTGATACGCAAGAAGCCTGTTGATCCGAACGCCAGCGCCCGAATGCTACGCCGCCACTGACCCGTTGAAAGGAATCTACCCGTGACCATGCAGATTGACCCATCGCTGTTCGATGAAGCCAAGATTTCGGAGCAGACCCGCAAATTCAACCAAAATCTTGTCAAAGTTCTGCAGGATCTGCCGGACATGTGGACGTTGCCCGCCGAAACTGTGCGCCGAAACCGGCTTGAAGGCAAAGGCCCGTTCCCTCTTGAAGCAACAGAGCCCTCGGCACGCAATATATCAATCGATACACCCAATGGTGAACTCGAACTTCGCCTGTTCAAGCCCCGAACGGCAGAATCGAAGGGCAGTTACCTGCATATTCATGGTGGTGGTTGGGTTTTGGGAAGTGCATCGGCCCATGATGAACGGCTGCAGCAGATTGCCGATAATTGTTCGTTGGACTGTGTTTCGGTCGAATACCGGCTGGCCCCGGAAAACCCGTACCCTGCCGGGCCCAATGATTGCGAACAGGCGGCGCTTTGGCTGCTTGACGGCCCTGAGGGGATCAACAATGAGTTTCTTGCAATTGGGGGCGAGAGTGCCGGAGGACATCTTTCTGCACTGACATTGCTGCGGTTGCGGGATCGAATGGGCCATTGCCCGTTTCATGCGGCAAACCTGACCGCCGGGGTGTTTGACCTCGGGCAAACCTCCAGCGCTCGAAATTGGGGAACACGGCGGCTCATCCTCACCACCCTTGATATGCAAATGTTTGCCTCGCGCTATGTTCAGGGAAGGCACGATTATCGCGACCCGGACATCTCGCCCCTCTACGCCAATCTGGATGGCATGCCTGCTGCCCTGTTTTCAGTTGGCACCGAGGACCTTCTGCTTGATGACACTTTGCAGATGGCCACCCTTTGGCATGCCCGCAACGGCAATGCAGAGCTCGACGTGACACCAGGTGGATGTCATGTCTTCCAGGGCTTTCCGGAACTCGACATCGCAGAGGCAAGCAATACCCGCATTGATGCCTTCCTGAACAACACCCGCGAGCAACTCACTTGACCGGTGCTCTTGAGACCCAGCGTTCTTTCGTTAATTCCTGGGAGTGCGACGAAAACCTGCACATGAACATCCAGTTTTACTGGAAGCGCTTCGGTGACGCCGCTCAGATTTTCTTCCATCTTGCTGGAGCCGATCGACAAAACTGGATCGATCGCCACGTGCGCTATCACGGTGAGCTGATGATGGCGACCAACACGATTGTGCGAAGTTCAATGGTTGCTGGAAAAAACATGTTGGTTCATGAGTTGATCAACGGTGATACCGATGCCGTTTCGGCCACCGCAATCGATCTGTACGACAATCCTCTTGGCGGTTCAGGACCATCCGTCGAAGTCCCCAACGAACTGGCTCTTCCCAAAAGTCTGCCCTCGGCCCCTATTCAGATATTCGAAACCGACAAGGTCATCGAAACCGGATTGGGGGTTGTTTCCCACCGCTCGGTCATCACGCCGCAGGAATGTGATCAGGATGGTCGCCTTTTGGACCAGTATCACATAGCCCGCTTCAGCGACGCTGCTTCCCATTTATGGCACCATCTTGGCGTCACACGCGCTTGGATGCGTGACAACAACCTTGGCACGGTAGCGGTTGAAATGAAGGCCAGCCGCCACAAGCATACTCGGGTTGGCACAATGATCGAAGTGGTCACATGGCTGGAAGCGCTGGGCAACAAGACTTTCTCTTTCCGCCATCAGATCAGCGACATGGCGAGCGGTGAAACGCTTTACAGCGGCGCTGTCACCGCCCTGCTGATGGACTTGACGAAGCGCCGGGCCGTTCCCTTGCCCGACGTCCTGCGCGAGCAGTTTAATCAGCGTATGTCTTAAGCCGGGACCACCGCCACAAATCGGTCAATAAAGCAGGTGCCCAACTGTTCATTTACGGGCGATTATGGCAACAGGCTGCCAAGTGCATGACAACGTCATTCGCTTTGTAGTCCAACTGGAGATTTTAGCCATGAGCGCTGATCGCTTGATCTATAAAATCACGCCCAAAACAGCCTGGAACGCTGCCGAAGCGGCAGGGCAGTTCCAAGGGGCGGCCATTGACCTGCAGGATGGGTATATCCACTTCTCAACCGCCGAGCAGGTTGCTGAAACCGCTGCCAAACATTTTGCCGGCCAGGATGATCTCCTGCTTGTAGCCATAGAGACATCCAAATTAGGTGACGCGCTCAAATGGGAAGTGTCGCGAGGTGGCGCCCTGTTTCCGCATCTCTATGCCACTCTTTCAATGGATGCCGTCGCTTGGAGCCGGGCTATGCAGCTGTCCGAAAATGGCCTTCACAACATTCCCATGGATCCGCATTGACCAATTTATACCAACTCCTTGGCAAAAAAGCTCTCTTCGCCCTTGATGCTGAGCAAGCGCACAAGATCTCCATATCCGCATTGCGGATGGGGCTTCATCCCAAGTTTGATGCGAATTTTGATGACCGACTAGCAGTCAATGTCGCGGGCATAGAATTCCCCAATCCACTCGGGATGGCAGCAGGTTACGACAAGAACGGCGATGCACCCCAGGCACTGTTAAAGATGGGCTTTGGACATACCGAAGTCGGCACCGTCACTCCCAAACCGCAACCAGGCAATCCCAAGCCCCGCATTTTCCGCCTGATTGAAGACGAAGGCGTCATCAACCGTCTCGGTTTCAACAGCGGTGGCCACGCATTGGCCAAGGCAAACATTCAGGCGATGGGTAAATCCCGCGGCATTATTGGTATCAATATTGGAGCAAATAAATCGAGTGAAGACTTTGCTGCTGACTATGTCACAGGCGTCCACGAATTCGCTGAATATGCCACTTATTTCACTGTCAATATATCATCACCCAACACACCCGGATTACGTGCTCTTCAAGGCGTTAATCCGCTCACCGACCTATTGCAACGGGTCGGCGCGGCGCGGGCCGAACAGGCCGATAAACAGGGTCGGCGTGTACCGCTCTTCCTGAAGATCGCACCAGATCTGGATGACGGCGAACTGGACGACATTGCAAAGGCCATTGGTCAATCCGATTTCGATGCCTTGATTGTTTCCAACACGACCCTGGCGCGTAATGGATTACGGTCTTACAACAAGGATGAGGTCGGGGGCCTATCCGGCAAACCGTTGTTTGAAGCTTCAACGGTAATCCTTGCGAAGATGCGTCTGCGTTTGGCAACAGACTTTCCGCTGGTGGGTGTGGGCGGTGTACACAGCGCCGAAAGTGCCTTTGCCAAACTGGAGGCCGGAGCAAACCTGGTGCAGCTCTATTCGAGCATGGTCTATGAGGGCCCTGGCCTGCCCGGTCAAATCCTGGAGGGTCTCGCCCAGCGCTGCGATGCCGAAGGCATCAAAAACATCTCACAGATTGTTGGGCGCGCTGCTGACCATTGGGCCCGTGGCGGGCATCAGGACGAACATGAGGCCAAAATCTAGGTCCGGCCGAAAGTTTCTCGAGAGCGAACCTGCAAACGGGCATAGAGCGACAAGCCCCGAACACCCAAGAATACTTCAATCGCCAACCACAGTCCGTGATTGCCCCAAAGCGGTGTGGCCAGCCACCAGGTCAGCCAGAAGGCAACCAGCGACAACAGCATCATGTTGCGCATATCGACGGTCCATGTCGCACCGATGAACACTCCATCCATCTGAAATGCCATGACCCCGACCAGCGCAGTCATTGCAGCCCAGGCCAAATAAACCCGCGCTTCGGCGCGAACCAGCTCATTGGTGGTCAGCAGGTCGATGATCAAAGGACCGCCCAACCAGAACACGATTGATGCACCAGCCGCCAGAACGAAGCCCCAGACCAAGGTCAGACGAACAGTTGCATCAAAGGCTGGTTTATGGCGCGCACCCACGGCCCTGCCGGCCAATTGTTCAGCCGCCGTAGCAAAACCGTCGAGGAAATAACCGGCGACCAGAAAGAAGTTCATCAATACAGCATTGGCCGCCAGAGTGAGTTCGCCAAATTGAGCGCCCTGCGAGGTAAAAAAGGCGAAGGCAAAAAGCAAGCAAAACGAACGCACCATGATGTCGAAATTCACGCCAACAAGGCGCAGAAGCGCAGCACGTGCGAACACCGTTCTCCAGGAGATCCGGCCATTTCCCGCAAGCCGCAACCAGGCAATCGTCAAGCCGACACAGGCGGCAACCGCTTCGGCAATAACAGTTGCCCAAGCAACCCCCTCAATGCCCCAGCCCAAAACCAGACCGAGCACAATCGACAAAACGATATTAGTTCCGTTGAGTACAATTTGCAGCACCAGACCCAGCCAGGCCTGCCCTAATCCCAGCATCCAGCCAAGCACGCTGTAATTGATCAAGGTGAGGGGCGCGGCCATAACCCGGATTGTGAAATAGATGATCGTTGCCTGTTCAACAGCAGAAGGCGCATCCATGGCCCACAACCCGCCCCGCAGGATCAACGGTGCCAGCAGCAGAACACCCAGACCCAGCGCTACCGCAATCAACAACGAGCGAATAAGAACGATGCGTTGTTCTTCGACCTGCCCTGCGCCAAGCGCCTGCGCCACGAGCCCAGTGGTGCTGGCACGCAGGAAATTAAAAGTCGTAAAGATGATGTCGAAGAGAATAGCCCCGACGGCCAGTCCGCCCAGCAGAGCTGGGTCGCCCAAACGCCCCACGACTCCGGTATCGATCAAGCCGAGTAAAGGTGTCGACAGGTAGGCCAGCGTCACCGGCCAGGCGATGGCAATTACTGACCGATGAGTGACATCAAATGAACGGCTGTTTTCGCTCATTTCGGGCTTTAATTGCGCGGTGAGCGGAAGCTTAACAACCGTATTATCAAGAAAGCCGGAACAACAATTGCTGCGCCGAGAAACAGATATTCAAACGAGCTGTAGATCGCCTCGAAGCCCAAATCCCATAGTCTTTGGAAGAACCGGACAATGCCATCATAGATTGTCCTGGGACTCCATCCAACCGCGCTCATCACAATGCCGACGATCACCGACAGAACAACCAGTTTGATAGCCACACGCAGTGGCGAGTCGCCCAGAAATCGATTGATCATGTTGCTCATCGGCTTGATCCTGTTGGATGAATGAATGAGACCAGCAGATAAGTCACTGGCCAGCTTTCATCAAGAAATTAAACTGTGGCGAAAAATGCAGCGATCAGCGCCCCGGTGACCAAAAATGTCAAAACCATGCGCAGTTTTACAAACCACATGGCAAATGTACCACGCTCACCAGATAATGTGTCCCAAGCACCATGGGCCGCAAATGCCAGTGCCTGCACAGCAAATACATATGGCTCATCCAAATTGAGGCTGAACCATCCCACCAACGAAGGAATGACCGCATAGATCAACTCCCGACGCGCCGGCACCTCACTGGCAGATTTCAGTGCCAGTCCCCAGCGAACCCCGCCAAGAAAAGACAGGATCACGGCACCATAGGTTTTCAATGCATCAATATTGAAGGAATAGAGTTCCGTTTCGGGCAACAACACCCAAAGACCAAGCGTAAAAATCGCAAAAGGAATGTATCCGGCGATTGAAAGCGCCCACGCATTGCGGCGGGTCAAAGCCAGATCAGTAGGCGTCTTATTGCGAGCCGAGCGGGTCAGATATTCGGTGATTGCCTTCATGGTCCCAGTCCCTTTGCTAGGCCGCGATCAATCCTTGCCGAACACGACGCTGGCCAGCCAACCCGTTGCCATGGCCACAAACACTGCGAGGAATCCATAAAGCAAACTGTTCTTATGAGCCAGATCATAGGTCAATTGCTCAAAGCCAATTTTCTTCACCTGCATTTCGGCGAATTTGGCATTCAGGAATTTGCCCTGCTTGAACAGGAAGGCGTGGGCAGTATGTTTGCCAATTGGCACGTTGGCTGGAACAGCCAGCTTTGCCTTGAAAAGGGTTGGGCTGAGAAATTCAACGCCACCGATGCGTTCCAGAAACAGGCTCTGGCTGACTTTCAATCGGGCAAGTGACTCGCGGAATTCTTCCAACTCTTCACCAACGCCGCCATCTTCCTCAGTCACAACATTGATGTTGTCGAGGCCAAGCTGCAGGAGACTGATGGATTCTTCATCGGCAATTTCATCCAGCGCCCGTGTGGTTGCAACTGAGTAAGACGAAGGCACATCGCTGAACCGCATAGCCTCGCCATTCACCCAAATTCCGAGCTTGCGCTCCTTGCGCCGCACCACAACTTCTTCTTTGGGACCAAAAAGCGCAACCACGACATCATAACCACGGGCTTCAAGCAAAGCCTGGTTCCCGCCTTCAATGGAACCGAAAATAACAATGTCGGTGCCATCAAAATTCGAGGTAATCTCGACTGTGTCGCTGGACAGACCAATTTGCACATCGGCCTTTTCGTCTGCAAAAGCGGTGCAGGCGAAAGCCAGACATGTAGCGAGGATCATCACAATACGCATTAGTGTCCGCCTCCAGTGCCAATGGAAAAGAGTTCGGCTGGCATATTCACCAAGTCCCAGCCTAGTCGAATACAAACAACAAGAACGATCAAGCCGAGCAATGCCCGCAGCTGTTCGCCCTTCAGTTTTTGCCCCGCCTGGGCACCGAACTGCGCCCCGATCACGCCGCCTACCATCAAGATCAACGCCAACACGATATCAACCGTCTGGTTGGTTGCCGATTGGGCAATTGTGGTGAACGCGGTAACAAACATGATCTGAAACAGCGAAGTACCAATCACAACATTGGTCGGCACGCGCAAAAGATAAATCATCGCTGGCACCATGATGAAGCCGCCGCCAACACCCATGATCGAAGCCAGAACACCGACAAGGGCACCGAGTGTTAGAACCGGAATTACACTGAGGTAGAGCTGAGAACGATGGAATCGCATTTTGAACGGCAAAGCGGCGATCCAAGGCTGCTGGGCGGGCACCTCGGGTGGAGCGGAATCGGGCTGCCCCCGGCTCTTTCGGATGGCATTGAGGCTTTCAATCACCATCAGCGACCCAATGGTTCCCAGAAAAACCACGTACAGAATTGAAATGATCAAGTCGAGTTGGCCAGCTTCCCTAAGGGATGAGAATATCGCCACACCAATTGCCGAACCGGCAATACCCCCGATGAGCAACATAACGCCCAGTTTTATATCGAGCGTTGCGCGACGGTAGTGCGCGAGTGCGCCGGAAAATGAGGAAGCGACAATCTGATTGGCTTCAGTGGCCACGGCAACGGCTGGCGGAATATTGTAAAAGATCAGCAGCGGCGTCATCAAGAAGCCACCGCCAACACCAAACATTCCAGACAAAAAGCCAACTCCCGCACCCATGCCAAACAACACGAATACGTTCACCGACATTTCGGCAATAGGCAGATAGATGTTCACGTCGTTAGATCCCAGCGGACAGCATGGAGCGAAGAAACGGATGGCCAAAAGGTTTCGACATACGGGCCATCGGTGGCCGCGTATTGCGCCTTCAAATGCGCGAAGTCAAACCCTTTCAGACTGAAAAAGGCTGATTATTTGTTGCAAATGCAGGAATGTATGGGACCAACAGTGCCAGTCCCATTCACTTTAAGCCTTAAGTCTGAGATCAGGTCTGCAGATCGAGCGCTTTGAGCAGTTTCTCATCAACCTTGCCGGTGATCGGAATGCCCGCAGATTTCTGGAACTCCATAATCGCCCGTTTGGTTTTCGGTCCAATCAATCCGTCTGGTTCCCCGACACTATAACCGCGTTCGTTCAACAGGTTCTGTGCTTTCAGGATCGACGACTGCTGTTGTGCAGGCTTGGCCGCGGATTTCTGTGCCGTGGACGGTCCGCGCCATTCTTCAGGCACGGCGACACGGTTAACTGATTCCTTCAACTTGGCCGGAGACCAGTTGTTAACTTCCGTGCGAGCCAGGTCGAGGTCATCTGGATCCATGGCATTGGCCACTTCATCCCGTTTCTTGCTGGCATCGGCATCCCCGGTCTTTGCAGCCAAGGCAAACCATTTGTATGATTCTGTCAGGTTTTGAGGAACGCCCATTCCCTGACCATAAAGGATGCCCAGATTGAACTGACTGTCTTTGATCCCCAACTGCGCAGCTTTTTGGAACCATTCAACGGCGGTGTCCATATTGGGCTGAACCGCTGGCGGATTGCCCATGGCATAGATAACGGCCAGATTGTGCATGGCACGAGCATTGCCCTGGAGCGCCGCTTTTTCATACCAGCCAGTTGCCTTGGTCACGTCGCGTTCTACACCAATGCCTTTTTCATAAAGGCTGCCGATGGAGTATTGAGCCGGTGCAAATCCAGCCTCCGCAGCATGCGCAAACCATTTTGCCGACTCAGTCATATTGCGCTGGACATCATCGCCATTGGAATAGCGCATACCCAATTGGAAAAGAGCCTTTGGATCACCCGCCGACGCAGCAGCTATGAGCGCTGCCGGGCCAGCTTTGGCCGAAACGTCATAAATGGCCTTTGGCGGTGCAGGCGGTTCTTCCGCGGCGGAAGCCGTTGGTTGTTCAACCGGTGCAGACTCGACGAGCGAAGGCGCTTCAACAATAGGCGCGCTTGGCGTCACTGGAACGCTGGCAGGTTGTGCTGCAGGCGCGGTAGACGGTGGCGTCATTGGCTCCACTTTTGCAACCTCAACCGGCTCGCTCACTACCTTCGGAGTTGCCGGTGCTTCATTGGAAGGTGAATTCCCGACCGTGCGAACCGAACGATTGGTATCGACGCGATCCGCTGCAGTCAGAGTATCTGAACCATTAACAGCATTCTTGTCCGCACTCATTTCCACAGCGGGCTGATCCAGTTTAGCGATTGGCTTATCGTTGGCTCCGGTGAACATACCGATGCCCTTAAATGTTACAATCGCCAGCAACAGCGCTGCAGCGCCAAGCACAAGTGGCTTGCGGAGACGTGAGGTATCAAAACTTGTGAATGAGCTCAGCAGTTTGCCCTTTGACGATTTGGACATTGCGCCCTCATCTTCGCCGCCTGCTTCGTTGCTCACTGCAGTCATTTCAGCTGTGGTGGCCTGCAGCGCACGGCGCGCAGCAGCGACGGCATCTGGACGCAAATCACCGGACGTGCGGTCATCCCCATCCTTGTTCACCGTGGCATCTGTTGGCATGCCATCCATGCCAACGTTTTCAGCCGCCCCACTACCGGACAGTTTGGCGTGAGTATCATTCAACTGCTCACTCGCCCGTTTGACCATATCATCCAGGTTGGGAGCAGCCGAGCCAGGCTCGAGTGGCATGTTTTCGACGGCTGAAGGGACAGACGAAGAGGCTGATGCTTTTTCAACATCGGTCTGTTCTGTTTCTTGCGGATCAACAAAACCGACATCCAAGGCCGCCTGATGGACAACCCCCAAATGTTCATCGGCGATGGCAGCATCGACCAATGCGTCGGCATTAGAGGTAGGCGTAACCAGCTCAGGAATTGGAAGATCGGGAGCGGCGGGCATAGCGAGTCCACCTGACGCCGCCGCAGCGGTTGCAGGTGATGGCATAATAGTGGCCTGACGAACGGCTTCACCGTCTATCGCGCCCTCAATCGTACCCAACCGATCAACGACCTGTTTAAGGGTTTGCTGAATCTGATCGACAGAGTGCTGGCTTTGCGCAGCATTACCTTCGGCAAGAAGCTGGAGTGACTTCAGATCATGAGCCAATGCCTCGACCAGGCCACCGGCTTCGCTCTGCGGCCCCATCATGGACACTGCATGTTGGGCCGCCTGTTGAGCGGCTTCCAACGAGAAATTCTGATTGGACTGCAACTGGTATTCGATTTGACCGAGCCGTGTTTCAACTGGTGTGAAATCGACTTCGCCGGTTCCACCAATGCCATCCAGCTGTTGCAGAATCTGACCAATCTGATTCTCCAAATTGGTCATTTGCGCAGAACTTGAATGGGCGGACGTTGCAGCTTCTACTTGTTGCGACAATTGCTGGATCTGTTGTTCCAGAGTCTGAACGCCAGGCTGGGAAGCAACTTCATCCAACCGACCAGTTATGGTCTTAAGCTGATCTTCGATGACCCCGGTATCAGGCGAGGCAAACAGAGCACTTGCTCCGCCCAGATCGCCGCTTTCTGCATATTTCTCAAACGACGACAAGCGTTCGGTCAGTCCTTCGATACGAACCGCCAGTTTTTTCAAATTTTTATCGTCAGTGGGAGTGCTGTTTTCAGCAACAGTATCGAGTGTCCGCGCCAGATCAGCCATCCGGGCTTCCACCCGTTCAACTGCTGACATATCCATCTCAGGCGCTTTGCGGCCGGCGTTTGAAACAGCAACCAGTGCACGCGCAATTTCATCAAGACGCTTTTCGATGGAGACAAATTCTTCTGGTGTCACCCGGGATTCCGCGGCTGGGCTCTGCGAGTTAGCCAGCTCAGAAATGCGTTCGCTCAATGCGCCAAAGTCGCCCTGCGACTTCGTCAGGCTGCCCATCCTGTCGGAGAGTTCGGTAAGTCGGTCATCAATACGGCTGACGGCCAGTGTTTGCGGCAGGTCGTCAATCGTCATACGCAAACTATCGAGCTGCGCTGCGAGACTATCAACACGAGGTGCTACTGCATTTGTAGATTGCACCGAAATTTGATCAATGCCGCGGCTCAATTCGTCGAGACGGGCTGTCAGTTCCTTGGCACGCTGTTCGCTTTTTCCAGTCACTTCCGAGCGGATGGCCGCACGAACGTCTTTGCCAAGCGCACCCAACTGTCTGGACAGTATTTCGGCTTGAGAGTCGCTGCTTGCCTTGATGTCTTTTTGCAATGAGGAGCGCATTTCGCCCTTCATCATTGCGCGCAGCTGATCCAGCTCGTGGGTCAAACGGTCGATTCCATCATCGTCCGAGCTGTTTTGCGCCTGAAGTTCTGCAATCGTTTGGGCAATCCGGTCGATTTCCTGCTGTGGCACTGATTGCTGAACAGCAATCGGCTTGGCGACCTGCGACTTAACGCCGGCAATCTCCTGTTTCAGTTCTTCCAACTGACGGCCAAGCCCATCGATATTTGCGCCAGCTTGTTGTCGAGCTGATCCGGCGTTCAACATTTGCTGGCGTTGGCTGACTTCAGCAGCTGCCATGGCACCATAAGGAGCCGGCTGTGGTCCGCCGAAATAGGAATTGTTTGGCGCAGCTGGGTGCGACATAGGATGTTGATGCATAGCCGGGTGATGCATGTGGGACTGAGCCATTGGCGGATATTGGTGTGCCGGATTAGGCATCGCAGGGGCCGCCATTGCAGGCTGGGCTGGCTGTCCATATCCCGCCACCGGCGCAGCAGCCGACATCAGCCGCTGTTCAATGGCATCGATACTTCTCCTGATATTCGTCAAACGGTCTGCACCCTGATCATAGCCCGCTGGGCCAGAATCGAATGGCGCACCATGGGAATGATAGCCTGCCATACTGGAATATGCTGAACGCATTATACTGTCTCACCTACCTAATAGCGGCGCATTTGCCACAACTCCAGACCGGTTTTGACGACCGGTCCCTTGGCGCCACTTTCAACAATCATGGTAAACAGGCCGTTAATGGAGATTAATTCAGCGCCAAGTTGACGGACTGAATCGCCATTCTCGCTCGTCCAGCGAAAAAACTTTGCAATCTGTTCACAATAATCGACTGGCTGATTTGACTTCATTGAATAACTTTATAAAAGAAGGATCGGGAACGTTGGGACAATCACGACATGGTCACTAGGGACTGTGTTTGGCGTAAACATTGGACCAACAACCTATGCACGACATTTCTGCTTCTGCCGCTTCCCCCGCATCCGAATCCGGTTCTGCGGCTCAGGGAAAGACCATTTTCAAGATTGGTGATTTGGCCCGCGAATTCGGTGTAACCTTGCGCACCCTGCGTTTCTACGAAGATCGCGGACTGATCCATCCCGGACGGTCTGGCACAACTCGCCTGTATGGCTTGCAGGATCGTGAACGGCTGAGAACTGCGTTGTTTTGTAAACGGATTGGCCTGTCTTTGGGTGAAATTCGCGAGGTATTGGAACTCAATGAAAAAACTGCAGCTGGACAGGATCATTCGCCGAAGCTCCAGCAAATTTATATCGACCAACTGAGCAAGCTCAAGCTGCAATATGCAGAGATAGGCACGGCGATTTCCGATCTTGAAGGCAAGATCGACACAAAGACCGCGAATTAACGGTGCCAAACGTCAGATCGCGGCGAACCCCGTATCAACATTCTGGCGCCCCGCAAAACTCCCCACCCGATTGCTGAATCACGGCTTTTTTAGCAGCCGCATTGTGCTGCCGATCAACCTATCTGCAGCCTTGCAGCTTTGCCGTCTGTCAGCCGGACTGCCGTGTTTTCAATCGAACTGACGCATCCAAAACACCACTTGTGAGTGTTTTGCTCCGGCTCTCACAACCGAATGGCGCCAAATCTTAAGCTTATCGATCAAATTTCCGTTTACGTAAACGTAAGAATCTAGACAAACGCGCATAGCTCCCCTATGTAGCCATTAATCGGGTAGCTTGAGGCAATTTACCGCCTCGCCTGCCCGCGCAAATTGATGAAGACTGGCCTTGTCAGAGCCGATCTTAACTGAGGATTGGACCGCCGTTCTGACCTGGTTCGGCACCAAATGAAATGGCCAACTGCCAATGAGGATTTCACTATGACGACTTATCGCGCGCCCGTCGAAGACAGTCTGTTCGTACTCAACGACGTTTTGCAGATCCAGAAATACAACAATCTGCCGGGTTTTGCCGACGCGACCCCGGACATGATCGAAGCGATTCTCGGCGAAGCTGGAAAACTGGCCGAAGAGGTGTTGCATCCACTCAACGTGGTCGGTGATCGGGAAGGCTGCACTTGGCACGAAGACCATTCTGTATCCGCCCCTACCGGTTTCAAACAAGCTTACGACCTCTATTCCGAGTCCGGTTGGGGTTCCTTGCCGTTCCCGGAGGAATATGGAGGTCAGGGATTGCCAGCGACTCTGAACACTGCAGTTCAGGAATACACAATGTCTGCCAATATGGCCTTCAGCATGTATCCGGGCCTAACCGGCGGCGCCGCCGCGGCTTTGATTGAGCACGCTTCAGAAGAACAGAAACAGGCCTATGTGCCCAAAATGCTGTCGGGTGAATGGTCGGGCACCATGAATCTGACCGAACCTCATTGTGGAACCGATCTCGGCATGATGCGCACCAAAGCAGAGCCACAGGACGACGGCACCTACAAAATCACCGGTCAGAAAATTTGGATTTCGGCTGGTGAACACGACATGTCCAGCAATATCGTCCACTTGGTTCTGGCCCGAATCGAAGGAGCCCCGGAAGGTGTTGATGGCATTTCGCTGTTCATCGCCCCAAAGTATTTGCTCGACGAAAATGGCAATCCAGGCGAGCGCAATGGGATGACCTGCGGCTCGCTGGAGCACAAAATGGGCATTAACGGCAATGCTACCTGTGTCATGAACTACGAGGACGCCACAGGCTTTCTGGTTGGCACCGAACATCGTGGCCTGAAGGCTATGTTCGTGATGATGAACGAAGCCCGCCTTGGCGTCGGTATTCAGGGACTGGCCCAGTCTGAAATTGCCTATCAAAACGCTGCTGACTGGGCCCGAGACCGGCTGCAAGGTCGCTCGATTACGGGGGTGAAATTTCCCGAACAGAAGGCTGACCCGATTATCGTACATCCCGATATCCGCCGCATCCTCATGACTGTACGTTCCTTTAATGAGGCGGCTCGAGCCTTCCTGCTGTGGTCGTCACTAAAAGGAGACATCAGCCGTCGGTCAGAAGACAACGAGGAACAGCAGGCAGCCCATGACTTCATGGAACTGCTGACCCCAATCGTCAAAGGTGTTCTCACTGACAAAGGATTCGACAACACAGTTATGGCGCAGCAGGTCTTTGGCGGCACCGGCTACACAAAAGAGCAAGGTGTTGAACAGTTTGTTCGCGACGCCCGCATTGCCATGATCTACGAAGGTGCGAACGGCATTCAGGCGCTTGATCTGGTTGGCCGCAAACTGCCCAGCAAAGGTGGACGCGCTGTCCAGGCTTACTTTAAGGAAGTCGGCAAACTGTGCTCCAAGCACAAAGAAGACGAGTCCATGAAGCCTTATATAGCTCCACTTTCCAAGGCGCTCGGCGATTTGCAGACAGCGACCATGTGGCTCGTTCAGCATGGCATGTCCAACCCGGACAATGCCGGTGCTGCCTCAACCGACTATATGCACCTGTTTGGACTGGTGGCTTTGGGACACATGTGGGCTCTAATGGCCGAGACGGCGCAGGAAAAACTTGCCGCTGGCGCCAATGGATCGACACAATTCCTTGAAAACAAACTGCTGACAGGTAAGTTCTTCATGGAGCGCATCATTCCTGAATCCGCAACCCATCTGGTGCGCATTCAGACTGGATGTGACACCATGATGGCAATGGATGCAGAGGCCTTTTAGCGATGACACTTCCTTCCGAAGTTTTGCAGATTGAAACACCTTCCTGGCGCAGCGGCGATGTCGCGATGTTGGAAGACATGGCAAATCGCTTCATGGAAGAGGAAATTGCGCCCCATTATGAGCGCTATGAAAAGCAGGAGATGGTGGATCGCGAGGCTTGGGAAAAAGCTGGCGAAGCGGGCTTGCTCTGCGCTTCCATGCCCGAAGAATATGGTGGCGCTGGAGGCAGCTATGCCCATGAGGCGGTGATCGCCGAAGCAATTGGACATGTCGGTGTCGACGGGTTTGGGATGGGACTGCACAATTCCATCGTTGCGCCATATATCCTGCACTATGGTTCCGAAGAGCAAAAGCAGAAGTGGCTGCCACGCATGGCCTCTGGCGAGTTGATCGGCGCAATAGCCATGACCGAACCGGGCGCCGGTTCAGACCTGCAGGGCGTCAAGACGACAGCTGTAAGAGACGGCAATCACTACAAAATCAACGGATCCAAAACCTTCATCACCAATGGCCAGCATGCCAATGTCATCGTGCTGGTGGTCAAGACCGACCCGGCCCAGGGGGCCAAGGGCACATCGCTGATCGTCATCGAAACCGATGAACTGGAAGGCTTTGAGCGCGGCCGTAACCTCGACAAAGTGGGCTACAAGTCGAATGACACATCAGAATTGTTTTTCAACGATGTTCGGGTTCCAACTTCAAATCTGCTTGGTGCAGAAGAGGGACGCGGCTTTTATCAGCTGATGGAGCAATTGCCGCAGGAACGCTTGCTGATCGCCAATCAGGCAATCAGTGCCATCGAACGCGCGCTAGCGCTGACCATAGATTATGTCAAGGAACGCAAGGCGTTTGGCAACCGGGTCATCGATTTTCAGAACACTCAGTTTAAGCTGGCCGAAATGAAAACCGAATCCAGCATAGCCCGGGTCTTTGTCGACCATTGTGTTGAGCGCCACCTGGATGGCGGATTGGACGCCACAACCGCATCGATGGCCAAATACTGGGTCACTGATCTGCAATGCAAAGTTATGGACGAATGTGTCCAACTGCACGGCGGATATGGATTTATGAACGAATACCCGATTGCCCGCATGTTCCGAGATGCCCGAGTTCAGCGCATCTATGGGGGTACCAATGAAATCATGAAAGTCCTGATTGCGCGCAGCCTGTAAACACCTGCGCATACTGAATTTTTGGAAAGAGAGAACCTCATGGCCGACGCCTATATTTACGACCACGTTCGCACTCCGCGGGGACGCGGCAAGAAAGACGGTTCGCTGCACGAAGTGCCGACCAATAAGCTGGCGGCTGGCGTGCTGGAAAGCATCCGCGACCGCAACGAGCTCGACACCAAGCTTGTTGATGACGTTGTTTTCGGATGTGTTGACCCGGTTAAGGAAGCTGGTGGTGACGTCACCCGTACAGCTGTTCTGCAGGCCGGTTATGATCAAAGCGTCGCTGGCGTACAACTTAACCGCTATTGCGCCTCCGGCCTCGACTCGGTGAACTTTGCCGCCTCGAAGATCATGGCTGGTGTTGATGATATTGCCATTGGCGGTGGCGTCGAAAGCATGTCCCGCGTCGGCATCGGTGCCGCCGGCAATGCCTGGCCTGTCGATCCATCCATCGCGATTCCTTCCTATTTCGTGCCGCAGGGCATCTCTGCTGATCTGATTGCCACCAAATACGGATTTTCCCGCGACGACGTAGACGCTTATGCAGTGGAAAGTCAGCGCCGTGCCGCCACGAGCTGGGAGGAAGGTCGCTTCAAAAATTCCATTGCCCCGGTCAAGGACATCAACGGCCTGACCATTCTGGACCGTGACGAACATATGCGTCCCGACACCAACATGCAGTCGCTGGCGTCGCTCAACGCAAGTTTTGAAATGATGGGGGAAATGGGTGGATTCGACGCGGTTTCCGTCCAGCGTTATCCCGAATTGGAGGGTGTCAACCACGTTCACCATGCGGGCAACTCCTCGGGCATCGTTGACGGTGCCGCTGCTGTGTTGCTCGGCTCCGAAGAAGGTGGCAAGGCGATGGGGCTAAAACCCCGGGCTCGCATTCGCGCATTCACCAATATCGGCTCCGAACCAAACATCATGTTGACCGGCCCGGTTGACGTCACCAACAAGCTGCTCGACCGCGCCAATATGAAGATCGAAGACATCGACCTGTTCGAACTGAACGAAGCATTCGCATCCGTGGTGCTGCGCTACATGCAGGCTTTCGAAATCCCGCATGACAAGATCAATGTCTGCGGCGGTGCTATTGCCATGGGCCATCCGCTGGGTGCCACTGGAGCAATGGTGCTTGGCACGGTTCTCGACGAACTGGAACGCCGCGACGCAAACACCGCCCTGGTCACCTTGTGCATCGGGGCCGGCATGGGCACTGCGACAATCATCGAGCGGGTGTAAGGACTGAAATAATGAAGAATTTTGTACTTGAGACCGATTCAGATGGCATCGCGCTGATCACCTGGAACATGCCGGACAAATCCATGAACGTCATCGATTATGAGGTGATGGATGAAATGGACGTCTTGATTGAACAGGTTGAAACCGACGAAGCCATCAAAGGCGCCGTTATCACATCAGGCAAAAAAGCCTTTGGTGCTGGTGCCGATCTGACGATGCTGGAAAGCATGCTGGGAGGCTATGCCGAAGCCAAAGCCAAGGATGAACAGGCTGCAGCTCAACAACTGTTTGAAGGGGCTGGTCGTTTGAGCCTCGCTCTGCGCAAGCTGGAAACCGGCAGCAAGCCCTGGGTTGCCGCCATCAACGGCACGGCTCTGGGAGGTTGTTTTGAAATCGCCCTGGCGTGCCACGCGCGCGTCCTGACAGATGATGAATCGGCCACCGTTGGCCTGCCGGAAGTCAAAGTCGGTCTGTTGCCCGGCGGCGGCGGCACGCAGCGGGTTGCCCGACTGGTCAATCCGCAAGATGGCGTGCAGATGTTGCTGCAGGGCAAGGCGCATCGCCCGAAAAAAGCCAAGCAGTTGAACCTGGTGCATGAAGTCGTGCCCGCCGCTGAAGTGGTGGATCGCGCCAAAGCCATGATTAAGGACGGCCTGAAAGCCGCAGCCCCCTGGGATCAGAAAGGTTTTAAGGCACCAATCAATGTCTGGTCCCCAACCGGCGTTCAAATGCTGGCGGCCGGTAATGCCATTTTGCGCAAAGAAACCTTTGGCAATTACCCCAATGCACTGAACATCATGAAATGCGTCTATGAAGGCTTGCAACTGCCCATGGACACAGCCCTGAGGGTCGAAACACGCTATTTCGCGCACACGCTGACCACCCCGGAAGCCCGGGCCATGATCCGCTCCTTGTTCATCAACATGCAGGAGCTCAACAAGGGTGCCCGTCGGCCAGATGTTGCAGCCAATTCAATCAAAAAAATCGGCGTGCTTGGTGCAGGCTTCATGGGCGCAGGCATTGCCTATGTCACGGCCAAAGCCGGAATCGAAGTTGTGCTGATCGACCGCGATCAGCAAGCTGCGGAAAAGGGCAAGGCCTATTCGGAAGACCTGTTGACCAAAGCCATTTCCCGCCGTCGTTCAACGGAAGAAAAGAAGCAGGCCTTGCTTGAACTGATCACACCAACGACTGACTATGGCCAATTGAGCGATTGTGACCTGATTGTCGAAGCGGTGTTTGAAGACAAAGGCATCAAGAAGTCTGTCACCGAGCAGACCGATGCGGCGACCAGCGACAACTGCATATTCGCTTCCAACACCTCGACCATTCCAATCACCGAACTGGCCAAAGCATCCAAGAACCCAGAGAAATTTGTCGGCATCCATTTCTTTTCGCCCGTCAACAGGATGATGCTGGTGGAGATCATCAAGGGCGAACAGACCGGTGACGAAGCACTGGCTATGGCAATCGACTATGTCATGGCGATCAAGAAAACGCCGATTGTTGTGAACGATACCCGCGGCTTCTACGTCAACCGCTGCGTCATGCGCTACCTGAACGAAGCCTGGAACATGCTGATCGAAGGCGTGCCGGTTCCGATGATCGACAATGTCGCCAAGATGGCTGGCATGCCGGTTGGACCACTGACCCTGAACGATGCTGTCGCGATTGATCTGTCCCAGAAAGTGATCAAGCAAACAATTGCTGATCTTGGCGATGATGCAGTCGATCCACGCCATGCCAAACTGGTCAATACATTGGTTGATGATCATGGCCGCGTCGGTAAAAAAGCGGGCAAAGGCTTTTATGACTACCCGCCAAAGCCCGCCAAGGCGACGCTGTGGCCGGAACTGAAGGATATGTACCCACAGCAATCGGCGAATGAAGTATCCGTTCAGGACATCAAAGACCGCTATCTCTTCACCATCGCCATGGAAGCCGCGCGCACTGTTGAAGAAGGGGTTGTCAGCGACATCCGCGAGGCCGATGTCGGAGCAATCCTCGGCTTTGGTTTTGCGCCCTATACAGGCGGCCCTCTGTCTTTCATCGACGAGATGGGGCTCGAGACTTTCCGCGCCCGGGCCGAAGAACTGGCGGCCCAGTATGGTAGCCACTTTAAGGCAACTGCGCTGATCAACGAAATGGCAGCAAGCGGTGACACGTTCTACAACCGCTTCGCCATGGAGAAAGCCGCCTAAGCGCAGTCCTTTCCAAACCCTGCGGTCGGTGGTTTAAAGCACTACCGACCGCAAGCACTGGAACACCCCATGGCAACAAATATCGACTATTATTTCGCTGGCAGTTCGCCCTTCACTTATCTTGGGCATCAGGCCATTTTGGACGTTGCCAAGCGCCACGATATCTTGCTCAATTTCAAGCCGGTTAATCCGGCAGGCGTATGGAAGGAATCAGGCTCCGTCCCCCTGCCCCAGCGCACCCCGACCCGAAAGCGTTACCGTTTTCTAGAACTGCAGCGCATTGCCCATATGCGCAACCTGCCGATCAATCTGGAACCAGCCCACTTTCCCGTCGATCCAACTTTGGCCGATTGCTGTGTGATCGTACTTGGCATGCAAGGCAAAAATCCTGCTGACTATATGAACCGGGTGTTCAGCGCCGTGTGGACGCAGGAGGCAAATATTGCCGACGAAACCGCAATCGCTGAATTGCTGACCGAGTCGGGCTTTGAACCTGCTGCGATTATCGAAGCGGCCAAATCCAACGAGGTTGCCGAAATGCGCCACCTGTATACCGAGGAAGCCGCCGGTAATGATGCGGTTGGTGTGCCTGCTTTCGTACTTAATGGCGAAGTCTTCTGGGGCCAGGATCGCATCGAATTCATCGATCATGCCCTGACCACAGGGCGCGCGCCCTTTGGACAACCACCGAGCTGATGACGTTTTCCCCAAACACCAGGGGCTGACTGGACAGGCTCAAGGTGAAACCTTACTGTAGGACAATATTCCTGAGTCCACTTTCAGGTTCAGACGACCGGAGGCCAGTCCAGCTATGTTTTCACACGCGCAAGTGTGGTCCGCCATTGACGCGCTGGCGCAGCAAAAGGACATCTCCGTTTCGCGGCTTGCCCGCAATGCCGGGTTGGATCCGACCACTTTCAACAAGTCCAAGCGCACGGCTCAGGATGGTCGCTTGCGCTGGCCATCAACAGAATCGCTTTCCAAGATCATGGCCGCGACTGGTATCGATTTCGACCAGTTCGCCCTGTTGTTGAGCCAGTCCAATAGCGGCTACGCAATGCAGCTTAACAAGCTCAGGGGAGATGGATTTGCCGAAGCTGCCAACCAACCTACTGCCGTGCCGCTGATTGGCTTGGCGCAGGCCGGCAGCGGAGGGTTCTTCGATGAAGCCGGATTGCCTTCCGGTGATGGGTGGGATGCGGTTGAATTTCCAACCCAGAACCAGGACCAGATCTACGCTCTCGAAATTCAAGGCGACTCGATGGCGCCACTTTACCGCGATGGCGACCGCATCATTGTTTCGCCGACAAGCTCGATACGACGCGGTGACCGGGTTGTGGTCCGCACGGTGGAGGGCGAGGTTCTTGCCAAGGTTCTGGCCCGACAAACAGCAAAAATGCTTGAACTGGAATCGATCAATCCCGAACACGAAAACCGGTCCATCAAGACCGAAGAGCTCGATTGGGTTGCCCGCATCATCTGGGCCAGCCAATAGAGCCCTTCATTAATCCCTTTCAGGTTTAGCCCAGAGCTTCATCGATCATTTTGACAGTTTGTTGCTTGCCGTAAAGCGCAACGAAACTGCCGAAGCGAGGCCCCTGATCCTGGCCCAGCAGCACCTGATAAAGCGCCTGGAACCATTCGCGCAGGTTTTCAAACTGATGGTCCTTGCCAACTGAATAGACTTCCGTCTGCAAGGTCTCACCATCAGCATCATCTGCCATGGCGGCGAGGCGTTTGGAGAGGTCTTGCATGGCTGCGCGTTCCTGATCGGTAGGCTGACGGTAATTCTTGTTCGGCTTCACGAAATCTTCGTAATAGCTGATTGCATAGCCCACCAGCTCATCCAGTTTTGGATTGTTCTGTGGTGTCACTTCACTGTTATATTGGCTGATGAAACCCCAAAGCGTTTCCTTGTCAGAAGCATTGGAAGCACTCACCAGATTGAGCAGCATCGAGAAGGATACCGGCATGGTGATGCGCGGTGGGTTCCCTGCATGAATGTGCCAGGTTGGGTTGTTCAACCGGGCCTTTGTATCAGCCTCATGCACACCCGCCAGATGCTGGAAATACTCATCCACCTGCTTGGGAATGATATCGAAATAAAGCCGCTTGGCTGTTTTCGGCTTTGTATACATGAACAGAGACAGGCTTTCAGGCGAGGCGTATTTCAACCAGTCTTCCATCGTGATCCCATTGCCTTTGGACTTGGAGATCTTCTCGCCTTTTTCGTCCAAAAACAGTTCATAAATCAAATGTTCAGGCGCCCGCTCGCCCAGAATGCGGCAGATCTTGTCATACAGATTACTGTTGATCTGATGGTCCTTGCCATACATCTCATAGTCAACGCCGAGCGCCGCCCAGCGCATGCCGAAATCCGGCTTCCACTGCAGTTTCACGTTGCCACCGGTAATCGGCAATGTGACTTCCTCGCCGTCTTCATCATCAAACGTGACCATACCGGTTTCAGCATCAACCGCTTTCATCGGCACGTAGAGCACCTCACCGCTCTTCGGTGAAATCGGCAGAAAAGGACTATAAGTCGCCTGACGCTCTTCACCCAGCGTGGGCAGCATCACGGCCATAATCTCATCGTATTTTTCAGCACATTTCTTCAAAATGTCATCGAACTTGCCGCCCTTGTAGTAATCGGTCGACGAGATGAATTCGTAGGCAAATCCAAACTGATCAAGAAAGGCCCGCAAGCGCGCATTGTTATGAGCAGCAAACGATGCATGTTCGTTGCCGAATGGGTCCGGCACTTCACTCAACGGCTTGCCCAGATGACCACGCAGCATGTCCTGATTAGGCACGTTGTCGGGGATTTTGCGCATCCCGTCCATGTCATCAGAAAAGCAGATCAGACGAACCTTCACCTTGTCCTCGGTGATCAGCCGAAATGCATTGACCACCATGGTGGTACGGGCAACTTCGCCAAATGTACCGATATGTGGCAGTCCAGAAGGACCATAACCGGTTTCGAAGATGACCTCTTCAGGGAACCCGTCGCGCTGGTAGCGTTTGACAATCTTGCGCGCCTCTTCGAACGGCCAAGCTTTGCTGGCCTTGCCCGCTTCAACAAGTTCGGGGGTGATTTCAAGCGAAGGAAAGGCGGGATTGGTCATATCAGGTGGCCTGTCGATTTTCAGGAAAACGGCTGCTCCATGCAGCGCGCGGAACCTATGAAAGCGCCAGCCAATCGTCAACTGCTGTTATTGCCCACCTGCGCCATTGAATCTCGCCGTCCGGCGTCATAGTTTGAATGTTACAGCTCCTTTCAAAAGAAAGTTCCCTCAATGAATGCAATTTCGGTGCAGGACACCCTCGTTTTCATCATGGTGGCGGTCTCCGCAGTCGATCGCAATATGGAAGAGACAGAGATGTTGCGCATTGGCAATGTGGTAAAAACACTGCCGATTTTTGATGGCTACAACAGCGATCAACTGGTCAATGCAGCAAAAACCTGCCGCGACATTCTGCAGGAGGATGAAGGCTTGGATACAATCCTGGGCTTCGCCGCTGGACTGCCGAACAATCTGCACCAAACAGCCTATGTTCTGGCTGCTGAAATTGCTGTCGCCGACCTCAATGTTTCGGCCGAGGAAGTGCGATTGCTGCAATTGTTGCGCAATCACCTGTCAGTCGACAAACTCACCTGCGCCGCGCTGGAACTCGCCGCCAGGGCCCGCCACCAATCCGCCTGATCCAATGCAGGAACTGGTCGCCAGCCATGAAAGCACAATCAGGCTTATCGCCTTTGTCGGGCTGTTTGGCCTGTTTGCGCTGACTGAGTTTCTGCGCCCCAGACGGCCATTGACGGTATCCAAGGCTCATCGCTGGTTTACCAATCTGGCCATTGTGGTGTTGGATTCACTGCTGGTGCGTTTGCTGTTTCCTGCCGCAGCGGTTGGGCTGGCCCTTTGGGGCGAAAGCCAGGGAATCGGCTTGTTCAACCTCATCGAGCCGCCTTTCTGGCTCGCTGTACTGGTCAGCGTTGTGGTTCTCGACTTTGCCGTCTGGCTGTCTCACGTCCTGTCGCACAAGATTCCGATTTTCTGGCGCTTTCACCGCATGCATCATTCCGACCGGGACATCGACGTCAGCACAGCCATACGCTTTCACCCCATCGAAATCATCGTTTCCATGGGCTGGAAGGTCGCCTGGGTGTTGCTGATCGGGGCACCCGCGGTTGCGGTCATCCTGTTTGAGACCCTGTTGAATGGCACCGCCATGTTCAACCATTCCAATACCAAATTGCCGCTCTGGCTGGACCGCATGTTGCGGCTGGTACTGGTGACCCCAGACATGCACCGCGTACATCACTCGATAAAAGGCCGCGAGACCAATTCCAATTACGGCTTCAACCTGCCGTGGTGGGATCGCTTGTTTGGCACTTATATCGATCAGCCCGCCGCTGGCCATGACGACATGCAAATAGGACTGCCAGAATGGCAAGACGATCGCCCCACCCGCCTCGGATGGTCACTCAGCGTGCCATTTTTGAAATCACCTAAATAGGTCCAGAACTTACAGGTTTAGAACAGCCCAATCGGGAAGTAGCGCAGATAAAGCTCAGCAAATGTTCCCCGATCATTGATCGTGCGTAAGGCGTAGTTCAGTGCCCCCTGCAATTGCTGGTCTTCCTTGGAGACGGCAATTGCCATGCCATTGCCAAGATAATCCGGCGACAAATAGGCATTCCCGACAAACTTGCAGCAATCGGCCTCTGCCTTGCCCGATTGCTGCCAGAATGCCAAAGTCAGGCCGTCGCCAAACACCGCCGCCACCTTGTTTTGCCGGAGTGCCAGCAAGGCCGCATCCTGCGTATCGAATAAACGTACCCGCATGTTACCGAACTTGCCAAGCGCCATTGCTGCATGGCTGGTCCCGTCGACCACGGCAATTTCCTTTCCGCTCAGCGCCTCCGACAGCGGTTCAGAAAAGGCTGCCGACTTCTTGGCCATAAACCGCGCCGGCAACCAGAAATAGGGGCGCGTAAACGCCAGTTCATTGCGGCTTTCCTGGTTAGCTACGAGACCGGCAATTATTGCCTCACCGCGCCGTTGCGACAATTGGCTCTGCAATTCCGCAAACGGCAGTGCCTGAATCTGACAAACCTGCATGACTTCCAGCTCAGCGCAGATGGCGCGGGCCAAATCGATGTGAAAACCGGTCAGCCGTTTGTCCTTGTCAATGTAGGAGAAGGGTGGGAAATCAGTGGACGTGAGAAACCGCAATCTTGGCAGGTCTTTGACATTAGGCTTAATGAACCGCTCCTGGGGATCCCAGAAATTTGGAATCACCGGGTTTTCCTGCGCAACAGCAGTTCCAACAAGGCCCCATGCATGCGTTAAGACAATCGCCATGACAATCGTCAAGGCAAGGCAAATGGAACGAACGAATCGACCTGACAGGGAATGAAGAATATTGGCATTCATGTGCCCTGCTTAAACTGAAGCCACAATGCAGGTAAAGGCTTGCCTTTCTCTCACTTTGGGTCTAGGACACCGCTGCTTACGGAGCGGACAGGCAGGGCATGCCTTGGCTGCTCGAAATGCAAGAGCGGGCTCTTTCATCAGGCCAGCTCATAATCAACCGAACCATATCATTGCCTCGGCCCGCCAATCGGGACATTGGGCAATGGCATAAGGAGTGCAAAATGCCCAAGATGAAGACCAAATCAAGCGTGAAAAAGCGCTTCAAAGTTACCGGCACCGGTAAACTCACCGTCGCTCAGGCTGGCAAACAGCATGGCATGATCAAACGGTCCAACAAGTTTCTGCGCAATGCTCGCGGTACCATGGTTCTTTCCGAACCAGATACCCGCATCGTCAAGAAATATATGCCCTACGCGGGCAAGTGACCCAACACCTTACAATCAGGAATTAGATCATGGCCCGAGTTAAACGCGGTGTTACCGCCCACGCCAAACACAAAAAAGTTCTCAAGAAAGCCAAAGGCTATTACGGCGCCCGCCGCACCCAGATTAAGGTTGCCAAGCAGGCCGTTGAGAAAGCCCAGCAATATGCTTACCGCGACCGTAAGGCACGCAAGCGCGATTTCCGAAGCTTGTGGACCCAGCGTATCAACGCTGCTGCCCGCGAACATGGTTTGACATATTCCCGTCTCATCGACGGCCTGACAAAGGCCGGAGTTGAAGTCGACCGTAAAAACCTGTCGGATATGGCAATCAACCAGCCAGAGGCTTTTGCAGCAGTTGTTGCATCAGCAAAGAAAGCGCTGGAATATCTAAAAGATACAACGCCAAACGCATTTGAAGGCGCTGTCAAAGGCTGACCGCGCTTCCAATTGACGACGTAGATTTGGAACCCGTGGCAGCGCAACGCTGACGCGGGTTCTTTTTGTTTAAGGGCATGAAAAATGAGTGACATTGAAACGCTGGAAGCCAGCATCCTGGCGCAGATCGACGCCGCCGCTGACGAAGCAACGCTGGAGCAGGTGCGCGTCTCTGCTTTGGGCAAAAAGGGCTCGGTTTCCGAACAGATGAAGACCCTTGGTAAAATGTCGCCCGAGGAACGCCAGGTTATGGGCCCCGCACTGAACGGCTTGAAAACCCGCATCGGTGACGCCATCACCACCCGTCGTGAAGTTGTCAAACGTGCCGATGTGGAAGCCAGACTCGCCAAGGAAAAGGTCGACGTAACACTGCCTGTGCGGCCCAATCCAGTAGAGACAGGACGCATTCATCCGATAAGTCAGGTGATGGACGAAATTACGGCAATTTTCTCCGATATGGGGTTCACTGTTGCGGAAGGCCCTGACATTGAGACCGACTATTACAACTTCACGGCGCTCAACTTTCCCGAAGGCCATCCAGCCCGCGAGATGCATGATACGTTCTTCTTCAATCCCGATGAAAATGGCGAACGACGGGTGTTGCGCACGCACACATCGCCGGTGCAGATCCGCACAATGGAAACTCAGGAACCACCAATCCGAATTGTCATTCCTGGTAAGACCTATCGTCAGGATTCAGACGCCACCCATTCAGCCATGTTCCATCAGTTGGAAGGCCTGGTCGTCGACAAAAAAGCCAATATCGCCAATCTGAAATGGACATTGCAGGAATTCTGCAAGGCTTTCTTTGAAGTCGATTCAATAGATATGCGCTTTCGTCCTTCCTTCTTCCCATTCACCGAACCGAGTCTGGAGGTTGACCTTCAGTGCGACCGCTCCGGTGCCGAAGTTAAGCTGGGGGAAGGCAACGACTGGATGGAAATTCTCGGCTCCGGCATGGTGCACCCCAATGTGTTACGGGCCGGGGGCCTGGACCCTGATGTCTATCAGGGCTTTGCCTGGGGCATCGGCATCGACCGCATTGCGATGTTGAAATATGGCATGCCCGATCTACGACCTTTCTTTGAAGCCGATCAGCGTTGGATCAATCACTACGGATTCCGTCCGCTCGACATGCCAACCCTGTTTGGAGGATTGAGCAGATGAGTCGATTTTCCGACGCTGCCCTGCTGAAGGGTAATTTCGCCCACATGGCGGCTGAACTGCGGGCTGGGCAGCGCAAAGCACCCAAGCAAAAGGATTGGAGCAAGGCATCGTGTGACAACCAGGCCGAAGAGGCTGCACAGGAAGTCGCCAAGCATATTTTTTCGTTGCAAAGCTCCGTCGACGCCGAAAAGGAGAAGCTCGAAATTCTGCATTTTACCGCCGTTGGCATGATGCGGGTGCTGGCGCTTGTGCCAGGTGAAGGCGATATCCTGCGCCTCGACGGTGTATTGGAAAAAGGCAACCCGGTTGCGCAGGCATTTCATACTTCCCAGCTCAGCCTGACCTTTATCAAAGCACCATTAAAGCGGGAGGAAAATGAGGATGACGGTTTACAAATCGGCTTCCTGATTTTCGACGAACTGACCAAGAGGCGTAAAGCGCGCGACAAAAGATTGCGCAAGCTCAGCCTCAGCGCCACTCAGACGATCCCGGCCAACAAGAAATCCAGCTCGGCAAAGAAAGCAGCAAAATGAAGTTCACCCTTTCCTGGCTCAAAGACCACCTCGAGACCGAGGCCAGCCTCAACGAGATCGTCGAAACACTGACGATGATCGGCCTTGAAGTCGAAGATGTCGACGATCGCGCCTCTTTCCAGCCTTTTACCATTGCAAAGGTTCTGACTGCGGAGCCCCATCCCGATGCCGACAAGCTGCGGGTGCTTTCCGTTGACAAGGGCGATGGCCAGCCCATTCAGGTAGTTTGTGGCGCACCCAATGCACGCGCCGGATTGATCGGCGCATTCGCCGGACCCGGCACCTATGTTCCGGGCATCGACGTAACGCTGGGCGTTGGCAATATCCGCGGCGTAGAATCCTTTGGTATGATGTGTTCTGAGCGCGAGCTCGAACTGTCGGATGAACATGACGGCATTATCGAATTGCCGGAAGATGCTCCGGTCGGCACGCCATTTGCAAATTATGCAGGCCTCAACGACCCGGTTATCGAAATCGGCATCACGCCAAACCGTCCTGATGCCCTGGGTGTCGCCGGCATCGCCGCTGACCTCGCTGCAGCTGGATTGGGTACGGTGATTACGCCTGCCATTGCAGAAGTTGGTGGCCAGGGCCCCTGCCCGGTAGAAGTCGATCTCAGCGCTGACGGCGTAGCAGATTTCTGCCCAGCCTTTGGTTTGCGTCTGATCCGCAATGTCAAAAACGGTCCGTCCCCAAAATGGATGCAGCAGCGGTTGAAAGCCATTGGCCTGCGTCCAATTTCGGCGCTCGTCGACATCACAAACTATGTCACCTTTGACCGTGGCCGGCCCTTGCACGTGTTCGATGCCGACAAGGTGAAAGGTAATCTCGCAGTCCGCCGCGGCACCGGGGAAGAGGAATTCCTGGCGCTCGACGGCAAGACCTACACGCCGACCATGGACCATTTTGTCATAGCCGATGACAACGGTCCTGAATCTTTGGCCGGTATTATGGGTGGTGAAGAATCTGGCTGCAGTTTGGAAACCACCAATGTGCTGGTTGAATCTGCTCTGTGGGATCCGCTCACAATTGCCAGGTCAGGCCGTGAATTGGGCATCATTACTGATGCACGCTATCGCTTTGAACGCGGTGTTGATCCGGCTTTCAACATGCCAGGCCTCGAATATGGCAGCCAGTTGGTGTTGGATCTATGTGGTGGCGAGCCAACCCAGGCCCTATGTGCCGGCGAAATTCCACAGCCTGACCTGACGATCGACTACCCGGTTTCAGAAGCCGAACGACTAACTGGCGTGGCTGTTTCTTCACAGGAGTCTTCAGACATTCTCTCCCGTTTGGGCTTCGTAGTTTCCGGCTCTGGTGAGACGCTTTCTGTAAAAGTTCCGGGCAACCGCCCGGACGTTCATGGCAAGGCCGATCTTGTTGAAGAAATCATGCGCATTCGAGGCATCAACAATATTGAACCACAGCCGCTGCCCGCCATGGGCGCAGTCGGCCGCAAGATCTTGACCACTGGCCAGACACGCACACGCAATTCGCGTCGTGCTCTGGCCTCACGTGGCATGAGTGAAGCCGTATGCTATTCCTTCATTCCACGAGATCATGCGCTTGCTTTCGGTGGCGGTGATGCAGCACTGGTTCTGGCCAATCCGATAGCGTCGGACATGTCCGACATGCGCCCAAGCCTGCTGCCAAGCCTGCTCGCCGCCGCCAAGCGCAATGCCGATCGCGGTCTGGGTGATCTTTCAATCTTCGAAGTCAGCCATGTCTATCAGGGTGTTGAGCCGGAAGACCAATACCGCACTGCTGCTGGCATTCGCCGTGGAAGCGCAAAACTTGAAAATCGTGGCCGCAGCTGGGTCGGCAATTCAGATGGCGTCAATTGGGTCGATGCCAAGGAAGATGCCTTTGCCGTTATCGCCGCCTGCGGCATGGATCCATCGAAGGTGCAAATCGAGGCTGGTGGACCACAATGGTATCACCCCGGACGTTCCGGCACGATCAAGCTCGGTCCAAAAGTTATCATTGGTACATTTGGCGAGTTTCACCCAATGACGCTGGAATTGATGGATGTCACAGGCCCATTGTGCGGCTTTGAAATCAATCTCGACGCCGTTCCTGCCCCGCGCAAAAAATCGAAAACCAGTAAAGGCGCCTTGGTGGTTTCATCATTGCAACCAGTGAAACGAGATTTTGCTTTTGTGATGGATAAATCGGTAGAGGCATCCAAAGTGCTTCGGGCAGCCAATGGCGCTGACAAAAAACTGATCACCGATGTCACCGTTTTTGACCTGTTTGAAGGGGCATCAATTGGCGATGATAAAAAGTCGCTTGCTATTGAAGTGACCCTGCAGCCGACAGATCGCAGCCTGACGGACGAGGAAATTGATGCAGTTTCCGCCAAGGTGGTTGAGAACGTCTCCAAAACTGTTGGCGCTGTCCTGCGCGGCTAGAGCCTTCTTTGCAGAATGATTTGCTAATTTGGCCTTTGCGAGGGGAAGACTAATTCCCTTCGCAACGCATTCCCACGTGGATATATCGAAAAGGGGTCTCTATATCTTGAGCAGGTTACACTTTTCAACAAAGGCGCATGTTATGACCCAAGCTCTGCTAATCGGCGATACCGCACCAAATTTCACTGCCATCACAACCGAGGGAGAAATCGACTTTCACCAGGCCATTGAAGGCAAGTGGGCGGTCTTGTTTTCACATCCGAAGAACTACACCCCGGTCTGCACCACCGAGCTTGGTTACACGTCCAAACTGAAGCCAGAATTTGACAAGCGTGGCGTTGCGGTTTTTGGCCTGTCAGTCGATAAAATCGAAGACCATGCGGGCTGGGCCAGGGATATTGAAGATACCCAGGGCACGGCGCTCAACTTCCCGCTGATTGCCGATGACGGCAGCGTTGCCAACCTCTACGGCATGATTCACCCCAATGCCAGCGACACCATGACCGTGCGTTCCGTGTTCATCATTGGTCCTGACAAGAAGATCAAGCTGACGCTTCAATATCCTGCTTCTACGGGCCGCAATTTTGATGAAATCATTCGAGTGATCGACTCTCTTCAACTGACAGCCAGTCACCAAGTGGCGACGCCGGTGAACTGGAAGGATGGTGAAGACGTTATCATCGTGCCAGCGGTTTCAAATGAAGCTGCAAAAGAGAAATTCCCGGACGGTTGGGACGAAGTACGCCCCTATCTGCGCATCGTGCCTCAACCGGGAAAATAGTGAAACAGACAGAGGTTTGGTCGCCGCCAACCAGGCGACCAGGCCCTGTGCCTTTTAAATTCCACAAAATGTGGGATAATTGCTGACGATTCTCTGTGTCTCAGTCAAAGTGAACGCATGGAGAATCATTTCCTGACCGCCGCCGGGACGCAATATTATGAACTTTCCAACGAGCAAAATTCTCTGCAATACCGCGCTTTGCTGTGCAATGGTTATGACGTCAATCGCAACGGGCACCGCCGCTGAACCCGCAGCCAAACGGCTTTTTGGAGCGCAACGGATTGCCGCTGCGCTGCCTGCAGCCGTATTCGGTTCCTATGCAAAGGGCTGCCTGGCGGGTGGTCAACAGCTTGCTGATGACGGACCTAACTGGCAGGCCATGCGTTTATCGCGTAACCGCCATTGGGCCCACCCGGAACTGATTGCGACCGTGAAAAAACTCTCACGCGATGGCGAAAAAGTTGGCTGGAATGGCCTGCTGGTTGGGGACCTGACACAACCGCGCGGTGGGCCAATGCTTAGCGGCCATGCTTCTCATCAAGCAGGGCTCGATGCCGATATCTGGTTGACGCCAATGCCTGATCGGCGATTGACCCGCAAGGAACGCGAAAACCTTTCGGCGACTTCCATGCTGTTTCGCCGCGCCAATGGCAAACTGACAAATCAAAAACTCGACTCTAAGCGCTTCACCAAGGCACATGCCGGGATCATCCGTACTGCGGCGCAATATGGCAATGTCGAGCGCATTTTCGTGCATCCGACGATCAAGCGCGAATTGTGCCGCCAACACCCCAACAAACCGGGCTGGTTGCGCAAAGTGCGGGCACAGTTTGGTCATCACTATCACTTCCATATTCGCATTGGCTGCCCGGCTGGTTCACCGGGCTGCAAACCACAGGCGCCGGTTCCCTCCTATGGCTGTGATCAGGCAACGATGGATTATTGGTTCAAAGTCGCCTACGGCCCGCCTCGCAAACCTAAGCCCGGCGCAAAACCAGCCAAGCCTCGTAAAAAACGCGAGATCAGACTAGGTGATCTGCCAAATCAATGCCGGGTGGTGTTGAACGCGTCGGGCGCAGGTGGCGCTGCTGCGGGAGATGCTTATGCCGCAATCTACGTTCCTTCAGGCCGCGTAGCCAAACCATCTTTCAGGCCCCTTCAATAGGACGGCGGCTTAGCCACTTTTTGGATTAGCTGGACGCAACTATGTTGGGGCCGTTTCTGTTGAGACTGTGCGGCAGCCGAAATCGGTCAGCTGAATGTTGGAAACCTCACCATCGGCAATGGCCCGACTGGCCAGCTGAAACTGGTTAGAGGCGCCCAGTCTTTGCGCGGCTGAATTATACAGAAGGTCAATCGTGATATCGCTGAGATTCAGGAAGCCTGCTACCTGAGCATGGGTGAAACCCTGCATCGCAAACATCAGCGCCTTTGCTTCTAACATCGAAAGACGTTTGGTCTGAAACAGTTCGTCCAGTTCCTCAAGACTTCCAATCATCGCCAGCGACAATTGCAAAACGTCAAGAACAACGGCGCGCTTGGCTTCAGCGCTGCAATTCTCACGATTAATGCCAACCGAAAAAATTGCCAGTCCATCCCCCAGACGTATTGGCACAGCAAGCAAGCAGCCATAGGGCAGTTTTGAGACTTCCAGCAAAAACTTCATGCTGTGCAGATCGCTGTATCGGTCAGCCGAAAGGTCGAACCAATCGAATGGCCGCAGCAGGCGCTGAGCCTCTTTCTTGGGTGGACACCCCCCTACCAGTTTCATTTTCTGGGCTGCGGTGTCCAGCTTATCGGGCATATTGCGGTAAGCCCTGATCGCCGGCTTGGCATCATTGCTGTCACAGAAAATCACTGAAACCAAATGATGGCCCGAATCTGCAAAGAATTGCGCAGCTATTTCGCAAGCCTGGGTCAGTTCGCTGGTCTGGATTTGGTCATGAAAAAGCTGGGACTGGTCCTCTTCGACAAGCTCCTCATGAAATTCAGAATCAAATGCCTGGAACATAAAGCCCGGTCCCTTCGCCCATCGCGCCCTGATTCGTTTTACCGTGTGGCAAAACGTCGATTATTTTCAAAACCTTAGAGAACAATACAAAAAACGAAAAAACCGATATGAAACAACGATAATTCACTGAATTCAATCAATCCAATGAATGTTACTGATCTGTTTGATTAGTAGATTTTATCAATCAACCTGGCTTAAACTCGCAAGGCCCACACTCATGAGTCGGAACTTGGATGAATCTGAAAAAGCTATCTCATTTCCAGTTGGTGGCTGAAGAGTTGAACTACCATCTGGCCGCCAAACGGGCGCATCTGTCCCAACCAGCCATCAGCCATTCAATCAAATCTCTGGAGACAGAATTCGACCAGCCCCTTTTTGACCGCACAAGCCGGTCAGTGCGGCTCACGCCATTTGGCGAGGACGTGTTGGAGATCGCCACAAGTCTGCTTTCAGAGGCTCGAAATTTCAAGGTTGGACTTGAAAACCTCAAGAGCGGCGCGGCTGGTCATCTGAGCGTCGGCATGGCAACCACAGTGGCAGAAAAGCTTGGGGGTCGGGCGATTGCGCAATTCAGCCAGCTATACCCTTCAGTCAATTTCGAAGTATCGGTCTACAGTTCTGCGCAAATTCTGGGTCGACTGTCAGAGGAATTGGACCATCTGACCATATGCGACGCTCAAACCGCCGCGATGTGGGGCGACATCCAGTCAGAAATATGGGGCCAGCAGACCGGTGGCTTTTTCTGCCGCCCCGGTCATCCTATCCTGAAATACGCCCAACCCACTTTTCAACTGGCGCACTCTTTTGGTTTCGCCTCGCTTAATGTGACACCAACCATCGCACAGTCTTTGGAAAAGCAATTGGGGATCAAAGGCATCTCAGAGCGGCTGTTGCGCGTCAAAAGTGATAACTTGAGCATGTGTCGGGACATTTGTTTGGCCACCGATTACATCCTGATCGCCGAATCCGACAATATCCGGGTCGACGTCGAAACCGGCATCCTGGTTCCGCTAAATCTGGAATTTGCCTTCAATCGAGATCTCTGCATTGCCACCAAGATTGGTCGATTATTGCCGCGAGCAGCGACCACAATGATCACTTATCTTAAGACCCATCAGGAACAGATTTTCGCCGACACATAAACCAAACTCACCTGCACAATTGGGCAGACACAGTTGAATTTGGGGTGGACTTGTCCCGATGCAATTAGCCATGTTGGAGGCGCGCGTTGCACCGGAGGACAATTGACATGAAAACCGCACTTATCGTCTGGGGTGGATGGGAAGGCCATACGCCGGAAGCTGCCGCTCACATCGTCGCCGACATGCTGAGAGCCGATGACTTTGAGGTCGAAGTTTCAAATTCCACGACCTCTTTTGCAGATGCCGCCATACATGATCTGAACCTGATTGTACCAATCATCACCCAGTCGTCCGCGCAGGATGAAGAAATTTCCAATCTCGTCGCAGCAGTTCAATCCGGTGTCGGGCTGGGCGGATTTCATGGCGGCATGGGAGATTCATTCCGCAATGCGGTGGATTACCAGTTCATGGTTGGCGGGCAATGGGTGGCGCATCCGGGAAACATCATCGACTACACCGTAAATATCGGGGACGAAGCCGACTCAATCACCCAAGGCATTGCCGATTTCGACTATCGATCCGAACAATATTACATGCATGTTGATCCTGCCAATCAGGTGCTGGCCACGACTACATTCAGCGGCGAACATGCACCCTGGACCAAGGGGGTCGTGATGCCAGTGCTCTGGAAACGCCACCATGGCGCAGGACGCGTTTTCTATAGTGCCCTTGGCCACACAGCAGATGAATTTGCCGTGCCAGAAATGAAGGAATTGCTGCGCCGCGGGCTAAATTGGGCCGCCAGGGATGATTCTTGAATCGTATCAAGCATTTGTGTTGGGCATGACATTGAAGTCTTCGCAGGACTTCACCACCTACCTAATCTCAAACAGAAGCGTTGATAGACACCGCGCCTTTCCACAACTCACCACCGGGCGCCGCTGAAGGAAATTGAATATGGAACTGAACGCCGATTTTAACAGCCGAGTCTCTGTCCACTCCGCCGCCATGCCGTGGATTGCCTCGCCGATGGCAGGAGTTGATCGTCGAATGTTGGACAGGCTGGGGGGTGAAGTGGCGCGCGCCACTTCAATCGTGCGCTACGCGCCGGGCAGCCACTTTTCATCGCATGTTCATACCGGGGGTGAGGAATTCTTTGTGCTCGATGGAGTTTTTCAAGATGAGCATGGGGACTTTCCTGCCGGCACCTACATCCGCAATCCACCACAGTCTAGCCATACCCCCGGCTCGGAGCCGGGATGCATCATATTCGTGAAACTATGGCAGTTCGATATGGCTGATCGCACCCATGTCAGGATTGATACCAACAAGATGAAGTTCGTTGCCGACACGGTCCGACAGGGGATTGACGTTATGCCATTGTTCAATGATGGGCACGAGGATGTGGTCCTGGAACGCTGGCAGGGCGGACAGGAAGTGGACCTGAAGCCTTCCGATGGCATGGAAATATTGATGCTCGATGGATCCTTTGAAGAGGCCGGAGAAGAGTTTGTCGCTGGCTCCTGGCTCCGGCTTCCTGCCAACGGACAGTCAACGGCAAAGGTGGGGAAAGACGGTGCCCGCCTATGGATAAAACGCGGTCATCTCCGTGAAACACCATTGCCACCGCAAAGCTGACAGTAGGGCCTCCTGATCTAATCTAATATTCTGGCCTAATATTCTGGCCTAATATTCTGGCCTGGCGTTCCAGCCCAAAGATTGGGGCCAAGCACACAGATAGACTTGATCCCGCACCCTATTCCTGATGGGGTGTGCATCGGATTTCCATTGTATTTTGCCCCATGCCAATTCCCAGTGCTGTTCCCAACGATCAAGCCCAGCCTGACCAATCAGATGTTGTCATCATAGGAGCTGGCATTGCGGGCATTTCCACGGCTCTTGAACTCGCTGAGCGAGGGTTGAGCGTCACCGTTTGCGAAAAAGGTATTGTCGCCGGCGAACAATCCAGTCGGAACTGGGGCTGGTGCCGTCAGATGGGACGTGACCCGCGCGAACTGCCACTGATGCAGCACTCGATGCAGTTGTGGCGTCAAATGCATCAGCGCACCGGAGAAGATGTGGGTTTTCGGGAATGTGGCGTGTCCTATCTTAGCGACACCGAGGCCAAACTCGCCAGTCGCGAACAATGGCATGACAATTACGCTGGTGAATTCGGCCTGTCTTCTCGTCTGATTTCTGCTGCCGAGGCCAAGGCGATGACCCCGGGGGCAACAAGTCAATGGTTGGGCGGCCTGTTGACGCCAGATGACGGAAGGGCTGAACCGACCTTGGCAGTTCCAGCGATGGCCAGAGCTGCCCAGCGCGCAGGAGTTAATGTGCTGCAAAACTGCGCAGTCCGCAGCATTGAGAAGCAGGCGGGCAAGATAAGCGCAGTTGTCACCGAACATGGCGAGATCAAATGCCAGCAGGTGGTTCTGGCAGGCGGCGCCTGGTCAAGACGCTTTTGCAACAATGCCGGCATCGCGCTGCCACAACTGACGGTCATCAATTCGGTGATGCGCACCCAGGCATTGGATGCAGGCATCGAGACGTCGATCGCCGCTTCCGACTTTGCCATTCGAAAACGGCTGGATGGTGGCTATACAGTTGCCCACTCAACGCTGAGCGTCGCCGACATCATGCCCGACAGCTTTCGTCTTCTGGCCGACTTCTGGCCGGTTTTGAAGGATGAGTGGCGCGACTATCGCTTCCGCCTGGGCAAGCGGTTTTTTGACGAAGCACGTCTTGCCCGGCGCTGGCAAAGCGATGAAGTGAGTCCTTTCGAGTTGGTTCGGGTGCTCGATCCGAGGCCTCATGGCGGCATTCAAGATGCCGCTTTACGATCCTTGCAAAAGGCCCTGCCGGTCTTACAACATGCGCAAATTGCTGAACGCTGGGCCGGAGTCATTGACGTTACGCCCGATGTGGTCCCGGTCATTTCGGAGGTTGAGTCAGTACCGGGCTTTTTCATGGCGACCGGTTTTTCCGGACATGGCTTTGGTCTTGGCCCTGGGGCTGGCAAGTTGATGGCACAGATTGTTTGTGGCGAAGCGACCTGTGTCGACCCTGCCCCCTTTCATCTTCAACGTTTCGACAAGGCCTGATGAGTTATCCAGCAAAATACCGCCAACTTCTTGACGGCGAAACGTGGGCGTTCATTGAACGTACAGAGAGCTTTTATCCGCCCAACGCTGTGGATCTGTCGATAGAGGAGCAGCGCAAAGTCTATGACCGCCTTTGTGCCGCTTTTGCGACCCCCTATCCGGTTGGAGTGCAGGCGACTGACTTTTCCATCGCCACAAATGGCCGTCCATTGCCGTGCCGCCACTACACCGACAAGCAACGCCTGACAGATCCGGTTGCGCATGTTCTGTATTTTCATGGAGGTGGATTTGTGGTGGGCGGACTGCACAGCCATGACAGCTATTGCGCAGACATCTGCAGAGCGACTGGGTTCGACATCACGGCGGTGGACTATCGTCTGGCGCCTGAGCATGCCTTTCCGGCAGACCACGAAGACGCGGCGCGCGCGTTGCAACACGTTGCGGCACATTGCGACCTGCCTGTCATATTGCTGGGGGACAGTGCTGGCGCTAATCTTGCCGCAGCGCTTGCCCACGCTACGCGCTGGAACCAGGAGGCTGCCATCGGCCAGGTCCTCGTCTATCCACTTCTGGGCAGTGATTGGGCACGTGGGTCCTATGTCGACCACGCTAAGGCTCCGATGCTGACCACCGAAGACGTCAAATACTATTCAAAGATTCGCCTTGCTGGTACCAATGCTCACTTGACCGACAAGGAACTGGCACCGCTCAACGACACGGATTTTACCGGCCTGCCTTCAACCATTGTTTTTGCCGCCCAGTGCGACCCATTGCGTGATGATGGTTGGTTGTATGTAAAGCAGGTCAAGGCTGCTGGCAGCGATGCCGTATTTGTTGAAGAAAAGGGGTTGGTACACTCGTTTCTGATGGCCCGCCACAGCGTCGGCAGAGCGGCAGCGGCTGTGCGGCGCATCGGTCGGGCGATATTGGCTCTGGGCCATGGTTCCGACATCAGCGATCCAGCCAACTTGTCGAGTTGATAACCACAATTGGGGATCAGCAAAAAGCCCGGTCCCAAAGCCTTCACAAACGGTCACGCATCACTTATCTCTTGGCGACTCAAGTTCTGCGCAATCGGGCGGGCTGGTTGCTGGTTCCCGCCGTTCAGCGCTCCCATGGAAGGATCAAAAATGGCTGACAGCCCCAAAAAGGACAATGAATCTCAATCTCCGGCAAGCGAACATCTGTTCAACAGCCGAAACGTGCTGGTGACCGGCACGATTGATGACAAATTGGCCAAGAATGTTGCCTCCCAACTTCTGGCCCTCGCCGAAGTCAGCGATGATCCGATCAACATGTTCATTTCGTCGCCAGGTGGTCACGTTGAATCCGGCGACATGGTCCACGACATTGCCAAATTTATCACTCCGGTTGTACGCTGCATCGGCAGCGGCTGGGTGGCCAGCGCCGGCGCGCTGATCTTTATTTCAGCAAAGAAAGAAAACCGTTTCTGCCTGCCCAACACCCGCTTCCTGCTGCATCAACCAAGTGGCGGTGTGGGCGGTCAGGCATCCGACATTGAGATTCAGGCAGAACAGATCCGCCAGATGCGCGAGCGCTTTGACAAACTGTTCTCAGAAGCAACCGGCCAGTCCCGTGAGAAAATCAGCAAGGATACCCAGCGCGACTTCTGGCTCACCACCGATCAGGCACTGGAATATGGCCTGCTTGGCTCAGTGATTGAATCTTCCAGTCAGTTGCCTAAAGGCTAATTGCTTTAATCCTGGCTGCCATCGAGCAGCCACTTGCAGATCAGCCAGGCAATCACCGCAGCAGCCAATTGCGCGATGATAAAGCCTGGCACATCAGCGGGTCGAATTCCGGCAAAAGTATCGGACAAACCGCGGGCGATTGTGACCGCCGGATTTGCAAAGCTGGTCGACGCGGTGAACCAATAGGCGGCGGTAATATACAAGCCAACCGCCATGGCCACAGCGTCAGGCTTGGCGCGCAATGTCGCAAGAATGGTGAAAACCAATCCGAAGGTGGCAACGCCTTCTGCAAACCATTGTGACGGGCCGGTGCGGACCTTACTGGAAAATTGCAGCAGACTGTCATCAAACATCATATGCGCTGCCCAAACGCCGATGATGCCGCCAATGATCTGGAACACGACATAGGGTCCAAACTGCCGCCAGGCCAACTCGCCGCGCAGGGCGAAGACGAGAGATACCGCCGGGTTGAAGTGGGCACCGGATATTGGCCCCAACATGGTGATCAACACCACCAGAATAGCGCCGGTGGGCAGCGTGTTGCCCAACAGCGCAATTGCGACATTACCACCCGCCAACTGTTCCGCCATGATGCCAGATCCAACCACTGTGGCCAGCAGAAACGCTGTGCCAATGAACTCGGCAAACCATAGACGTTGGTTGGAATTGGGTTGCTCGCTCATGGGTCGCCTACCTTCGACTGCGTTGCGCTCTCAACTCCCTCTCCTAGCTAAGAGGCAGGTCAGCGTCATACGTAACGGTTGAGTATATTCTCCAGCAGTTCCTGTCGACCGGAAACCGGACGTGGGTTGATGTCTTCAGCCTCCACCCACTGGGCAATCTGGTCTAGCGACCATTCACCGGCCAGCAGCTTCTGCGGTCCTTCTTCGCTCCAACCTGCATAACGGGCTTCCAGTGGGTCGCTCAGCGCACCATCTTCCATCATAGCTGCAGCCGCTCTTAGGCCTCGCGCACAGCAATCCATGCCGCCAATATGGGCAATCAGCAGATCTTCAGGGTCAAGCGACTGACGACGCAACTTGGCATCGAAATTGGTTCCGCCAGATGTAAAGCCACCAGCTTTGAGAACCTGATAATAAGCCAGTGCCATTTCCGGCACATTGTTGGGGAACTGGTCGGTATCCCAACCTGACTGGTAATCATTGCGGTTCATATCGATTGAACCGAAAATTCCCAAAGCGTCGGCCAGAGCCAGCTCGTGCTCGAAAGTATGGCCGGCCAGGATCGCATGGCCCTGCTCAATATTAACCCGCACCTCGTTTTCCAGGCCATGGCGTTTCAGAAAGCCATAAACCGTGGCAACATCATAATCATACTGATGTTTGGTTGGCTCCTGTGGCTTCGGCTCGATCAGGATTGCCCCTTCAAAGCCAATCTTGTGTTTGTATTCCACCACCATGTTCAGAAACCGCCCCAATTGGGCGTCTTCTCTTTTCAGATCAGTATTCAGCAGCGTTTCATAGCCTTCACGGCCACCCCACAGAACATAGTTTTCGCCACCCAGTCGGTGAGTTGCATCAATGCAGGTTTTCACCGTTGCTGCGGCAAAGGCAAAGACGTTTGGATCAGGGTTGGTAGCAGCTCCCGACATATACCGGCGCTGGGAAAACAGATTGGCCGTTCCCCACAACAGCTTCAGACCGGTCTCCTCCATCTTGCCCTCAAAATAGGCCACGATCTCTTCCAGATTGCGGGTGTTTTCAGCAAAGTTTGCCCCTTCCGGCCGAACGTCTGCATCGTGAAAACAATAGTAGGGAACTCCCAAAGCGGTGAACATTTCAAACGCTACGTCGGCTTTTAACTTCGCCGCCTGCATCGGATCCTTGA
Organism: Rhizobiaceae bacterium; assembly: GCA_039969995.1. GTDB lineage: Bacteria > Pseudomonadota > Alphaproteobacteria > Rhizobiales > Rhizobiaceae > Pseudahrensia. Next base: position 132,677 of record JBDVMU010000033.1, read on the forward strand.
ACTGGTCCTCCCACCAGGGACGCTCGAATGTCAGGCCGCCAAACGGGTCACTGCCTGGCCAGCAGAAATTGTGCCAATAGCAAACGGCAAAGCGCAGATGATCTTCCATGCGCTTGCCCAGCACCATCTCATTTGGATCATAGTGGCGAAATGCCAAAGGGTTGGTACTGTCCGGCCCCTCAAATGGAATGGATGAAATATCGCCAAAAAATCCGGTAGACAATTGTGTTCTCCTCAAACATGGATGGCTCGCCCGCAAACAATCTGCGTCGTGGCGCGACGCTGTTCAGCGCGATTTGCTTATTGGAATCTGCCCCAAGTATATCACGCGGGAGCCATATCTTGCGGCAGGCATATCACGCAGGAACGATGCAGCCAAGCACAGCCAGGGGCGGTACGGTCAAGTTTGAGACTTACGGATATACAAGTTTCATCAGCATCAAAAAACCGTCCCCCCTGTCCGGGGTAATGGACTGGGGGAACGAAAAGGCTCTGAGCGCTCCGGGAGGAATGAACGACAAAACCTGATGGGCGATGCGGGAAGCGGTCTTGATTCAGCCGCTTTACAAGCCCCACCTAATTGATAGGTGCTGGAAACCAGCCAAAACACTGCACCAAAATGATAATTGTCACTGGCTTTCATTTGCCCACAGCTATTGACCGGTAATGTCAGCCGACAGCGTGCTGCTGAATGGTCAAAATAACCAAACTAGAAAATGTTTAGTAGTCGAGATTGGCAACGGACAAGGCATTGTCCTGGATAAATTCCCGACGCGGCTCAACTTCTTCACCCATGAGTCTGGTAAACAGATCATCTGCCTTAGTCGCCTCATTGACCCTAACTTGCAGCAGGGAGCGGGCATCAGGATCAAGCGTGGTTTCCCACAATTGTTCCGCATTCATTTCGCCCAGTCCCTTGTAGCGCTGGAACGACAGGCCTTTTTCACCGGCTGCAAATACTGCTTCCAACAGATCACGTGGTCCAAAGACATCAGTCACCACATCACGCCTCTGCAAGGAGCAAGGACGGCCATAGAGCGGCTGCAAATGACGGGCAAACCCATCCAGCGCCCGGGCATCTGCGGATCCAATCAGCGCATTGTCTATAACATGCGCTTCCTTGACACCGCGCACCATGCGCGAGAATTGCAATGAAAAATCTTCGCCGGCTTCGGATCGCAATTCACCAACCCAACCCTTTTCGGTTTCCTCGGCGATGGCATCCAACCGCTTGGCCACGTAGTCCGCAGCCACTGCTGCCTTTTCCTGATCGGCCATCAACTCGACATTCAGCGCACCAGCAATCGCCAACTGCTCAACAATACCCCGGTCATAGCGGGTGTGCAGACCTTCCAGAATGCTGCGTATGTCCAACGCCTGGTCGACAGCTGCTCGCAAATCCGGTCCGGCCATCACTTCCCCTGATGCCAGGGTCAGTGTCGCCTCGTCTAAACCACCTTCTATGAGGTAGTTTTCGCGCTCGGCTTCGTCCTTGAGATATTGCTCCGACTTGCCGCGCTTCACCAGATAAAGCGGCGGTTGAGCAATGTAGAGATAACCACGCTCGATCAGCTCCGGCATCTGACGGAAAAAGAAGGTCAGCAACAAGGTGCGGATATGAGCCCCATCGACATCCGCGTCGGTCATGATGATGATCTTGTGATAGCGCGCCTTGTCGATATTGAATTCATCTTTGCCAATGCCGGTGCCCAGCGCCGTGATCAACGTGCCGATCTGCTCCGATGACAGCATTTTATCGAACCGAGCCCGCTCAACATTCAATACCTTACCACGCAGCGGCAGGATCGCCTGATTCTTACGGTCCCGCCCCTGTTTGGCCGAACCACCGGCGGAATCACCTTCAACGATAAAGATTTCGGATTTTGCCGGGTCACGCTCCTGACAGTCTGCCAGCTTGCCGGGCAGTGAAGCGATGTCCAGAACACCCTTGCGGCGAGTCAGTTCGCGCGCCTTGCGCGCCGCTTCACGAGCGCTGGCAGCTTCGACCACCTTTGAAACAATGGTTTTGGCGTCGGCTGGGTTTTCCTCAAACCATTCCCGCAAGGTCTCGTTGACGAGGCCTTCAACAACCGGGCGGACTTCAGATGAAACCAACTTGTCCTTGGTCTGTGAAGAGAATTTCGGGTCAGGCACTTTGACGGATAGTGTACAGGTCAATCCTTCGCGACAATCATCTCCGGTCAGCGAGACCTTTTCCTTTTTCATGATACCTGAGGAATCGGCGTACCCGGTGACCTGCCGCGTCAACGCACCACGAAATCCAGCAAGATGGGTCCCACCATCGCGCTGCGGAATGTTGTTGGTGAAGCACAGGACATTTTCATTGTATGAATCATTCCACCACAGAGCGAGCTCAACGGTGATGCCATCGCGCTCCGATTGCAGGTAGATCGGATTGTCAATCAGCGGCTGCTTGGCCCGGTCGAGATAGCGCACGAACTCCTTCAGTCCACCTTCGTAAAACAGTTCCGTCGACTTCGGCTCCGCCCCGCGGGCGTCGGTCAAGATAATGCGCGTTCCCGAATTGAGGAATGCCAGTTCACGCAACCGGTGCTCAAGACGATCATATTCAAATTTGGTATTTGAAAACGTTTCGGTCGACGGCAGGAAAGTGACTTCCGTTCCGGTGTAATCTGCGGCCTCCCCGACAATTTCCAGCGGGCCATCCGAAACCCCATGGGTGAACGAGATCTCATGCCATTTGCCATTGCGGGCAATCTTCAGCTTCAAAGATACAGAGAGCGCATTGACCACCGAAACGCCCACGCCATGCAGGCCACCGGAAACCTTGTAGGAATTCTGGTCGAACTTCCCGCCAGCATGCAACTGCGTCATGATCACTTCGGCAGCCGACATGTTTTCTTCGGCATGCATGTCGACAGGAATACCGCGTCCGTTGTCGGTAACCGTCACCGAACCCTCGGGATTGATCGTCACAGTCACCCGGTCGGCATGACCAGCCAGAACTTCATCAATGCCGTTATCGACGACCTCATAGACCATGTGGTGCAGACCGGAGCCGTCATCTGTGTCGCCGATATACATGCCAGGGCGTTTGCGAACCGCGTCAAGACCTTTGAGAACCTTGATGGAATCGGCGCCATAGTCCTCGCCGTTTTGGCTTGCTTGGCCCGCGTCCAGATGATCGTCGCTCATCAATTCTTCCTGTACTATCGCGCCGTTAATTGGCGTAATGAATCCGCCGCACGAATCGTGCGCGCAATTGCCCATAATATAGGCGTTGAACGGTCAATTACCAAATATTTGCAATCAAATAGGCCAATCAGTTGGGGAGCAAATTTTTGGTAGAACTGTGTACCCTGCGGCACCACAGGTACTAAGTTCCGGTAGAACCGAAGCCGCCTGCGCCTCGTTCCGAATCGGACAACTCCGAAACCTCTTCAATTTGCACCTGAACCACAGGCGCGACCACCAATTGCGCGATGCGCATGCCCCGCGTGACCGCAAAGTCGACGTCTCCATGATTGATCAACGGCACCATGACTTCGCCGCGATAGTCCTCATCAATCGTGCCAGGCGTGTTGACCAGGCTGATACCGTGTTTGATTGCAAGCCCGGACCGTGGGCGGACTTGTCCCTCATGACGTGTTGGCAGTTCAATCACCAGGCCAGTAGGCACCAAAAGCCGTTGGCGGGGCGCCAAAACCAACGGTTCCGCTTCAGGCACAGCGGCGCGCAAATCCATGCCCGCTGCTCCGGCCGTTTCGTAGGCGGGTAACGGCAGGCCCTCGCCATGAGCCAGCCGCTTGATCTTTAATGCGGGATTACCGCTCATGTGAAATTCGCACCGATGGATTTCATCAGCGGCACAAACTCGCGGAACGATGTATTGATCATCACAGTGTCATCAACCGAAACCGGCTTTTGTGACGCCATCCCCATGACCAGAAAGCTCATGGCAATGCGGTGATCCAGCAGGGTTTCAACCGCCCCTCCTCCAGCAACCAGTTTACTGCCACTGACAGTTAACGTGTCTTCACCTTCAACGCATTCAACGCCGTTGGCTTCCAGTCCACGCGCAGTGGCTGCCAGTCGGTCGCATTCCTTTACCCGCAGCTCATCCAAACCCAACATTACGGTCTCCCCCTCGGCAAAGGATGCAGCGACCGCAAGCACCGGATATTCATCGATCATAGACGGGGCTCGGTCTGCAGGGACCGTCACGCCCTTCAGCTGCGAATAGCGCACCCGGATATCGCCAATGTCTTCGCCACCTGAATTGCGTTGATTGGAAATCGTCAGATCTGCACCCATTTCCTGCAATGTTTCGAACAAGCCGGTACGGGTTGGGTTGAGCAATACGTTTTCAACTGTCAGATCGGAACCTGGCGTAATCAGACCAGCGACGACAGCAAAGCTCGACGATGACGGATCGCATGGCACGGTTACATCCTGCGCCTTCAGATCCGTTTGACCTTCAACGGAGATGTGCCGAGTGCCATCATCATCCACATCAATTGTGATGTTGGCGCCAAAACCAGCCAGCATCTTTTCGGTGTGGTCGCGAGTCATGACCGGCTCGATGACGGTCGTTGTCCCGGCAATGTTCAGCCCTGCCAACAGCACAGCGGATTTAACCTGCGCCGAAGCCACGGGCACCCGATAAGTAATCGGCACCGGTAGTGGAGCTCCGTGCACAGTCAGCGGCAGACGATCGCCTTCGGCGCTGTCCACCTGCATGCCGGTTTCACGCAGCGGGTTAAGAACCCGCCCCATCGGACGGCTTGAAAGTGACGCATCACCGACAAAACTGACAGGGAAATTATATCCGGCAACCAGTCCCATGGCGAGGCGCGAGCCGGTGCCGGCATTGCCGAAATCGAGCGGCTCACTGGGCTCCAAGAGGGCGCCATTGCCCATTCCGTCTACCAGCCAGGTATCGCCTTGTTTGCGAACATTTGCGCCCAGCGCGCGCATCGCACCGGCCGTTGCCATGACATCATCGGCCTCCAGCAAACCGGTAATCCGGGTCTGGCCGTCGGCCACTGCGCCGAGCAGCAGGGAGCGGTGAGAGATCGATTTGTCACCTGGTACGGATATCGATCCGGAGAGGTTTGTGACAGGTGAACTTGTTAAGGGTACAGGCGTGTGATCATGCCCGTGTGTCTCAGTTGGACTGGCCATTTTCTATGGGTCTGGTTGTAAATTGCACGAGAGTTCGTTCAGCAGGCGGGTTATAGGGCGGATCGTTTGAGTTGTCACCTCCACGGCGGCCCACCCATGGTGAAAGTATCGTATCAAATTGAGGCAACTATCCCTTTGACAGCCGCCTCCGGTGGCGCTAGACCCTGCCATCAATCATGATGGCCGCAAGCTGGCCAGTTTCCAGTCGATATAATTGAATGAGGCAGATCATTGGCTAAACCAGAACTCGGCGAAAAGCGCGTATGCCCGAGCTGCGCTGCAAAATATTACGACCTCAACCGCGACCCTATTTTGTGCCCGAAATGCGGCGCCACATTTGAGCTGGTCGTTACAACTGACAAGGCGAAGCCGGAAAAAGAGGCTGAAACCAAGGAAGCTGCGACCGACGAAGAAGAAGCAGAGACAGACGGCCCTGAAATCATCAGCTTGGAAGATGCCGAGGACGATGATGACGCGACCGTTGACGGCGACGACGAGGATGATATTCCTACCGACATTCCAGATGTTGAAATCGAAGACGACGATGACGATTCTGAAGTTGATGGTCCTTTCCTGGACGATGACGACGATGACGAGGAAAATCTCGCAGACTTCATTCCGGTGACCAAGGACGACAAGGAAGATACCTAATTCGCTCCCCTTTGGGGATCAGAATTTTCCGCAATTCTTCGCCGATTTGGTCAATTTTGACTTGTCAATCGATGGAGTGTTGCGTATGAACCGCGAGTTCGCCGACTAGGTTCGGTGAGCCCGATGTCATCTTCAAAGATGACACCCTGATGGCCCGAAGATTCGGCCACTATGGGGCTATAGCTCAGCTGGGAGAGCGCTTGCATGGCATGCAAGAGGTCGTCGGTTCGATTCCGTCTAGCTCCACCATTTTACAAGATATTTTTATTATATATTTGAATGAGTTAAGTGGTATTTGCTTACCACCGAAACATCCGGTCATCATTCTGCAAGAGGTCCCCGGTCACCTCTCGGTCACTCGATTTGGTGACAAATCACAATGTCTGGGGGTCGAAATCACAAAAGCCGACATTCGGCACCCCTAAAAAGTGATAACCCGCAAGGGCCGCTTGGAGCCCTTTCGAGACGCTTGATGTCTGTCGCAAAATGGATAATTGCCGCCGAACGCCATGACCTGTCCCGACCCAACGCTGCCGATGCCAGGTCCTTGTTTCGTCGCCAGAATATCCCAATCCTCGTTCGTCAATGCCCGACTCAGAACCCTAGGTATTCAGGTGGGAACGCCGCTGCCGACTTCGACCTCACGGATCAGGCTTTCCAGATAATCCTTGGTCTCCTGATCCCAGTCGTTAGCGTCTTCGCTGTGCGCAATACGGGCGTGATGACCGATCAATTCCCATAGCTCTGCGTGGGTTTCTGCCACAATGGATGCCGGGCACGCCTCCATCCCTTCACAGTCACGGCATGAATAGGTGTAGGCTTTAGTCATCATTCATCTCCTGTAATGCGACCGGGCATCCCGTCGTAGAGCCGCAAGTCCTCATTGTATTTCACCCAATGCAACCGATCGCGCAGGAATACATGAGTTTCGGGAACAATGCTGTTTGGGTCGTCGAGCGACGCAATTGTGATGGCAAGGTCGTCCCACCCTTCGCCATAGAATGTCATTGGAGAGCCACAACTTCCGCAGAATCCTCGTATAATTCCGGGGGAGCTTTCGTATTCGGAGGTTTTTTCGCCCGAGAATTGGATGCTTTCCGGGCTGACACCGAACCAACTGGTATAGGGACCACCCGTTGCCCGGCGGCAGTCATCGCAGTGGCAGTTTCCAGACCAGTTATGGGGCGCTTTGGCTTCGTAGCGAACTGCTCCACAACGGCAGCCGCCTCTGATGGATTTCTTGGCTTCACCCATCGGGAGTTCCTTTTGTAAGAATTTCTGTACTAAAACAATGGCACTGGCGTGTGTTTCGATGATTATTGATCAATTTCCCGCCATATGCCATTCAGGAATATATTTTCACTGTAAGGAATTCTAACAAATGAACTGGCGTGATCTTCCTTCGCTCAACGCCCTCCGCGCCTTTGCGGCATTGGCTGAGCACGGTAGCTATACCAAGGCCGGATCCGCGCTTAACGTCACGCATTCCGCAGTTGTTCAGCAAATTCGCGCGCTTGAGGCACATATCGGCACACCACTAGTGCTGCGCGAAGGGCGCGGCGTTGCCTTGACCGAAGACGGGCGACAACTAGCGCACGAGTTGTCAGCAGGATTTCGCCGGATCAGCGCAGCGGTTGAAGTTTTGGGCGAAACAGTGGACATGCGACCTGTTCAAGTCACAATGTCGCCGGCCTTCGCAACCAAATGGTTGATGCCTAGACTGTCGGACTTTCAAATCCGCCACCCAGAGATTACACTACTCCTGAACCCCACAGGCCAATTTATCGAGCTCAAATCTGGCGGCGTAGACGTGGCAATCCGCTACACCCGCAACGACGCTCTGACGGAAACTGTCGACACACTATTAAACTTGGATCTTGTGATTGTCGGGCGTTCCGAGTTACTCCGCGCTCCCGAGACACTTGGTGCGCGCGATCTCCTCCATCGTCCGTGGCTTCAGGAACTTGGCACCCAGGAAGTGGGAGAATGGTTTGCCCGTCAGCAAGTGGATATGCAGCCGTCTCCTCAAATTTCGCATATGCCTGGTAACCTGATAATGGATGCCGTCGAGCGTGGCGATGGCATCACTTACACTGTCCGCGAATGGGTCGAAGACGATATAGATGCCGGTAATCTTGTCGAACTATTCTGCGAGCAGGGCGCAGGCCAATTCTACATTCACACGCTGGACATTCCACAGCGCAGTTCAGTGCGCACTTTCATCCGCTGGCTGCGTCAACAGTCAACGGATTGCACGTGAAATTCGCTGAAAAACATACATTTAATTTTTGATTGTCGGTTTTTGGGCTCCGAGCCGTCGTGCGATCATATTTCAGGAGGTCCGCGACCTGGCTCCTGGTGACCCTGACGGCTTAGTCGCGCAGTGAACATCGGTCATTGGTATACAAAGTAGAAAAGTCCGCAATGCTGCCCTCGGAGCGTTCAGAAGCAGGCGCTTTCTCCAATGTCCGCTAACCGGAATCCGGGTTGAGGATCGCAAATGTCGGCAATGGGCCGCGAGCGGCTCTGTATTCTGAGCAAAGATGTCAATGAGCAATGACAGTTCCGAGCCCCAAGCGGACACGACTTGTTCGCCATGAGTGCGAATACTACGACAGGTTCGCGATTGCCTTTCACTTCCACCTCACTGCGGCTCTCGGTCTTCACGTCGCCATCTTCAAGAGCCCAAGCGCTTGGGGAGAGGAGAGTTTTACCGTTCTGTGCCATGTCGAAGGACACTGATTAAAGTTCCAGTTATTGCGCCAAATTTGACTCTTCTCTTGCTGTGGTGCGACAGTTTAGCACAGGAAAGGTGTCGGGCATCTTTCAAGCCGCTTAGGAAAGAAAGGGGAAAACCATGACTCGTTGGGTTGTCGCTATCTCGTTCACTGCAATTGGAATGTTCATTCTATCAATTCTTCAAAATTCTTCGCCTGCGATGGCGGCTCAAATCGGTTCTGGCAGTTTCGGCACCAACTTTAGTTGTGACGTCAATACAACAAAATGTACCTGCACGGGGGCCCCTAGCGGCGCTGACTGCCAGGCGATGGCGAAAAACTGTAAAGGTGCAGAAAAGCAGAGAGATGGAAGTTGGGCTGGTTTTGCGTTTGAATGCACTTCAGGCCGTCGTCCTTGTTTCGACTGGTCATGCACAATGGGCAGACGGCTCCCCAGCGACTCTAGGATTACAAGACGGCCCAAGGCGAACACTTCTGGAAATGTCGTAGCGAGGCCGAGAGTGAATAAGCCTAGACCTAACACGAGAGTTATTATTAGACGAAACCAGCGTCTGAAACGGTCTCCATGACGGCTTTTGCCCAATTTCTCAGAGCCTGACGCCGACACAACTCGCGTATGTTCTCAACTTCTTGATGGCGACCCGTCAGATCGCTCATTCCACAAAAGCACCGCCGGAATAAAATCCCGGCAGTGGTGTTGGCTTGGTTAGTTTCCGCTGGATCCACGCCTCGCATTGACCGTCGTGTTTCTTCGAATGATAACACGTTCGTTTCTGCTGTTTGTGCGATTGTTGGTGGAATTGGTTCTTCTTGGTGCTGGACGTGCAGCAACCAATCCTTCCCTGACAGCTACTTCTGCCCCAATGCGCAAAGCGATTTTTCGAGCAGCACCTTCCCATTTCCCGTTTAACCACTGGCCCAGCTTACGATTGGGGTAATGGGCAAAATCTGAGATTTTCTTGGTGGTCAACCGGTTGCCGCTGAGCGTCTCCACAATCACGTGGACTGGAATGGGTGAGCGGATGACACCCACGCCTCCGCGACGGATATACTCGCGATATCGCACAAGCTGTCCATCATTGTTGAGCTCAAGATTGTAATAATAGACATCATCTTTGCGCAGCCTCAGGTGGTGCGATAGTTCTCCCTTCACCTCCCAGCGCCTTCCGCCTATTCGGCGCACTTTCGGTGGTTTGATGTTGAATTCATGGCCATTTTCGGCCTTAACCTTTTTGCTTGTGCGGCCATCAAATACTGCCTTTTTGACAGCGGGGCCCACATAATCGCGACGCGCTTCTGCATAGGGAGTTGATGCAAAAACAAGGATTATCGCGCCAAGCACCATCGTAATCATGCTGACAAGGCTGAGGGATTGTCGTTTGCGCTGCGGCGCAACTTTCTTGGTATATAAATTTTCGGAATGTGTCATGACCTCTCCTTACCTCGCTGCATTGGTTAGGCCGAAGAGGTGGTCTTGATTAGGCAAGCGACAAGAAACGAGTGGCCCTTGAGTTGCCGCCCCTCCTGGCGGGTTCCAAAAGCATAATATCACACGCGTGTGCCATGGACTGTGCACTTTTGCACTTATTGAATTCCATAATCGGTGTTGTTTGTCTTGTTGAACGACAGATGAACGGCCTGTTCCGATTTTATACAGGAACCAGATGATATTCGGACTCATTGACGCTGACGCCGGAACGACCAATGCAGAAGAACAATAACAAATACGCCGACTACGTTGAGCATCCCGTCTACGGACGCGAGCCGATCTACTCCGGTATTGAGCCAAAGTTGGGACCAAAAGATGCGTTCGTACTGATGAACCGCTGCTGGATGAGGGGGCAAATCAAAGGAACAGCAGTGGAAGCCGACTACAGCAAACAAGGGAAGGGCGCGTCTTACCTGATCAAATACTACTTCGATGAAGAAAAAGTATGCTGCGATTGCAACCGCCCTTTCATTTTGTTTGCCAAGGAACAGAAGCGCTGGATTGAGGAACTCGGAATCAACATCAACGTCAGTGGTGACCGCTGTCAGCCCTGCCGCAAGCAACACCGACAGGGCAGAGTTAATAACCTTCGCTATGCAGAACTAAAGGCGATCGATGACCCTACGACAAACGAACTGCTGGACATGGCTGATATCTGCTTGCAAGAAGTTGAAGCAGGCCGCTTTAACAGAAGACAATTGCAAACCGCTCAAGCTCTGCTCAGGAAAGCGTCTAATGAGCCTGGAGGCTCCGATGGTGATGGAGAAAGTTTGCAAACCAGGTTGAACCAGAAGCTCAAGTTGTTGCTTGAACAATTGTGAATCGGAATTTCAATCTACGATTTCCAAATCGTCAGCGCGATAAGGCTCTACCAGTCCTCTTGAGGGCGCCGAAACAGACTAACGCTCAAGCTTGGGACCAAGGCCGCCCAAAGAACGGCAATCGTCCGGATTCATGACGCCATAAGGGAGGCCTCAGTTAGATTGGGCACACACTTTCACGGAATCGCAACCAACGCTAAATGCCGAGGTGCACGTCACTCTATTTCGTCACTATAGAACCTGATCTTGGTCGCTTCAAGCGATGATCACGGATAATGCGGCGCTTAGTCCTCGTGGTTCCAGGATTCTTCATAATCGTGCCTGATCCTGTGGATTTGGGTCTGCGTGGTCTCGGTGTCGTTTTGATAAACGTGTCCTTGGCAAAACACGAGCAACTTCCCTTTTGGCAATCCAATTGCTTGTTTTCGCAAGCCTCCTTGACCATGTCGCTGCAGGTGCCAGATCCGACTTTGCACCAACAGCTAATCTTGCCGTCGTCCTGCGCGAAACATTCATAAGAACCTCCGCCGCTGGTGCTACTAGAATTTGTATTCTTTTTCGCAGCCATGGCGGACGAACTGAATAGAGCCATTAGTAAAAGTGTAACAGCTATCGATAGAATTCTCATGCGGCCAACCTCTCTTTGGTGCTCTTCCCTTTCGCCCCGTATGAAAGGCTAGCATGAACTTTCCCAATTTGCATAATCGTTGGCGGCGGCGTGATCTCAAATGGACGCTTGATCTACCCAAACGAAGAAGCCGCTCGGTTACTCTTTATCGTAACTCCAGATGTCTCTTCTGTCCGCTCAGCGGAAGTTCGCTCAAATACCGCCGAGGTCTGCAGTGAGCCCATTTCTACCGATTTTGGTGTGTCGCTTTTTGGACGCATTGATGGTTGCCCAAATGGTGACGAATAGTCCGAATCGACCAATGCCGTCCGCACCCAATGTTTAGCTCCTACTCTGGAAACCCGGCCTTGCGTAAGGCCTCCGATAGTCTTGCCGCATGCTCTGGACGTTGATAGGGGATGACGTTTTCCATGTAGTCGAGGCCTATCCCGGGGGTGCCCCGAAGTAGACGATCTCTGAAGTCTTTGGCTTTGGCTTGAAGTCCTAGGTGGGCAGCGCTGGCTGCAGCCCAGCAAAGAGCTGGAAAATGATCCTGTCTGTCATGCAGAGCCCGCTCAGCCCACTCTAACGCTTGAAGATCGTTACCCGCTGTCAAGTGGGCCCCTGCCATAGCAACCTGCATCTGAAAGATTGTTGGGTCTTGAGGGCTCAATTCTAGTGCACGGCCGATATGTTCAATTGCGATGTCTGGATATCCTAGCCATTGCTGCAGAAATCCGCTGCTAAACCAAGCTGAGGCAAGGTTTGGATTGAGCGCAAGCGCCCGCGTTGTCAGTGCAGCCCCGCCACGTACATCACGGACGGCAAATCCAAGCACCACACCCGCCATGCTAAGCGCGATGGCGTCATCTCGTCCAAGGTCGGCGGCATGTCTGCACAGTCTCTCAGCTTCTGCGACGTCTTCAGCACCAAATTCGAGAGGGGCGGTAACCAACCGAACGTTGAAGCAACGCGCTGCCATAGCATAAGCTATGGCGTATTCCGGATCGATTTCGATTGCTCGGTAAAAATAGGTCAACGCTTCTTGGATGCTTGTAGATGACCATTTGTACATCGCCGCTATCCCACGCAGATAACAGTCATATGCATCCAAGCTGGTTGTCGATTTATGTTTTGTCCGTTCGATCTCGGCAGATTCCAGTTTGGGTGCAATTGCACCAACCACGTTCGACGTGATCTGGTCTTGAAGTTCGAATATATCCTCAACACTTCCATCGTAACGATTGGCCCATAGTTGGGTACCGGTCGTAGTATCGATCAGCTGCCCAGTGACACGTATCCTGTTACCTGCCTTACGAATGCTGCCTTCGAGCACATAGCGAACGCCTAGGTCGCGACCGACTTGTTTTATATCAACGGCCTGGCCTTTGTAGATAAAGCTTGAATTCCGTGCGGTTACGAACAACCAGGATAGCTTCGCCAATGCCATGATGACTTCTTCAACCACGCCATCTGCGAAATACTCCTGTTCCTCATCACCAGACATGTTGTTAAATGGAAGCACTGCGATTGATGGCTTATCAGGAATGGACAGTGGATTTTGTCCTGCAGGCACATGTGCATCACTCGTCGCGGGCCAGTGCCAGATTGCTACCGGACGATCGATGTTTTTCAATTTAAGCGTTTCGCCACTAGAAAAATGCGCGGCAGCTTTTTTGTCTAAACTGCTAAGTGCTGTGTCTGAGACAAGAACTTGACCGGGCTCTGCAATTGCTTCCAGACGAGCAGCTATGTTTACGCCATCACCAAAAATGTCATCTGCTTCAAAGACCACTTCCCCGATATGAATTCCGATCCGTAGTTGGATCGTATCGTGGCCTGACAAACCGTCCTGAATTACTATCGCACAGGCCGCTGCATCGGAGATTGATGGAAACTCCACAATCCAGCCATCTCCCATCCGTTTGACTATGTTCCCGCGATGGTCCGCCACGACCGGGTCAAAAAGCTCACCACGCAACTGCCGCAAGGCCTCTAGCGTTTTGTTCTGGTCTGCCCCCATAAGTCGGGAGTATCCGACAACGTCGGCAGCCAATATGGCAGCAAGCCTGCGTTCCAAATTTCACTCTCCGCGCCGATTACCTATGGTCGTATACCTCGTTTAGATTTCCACGAGTAGGTAAAACTTAAATACCGGTTGCCCAGAAAGAATTGTTCGACGAAACCATGTAGCGATTGTTATGTTGGCAAACGCAATGCATGACCGCAATGTCCGCACTCCCGACATTAGAGCGGTTCAGTCACAAACTTGCATCAAGGTCCACAGCGAGCGCTTGGTTACAGTTTTGGGTGCGTTGCTAACAGAATGCTGCGGTTTATTGTCTCCAGCACAAGTGGTTGGGTGCAGACCTTGGCCCCATCGGCATTCTCCCAAAAAGTGGATAAAACGACATGCCGAATATTTTGAATTTGGCTTTCGAGCGTCTCGTGTTTTGGTGAGTTGCCATTCCTTTCGGCGGCGTGCTTAAATTCATCAGAAACCCGACAAAGATAAATCATCGTCGCCAGCGTGATTGTTGAAACGGCAATGGCAAGTGATTTTCGGGCAAACGAGGCGCGTGAGCGAGGTGATTAGCCACCACCTCTCCGACAGGCCGTCTCGTAATCAACCTCAATGCGCGCGATGTTTTCTTTGGCAGCAGTGGGCTGCACTTCGCACTGCCATTTGGTATGCAATTTTTTGAACGGCGACTTCAGGCACCCAGGTTTGCAGGACAGGCTCTGGTGATGCGTACGCGCTAAACCTTCTGCTGTTGACACCAGGGGCGTGTAATCGACCTTGTTGCAGTCCTTCACGGTTTTGGAATATTCAAAATTGCTTGTATCTACTCCCGGGCAATTTACCGGAACTTCATCGCCAATTGTCTCTGCAATGATTGCCGGCCCAGTTGCCGGGTAGTTTTGGAGTGTCGGTGCGGTGTTCAACTGTAGCGCCGTGGGTATTGGAAGTCCCTTGGGTTTTGCATCAGCTGCCTTGGGGCAAATCGCATTGACTTCCACGAACGCGAACTGGCGGAACGGTTTCACAAGATCGAAGCAGGCCCATATGCGTGTGGCTACCCAATCATGGCGGGGCCCACATGAATCAGGACATTGAATGTTCTGGATTTGGAAATTGGCCGAAGCCAGTGAACGATTGTAGAACTCGGAAAAGTCAAAATTCCCATTGCCGCACGTGAACACGTTTTGATTAACAGTGGCGCGGCCTGAATAGGTTTTACCGCATTGTCCAACCTTTGGTGGCAAACGTGTTTCGTCGTAGGTCACTCCCCGATCCAGGTCAGCTTCCTTCGGCGGTGTGCCTTCGCTGCCTGACTTTGAATAGTCCGGAGTACAACCGGCGACTGCCGATGCAAACAGCAGCACAACCAGATAGGACAATGTGTGGTTAATTGTTGTCATGACGCGACCCTCAACTTTGCCTGATAACAATGCTGGCATGTTTGTGCGCTTTATCCAAGACTTAGTTCATGACAGCGAAGTGGACACAGTTGCACTGCTGGGCATGTCGTTCGTCGCACAACTGGCTAATTCCGCGGGGAACTGTGTCAAATTGAAGAAGGGCCGTCAGTCGCACAAATCAACGCCAGGGCACTGTCGCAGCATAACCATCGGTTCCTGGCATTCCAAGGCGCTTTGTCCGCATTGCGGAACTAGGCGCGCTGCAATTGCCGCAAGTTCTGCTAAGAGCCCAGACTGACCGTCGAACTAATCCGAAATATCGAAAACCTCTGTCGTCTTCTATATACCTAGTGGCCTGTTTACGCCCCCGTCTACCGTTAGGCATTGGCCGGTTATGTAACTGGATGCTTCCGAAATCAGAAACGCTATTGTCCGACCGACCTCCTCATTGCGGCCAACACGTCCGAGCGGAACGGTTCCTGCCCATTCAGGATGAAATTCAGTTTTTGCACTCTCCATCATACCCGGAGCAACGGCATTAAATCGGATACCTTCCGGCCCATATCTATCGGCCAGTAGCTTGACAAAACCGTGCAGCGCAAGGCGCGTCGGGCCGAGGGTAAAGGGCAGTCTGGGTTGACCGGCCTCTATGCCGGAAATCGCGACAAACGATCCACACCCGTTGACCCCGAGATGCGGCAACACAGCTTTGGCTAATCGCATTGGTGCAACAACCATCATCTCATAATCATCATGCCAAGCTGGCCAAGGTATATCGAATATTTCGCGTTGGTAATCAGGGTCATAACTGAAACTGTCGCGCGTTGCAGGCGGCGGGGTGGGAACGTTATGGCCCTTCATGACTTCGCTATGTCGCCCGGCACCGAAAACGGCGGCATCAACGCGGCCAAATGCATCCAGTGCCGTCTGAACTGTTCGGTCGATATCCGCGTCACTCAAGACCGATCCGGCGATGCCTATTCCCCCTGTTTCGGCAGCAATATCTTTGCAACCACTGCGAGACATCAAAACAAGACGATAACCTTCAATTTGCAGCGCCCGGGCCGTCGCCGAGCCAAGCCCTCCGCTCGCACCAGTTACAATTGCGACAGGGCGGTTTTCCGTAGATGAATTCATTCATATCCCTCAAAAAAAAATTGCTGCACCTGTTTTATTCTGTCCAAACCTAACAGAATTCCGTTTTGTGTCTTCGACAAAATCGAAGTTTCCTGCGGCGGCCTAACCTGTCGGCGAACAGCTGCTTTGTCCGCTTCCCGGCCATTCGCCCTAAATTCGACTCGGCATTTTGAATGTCTGCTTTTACACCATGTGCGATTTCACACAGCGGTTCCGGTAAGCGCAACATAAGTTGAAAACATCAACACGGAGGAAATCAAAATGTTCAT
>JBDVMU010000034.1:0-36889 GCA_039969995.1 Rhizobiaceae bacterium
AAGGCAGCATCACGACCATACATGTCGTTGTAAAACTTCACATCGCCATTCTCATCCGGCCAGGCTGTAAAGTAAGCAACATAGACGGGAATCTTCTTGTCGAGTTGCTGCGTCTTGTTGCGCCCACCGGCCAGTTTTGAGGCCACGTGATTGACATCTGAACCAAGCACGGCAGCGGCCATGCCGCGCGGGTCTGCCAAGCGCACGCACCCGTGGCTTAAAGCACGTTCGTTGCGTCTGAACAGGCCTCTGGATGGCGTGTCATGCATGTAGATGGAATGCTTGTTAGGGAACATGATTTTCAGCTCACCTAGGGCATTCTTGCGGCCAGGGGGCTGGCGAACATTATACGGGAACACGCGCCCGACATTCCACCAATCCACGCTGCTGGAAGAGATGCGACGGCCAGACTGGTTGGTGACCTCATATCCCAGATTATCCAGATAGGACGGATTGTTGACCAGCTTGGGCAACATTTCGTTGACCAGGATAGACTGCGGCACGCCCCAATATGGATTATATTCTACGTATTCGATGGTATCGTGGAAGAAATTGGTTTGGTTGGACCGTTTACCGACAATCGCACGCATCGAGAGTTCTGGCTGTCCACCCACCATATAGCTGGCACGATAGGCCGGCTGGTTGATAAATACATGTGTGCTGCCCAACTGGTCAGGATGCCAACGCAGCCGTTCCATTGCATAGAGCACTTTGTTGAGGCGCACATTAGGGTCAGCCGACTTCATTTTGGCAATTGTGTTGCGACCGATAATGCCATCTCTTTTCAGGCCTTCTTCTTCCTGAAAGTCCTTGATCATCGCGACAACGGTATCAGAGTAAACGCCTTCGCTGTGATCCACGGCAAATGCATCAAAATGATCGGCCAAAAGCTGGTCGGAAGCCTTGCGACGCACGCTTTCAACAATGTTCTCCAGCTGATCATTGGTCTGACCAGGACGGATGAATGTCTTGCTCTTAATCTCGATCGATTCATACCCGACAGCCGTTTCGCGCAATTGTGCCAGTTCTTTGCGCAGCGCATCGAACACATCGTCTTGCGGATGCTGTCCCAACATGTATTCCGCGACATCGTTTTCGGTGCTGACTGACTGCAACAAATCTTCGTAGTTCGCCGCCAGATCTTTGAAATCGTGATAACCGCTGATCCGGTTCGGATCGACAACACCATTGCGAGCATCAGACAAATAGCGCAATGCAGCAGCGCTCATGGCAAACTCGAACTCCATCGATGCCTGCAGTAGCTCCGCTTCGGTAGCATCATCGCCAATCACCATTACTGGCAGCGCATAGTCTTCCATGCGCAATCCGTAAGAATTGGCATCTGCCAGCACGCGCAATGCGCTGCGCGCTTTGTCGTTGATCTCGCCCTTTTCGTCGATCCAGATGAAGGAAGGGTTCTGCGAATAATGCGCGATCACCGCCTGGCCCAAAGATTTTCTGGCCCGCAAGTTAATCGATGACAATTGTTCGTAGCCGGAGCTCAGGCGGACGGGTTCGGGGCCGGCATCTTCAACCGCAACCGTTTGGGAAGCCAAGGTAGGCTGAACAACACCTTCTGCTTCGGCCCCGGCTTCGGCAACGACTGCCAAACCGGATTCAGCAGATAAGGGAAGTTCGGTTTCAGCAACTTCCGGCTGCGTACCACCTTCAACAATGGGAGCAGTAGCCGCGACCTGGCCGCTATCAGCCTGCGAAGCAACAGTTCCGTCAACGGCCGGATTAGCATCTGTGGCGGGGGCAATCGCAGCAGTTGTTTCTACCGCGTCATCTGCTGGTTGGTTCTTTTCCAGCAGCAGCTTTTCTTCATATGCAGTAAACACCGGAGCCAGCTTAGTAAGCTTAATAGTGGTCAGTTTGGTTGGAGCGTATTTTTTGAAGGTTGGTGCCTTGATTTTGGCTCCACCACCCGCACGAATCCGGGCCCGGGCTCGTTTCTGACGCTCTTTCTTGATTTCCAGTTCCTTGCGCTTGCGTCGACGTTCAGCAGCGCGGGGGAACAAAACCTCAAACAGAGACTGAGCTTCCGCAGGTCCGCTATTCACCACAACTGGTGCGGTCGTCAAAAACGTAGAGGCGAGAATAACTGCTAGTAATTGGCGCATAGTGACGGCAACCCGGTTAACACAATTGGTTCAGACGATTCGACGTCCGACTTTACACTCATCAGTGGTTTACCAGCAAAAGCTTTCCATGCAATTGCGGCGAGGCAGTGTTACCATCACTTTCTTGCTATCATGCAAGGCAATTTGCCCCACCTGTTGCAAGGATACTACGGTTTCTGCCTATAAATTAATCACAGACCGCGATTAGCTTCAAACTGACCATGCTTGCGAAAGCGGATCAGATATTGTGGTAATATCGACATGAGCGGCGCTGCAACAATTCCCATGTCTGCCAGAGTATGCCCCGCATCGACGGCCGCTTGTGAAACCACATTATCGGTTTTCATCATTTCAACCTGGTCAGGTGTGATTGGCGCATTCGGCAGATATTGGGCAAACTGGCCGATCATGCCCGCCACCGCATATGGCAGTGAAACCATCAAACGATTGCGACTAATTACCTCCAGCATGCGTTCCATGCATTGTTTGAAAGTCAGGGTTTCCAATCCACCCAGTTCCCATACCGTGCCGGCATCGACCTTGCCGTCGACGGCCATCGCCACAGCGGCGGCAACATCGCCAACATAAACCGGTTGGAACCTGGTTTCCCCTCCACCAATCAACGGCAGCACCGGAGACAATTGCGCCATTGCTGCAAAGCGATTGAAGAACTCATCCTCTGGACCAAACACGATGGACGGGCGCAGGATAATGGCATCGGGACAGGCAGCACGAACCAGCGCCTCACCTTCGGCTTTGGTACGCGCGTAATCGGCCTCAGAATCTGCGTCAGCTCCCAGCGCCGACATTTGAATCATTTTTGCACCGGATGCCGCGGCGGCCTCAGCTACCCAACCGGCCCCACGCGCTTGCAAACTGTCAAATGACTGTTTTCCACTTTCTGCCAATATGCCAACAAGATTAACAACGATGTCGGCACCTTCTACAGCTCGGTCGATTGACCAGCGATAGCGCAGATTGGCCTGCATGCAGTGAATTTGGCCAACATTGCCCAAGGGCTGCAGATGGCCGGCCAGATCCGGCCGGCGACAGGCGACGCGAACACGATATCCTCGGGCGGCCAGTTCGCGTACGACGTGGCGTCCGATAAAGCCTGATCCGCCAAACACGGTAACGAGTTTGAGATTGGCATTCGACATGAATTGGCTCCGGGCTGGGCAAGGTGAGATAGATTGCACCGTTAACTAGCCTCATTTGGCTTCGGGCGAAAGACTTTGAACCAATATTCGCCCAGATATGTGGGCCTAATCCCAGGTTCAGCGAATTCGTTTGAAATGAATGTCAATTTGCAATTGACAGGCAGGTAACATGTGCCTAAACCGCGTCTCGTTGCCCAGGTGGCGGAACTGGTAGACGCGCTAGCTTCAGGTGCTAGTTTCTGTATGGAAGTGGAGGTTCGAGTCCTCTCCTGGGCACCATACCAAGTCATTATCATCAATAATTATAATGATTTAGCGTTGACTTGAATTGATGCACCCACTCCTCTATCCACCTTTCCAGTTTTGCTTTGGGAACTTATTTTTCCCAATCGGCTAAACTCGACTACTGTTCGATTGTCATCAAACCTGGGTTTTTTGCAAAATAGCCACTGAAGACCTCTCAAAAATTTTCAGCCTGGGCGCTATGAAATTTATTGGAACGGTAGCGATAGAGGAATTCGCTTCTTAATCTTTTAACCTAATGATTAATATCGAAAAAATATCGTCACGACGTGGAAAAAGATAACAGATTTAGGTACCAGAATTCTCTCTACACAATGCGACGCGTATGCGAGTACTATCCACTTTGTTGGTGTTATATGACCTTTGCTGACGAGCCCTGGCCTACTTCTGGCGTTGAACTGAACTGCTTCTCCACTTGCCAATGGGATAGCCGACAAGGCTGTGCTTCGCTTGGCTGCACTCAGCACCCAACCTACGCTGCCGAAGTCCAGGGACGAGAAAATATTGCATTTGTTGGTTCCGCGAACGACCTACCGCCGACCGCTAGTCTCATGACGCTTGTTTATAGAAGCAAGTTTGAGGAAACGGCCACTTTCTGCGGTTCATCTCTATCGGTGCGAGAAGACACAATCTCAAGATAATCGCCGTTTCTCTCTAACTGCTTCCTGCATGGTGGTATCCAGCGCATCTGCGGGGCGCCCGAGTTTCCCTTTTCCCAAACAAGCCAGGCGTAGCCAGTTGCGGTGGAAGCCTTAGGGTCCAGCCGTCCCTTAACCATGGGAACTCTTTCGACAAACTGCGCAACCGAAGTAGGGGGAGTTTTCGAGAAAATTCGTTCGTATCGACCAACACTTTCCAGAAAAACCGTGCGAACCAGAACCGCTACCCCTCTTCGAGCGATTGGCAGACCTCGTAAAATGAACTCTTCAGCAAGCCTGAAAGGTGGATTGGTAATCACCCAATCAAATGACCCTTCGGATATGTCGGTGGTCAGGAAATCGGTCACATGCCCATAACCATAGTCATAGGCATCCGCTGAAGTTACGTCAGAAAAATATTCGCTCAACACCTTGGACATATGGCCAGCGCCACAGGCAGGTTCCAGGCAGGTCAAGATATCCGTATAGCCGCCTTGCTCTATTACATGCTCCAAAAGAGCCCTGGTTGCCCAAGGAGGTGTAGGGAAATTATCAAGGCTATCGGACGCTTCAGATCTCTGAGACATTACAGCGTGCGAAGTATTTTGCTTTGTTGCTTTGGCCGTATGAACCATCTGTTCCTCCTCGTTCCGACAGTACAATAGTCATTTTTGAGCACAACCGCTGATGCCCATAATTCTACAATGTTCTCTGTATGTTCTTTTTGAGGAAATGACAACCACCCTACCCGAAAAACTTGGCAATGACCTCTAAGTAAAATAGCACGCTGTCGTTGACTGTGTAGTTTTTGAGAAATTTGTGAATGTCGGGCAAATTATTTGCGAGAAAGGTCATTGCTGGTGGCCAAGCAGCAACGGCGTGCGCACCAACCACGTAGTATCCAGCCTTCCTGAATTTGGATAGAAAGTCAGAGAAGTCGGTCTGCAGCGTTTCTTTTATGAGATAAATGCCGCGCCTAATTAGTGTAAAGAACAAATTGGTTGACGTATTTGACGCTACCTTTACGGCTTGCTCGCCATTTACTTCATGCTCGCTTTCCAGCGCATTCGCCAGCTGCCTCTCAATCTGTTCGTAGGCGCCTTCTGTCGAAAAATCCTTGGTCGCGGCCAGGACGCCACCGATCTCGTCTAGTGATTTTTTTTGTTTTTCAAACTCCAATGGACCGAGCCGTTCACGGTCCAATTGCATTCCTTTAGGATCGCCAATGATGAATACATTGTAGGTTTCCACCAAATCCCGAAGGCTCTCCGCACACATTGGTTCCAGTCTGCCCAATGCATATTCGTCAAGCTCTTCCGATTTGTCGTGAGCACTCAGAGCCGCCCTTAGACTGTTGCCACGCGTCCAAATTTGGGTGATTGAGGCAGAGTTAGGATCCACTCTGATTGCTTCCGAGAAACGCCTAACTGGGTCATGAATTGTACCTAGAGCATTTTCCCCAAGCTCTAGAAGAACGTGAACTTTATGCGCAAGCTCACTGTGTAACTCTGTCTGGTCCTGCGCCTCGGAGTTTAGGTATTCAGGGGGGTCAGCAATAAAATCGACGGTTTCGTCGTCCAAAATGGTGAATTGAGTTGCGGCTTCTTCGTCACGAGGTAGTTCTGCTTCTCCTTGCTCCTGTTTTTCGGCGGATGTCAGAGGGTGGGTGTCAATAAACTCAGCAACCTCAAATCGGCTAGCTGCGGAAATATCTTCGCCTCTGTTTCCAGCTTTAATTTCGCTTATTCGTCCGTTGTTGACCATTCTATCTGGACGATTGAAGTAAAACTGAATGGCTGCATTTTGCATTCCATCCTGTAGCATCCGCTTGATAAGCGCGACTTCGTTGTTAGTCAGAGCCATTTTCCTCAACCAATTTGCTCACACAGCAATCCTAAAAACCACTAGGGCTATATATTCGATAACTCCAAATGATCACCTGGCCAAGAAAAATATCCAGCCAGTGGATAAACAAAAAAAAATTTATCTGATCTTTGATATCCTCAATTTTTGGATCTTATTCCCACACTGTGCAACATTGATAATCTAGACGTGTTGCGTAGATTTAAGTCCAGTCAATTAAAGGGAAAACTGATCGAATGGCCTTACTCACGAATATGAAGCCGCAAGTTGATGCGACGATAGATCTTCTTATGAAAAAGGATTTCAGGCCTGATCCAATAGCAGGAGAACTCTTCTCGCGCGTCGTAAGCGTCATAAGCTCAGCTTACAAAAGGCACGGCTCGATTATTGAAAAAGCAATATTGAATTGTATCTCTGAAAACGAGCGTTACGAAGTTTGGAATGTCAATCAGTTTGGGGTGCAGACACTGGCCAACACCATGGTAGCTGCTGCAGAGGGAGATGTGGAGGCACTGGCAGACACTCATTTGCCATACGTGGGAGATGGAGCAGGTGACGGCACTTTGCAAATTGACGCTGTGGTATTCGACAATGAAACCGGAATAGTTTCCTCTTATGAAATCAAGCGAGGAAACGGTTCGTTTGATGCGGGCAAAAGACGCTCGATGAACCGTGAAGCTTTGGCAACCAAAATCCTTTTGAAGGATCATTGCGTGCAGCGTGGGTACCCAGCGGACGACAGTCGGTCGCATGTGATCTTTTATTATGGAATTCGCTCAATTCCAGCACCAATCGGACTGACCGGCGATGAGCTTGACGAACATTTTGCAATGGACATTGTTGGCCCAGTGGAGGAGGTAAACACCTACTTTAGAAGTCGGCTTTTCGAAATCATTTCGCGGTAAGTCGGTTGTTATTGAACGCAACTTAAGCTCTTTGGTCGTGCAGGAACGCGACGAAGATAAAGGTCAATGAGTAGCTAACTTCTTTGAATTGGCACAACCAAAACAACCACAGGCGCTCAAGTGTAAGCTGGCGTGTTTTCGACACCGATTTCTGGCCGATTGATTTGGGTAGCAAACAAAACGTCTGGTCGGAAACTAATCACATTCATTTTGTAGCTAAATTGTTGGCGCCGTTAATCGCCTCTTTCGCGGCAATGGTGGCCTCGCAACCCCAGCTGATCCAAATGCGCCAGCAGACCGTAATCAATACCAATTCCAAACCTCTTGCCCATGCTCTTCTGCTTCCATTTGGACAGTGACTACAGTATCCATCCAATGCTGAATAAGGCTGGACAAGTCGATCCAGCTATCTTCAAGTGACGCCAGCAAAATAGGACTGGATGCCAATGATGCATTTAGTAACCTGTAGGGTTCAGGCTCCCCTTGTTCTCTGAGAGTAATAACCCTTGACAACAGATGGAAATAGGCAACCGGCAATTTGGTATCTGAATTCGTCTCATAGTGCACAAACCGATCATTGCCGACTTCGATTAAGTCTGAAACTGAAAGTTCTTCCGCAAAGATTAGGTAACGTAGGTCGGTTTCAAACGCTTCAATCCAATCTCGAATGACCTCATCAATTGCCTCATCATGACCACGAAGTGGCAACCGCATCAAAAATGAAGCCGCCAAAGCGCAATCTCCATATTCGATGTCTGCCAGCTCCCTCCTGCGAGCCTTTTTGATGATCGCTGCCAGACCAACCGCAACCACCTGCGAAGTGGCGTGTCCATAAACTATCAGGTCTCTTTTTACCGTTGCTTCGAAAGCACCACGAGGAAATAGCTTTTGTGCCGAGCTGATAATCAGGTCGCGCTGGTGCGACAGTCCCCCAGCAACCTTCTTAGTCACGAAGTTCAAATATGGCGCGCTGCATTCCGTCTTGTCTTGACGTTGTTTCTTACCAAACAGCATCTGAAGTCCTCGAATAAAGTTCGTTTGGGTTCATTTAAGGTGCAATAATGCGAACAGGGATACTCCAATTCCCAAATTTTAAGTTCGTTTTGCGACTAACAATGAAACTCAGTTTCAGTTTCCCATTGAAATGATGCGATAGACTGATGCTCGACTAATCCCCAGTTCAGCCGCTATCTGCGTCGCCCCAATGCCTTTAGTTCTCATCTCAAGAACTTCTGACTTTTTTGCCATCGCTGTTGGTTTGCGACCTTTATACTTTCCCTGCAGCTTTGCTCTGGCAATTCCTTCACGCTGACGCTCGAGCATCATTTCACGTTCAAACTGAGCCATTGCCGCAAACATAGTTAGTGTTAGCTTTCCAGTTGGCGAATGGGTGTCCACTTCAGTTCCACCAAAATCCAAAACCCGAAGGCTAATTCCCTTATTTTCCAGTTCCTCGACAATGGAAAGAAGGTGAACAGTGGAGCGGGCTAGTCTATCGAGTTTCGTCACGACAAGAGCGTCTCCCTCCCGAACGAAATCAAGTGCCGCATCCAGCTCCGGCCGACTGGAAACGGACGACACCTGCTCAGAAAAAACTCTTTCGGTACCGATCTTCACCAATTCACGTATTTGGGCTTCGATCCCTGCCGTTTGATCAAACGTGGAGGTTCTAGCGTATCCAACAAGCATAGCACATGTCTCAATTAACTCTAAACATTATAACACACTTGTCTCTTTTTGCCATAACAATGTTTATGAGACACAAAACTGATGGTACCGTCACGTCTCACAAGACCAAGCTCCAAAGAGAATTTTTAGTATTGACGCAAGTTCAATGCAACGTGCCTATATGAGGCTCACCCCAGCTTTGCCGATCATTGAGTTCAGAAATGGCAGTTGACCCGGACTGCGATGATACAACATATTGTCATTGAGGGGATTTATTATGATGGCTGCAGTAAGGGTGTATTTTCGACATTCTTTCGCTCTTTCCCTACTTGCGATATGTACGTTGACGTTGCTGTTTTCCTTCCCTTCATCTTCACGAGACGTAAACGCGCATTGTGGTGTCGGTGCTGGCGGAAACCTCACTGCTAATAATATCACGAACAATTGTGGTTTGTCCGAAGCTGAAATCAAATTGATCATCTCCGAGTTTGGCGGCCTTGTGGCAAGAGAGCTTGTCAACGATGCCAGCGCAGCTAATCAGAAGCTCGGTCAAGCTGAAGAAAGGCTAGTGGCTCTGTCGAAGCGTTTGCAAGTACGTCAAATGGCCGTACTCACGTATTTTCGCATCCTCCAACAAGAAGACGTTCCTGACGATAAATTAATTGACAAGTTTTCTGAGCTTGCAGCGCAACATAGACACTTGCTAGATCAACGCGCCACTGTAATCCGCTCCAAAAGCCCGAAGGTCAAAAAGCTGCTTGAGGAAGCCGACAGGGCGACCGACGACGGAGATTATGTTGCCGCTCAGGCTGCTATATCTGCTGCATTCAAAGCACAACGCGCTTGGAACAAAAATCTTCGAGAGAAGTTGGACGAAGGAGATCTAAGCGCAGCTGAGATCATCGCTCGCAACGGGAACCTAAGCCTGGGACAACTCGCTTACCTGGAGGCTGCCGCGTATTTTGCTGAAGCTGTGGAGACAGTTCCATCGGGATATCAAGAACAAAGGCTCTTCTATCTTGAGAAACAGGCTGGTGCTCTTGAAACACATGGTCATGAGAAGGGCGTCAATCACTCTTTGCGAAATGCAATTGACGTTTATCGTGAGGTGCTATCAGGTCGAGATCGTATCAACTCTCCCCAGGAATGGGCAAACTCTCAGATCAATCTCGGAAATGCGCTTTCGAAACGTGGGGCGCTCGGAGGCGGTTCCTTTCTGTTTGAAGAAGCGGTCGTGGCCTATCGTACCGCGCTTGAGGAACGGACCCGTGATCGCGTTCCACTCGAATGGGCGTTAATCCAAAATAATCTCGGCTTAACTCTTTTAAGCCTTGGGGAGCGTTATGGCGATACGGCCCGGCTAGAAGAGGCGGTCGTGGCCTTTCGTTCGGCGCTTGAGGAACGGACCCGTAAACGCGCTCCCCTCAGCTGGGCGAGAACCCAGAACAACCTTGGCAATGCGCTTTGGAAACTTGGTGAGGGTAATGGCGATACGGCCCGACTAGAAGAGGCGGTCGTGGCCTATCGTGCCGCACTTGAGGAACAGACCCGTGATCGCGTTCCACTCGACTGGGCGAGAACCCAGATCAGTCTCGGCACTGCGCTTTCGAGCCTTGCTGAGCGTTATGGCGATACGGCCCGGCTAGAAGAGGCGGCCGTAGCCTATCGTGCAGCGCTTGAGGAACAGACCCGCAAACGTTTTCCACTCGATTGGGCGGGAACTCAGAACAATCTCGGCGCTGCGCTACTTCGCCTTGGGGAGCGTGATGGCGACAAGGCCCGGCTAGAAGAGGCGGCCGTGGCCATTCGTGCGGCGCTTGAGGAGCGGACCCGTGATCGCGTTCCACTCGATTGGGCGGTAACTCTGGACAATCTCGGAAATGTGCTTTCGAGCCTTGGGGAGCATGATGACGATACGGCCCGACTAGAAGAGGCGGTCGTGGCCTATCGTGCCGCACTTGAGGAACAGACCCGTGATCGCGTTCCACTCGACTGGGCGAGAACCCAGAACAATCTCGGCACTGCGCTTTCGAGCCTTGGGCAACGTGATGGCGATACAACCCGGCTTGAGGAAGCGGTTGTGGCCTTTCGTGCAGCGCTTGAGGAGAGGACCCGTGATCGCGTTCCACTCGACTGGGCGACAACCCAGAACAATCTCAGCTATGCGCTTTGGAACCTTGGTGAGCGTGATGGCGACACGGCCCGACTAGAAGAGGCGGTCGCGGCCTATCGTGCCGCACTTGAGGAACAGACCCGTGATCGCGTTCCACTCGACTGGGCGAAAACCCAGAACAACCTTGGCAATGCGCTTTGGATACTTGGTGCGCGTGATGGCGATACGGCCCGACTAGAAGAGGCGGTCGTGGCCTATCGTGCCGCACTTGAGGAACGGATCCGTGAACGCGTTCCACTCAAATGGGCGGATACCCAGTACAATCTCGGCAATGCGTTCGTGACTTTTGAGGAGCAAAATGGCGACGCGGCCTGGCTTAAAGAAGCCGTCATGGCCTATCGTGCAGCGCTTGAAGAACAGACCCGTGAACGCGTTCCACTTAAACGGTCAATAACCCAGAACAATCTCGGGAACGCGCTTTGGAAACTTGGAGAGCGATTAAGCAGTTCGGAAATACTTATCGAGGCCAAGAATTCAATTATGCAAGCGCAAGACGGATCTCGCTTGTTGCACGGTGACCTCTACGATCAATATTTCACGGAACAATTGGACAGACTGGTAGCAGCCATTGAGGAGTTGACGAACTGAACAATGAAATCATCAAAGTGACAAAAGGCTGCAATAGTGAAAAATCAAAAAAGTATAGTTCTCCTGATCCATGGTATCCGTACTAGAGCCAATTGGCAGGGATTTGTGTCCGATCTGATTGAGAAACACACTAGTGTGACGCCAATTCCAATCAAATACGGCTATTTCGACGTCTTCAGATTTTGGCTACCCTTGAATTTTCTGCGACGACAGCCAATTGAACGGGTGCACAAAGAAATTAGGGAGGTTAGAAAGAAAAATCCTGAAGCTGACATTCAGATCATTGCGCATAGCTACGGCACCCACACCATTTGCACCATTCTTGAACGGTTTGATGATATCCGGCTTTCGCGTTTGGTTCTTTGCGGATCGGTAGTTCGGTCCGATTATAATTGGTCAAGAGTATCAGATCAGATTGCGCCTTCAGATGAAGGCCCAGCCATCATCAATGAATGCGGGACCAAAGATATTTGGCCTGTTTTGGCCAGAAGCACGACATGGGGCTACGGTTCAACTGGTACGTTTGGCTTCGGAACAGTTTCTGTTAAAGACCGTCTTCATCCACTGCCCCATAGTGGATATTTCTCAAAAAAGTTTGTGAAAGACAACTGGTTGCCATTGCTGGAAACTGGAACCTTCAGGAACACAACTTCTGACAGAACTGGGATCGGTTCGCCTTGGTGGATGGCGCCACTTAGCCTGCCGTATCGCTGGGGTTTGGTAACTGGTTTGGCGGCATTTGTTTGGTGGGGGATGTCTTTCACACCATTAGGCATGATACCTAACCCAATTGAAATTGTTGATGATACTCCGTCGGGCAATGGGTCTACTCAGACCAATGTTAATGCGCAAAACGGCATAGCTGCGGGCGGTGACATCAAGGCTGGCGATATTACCATTGGTGCAGACAACGAATGACAATTCGGTTCAAATCGACTGCCGGTATTGCGTTTTCGCTTTGTGCGTGCACGTTGCTGTTTTCGTCCCTCTCATTTTCAAGAGATATAAACACGAGCTGCGGTGTTGGCGCTGGCGGCAATGTCACTGCTGAAACCATCAAGATCAATTGTGGTTTATCCATATCTGACATCAAGTTGATCATCTCGGAGTATATTCGTCTTGAGGAAGCAGTAGCGGCTTTTCGTGCCGCACTTGAGGAGCGGACCCGTGATCGCGTTCCACTCGACTGGGCAGCAACCCAGAACAATCTCGGCAATGCGCTTTCGAGCCATGGTGATCGTGATGGCGATGCGGCCCGGCTTGAAGAAGCGGTTGTGGCCTATCGTGCAGCGCTTGAGGAATGGACCCTTGGGGGCCATATAAACACGACGGCTCTGGCACACAACGAAAGTGTCTACGTATTTGCGTTCGAAAGAACCTTACGGGTTAACAATGGATTTTTACTTCAAATTCACTGAGTGGCCTCTTGAAGCGGACGGACGCACGATCACCTACAAATGCGAGTTGAATGGCCAAGCATCAATACACCGGGCCTCTTTTTCGTCTGGATCCAAATATGGAGCGCGCGTTCCGCCTAAAGTTTTTATTGGTAGGTTCAGTACAGCGTTTCCTGAAGCTCCATGATCCAGGAACCCAGGTTCGTTCACGGAGGATCTTGTGAATGGTGGTGGTGCTCACATTGTACTTGTCAGCCAACGCTCGGATGTTGTTATCCCTTGATCGGTACAGATATTCCCGGCGAATACTATCGACTTCTTCGAAGGTCAGCTTGCGCTCCTTCTTCAAACCTGCTGTCCGTTTCGGGGGATACGCAAATTTGTTGGCACCGGGCATGTCAATCTCCACTGGGCATCCAAGGCAATAGGCAGAATAATACCATTTGAATTTGTGCTTGGATACTCAGTGAACGAAGGCGGGAGGTATGTTCCATCTCAATATGGGAGCAATCTGATTGTCGATTAACCCGGGTTCAATTGTTGCAAATTTAGGCTGTCATTGGACCAGCATATTCCGGAAGTACCTGCGTGTTTTCTTGTGTTGATTGCGAAGAACCTCTGCGAACAATGTTCTCCCGACTAAGTCGATGTCTGGAACCAGACTGAAGCTCGCGATCCAGCTGCGATAGCTCTGTCGAACGTTTCGACGGTTTTCTGCAAGAAGTTCCCTACTCGCGCTCGACGAAGGATGGCAGCGGGCCAACAAACTGTTGAGGGAGTTCTTTAGCTTAAGCTTATTTTTGTCCGACACCTCGACTTTGACCTGCTCGGTATCATTGTTCCATTCCAGGTAGTATCCGAGAAAGATAAAGCCTTGCGATTTGTGCCGGATTGTTTGTGACTGTCGTAAATCGAATGAGCCGAACGAACTGCCTTTTGCAGAGGCGACCAAGAGTTGTATCCGGTTTCTGATATCGTCCGCGTCCTCAGCAAATAGACCAATATTGTCGACGTATGCTATCATGTCGTCTCCCAATGGTGGCGTTTCCGCGCACGACAAGATTTCGCTCATGATGAATTCGGCAAGGTAGGACGACAAAACGGATCCCTGTGGTATACCCGTTCTGGCGTAGATTTCTCGATATGGGGCTTCCAAGCCCCCAGGCAACGCCCTATGGGCTATTACACCTGATGCTAACACTGTGCTTTCAAGAACTGCCCTAGGGAGCATGGGGAGTAATTCTTGCAGTACAAGCGCGGGTGCGAAGCACCCAGTTCCTTCGCCCACAGAGGGGAAGAAATTACTAATGTCGCATTCAGCGACGAATTCGACTGTGTCACGTTGCATGAGCTCGATTGCGCGCTGTACCGCGCCATTTCTGCCTCGAGCTACGACACAAAATTGATCGCGTCGTTCAAAGTCGCCAAGGCACACTTTGAGTAGCAAGAGTACCTGCTGCTGGCGTGCGCGGTGGTGAATGCCAAAAGCCAAGAGTGTTCTGAGGCTTCCAGTCTTCTTTTGTCCAGCGCACGCCCAATCGTGCTTCTTGTAGATCAATTTCGCAGGTTCAATCTCCAACTTGAAAGGATCGAGATCGGCAGCGAATTGCGCAAGCGCACCAATGTGGGGTCTGTCAACTCGGCTCATGCTTTTATAAGCTATGCAATACGCCAAATAGCGGGTGTCGAACGACCTGAAAAAATTGATGGTGGCCCTTCTCAGTTTGGCCTGGTTACCTTCGTCCAAGGCTCTCTTCACGGATTGAGCAAGCTTAGCAGTAGTATTTTTGGATCGCTTCTGCAGCCTGCGCCTCTCCTGGCGTTCCTTCTTGCCGTATGCGATTTCAGGAACGGTGGTGCGTTCGATGGCGCGAGTTGCTGCGAGTATGGCCCTTTTACCAACGGCTCCTTGCGTAAAGTTGTTGTAGTTCTTCCAATTGCGAAGCTCTTCGTCGCTCATGTGCTGGCGTGCCAAGCGCTCGAATTTAGGCGTGCGTGAGGGTAAAGAACCCGGGTTCATTGAGTTCACCATTTTAACAATCCGTGTTTGGAATTTCGACTTTGTGGCTAGTCAATCTCTATTTCGATTGTCCGAAAGCAGAGAGAGAGCTGCGTCAACGTCACTTTTCCTGAACCGGCGTAGGTGACCAATTTTGATCGGCTTCGGGAGCGTACCATCTGCAATACGTCGGTAAACCGAACTTTTGCAAAGGCCCAAGAGTCCCATTAACTCATTATATGTCAAATACTTTTCAGTCATCACAATCACTCCTGAAGTAGCGTGATCAATAGTGATGCATTCTGACCGAGACGTATAATGACGCTATTTTGCACACCGACCAAATAGCGTCCGAAATTTTTAGCTTGACAATCAAGACTTGGCCGACCCCGCAACTACATAGTTGTAGAATGTCTTTTCCAATCCGCCTGCTTTTGCGAGATTTTTCGCAGCCGACTGAAGATTAGGATTTAGGCCAAGCGTGTTGAACACCTCACCAAAAAACCGACCTTGCTCGTCTTCGTCGTGGCCCGCCACAAACTTCCTCAACTTAGTTGGCGTATTAGCCGAAGGTGGGTTGGAAAGTTTCTCGTTCCTAGCCAAAAGTTCTTCGTTCCAAATCTTCAAGCAAATGCGATAAACTGCCATTGAGGCGTGGTCAAAGTCACTCCGCTTCGATTGCTTGTTCTCTTCCTTGGACAGAAGTCGGTCAATATTCCCTGCCGCTCGGTTCATCAATGAGCTGAATGTCTCCACTCGCTGTATCATTCCTAATGCGTCTTGAAGCGCCACAACTGGATCTCTGGCGTCATTTTGCGCCTGCATGGGCGGCAATATCGTCTCCAGCGCGCTTTTGGCATCGTCGCTTAGGTTTTTAATCAACCCATCAATATCACGAAGCGCTCTCGAGATTTTTGCTAGATCATCAATTCCGGGCACTGCTCCCCACGGATTGGTGGTGCGTGATCTTTCTGTGACGATGTAATCCGCCAATCCCCTGGCCACTTCCTCAGGTTCTATTGTTTCGTTTTGCTGTTCAGACTGCTGGCGACCTCTGACTTTACAAAGGCTGGGACAGAACTCTAGGATTGTCTCAGTCACCTCTTCGGCATCTGACCTAATATCTCTGACACCTGCTTCCTCGGTTTTTCGAAGGTCAGACATTTTCGCCGCCCAAATACTTTCCCCAGCTTTCCATCAATTGTATTCGACTTTCAAAGAAGTCGGTTCGTTTGTAACTCCGTTCGACCCGACTTCCTGACTGATGGGCAAGAGCTGCTTCTGCTACCTCACGAGATACATTCGTTGCTTCAGCACACCAAGTTCTAAAACTCGCTCGGAAACCATGAGGTCGAAATTCGTGGCCGCATTCTTTAAGGTATTTCGTCATTGTCATGTCAGACATCACGCCTCGATCACGCCCAGGGAACAAGTAGCCATTTCGTTCAAATGGACGTAGTTGGTCTAAAACGAGATTGGCCTCGTTCGATAAGGGCACGCAAAAAGAGGTGGTTGCCCCAACTTTGCCCTTCATGTCGCCAGCTGGTATTTCCCACCTACCACTAGAAAAGTTCTCCCAGCGTGCCTTCCTCAACGAGCCGGAACGAACAGCCGTGAGGATAAGCAAGCGCAACGCAAGCTCTGTCTGCGTGCCCTTATTAAGACTTTTGTAGAACGCGGGCATATATTGCCATTCCAAGGCTGGTATATGCGTTGTTCTGTGTCGGGATCTTCCAAGGAGTTCTTTCGCTTTAGCCGTCGCCATCAGATCCACCTCAAGTCCCATCGCTGCGGCATGCCTAATGACAATGCCTAAACGGTTCATGGCTTTTCGAGCGGTTTCTGCTTTTGAATGCCAAATCGGAGACAGGGCTTGTTTTATGTCGAGTTGGTCAATTTCTTCTACTGGAATTTTCCCCAACTTGGGCAACACGTGCAACTTGAGAGGAGTAAACCATCGCCCGGCCCTGCCGTCGTCCTTCAACTCCGCCTTACGAGCTTCGAATGCAGAGATAGCTATCGTCGCAAGTTCTGTGTCTGCCTTGGATGCTTCACGCATTAAGCGCTTGCGCTCCTTTATTGGATCCTTCCCTTGTCGAGCAACCTCGCGCCACTTATTTGCGGCTTCCCTTGCTTCGCGCAATCCAACAACCGAAGTAGAACCAAGTCCCATTTCGCGACGGCGCCCGTGAATATTTATACGCAGAACCCACTGCCCCCCTCCGTCGCTACGTTTGTATAACCAAAGATTGTTGCCATCATTATACTTGCCAGGAGGAGCGGACTTCACTTGAAGAGCGGTCAACTTGTTATGGGCCCCCATAATCCACCTCGGCATCCACCTTTGCGTTTGCGCTCTAGAGAACCACGAAGACATACGGTGAAGCAAGTTTCCCATTATTTGCTTGTATTTATAGGGCTACGTGACACCTGGCGGTGTCTAGTGAAACAGTTGTGTTGTGCCTCTCCTGGGCACCATACTTCCAAAATCCAGTTCTCCATACAAGCGCCGTTAGGGTGCGATTTCGCATGGCAAAATCCTCCAATCCCTGAAGTGTTCTGAAGCCGTTGAATACATCAACGGCCAATGCGGTCCGGTATGGAGTGCGCTTGGAGCTCAACAAACACAGCCTGCCCAAAAAAATTTAGCAAATTGTGATCCAGTTCACATATCTGCTCTTTCGTCCCGATTAATCCTCTCAACGCGCAACAGCCGCGCGGCGAAATTGGGAAATGAGGGGGTGCCAGAATGGCGATGACTTACGAGGAACTGGTACATGCGATCGGTATTTTTGGAGCCGGGGTTTATCTGGGCTCCTACGCTCTGTTGCAATTGGGCATATTAAAAGGCGATAGCTACACCTATTCGACACTGAATATTCTGGCACCGTCCTGTGTCATGATCAGCCTGCTGACAGCCTTCAACATGTCCTCGGCAATCATCCAGATGAGCTGGATCATCATTTCCATCGTCGGCATCTGTCGCAACATTTTGATGAGCCATCTTCAACGCTTCTCGGCTGATGAAGAATTGTTTCTCTACTTTTACATGCCGCTTCTGCCCCGCCGCCTGGCCCGCGCTTTCCTCAACACCGCAGAGACCAAGATCTTGCAACCGGGCGACCATCTCACACATCAGGGCCAAGTCGCCGGTCACGTCGCTTACATCATCAAAGGCCGCGTTGAAATTTCAGTCGACGGGCACAAAGTTGGTGAGAGCCGCGCCGGTTCTTATATCGGCGAACTCACATTTCTCGATGCAAGGCCGGCCACTGCAACAACCCAGGTGTTGGAACCGACTACCTGTTTGATCTTTTCGGCCCCCCGCCTGCACGGTCTGCTGCGTCGCAAGCCGGAAGTTAAAACGGCAATCGTCACCAGCTTTTCAAACGACACACGCGAAAAATTGTTGATGAGGGACCGAGCCAATATCGATCTTATGTCGCAACGTAATGAATTGCGCCAACCGTCCACAGAACTTGCCAACTAGCCCTCAACGGGCCTGATATCTACATATCTTCGGAGATAGCCTGCAACAGGGCGTCTGGCTGGTTCAGGCGAATGAGCTTGCGCTGGGTATGAATGATGCCGGACTTCTTCAACCCCGACATGATGCGGCTGACCACCTCGCGATTGGAACCGATCCAGTTGGCAATTTCTGAATGCGTGGGAGCATCGACAATTTCTCCACCGGGCTGCATTTGCCCGGCCTCCAGCGCCATCCGCACCAGATAGGAGCGCACCCGTTGTTCGGCACTGAACAAAGTGGCTTCATAAAGCCGCTCGGTTAACCTGCGCACAGTTGCCACGAGCCCCAGCATGACCCTTTGTCGCACCAACGGAATTTGATCGATAATCGCCTGAAAGTCAGCCTGATTGACCATCAACACTTCAGCCTTTCGGTGGGCATAAATTGACAGCGACCTTTCGCCACCATCCAGCGCAGCCAATTCCCCCTGATAGGTGCGATAATCAATGCGTCCAAAAATCATTTCGCGGCCATCAACGGTAATATGCACAGCCAGCAGCCGACCGGTCAGCAAGAAATAAACATCCTTGGAGTTATCGCTTTGGTCGAACAGAACCTGCCCCGGTTCGAGCGTTTTAAGCCGTGCCCGAACACCCAACCTGTCCAGATCATCGGCACCGACACCCTTAAACAGGGGCATTTCTGCCAGTAAATTAAGAGTTTCCTCGACCATTTTTTGCCCGCACCAAACATAATTCCAGGAGAACAATAGGCGAGAACGCCAATGCAGTCCATTGTTTCAAAAGCAGAATTTTCCAAGCGCTGCGTTTCTCACCGACCCATACAGACTTTTTTCATTAAAAATGGGCGCTTGTGTTCCAGAACACAGAGCCAGGCCACCGCTTTTCCTAGGTTGAATGCACAGAAACCAACCGAAAGGGTTCACCATGTTTATCGCAGCAACCGCAGCTTTGATCGTTGTCATGTTCATCCTGCACGTTCAGCACACGAAGTCGTTTTAATCAGCCGTCAACGCGACGGGCCGGGTTCATGGCAGCCCGCTTCTTGATTATCAGGCATTGAGGGACGCCAGATGACGCGACCGACCAAATCAGACAACGCGCTTCCATCGGCTTCGAATGCCGCTGAAGATCTTCTCGATCCACTGCTTATCAATTGTGACTCCAGCGGACGAACGGGATGGCGCCCTCCCCGTTTTGTTGATAACATTGCCACTAGCAAGAGTGATGCGATTTGGGGCAAAAGTCCGACCATGGACGATATCAGAGGTTGGCTGACAGCAATTGGCTGTGAACAGCACGCGGCCGCATTTGAAGAAAATGGCATCACCCTGGATCTCGTTGAAGACCTGACAGATGCGGATTTGAAAGATCTGGGCCTTACAATCGGTGACAAGATTCGGGTGCGAAGAGCAATTGCCGAGATTGTCGCAGATGGCACCGAAGAAGTTGCGGAAACCGTAACATCTATAGCGATCCAAAAGGCACCAGAAGCATCACCAGTTGTCATCGATGACAGTGTCACCGCCAGCGCAGCCACACCTGTTGCCGCAGCCGCCGACCTTAGCCCGGGCACAGCCCGCGAGCGCCGCCGCCTGACAGTCATGTTTGTGGACCTGGTCGGCTCAACCGAACTATCTGCCAAACTGGACCCCGAAGACTGGAGCGACGCACTGCGTGACTACCAGGATACAGTATCCGGTCATGTGACCCGGTTCGACGGCCATGTGGCACAATATCTCGGCGATGGTTTGCTCTGCTTCTTCGGCTGGCCAAAAGCCCAGGAAGATGCGGCTGAACGGGCGGTTGAGGCTGCACTGAAGATTGTTGACACAGTACCCAAGGCCAAATTGTTTGGCGAAGCTATGTCGTGCCGCATCGGCATTGCAACCGGCCTTGTTGTTGTGGGCGAACTGATCGGCCGCAATTATTCAACCGACAATACCGCCATTGGTGAGACCCTGAACTTTGCCGCACGACTGCAAACTTTTGCAGAAATCAATCAAATCATCGTTTCCCACAGCACCAAGGAACTGCTGGGCAGCGCCTTTCAGTTGGAAGATCTGGGCGCGCATAGTTTAAAAGGCATTCCGCAAAAACAGCAGATCTTTGCCGTCAATTCCTCAAATCCTGAATATGACCGTTTTGCCGCGCGAAAGGGCAAGACCAACGGCTCGCTGGTTGGCCGTGAAAACGAACTGGCCCTTCTGTTGGATAGGTGGAGCACCGCAAAAGAAGGTGAAGGTCAGGTTGTCACGCTGATTGGTGAGGCAGGGATCGGAAAATCGCGTATCACGCGAGCGCTGTTTGAAGCTCTTGCAGAGGAAGACTATCACTTCGCAGCCTTTCATAGCTCACCCTATCATCAAGACACCGCCTTTTGGCCCGTCACCAGCCGCCTGGTCGGCGCAACGGGCATCCAGAAGGAAGATTCTAACGGGGCGCAACTGGGCAAGGTGCGCCGGTTGATGGAAGAAGTTGGCCTAAACGACAGGACATCCGTAGGCATTATCGCCGACCTGTTGGGTATAGCCGGGCGCGATAATGATGAAGTGCAAAACATGTCGCCATCCGCCAAGCGTGCGGCGACCTTTGCCACTTTGGTGGAATATATTGTGCGCCTTTCTCAGGAAAAGCCACTGGTGATGTTGCTGGAAGATGCCCACTGGACAGATCCGACGACTCTTGAACTGATCAACACCGTGGTTGACCGCCTGGAGCGCAAGCGGATCATGTTGTTGATCACATGCCGTCCGGAGCGCGAGGTCGGGCTGCAAAACCGCTCCTATTCGACCAGCATGCGGCTGAACCGACTGGGTCGTCGTGGTGTTGAAGAAATCGTTGCGCGGCTTGGTGGTGACAAACTGCCAAAGGAGACTATCGACCTGATCGTGCAACGCACTGACGGGGTTCCGCTGTTCGTCGAGGAGCTGTCCAAGGTGATGGTGGAAAGTGGCGACCTCAGTGTACCTGTCAGCCTGCATGACACGCTTATGGCACGGCTTGATCAATTGCCGGAAGTCAAGGAAGTGGCTCAAATTGCCAGTGCTTTCGGGCGCGAATTTGAGGCTGGCCCTCTGGCTCAGGTATCTGAATTGCCAACCGAAGCGGTCAACGAGTCGTTGGAAAGCCTGGTAAAAATCGAGTTGGTCTTTTCTCGAAGCAGCGGCAAAGGTGCCCATATTTTTAAACATGCGCTGGTGCGTGATGCAGCCTATGAGAGTTTGCTGAACCGTCGTCGCCAAGACATACACGGGCAGATCTTCAAAGTGTTGCTGGAAAAAGAAGACACCACGCCTGGGGTGTTGGCGCATCACGCCGCAGAAGCCAAGTGGTATGACGAAGCCGTGCGCTATGGTCGTATGGCCGCAGAGCAAGCACTTGCTCGTCCCGCCTACGCAGAAGCAATTGCCCATCTGGAAAAGACCTTGACCCTACTTGATTTGCAGGACGCCTCGCCAGAAGTGCGCGAGCAACGCAAACAAATCTTGCTGCTGACGGGCCAGGCCCAGATTGCGCATTTGGGATATGCGGCTGAGTCGACAGTCAAAACTTATTCAGAAATTGAGGCAATCGCCAAGCACAATGACGATGCCTCCATGATGGTTGACGGCCTTTATGGCCGCTGGGCCAGCAAATATGTTCCGGGACGCAATGTCGTTGCACTAGAGATTGCCGAGTCGATCAGTGAAGT
This sequence comes from Rhizobiaceae bacterium, assembly GCA_039969995.1. Classification (GTDB taxonomy): domain Bacteria; phylum Pseudomonadota; class Alphaproteobacteria; order Rhizobiales; family Rhizobiaceae; genus Pseudahrensia. The sequence goes on from JBDVMU010000034.1 coordinate 22,001, forward strand.
CAGTGGTCGCGCCGATGATGATTTGGCCGTTGCGCTGGGGCTGAGATTGCGCGGTACGGTTCTGACCATGATGGGTCGCATTGAACCGGCGCTTGATGCGCTCTCCCAGGTGGACAATCACTACGATCCCTACCGACACAGGCAACTGGCGTCGCGTTTTGGGCAGGATGTCAGCATCGCGGGCAAATGCTATCGCATTGGCGTGCTAACGCTAAGTGGGCGTCTGGACGCCGCGGCAAGTTTGGCTCAACAGGTATTGAGGGATCTTGAAGAGGTCAATCATCCGCACACCGCCGGGTATGCATTGGGTCATCTGGCCTGTTTCCTCTGCTCCGCCAAGATATCGCCGCTGGGCGAGGAGATTGCTGAAAAGTGTATTGCTGTTAGCGAGAGCGAAGAAACTCCTCTTTGGGCGGCACTCGGGCAGGCTTCGTTGGCCATGGGCATGATTCACCGGGATCAAGCCAGGGAAGCACTACCGAAATTGGGCAGCGCGCTGGAGTTACTCAAAGAACTCAAGTTTGAGGTTTTCCGCCCTGTTCTGTTGCCCGTCTATGCCCATGCATTGGCTTTAAACGGCGAATTCGCGGCAGCCACTTCCAAGATCGCCGAAGCGCAGGAACTGATTGAAGAAAATGATGCGCGGTTTGCTGAGATCGACACCATCTGCACCGAAGGACACATCAAGCGGCACAACAACGACCGCGATGGCGCACGCGCCTGCTATGAGCGCGCTATTGAACAGGCGCAGCAACGCGGCCATTTGACCGCTGAACTCCATGCGGCAAGTCTGTTGTATGATGTCTTGGAAGAAGACGGTGAGACCGATAAGGGCCACAGGATTCTGCAGGGAGTCTATGACCGTTTCGAAGAAGGCCACTCCTTCCCTGACCTTCGGGCTGTCGAAGCCAAGCTGCGTGGCTAGACTTTTCAGCCTGGGCCCGCTTCCTGAACAACCACTTCGCAAGCCTGTGGCGCGGCAATGCTGACCATAGCGGGTTGTGAAAAAGCGTTGTCGAGAGACCCGGTCCAGACTTTCCAGTGTTCTTCAGTCGAAAGTGTGTTTGACAATCGTGCGCTTCGCCAGCCTTGCATGCTCCGACAGCTCTGAACCGACATCTGCGGCAACAGGTTGAGGTTCAACCCAATGCCCAATGCCTTTACTAACGCCTCTTTGGCCGTCCAGGCGGTGCGCAGGACGGCGAGGCGTTTCTCCGCAGGTGTTTCCAGATAGTGTCGTCGCTCTTCGGCTGAGAGAATTTTTTCGGCAAAGGCAGCATGATCAAGCGCTCTTTCGAACTCTACATCAACACCAATTGGAAAGTCCGCGCATACCGCCAAAACACCACCTGCATGTCCGTGGGAAGCGTTAAAGAAAAGCCTTTGATGCGGGGCTTGCAATCGTGGTTTCCCGGCGGAGTTGGTTTCAAATCCCAGTTCAGACGGCCCTGCATCAGGAAAATACCGCGCAAGTACAGCGCGCCTCACGCACCGCCGCAGAGCAAAATTGGCGGCAACATCATCGCGCTCAAATGTTTGAAACTGTGCGACTTCCTGCTCATCCAACAGTGAGAGATGCGCATCTGTATCGCCCGAAATTTGGTCACTGCGAAACCAGTGCAAATCGATGCGACTGCCCGTCATCGGGAGATCCGCTGTTTGACCAGGTCTGACATCAACCTGGTGACGGGTCTGAGCGATTCCTGAAACGGGAACTGGTGCCCTCCGTCGAAACCGTGTTCTGAAACGCCATCGCCAAGGTGTTTTTTCCAAAGCGCGACCGAGGCAGCGGGAACCACTGGATCGCTCTTGCCGACCAGCAGCATTGTAGACACATCAGTAAGCTTGCGCTCCGGCGCAATGCTATGGCGCCGCAACAGTTGAAAATCGGCCCTCAAAGCCGGTGCAAGAGAACTAAACAAATCCGGGTTATCGACAACCGACTGATTGCCCGCATCGAAGGCCAGCAAACGTCTCTTTAAATCATCATCATCAGGTGCAGGTCGGTCTGACTGTCCGGTGGGTGGCGTTGTAGCGGAAAGGACAAGCGCGGCTGGCGAATTCCCATTCAGCTGCAGCCTGTGAGCCAGTTCATAAGCCAATACTGCTCCCATGCTGTGGCCAAATAAAATCAGCGGACGATGTTTTTTGGTTTTCTCCATGCAAGAAGCCGCAATCTGTTCAACAACAACCGCCATGTCATCATTTGGGGGTTCGTCAATGCGGTTTTCGCGGCCGGGCAACTGCACAACGTGCAGGGCGCAAAATCCGGGCATCAAGGTTTGCCATGGCTTGAACCGTGAGGCCCCTGCCCCGGCACCTGCTATGCAGACAAAATCAACCAATGGGGTTAGTCGAGCCGGCCAGGACTGCAGCCATAGATCATGGGTGTTATTCATGCACTTGCTGCGTCGGACTGCAAAAGACGCGCCTCGATGATCGAGCGTATAAAATCAAAATCTTCGACAATGGCAAAATGGCCTGTGTCGCGCTCAAACATCTCAAACCGATTGGTGGTGAACTTCTCCCACAAATCCGCGTGGGAGCGTTTCACATAGTCGTCGCGACTGCCCCGGAAACAGGTAATTGGTACATTGAAAGGCCGCTCGGGCAGATAGATATAGCGGCTGGTCATTTCAAATTCTGCGCGGACAGTTGGCAGAACGAGTTGCCGCAATTCTTCCACTTCCAACATCTTGGAGCTTTCCGAAATGCCAAAGGCGCGGACGATTTCAGCAAAAACATCGTCCGGCTGCTGGTAGCCAAGACTGCCTGCACGATACTTTCCATGGGCAGTCAGGCGTTCGTTCAATTCTGCTTCAAAACTGCCCGGTGCACGCAAGACACTCGGCGGGCGGGCACCAGACACAAAAACATGTTCTGGCATCGGGTCACGAAGGGCCTGGAAGAAGCGCAACATTTCATAGAGCGTCAAACCGCCGAGACAATGGCCCAACATGGCATAGGGCCGATCAAGCTTGCCGCGCAGCTCGGGGTAAAGGCCACGGGCAAATTGCTCAATTGTCCGCACCGGCTCTTCATCAATGCGGCCCAGCCGTCCCGGCGCTTCGACGGAGATGATCTCAATATCGGGATCAAATGCGTCTCCCCAATTGTCAAACACTGCGGAGCCACCCCCGGCAAACGGGAAACAGATCAGCCGCATCCGGGCATTGGGGCGCGGCCTCTGGATCACCAGCCAGGAACCGCTGCGGGCAGTTTTTGGTGGTTCAGAATTTGCCAACAATACACCCGCGTCGTCCCCGCCACCGCTGGCGTGATCAGAACTGTCGACACCAGGGAGGTCCTCCATGATCATTTGAACCAACTCGTTGATCGACGGACCCTTGAGAAGTTGACGCGCCGCCAAGCGGACACCAAGAACATTTTCAATGTCATTGATAACCGTGATCGACATCAATGAATCCAGCCCGACCTCGCGTAAAGACAAATCAGGGTCAGGGCGCTCATCCAATTCCAGATTGACGCTGCAAATCTGTTCAACCGCGGCGGTCAAAATACCATGGCGTTGAGAAGCATCAGCGTTTCGCAACTGCTCCAAGGTTGAAGCCAGGTCGTCCAGCAATTGTCGTCCACCGCCTGACTGTCCGGCGGTCAATTGATCATAGAGCATCGGTGGAACGGCAAACTGACCAACAAACCGCCCCCAGTCCGTATGGGTGACAACCAAATGTTCTTCGCCATTGACCAGTGCAGCATTCATTGCCTGCAGACCGATGTCGACGGGGATGAACTTTGTGCCACGTGCGCGCCAGATGGCCTCACCCCGCTCGCCGGATTCAACCGCCAGGCCGGCATTTTCCCACGGCCCCCAGTTCATCGCAGTAGCAGCAAGGCCCAGTCGCCTGCGATAGCTGACCAGACCGTCAAGAAACGCATTGCCGGAAACATAGTTGAGCTGGCCCATCGATCCAATGACGCTGAGAATGGAGGAGAACAGGACAAAGTGGCCAAGTTGCAGATGTTCCGTCGCCAGATGCAGCGCCCAACTGCCTTCTACCTTGGCCTTGGTAACCCGATGATAGCGCTCCCAGTCCATCTCGATCATGATGCCATCATCCAGCAATCCGGCACAGTGAAACAGGCCATCAAGCGGTGGCCCATGGTCGGAGATCTTACTGACCAGTTGTTGCACATCACTGGTGTCGGCAATGTCTGCTGAAACAATGTGGACAGATGCACCTGCCTGAACCAATGCTTCGATTTCTGCCTGTGCCTGCTCATCTGGGCTGCGGCGGCTCACCAGCCAAATGTGTCGCGCGCCATGATCATCAACCAGCCAGTTTGCAACCTTCAGACCAAGCGCCCCTAGTCCACCGGTTATCAGATAGCTGCAATCGGAACTTATCGGTGGCTGAATTGGCCCATTATGGGTTTCAAACTTGCGCCGCACCAGGCGCGGCCCAAAGCGGCCTCCGCCACGCAGTGCGATCTGGTCTTCCACGTTTTCAGGGCCATCGGTCACCAACTCCTGCACAATTTGGTCGCCGCTGGTCTGGTCATCGATATCTATTAGCCCGCCCCAGACATTGGGATGTTCCTGCGCGATGGCTCGCCCATGCCCCCACAGTATGGCCTGAATGGCTTCACCACCCAGATGAGTATCGAGCGGCGCCTGCGCCCCCTGGGTAAGGTACCAGATCTTGGGCTGAACATCGGCTGCCGACAGGGTTTCCGTGACCAGTCGCAACAGCGCCTGGGACAGCCCAAACTGAACTTGGGTTTCTTCGCAGAGTTGGTCCGGCGTTAGCAAGGCCAGTGGGCGGGCAGACAAAGCCGTGGCGTTGATAACCCCCAATAACGGATTGATCGAGGTAGAAGGCTGAAACCCTGCCTCTTCAACAGGTTCCAACAATTGCCCTGGAGAGGCCAGTTCGAAGGTTTGGCCCTGCTCGTCGAGAGCCACCAAGAGTTTTTCAACATCACCGGCATCTGTTGCGACCACCAGCCAATGTCCAGGGCTGGATGTTGAGGCCACTTCATCCAGGGGTTCACCCGCCACCCAGTCGACCCCATACAGCCATTGCGGGACCTGATCCTGCTGCGCTGGCAAAAATTCTTCGCGGCTCATTTGTTTGATGGTCAGGCCAGCAAGGGTCGCCACCAGCGTGCCATCATCGGCATAGATGTCGACGTCAACACAATAGCGTTCACCAGCTAGTTGATCATCAGGTCGAGCCCGGCAATGAGACCAGACTTCGTCCGGAACGTCGCGGTAGAGGGCAAACTTCTCAATTGTGATCGGCAGGTAGGTCGTCGTACCCAGGTCGTCGAGCTTGCTGCTCTCGCCACCACCGAAATCACCATATTCACCAGTCGCCGCCGGAAAAAGATGCAAGCAAGCATCCAGAAGTGCCGGATGAATTGGCGAGTCGAGTTTCGGCAGGTCCGGATTGAGGCGCACCTTGCCAAGAGCGCTCTGCTCACCAAGAAATATCTGTTGCAGATTGCGGAAGCCGGGGCCGTAGTTGAGCCCAAGTTGATTCAACGCCGAGTAAAATAGGCCAGGCTTGATGGCTTTCGTATGTTGTCGTTGCAGAATTTGCAGGTTGCCGACTGGTCTGGGCTCGGCGACCTGTCGATGCAAACGCGCTTCGCAGTGGGTGTGCCAGTCTTCGGTTCCGCTGCTTTCCTCGACAATAGTTGAAGTGGGCAGACCGTAAAGTTTGGCCGTTCCAATCGTGAAATCGGATGGAACTTCAAAGTTGAGAAGGCGCATTTCAGCGCCCACCAACTCGTCGTCATCGCGGCCGTCGCCGTCGCTGCCGCCGCCGCCGCCGATGAGGCAAGCTTCTTGATAGGTCAGATCATGGACTTCGATCGTTTCGCCAGCTTGGAGGGCAGGTGCAGCTGCTTCCATGAAACCAACGAGAGCCGCCGCCACCGGCAAAGTAATGGCATCATAAACTTTATGATGGGGCAGCCAGCCACGATTGTTTGCAGAAAGGGGCGTTTGAAAGTTGATCGTGGCTGCTGACTGACCCGACGGCCCCGGCAATCTGATCTGATCGCCAGCAACATTACGAGCCTGCTGGACAGCAGTGCCAGATTTATCGTCCAACCAATAGCGTTGGCGGTCAAACGGGTAGAATGGAATGTCTGTGCGCCCGTACTTACCTTCGGCATAATAGCTGGGAAGGTCGACAGAATATCCACGCTCCCACAATTTCGCCAGTGAATGCGCCGTGGCAAGCCGGTCGTTTCCACCTTCGTCAAGCATGCCGTAGAGCCGCTCGCCTGCAACATTGGCAGCTGCTGTAAAGCTCCGCAGTGCCGTGCCGGGCCCAACTTCAATGAAATCGGTGCATCCGAGATCAAGCAATTTCTGCAAACCCTTGGCAAAATTGACTGGTTGGAGAATGTGCTCGACCAGGTACGCGCTGTTGGGAGCGGCCTCCACCACTTCACCCGTCATATCAGAAACAAAAACCAGGTTCGGCTCTGATGCCACAATCGCCTCAACTTCGACACCAAACGGTTCCAATGCAGGCTTCATGAGCGGGGAATGGAAGGCATGAGAGACAGGTAATCGGCGTGCGGGAATATCAGATTTTTCCGCCAGATTGATGGCCGCATTCAGAGCACCTTGTTGACCGGCAATAACGGTGCTGAGCGGGCTGTTCATCGTTGCGATGGAGACGCCGTCAATCTGATCGCAAATTTCCTGGGCCGTCTCGCTGTCGGTGAACAAGGCACACATGCTGCCACCTTCAGGCAGCTCCCCCATTAATCGGGCCCGATGGGCAATCAAATCGGTGGCCGCTTCAAGCGGGTATATCCCGGCAACAACCAACGCTGCATAGGCACCGACCGAATGACCAAGAACAGCATCAGGACGCACGCCCCAGTTCCCAAGCATAGCGGCGAGGGCATACTCCACTGCAAACAAAGCTGGCTGGGTAACGCTGGTATGGTTGAGCTTGTCGGCCTGATCGGGAGAAAAAATCGCCGCCTCAATATCGAGCTGGAACTTGTCTCGAAGCCGGCTCGCCACATGATCGAATGCGTTGCGGAAGCTGGGCTCCGTTTCATGGAACTGACGCGCCATTTGAGCGCGTTGCGCCCCCTGCCCGGGGAACAGGAACGCGAGCTTTGACCTGGCCGGTTCGGCAGTAACGGCCTCCCCTGCTTTTGCCAATTCCGTGACCAAGTCCTGGGTATTGCTTCCAGCAACGACCAGGCGATATTTGAATTGTTTGCGGCGGGTCACGGCAGAATAGCAGGCTTCGGCAACCTGCCGGTCATTTTCCAATCCAGACAAATGGGCCTGCCATTTCGTCGCCGAATTTGCCAAAGCTGCTTTGGAATGTGCGCTTAAGGCCAGAATATGCTCCGACGGTGGATTGGCTGTGTTATTCAGCGTTTCCGCTGGCGCCTGCTGCAGCACCGCAAATGCGTTGGTCCCTCCCAGGCCCAGCGAATTCACCGCTGCACGTCTTGGCCCGTCCTGTTGCAACCAATCCTTGGTCTCGGTGGGCACCACGAATGGCGTTTCGTCCAAACCCATACGCGGGTTTGGGGTGTCGAAGTTCAGCGATTCAGGGATCTTCCGGTGATACAGCGCCAGTGTTGTTTTAATCAGCGAAGCTATGCCAGCGGCCTGTTCCAGGTGACCAATATTGGTCTTTACCGAACCAAGATAGCAGCTACCATGGCCGACCTGCTGATCAGCAGCGAAACAGCGGCGCAAGGCCTCCACCTCCAGCGGATCGCCGACCACCGTACCCGTTCCATGGCCTTCCACATATCCAATTGTCGAGGGCGCCACTTCCGCGGCGGCAAAGGCAGCATCCATCGCCCGTTGCTGCCCAACGGTGCTCGACGCGGTGTAGCTGAGCTTTTCCGCCCCGTCATTGTTGACGGCAGAGCCCAAAATTACTGCGTAGATACGATCGCCATCGGCCAGCGCATCTTCCACGTGCTTGAGCACCACGACGCCTGCGCCACTGCCGAACACAGTCCCTTCCGCCTTGGCGTCATAGGCTCGGCATTTTCCGTCCGGCGACAGGATGTCCCCGGCGCGGTGAACATAGCCTGCCACATGCGGCACCCGCACCACCGAGCCGCCAGCAATCGCCATTTCGCATTCGCCATCGAGAATGCTCTGGCAAGCCATATGAGTTGCCACCAGCGCCGTAGAACAGGCGGTTTGCACATTCACGGACGGCCCGGTCAAACCAAGCTTGTAGGACAGTTTGGTGCTGAGAAAATCCTTATCGTTGGCCAGGTGTTCAACGCCGCCAGTGGTGCCGCCATGCAAGGCCGCCTGAGCCAGCAGATAAGACGACACCACGCCACCTGAACCGACAAAGGCGCCAACTCTTTGGGCAATCTCGCCCGGCACATATCCAGCATCCTCAAAAGCGTGCCAGGCGATTTCCAGCAAAAGCCTTTGCTGCGGATCCATCAACCGCGCTTCTCGCGGACTGTATTCGAAAAACCCGGCGTCAAAACGATCTATGTCATCCAGTACTGGAGACGCCTTGACATAATCTGGGTGTTTCAAGTCACGCGCCGCAACACCGTTCTGCAGCAATTCCGTTTCGTCGAAATGACGGATGGAATCGACACCGTTGCAAAGGTTTTGCCAGAAGGTTGCGGGGTCATTAGCGCCGGGAAAGCGGCAAGACATGCCGATAATGGCAACGCCTCGATGTTCCGCCTGACCACCCATCCTGAAGGCTAGCGCCGCCTGTTAGCGCGACGGGCAGCGCCGGCAACAGGTACCGGGTTTTCATCACTTTGGGCATTTGGAGCAGAGGTCGGATCCAATGCCACCCGGTAGGCATTGATCAGATCTGCCACAGTGCGAACCGACGTAATCGGTATTTCCTGAAATGGATCCGCATCAAGTTCATCTTCCAACACCAGCACGATCTGCGCGATGTCCATGGACTTCAGCCCAAGCGTGTCAACCAGTTTTGCCTCATCCTCAACGCCAGGATTGTCCAATCCCTGTTCATCGAGCAAATCGACAATCGTTTCGCGAACCACCTGGTCCACACGACTGGCGGCCTCATTTTTCGCTAGCATGTCAATCCTCCATCAACCACCAATGTTTGACCTGTTATGAACGAGCCTTGTTGCGATGCAAGGAAATAAACCGCTTCAGTAATCTCGTCTGGATCGGCCAGTCGGCCAAGCGGTGTACGCCGCTGAATACGCTTTTTTGCCGCTTCAGAAAGTTCGCCAACCATGGCGCTTTCGAAGTATCCCGGAGCCACAGAGTTGACCCGAATATTCATCGGCCCAAGCTCACGGGCAAGGCTGCGGGTTAAGCCATCCAGCGCCGCTTTTGTTGCGCTGTATACGGCGACACCACTATGGCCACGCACACTGTTGACCGAGGAAATATTGACGATGCTGCCAGACTTGTTTCGGATCATCGACTTGCTGCACAACTGGGTCAGCAAGATCGCGCTGCGCAGATTGATGTCCAGCAGCTGATCAACATCCTGCATACGCTGCAGGGCCAAAAGGCCGTCATGACCGGTGCCGGCGTTGTTGACCAAAGTGTCGATGCGCCCCCAGTTTCTGGTGATCGTCTTGACCGCCTCACGAACGTCCTGTTCGCTTGCGCCATCAACCTGTTGCCACATAAATTGGCCAGTTGATCCAGCGCCGAGCTTATCCTCCAACGCCTCCACCTCAGCCGTTTTGCTGCGGCTGAACGTGGCAACACGACAGCCTTGCGCCAGGAATTTGTTGACCACAGACAAGCCGAGGCCGCGACTGCCACCGCTGATGACCACAACCGGGGAGGATTGCTGTTCCTGCGTCACGAGGCGACATCCCGGTTCTTCTTGAACCGCTGCGAATGCAACGGCGTTTCGGATATTTTGAACATCATCGGCACCTTGTGTTGTTCCAGCCGCTGGCGGCAATATTCACCAAGGCGCTTTTTGAGGGCCCGGCCATCCTCATCTGTCTGCAAGCGAACCATCGCTGTCAGTACCGAACCCATCACAGGGTTGGCGCGGGCGATCACCGTGGCGTCGACAATATTTGGTGCTTCCAGAAGGACATTTTCAACTTCAGACGGATGGACTTTCTCGCCCCCGATATTGATCAACTCGCTGTCTCGTCCAAGAATCCGAAGGTACTTGCCATCAACTTCAACCCGGTCGCCAGTATCGAGCCAGCCGTCGGCATCGAACGGGCTTTCAGCATTGAGGTAACCCAACATTGCCGTTGGAGCACGCAGCCACAAAATGTCGTCCCGCACCTCGTATTCGACATTCGAACCGCCGATTTCCAACCATAATGACCCCGCAGATTTTGAGCGTGTTGGCACAATACCAATCTCCGACAGGCCATAAGTCTGTTTCAACCGCACATCGGGAAACGCCTCTTGCAATGCCTTCAAGGTGGTTTCCGGCATGACTTCGGTGCCGTAGGTAATTAATTCCAAACTGGAAAGATCGTGCCGAGCTGCTGCGTCGGACATCAAAAGCATTTTCAGGAAGGTTGGGCTGGTGGGCAACAGGCTGATGCCATGAGCCTCAATCAGCGCGGCGGTTGTTGCAACCGTTCGGTCTGGCGGCACCACAATGGTTCCACCCTGCCCCAACATATTGATCATCGTATTAATGCCACCGATATGATCGAACAGAAGAAAAGCCATGGTGACGAAACTCTTGCGTTCGACACGGGTGGTTTCGAGCAAGGCGTCCAGGTCCAGAAGACATGTCTTTGGCGTACCTGCCGACCCGGAACTGAATAGGATCAAGCCAGCTCGATCAGCATTGCTTAGCTGCTTCTGCAATTGATGCGGAGGCGGTGCATCGAGTGGTTTGATGGTTGCCGTATCGGCCGCCGCTTTTTCGGCACCATCACTGTCGCCTACGTCACCGTGGCCGCCGCCGCTGATGAGCCAGTTAGCACATGCCATGGTGCAGCGCGTTTGCAAAACTTCATCTGGCAGATGGGTAAGCGGCACAACGACCGTCTTGCGGATGGCCAGCGCCAGTAGAAGTGCGAAGTTGGAGGGCGAATGGTCGCCAAGAACAACGACCCTGTCAGACGCCGCAATTCCCTGCTGTTTGAGCCGGTTCAGCCAGGAAACTGTCGCCTTGAACAGGTCAGCGTAGGTCATCGCGCCACCGCCCCAGATGAATGCCGGGACGTCGCCGCGCGAGCCAAGTCGCGCCAGATACCAATGATCGACAGCAGAAGTCATTTCAGGCCGTTCAAAGCTGCGTCAGACGCTGGACCGCCCCTCTAATTGCGGGGCGTTGACCGATCTGGCTTATTCTTTGTTTTTGTCTTGATTCATCGACTTAACGATGTCCTGCATGTTCTTTGTCATGATATCGACAGAAGTTCGGGGCTCCTCGAGGCCCATGCGCATCATTTTCAGATAGCTCATGCGCATATCAACAAAGGACTGCATCATCTTTGAGCTGGCGCTCATCATGGTCGACATAGCGTCCTGCATTTCCATCATTGTCTGTTCACCCGCCTTCAGCAGTTCGTCTTCTGCATTCTTGGCCTTGGAACCTTCGTTTTGGGAATCATTCCCCATGGCTTTGCCTCCCTCTTATGCGCCGCCGCTCATAAAAAGCGTGTGGCAAATCAATCTCATATTTGGTCCTACCATACCGATCACGGCATCAGTTTCAACCAAAGGTTTCGTCCGACATTCGTTGTTTGCGGATGGCTCCGGAGAACCCGTCTGCGACCTCGGACAGGGTCAATTTTGCATCATCCAGCATCAACATCTGCACGCGAACTGATGCAGCCATCAGCTCTGTCGCTCCCTCATAGAAACGGCTTGAGGCCTCGCGGAACCGGATGAAATCTTCAATGGTGAAGGTGTCGTCATCTTCATCCTCCACACCCTGATTATCGGCTGTCATGTTCGTGCCTGTAAAAAGAGAAACTCAGCGGCCATCATTGATCGTGGTCTGCGAGCGCTGGGGTGGTTTGGGCGGGCATTTCTTCAAACCCAGCCGCTCCCAATTTTCCTGAATGAAGTCCTGGGCCGTATCGTAGCCGATATCAAACAGCTCAGACATATTGGAGTGAGACCAATCCAGCACCTTCTCCCAGCGTTCTTCTGAAATGCGATTGCGAAATGGCATGCGCAACATTGCTGGCCGGTCGATATGAATGGTTTCGCGCCCCATGTTGGAAATTTTCTCCAACTCATCAATTGTAAACTGGGCGTAACGGAGCCAGTTTTGCTGTCGCTGCAAGTCCATTTCCACGGGCTTCGCTGACTTGCCATCAGATGAGTTTGACTGCTCAACCGCCGACGCAAACATCTCATTGATCGACTCTTTGACAATATCAAAAAGCGGTTCAGCCTTTTTGGGCAAGGCGGGCGATTTGTTTGAAAATGTACTGATATGCCCGTCCGTTTGCTCGAGCTTTGGCGTGATGTTGTTCAAATTTTCTTCCGACTGATCCAGCAAGTCGCTGCGTTCATCGCGAGCTTTGCCGATCACGCCACCGATCTGCTCAACCACCTTAGCGAGTTCCTCGTTTTCGGACGTATCAAGCGTCCCGAGCAGTTCCTCAATCTGAACCGTCATGTCATCATAGTTCATGATGATATTGGTGTTGGAGATCATCGCGTTACAGGCATAGCGCTTGAGGTAGACCAATTGCTCCTGCAAATAGGCCAGCTGGGTCAGCGGTGCTACAATCGATTTACCCCAAGCATCGACAATGTTCTTCGGCTCGGCCATCAGGTGGCGGTTACCCATCAGGTCGAAATAAATCAGGGTATCTATGTCCTCTTCCTGCATCACATTGTCAGGATTGAACTGCATGGTGCGGATCGCCGATCCCTCAAGGAAGGTTTTCTCCTCGCCATCGTCTTCCAGCTTATAGGGCGTGTAGAGGAAAGGCATGGCCAATCCCGCCTTAAAATGCTCCTCGGTAATGTCCTTCTTGGTAAAGGTCCGTTCCTTCTGGTCCTCGATACAATAGGCGGAAAGCGAGAAGCACTTGTCGCCCTTCTTCATGTTTTTCTGCAGTTCGTCGAAATCCACCATCAGGCTGATCCAGGGCGGTGGCTGGCACAGGCCCTGGCTGTCTGATGACAGATCACTGGGCTGCATCATGGCTGCAAAAAAACCCATCGTATCACCGAGTAAGCGGCGACGACGGGAATCTCGTGGAATGCCCCACACCGTCGGATTGACGGCATGGGCATAGGCTTCTGCCATGTGGCCGGTCTTCTGGAAAATCTTATAGTTGACCGGAAATTGATTATAAATCGCGTCATCAATGCCCATTTCACGGGTATCAGCCAAATGGCGACGACGGGCATCTTTCCAAGATTCATCTTCCGATTCGCGCCGTGGCGCTGCGTAAAGCAAGCCAGCAACCATTCCTGCACCGGTGGTGGTCACCACCTGGAAATCGACCCCTGCCTCATCCAGTGCCAGCAAGGCCCCGGTCATCAATGTAAGATTAGGCGCACCGCCTCCTAGTGCAATTGCCACCCTCATGGTCAGTCTCCCAAGAATTGCTGTTTGCGCACTCAACGCAAACCAGCCCGCCCCAAAGCGAACCGTTGCACAGCCAACAAAACTTGGCAATCAACAACCCGCGACACAGCCCAAAGAAAGTCAGAAAAGTACCATGATTGATGCGCGCTACTGCCACTTCCTGGATTGCAATAGTGGCACCCGCTTTGCATATTCAGCGAAATAATGTGAACACAGTTTTCAGTCGGTACCGCATATTGCAAAAGCGCAATATGATACCGCGAATTCAGCAAAACGGTAGTAAATCATGATTTTGGTAGGCGGTGAAAATCTGGTGGACCTGATCCAGTCAAAAGATGGCAGCGGAAATGGAGGCGGCATCTCATTTGACGCGGCGGCAGGCGGATCACCCTATAACTGCGCCATGGCCTTAGGACGCCAGGACGTGGCGGTCCGCTATGCCACGCCGATTTCAACCGATGCACTGGGGGATATTCTGGCCACGACACTGAAACAATCCGGTGTCGAACTCGCTGGGCCGCGGATTGCTGACCCGACTTCTCTTGCCGTGGTGATGCTGAATGACGGCCAGCCCTCCTATCAGTTCTATCGCGACAACACTGCGGAACGGCGCATTGACGCGCAAGCTCTGGAGTCGCTGATGAGCGAACAGGTGGAAGCCTTCCACGTGGGGTCGCTGGGCATTATCGAAGGCGCGGATGCTGATCTCTGGGCTGACTTCTTTTGCAAGGCAAACCGCCATGGCGGCATTCGCTCGCTGGATCCGAATGTCCGCGCCATGTTGATTCATGATCGCGACGCCTATTTGGAGCGGCTTTGGCGCATGCTGAAGAATGTCGATCTGCTCAAACTCAGCGATGAGGATCTGGAATGGATTTATCCGGAGAAAAGCCTCGATGAGGCCTATGCCGAATTGTTGGGACAGACTTCGGCGAAGCTCACTGTGCTGACGATGGGGGCCGAAGGATGCCGCGCCCATAGCGTGAAAGCAGACATGGAACTGCCCGCCAGTCCGGTTGCCAATCTGCAGGATACGGTTGGTGCAGGAGATACGTTCATGGCGACGCTGTTGTCCGGACTGCAAAAACGCTCCATGCTATCTGCAACTGACCTTGAGGAAATCGAGCCCGATATCCTTAGCGACATTCTTCAAACGGCGTTGCAGGCGGCAGCATTGAATTGCGAGCGCAAGGGTTGTAACCCGCCAACCTCACAGGAACTCGAACAGGCATTGTCTGCCTGACGCTGCAAAGGCGCAGACCATGAAACTCTATCTCGACAGTGCTGACACGAATGCCTGGCAGGAACTCATGCCGCTTGGCATATTCTATGGCATCACCACCAACCCGCTGCTGATGGAGCGTGCGGGTCGATCTGGCACCTTGGACGATCTCGACGTCATTATTCC
>JBDVMU010000035.1:0-5718 GCA_039969995.1 Rhizobiaceae bacterium
GTTGTTGTGATGAAGATGTCAGAATCTTCAACGCTGTCTTCCAAAGTAGTGACTTCAAAACCATCCATGGCAGCCTGCAGGGCGCAGATCGGGTCGATTTCCGTGACCTTGACCCGGGCACCGGCGCCGCGCAGCGATGCAGCAGAACCTTTGCCAACATCACCATAACCACAAACAACGGCAGTCTTACCGGCCATCATTGTGTCGGTGGCTCGGCGGATGCCATCAACCAGTGATTCTTTACAGCCATATTTGTTGTCGAACTTGGATTTGGTGACCGAGTCATTGACGTTGATGGCAGGGAAGGGCAGCAGGCCTTTTTCGACCAACTGATAAAGGCGATGAACACCGGTGGTGGTTTCTTCAGAGACGCCCTGAATTTCGTCACGCTGCTTCGTGAACCAGCCCGGAGAGGCCTTCATGCGCTTCTTGATCTGAGCAAACAGGTATTCTTCTTCCTCAGACTGAGGTGTTTCGATCAGGTTGGTTTCGCCGTTTTCAACGCGTGCACCGATAAGGATATACATTGTGGCATCGCCACCATCGTCGAGGATCATGTTACAGGTGCCGTCTTCTCCGCCAAAGAAGAAGATCTTGTCGGCATAGTCCCAGTATTCTTCCAACGTTTCGCCCTTGATGGCAAAAACCGGAACACCGGAAGCGGCGATTGCTGCGGCTGCATGGTCTTGAGTGGAGTAAATGTTGCAAGACGCCCAGCGTACATCAGCGCCTAGCGCCACCAGAGTTTCAATCAGAACAGCAGTCTGAATGGTCATGTGCAGGGACCCGGCAATGCGGGCGCCTTTCAGCGGTTTGGACTCACCAAATTCCTCACGCAATGCCATCAGACCAGGCATTTCGGTTTCAGCAATGTCCAGCTCTTTGCGACCGAAGTCAGCCAGGGAAATATCTTTTACGATGTAGTCGTTCTCAGCCATGACAGGCATCCTTATTGCAAATTATGAAACGGTACAGGGGATCATGCCCGCGTTTACGCGAGGACCATTTGCTCGCGGTTTAGCAGTCGGACTTGCAATGCGCAAGGCCATATAAAGAATTGTTTATGTGATTTGAAAGCCCGGCCGGTTAGCGACTAGCTGGACTCTTCCTTCTTCTTGCCGATCATCGACTTCAGGTTGTCCAGCAACTCGATCTTCGCCCCCTGGCGCTTCATGATGGCCCCTTGTTGGAGGATCGACAGGAAGTTGTTCCATGCCCAGTAGATCACCAGACCAGCCGGGAATGTGGCCAGCATGAAGGTGAACACAACAGGCATCCATTTAAAGATCATTTGCTGGGTGGGGTCTGGTGGAGCCGGGTTCATCTGCATCTGGATGAACATGGTGATGCCCATGATCAGTGGCCAGATACCAACGGCAACAATGGCCAGGAATGCAGGCGATTCGAATGGCAGCAGGCCAAACAGGTTCAGGAATGAAGTCGGATCTGGCGCCGAGAGGTCGTGGATCCAGCCAAAGAATGGTGCATGGCGCATTTCGATGGTGACGTAAATCACCTTGTAGAGCGAGAAGAACACCGGAATCTGGATCAATACCGGCCAACAACCAGCGGCTGGATTGATCTTCTCTTTCTTATAAAGCGCCATCAGCTCTTTTTGCTGTGCCTGTTTGTCATCGGCAAAACGTTCGCGAATAGCAGTCATTTCTGGCTGCATCTTTTTCATATTAGCCATTGACGCATAGGACTTGTTGGCCAGCGGGAAGAACAGGATTTTCAGCAATACTGTCACGCCGAGAATGGCGACACCAAAGTTGCCCACCAGCTGATAAATCCAGTTCATCACACCAAACAGCGGCTTGGTAAGCCAGTAGAACCAGCCCCAGTCGATGATTTTGTCGAACAGGGGAATTTCAAGATTGTCCCGGTAGGCGTCGATTATGTCGACCTTTTTGGCGCCAGCAAACAGCCGGTTGGTGGTTGTTACCTGCGATCCAGCGGCCACGGTCAACGCTTCGCCAAGATAGTCGCTTTGATAGAAAGGTCGGCCGCCAGTGTAGTAATTATAGTGGGCAGTAAACGTGCCGCTCGGGATCAGCGCAGTCGCCCAGTATTTATCAGTGATACCAAGCCAACCGCTGGAAGCAGGATCTTTTGTGACCTGTTTCTCTTCTTCAATATCGTCGTAGTCATATTCATCCAGGCCCTGGTCGCCAATGGCGCCAACAAGGCCCTCGTGCAGCACATATATACCTTCAACATCGGGAGTTCCGTAACGGGCAATACGGCCATAGGGCTTGATCGCAACATTGGTTGCACCTGTGTTGGCGATGGTATCGGTGATGGTGAACATATAGTCGCCATCCAGTTCGATCTTGCGTTGGAACTGCAAGCCTTTGTCGTTGACATATTGCAAGACAACCGGGCTTTGAGGCGTCAGCACATCGCCCTGCACCTGCGACCAGATGGTCGACGGTCCGGGCAAATCACCAGCATCGGCATTGGGAGAGAAGCCAAATTCAGCAAAATAGGCATTTTCATCGTTGACCGGCATCAGCAAGCGGATTTCCGGGCTGGTCGGGTCTACTGTCTGGCGATACAGCGCCAGGTTGAGATCATCGATGCGGGCACCCTTGAGATTGATCGATCCGTCGAGCTTGTCAGACTTAAACTCAACACGACCAGCGGTGGCCGTGGTGCCTGATGCTTCCGGTGTAGCGCCAGGAACAAACGACTGACCGCTGCTCTGCGGCGCGGCGGGAACACCAGCCTGGCCGGAGGAAGGAGCGGCGGTGCCATTTTCCTGAGCGGTTTTGGTCGCCTGCGCTTCCAATTGGGCCTGGGCCTCAGCGGCAGCACGTTCCTTTTCTATGCGCGGCGAAATCACGAGCATCTGCCAGAAGAAAACCACCGCCAGCGACAATACAGCGGCGAGAATGAAATTACGTTGGTTGTCCATCAGGAAGCCCGTCTAGTTCTGGAAGAGGTTGGTCTCATGTGGGGATGCCGCGTGGCGGTTGCCAGCAGGGATTTGCAGGCGTGTTTTGCCCCGCTCACTGCTGATTTGCAACATGGCGATTGCGCCGTTTGTGCTTATCGCCGGGTTTTTGTGGCATTTTTGCGTTGCTCAGGCCGTGGATCACGCCCGCAACCAGCGAATCGAAGGGGTCGGAAAGGGCATTTCGCCGTGCAATCAGCACCGCATCCTTGCCGCGACTGGCCTGGGGAAGGTCGGCAAGTCGTACAGCTTCGCGCAGTCGCCGCTTAATACGGTTGCGTTCGACCGCGTTGCCGACTTTTTTGGTCACCGTGAAACCAACCCGTAAATCGTCGCCAAACAGGCCAGATTCAGCAGAATCAGTCTTTCGATCCCACAATTGCAAAACAAAAGCGCGCTCATGAGAACGCGCTCCTTGCCTTGCCTTTATAAAATCCGCGCGGTCCTTCAAGCGACTGACCGAAATGGATTTTTTAGGCTGAGAGTTTTTTGCGGCCATGGGAGCGGCGTTTCGCGATTACGCGACGGCCACCTGGCGTAGCCATGCGTGAGCGGAAACCGTGGCGGCGCTTGCGTACCAGTTTACTGGGCTGATAGGTCCGTTTCATATCGATATGCCAGTCAGAGACCGGCCCTCTTGTCATTCATCAAAGCTTTGTACGCCGTGGATTATTTTGAATCTGTTAACCGATCCCGACACTGTATAAACAGGTGTCACGCACGCCGTGTTGGGCGCTGTATAGGCAGAGCTTGCAGGCGAGTCAATGTGGCTAAGCTCAAGATTTTGCACCAGATGACGTTTCATTTACGGGCTCGATGACATTCTGCTCGCGCGATTGTCAGCACAACGTCATAACAGCGTGAACGGGGGCTGGTTGAAAGCCGCGTTTCAAACCCGTAACTCTAGCAGCCAGACAGTAGAACAAGTGCAGGAATGCCCAATGACCACCCTTTTGAAACCCGACATTTGTGTCATTGGTGCCGGATCCGGCGGATTGGTGGTAGCTTCCGTTGCCGCTTCATTCGGCGTTGACGTTGTGTTGATTGAAAAAGGCAAAATGGGCGGCGACTGTCTGAACTTCGGCTGTGTCCCCTCCAAGGCGCTGATTGCCGCCGGTAAACACGCCCAGTCGATGCGCGAAGCACCCAAGTTTGGCGTCACAACGGGCGCTAAGGACAGCAGTGGTCCTCGCGTCAACTTCAAGCAGGTGCACGACCACGTAAATGGGGTAATTGAAACAATTGCCCCGATGGATAGCGTTGAACGCTTCGAAGCGCTCGGTGTGACGGTTATTCAGGCCGAGGGGCGTTTTATCGACAAAAAGACCGTGGAAGCGGGTGAATTCACGATCAAGGCCCGTCGCTTTGTGGTTGCCACTGGTTCCTCGCCGTTTGCGCCACCGATTCCGGGCCTGGACACAGTTGAATTCGAAACAAACGAAACGATTTTTAACCGAACCCGCAATCCGGGACACCTGCTGGTGATTGGTGGCGGCCCGATTGGTCTTGAAATGGCCCAGGCACACCACCGGTTGGGAGCGAAGGTCACGGTAATTGAAGGGTTCAAAGCGCTGGGCAAAGATGATCCTGAACTGGCGGCGATCGTTGTCGAAAAAATCCGCGGTGAAGGTGTCGACATTCGTGAGGGCACCAGCGTCACCAAGGTGGAAGGTCTTGCGGCTGGCCGCAGCAAGAAGATCCGCCTGCATCTGGAAGTGGACGGCAAGTCTGAGTTCATCGACGGCGATACGCTTCTGGTCGCCACCGGCAGGGCCGCAAATGTCGGCGGTCTAGACCTAGAAAATGCCGATATTGAATATACAAGACGCGGCATCACAGTGAGCAAGAAAATGCGCACGTCAAACCGCCGCGTTTACGCCATTGGTGATGTTGCTGGCAGCCTGCAATTCACCCACATGGCGGGTTATCATGCGGGTCTGGTCATCCGCGCCATACTGTTCCGGATGGGGGCGAAGGAAAATACCCATGTCATCCCATGGAGCACCTACACCGACCCTGAACTGGCCCATGTCGGCCACACCGAGGTGACGGCCAAAGAGGCCTTTAAGGATATCCAGATTTTGCGGTGGCCGTATGCAGAAAACGACCGCGCTCAGGCCGAGAACAAGACAACCGGCTTGATCAAGATCATCACCCGCAAGAACGGCAAGATAGAAGGCGTCTCGATTGCCGGTGCGATGGCAGGCGAAATGATGAATATGTGGGCGCTGGCCATTTCGCAAAACATGAAGGTCAAGGACATTGCCGGCTATGTGGCGCCCTATCCGACGATGTCGGAAATCGGCAAACGAGCCGCAACATCCTTCTATGCGCCTGCAACAAAAAAACCTTTTGTGCGAGGATTGGTACGCTTTTTAGCAAGTTTCGGATAGGATGCCGCTCGCCGGTGTTCGGCAAATCCGAATCGCAGCCCTGAAAGTCCTCTCCCGTTGAGCGCACACGAAGCCAAAAACGAGACCAGCAAGACCTCGGCAAATGGCCAGAACAGTCAGGCCATAAGCCTGCGCCGCCGTCTGGTGCCGCGCGGTCTGTCGGGGAAGCTGCTCATTTTGACCATGGTGGTCATCATGCTGACAGAGATCTTCGTATTCATTCCGTCGGTTGCCAACTTCCGTCTGACCTGGCTGGCCGACCATTTTGTCACAGGTGAAGCAGCCTCTCTGGCACTGGAAAAACTGCGGGATGAAGACATACCCGATGAAGTGCGTGACCAATTGCTGTTGTTGACCCAGACCGAATTA
>JBDVMU010000036.1:0-88224 GCA_039969995.1 Rhizobiaceae bacterium
GAACTGCTTACCCCCTATGTGGCAGGCGCCGCCGCGTCGCTCAATCCCGGCGGGCTGATGCTGCTCTATGGCCCGTATAAATATGGCGGTGAATTCACCACGCCGAGCAATGCAGATTTCGACCAGTTTCTGCGCAACACCTATCCCGGAATCGATGGCGGTGGCAGCGGCGGCATCAAGGACTTTGAGCGCCTCGACTCGCTGGCCCAGGCACGCGGCCTGCAATTGGTGCGCGACATCGCCATGCCCGCCAACAATCAATTTCTGATCTGGCGCAAGACGACGTAGGCTGACACACACACCCTGGCGATCAATCCCGGGCAATTACCCTGCAGCAGGAACCACAATGACCTGGAAAAGCCTCAAAAAGCGCACAATTTTCACAGCTGCCCCCTATGTGGAGGTATCCCAATCCACCATCGATATTGGTGGTGGGCGCATTATTGATGACTTCTACCAGGTCCACCTGAGACCGTTTGCGATTGTTGTACCGGTCATGGAAAACGGCAAAATCCTCACCATCACCCAATATAAACACGGGGCAGGGCGCAGCTCGCTGACCTTCCCGGCCGGCTTTGTCGAAGACGGCGAAGCGCCTGAATTGGCCTGCCGCCGCGAATTGCTCGAAGAGGCCGGGCTGGAATCCGACGAGTGGCATCATCTGGGAGAATTCATCGACAATGGCAATCAGCGCGGTTGTGTTGGCAATTACTATATTGCCCGCAATTGCCGCCGCATTGCCGAACCGGATTCCGGCGATCTTGAAGAAATGCAGATTGATGAATTGACAGTTGCCGAAATCGATCGCGCCTATCAGCAAGGCCAGTTCGCCCTGACCCACCAAATCACAGTTTGGACGCTCGCCCGCCTCTACGGTGGCTGTGACGGCAGCGGCGACGGCAGCGGCGACGGCGACACGTAAGGTGGCGGCTGCAGCGAAAAGCCATCCGCACCTAATGATGGCAAGCCCATGCCATTAGGGAAGCGCGGGAGCGCCGTCCGCTGCCAGATTTGAGCGCAAATCAAAACGGCAACAGAACAGACCAATAATTTCACGTCGCCCTTCCAATCCAACAGCATAATGGTCAAACTCCCCCCATGTGTGGGCGATTTACATTGGAATACAGTTGGGCTGAGATTCACAAAGCCTTTGACCTGATCCCGGTCAGCGCAGCCGGCCGCAATGATCCGCCGCGCTATAACATTGCGCCGACGCAGGAAGTTGGATTTGTCCATCAAAAGGATGATGAAATAGTCGTCGAGGACGGTCGTTGGTGGCTCGTTCCCTTTTGGGCAAAGGAACTGCCCAAATACCCACTCTTCAACGCCCGTTCAGAAACCGCGCATGTAAAATCGTCCTTCCGTGAGGCATTCAAGAGCAAAAGATGCTTAATTCCGGCCTCTGGTTATTATGAATGGACCAAGGCTGAGGACGGCGGCAAAGACCCGCATTTCATCCATTTGCCAGAACGGGAGCCATTTCTCTTCGCAGGGCTCTGGGCGCATAACAGCCATCTTGATATCACGTCCTGCACGATTTTGACCGCCGAAGCAGATCCGGCAATCAGCCGTCTCCACCACCGGATGCCAATCGTATTGGAACAGGGCCAGTGGCGGGACTGGTTATCTGGCGATACCAGCGTTGTTGCGGCGCGGGACCTGCTCAATCACAATCGCGGCGCTGAGTTTATCAGTTATCGGGTAGGTCGCGCAGTCAATTCCAGCCGTGCCAATGGCGGCAGTGCGGGAAGTGACGACGGGCATGTTGGCTCGCAGCTGATCGACCCGATTTAGCCTTGGTGCGGAAAGATCAGGACCGTTTCGAAGTGGTGCATAGCGTTGGGATTTGTGGCGCCGTTTACGCTACTTATTAAGGTGAACATGACAATTCAGCCCCTAAGCCCCTGATTTCCATAATAATGCGGGAAGTTTTACGATCTTCCGGTGTTATCATGCATGGACCGAAATTCGAAATACCGGTGAATTTTCCTGCCGGAAAAAACCTGGCGAATGTCGCTCTGGTGTCGATTCTGGCCCTCATTCTGAACCTTCAGATCTGGCAGTCGGCCGCCGCCAACGGCTCAATTGCTTATCCTACACCACGGCCGTGGGGAAAATTCGTTCCGATAAAACTCAGCCGCCAGACATTGCACCGAGGCAAAGCCGCTTGCATTTATATGCGGCAGCATCATGGGTTGAAGCATCACGCAGCAGCAGCAATAATCGGCCACCTGATCCAGGAAAGCAAGGTTCAGGCGACAGGCATTCGCGGTGACCGGGGCACGGCGTTCGGGATTGCACAGTGGCGCGGCATTCGGTTCAAGGCTTTGAAGCGATTTGCCGCTAAGTCCGGACGCACGTGGAAGGACCTACATGCTCAATTGGATTTCATCGCACACGAATTGCGGACCAGTGAAAAATTTGCCGGCCGAGCTTTGAAAGCGGCTGCAACTTTGGAAGATGCCGCGATCGCGTTCATGCGCTACGAACGCCCGCAGGGCTACACCCATGCAAATCCGCGCGGTGGGATGGCATGGTCAAAGCGTCTTTCGAATGGCGCTTACCTGGCAAATAACGGATACTGCATGCAGGAACAACGCGCCGTAGCAGCTATCCAGGCTCCAGGACATCGTTGATCACAGTGAAAGTGATGGCCCGTTCCATCAAACAGTTGAGCCGAATGGATGACCGTTTCGGCCTGTAGCGCAAAATGCCAGACGTCGCCGCTGAGGTGCGTTGGGAAGCTTACAATGTTGGAAATTTGCTAAACCAGTGATCAGGATCAAAGGGCGCCTTGATCCTGATCACCAATTAGACTTGGAAGATTTTCTCTTCCGAGTTTGTCATGAAGTGGCAGGGGTGCTTGCTCATGACAAGCGCACTATCCTCCTTCTAATGCCAACGATTGGTTAGCCCGGCACTGCGAAATTTCGCATGTCATTCTCGGTAGCCAATTCTCACCATTGATCCTCACCATTGATCCTGTGGCGATGACTCCAACTTCACACGTTAAGGCGCGTTAACCTGTTTGTAATCCCGACCCGGCATCATGCGCCACTGTTGTATTGCGTAATTGGCTGGTTGTTATGGCTCTCAAGAAAAGTTTGGGCACATTGACGGTTGTTGGTCTGGCGGTTTCCGCCTGCGGTAGCCCGGACATTTATGAAAGGGCTTTGTCCAGCAAAGGCAGCGCTCATATCAATAACAAGACGAAGTTCTCGCAAGCCGCTTACGGTGTTGCCGCCAGTCCGCGCGTGACGACCTCAAAAAATGTTCGAAAAGGCGGCGGTCGGCGTCAGTTGGGCAAACCCTATAAGATTAAGGGCAAGTGGTACACGCCGAAGGAAGACTTCGGCTATGACAAAAAAGGTCAGGCTTCCTGGTATGGACCGAACTTCCATGGCCGCCTGACAGCCAATGGCGAAGTCTATGACCAGTATGGATTAAGTGCCGCCCATCCGACTTTCCCGCTTCCCAGCTATGCCCGAGTGACCAATCTGGCTAATGGACGCTCCATTATGGTGCGGGTCAATGATCGCGGCCCTTACCATGAAGGTCGCATTATCGACCTTTCCGCCAAAGCGGCTGAGATGCTGGAATATCAACATATTGGCCTCGCCCGTGTTCGGGTTGAGTATGTAAAGCAGGCACCGCTGCATGGCCGCGACCACCAGATGCTGTCGGCATCATACCGGTCAGGATCCGGCGGTGGGTTGGCCAATACAAGGCTGGCCAGTTCAACAGCATTTGGTGATTGGAACCGCCCGTCGCTCAATCGCTTATCCGACCTGACAACGGGCAGCATTCGAAAACTGACCGGAGCCAAGCCAGAAACGGCGGATGCAACTGATGCGAAATTGCCAGTTGCCAAATCGACTGAACAATCCATCGAAGAGAATCTGTCGCCGGTTGCTGAAGAAGAGGCAAAGCAAGATCCTTTTGTGGCCGAATTGGACGCTGCCAAGAAGAGCAAAGACACAGGCTCAACAGTGGCACTTCGTTTGCGCAAATTATTCCAGCCCAAATCAATGGCCGTGCGGCCATAAACCGTTTCCCATATGGATGAGGTTTTGATTGATGTAGCTGTTGTGCTCACCACAATTGCTACATAAAAATGTGGTATGGGGTGTTCGGCAGCGATAATGGGCAAGGGTTGAATATGAAAAAATTGGGTTTCAAAGGCTTGGTGACAAACTGGCTCGGTATCGCATTCCTTGTTTGCTTTGCAGCATCGGCCACTGCGCAAACATTTCAGACCAAGGCCAAGCAAGCCGTTTTGATGGATTATGACAGCGGAACAGTGCTTTATCAAAAAAACGCTGACCAACTAATGCCTCCGGCGTCGATGGCTAAGCTGATGACCATGGAAGTTGTTTTCAATGCCATCAAAATAGGCGAACTGGATTTTGAGACACCGTTCAGAATTTCGTCTGATGTCTGGCGCCGTGGGGGTGCCAATTCGGGCGGCTCCACGATGTTTGCAGTCCTCAATTCCGACATTCGCCTCGAGGACTTGATTCGCGGCGTCATTATTCAATCCGGCAACGACGCCGCCATGGCAATCGCCGAGGGCATGGCTGGATCGGAAACGGCCTTTGCCGGACTGATGAACATTCGGGCCCGCAAGATTGGTCTCGAAGACTCCAATTTCACCAACTCGACCGGCCTACCAGACCCCGATCAACGGGTGACCGCTCGCGATCTGGCAAAACTCGCGCGCCACCTCATCAAGACCTATCCGGATCTCTACAAGATTTATTCGGAAACCGAGTTCAAGTGGAACAAGGTCAACCAGCGCAACCGCAACCCAATTCTCGGTAAGGTCGCCGGTGCTGATGGCTTGAAAACCGGTTATACCGAAGCCTCCGGATACGGCATGGTGGGCTCAGCTGAACAAAATGGCCGTCGCATCATCATGGTGCTCAACGGCATGGCCTCAAAGCGCGAACGTTCCAATGAAGCGGTCAAAATGATGCGATGGTCATTTCGTGCATTTAAGCCGATCGATCTGTTTGAAGCGGGTGAAATCGTTGGCGAAGCCGGTGTATATGGCGGCGAAAAATCCGGCGTCGAATTGACGGCTAAGGGGCCACTGAAGATTTTTGTCCCAATCGGGTTTCAGGACCGCCTGAAGGCTGACATCGTATTCACCGGCCCGATCATGGCGCCGGTTGAGGCCGGGGATCGCCTTGCGAAGCTGCAAATCATGATGGACGGCAAGGTGACGCAGGAAACCCCGCTCTATGCAGCGGAAGATGTTGCAGAGGGGTCGATTACTCAAAAGGCCATGGACGCGATGCAGGAGCTGATTGTCGGCGTATTCCGCTTCTAGCAATTGGGCCTGTTTTGCGCATGGTTGATTTTCGTGAGCAAATCGGTGGCTACGCTCGCAATCGCCAGTTTGATGCGGTAAGTCTGTGGAAATTCGACCTGAACGGCGGTGAGGTCATTGCGCGGCCATTTTATAACATTTGAAGGCGGGGAAGGGGCTGGCAAGTCCACCCAGATTAAACGCCTGGCCGAACTGCTCCGCAAAAACGGTGTAGAAGTGCTGATCACGCGCGAGCCCGGTGGTTCGCCAGGAGCGGAAGCCATTCGTCATGTTGTCCTGTCTGGAGCTGCCAAGACGTTGGGCCCGGAAATGGAAGCCATTTTGTTCGCTGCTGCGCGCAGCGATAATGTGGAACAGGTGATCAAACCGGCATTGGAGGCAGGCACCACTGTGCTGTGCGACCGCTTCATGGATTCCAGCCGGGTTTATCAGGGAGTTTCCGGCGGCGTTGATCCGGATTTTATTTTGAGTATGGAACGAGCTGTAACCGAAGGCGCGCGCCCCGATCTGACCCTCGTATTTGATCTGCCTGTGGAGCTTGGTTTGAAACGGGCGGCGGAAGTTTGGGCTGATGACGGGCCAGACCGGTTTGAAAGCGACGAACTCGAAATGCATGAAAAGCGTCGTCAGGGGTTTCTGCAGATTGCCGAAGATGAGCCTGATCGCTGCGTTGTGATCGATGCAAGCCAGCCGCTGGACGATGTAAGCCATGATGTGGATGAGGCCGTTGGCGCTTATCTAAAGCGCAAGAAGCTGGAAGAAGCGCGCAATCGTCGCAGCAAGTCATCGACATGATTGAAATCGAAGAACGCCCGATTGCTGACCGAATTGATGGTATCGCCACGCCGCAACAAAGCGAAAACGTAATTGGACATGAGGCTGCACTGAACCGGTTGTTTGAAACTTACCGGTCTGGACGCATGCACCATGCCTGGCTGCTAACCGGTCCTCAGGGTATCGGCAAGGCCACATTGGCGCTGACATTTGCAAAGTTCCTGTTCAGCTTTCCAGACCGCGGCCAATTGCCTGACCAGTTCGATGCTTCCCTGATCTCCTCCGATATTCACCGCCAGGTGGCGCAAGGTGCGCATCCTCAAATGCTGCATCTCACTCGTCCATGGGATGAAAAGACGAAACGCTTCAAGACCCAGTTGTCGGTGGAAGAAGTCCGTCGCACCCAGGGATTTTATGGCATGACCGCCGGGGCAGGGGGCTGGCGTATCACGATTGTCGACGCTGTAGATGACATGAATGCCAGCGCCGCCAATGCGTTGCTGAAAGTGCTTGAAGAACCGCCCAAACGTGCTCTGTTTTTCGTGCTCAATCATGCAACGGGCAGGCCGCTGGCAACCATCCGGTCCCGCTGTCAACAACTGGCAATAAATCCATTGGCTGAGGATGAAGTGCTGAAAGTGCTGCAACATCTTGGCGTTCAGGCCTCGAACGATGACAAGGCGCGTGCTGTGCGTTTGGCCGAAGGCTCGGCGCGCCGAGCGGTGCAATTGTTGGAATCATCAATATTGAAGGATTTCGGTCTGTTTGAAACGATGATGCAACGCCGCGCCACCGGAGCCGGTGGCGATTGGACGGCGGCCCACAAAATTGCTGACAGCCTTTCGCGACGTGGTCAGGAAGATGCCTATCATCTGTTTGGCGACCTGGTTGCGGCATGGATGGGCGCACAGGTGCGTTTAAACCAACAATCGCCGCTGTCTGAGCTTGCAGGCTGGGCCGACCTATGGGACAAGGCAAACCGTTCGTCGACGCTGGCCGACGCGTTTAACCTCGACAAGAAACAGGTCATTCTGTCTCTGTTTGGCGACCTTTTTGAACGCAACCGGAAAAGCTGAGACTGCTGAAGCACGGCAATAATAATTCCGGAATTGTCCAGATATGACCCAACGCTATTACATCACCACGGCCATTTCCTACCCCAATGGCGCGCCGCATATCGGCCACGCTTACGAGTTCATCTGCGCCGACGCGATTGCTCGTTTTAAGCGGCTCGACGGCTATGACACCCTGTTTCAGATCGGCACCGATGTGCATGGCCAGAAGATGTGGCAAACCGCCCGCGATCTCGGCATCAGCGCCAAGGAACTGGCTGACCGAAATTCTGATGAATTTCAGCGCATGACGGATCTTTTCGACATTTCATACGACCGCTTCATCCGAACATCAGACGCAGACCATCACCTCTCCTGTCAGGCAATCTGGCAGGCCATGGAAGCCAATGGCGATGTCTATAAGGACGTTTATTCCGGTTGGTATTCGGTGCGCGACGAAGCCTATTACGAGGAAGAAGAAACCCAGGTCAATGATGACGGGGTTCGCATTGGTCCCCAGGGCACGCCGGTAGAATGGGTGGATGAGGAAAGCTACTTCTTCCGTCTCTCTGCATATGAAGACAAGCTGCTGGAACTATACGAAACGGTCCCCGATTTCATTTTGCCGAAATCGCGCCGTAACGAGATCACAAGTTTTGTTAAAGGTGGATTGAACGACCTCTCTATATCTCGCACCACTTTCGACTGGGGTGTCAAAGTCCCGGGCGACGATAAACATGTCATGTATGTGTGGGTCGACGCGCTGACAAATTATATCACAGGTGCTGGCTATCCCGACACTGCAGGTGACAAATGGAGCTATTGGCCGGCCGACCTGCATGTCATTGGCAAGGACATCACCCGCTTTCACGCCATTTACTGGCCGGCATTCCTGATGTCTGCAGGCATTGAAGTGCCCAAAAAGGTGTTTGGCCACGGCTTCCTGCTCAACAATGGTGAGAAAATGTCGAAGTCGGTGGGCAACGTAGAAAGCCCGTTCGGCATGGCCGAAGAATATGGCGTTGATCAGGTGCGCTATTATTGCCAGCGTATGGTGCGCTTCGGCTCGGACGGCAGCTACAGTCATACCGACATCGTCAACCACACGAATGCTGATCTGGCCAACAATTTTGGCAACCTGGCACAGCGCTCCTTGTCTATGATCTTCAAGAACCTTGACGGTAAGATAGATGGGGTAGGGGACCTCACTGCGGAAGACGACGCCCTGCTCGCTTTAGCCGATGGCATGTTGGACAAGTGTCGCACTGCAATCGATGCCACCTCTCCCAATGAAGCATTAGACGCGATCTGGCATGTGCTGGATGAGGCCAACAAGTATTTTGACGAACAGGCGCCTTGGGGCCTGAAAAAGACCGACCCGGATCGTATGGCGGCTGTCCTGAACGTCACCGCCGATGTGGTGCGCCAAGTCGCGATCCTGTGTCAGGCGTTCATTCCTACAAGTGCCTCTAAGTTGCTGGACCAGTTGAAGATAGATGCTGATGCCCGTCAGTTCAGCAATCTGGGCGCTGCTGGCCGACTCGCTTCCACTGTCATTGAAAAGCCTGAAGGTGTTTTCCCACGCTATGTGGAAGCCGCGTGATGGAAATGCTGGTCGACAGTCATTGCCACCTGGATTTCCCAGATTTTGCTGAAGACCTCGATGGTGTAGTTCAACGGGCGCGCGATCTTGGGGTTGGCCGGATGGTGACGATTTGCACGCGGGTGCGCAAGTTTCCGCAGGTCCTCGCCATTGCTGAGCGATTTGACGATGTGTTTTGCTCTGTTGGCACACATCCTCACAATGCCGACGAAGAACTGGATGTGACGGTCGACGACCTGATCCGCCACGCTGCCCATGAGAAAGTCGTGGCAATTGGTGAAGCTGGTCTGGACTATCATTACGACAAGTCGCCTCGCGATGCGCAAGCGCAAGGTTTTCGCACCCATATTACGGCAGCGCGCGAAACGGGTCTGCCGCTGGTCATTCATGCACGCAGCGCCGATGACGACATGATGGCCATTTTGCGCGAAGAAACACGGGCAGGGGCCTTCCCTGCGATTCTGCATTGTTTCTCTTCGACGCGGGAATTGGCCGAATGCGGTATTGATCTGGGTCTGACGGTTTCGTTTTCCGGTATACTGACCTTCAAAAACAGTCAGGACATACGAGACATTGCCCGCGACATGCCACGTGACCGAGTGCTGGTAGAGACCGATGCGCCTTACCTTGCCCCCGTCCCCAACCGTGGCAAACGCAATGAACCTGCCTATGTGGCAGATACGGCGCGTGTTCTCGGCGAAGTCTGGGACATGGATGAGAACGAAGTGCGCCGCCAGACCACCCAGAACTTCTTCGATCTGTTCGGAAAAATCCCGAAACCCGGCAATCAGGATGCAGGGTGATGATGTCAAAAGCGCCACCGCCACCGCCGCCGCTGCCGCCGGTCGGAACAACGCGTTTCACCATATTGGGTTGTGGTTCGTCGCCAGGTGTGCCGCGCATTGGAGGCGACTGGGGCAATTGTGATCCCAAAAACCTTAAGAACCGCCGACTGCGTGCCAGCCTGCTGATCGAGAAATTTGGTCCTGACGGCACGACAGTTGTTGTGGTCGACACGGGGCCTGACTTTCGCCAACAAATGCTCAACAGTGGCGTTTCTGCCGCTGACGGCGTCGTATACACCCATACCCATGCTGATCATATTCACGGCATTGATGATCTGCGTTCGTTTTTGATCAACCGTCGCGAGGTCGTCGATATCTGGGCCGACGCTCTGTCGTCCGTTCGTCTGCATGAGGCCTTTGATTATTGCTTCACGACGCCCGAGGGCTCGAGCTATCCGCCAATCCTCAAAGAGCATCGTATTGTCGCCGGAGAGCGATTTGAGATTGAGGGTCCGGGTGGCAGCATAGAACTTTTGCCGTTTGAGCAGCCACACGGCGATATTATCTCGTTGGGCTTTCGGATCGGTGATTTGGCGTATTGCAGTGATGTTAGCGCTCTTGATGAACGTGCGTTGCCGCATTTGGAAAACCTGGACGTCTGGATTGTCGACGCGCTGCAGTATAAGCCGCATCGCAGCCATTTCAGTTTGCAGCAAACGCTCGACTGGATCGAAAAGCTGAAGCCGCAACGTGCTGTACTAACCCATATGCACACGCCGTTGGACTATCAAACTGTCATGGACGAGACACCAGAGCACGTTGTTCCAGCCTATGATGGCATGCAGATAGAACTGTAGATATTGTTTTATATCAGAGCGATATAGGTTTTTATTGATATAAAGTTCGAAGATAAATGTTCCATAATATATCTTATGCGACAATTGGATAATGCAAGTGTCGTCTTACGTTTCATCGATCTTGCTTGCCCGCTCCGAAGCTGAAACGACTACTCCTCTCTAAAGCGTGCCCCTGTGGTTTCGCAACACGAAGTCACTCCCTTTTGGCAGGACTTGTACTCTGGCGAGCGGTGTCCAACTGAGCTAACATTCGCTGCTATGGCGTCACTCAAACCCCTCAACGGTATTCGTGTTCTGGATCTGACCAATGTATTGGCCGGACCATTTTGTTGCCACCAACTGGTTCATATGGGAGCCGAGGTCATCAAGGTTGAAGCGGTTGGCCGTGGCGATCTGGCTCGGCAGCTGGGGGCCGATGTTGAGCTCAATGAAAAGCTGATGGGCGTTTCATTCCTGGCGCAAAATGCCGGGAAAAAATCCGTGACCGTGGACCTGAAGCACGATGCTGGAAAGGTATTGCTCAAGCGGCTGGTCAAAACCGCCGATGTGCTGGTTGAAAATTTCCGACCTGGTGTGATGGACCGACTGGAGCTGGGCTATGAGGATCTCAAAAAGAACAACCCTGCCCTGATCTACTGTGCCATTTCGGGCTTCGGCCAAGACGGTCCCTGGACCCATCGACCGGCCTATGACCAAATCATTCAGGGCACGTCTGGCGTCATGTCAATCACTGGAGATCAAGACAGTGCGCCGCTACGGGTTGGCTACCCGGTTGCCGATACTGTTGGCGGAATGACAGCTGCCTTTGCTATTGCTGCTGCACTCAATGCCAAGCCACGCGGCACTTTCATCGATGTCTCAATGTTGGAATCGGTGATGGCGACCATGGGATGGGCAATTTCCAATCACCTCATTGCTGGCGTCGAGCCCGCGGCCAATGGCAATGAAAACCCGACTTCGGCTCCATCAGGCGCATTCAGAGCTGCCGATGGACTGATCAACATCGCCGCCAACAAAGACGAGCAATGGAAGCTGTTATGCGAACATATCGGTCGACCCGATCTGTTGCAGTGTGCCGAATATGAAACCCGCGAAATGCGCAAGACCAACCGCCAGTCGCTTAAGGCGGAAATAGAGCAGGCGCTGGCCAACCGCCCTGCCCGCGACTGGGCCAAGGAACTTAACCAGATTGGCGTACCCGCAGGCGCAGTACTGACTGTGCCGGAGGTTTTGAAAATGCCGCAAGTGACAGATCGTGGATTCATCGCGAAATTCGAAGATGTTCCAGGCGTCGATCGCGATGTTCAACTTGTCAGAACGGGGGTCAAGCTGGACGGCGAGGCTCCGGCAGTGGACACACCTCCTCCAGAATTGGGGCAGGACAATCAGACAGTCTGGTCGCAACTTGGTCTCACAACTGATGAAATCGCCGAGTTGAAATCAAAGGGAACGATATGAGCGAGCATGGACAGGACGTTTCCGATTGGTGGCGCACAGAAATTATTGACATGGCGCCGGGCCGCATCAACCTGCGAGGCACTCCAATTGAAGAACTGATTGGTAACGTAAGCTTTGCCCAGATGATCTGGCTCATGCTGCGCGCAGACCTGCCCAGCGAAGATCAGGCCAAGCTGCTCGAATGCGCCCTTGTTGCTGCTGTCGACCATGGTCCTCAGGCCCCCTCCATCGCCGCAGCCCGCATGGCGGTCACCTGCGGTCTCGGACTGAACGGCGCCCTCTCCTCAGCCGTCAACATGCTCGATGATGTCCACGGTGGTGCAGGCGAACAGGCGGTCGAACTCTACCACAATATCGCCGCCGCTGCTGCGGCGGCGACGGTGGCGGCGACGGCTGAAGAGGCGGTGGCTGCAGGAGAAAAAACCACATCGAGCGCTGAAGACAGGGGGCGGCTGTTGGAAGAGGCAACGAGTTCAATGCTTGATAAATGGTCGTCGGAACGCAGCCGCTATGTCCCCGGTTTCGGCCACCGCTTTCACAAGCCGGAAGACCCAAGAGCCCCTCGCCTGCTGGCTCTTGTCGACGAGGCTGTAGCCAAGGGCGCGTGTTCAGGAGAATTTGCAGCTATTGGCCGGTGCGTTCAAGAGACGCTCAACGCTCGTGCGGGCAAGCCTGTTCCGATGAATATCGATGGCGCAACGGCCGTCATCTATGCCGAACTTGGTTTTGAGCCACCTTTGGCACGCGGGCTGTTTTGCCTGTCACGCTCGGTTGGCGTGTTAGCCCACTCGTGGGAGCAAATGCAGCAGGGTGGCAGGATCAAAGGCCCGACGCCACCAAACTATCGCTGGACCTATGATGGGCCGAACCCAATGGATGACTAGCGGCCAGGCCTAGATCGTTTGGAAAAGTCCGGTTTGCTTAAACCGCACATAGGCCTGAATGCTGCGCAGCATGTTGGGCAGGACTTCTGGCAACTCGTCGCAGGAAAACCAGCCGAGCTCCAGCGTTTCATCGTCAACCGTGCTCAACGCGCCTTCGAAACTGGAGGTGCAGTAATTCAGCACGAAAAACTGACAGCGGTCTCCATTCGGATAGGTCACCGTTTCAAATGCTGGATCAGAAGCGAATCCAAAGGGTTGGAGTTGCGCGACCTGCAGTCCGGTTTCTTCCCTGACCTCACGAGCAGCTACGGCTTCCAAACATTCTCCGTTCTCTGCATTGCCACCGGGAAGCCCCCACTTGCCAAAATCGCTGCGTAGTTGAAGCAAGAGTTCGCCCCGACCGTTTTCGATCACCACCCGACTACCGGGAAGGAGGAGCAATTGGGAGCCAACTTGTCGGCGGAGCTTGCCAAGGTAGCTGTCTGCAAAATCGTGCATTGAGTGGTCCTTTTGGGGCATGAGCGCAACCACTAATATCGAAAATTGCAGCCATATGATGGCCAGTTTATTTCAGAACCTATCGTCTTGAGAAGCCAGATTAGGTGCCCTTGGCTTTGCCAAAAAAGCTTGGAGCAGCGAACCATCCCGACAACAGTGCAATCAATCCGACCAAAAAGGCCTCTATCACACCAACGTACCATGTCTGAAGGGTTGCCCCGCGCGGTTCGGGCAACAATGGCCATAACGCAAGCAATGGATCGTCCAGCAGAACCGGCATTGTGGGTCACCGCAACACATAGAGTTATTCCGATGCGGCAGCACCGAAATGGTTGCGAGTACATTGGACCCTGCGGTCAGGCGGGGCCACTGCAGGCATATGTGGGTCGCTTACGGCTGAGTGCAGGATGACACCCTAAGCGCAAATCGTGTCTTGTTACGAAAGCGTTTGCGCCATTCTGACTGAGAAATGGGCTAAGATGCAGACCGACAGCAAATTTTTTACAGTTTTTAGAAGTCTCTCAAACCCCCGTTTGAGAAAGATGCGAATGGCCGGTCAGAGCCCTCTTGAGACCTCTTAATCGTCGGCAAGACGGTCCGCTTCTCTAATTGGGTGTTTAGGTCAAGCTCGATTTCCTTCTTTTTTCTTTGGGTCATTGTCGCTCATCCGGGTCACGCTTCTCTTCGCAGTCTTGTTGATGGGCGAAATTTCTATTCCACTTGGATGTACAAACTGCTTTTTCAAGACCACCAATTTTATGTCGAGCGCGCCATTTCCCACTTCAACGATGATGAGAACTTTATTAGCTGTAGTATTGTGGGAGACGAACCGCGAGCTTGGGAAAATCCGGGGCAGTTTCTGGGGTTGGAGTTGACGCCCAAACACGAGAACATTCAATCAAAG
Source organism: Rhizobiaceae bacterium (assembly GCA_039969995.1). GTDB lineage: Bacteria > Pseudomonadota > Alphaproteobacteria > Rhizobiales > Rhizobiaceae > Pseudahrensia. The sequence goes on from JBDVMU010000036.1 coordinate 14,148, forward strand.
AGCCTCCAGCCACATTGGATTGATGAGTTGCAAACGTTTGACGGCTATTCAAACTATCCAGAGCGATCCAATTTTGTCTTCGATTGGACAAGCAAGGTTCTTTTCAGGGATTTTTCGGCCGCCAGACATCTGATCAAAAACATCAAGGAAACTATTCAGCACAATCCCTGGTATTCCCCGCTTAGATATACGCGCATGATGTATCATATTTGGCGGCTAATCAAAGTTGGTTTTGCTTTGTTTTTGCGTGCCTGCACGGTGCCAGATCGCAAAATCTCTCCCTATATTTACTGATCCGACTTCCGATAGTCTGGATTGCTTCCGCCCAAACCTGAAAGGGTCTAGGGCCGACTGGCGCGCTGGCTGTTCAGCGATCAGTCAGGTCAAGGCTGTCAATTGGGAAAGGGCGCGTAGCTTGATTTTGCTCGATCCTGTCGAGCCAAAGAGCCCCCAGAGATTGGGTAATTGAATAATCTGGCCACAACCCGCCTTGTTGGAATTGGAATGCTGGGCTTTAATGAAGCCAAATCCTTGCTCTATCAAATTGGATATTTGAGCACAGCAAACCGGCGTCTGGTTGGCATTCGTCGCTGCGGGCCTTTATCATCGCGGTGCCTTATTGACCAAATGTTGGAGCATAAGGAGTGCTAACGATGCATATCAACCGGTCAATATTTGCTTGTATCGCATTTCTGGCGGCTATGGTTTTGGGGTCGTTTAACGCGCACAGCCGGGACAACGGGGCAGCTGGACGAGTTATGCTTGTCCTCGATGCGTCAGGCAGCATGTGGGCTGAAATTGGTGGGAAAGACAAAATCGTCATTGCACGGGAAGTGGTACGGGGGCTGATGAGCACCTGGAATCCGGATATGGAATTGGGATTGTCGGCCTATGGCCATCGGGCCAAGGGGGACTGCAATGACATCCAGACCCTGCTGCCAATTGGCAAGAATAACGCAAAGGCGGTTGCGGAGAAGGTCGATACAATAAAGCCCAAAGGAAAGACTCCGCTGTCCCAGGCCGTTCGGTTGGCGGCAGAGCATCTCAGCTATGCAGAGAAACCGGCAACCGTCATTTTGGTGACCGACGGCATTGAAACCTGCAATGCCGACCCTTGTGCGCTGGGCCGTCAACTGGCCAAGACCGGTGTTGATTTCCGCGCCCATGTCGTTGGGTTTGGCATTGCCAAGAAAGATCAATCTGATCTGCAGTGTTTGGCTGAAAGCACCGGTGGACTTTTTTTTGACGCAAAAAATGCCTCTGACTTATCGCAAGCCCTCAACCTGATGGTCGCCCGTGTGGAGGAAGAATCCGGACCAAAACACCAGTTCAATGCCGTACTTGCAGACGGCGCGGAGATATTACCGCGGGGATGGTATGCACAAAATTTGTCCTGGAAGTTTTTCGTGACGGACAACTCGCGCGGCAAGTCCGGCAATGCGGTTCACATATCAACAGGGGCCGACGCTGCAGCCGATCTGGACTCCGGCACTTACGTGGCCGAGCTATCTTGGGATGCAATTAGGGTAAATTATCCTTTCCAGATTGACGCCAGCGAAAAGGCGCAATTTACATTCAATTTGAATGGGGGATTGGTGGACTTGAGTGCTGCGCTGAATTCCAGTTCCGGCAACGTCACACGTCAGATTGGATGGAATGTCTTTGCAGCTGACGCAGATAATACGCCTGCGCAGAAGCTATTGTACAAGTTAGGGGCTGCCGTAAAAATTGCGATGCCAGCAGGTGAAATTATAATTTCAGCAAAACTCGACAGTGCAATTGCTGAAAAAACCATTTCCATTGATGCCGGCAGTCAAACAGCTGAGCAAATTAATTTCAGGGCTGGTAGCACCAAGTTTGTGGCCGTCGATGGGCCCGGAAACCCGGTTAAAGGATACCAGACCTGGACGGTTTATATTCAAAATGCGGATGGAACCCGCAGAAAGGTTGCTTTCAAGGGCAATTCCAACCCGCTATTTACCTTGGCCTCTGGCAATTATTTGATTGAGCTTGGATACGACAAATCGAAATTTGAAAGCGAATTTACCGTCGTTGAGGGACAGCAAGAAGTGGTCGAATTGAATGTATCAGGATCTTAAATCGACTTTGTACAGGCGATCAAAAAGGCTCCACAATGCTAGATAGTCCGTCGAGACGCATGCAGACACATGCCAGCACTGCCCTTATCAACCGCATCACGACGGCCCTTGTCGCATGCATGCTTGTCTTTGCTGGATTATTTTCGGTCCATGCGCAGGAAGAGGCAAAGCCGGAGAACGAGCAGATTTATGATCCAGATCATCCCACTTATTACGGTTCATCGATTCCCGATGTAGACGCCACGCGCCTTTTTCTAAGAGCGAGGAACGCTTTGGATAACTGCCAGGACAAGGTGTTTCTTCAAACTCTCCAGTCATTGCGACAGTTAAAAAACGACATAGAATTTGCCCTACGCGCTGTACCGTTTGACTCTGGATTTCGGGGGCCAGATTCCCGCGACCTTAATCGCACAAGTGCTTACTTATTCATTGAAGATGTCATCACCGACCTTCTCATCGAATGGCGGCGGCAAAAAGCTTGCAGACAGGTCGATCTGGGCGATGATTTGCCAAGAAAAGGCCAGTCCAGCATAACCGACCAATTCGACAGTTCGACAATCATGCCGCACAAAGCCGCCAGAACATCGGCGGACAACAAATACCCTCCTTCGAAAGACCAGCAATCCAATCACCATCCGATGACCGAGAACGGTGGTCGGGGTTCCTATGAGCGATTGTTCAATGCTGACCATCCAGGCTTTTACAAGTCTGCTACGAAGTCGCCGGAAATATTGGCACGGTTAAACAGGGCGATCCGTGCACTTATCGAATGCAGTGAGCCCCAGTTCACTGCAGAACTTGGCTCTCTTGCTCAAACTCGAGACAGGCTTCGAGAAGTTTTGGGTGTCGACCTTCCAGAATTTAGAGTTGATCTCCGAATCCGCAAAACTCGTATCGATAACAGTATCGTGGCTGATAAGAGCATCGATGATTTGCTTTCTGAATGGCAGGTCAGAACGACATGCGGTGGCGCTGAAAATGGTCGGCTTGCGGAAATGCTCGCCGATCACACGGCCAAAATGAAAAAACTGTTCAGTGACCACGCGGGCCGACGCGCATCTGCACCTGACTTGACCTTGGCCAACACTGACAGTGCAACGTCAACAGATCAGGCACCAGATAAGCCATCCTGGTTGGGAATTTGGCATTGGAGCCCCGATGTCAGGGTATCGATTGGCGGCAAAGGTATCCCGTTTGGCTATTGGCCGATGGACGGTGGAGACGATGGATCAATATGGAAGATCGAAGGCGGCCTGGTGTCGCCCAATGAGTTTTACGGAACCTGGGTAAACCGGAAAGTCGAAGACCATCCGATAATTCACAGGCGCAAACTGCGTCTGTCGCCAAAAGGTCGCTGGATTTTTTGGCAAGGAAAGGAAAACGGTTGGCGGGCATGGTCCCCCTGGGCGGGCCGCACGGCCAAGATTAGCAAGAAAACCAAACCCTTTGATCTCATGGGGCAGATTGAGACTCCCAATGGCGTTCCTTTGCTTGGAATACAGGTGTCTCTTTCGGGGCCTGGCGGAGCACGAAAAGAGGTTTCAAACGAATTTGGTTGGGTGGAGTTTCCAGATTTGGTGAATGGCGAGTACATGGTCACCCTGCAAAACTCTCAAAGGCCCGAAGAGACAAAAGTTGTGACCGTTACCTACACCCATGCCCCAAAACCGGTCCGACAACCACATTCCGCCATCAAATGGGCCCGGTTTGTGTATCCCGTCGGGGAGAAGCTGGCACATATATCAGCGACACCGGACAACGAAGCGGCGCCGGAAGACAAGGGACAGGGTGACGAGACCGAGCCTGAGCGCCAAATTTTGAATTCTCTATGCAACGATCAATCTGAAAATCACTCTGTCGTGTCGACAGATTTTCATCGCCAACGGGCAATCGAATTGCAAAATGAAGCCAACGCGTTGATCCAGGAAGCTGCCGCACAGTTCGATCTATTCAAACAATGGCTGGACCGGGCAACCGAAGCAAGTGCCCAGGACGACGATACGACGGCGGCCCTGTATCGCGATAAAGCTGACACCCACAACGCCCGGATGATAGAACTTCAAGAGCATGCCGCCAGGCGAATGCAGCTTGCTCGCGATGAACTTAAGAAATCTGCAGAAGCCCTCCGTCGAAATGCAAACAGAACTTTCAATTCTGTCGCAATTGATTGTCCAGGTCTTGGTCCAAAACTTGCTGTAGATGAATCCGCCAAGCGAATTGCCGAAGGGCTGGCCAGCCAACTTGCAGAGGGACGAGGCATTTGCGGGCCGGACGTGACAGATCTTGTCCTCGGGTCGCTGAAAGAAGTCTACACCGACAAATGGTCGCGTTGGACGCCAGACTATCGGGAAGCGATTTGCGAAAGTTTCGTTACCTTTCCACTTGCCCTTTCTTCGTGGGATATCAATGGGTTTGCGCCAAGCGCCTTTGATCAGATCATTCCTGAAGAAGATTGGAAGCCAACCCGGCAGTTCCCGACATATGATGAGTATAAATACGGCCAGCCATTCTTCTTCGAAAAATTTGCCGCAAGCTGTGCAAAACCTCGTCGGTCGGTTTGCCGGAAAACCGTTACTTTTCTGGGGCAATGCCACCACGGGCAGGTTGCCAACTACGTGCTGTGGGGTTTCGCAAAGGCACTATGCCCAAATTTGCGCCGCGAAATGGATGGCTTTCATCAAATGCGGAATTATCTAAAAGGCGCCTCATTCACCACAAGAGGAAGCCAAAACGCCTTGGTGGATGTTGGCGAGGAATTTGGCCGGTTGGTCAAGACACAATCAGATGGGCCGGCCACACGACAAGCACTGTCTGGCCTGATGCGTCAGTTGGCTGGTTCGACCGACAGGAGGTATTCAGGATTAAGCCTGCGCCCCGAATCCACCTGCAGCCTGACCTGTACTCAAACGGATGACGAAAAACGGGAAATGTCCAAGTCCGGATGGGGCACAACCTTTGGCAATGTTGAGCCAAATGTAGAGGCACTCAAGGCAATCGCTCCGGGGGTTCTGTGGGGATTGTTAGACTAGACCCTTTCAGGTTTCGCTGGACCCATTCTGAAGGAGCGCTTTCGTGACCAGATCAAGCAATGGAACGGCGGCGCCGCTCGTATCGGGCATCCGCCAGTCACAAACAGAATTGCGTCCATCTAAACCTGAAAGGGTCTAATTGTTAGGTACACACTATCATCAAAACGGATATCGATTATCTCAATCAAGAGATGAGCCGCTGCCAATTCAGTTCGCTGGAAAGGCAGCGGTGCCAGATCAAGTCGAGTCTTCAACTTCTCAGGTCAAAAGGAGCCCTGAATCGTAAACCAAAGAATTGGTGTACGTGTATGACCGGCCCAGCCAGAACGCTGATCATGCTTGCAGGTTTAGTATATCTGGTAGGCTGTTTCGGCGTCACAGTGTTCTTCAATGTTCCGATGAACAACGTGTTGGACGGAATGGAACTGACAGATGCGAAAACAGGTGACTATTGGTTTGAAACCTATGTCCCGCGCTGGACCTTCTGGAACTCTAATCGAACAACGGCTTGTGCATTGTCCGCCGCATCACTGCTGTTGGGGCTTGTTTGGATGACCCCAGGCCAAGCTGCTTGACGCCAGGCGTCGGAGGATTCAGCACATCACTAGGACTGATTTGCCGTCTTAGACTTACACTACTGGCTTTGACCAAAACTAAGAAGGTGTTCAAAGCCGTCGTTCGCCCCCAAAATACCAATGGCAAAAAGGTCCGCATTGCCGACCTTAAGGTGTCGTTCTGCACTCAGCTGGACCAGACCCCATATGTTATTAAGACGCGGTATTGTTCACCCGTGCAGCCGAATTGAGCGGAGCGACCTTGAAGGCATGCCGCACAATACACGATACTCACCACTCGCTGATCTCCGCTCGCCGCTAGTTGACGACTTTTACAATCGTATTCCGCAGGCCGCTGTTTTTGACCATGCGAAACAAGACAGCTGCATTTTTTGGATGCAGGCGCACACAACCGGCTGAAGCAGGACGTCCAAGTTTGCTGACGTGGTTGGTTCCATGCACCGCAAAGTTGCCGCTGTAAAAAATTGAATATGGCATCGGCGCACCGCGATAGCGGCTGGATTTATGGTGCCGTGACAACCATTTGGCTTTCCACGTGCCGCGTGGAGTTACCTTGCCACGGCGGGCGGTTGAAACCTTCCAGGAATAACGCTTGAGGCCGTTTTTATAGACCGTCATACGTTGTTCCGAGATATCGACCTTGACCAGGACGCGGGCCGCGTCTGCTTGCTGTGGAAGCGACACCATGCCAGCCAATAGGAGGCAGGCAGCGCCCGCGACTTTGTTTTTAATTCCCCAGAACGAATTCATTGGATTACCCTTAAGTTCTACCCTCGAAATACCCCACCGCAACAATCGTTTATATTGGCGCAGGGATCAACTGCAAATCTTTGTGATTACTAATACAGTGACGATGAATGGCGTATTAATGCATCACTTTTGCCCAGTACTTTTTTGGCTTATTGGGAAGGGTTTATGCTTGGGCTGTTTTGCTGAGATTTGAGATATTGAGCCAGCTCAGGGCGATCATGACAGCGGCGCACGCCAGACAAAGCGAAAGACCACCAAGCTCATAGCTCAGACCAGACAGAACGGTTCCTATCAACCGCCCCGCGGCGTTGGCCATATAGTAAAAGCCAACATCCATAGTAACGCGTTTGGAGTTTGTGAAAGCGAGGATCAGGTAGGAATGGAGCGACGAATTGATGGCGAAGAGCGCACCGAAAACCAAAAGTCCGATCACGATCAGCGTGGTCAGCCAGAATGTTGGTTCACCCCATTGATAAACCACGACAGCCAGCAAGGCGGGCACAAAGAACAAGGTGCCAACCCATCGACGAGCGCTGCCTATTATCTCAGATTGACTGCGCTGCTTGGCGCGCAGCAGACGTGGTGCGTTGGCCTGAACGATGCCGTAAAAAATGATCCAGACAGCCATGAAAGTGCCAATCAGGAAGAATGCGTCACGGTTTCCGACGGCTGTGCCGTCAGAAAGGACGGAATAGAAATAGATCGGGATGCCAACGACAAACCACACATCCCGTGCGCCGAACAGAAAGACCCGTGCTGCGCTGAGCCAATTGATGTTGCTGTTCTTGGAGATGACTTCGCGAAACTTGGCGTCCTTTCGTCCCGCCGGAAGCCCCGACGGCATGCGGAAAAACACGGTGACAAGAATGATCGCCAGGATCACGGCCATACCAAGCACAGATGCGACAAAGCCGAACAATCCCAATGCACTGGCGCCAAGCAGAAATCCAAGACCTTTTACGGCATTTTTGGAACCGGTGAGGATCGCCACCCAACGAAACAGCGCCCCCTCTCCCTTGGGAGCCAACAGTTTAACGGCGCTCTTTGAACTCATTTTGGCGAGATCTTTGGCAACACCGGAAGCCCCCTGCACTGCCATCACAAACACCACTGAGGCAAAAACCGACCAGGACGGGTCGAGATTGGAGAGCGCCACCAGCGCCGCAACCTGTATGGCCAGCCCGGCATAGAGCGTGCTGGTCAGGCCAAAACGTGCGGCAATCCAGCCGGCTGATAGATTTGTGATGACACCGGCAACCTCATAGAGAACAAACAGATAGGCGAGTTGAATTGGAGAAAAGCCCAGCGTGTTGAAGTGCAACAAGACCAACATGCGCAATGCGCCGTCGGTCAGCATAAAGGCCCAGTAAGCCGCGGTAACCGCTATATAGGCGGCCAGGCCCTGCGGGCGTTGGTCTTGGCTCACAAGCTGGCTCCAACCATCTGGGCGACATCGACCAACCGGTGGGCATAACCCCATTCATTGTCATACCAGGCATAGATTTTCACCTGCGTGCCGTTGACCACCATGGTTGAGGGTGCATCGATGATCGAGGAACGGGCATCGTTGGTGTAGTCGGTGGAGACCAATGGACGGGTCTCGTAGCCCAAAATTCCTTGCAATTCGCCTTGCGCGGCAGCTTCAAACAGGCCGTTGACCTCTTCAACCGTGGTTTCGCGTTCCACTTCAAAGACACAGTCGGTAAGCGACGCGTTGAGCACCGGCACGCGCACCGCGTGGCCGTTCAGCTTGCCGGTCAGTTCCGGGTAAATCAATGTAATTGCCGTTGCCGATCCGGTGGTTGTTGGAATCAAAGAATTAAGCGCAGAACGAGCCCGGCGCAGATCTTTTGCGGGACGGTCAACAATCGTCTGAGTGTTGGTAACATCGTGGATGGTTGTGATCGACCCATGCCTGATGCCGAGGCCTTCATGAATGACCTTGACCACCGGAGCCAGGCAATTTGTTGTGCAACTGGCGGCAGTGATGATGGTGTGTTCTGCAGGGTCGTAAATGTCGTGATTGACACCAAATACGATGTTTGCCGCGTTGCCGTCTTTGACCGGTGCGGATACGACGACTTTTTTCACACCGGCATCAAAATAGGGCTGAAGTTTGGCTTCTGTTTTGAAAACGCCGGTGCAGTCGATCACCACATCCACACCGTCAAGTGGCAGCTTATCCAGACTTGTTTGTTGCAACGCTGGAATGTGGACGCCGTCAATCGTGATACTGTCCTCATCGCATTCAAATTTTGCGTCCCAGCGACCATGCACCGTGTCAAATTCAAGCAGATGCGCATGCATGGTCGGGTCCCCGACGGCATCGTTGACAAAGGCAATTTTTTCGCCGCGATCCAGCAGCGGCTTCAAGGCAAGCTTTCCGATACGGCCAAGGCCATTGAGGGCGTAAACGGTCATGGGAATTCCTTCATTCGGGCAACAGCGGATGCGCCAAGCGAATCCATATTCGATACATTATAGGCCAAATGGAATGGGCCGAATATTTTTGGATTAAACAACGTGCACAACGAATTTGTGACAGTAGCAAGCTAAGGACGGCATTTGGCAAACATCGCGGAGTGAAGGTTTCAACCCCTGATCTTCGCGCCCGTTACAAACGGGCAATGCTGGAACGAAACCCGCGGCCTAGTGGCTTAGTCCCGTTCCGCCAGCGAGAGATTTTGTTGCGGCACCCATCCTGCCCTGTTGTCGCCATCGTCGTCGCCGCCGCCGCGAGGCACACACCAGCACCAGCCGTTGGTCGATTTGAGCACAGTCAGATGTTCGCCCAGACTACAGTCCAATTCACGCGCATTGTAATCTTCGTTGGCCTGTTGCTGTGTCTTTTCGAGGTCATCGACCAGGGAATCAGGGATCCAGCCTTCACGCCCTTCGGTGTCTTTTGCCCAAAGCCAGACATGGCCGTTCCAGTTGCCACGGCGCCCGGTCAGTGTGATCCGATCACCTCGGCTTACCCGGATCGGATTGGGATAACAGGCTTTGTAAGCCTCGGTGACGCGCGCAGAACAGATCATAATGCACCCATGTTAGGCCCGTGACCTTCAAACTGCCAGTGATGGTCATAGGTACGGCATTTGTCACCAGGCGTTGATTTTTGACGAACAACCGTGGGTGTGCGGACCAAACGGATTTTCACATGGCTGGCGACCGGCAGCTTATTCAGAACTGAGGCTGATTAATTATAGCAGTTCCGAAAGCATGCGCGCGGCCTTTGTCGCGCCGCCTTGGGCAACCGGGTGCGGAACCCGCGGAGCGCGGAGTTCTTCAACCATGGCGTCCGCGATTCGGTCCGGGGTGCTTTGGGCATAGATCATTTTTCGCCCTGCGTTGTAGCGGTCCAACCGACTGGCAACGTGGAAGTTCTGCTCAAAGTGATTACGAAGTGGGAAGTAGAGAAACGGCGTTCCTGCAGCAGCCAACTCCATGCAAGTGGTTAGACCGCCTTGCACCAACGCGAGATCGCAAGCCGCCAGGTGCCGGTCAAGATTTGGAACAAAAGAACGCATCTCGACGCCTGCCGGAACCTCGAACGAGGCTGGATCAAGTCGTGGCCCGGTCACCACGATTATTCGCAGGTCGGGCAGCCGCGCTTTTACCATCGGGTAAGCTGACAGGATGCGCTTGATCAACGTCGCCCCAACGCCAGATCCGCCCACGGAGACGATGCATGTCAAGCGTCCGTCGTCGTATCCGAATTCAGTCCGCAGATCGTCACGCGACCCGAATTCACTTGGGTGCTGCCCGATGATGTAGTCGGAGAATTCATAGTGCTTTGGGATCCAATCGCGCATTTGCGGCAGGTCCTTGCCAAAGCCGATATCCACAATGTCCTCAGGCCCACCGACGAAGATCGCACGGTCGCGCACCATTGGATTACGTTCGACATGGTTGATCATTTCGGTGTTGTAATCGGTCGTCAGAAAGGCCTCGCTCGGTCCATTGTGCTCAAACGGGACCCAACCCACAAAATCAGTCATCCAAGCGACAGGTGCCTGTTTGAGGTTCGGATGTTCGTGCCAATAATGGTCCACATCCCAGGCTTCGTCAGCAATCACGAGATCATATTTCTGGGCTTCCAGAACCTCCTGAAAGATCATGAAATTCTTAATCAGGATTTCGTCCATCCTTCGTATCGCTTCGAATGCATGCAGATCATGTTCACCGCATTCATCTTCGATATGCGCGCTTTCGTTGGCCAATAGTTTGCTGGCAGCATGAACCGTCTCGTTATTGGCCTTCAGGAACCGCGTGACGGGGTCCTGCGCCAACCAATCCACCTGCAGATCCATATGGTGCTTTCGCAATTCACGTGCGACGGCCAGATCTCGACGGGCATGGCCAAGCCCGATAGGGGAAGACAGATAAAGCACACGACGCATACCATTCGGCTTGCGGCGCACTGGTTTGGGGGTTTGCAAATGCTCGGCTAAAAAGTCACGGACTAATATATTGATCTTTGCAGGGAAGCGACCATGCGGCGCATGCCCCGCATCCGGGATCAAATGAAGTGTGCCACCGGTGATTTTGGCGATTAGTTCCGACCCTTGCCAGGGTGTGATCTGGTCTCCGGTGCCGTGGATCAGCAATACGGGGCAGGTGACCGATTTATAGGTGTCAGCGTCTACCGGTTCTCCAAACCTGGACCGCGCCTCTTGCGTGGCAATAAGCATTTCTGGCTCGCCCTCAGAGGCCCACGAAACTGCATCTTGCTTTTGCTTGGTTGAATGGGGTTCTGAGTGAAGCCTGTCAAAAAACCAGTGGTGAAACCCCTGGTAGTCCTTGCGCCAATACTCGAAGTCATAGTGGCTGTCGACGTCGGCTGCCTCATTCGGGGACATTAGCGGCAAGTCAAGCGATGCCGCGATCGGCGTCCAAGCTGCGATCGATATCACGGCATCAATCCGGTCTGGCATTCGTGCCGCTGCAGCAAAGGACACCGCGCTGGACAGGGAAAACCCGAAGAGAATAGCCTTTTCGGTTTCGGTTGCGTCCATCAAGGCACGCACATCGTCAATTAGATGTTCGAACGCATAAGCCTCCAACGCGGCAGGTCTGTCGGACTTACCGTTTCCGCGCGGGTCCATCGTGATGACGCGAAAATGTTCTGAAAAATAAGGAACTTGAGCCTTGTAGGTGCGCGAGTGGATTATTGCCCAGGTTGGCACAAAAATGATGGTGTGGTCCCCATCACCGCAAATCTCGTAGTGCAGTTTTACACCGTCGCGATCGATAGTGCCCTCTGTATGTGGAAGCATCGCACGCATGACCGACTCCTATGCTTGTGATTTTTCGATGGTTTCAATAATATGCCCAAACCGTCTGAGCGCGTCGCGAAAGGGGATCTCCGGCGACTCGTAGCCGAGCAAGATCGCCGCCTCCGCACCGATGAACGCTGAACTGACTAAAGCTGCAATGTCCTGCGAACGAAACGGGCCCAGGGAGCCTGTCTTGAATTCGATCTCGTCCACCAGCTTCAAGATCGCACCACGCCACTCAGAATAGGCGGCTCTGACCGCCGTAGCGATTTCCAGGTTGCTCCATCCGGCCGCCGTCAGTTCCATTAGGACTCGGACGTAGCCAGAGGCGATATCCTCGTCCAGATAGTCGCAAGAAAGCGCCCATTTCTCGGACACGCTAAGTTCGGGGTTTTCAAAGGTTTGGATTTGCCGGTCGATCAACTGACCATTCAGGTACTCGAATAGGGCCAGGATCATCCCTTGCTTCGATCCGAAGTGGTATTGGATTTGGCTCATTTGAGTGCCCGCTGCTTCAGCTACTCGACGGGTTGATAAGCCGACATAGCCCTCTTGCAGAAGCACCTGTTGAGCCGCATCCAATAGCTCTCGTTTTGTTTCTTGAACACGTTCGGCGGTAACACGGGCCATTGGAATCTCCTTAGGTTGTTATTAAATCAGTCGAACGAATAAATCAATAGGTTGGGATGGTCACGTGAGAAATTGCCCCTTTCTCAAGTAGCATTAGGTCCGTAAAGGGCACTTGCTAAAACTAGTCTGCTGTTGAGCGAAAGTCGGCTTTCCGGAATTTGAAACCTTGGCGCTCAGGCATGATACCGGACGCCAGGAAGACACCCACCACAACAAACAAAACTCCGACAACTTTGAGAGTGGTAACGGCTTCTCCCAGAAAAACCGCTCCGCCAATCAGCGCCAGAATCGGGGTCAGGGCCCCAAACGCACCGGATTCCGCAGCGCCCAAATTGTTGACCGCATAGTTGAAAAGAAACGTTGCCAGAATGGCGATGATGAGGCTCTGCACAACGGTCATAATGACAATATCGCCCAGACTTACCGACGCGAAGGTCACATTGCCCGATAGCATCAGCAGTGGAACAATAAAGACGGTGCCCCAAAACAGGCCAATAACCATGCCATGCAATGCGCTGAGGCCGCTCTGGCGAAAGATGACCGAGTACACAGCAAAGCACCCCGATCCCGTCAAAAACATGAGATGCCCTTTCCAGGCATCTGGGTCAGTTCCTGAAAATATTTGCCACAAGCTGACAACCATCGCCCCTATCAGGATTAGGGCGAGGCCAAAGCGCCGCCCCATGTCTGGCACTTCACGGGTAAATGCATAAGCTGCTAGTGCGGTCCAAAATGGCAATATGCCGGGGGCAAGCGCACCACCATCGGAAGCCGGAGCGTAGGCCAATCCGGTGGATACCACATATGGAAATACAGCGCTGGCACCAACCATCAGCATCGCGGCTCGGGGCCATGATTGCTTTCCCGGCATAACGCCCAAACGAAGCATCACCGGAATCATCACTATGGCGCCGGGAACAAGTCGTAAAATGAGGACTTCTTCCACGGTGAAATTGCCGTTCACGGCAAACCGTGTAACCAGCAAAAACGCCGCCCAGATAGAGACGGTTGCGAGTGCCGCGCTCAGTCCAAGTACACGAGACTTGGCAAGATGCATTTGTTGTTTCCACGAAAAAGCTGCCAACCAGACTTAACTTCATTAAACCTGATCGCGCCAGAGAAATAATAGGGCTGCCCGCCCCTGCCCTTCGCAAAAGTCATTAATGAAGCAAACATAGCGAAAGGACTGGAAGCATAAACAGCTCGATTATCGATCCTTCGACTTGCCAAGCGGCGGTAATGAGCAGGAACCGCGACGCGTTGGGAAAAGTGCCGATTGGTATTCACGGCAGGGATGGCAGCAACAGAATTGCTCCAGTTGTCGTTCAACAACAGTGAGATCGGGCGACGCCTCGACAGACGGCCGCCCGAAATCGCTTAGTATGGGCGTTTGATGCCGTTGCCGGTTCGGTGTTCCGTTCTCACCATTTGCACAGCCTGGGCCGCATTGGTGTCGAGCGGCAGACTATTGGCGTCTTCCAGCTCAAATCGCTGGTAACCGACGTCGTTCAACAGGTGATCGTCCAAATAGAGCATCTGCTGGAACGCAAGGCGGTCAATCCGCTGCTGACGACGACGATGTCGCCAGGCGCGGAAACTCGATAGTTGTCTAATGATCCAACTCTTCAAGCCAGCAGAAGGTTGGGAGGTGATGGTATTACATTGGGCAATTGACATGGTAGGCTCCTTTCGTTCCTCCAATATCGGAATTGACAGTCTTTCAATCAAACGAATAGTATTGGGCTAACCTATCAGAAAAATTGAAAGATGGTTATGTCCCCGATTTCCAATCTGATGCTCGAAACAGATCTGATGCGCTCGTTTGCCGTGATTTCGGAGTTTGGCAGTTTTTCCGCCGCTGCCCGTCGGGTTAACCGCACCCCATCGGCGATCTCCATGCAGATGAAAAAGCTGGAGGATCAGCTGGGCCGGCAATTGTTCATTCGCGATGGTCGCAAGGTGCGCTTGACTGCCGATGGCGAAACCCTACTCGGCTATGCCCATGACATGTTAAGGCTGAACGACGCTGCTGTGGCCCGGTTTCAGGTGCCAGCGCTTGAAGGCTTGGTCAGGTTTGGAGCGCCGGATGATTTTGGAACCCAATATGTACCTTCTATCCTGAAGCGATTTGCGCAAACCCATCCATTGGTTGAGGTCGAGGTCGTTTTGGCCACCAGCCGCGAACTGCTGAAACGAATGGACCATGGAAGCTTGGATCTAGCGCTGGTGACCAGCGTGCCGCAGGGCATTAATGATGGTATCGGCGATGTCGTCTATGTTGAGCAGCTGGTTTGGGTTGGGTTGAAGGGCGGCAAGGCCCACAAGTTGCCAACCAAACCAATTGCGCTGGCCGAACAGGGCTGTTGCTGGCGCGAATCCGCTCTTGAGCGACTGATCGAAAGCGGTGTGGATTATCGTGTTGCCTACATAAGCGAGACGGCCATTGGCCAACAGGCCGCCATTCTCGCCGATCTGGCTGTTGCACCTATGCCGGTCAGCATGGTGACCCCACAGTTTGACATCTTTACCAGCCGAGATGGTCTGCCGGATCTGCCGACCTATCAAATCAACCTGGTTCACCCCAGCGAGACCACGGCGGCAGCCAATACTTTTGCCCAACATATACGCGATAGCTTTGTTGCCTTGTGAGCGCAGGAAGCGGCCGTTGACAAGTGAACGTGCGAGCCACATAGCTCCCATATCCAACATTTTTTTCGACTTTGAGGCGCAAACCAATGGCAAACCCTGTTCTCGTTGAAATTACCCGTGGTGCTGTTGTGGAGTCCCGGCACAGGGGCGCGATTAGTGTGATTGATGCCAGTGGTGGAACAGTCGTTGATATCGGCGACACTGCCCTGCCCGTGTTTGCCCGTTCGGCGATCAAAGCAGTGCAGGCCTTGCCTCTCGTAGAGAGCGGCGCTGCCGATGCGTATGGATTTGGTGACAAAGAGCTGGCGCTGGCCTGTTCCTCCCATTCCGGAGAAGACGGTCACATTGAAATGGCGACTTCCATGTTGCAGCGCGCTGGACGTGATGCATCTGATCTGGAATGCGGTGGCCAATGGTCAAGCCATGAAAAGGTCCTCATCCATCAGGCCCGTAATTTTGATCGCGGCAGTGAACCGGGTGCCATTTGCAACAATTGCTCCGGCAAGCATTCCGGGTTTGTCTGTACCGCCGCCCACCAGGGTGTTGATCCAAAGGGATATATTTATCCCCAACATCCCGTCATGCAGGCGGTGAAGGCTTCCCTGGAGGACGTGACGGGTACACCGCATGCCGAAAGCCTGTGCGCCATGGACGGTTGCTCCATCCCAACCTATGCAACACCCCTGACAGCGATGGCGCACGGCTTTGCTAAAATGGCCACGGGGGAAGGTTTGGGCTCCGAGCGGGCCAAGGCGGCAAAGCGTTTAATGAAGGCCTGCATGGCGCAGCCATTCTATGTGGCAGGAACAGACCGGTTTTGCACGCGGCTGATGACTCTTGGCGCGGGGCGGTTGTTTGGCAAAACGGGGGCTGAGGGCGTGTTTTGCGGTGCTATCCCTGAACTCGGCCTTGGCATTGCACTGAAATGCGATGATGGCACAACTCGGGCCGCTGAAGCCATGATGGCCGCGGTGATCGCTCACCTTTTGCCCAATGATGACGATTTGGGGAATTCCATTGGTGAACTAAGCCAGCCGGTGCTTACCAACCGTAACGGATTTGAGGTTGGTGCGACGCGGGTCATTCTGCCCGCTTAGTATTAGAAAACATGGACGAAAAGCCCCGCCTGACACCCCGGCGGCATCAGGCGGGTAGTCCCATTTGCTTGCCTTCAGCTTTAGAAAGGTGCCGCATCGGGTTCGCCGGATCAATGGGAGGAATTCCCGGCTTATTTCGAGCTAATCAGTCAGGTGTGAGGTGGAATAGTGCAAGATTTCGCACTATTCAGTGGTAATTTCAGTTGGGCGCTGACTGCGCTTGTATTTTAGTGATAGGAAATTGCCGATTGCCATTGGATTGGTGGCTTCGATCAATGATCAAGGAACAAATATGCTGCGCTTTATCTTTTTCTCCGGAACCCATATCGCAATGCTGCTCGTCGGATTTGCGCTTGGTGTTTATTTCCTGCCCATTCTAACGGAACCCAAAGGTCCACCAGTGGAGATGCTGGCGCAGGAATCCAGTAAGGCGCTCTATTCCGTTGGACTGTCGCGCGATCTGAAAGGCAACGACTTTCTGCATTGGGGTGAAGGTGAAATCAGCATCTCGAACGATAAGATTGTTCACACCGGCAAGCTGGCACCCGGACCGGATTACAAGCTTTATCTGACAACCGAGTTTGTTGAAGACGAAGCAGGTTTTGAAGCGATCAAGGCATCCGCGGTTCGGGTTGGAGACGTGAAAACCTTCCAGGGGTTTATCCTCGATGTACCCGCCGGCATCGATGTGAGCCAATAC
Source organism: Rhizobiaceae bacterium (assembly GCA_039969995.1). Taxonomy (GTDB): domain Bacteria; phylum Pseudomonadota; class Alphaproteobacteria; order Rhizobiales; family Rhizobiaceae; genus Pseudahrensia. The sequence goes on from JBDVMU010000036.1 coordinate 30,956, forward strand.
ACGACGGTTCTGGTTTGGTGTGAAGCTTTTGGTGAATTCATCACAGCCGGCAAGTATCGTTAGAAGGCCATTGATTTGGCCAGACGTTATACGACGTTGATCTTTGGCACTTTGCGACGGTTGCACATTTTTCAAACAGAAAAATCAACGCTCCCGCAATGCTTCAGCCTGAGCCCGAAGGATCGGCTTGAGGAGATAGGTCAAAACCGTGTTCTTGCCCGTTTGAAGATCGACCGTGGCCACCATGCCGGGAATAATCTGGAGCCGGTCTGAATCATCGCCCAGGTAGTTTTTCTCGGTGCGGACAATCACTCGGAAAAACTGCTCACCGTTTCCGTCAGACTGCGAATCCGCCCCGATTCGCACCACCCTGCCCTTCATTGCGCCATATATCAGATAATCATAAGCGGTCAGTTTCACCGATGCGATTTCCCCCGGCTTGATGAATGCCACATCCTGTGGCCGGATCGCCGCCTCAATCAGCAAACCGTCATCGGTAGGAACTATGTCGATCAGCTCCATGCCCGGTTGAACAACCGCACCAACCGTCGCCACGCTTATCTTGTTGACCACACCCGTCACCGGCGAGCGCAACAGGGTACGACTTACCCGGTCTTCGGCAGCGGTCATTGTCTCACGAATAACGGCCAATTCCGCTTCCAGCTTGGCCAGCCGTTCTCGGGCCGTCAGAACATAGGTATTGCGGGTTGTCTGGATCTGACGCTGAGCTTCTTCAATGGATGCTTCCACCCGCGGAACGCTTGCCCGGACAATTGCCTGGTCCCCTTTCAACTCCTCATAGCGGCTGGTCAGTCGCAACAACTCGATTTCAGGCACAACCCCCTGATCAAACATCTTGCTGGTCAATTCCACTTCCTTGCTCAGAGGAAGCAAAGTAGAGCGCAATTTGTTCGTTTCAGCCGCCAATTCCTGTAGTTGAGACTGGCGCTGGCTCAACCGGCTCTGCAAGACATCCAGTTCGCCCAAGAGCTGTATCCGACGCGATTCAAATACCTGTTTTTCAGCAGCAACCGCCTGACCGGCATTGTGCAGCAATTCATCTGGAAATGTGACCACCTCCAGTTGCTGGGATTCGGCGACAAGCCTGGCTTTTTCTGCGCTGAGCGATCTCTGCTGCCGGATCAATTCTCCCAGTTTGGAAGAAAAGCTCGTATCGTCGATCTGCATTAGACCCTGCCCGGCCTCAACCTGATCACCTTCCTTTACGGCAATGTTGCTGACAATGCCGCCTTCCAGAGATTGCACGACCTGCAACTGGCGCGAGGGAATGACTTTACCGCTGCCGGTGGTCACTTCTTCGATTTCGAAAAAGTAGGCCCAGCCCACAAGGGCGAAAATTCCAAACACCAGGGTCAGTATGACCGGCCAGTGATTGGCACCGCGCGCGGCGGCCTGAGCCGACGAGATCGAGTTGACATAGTCCTGGTCTGTGTGGCTGCCGAACATTACTTTCGGACCTGCTTTGATACGGGAGACCGTTTCGCAGACGTCACCCGTTTTTTGGCTCCTCCGCCATTGCCTGACAATTGCGCAACAATTTCCTGCGTGGGGCCATCAGCAATCACCCGGCCCTTGCCCATGACGATCAGTCGGTCGACGGCATGGATCAAAGTGTTTCGGTGAGAGCAGATCATCAGCCCGACACCTTCGTCCTTCAATTCATGCAGGCGTTGTACCACAGTCGCCTCAGTTACCTTGTCCATGGCATTGGTGGGTTCATCGAGATAGAGCAGCTTTTGATCGAGCAACAATAAGCGGGCCAATGAAATGGCCTGTCGCTGACCACCTGAGAGCCGACTGCCCTTTTCTCCAACAAACTGATTGAGCCCTTCAGGGTTTTCCGCGATGAAATAGTCCATTCCTGAATAATACAAAGCCCGTTCAATTTCCGCTTCGCTGGCGTTTGGACGTCCCAATACGATGTTTTCGCGGATCGTGCCGGTGAACAATTCGGGGTCCTGCGGTTGGTAACCGATGCCGCTGCGCAAAATCGAGGGATCATAGTGCTGGATCTCGTGACCGTCGATCAGAAGCAGGCCCCGGTCCGGCGAGATCAAACCAGCCAGCATCTTGCCCAAGGTCGACTTGCCAGACCCGACACGCCCGATAATGCCAACCGTTTCACCGGCCTTGACCTTTAAATTGACATTGCGCAGCGCGGGCACTTTCGCACCGGGATAGGTGAACATGACATTGCGGAATTCCACATCTCCGCGCTGAACCGTCAAAACACTTTGAGGGCCAGGACGGGTTTCCACGGGCAGTTGCATGAAGTCAGATATCGCCGACATGGATTTTAACGCCTGTTGGGCCCGCACCAGCGTCTGACTGATATTGCCCAAAGGTCCAAGGACCCGACCGGCCAGGATGTTGGCAGCGATCAAACCACCGATTGTGATCTGCCCCTGCGAGACGAGATAGACGCCCCAAACCACGATGGAGACGCTGACAAATTGCTGGATCAGCGCCGTGCTGCTGGCAGCGAAGGTTGACCAGAAACGGGTCTTGCCACTGATCCTGGAAGATGCGGCCACAGCGTTTTCCCATTCGCGCTGCAGGACCGGCTCACCGTTGACGCTCTTGACCGTTTCGATGCCCAGCAGACTTTCGATCAACACCAGTTGACGCTTTGCCGACAGGCTCTGGGCCTTTTCGATGGTCGATCCGATGGGTGCTTGCGCCAGAAGCGCAATGATGATCACCACTGGCACGGCCAATAGCGGCACAATGGCGATTGGCCCAACAATGATCCAAAGCACGAAAATGAAGATGCCGATAAACAGCAGGTCAATTACAGCCACGAAACTGCCGGACGTGAAGAACTCACGAACCGCTTCAAAGTCCCGGATCTGACTGGCAATGCCTGCTGCACCGCCCTTACGGTCCAACAGGCGCACATTCATGGCATGTTGAAACAGGGATGCCGCGACCTTCATATCAATGCGTCGCCCCGCCAGAGCCAGAATATTGGTACGCATGACCCGCAGCAACATGTCCAGCGTCAGGGCAATCGCTACGCCAAACGCCAAGGTCCACAGCGTCACAAACGCCAGATTTGGGATCACCCGGTCATAGACATTCATGATGAAAATTGGCAGCGCCAGCCCGAACAAGTTGATGCCCAATGCAGCAACCACAATCTGTGCCCACGAACTCCAATTCTGCCGCACCGGATGCCATAGCCAGTGAGGTCTACCGGCCCTCTCCTGCTGCGCTCCGTCTTCGGTACGTGACGTGTTTTCGTCAGCGCTGGGGCTCACCAGCAAAATCTCTTTGCCGATTTTCTTTTGAAAGGTGCTGAACTTCAGGTTTTGCGTGGTGCTGTCTTGGGTTGGATCGAGAAAGCCAACTTGCTTGTTGTCAGAGTCGAGATCGACAACAACAAGTGGCTGTCCATCGATATCAAAGCAGACACATGGCAACACCATCGGATCAATGCTGGCGACTGTGCGCCTGGCGAATTCCGACTTGAACCCGGCGGCTTCAAACAGGCGCGGCAGGATTTGCCGATCCTGGCTTTCATAGTCGTCAGGAACCCCCCGCAGCACCGAAATGTCAGCAAAGGGCAATTGATGATGTCGGCAGAAATATTCCACAAGACCGAGATAAGGCCCGGTAGATGCTGAGCCGCTGTCAACAGACGTCACAGCAGTCGCCTGGTCAGATCCGCTACCCGACAAGACAACACCGGGGGGCGTGAGAGACTAGAGCCTGGACACAGCGAAGCATTTGCAGTGCGTCGATTGGGTCGGGGGCGTTTCGGCTTATCATTGCAATCAACCCCATACGCCCGACTTTACTTCAATGGCGCAAGATCAATGTTGAAGATGCCCTGACCACCGGAACCCGCGCCAAACCCGCTTGTCGAATTGAGAAACCGGTCTTCAAAGTCCGGGCTTGCCGCCAACGCATCCCGTGAAATGCCAAAATTGGCCGCCAGTTTGCCCTGAACCGCCAGCATGCGGAACTTGGCAAATTGTTGAGCTGATACCGCACCGATTTGCTGAAACTCGGAATTGAAGCGGGCCCGCTCTGCATCGAGAACATCCAACAGGCTGCGCTTGGAAAGCTCATATTCGTCGCGATAGTTTTTGACAATCTTGCGGTTTGACGCCACCTGCGAGCGCAGGATGGAATTGCGCTTCCGGCTGTTGACGTAGCTGTTCCAGCTTTGCTCGGCTATTTCCTGAATTTCGCGGGCCTTGGCATCGCGCACATACATGGCGTTAGAAACCCGCTCGGCCAAGGCCATTTCACGGCTTGTCGACGCATTGCCGTCAAACAATTTCCAGGACAATTTCAGGCCAACAAAGGCTTCTCGCTGGTCACCACGCGAACCACCGCGATCTGCTCCAATGGTGCCCTTGCCCTCCAGAAACAGTTTTGGCCGGAGTGCTGATTCAGATGAATAGCGGGTGTATTCGCTTTCGGAGACGGCCTTTTCCAGAGCCTTCAGATTGGGGTTCCCGGCAAGGCTTGAATCAACCAGGGCATTGATCGAACGCGGCAGGCTTTTGACGCCGGGAATGGACATGCTTCCACCTGGAGAAGCACCAATTACCCGTCTGTATTTGGCCGCAGCGTCCTGGCTGGCTTTTTCAATTTCGATTTCCACCGATTGCGCGGCAAACACCCGTTCTTCAATCTGAATGCGCTCACTGACCGATGACTTTCCGCCTTCAACGCGACCCCGAATCTGGCTCAAAATATCCCGGTGGCGAACAATGTTCTGGCCCGCAATATTCAACAGCTGCCGGTGCCGGTAAACGTCGATATAGGCTTCTACCGCATCCAAAGCGATGGTGTCGGCCGTGGCCAATATGGAATAAAGTGCGCCATCCAGACGCGCAGCATTTCGATACACAGCATTGGCCCGCTCAAAGCCGTCAAACAGGGTATAGCGTGCCACGACGCCTACCTGGCGGGTGGCTTTCCAACTGCCATTGTCGCTGCCTGAAAGCGAGTTCGGATTGTGGATGTTTTCCGCCCCGATATCACCGAACAACTCGATCTCTGGCAGGAATTTCTGGCGGCTTTCTTCCAACTCATTGGCAATGGCCCGTTGAGCGGCGCGTTCGGCCAAGGCAGTGGGGTGGGTCTTGACGGCCGCGACCACTGCAGACTTCATCGACTTGGCGTGCGCCTGACCGACTATGGCCGGTGCTACCAGAACCAGCGAGAGCAGTGAAACCGCACTCCATTTGCTACGGCAAACGTACTTTGGAAACAGTTCCAACACCGCCGTCACTCCCAAACCCAAACATCAGGCTGCAGCCTAGACGTATGTCACCAGTGAAGCAATCAATGCGATTGTGCTAATGACAGGAAATCACAATAGAACTTGCCGTTGCGGCAAGTCTGTCAGGCCATTTCGTTTCTGATTTTTGTGGCGGAGATCGCTTTGGTTTCTGCGTCGAGGTCAATCTCCTCGATGCTGTAACCGACATCGCGTCCATAGAAAATGTCGGTAATATTGGGCAGTGGCACCACGACGTATTTGCCGGCATGGGGCCGCATCGCCGCTTCAATACGGCGCTTGACCTCGAAAAAACCAAGGGGATTTTCATCGTCCATGCCATGGGTGTCACGCACCGCGATGCAGCATTGGTCGACGCGGGAAAGGCCCTCTTCGATCAGTTTCAGATGACCGGGATGGAACGGTTGATAGCGTCCGATGAAAAGAGCGGTCGGTTTTTGCGGGTCAAACACCGGCTGGAGTATCTGCATGACCTGCTCGGCCCAATAGCGCGGCGAACCATCGGGATTGACAACAAAGTCGACCTTTTCGGGTGGTTCAAACAGTTTGTTAGTGTCTTCAAACCGGCCTGCCTTGATCCGATCGACCCAGATGACGAAACAGTCGCCAAAGGCGGCCCGTGTCCGCGATGTCGGGCAGATGAAATCGGCAATGGCCGTGCCGCCGGAGTCGACCACGCGGTCACACATCCAGCCCATGCGCTTGGCATGCTCTATCCGGTCTTCGACACTGAATCCCAGGTCTGAATTGATATGCTCGCGCACCTCGTCGGCGTTGAAAATGACGGCATTGAGAAGAGGGGCGAGTTCTTTGGCGAGGGTGGTTTTTCCTGCGCCGGGTAGCCCCATAATCAGAATTTTACGGTGCATGAGTCAGACCATCCGGAATGCAATTGTTGGTAATGATTTTTTATTGGCTGTGCAGAAGAAACTGAACCGAATTCTGTTGAGTTGCCCGCGGATCATCGTGCGAACCTATCTGCACTTATCGGGTTGAGCGTTCTAACCAGATTCTCGCCATTCAGCCGTAAACCAAAGCTTATTACTAGCATACGTAGCCGCTTAAGTAGAGCTTACGACGGTTCCAATCAAGTCGTCACTACCCGTAACCTTATAGAAGGCTCGAATCCCTACACCAGTGAAAAGTGCATCTGTGACGTTGCCCGAAATTGTCCACTCACCACTGTCATAATTGGCATTTTCGGCCAATTCTCCAGCAATAATATAGATATTGTCAGTGGTATTATCTGTGAGTAGCTGTCGAATTTCCGTTGCAGCCAGACTAGATACGTCCAAATTTTGAATAAGACCCAATTCTACGCTATTTTCTCTATCAAGAGACGTCAAATATTGATAGTTACCGTCTGAAAAATTCAGGCGCTCCGATGAATTTAAAACAAAAGAGTACCCACTTGAATAATATTTTCCAATATTATCGTACCTATAAAAATCTGTAACACTCGTTACACTTGTATAAGAACTTCCATCATTGGTGTAAAATCTCGCAGCTGTAGTTCTCGGCCCCGCTAGATCATAGCTATCCTCAATAACCACCACACTCAAAGACGCCTCACCAGTTACTGTAATTTGCTGGTCGCCCTCTCCTCCTCCTGCTTCTTCTTCGGGAGGCGCTGGCGGCGGCGGTGGTTGCTCCGGGCCCGCTCCAGACGGTCCCGATGGTGGTGGAGCGTTCGGCGGCAACGGGTCTGGTAGTGGCGGATCGCCCTCGCCGTTTCCTTCTCCCTCCGGTGAAATGAAGGTTGGCCCCAAGCCGCTGCTTGGTGGTTGACCAGGTTGCCCGCCACCCTGCTCGCCGCCCTGCTCGCCGCCTTCCGGTGGCGGTGCATTCGGGTCCTGACCTTCTTCTGGCGGCGGCGGCGGCGGCGGATCTTCCCCAGATGTACCGCCCTCAACGAACTCACCACCTCCATCAACACGTTCGCGGGAAGCCTGATATGCCTCAACGGCCTGCGACAGGATGGTTTGATCATCGGCATCAATCACCGTTGAGCGGGGAACCTGCTGGGTCTCTCCATCGACCGGTGAAATGGTCCAGGCGGTATCGTCACTGGTGACAGTGGCAATGAGATTGCCGTTCAAGTCGGAAATTTCAATGGAGCCCAGACCGCCATCGGGGTCCCGGTTCAGCGCGACATTGACCCGCGTCGTGCCGTTGACCGTTTCTATCTCTACCGTGACCGTGGTGCCGCGTATGCCCAGTGTCGAAACCGGGGTGTTGATCTCCATGCCGCCACTGCCGGCCACATTGCCGGCGATGAAAACAAAAGCGCCCTCCACCAGATTGAACGTGGCACCATTGTCCTGGCTGGCCGGATCATAGATGAAATCGTCCAGCACCATGCGGGATTTGGAAGCCAGCGAAAAGATCGTGCCATCGACGAAAGTGATCGATAACTCGCCGCCTTCAACCGTGCTTACCACGTCGTTTTGAAAGACCTTGGTGCCAACAGCCAAGGGCTCAACCGTGCCATCGGCGCGCTGCACACTTGCGCCAACACTGATCGATTCCACTTGTCCAATGGGATCGGCTCCAGCGGCCTGCCCCGTCGAAGATGCCTGGGCGTATTGTCCGGGATATAAAGGTCCGGCAAGCGAATTAACGACGCTGCCTGACAGTCTGGCCCCTTCTGGCGACACCAGATCGAGCGGCGATCCGTCGGCAAAATAATCGATAATGCGAATCGACTGGCTGAAATCAGCGGAAATCAGCAGATCCTCGCCGCTTCGGCTGTAGTCACCATTGAACATCAAATGGCTGTCGGGAATCGTGATTTCACGCTCACCCTCGGCGAATTTCAACCGTATTGAGCCGGACTGGTCCTGAAACTGCTGTTCGGTTGCCACCATGATGTTGTCCAATCGTCCATACACCGCCCCTGCCAACACTATACAGGTCGTGGCTGGTGAAACAATGTTTCCCTTTGCAGTTGGGTATTTAAGTCAGTTCGTGATCTTCCAGCGTCACGATGCTCAACACGTCATTGGTTGCAAATCCGTAGGAGCGCGGGCAGAGCAATTCCGGCAGAGCCTCGACCCCGTAAATTTCCGAAATGTCCCCCTTAATACGGAACCATTCCACACAGGTGCCGGTTTCCAGATCGACAACCTGCATGCCGCACCATGGCTCCAGATCGGCCTCAGACAATATTTCACCCAGCGCCAACCCATCAAAATGCCCATGCCGGGGTTTGGACAAGCCAACAAAGGCATATTTGCCCGCAAAAGCCAGGCCGCGGGTGAAACCGGGGCAGAAACAAACTGGCGTGAATCGCTTGCTCAGATCCGGTTTGGAGAAATCCACCCAGCCCAGTTCTCCGGTGCCCGAATTCATCAGCCAGAGCTTATCGTCAAACAGCTTTGGCGTGTGGGGCATTGAGAGACCTTCGCAGACGATTTCATCGGTGGCCAGATCGATGATCACACCGCCATCGCGGCGATGATCCCGCCAGCCATTGTCAGTATCGGTGGTGCTGACAGCGCTGACATATCGCGCCACACCATCCTGCATCGCCATGCCGTTGAGGTGACACCGGTCTTCAGCAACGATCTCAGAGATAAAGGAGGGTTTCCAATAGGGCTCGAAGGAGTGGGTTCGCGAAACTTTCGCCAGGCAGTTATATCGGGTGTTCACAAACAGGATCTCGTCGTCCTTGGTGACGCCAACATCGTGAGGATTGACCGCGCCAATCAGATGGCTGGCTCGCGGCACGAAACAGGTCGTGAACTGGCTGTCCATAACCTGCCCGGGGCGCAAAATATTCTCCATGCGGTAGATATTGGCTTGCGCCGCCAGGTAAAGGGTCTGGTCTTCATAAAACATGCCCATGGCACGCCGGAAATGTTGCTCATTGATCATCAACCCGCCCTTGGGATTGCGTCCAAGCAGATAGAGACGCCCCGACTGATACGAGGTGATCGCCAGGGCGATATTCAGCTTTGCGAGAAGGCCCACCAGACCACGGGAAATGGAATAATCGACAACGAGTGTCTTCGTTTTATCTCCATCTTCAGTTCCACCTGCTGGGGCAACACCTGCAGGGGCAGTCGTCGGGTTCGTCGCGTCATTCATTGACCTGGCGCCTTGATGTTTTGGGGATCTGCATGCGGTTCAGCGCATTATCAATCTACTACAATCCCCACGGCCAAACAGGAATATAGGCGTTTGGTCAACGGGCCTGGCAAATTTTGTGGTCAGCGTGCTTCGGCGAGCGGCGAGCGACGGTCGGTGAGCGGCGGTTTTCCATCACCGACCTGCGCATTAATCAGCAGCCAATCGAGCGCCGTATTTTGTTCACTAGCTGTCACTCAGTGGCTGCTCAGTGCTGAGAACTGATTTGCATCACAAAAAACCCGCGACCTGGATTCTGCCGCCCAGCATTTGTTGATCAGGTTCGGCAAACCTCAACGTGACCATCGTCGGAAGGCAACTCGCGTCCGCCACTCCTAATGGTCAAACTAGAATAGCAAGGCCATCGTGATCGGTGGGAAATTACTTTTCCAGACAATCACTCTCGCAATTGCGCCATTGAGAACGTTGAAAATGAGAGCGAGGCTAAATGCGAAGTATATGGCGTCAGTTGTTCGTTTCTTTGCCCTTGTCCTCACCTTCAATACAACGCACAACACAGCCGACGTCCCAATCTCCTTTTTTGTGTTTAAATCCGAATGTGACCTCTACCTTCTTGCAGGACCAGTTCGCTATAAGGCCGATCACCAAAGATAAGCTGCACACAATGGCAACCAAGGCCCCCACAATGATGATAACGGTTCCAGCCGTGACTGGTTCATTAAAATCGGTATAAACCACCTTGTAGGAAGCCCCAGTCGCCTGATTTTTGACTAAACAGTAAACTTGCTGCTCATCGAGACTGTTCTCTTGCAGCGTAATCTCAAAAGTCTCGCGACGATGCAGGGGCCCAGCTTCGACGATATAGTGATTTGCATCAACCCGGTCGACATACATTCCGTGCAGAATATCGGGGCCTACATGATAAATGATTTCCATCGATCGAGCATCATCAATGGGCGATACAACACCTTTAAAGACCACCCCTCCTTCGTGTAGAGGTATTCCCGATTTTGCGGCAATCATGTATCGTCTATCGTCATTGCTCAACTGAACATTTAGCAATCCAAGCGGTTTTTCTACAAAGAACATAATTGTTTATACCTCCCTCATTCGGTATCCAATTGGCAAGCGCGATGTGGCGTTAAGGCCTATTGCGATGTTTGAGCAGCGTAACATCGTGGCATCAGCTCGTCTAGCTTGGCGATTTTGTGGTCGGCGATCTGCGCGAAAACCCATGTGAACCTATAGTCGTTCGACGGAATTTTATCTGCATGACAATGACTACGTCACTATCGCAGCTGAAGACTTAGGCCTTTCCGATGATAAGCTGCGTCTGCGAAGGATCTGGTCAGTTGTAACGTTTTAAGTGACCGAACCAAAAGTGGTCTAAAATCGATTTTCAACGTTTCACAACATTTAATTTGTATAGTCTTGGTCTGCGCCAAACTGATTGGTCTATCCTATGGTTGAGTAAAAGTAGGATTGAGCTGCTACCCATGATTGGACCACCCGGTTGGAGATTTCCCGGGGGTTGGGCTCACGGTGGCAAGACCATTTGTGAGTCGTTTATCAGCGATATCGGCGGTGTGTTACCAATTGCATTGCGAGGGCGACCATTGTTGTAGTCCTCACGCCATTCCTCCATTTTCAAACGGGCGGACGCATTAGATTGGGACAATTGAAATTGAACCTGACCTTGGGATTGTAATCGCTGTCACACCAGGCGCCTAGAAAGACACTTATGTCCGCTTAGTCCGCTTACCTGCCGTTGGGCCAATTGCGATCTGGAATTGAGCCAAGGTCTGCTCTGAGCCCATTTTGACCAAAGCAATGCCGTCGCTGGCAGAGCACTAAATCGAATGTATCGATCTCATTTGAAATCACACCAGCCGTGTCTCAAAACCTTCAATGCAAGAACAATTCGACCAAAAGCCGGCATACAAATTGACATAAGTGTGAACTGCAATGGTCAGCGATGTACTGATCAAACCTGTTTCGTTTAGGCAAAATTACCCATTCCAAATACACCGAAATTCTCTATTCATAATCCTCTGTTGAGGAACTTGTTTGAAACTGGTGTGGAGTATTTTGACAATTGGATATGCTGTTATTTCAACTTCGGGTTTTGGTGAAATGGCTTCTAATTTCTCGTACCGGACTCTTTTTTGTTTGCTATTTGTCCAGACAAAGAGCAGGCGCCAGTTTGGATGAAGGGCAATTTTGTTTCAGAGATGACAAGTGGAGTTTGTTGATTTTAGAGATCGAAGTTTCCCAATTTGGTTTTGCAATAAAATGAAAGAGTCCGGTGAATACGCGGCTGGCGGATTTTACATTGGGAATTGCCTTGTAAGACCTGGCGAAAATGAAATGCTGGCGGACGGCCATAACGTGCGGTTAGAACCGAAAGTTATGCGGGTTTTGAGCATGCTGGCAAAGACCGGTGGAACAGTGGTATCCCGTGAAAAGTTGCTTGATGATATCTGGTTTGATGTTGCCTGTTCAGATGAAGTTGTGACTAGGGCGATTAGCCATCTGCGCAGGGCATTTCGCAAGCTGGACAATTCCCAACACTATGTAAAAACAATTTCAAAACGCGGATACATGTTGGCGCACAATGTAAATTGGGTGGATAAACCGCAAAGTCCAGGCGCTACATTTTCTGACAGCGTAGAAGCCCATCGGCTGTATCTACAGGGTAAATCCCTCAATGCGCGTATCAACGGCGACACAATAATTCCAGTTGCAAAAGACTTGTTGTCCAAAGCACTTTCGCTTGATCCAAGTTTCGCAGAAGCACATGCAGAGATCGCCCATTCGTATACATTGATGGGCACTTATATTAAGGGGGCGGCGGGGCCGGCACTGCTCGAGAAAACCATTCATCACGCTCAACGTGCAATTGATCTGAAGCCATCTCTCGCCTTTCCCAAAGTTTTGCTCGCCATCGCTGAATTCACTGTCGGCAATGTAATTAATGCCATTGAGTTAAACGAAAACGCCGTTGAATTGGAACCGAACAACGCTGAAGCAGTTATGCGTCTGGGCTATTTCTACGCGGCAATTGGCCTCACACGAAAGGCGATACCTTTTCTGGAGCATGCCGTGGCGTTGGATCCAGCTCAGGGAAGAAATCTTCAAGTGCTGGCACTAGCCAAGTTGAACCATGGCGACTTGGTTGAAGCTGATGCACTAGCTGAGCGGGCCATAGCACTGCACCATTATTTTGCTTATGACACCCATGCCGCCATAGCTTTTGCCAGAGGAGACTATGAGGCTGGCGCACAAAGAATGATCGCCGGATACGAGTGGATGAACACTATGTTCGATGACCGTTTCGACGCGGCAGCATGGGAAAAGACCTGCCGAATGGCGGTAAGTCCAGAGCGCGAAACAAGGCTCACGCTGGCACAATGGCTGATGGCATTGTTGGGCGATTTTGAACACACACCTGAAGTACCCCTATTGCAAGGACTGGTGAGATGCGGTGCGGCTGACCTTCTTTTTGAAGTCATGAAAGATTGTTTGCCATTGGGTCGGCACGGTTCCTATTTGAGCTTGTGGGCAGCAACTGAGCCATGCCGGGACATTTACTATCACCCAGAATTTCTTACATTTGCCGGGCGGATTGGCATGCGCAAAGCTTGGGAGAAATTTGGATGGCCAGATCAACTTTCTCAGGCCGGAAAAATTTTCTGGTGAGCTTCGGTCCGTTTGGATAGCCCCAAAACCTGATGCGTTTCTAGAGCACGTTTCGGTCCGATTGAATCAATTCGAGGCTCGATTGGCTTGTCTGTAAAGCATAATCTTGCCTCCCTCCGTTTCACTCCGGTCGGATCATGCTCTACGTCTTCTCAAGCCCGCCATTGTGTCTCTAAGGTAACCGTCCGGTGTGACCGGTTCTACGCTGCATTCCATGGCAGTAGTTCGTCGACTTTTGAGATCTTGTAGTCCGGGATGTGGGCGATTGTGTCGGCCAGCCAGGCTTGAGGGTCGACACCATTGAGCCTAGCGGTTTCGATCAGTGTGTAGGCGATGGCCGCAGCTTTTCCGCCGGATTGCGATCCAACGAATAGATAGTTCTTGCGTCCAATGGCGATGGAGCGCATCGCCAGTTCTGCGGTGTTGTTGTCGAGTTCCAAAATACCGTGATCGAGATAAGGGCGAAGCCGTTTCATGCGGGTCAGCCCATAGCGGATTGCCCCGGCAAGTGGCGATTTACCGGATATGTTGGGGAGTTGGGCGTGCAGTCAGAGCTCAAAATCATCGAAGATACATTTTGCCTCGGCCTGCCTGAGCTTTCGCCGTTCATCAGGCGGTGATCCGCGTGCTCGCTTTTCGACAGCATAGAGTTGCGCGATCCGTGTGATGGCTTCCTCGGCAATTGAAGACCCCTGAGCTTTGTGCACATCGACGAACTTGCGTCGGATATGGGCCATGCAGGCCACCTCGCGGATGTCGCCGGATCGGTAGAGATCTTCAAATCCTGCATAACCATCGGCATGCATCCAGCCTTTGTAATCCTTCAGGTGATCCTTTGGATGTTGCCCTTTGCGGTCCCCAGAGAATTGGTACCAGGCCGCCGGTGGCGCACCTCCATTGCTCAATGGCGTATGACTGACCGACACCCCCGCAACCCGTGTTTGCGCACAGATCATCCGTTTCTCGTCGTCATCCCACTTCCTGCGCCTACGCCGCTTAGCCACAAATGACCTCGTTAGTGTCCATTTAAAAACAAGTGGACACTAACTCCCATCAGCAGCCCGCGTCAGTGCTGCGAGACCGGACGCTTACTCTCTAAGAGACGTCTCCAAATCTACATTCTGTGACCAGCCAAATTCATCTTTTGCTTTTTGATTGTTTGCCAGCATGTTCGTATCGCCAATTGATTCAATAAGCTCACGTGTCATTGTGCGCGGCGTTCCCATCATCTTGTTTGATAGCCAGTCAAATGCAGGAAGCTTGGGATAAAACAACTTGGGCACGATCATCATCGCTTTGGGAACTTTTGGATCAATCCGGCGCATCGCATCAAGCACTTCGACAAATACTGGTTCATTGTCAGCACCAACAATAAAGTTCCCTGTAACATCCTTTTTCGCAGCGAGAATATGCGCTGTCACGACCTCCCTAACATCGAGGATCTGGTAGATATTATCGATTGTCCCCATGCGCATTGATCCCATTTTCATGACCTGTATCATATCGGTTGTGGGTGTGCCTCCGCCGAAATTGGGGCCAATGATTACGCAGGTCAAAACTGTCGCAAGATTAGTGTTTTTCTCCTCCGCCAGTTTCCATGCAAACTTCTCAGCTTCAGTCTTTGCACGCATGTAGGGCACAGATAAATCTGTACGCCAGGATGTTTGGTCTGCAAGGGGGGCTCCTGGCTTCACAGTCGGCAATGTAACAATCGACGAAGTGAGCACAACTTTGCCAACCCTGTTCACATCCGTTGATCCTCCCTCATGGCCTTCTTCATGCAGTGTTTTGACAAGGTTGAAACCGATATGGCCATTTGCACCTGTTACAAGGATTTTTGAATACTTGTTCCTAGATTGCGTCACCCTGAGTTGTTGCTGAAAATTGAATTTCTCAGGAACCCATTTGTTGCCTAACCAGATAGTAGAAAAGCCCTTGTTTCCCCATCAGCGCGTCAAACGTGCCCTGTTCGACGGCGCGGCCACCATCGAGAACGATGATGCGATCTGCATTTTGAATTGTCGAAAGACGATGAGCAATAACAACCGCTGTACGTTCTTTCATAATCGCATCCAGGTTTCGCTGAATGGCCCGTTCGCTTTCGGTATCCAGGGCACTGGTTGCTTCGTCAAACAGAATAATTGGCGGATCAGGCAGTAGCGCCCGTGCTATAGCCAGGCGTTGGCGCTGCCCGCCGGAAAGCCTTACGCCGATCTCCCCAACGACAGTCTCATATCCCAGAGGAAATTTTTGGATAAAATCATGCGCGTTGGCGAGCTTTGCCGATTCCACAATCTGACTCATCGTTGCTTCTGGATAACCGTAGGCAATGTTCTCGCGGATCGTTGCTGTGAAAAGCTGAGGGTCTTGTGGCACGACACCAATTTGAGTTCTCAATGATGCCGCCGCCACGCCTGCAATATCAATGCCGTCAACCATAACGCGGCCTCCGTCCGGTTGATAAAACCGCTGTACAAGGGAAATCAACGTTGTTTTGCCCGACCCAGACCGTCCGATGAGTGCAACGGTTTCTCCCGCTGAGATATCTAGGGTAAGATTGTCAATCACTGGCGGTTCGTTCGGAGAATAACCGAAGCTGACTTTGTCGAAAACAATATTGCCCGATACCTGCGGCATTGTTGTATGCACTCCGGTCTCTTCTGGCTCAGCGTCGTAAATGTCACTTAGCCTGTTCAGAGAAAGCAGAGCATCCTGTATCTCCTGGTAGAGACCCACGAGACTGGACACCGGGCCAACAGACATCATCACAAGTGACTGAAAAGCAACCAGTTCACCGAGTGTAAGATCGCCCGCAACAACCTGACGAGCGCCAAGCCAAAGTATCGCAACGGTCAGTCCTAGTTGCAGAAATGTTGCAATCGTATTTAGGCCGAGGCCAAGAATGCCCGCCTTCATTTCCTGCTTAGACTCATCCACAATCAGGTTTTCAAATTCCCAGCGAACACTCAACTCACTGCCGCTCGATTTGATCGTCTCGATGTTGGTCAACGCTTCGATCAGTTTGCCCTGAGTGGCGGCGCCCTTTTCAAACATCAGTTGATTGTTTCGCTTCAACGATGGAGAGAAACAAACCACCAATACTGTTGAAGCTACAAAATAGAGGGCTGCGATGCCGGCTAACGTACTGCTGTAGTAGAACATCAGGCCGAAATAAACGCTCACCATGATCGCATCGATCAACGTTCCAACTGCACCATCGGTCAAAAGGTCTTCAACGGCGCTGTTGTCTCCAAACCTCGCCATTATGTCACTCAATCGACGTCTACGAAAATATGGCACCGGCAACAAAAGCAATCGTTTGAACAATTCGTTTGAAAGACGAAGCCCTAATCTTTGACCCACATGGAGCAACAATAATTGCCGGATCCCTCCACCTACGGCGGTAAAGAACGTTACCAATGCCATGCCAACTAAAATGACATTTAAGAATTCCAGATCTGCATTCGGGAGCACTGAATCCATAATTGTCTGCGTGAATACAGGCATTGCAAGGCCAAGAATGGCGATGATGATTGCTGTCAGGCTGACCTCGAACAACATACCAATGTAGGGCTGCACCATTGGAATAAACCGGCTGATCATTGACCGTTCGGTGCCAATGGAAATTTTCTCACCAGGGGTCAGTGCGAGCGCGTATCCACTCCATTGCTTTTCGAACTCTGCCATGGATACAGACAACGTACCACGCGCCGGATCGCCTATTACGGCTGAGCGTTTTGTAAGCTTCCACAAGACCACATAATGGTAGCCTTCCCAGAACAAAATTGCGGGAGTTTGAATGGAGGCCAGCGCATGGCGATCTAGGCGCATAGCTCTGGTTGAAAATCCAAGATGTTCGGCGGCCCGTGAAAGACCCATCATGCTGGCGCCACGATCATCTACATTAGCAAGATCGCGCATGTTTGAAAGAGCATATCGTTCACCGTACCAACGCCCAATCATGCCAAGGCATGCCGCCCCACAATCGCTTTCTAAGTGTTGTTCAATGAACGGATATCTCAAACGGAGACGCTGACGAAACTTACGCTGTTTATTGCTTTCTGCCTCGAGAGTTTCGTCTGCAACAACCTCTTCAAACTGCCGTGCTGGTGCCCCATCAACCGGCATTGGCTCAGTAACGTTTCTGTACTTGGTAATGTGTTTCTTAAGTTCCGTGACGACCTCTATTCGGGTCGCAAAACTCTTCTCGAACTGATCAGCGGACAGTCGCAGGCAGGCGGCTTTGCCCAAGGCTGTTACCGTCGCAGCTCGTCGTTCACGCATAACGAGTGCCCGTTCTCCCAAAATGTCGCCGGAGCCCAGCCGGTCTAATTCAACGACTTCACCGGCAATTTCCTTCGAAACCAGAAAGCGACCTTCCAAAACAACATACATGCAGTCGGCACTGTCACCCTCACCTACAACAAGTTCTTGGTCTTCAAAGAAAACCTTTTCAAATTTAGGAATTATCTCCCTCAGAACTTTGGCGGGCAGTTTGGAACCGATCGCGGAATTTCTGACAACATTGAACAAGCCCCGTTCTTTTGAAATCTGACTAAACAGATTGGTAAGCTCTGCATTTTTGCCAAGCAGCCCGTCAAAATCCTGTTTGTCCAAAACTGCTAATACGGCATCTTCCGAAACTCGCACCGATGCTCCCCGACTAAGCTCACCCAGCAATGCCATCTCACCGAAGACATCACCTGAACTCAACACACCCAATGTTATCGGTTTGCCGTCGGAACCTTTATGAAATGCACGGACTTTTCCGGAAAGAATGATAAACAGACAGTCTCCTGCGTCGCCTTCATTGAAGAGCAACTCGCCCATGGTCTTTGTCTCGATAGAAAATTTCGAAAGAATGGCCGCATGCTCTTCGTCGTTGAGCATTGAGAATATCGGTGCGTTTCTCAGAACCTCTGCGATCCTTATCGACAGATCTGAATGGCCGATATCAGGCACAAAATTTTTGCCAACTACATTCAATGGACCGCTTCTTCTGGTTCAAAGATTTTTTTCAATGGCTTAAAAAAGCGGGTGATCAGCCGTTCTTTCCCGGTTTTGATTTCAACCAGACCCGTCATGCCCGGAAGCAATCGTTTCTTCTCTCCCTTAACTTTGAAATAGTCCTGATCGAGCGTCACTTCAGCGATAAAGTTGCCATTCTTGTTGTTCTCGCTAGAGGCTGGTGAGCGGCGACTAACGTGACCGGTTAGAACACCATGCTTTGTGTACTCATATGCTGCGACTTTGAAACGAATTTCATCATCTAAATTGACGCTCGAAATGTCTTTGTTTTTAACAGCGACCCGCACAACAAGACTGGCGTCTTTTGGAACTATGCGCGCTAAGGTTTTTCCGGCCTCGATGACTTGCCCGGTATTTACAATGATGGACTCAATAATCGTTCCATCTGCTTTTGCTTTGATGCTAAAAGTCGTGGGGTCACCTTGTTTTTCAACAATGTCATCGCCAGTCGCCATGCGCGACAGTCCGGTTCCAATTGACCGCACCGCAGCTTTGGCGCGATTGAGAACTATTTCGGCTTCAACCAGGCGTTTTTTATCTTCACGTAAACTTCGTCTACGGCGCTGATCCAGTTGCAGCAATTCCTCACGCAGAGATGAAATCTGCAAGTCCAGCCGGCGTTCTTCTTCAACAAACTCTACTTCAGCCTTGCGGCTTCCGGCTAACAGGCTTGCCATTTGACCCGTCAATTCCAGTACGGTTTGTTTCGCCTCTCGAAGCTTGGTTTCAGAAACAATTCTTTTCTGCTGAAGCTTCTTAAAAGCTTCGACCTGGGTGTTTGCCAGTTCAATTCGACTCTTGAATGTATTCTTCTCTGTCGCGATTTGTTCCATGGAAGCGTCGCGTTTGTCAGCAAGAGCTGATTTGAGCTTTTCTATCAGAACGATGCGGTGTTGCTTGGCGTTTGTTTCTTTTTCAAGCGCCGGAATATCCGTTTCAATTGTGGCACGTAGCTGATCTTCAGCAATTTCCATTTCTCTAAGACGCTGAGTGAGTTCACGTCGTGCCTCCAATATTTTTTGCGATTTGATGATAAGCAATGTGTCCCCTGCAAGAACTTTCGTTCCATTGCGCATATCAAAGGCAGCAACAGTTCCATCATAGGCGCTTTGAACGATTGGTAGTTCTTTCACCGGCTTTACGACCGCCTGAGCCTTCACGAAGTCTGTTGCTTCAAACGTCGCCGCCCAAGCAACCGCGCCCGACAAAGTGATGGCCAGAAAATAAACACCCCCGCGGGCTAACAGAGAGCCCGGTTCGGCCAGCGTGCGGTTAACTGCAGAAAACTGAAATTCTTTTTCACCGTTGTCGCTCGTTTGGGCACTGTGTGGAGAGGGCACGATTTTATTCCCTGAAAGCTACTTTATTCGTCGGAATAAGGACTCACCTGTTGCCGGTGAATTTTGAGGGCAAGGGGAATTGCCCTAACTTTAATTTCCCGAATCTAAGACTGGATTTGAACCTGGCCGAAGCTTAGATCGATATTGCTTTCCTCTAGCTTTTGGCAAAGCCAATCCGCATAGATTGCTTCTTCAAAAACTTCACGTAATTCATCGTCTAGTTTTGGTTCTTCTTTGGACCAGACCTTGAAGATGACATGCGTCTGACCAATTTTGATTGGCCCAATCATATCTCCGTCATCAGCGTTCCGAAATTTGCTTTGGATGTTGGGTGCCAAATCGTTGATCACAAACCAACCGGAGTAACCATTCTGTCGCTTGGCTGATTCCTCTGATTCATAAGATGCGACCGCGTCCTCAAAAGAGAGCTCTCTTTCAGCGAGTTGCGCAAAAATCTCATTCGCTTGACCTTCCTCGGAAACTGCGATCTGGGCGATTTCAACACGCTCAAGATTTGCACGCTGCGCAAGGTACATCCTTTCAACCTCACTATTGGTTGCCAGATGCTTGCGCAGCTTGTCTTCAAGGATTGAATGCTCAAGCGAACTCTCAAACTCTTCAAGCGTTTGTCCACCATCTTCCAGCCATTGCTTCATGTCGTCAGTTTTTTGCAAACCACTTAGTTGGCGAAATTCATCGGCCGCAGCCTGCAGCTCAGCAATACTCGCAGAGATATTACTTTCAGCAGCATATTTCTTAGCGATCACCTGCGAAAGAGCAGTCTCTACCGCAGAAATTTCGCCAGTCGCCTTCATTGTAGCCATCACTTCGGCAAATGAAATGGGGCTGCCGTTATGGCTGGCCAGTTGGATGTTTTCTAATGTCACAATTCTTCTCCAATTACGCTTTTGCTTGCGTATCTTAGTCCTTCAGCTTGTGTGGCAGAAAGTCAGATCTGATTTTCTGCCAACGGCGGGTTCCAGGGTGTGGACTCAATTGGGAAGATTGCCTATCGACCCAAAATGAAATGCGTGCCGTAATCTATGCTGCTCAGTTGCCAACGTTTCATGCCTCGTTTGACGGTCAATCATGCGGGAAATTGGCCAGTTTTATTCCTGCCACTGGCCAAAAAAGAATGAAGGCTCTATCCAAAAGTTGGATTTCTAAATCTCGTCGTCAATTTACTGAGCGGAGAGGCACCAGAGAATCTCCGGAGCACAAGACTTCCACTACGACCACTATTTGAACGACCAGACCGCAGTCCGGTTAGCAAAGATCCGGGCCTAGATTGCTGTCCGCCACGTGTTCGGGACGAATGACTCGCCCATCGACCTAATGCGAAGAATGATCCGCCGACAATGCCGGTGGCCTCATCAACGTTCAGTGTTTCGTTAATTGGCAAATCCTCTAGTGTAATCTGTGCCATTTTGTTGCTCCTAATCTCAAGAACGGAATGAATGGAGGGAGACGGTAGCAACGGATTTCTGGAAAAACCTGACGGAAATATGACGGAATCGCCGATTTATTTTGGGCAATTTTGCCCGCCGCCAAACCAGAATATCGAAGAGCCTGGGTTAAATTATATAATAAGAATAGGTAAAATTTGGTGCCGATATCCGGTTAACTAAGATCGCTGAATACATTTCTAGTTTGATATTTTCGGTAACGTTTGCCCCTCAAACAACTGTTTGTCCGCACCGTTGAAGATCGCGCCAACTGTGCGGAATACAAATAGCGCATCACTCAACGCTTGTGACGAGTTCACCCCGACCTTGCTATAGACAGATTGTATCTGGTTCCTGATTGTTTTTTCGGCTCTTCCGGTTGCCTTGGCAATGTCCGCCGGTATTTTCCCAATCAATACCGCTCTGCAAATTTCCGCTTCCCGTTCTGTGAGTTCAAAAACATCGCGCAGCAATCCGGAGTTAATTGGGTCTTCGCCCTGGCTGCCTGCGAAGATCGCAATCATGCGCCGTGTATCAAACAAATCACGGTCTGCCTCTGCCGCATCATTCATTGAGGGGTGAAACGGAGCTATACACAGGGATATCGCTCCAAGATCATCTTGAATACGCATTCCACCAGGCACAAGGTTTTCATTGGCCTCAAGTATCTGCTGGTGCAATGATTTGGTGTCATCTTCATTCAGCATTCTTAACCGATCTCCGGATTCGGTTTCAAACACGACACGACGGTTTAACAATCGACGACCTGCAGCGTTGGAAAAAAGTAGACGCCCTTCACTGTCTGTCACCAGCATGGGCAGAGCAATTGCATCCAGGAAACCTTGAAACGACTCCGCCGCTTCTCTTGCCAGCCTTAGCGCTCTTGCAATCCGGGTGGCACGCACAACATGCGGAGAAAGTAGTTCGAGCATCTCGGCCAAACCTTCGCGGTTCGGTGTCACCTCAGTTTTTTCGAACTCAAAGAATATGAATACCGCTTCACGAATACCGCTTTGTGCAAATTTTAGGGAAATCCAATGGCCGATTCCGGCTGGCTCAAGAACAGTTTTGTAGGAAACCGAACTTTTGAATTCTTCGTCCGTAAATATCTTCTTGGAATCGTAAACGTCACCGATTTGTGGATCAATTCGTTTTAAGAGTTCCCGACGGTGGTCATTCTGTTCATCAGAAATGCTATGGACTTTTCCGTCTTCTGTATGTTCGTCATAAACCTTTTGCGCGTCGTTATTGAAGCCTTCCGGCGTGTACATGCCGATGAATTTTTCGCCTTCCTGGGTAAATACCGCACCCATAAACCCCGGAAACAATTCGTTCAATTTTGCCAGCAAAGATTGCCATTGCATTTTTTCCAATGCTGAATCGTATACCAGTCCAATCAATTCGCTTATTGATTTATTGTTCATTTCTGATGCTGGCATCTCATCCCCCAGATAGACAATTACGCCTCATCAAGTTGACGGAAAAATGCAAAATCATCAAGATTTGCTTAGGTGGGAAGAAAATCTTTTGCTTGGATCGAATGTAGATTCCTACGAGCTTAGCTATTTGATCTAGATGCTCGCTTTGGTAAATAGCGAGTTGCGGATCTCGAACCACCAGTCAGTTGCACTTCACCAAATCACTCCGCCAGAACGCTGTCGTGCCAAGAACATTGATCCACCATGTCCAAGTCACTTTGTCCGCGTTGCCGTCATTCACGTCGATAGCAGGAATCAGTTTTGCCGACGTAAGACGCCGAAGCGGTATCCCTTTTTAACTCGTCGCTTTGATCCTAGCTAGCCAATCGCTGCACACCCCTTCGAACTTGCGGTCGGTTGGCATTTGCGCCACTCTTATTTGTAAGGGGTTGGCATTTCAGCATTTCCGGTGTGCCGCTTTTTGGGGTACATCATGGGCAAGATCAAAGCGAACGATATAGTTGGTGGCGCGGTCGCGGGTTTGCTGGCCATTCCCGAGGCCATGGCCTACGCGGTGATCATTTTTGGTCCGTTGGCAGTCTTCAGACCCGATATTCTGCCCATCGGGATCATCAGTTGTATACTGGCCGTCGTCTTTTCAAACACCATTCCCCTTATGATGCGCGGTCCGCGCATATTAGTGGGCACCCCATTTTCACTCGCGTCAGTTATGATGGGTGTCCTCTCAATTCAGATAGTTGCGTCCGTGACACCAGCTGGCGGCGAACCTGACATTGATCTTGCTTTGGTGCTGCTGTTTGAAGTTGTTGCCATAAGCGGCCTGATACAGGTTCTGCTCGGCCTACTCCGTCTTGGTGATCTTGCAAAATTCGTTCCGATGCCTGTCATCGCTGGATTGCGAAACGGAGCTGCAGTGGTGATCCTGATCAGCCAGGTGCGACCCTTGCTTGGTTTAGACGACGATGCTGCAATCTCCACTAGCAGCATACTGTGGCCAACGGCCTTGATCGGCGCGTTTTCCTTCCTTGTGATGATGCTGGGATCGAGGCTCACCTCAAAGGTTCCCAGCGCTGTCTTGGCTATCATTACAGGAACCGCCGCTTACTATTTGCTCGCCACGTTTGGTTGGTCAAGTGAATTGACCGACATTGTTGGTACGATCCCGTCCGCAATTCCCCTGCCAAGATATGCCGACGATTTCGTGGTTCTGTTCACATCCGCTGAAGTACTAAACCACTTGCTACCGCTGCTGCCGACAGCCGTTGCTCTCGCTGTTTTGAATACACTCCAGACATTGATAGCCATTGTAACGGCCGACAATTTGACCGAAACCAGGAGCCATTCCAATCGTGAGCTTGTTGGTTTTGGTCTGGGCAATTTTGTCAGCGGCCTATTCGGTGGCATGTCGGCCTCCGGAGCGGTTGGCGGCACCCTGGCAAATTTCGGCAGTGGTGGTCGCAAACTGCCCTCCCGATTAGCCGCTGGCGCGCTGGCCTTGGCAGTCGTTCTGTTTTTGAGCCCCGTGATCAGCTACTTGCCCAAGATTGTCCTTGCCGGCTGTCTTGTCGCACTTGCGTTTTCGATGTTTGACCGTCCAGGCTTCACACTGTTGGGCGATGCTGTTCAGGGCAAGGTGAGCATGCGTGAGGCGCTCAAGGATTTGTCCATCATTGTGACCGTAATGGTCATTTTGCTGGTCTTTGGACCACTCTATGCGGTCGGAGCGGGCGTTGTTGTGGCATTGGCTCATTTCATCCTGAGTATGGCGAATGACAATATTCGGCGGGAGCTGTCTGGCGAAAGCGTTCGCTCATACGTTCACCGAAACGACGAAGAGAATGAAGCGCTGGTCGAGTTAGGTAAACTCGTGCGGATCATCGAACTGGAAGGCCCGCTGTTTTTTGGAACAAGCGATCGATTGACAACCAAAGTCGAAGAGCTGTCGAAAGAGGATATTGAATTTATTCTGTTGGACTTTGCTCAAACCAGCGAGATTGATACGACTGCCGTCGCCCTCACTTGCCAGGCGCGCAACGCTTGTTTGAAAAATGGATGCAGGCTGGTTCTGAGTTCGCTCGAAACCAGGCCAGCGATCGCACGTTTTCTTAGCACCACGAAGCTCTACACCGAGTTCGATGACAACGATATTCATGCGAGCAAGGACGACGGCCTTGCCTACATCGAAGATGAACTGCTTGACCGACGTTTTGGTGCAGGCCGCTATCTAAGCGAAATCCCCCTTGAGGACATCGCAGTTCTGAAGGCAATCGGTATTGACCACCTGGCGCAGCTGAAGCCGTTTCTTTCTAGAAAGAGCTTTGTGGACGACGAGATTGTTATCAAACAGGGCGATGCGGCTCGCGCAGTTTTTTTTGTCGTGAGCGGACAAGCCAATATTGAAGTTCGGGTCGATGGTGATCATTTGCGTAATCTGGGCGTGCTTTGTCCTGGCGCAATTTTTGGCGAAATGGCCGTTCTAGATGGCAAACCAAGATCGGCAACGATAGTCGCTGTTGGTAGTCTGGAGTGCATTGAAATCTCAACTGACAATCTGGAGCACGTTGGCAAAAGCCACCCAGAAGCTCGGCATGCTCTCATGGCAGCCATTGGTCTTGAGCTTGCCAAACGCATTCGGATATCTAACACCGCCCTTGCAGCGCTTAAGTCTTAGGTCAGCCCCCACCAATACCGATCAACGCGTGAAGCACGGTCGCAATTTGCGTATCAATGCTATCGAAGAAAGACCGCTTAGTCCGCATGGCGGTCATTGGCCAGTTTTTCTACCAAGGTTCGCCAATGAGGAAAGCAGACATCGCCAACACTGCAGGTCAACCAGTCCAGGGCCTAAGGAGGACCAGATTTTGGGTTTAGGCGGGCGGGAATTACGTTGAATATGAGATTGATGTCCTCCCTTCACCAATTCACGGTTATTCAACACAGTTCAACATTGGTGGTTCCGTTTCCCAGAATATAGTTTGGTGACTGATTCCGTGGGATGGTAGATTCTGAGCAGCAAAGACCGCCTCTGCAACGAAGGCAAACCCAATGAACACATCGCAGGTTGAAAGCAGCATTCAGCCATATCAGGACCGGTTCAATGACCTGGCAACCAAGTACGAGGCCGGAGACATTGTGCACGGAGACCTTTGGGATCTGCTGCACGCCCTGAAGGTCTGTCCCTGCGATACGCTAGAAGAAATCGCGCAGAAGAAGAGATTGCTTCATGCCCTTCTGCATGCGCTGGACTCCCCAGTCTCCTCCGTCTTCGAAGTCGGCAAGCAACTGCAAGAGGACGAGGTCTTCGTTGTGACCCACAATCCAACTGGCGTGATCCACTAGGCTCAGGAGGCACACATGCAGCCGAACAAGGTCCTTGAACACTTCGAAACTCAAGTGACAGGCGAAAACTACGCCACACTGCCCCCAAAGGAGGCGTTGGAAAACAGTGCTGCCAGTATTGAGAACCTGATCACCGCAATGTGCATTCGTCCCCGTAGCATGCAGGAACTCACTCGAATGCAGCGCGTCATCATGTTTCACGCCTCTCAGTCACCCATTGCCCCTGAACAGCTGGAACTCATCGCAAGGCGCTTCAAGCTGGAAGAGCAGATCCTCTTCGGCACCTACAAGACAACAGCATTAGACGAATTGCTGCTCAATCACGACGGTTTCAGAGAGGCAATGTATGAGGCCCAATGGTTAGCCAGGAACCTCCGAGCAACAGGCCGGAACCCCTTCCCTTCTGAGCCACCAGCAATGCACTGACGAAATTCACACAATCCCGCATATCCAGCGCACCCGATTCATTTCAAGCAAAGACCAATCCTCCATCAACATGACACCAGAGCAGATCAGATCAGTTCGTATCTCCAGGGGCTACTCAAAGGCCGAATGGAGAAGGCTGCTCGGCATTAGTCCAGACAGACTGGAGTACCTGGAGGAGCCTGTAAGATCGATCACGCGCTGGGGACCAAACAAGGCGTTGCAGACAGTTCCTAAATGGCTGCCCTTCGCATATGGCTGGATCAACTACATGGGGGCAGACCTCGTGCCAGGGTTTGATCCGACCGAACGGCTGAAGGAGTGGAGACGCTCCGAGGGAGCGACGTTCAACGAAGTAGGCCTGATGCTCAACGATAGCACCGCAACCCTTTGGTACTGGAACACCGGACGGCGGCAGTATCCAAACTGGTTCCCATACGCAGTGCTGTGGCTTGTGTTCAATGGCGAGAGAAATCCATTCGCGGCCCTGACCGATGAGGAAAGGCTATTCGCAGCATGAGCAACGAAGTAAACAGAGACGGCATCGACTGGGTCAAGGCAGAAGAAGTCTGGTTCAACATGGGCGACAACCGCTCAGTGAAACGCCTTCGTCAGTACCTCCGTTCAGCCCAGAAGGTTGTGATCAGTCAGAAAGACCTGACCACCAAGCTTGAGCAGCGCGACCTGTTTAACAAGGCTCGTCACTTCGACCGCCAGGTAAACTCCAAGGTATCAGCCCTTCACCGGGAGGAGTTCTCTGAGGAGCTTCACCTCGCCCGGGTAGAGAGCATTCGCAAGATTGCTGGCATTTATGACGACGTTCTGGAGGCAACGGCAGACTTCATGAGGATGGGCAAGGAGCAGCTGAAGCGCAGGAACTTCGACCCATCAACCTTCAACTCACTGGTCAACGGAGCCACCAAGCTGAACGCCATCCTTGAGAATTCGGATCCGGGACAGTTCATGCTGGCCGCCCGAGACGTCAGGAGTGACCTGAGCAACCTCGAGGGGGTTGAGAGAGAAATGAACGCCCTGACCCAACTCAAGCGCTTTTACGAGAAGAAGGACGACGACATCTCCCCTGAGGAAATGCTCAGCGGTGAAGTCGTCCCAACCATTGATGGCGAGGTGACCAGCAAGAAGGTCACGAAGAAGGCCAGCAAGAAGTGATCTATTCCGGCCCGTTCGAACAGATCCCACTGTTCAGATACAATCTCATCATGGCTGATCCGCCCTGGTCCTATGAGAATTACAGCAAGGCTGGAGAGGCAAAGAACGCAAAGGCCCACTACGACTGCATGAGCCTGGAAGAAATCAAGCGCATGCCCGTCTCCCAGATAGCAACGCCAGACTCCCTGCTCTTCCTCTGGGTAACCAATCCAATGCTTGATCAGGGCATGGAAGTTCTAAAGGCATGGGACTTCAACTTCTGCACTGCCGGGCACTGGAGCAAGCGCAACCCAGAGACAGGCAAGCTGGCATTCGGAACAGGCTACGTCCTCAGGTCCGCAGGAGAGCCCTTCCTGATCGGCACTATAGGCAAACCCAAGACAGCCAAGAACATTCGCTCTGTGATCGAGGGGCCTCGCAGAGAACACAGCCGCAAGCCCGAGGAGGCATATGTGGCAGCTGAGAACCTGATCCCTGATGCCAAACGCATTGAACTATTCAGCCGCACCCCGCGCGCTGGGTGGGATACATGGGGCGATGAGGCAGAGAAGTTCCAAGCCGCATAGGTGCAATTTAAAAAATTACTTACATTCACACATCAGCAACTTCCATTATTCAGTTGAATCATCAAGCAATTCTTCAAAAAAAACAGCTATTCGATTTGGTGTCTGATTCTTCAGCGTGGTAATTTTGTGCAACTCAACCGTACAGGATACACCCATGGAAAATCAGACCAACGAAACCAACGCACTGGACTACGACAACCTTGAGCGCCACCCCCTGTCCAAACTGTTCGGACGCATGGACGCAGGCGACTACAAGCGTCTCGAGCATGACATCAAATGCAACGGCCTTGAGAAAAGGATCACTGTGTATGAAGGCCAGATCCTGGACGGTTGGCATCGTGCCAAAGCCCTCTACAGCATCGGTGGCTATGACCATGTCGCAGAAACCTTCGGCGGTGTGCCTGTTGCTGCAGCATTCGGAGAGCTTCTATCCCGCACTGGTGGCGCTGCTTCCTATGACGAGGCATTCCGGTTCGTGCATTCCACCAACTATGCCGGCCGCAACCTGACCCCAGTCCAGAAGGCATGGATTGCTGCCAAGCATTGTCAGGAACTCAGGTATGGAGAACTGAGCGACGACGAGGAGAACACCGACACAATCAAAAGCTCAGTCGCTGCAAGGAATATCGCCACAGTGTCAGGAGCATCGCTAGCAACCATCGCCAAGTGCAAGACCATTCAGAACGCAATCCGCAAGCGCGCCCTGCCCCCAGAACTGGGTGAGATGGTGTTTGACGGCGGCATTGCAGTGAACCTGGCAGGCAACATCGGAAGCATGACCGATGAGCAACTCAAGGAAATCCTCAAAGCCAAGCCCAAGGGCAAGGGCTCAAGCTCAGGAGCCGCAAAGATCAAGGCTGTGAAGTCTGCATATGGCGCGAAGGTCAAGGAACTGAAGGAGGACCGCGAAGGCGAGAAGGTCAACCAAGTGCTGCATGTTCTGAACGAGGCCCAAGGCAGCTTCGCCATCTGGACCCCGCCATGGAAGCACACAGTGGTCGATGCCAAGTACCGCCTGACATACGACGCCATACGCGCCACAGCCCCAGCGCTGGACAAGGGCGGTCGCCTGTTCATGGTGATCCCCGCATCCCTCATGGACAAAGGCTTGGACCTGATCCGTCAGCTGGACCTTCAGTTCAACTCCATGTGTAGCTGGCAGTGGAAGGGCAAAGGCGGAGCCAAGTCACATCACATGATGGGTCTGCTTGCTACCAATGAAGAGCGCCCCAGCACGCCCCTGCTATCCCTCTCATTGATGATGCTCACCGACACCGCCATGGGCGGGGAAAGCATGATCGGTGCGATAGTCCTTGAGGAGGTTGAAAAGGTGGCAGGAGGATCGATTGACTGGTTCGATTATCGCGGATCCGTCCCTTCTGGCTACAACGGCACCCGGATGCAGGTCATCATGGCGGAGGCTCCAGAGGAGCCAAAACAAGCCCACAGGCCAGAAACCGAACGCCAGGCCGATCCAGCGCCAGATGAAATCAATCCGAACGAAGGCGGCGACTTCAGGGATGACCCAATGCTGGGAACGGATCTGGATGATGCCGCCCCCACCCAAATGGCAGCATCAATGGCTCCGCCTGTAGCCCCTGACTCGTCTGATTTCGAAGGTGATGAGGCATTAGCTGGAGATCCGCAGGGCGACGAAGGCTTTGGCCACGTTGCTGCAGAAGGCCTTTCTCCAGATCCACAAAGCGAAGAAGTTCCATACTAGTCGGGCGAAGGCGGAGGAGATGGCGGATCCCTCCTCTCCAACTGCAATTATCGTATAGTTAGAGGGCTTGAAGAACCATCCACAAGTAATAGATCGGACTCAAGTCCTGGCTGAAGGCACTTCGTGCTGGGTTAGGATTCACAATCTAGCCATATTCGCTAAATATCACTTAGGTTAAGGAGGCGGAACCGGTGCAGATCGCAATCATCAAGGCCAGCCGGACCAGCTGGGTAGGGTTAGTCGATGCAACCTGAAGAGAAGCTTTACCGCCTGATAAGTGACTTCGCTTGCGACTACGAGCCGTTCGACGCTTGGCACCTCCCCCCAGAGTTTCCCAGCGATCAGTATATTCAGGAACTTCGTGACAACCGCCATTGGGCTTGCCAGTTGGATCTGCCAGCCCCATCAGACCGATACAAGCGCCGAGCGCTGGTTGGAGAGATATCCAAGCGGATCCCCACCAGCGATCAGGAATACATGCTGTTGACCCAGTATCTGAGTGACGTCGACGATCACCATGAGACTAGGACACCACGACCAAATTTGCGGCAACTTGGCAGCGATATGGCAGAGGCCAGACAATAAGCGGCAATACCTTTATTGACCAAGAAATCGAGCAAAGCCTAGTCCTGCTGCTGGATTTGTCCGGAGTTAGCACAGAAGTTCTCACTCCATGCTTGCCAATTCAGCTTCGAACTTGGCTTTGCTCATAGTGGACTCCTTTCTTCATTGTGTATGGAAGAAGGTGCCTACTATTCTAGGTGCTATTCAACACGCCAATGTGCCCGGCTTGTGAAAAAATTGGTGGCCAGTATCGGTCTTGAACCAAGCGCTATTGGAACTCACTCGTTACGTCGGACAAAGTCGCTCAAATCTATAAGAAAACTGGCAATCTTCGGGCAGTACAATTGTTGCTCGGTCACACAAAGTTGGAAAGCACAGTAAGATACTTGCGTATTGATTTGAAGGATGCGCTTTCAACCTCCGAAGGTGTTAAAGTCTAGTCGAACGGGCTGGCTGCGATGCAGTTGGTCCATTGCCGCCATTGGAGCAATATTCAAGATATTAACATCAATCCACGAAAGCAGTCGTCCGCCGTAATTCAGATTCCAAGATGCTAAATGGCCGAGTTGCGGACGGAGCAGACATCCAACTGTTAAGTGTCAATGTCCGCTTTGGCATGGAGCGGAATAGCGCCCCATGCCCGCACAAACATCACTCCGGCTTGACTGAATAGTCCAGATCAACGGCTTCCGGTCCGTGGGCCGGAAACACTGCTGCATTGCAGCGGCGCGCTGCGGCTCGGCCTGTGCGTGAAGGCACATAAGGTGTCGGGCTTCTAATCTAGGCTGAAATCCAGAACTTGGAATTGTCCGTCGCAGCCGGTTATCGACCGCGTGCGGTTTCTGAACGTGAGGTGAACGCCCTATTCAATCTGCATTCAGTGGCAAGCCGTATGGTGCCCCACACTGACACAACACATTTTCATCAGGGGACGGAAAATGAAAACGATCTTAGCTTCCATCATAATCGCGATGAACGCATCGTCTGCAATGGCCTGTACCGTGTTTCCTCAGCACATGGGTGTAGAACACCACGAGCTGGTCGCGCGCACCCCATCCATTGCCCTGGTAAAAGTTGAGCACATTGGAACCGATGCGGGTGGCAAGATAAACGGCAATGTGACGTTTGAAACGGTCGATGTTCTCAAGGGCGTTGTGCCTGATCAGAAGGTCATGAAGTTCAGCCCGATCGGCTGGATGTATGATTCAGAGCTTTCCAAATCTGACTTTGACCGGCACCGCGACCCAGAATTCTGGAAACACTATGGCCGTATTTCCATTGGACGGCTGGGCGGCGTCGATACGACCTGCCAGCTTACGCCTTCTTTTGAGAGTGGAAAAACCTATCTGGCCTTTTTTGACGGCGAGCGGGCGGAACATCTTCATTCATTTGAGCTGATCAAACATGCCGATGATGCCTGGCTGGGCAAGGTGCGGCAGCTGATCGACATGCGCAAGCAGCATGACAAATAAGGGCTGAAGGAACAATTGCAAGAATGCAGACAGGAGAGAGAGATGTCGGAGAATAGAGAAACGAATTTGAGCACAAAACGACTGGCTCTGGTGGCCACGCTGTCGCTGGCGACGCTGACTTCAACGACCGCCATGGCGCAACAGTCAAATACCGGTGACCCGGCACGGGCGATGTTGGTTCTCGACGCATCAGGGAGCATGTGGGGACGTGTCCAGGGTGTTGAGAAAATAGCCGTCGCCCGGCGGGTCATCGGTGGTCTGATGCGCAACTGGAACCAGGATATTCACCTCGGCCTGTCGGCTTACGGCCACCGCCGCAAAGGTGATTGTTCTGATATTCAGACACTGGCTCCCGTCGGCCCAAACACAGCCGGGCGGGTGGCCTCCATCGTCAACAGCATCAGCCCCAAGGGCAAGACACCGCTGTCCGAAGCGGTTCGCAGAGCAGCAGAAGAAATTCGGTATACGGAAGCACCTGCAACGGTCATTCTGGTGACCGATGGTCTGGAGACCTGTCAGGCAGACCCATGCGCAGTGGCGCGTGCACTTGAAGAAAAAGGAGTGGACTTTACTGCCCATGTGATCGGGTTCGACATCACCGAAGAGGAAAGCCGCGGCGTGCGCTGTGTGGCCGAACTGACCGGAGGCGAATATCATTCTGCCCGCACGGCGGAAGACCTGCGCAAAGCGCTTGAATCCACCACGCAAGCATCGCTGCCGAAACCTATTGAGGTGACGCCGGCGCCGGCGCCGGAGCCCAAGAAAGTAGCTGACCAGGTCCGCCTGGCACTGGTGGAAGGCGGGCCGCTGCTGGTGGCCTCAGACCTGCAGATGCCGCTTGGAACCTCCCACAAGGACGCTGACATCAGGATGTTCGCCGACGACGGCGATGGTAATGTGACAGGCAATCAGCTGAGGCAGCAATATGGCTGGGCCAGCGCTGTCGACAACACCGTTGGCAGGCAGGTTGTCAGTGTGAAACTTGGCCAGCTCGACGTGAAATCGAGCATTAATGTTACCAATGACGGCAGCCAGCATGTGGTCAACCTGAACGGTGCCATCGTCAAGATCAAACCGATCGTCGCCAAGGGTGTTCTTAGCCTGTCCAACAACATCAAGTGGACTGTACATCCGGGCAACAGCACAGAGGTCAGAGCGTTGACCTCGCAACTCGACCACGGCCCCGGTGGCCTGTTTGTGGTGCGGCCTGGCAAATACACCATTCACGGCCAGATTAGCGGTGTGAAAAAGTCTGTCGTGGTTGACCTTGCGGCTGGCGATCAGAAGACGATCGAAGTGGATATGCGCTCCGGTACGCTGAACCTGCAGGCTTTGCTGGCCGAAGGTGGTGCGGCGAGCAATGGCAGATATGGCAACTTCAGATGGCTCGCCTTTGCACCACGGGCAGATGGTTCGCGTGGAGATCAACTGACTTCTGCTTATGGCTCTCGTCCGAGATTCGAGCTGCCGGTCGGCGACAACATCATTGTTTTCGAAGACAAGGTTGTGAAGCACGAATTCAAGGTCAACATTGCCGCAGAACAGACGCACAATGTTCAGCTCCCGATCAATGCCGGAACCATGGAATTCCAGGTCGTCGACGCATCGGGCAACGTTGTGCGCGGTTATCCGCAGTTGGGTGTCTACCCGCGTGGTGCCGACAAGAACCGCCCTTCACCATTCGGCTTCCTGGGCAATACCGGCCCCAGAGGAACAAACTACATTCCAGCAGGACCGGTGGATGTTGTGGTCAAGTTCAAGGGCAAGACCTACAGCTATCCGGTGGACATTGCTGCAGGTGAAGCTCAGTTGATCAAGTTCAAGGTCAATAACTGATCCTGAGCAGTGATACTGGATGACCGGATATCAACACCCGGTCGTCCCTGAAACAGTCCACCGGCGAAGAGGTTTCGCCACTATCGGGAGGGTGACATGCCGAACACTAAGTCAAATGATGTGAAAACGGGAACCCCGCTGGCACAGAAAAGAGCCAGGTGGAAGAACAGCACCGCCACAGGTCTTTGCATCGCTGCAGCCGGTTTTCTTGCAACCGCGCAGGCCGATGCGCAGACAAACCGGATAACGGACCCAACTTGTGGTGACCTGGTTTACTTAACACCGGCGCAGATGAAAGAAATGTCGGCGGACGAATACCACACCTATGTGATGAGATCGTCTGAATTCGGTCTCTGCCGCTGGGAGGAAACTTCAAGAGAACCCAGCCATTACAGACCTGCAGGCGATTCTGCATTCTATCAACACTTGCTGCGAGTCCTCGGCGAAAACCACGAGCTTTTCAAAACACGCAAACCATTTCTGACTTACGAACAGCACACCCGGTTGCTTGGCGCTCGCTTCAGAGATCCAAAGTGGCGCAGCATTGGCACCTATGCCCTGCTCGGAGACCAGATTGCATCCTGGGACAGATGCCAACCCAACTGCAGCAAGCCCTATTTGCTGGAACAGTTGGAAAGCCAGGGCAAAAACCCGAAGGCAGAGATGGCCCGGATCGCTAACACACGCGTGGATGCCCTGCCCCCCTGGTTCACCATCGGCAAGGTGGAAATTTCAACCGACGGCACCAACAATCGCCGCCGTTCTGAAATGTCGATTGATCAGCAAACCGCGGAGCGGGCTTATCAGAACGCACTTGAAACCCGCAACCTGCGCAAACGGGAGCTGGATCAGGCGAAAGACACTCACAGGCAAAAGGTGCAGGAACTGCGCAAGGTGCCGGACGATATCGCCAAGCGGATCACACAGATCGAATCCGGCGGCCGCCCGGACCCGGATGCGGTGCGCGAAACCCGCCAATGGCTGGAACTGGACGGGCGCATTGAACGCCTCTACGACCGGCGCGAGGAAATCGACAAGGCGATTGAAAACCTGGCCGTCAACTATCCAGCGTCTGACCAGTTCGCTCAACGGCGCATTCGTGCGTTACAACAGGAGCACACGGAGCTTGATGCAACGGAGGAATCTCTCACCGAGCGCCGTGATGCCCTGAACGCGCCTCAACTGACGGCCGCGCAACGGGCCGAGCTTGCCGAGTTGAAGGACAAGCTTGATCTCGAGAAACGCCATGCGAGGCGGGCAATCAGATATGAAAATGAACGCCTGGATCGGGCGCAGCAGTTGTTTGACGGTGCGCAGGAAGATCTGGATGAGGCCGAAGAAGCCAAGATGGCGGTGCGTGATAGGCAGGCAGACTGGCGGCCTACACGCACAGCGCGCGTCGTCAAGGTGCGCACCGAACACGCCGATCTTGATATTGCTGACGAAGGAACGGGCGAAGTCATCGAAAGCCTGAACAAGCGAATCCGTCAGCTGCGTCGCACACAGTCGCGGCTGAAAGACCAGCGCAAGGCGGCGCGCGAGCGGGTTAAGGAACTTGCTGCGATCGCCGATGAAAAATCCACTACCCTTGGAAGACGCGGCGGATACTCGGTCTTTCTGCAGGCCGGGCTGGAAATTGGTTTTGCTGCCGCCGACCTTTGGGAATCCGGTACCAAGGGCGGGGCTGCCGGGGTGTTGCTTAAGGGCATCCAAACATTTACCCAAAATGCCATCTTCCCACCTTCTTATTATGACGCCGACAAGGGGCGTTTGGCAGACTACATGAGCCGCAGCAGCAGGGCCGGCGACTATCATTACGCAGATGTCGACACTGTCAGCGGCCTGGGAAAGAAGTTTGGCAAGGAGTTTGTCAAGGTGGTGATGAAATCACCCCACAGCGCACTGGCGAAAAGGCTCAATCAACAGGTTACGCAAAATACGTTTAAGGCTTTAAGCGAAAGCTATCTGAAAAGTGGCGGGACCAATCACAGCCTCATCCAGTCGATGATCGACAACCGCAAGCAGTTGAACGAGATCACCAAGGAACTGGCCGACCGGACCGGGAAAAATGGCGCGCGCGAATTGGCCAAGCACGGATGGGAAGACTTCAAGAAAGGCCTCAAGAAGTCCTTCGGCAAGGAGGTTGCGAAAAACCTGATCGCCAAACTTGTCGAAGGACGGGCTTTCGATGACTACATGTATGCCCAGGTTGATCTGGCGGACGCGGTATTTCGCATGCAGCATGTGGGCAGCCTGTACTGGGCCAACGAAGACGAACTCAGCATGTTGCGTGACCTGCGCGACAACTTCGAGGAACGCTATCGTCCGGGTGAAGGCACGCTGGTGAACCGCAATGAACCCTTCTTTGCTGAAGCAGACTATTCCGTTGAATTGATTTTTGAAGAAGGTGCCCGCGCCAGTCGGATTAATGCCAAGGTTTCGCTCGGCGGCATCGAATTAACCCGCGCAGGCAGCCTGGCTTTCTGGAAAATCCCGGCCAGCGCCCGCTTCACCAAAACCATGCCGGCACAGCTCAAGCTGGAAATCGTCTTTCAGTAGATCTGACGGCTCGCAAAAAGAGAGCGCCGGGTTTGTTCCGCCCGGCGCTCTCTTTTTTGGTTTCTTAATTGCCTAGCTCATGGACCGTCGCAGGTCACGACCTCAGGGGCGGCCCCCAGCATCTGGATGTAGCCGATCTGAAAAGGGCCGGTTTCGGGATCTTCGGTACGAATTATGCGTATCTTTGCCACCACATTGGTCGCCTGATCGTCGACCAAATCGATCTTGATGGTCTCGTCATCGATATAGGAACGGGCAATGGAAGCCGGTTCATGATTTTCTATCGGGCTGGTGCTGTAGGCCGCCGTGTCGGAAGCAACGGTTGCTGAATAAACACTGGGTATCGGGCCTGCTCCCAGGATGAATTTGGCGCCGGTCTCGCTGTTCGTGGCACCGCAGGAAATGGATGCGGTTGCGTGCGCATGTGTCGATAGCAGACACAACGAAACAAAGGTGGCCGAGGTGATGGATTTGATGAACATTGTCGTCTCCCCTTGATCAATCAACTTATTTGAGTTTGCGGTTTCAGCATAGTGCCGGGCGCTGAATACGGTTTGAATACCCTGTTCAGCACCGGTTCATGCGCCATCGCGGCGGCGGCGGGTCAATTGCCCTTGTTGCGCACACAGATGAATTTTTCCTCCTTCGGTCCGACTTCGCAGTTGATGCGCCGCAGGGCTCTGGTGGTGCGGATGACGCTGCCATTTCTGGTCTCGGTGCTGCATTCCAGGATGGTACCGTCCCAGGCCGGAAAATTGACGGACAATTGCCATTTTATCGGCGCATGCTGCCAGTCCACGTTCACGGTCCAGTTGTCATCCACGTCATCGTTGGTGGCAATTTCAAAGCCGTGAATATCAGGGCAGGTATAGCTTTGCCTGACCAGTGCTGACGCTGCAGTGGATGCGAGCGTGAGCAAACAGGTGCACAACACCGCAATCGCAAGAAAACGCGAGGACCAGTCGGGAATCTCGATCTTACCCGTTGCTGCCATTGATCCAGCTTTCATCGGCTGGTGGTTGAAATTTAGCTGAAATCTCGCCATCAGCGCGCAGGTCACTGTAGTTTTCATACTCATCCTCCCGCAGCCAGGCCACGGCTTGCGCTTCATTTTCAAACAGATGCAGACTACCGTCGATCGTCTGGACAAAGGTGCCATCCTGCCCCTGGAAACATCTGGCCCAGATCAGATCCGGCAGGGCTGATCCATCCAGCCACCACTGGCTTTGTACTGTCTGTTTGCTTTGCATGAAGCATGAAATCCAATTCCGTCAGGCGTTCTACCCTACAATCCCAATGCGACGAGAATTGGTCTTTTGCAGCCGAAAGGGCCATCACAGCCCAGCTCACCTAAGTGGAGCCAATCATCAGGGAGACGTCGCATGCAAAAGTTGATAAAACCGCCGAAGAATGGCGCCAGGAACCGACAGCGGAACAGTATTACGTGCTGCGAGAGGAAGGGACCGAACGGGCCTTTACCAGTGCACTTAACGATTAAAAACGCGATGGCATGTTCCATTGCGTCGGTTGCGGCAAGCCGCTGTTTGACGCCGGCACCAAGTTCGATTCCGGCACCGGTTGGCCAAGTTTTTACGCCCCTGCTGGTGACGACAGCGTAACCGAGCATGTGGACCGCAAACTGTTCATGAAACGCACCGAAATTCGCTGCGCGGATTGCGAGGGACATTTGGGACACGTGTTTCCTGACGGCCCTGCCCCGACGGGTCTGCGCTATTGCATGAATGGCGCGGCATTGAATTTTGTTGCTTCACTGACGGGTTCCCCAAGGGAAATGTGGCTATTGGGCAACAACAATGGACAATTTGGGAGGAATCCGCAGACAGAGAGACATGGGAGATACACCGAAAGCGGACGTTCTCCGTGGGCCGATCTAGTTCTGCAAAGGGCTCCATGCAGTCGTTGACCTATTTACGGCTCGGCTATTTTCAATGTCTGGTTCGACGAAATCGGCTGAGGCCAATTAAAACGTCCCGATGGCCGCTTCCCCCCAGATGCAGCTATGTTTGCACGTTGATCAACGTCTCAAAGGTCAGCAACCTAGGCCGAGCGGAAGATGAAGAGTATCATCAAGCGCGCAAGACGGTGAGATGACTGACGGAGACGTTGAAGCCTATCGGCTCCACAAGTAATACATCAAGGACAAACCAGTGAAACGCCGCATGGCTCCCATGCAGAAGGAGTTCGTCAAGCGTAACGGCCAGGCTAGGAAAGATCTCCAAGCAGATCAAAACCCTGGAAGCCCGTCGCGTGGATGGTGAGAAGGGGCTGAGACTTCGCATCAAAGCACTGCAGGACAAGCGCTTCCTGTTTCATCGCCGCCTCGTGAACGAATATCAGCACGTCGAAAAGCTGGTTGCAGCAGAGCAAAACCTTGAGGGTGCAGCACTAACCAAGGAAGGTACCCGACTGAAGAAAGACAAGGCTCAGGCGAACACCAACGTCTCCAATCTGCTCAAGGCAGTCGACAAGGTTCTGGCCAAGAGCAAGATCCTCCCCAAGGACGTGGGCGAACTGTCAGAGTTCATATTCGAACGATAGGCTGTCACAGCACAAACCTCTGGGCCGGGATGATTTCTGGCCCACAGGCCAAATTATCTATCGTTAACGAAACCCTAACCGCTGGTAGTGGAAAATAATCCACAGCCAAGGGGACCGTGATTCCACCAAGTTTACAGTGGGGACCCAAACGGGGGCCGGATCATTCGAAAGAGTCATTTATATCTATGAAAACAATTGCTTGGACAAATTACTTGGTGCCCCCTGCCGGACTTGAACCGGCACGGTCTTTCGACCTACAGATTTTAAGTCTGCTGCGTATACCAATTTCGCCAAGGGGGCGTCGGGCTTTGCTATCACCGATTTGGTCCTACGAATAGCCGTTTTGTGGAATGTTGAAAGAGAAATAACATGAACCAGGGTGCCATCGTTAAAGCCGCCATGATTGTGATTGGTGATGAAATCCTCTCGGGAAGGACAAAAGACAAGAATATTGGCTTTGTTGCCGATTATCTGACCAATATTGGCATCGATCTGAGCGAAGTGCGCATCGTTTCCGATGACAAAGAAGACATAATTGCCGCCGTCAACGCGCTGCGCCAACGCTATGACTATGTTTTCACATCAGGTGGCATCGGCCCAACCCATGACGACATTACGGCTGATTCTGTATCAGCTGCGTTTGGCGTGCCCTGCCTGCCCCACCCGCAGGCGATGAAAGATATGGCGGAATATTATGCCTCACGCGATATGGAATTCACCGAAGCCCGGCAACGCATGGCCCGAACTCCGCAAGGGGCTGAGCTGATCGACAATCCAATTTCAAAGGCCCCAGGCATCAAAATGGAGAACGTCTTCATCATGGCCGGTGTGCCGAAAATCATGCAGGCGATGATGGATGCCATCGCCCCGACCCTCAAAAGCGGTGCAAAAATGCTGTCCCAGGCCATCGATTGTCCGCACGGGGAAGGCACAATTGGCGCACCTTTGGGTATCATCCAGGATAATCACCCGGAAACGATGATTGGCTCCTATCCACGCTACGAAGACGGCCGGTATACCACGCAGATTGTTGTCCGTGGTCGGTCACAGACGGTGGTAGCGGCCGCTGCGGCAGATGTTTCGGGCATGCTCCGGGACCTGGCGGAATAAATCGACCAGCGGGTTCCCAATCAGCTGTGTCGCAGGCCTGCTATCCAGAACCGTTCAACTATTGCGGTTCATTTTTTTTGGACCATCGGTTCGTTTTGTTTGTAATTGTTGTTTATTGCACTGATGATGAGTCGAAATTCATCAGAATTAAAGCGCTCTTTCGGTTTTGATACCTAAATTGCAAAATTTTTCATGCATTTTTATGCCGCTTTCTATTGTCTAAATTGCTGGTTTTTCACCTTTTTTGTGATTTTGGCGTTTTTTCAAGCCAAAACAATGCAGGAATATGAGTTTACAAAATACATGCATGGCAATTTAGTTGGCAGGCACAAACCGTTTTGGCAACTGAACGATGTGCCTACCAATCCGACGTGGCAACTAATCATTGCGTGAAGAGCAGAGGAAAAAATGTATAGACCGGTGCTTGTGGGTGGTGCCATCACAAAATTGGATAATGGGTTGCAAGTGGGAAGCTATCAACGCTTCACACTCTATTCTGCTTATCAGCCTATTTACCGTCCTACTCGCTCCAGCGCGCTACAATTGGTTGGGTTGGAAGGACTTATACGCCCCTATGTGGATGATGTTAGTCTTCCACCCAGTCTTCTTTATCGCGAAATTGAAGACATTGACCGACATGGTGTCGAGCAGATGTGTCAATCATTGCATGTTCTGAACTATTGGGCTGCAGCTCCTGAAGCGTGCGACCTTTTCCTCAACGTTAATCTAGCCAATTATGCATCTGCTGAGCTTCTTGAACGAGACCTCGATGCGCTGTTGGGCAAATTATGGATTAACGGCCTTTCGGCCCAGACCCTGGTTTTGGAAATCGTGGAAACCAAACCCTGTTGTGAGGCCATTTTGACAGCTTTGCGCAATTTTGCCCACGAAAACCATGTCCGCATCGCAATTGATGATTTCAGCAAAGGATTCTCTGATATCGAGCGCTACGAAGTGCTGAAACCAGATCTGGTCAAAATCGATGGTCAGGTCTTCGCGCGGGGTACGAGCCCGGCCAGAGAAAGCCATATGTTGCAGTCAATTGTTTCTCGGGTTCATGGCGATGGTGGCAAAGTCGTGATTGAGGGGATTGAAACCCCAACCATGTTGGCCATGGCATTGGAACTTGAAGCCGATTTGCTGCAGGGCTCCTATTTGGATGCCCCTTATACCCTGCCTTATGATTTCAGCAGACACCATTTCCCAATGCAA
Source organism: Rhizobiaceae bacterium (assembly GCA_039969995.1). GTDB lineage: Bacteria > Pseudomonadota > Alphaproteobacteria > Rhizobiales > Rhizobiaceae > Pseudahrensia. The sequence goes on from JBDVMU010000036.1 coordinate 71,807, forward strand.
AGCGCAATCCGCCACTAGCAACGACCAACCGCAAATCCGCGCCTAAAGGGACGATAAAGCCCATTAACGCCCGAGGCGTGCTGTCAGACCGCAGACAATCCCAATTGATATGCATTCCCATTGTGCGTGGAGGATAATAGCACCTTGCCCCTCGCAGCCTGCTGGGCTATCGCCAATTAGCTGCGAAATTAGTGAGGTCCGACATGTCTGCTCAACCCAAAGCGTTCCCGGTAAGCTGGGACCAATTCCACCGTGACTGCAAGGCGCTTGCATGGCGTCTGATGGGCCCGGGAAAAGAACAGAACCAATGGACTGCCATCGTTGCCATCACACGAGGCGGGCTGGTGCCTGCCGCAATTATTGCCCGCGAGCTCGGCATCCGGACCATCGAGACGGTGTGCATTGCATCTTATCACGAATACAAGGATCAGGGAGAGCTTGACGTCATCAAGGGCATTCACCTGGAAGCCGTCAAGGAAGATGGCGGCAAGGGCGTTTTGGTCATTGACGACCTGACAGATACCGGCGCAACCGCCCGCAAGGTGCGCGAAATGCTGCCGAACGCCCATATCGCAACGGTTTACGCCAAACCAACTGGTGTGCCGATGGCCGATACATTTGTTACAGAGGTCAGTCAGGACACCTGGATCTATTTCCCCTGGGACATGGAAATGTCCTATGTCGAACCCATTTCCGGCCTCGGCGATGGCTAACCCCTTCGGGGCCAACACACGGAGTAATTCAATGAGCATCAACAGATTTCACACCGGCGAGCGTATGAGCCAGGCAGTTGTCCATGGCGATAGTGTCTATCTGGCCGGTCAGGTCGCGCAGTCTGCCCCCGGTGGAACCGTCACCGAACAAACCAAAGCCATTTTGGCCCAGATCGACGCGCTTCTCGCTGAAGTTGGAAGCGATAAGTCCAAAGCACTGAGCGCCACTATCTGGCTGTGCTCGATGGATGATTTTGCTGAGATGAATGCGGTTTGGGACGCCTGGGTTTCTGCAGGCAATACGCCTTGCCGCGCCTGCGTGGAGTCGCCTCGGCTGGCCACGCCCGACTTTACTGTCGAAATCGGCCTGATAGCGGCGCGCTGATCCATGTCCGAGTTTGAGCTGATCGAAAATCTGCCGTTTACCACGCAGATGGAGATCGGCTCGGTCGCCCGGATCGGGCTGATCGTCTTATCCTCTGACTATACGGTCGAGAACGAATACCGACAGGTCTTTAACCGGCCCGGAGTAGATGTGTTCCATGCCCGTATCGCCAATGCGCCGAACATCACACCGGACACACTAGCGGCGATGGGGCCGCTCATTACAGAAACCGCTAGTCGATTGCTGCCCGGCGATACGCTGGACGTGCTGGCTTATGGCTGCACTTCGGCGTCGATGGTATTGGGACCCGATAAGGTCAATGCCTTGCTGAGCGAGGCGAAGCCGGAAGCCAGCGTTACCAATCCGGTCTCAGCAGCGTTTGCTGCCTTCAACGCGCTTGGAGCCAAACGCATTGCCGTTTTGACACCCTATCGCAGCGATGTGAATGCCATTGTCCGACAGGGGCTGGAGGCCGGTGGCTATGAAGTGCCGGTGTTCGGTTCCTTCAATGAAGAAATGGATCCGGTGGTGGCGGCAATTGATGACCAGTCGCTGAAGGCGGCTATCCGAACGATCACGGAAGGTCGTGATGTCGATGCCGTCTTCGTATCCTGCACCTCCGTACGGCTGATGCATGTGGTGGCCGAGATCGAAGCTGAACTGGGCCTGCCGGTGACGTCCAGCAACCATGCGATGGCCTGGCATTGCATGCGTCTGGCAGGCGAGACGGCTCCCCTGCCCGGTTTTGGGCGTCTTTATGAGGTCACTTACGGCTGAGTGCAGGATGACACCCTAGGCGCAAATCGCGTCTTGTTACGATAGCGTTTGCGCCATTCTGACTGAGAAATGGTTTAAGATGCAGACCGACAGCAAATTTTGTACAGTTCTCAGAAGTCTCTCAAACCCTCATTTGAGAAAGATGCGAATGACCGGTCAGAGCCCATTTTTGCCCTACCACCGGTGTCGCATTCGGAGCATCTTGTCGCCGCTAGAGCAATCCCAAGTCGTCGTTAACACCAAGTCGTCGCCAAACCGCACCAACGCCCGATTTGACTCAATGGCCAGTTGTTACGAAAGCCGTAACCGACTTGCCAAAGTGGTCGTCCTCACGCATCTAAAATCGAGCTAATTTATACCCTCTACCATGACTAAGTTGGTATCTGCGTTGCGGCGACGAATTTCCGCGAGCTTTTGATAATCAGGGTCGTTGAACCAGGCCCGCGCGGATTCAGTATCTGGAAACCGCATCAGAACTGTTCGAGGCATCGCCCAAGTACCCTCGAGGATTTCAGTTTCCTGCTTTGATGTCGCTAGCAGTTCGCCATTATAGCGCTCGAAAATCGGAGTGAACCCAGCCAGATACTCCTTGTAATCCTCGTAAGAATGAATGTTCAGCTGGCCAACGACATAAATGCTCATGAGGAATCTCCAGCCTGTAGGTGTCGGGCAGGCGTCCTGCCATTATGATCAAAAGTTTGTACCACAAACATTCTCTCCGAATATTGTGCTAGAGCTGTTCCTCTAATCGGTCTGTTGCCGGCGCGGGCGTTTGTGATAAAGACGAAATACTCGAATACAGTTCAGCGCTCATTTCGATATCAACCGCATTCAGCGATGGTTCCAACTGTTCCAGGTTTCGCGCTCCAATTATAGGACAGGTTACTGCTGGGTTTGCTGCTGCCCACGCAACAGCCAGAGAAACGGGATGCAGGTTGTTGGAAGTTGCAAATGCTGTGAACTTTTCTGCAACGTCAAACACCCAGTCTTCGCTGTACCGCTTTGTATATTCTGGATTGGTGACTATCCTACCTGTTTGCGACGCAACATCCTTCCTGTACTTGCCGCTCAATAGACCTCCACCAACCGCGGAATAGGTCATAACGGCCAAACTCTCTGCTTGTGCCAGGGGGAATATTTCTACTTCAGCCTGCCTTTTGACAAGTGAGTACATCGGTTGAATGACATCAAGCCGTGGCCAGTTGTTTCTTTTGGAGATCCCCAGGGCGGTCGCGATCTGCCAGGCCGCATAGTTGCTGGCTCCCAAATACAATACCTTGCCATCTGACACGAGCTTCTCAAGTGCCCTAAGTGTTTCTTCCATGGGTACGTTCTGATCCCAACGGTGCATGATAAGAACATCGAGTCGGTCTGTACCGAGCCTTTGCAGGCTCGCTTCAACTGCCTGCAGAATATGGCGACGGTTTGCACCTCTGGCATTGATGTCCTCAGATGTGGGAACAAAGCATTTGGATGTAATGACAAGCTCGTCCCTGGAGCCCTTGATGCACTTTCCCAAAATCTGTTCGGCGGCACCTTTTGAATATCCGTCAGCACAGTCAAAAAAGTTTATGCCCTTGTCCCGGCACCGGTTGAACATCTTGACGGACTCTTCTTCGTTCGCGTCTCCACCGAACGACATTGTCCCAAAGCAGAGTTCAGACACCTGAACCCCGGTAAGACCAAGCTGGTTGAATTTCACTGTTATACTCCCATTGCACGCAAAGGCGCGCCACATTGGGGCAACCGTAGCTTCGGAATCGCCTCCATTCAAATCTCTTAGTCTTGTCTGGTAAGATTACCGGGTTTCCAAAGCTACGCTAACGAGTTTTGGATAGCTCCGCACCGTTCAATTTGTTGCCGCTTATGGCAACGGATGGCTCGATTCTCAGGCTCTTATTCATCCGTGCGTGAAAGACCCGATCGCGCCCATGCGGAATTAGCGAACGTTAGCAACCAAGATGTTTCTCATCCAGCTCCGCACCTATTTCTGACTCACAATGGGTGAGTTAGGATCCCTTCTGCTGAACCTGACGGTTTCGCTCCTGGGTATTTTCAATTTTTCGGCAAGAGTTTCTTCGCTGATGCAAGCTGGATGCAGTTAAGCGGATCGCCAGCATGTTCGTTCATTATCCAGTTATTGAGAAGCCTGGGCGGCCTGGGGCTTCGAGGCCCCAAGCCAGAGTTGAGGTGTCAGGAGCGTATGTCACTCCTGGACACTTTGCTTTTAAATAAAATTATGGACGAACCACCGTATATCCAGACCGGTCAAGCTCCATTATCGAGACAACGCCCGCTGGGACGACTTCCGCGAAGTCAAAAAGAGGCACATCTTTGCCAGACTTCTTCTGCATCGCGGTGCGTGTGTTGTTGCAGGCCTGAAACTCCACGTTTGTCATACTCTTACCAAAAGACCTGATCCGGTCTTTGACGGGAGATGTGTCAGGTCGGAGCATGTGAAGTCCTTGATTGAAGGCGACGATCTTTATGTCAATCTCCTCCCCCATTGCGCCATAGTGGCGGGCCACGTTGGCGGCCACATTCAGCACCGTGTTCATCTTTTGGGGGTTATTGTCGCTAATCTGCAGCACCAGTTTATGCGCTTCGTCTGAAGCCCAAGCCGATATTGTAGACACATTAAACAGTAGCAAAGTCGCTACCAAAATCCTGAAAATTCTCATTCATTCCTCCCGTTGAATTCATACTAATATATGCATATTATTGAATATCTTTGGATTGTCCACACGATGTTCAACTGACGGCCTAACGTTGATGCAAACCAAGTGCCTGCGCTGAGGTTTGGCTGTGTAAGCTTCATCCGTTGCGGTTCAAGCAGTCCCGACAATGTTTAATGTCGGACATTGTTCATATCATTTTGTCGAAGTCAGTAGGAACGGCCAATGCCATACACACACATGCGGTTCCCGCTCTTTCTTCTGCTGGGTCTCCAGGCGGCCATATCTGCAGCAAGCCTGATTGTTGAGATCGTTGCAGGACGGATGCTCGCCCCATATGTGGGCATGTCCCTTTATACTTGGACATCCGTCATTGCCGTTGTGTTGGCTGGCTTTTCGATTGGCCATTGGTGGGGGGGACGGGTTGCCGAACGCCCGAGCTCGTCGGCACTGACTTACACCGGTTGGATTGTGCTTGCGGCAGCAGTCACGACGGCTGGCGCCCTATTAGCCCTTCGCTTTGTTGCAGACGCGGTACTTGGATCAGTCGACGACCCGATATTAGCGATAGTAGCGATAACATTTGGTGTTTTCTTTCTACCGAGCCTGTTTGCCGGAGTTCCTGCTCCTGTACTGGCTCACATTGCTGTTTCAGACCAACAAGAAGGCGCTGGCCGAGCTCTTGGCACAATGTTTGCGGCAGGCGCTTTTGGCGCAATTGCGGGAACCTTGCTGGCCGGATTCTTGTTTATTCCATGGCTCGGTACAGCGATCACACTTTCTGTCGTGACCGTCACTTACGCCCTTTCCGGTGTATTGATGATTGCGCTTGGTACAAAAAAGGTTCTCAATGGACGGGTTACAAGCGTCGCACTTTTGGCAGCTGCATTGAGCGTCGTGTCAGCATTACAAACTTCGCCATGCACGCAGGAAAGTCAGTACTTCTGCATTCGCGTGATAGACGTTTCCGCTAATCCGGAAAAGCCTGTTCGCAGGATGGTGTTGGACCACCTGTCCCATGGAACCAGTGCCCGGGATGCCCCGCGTGTCATGTTTAGCGAATTCACAGCGATGCTGGATGCCGTGGCTCGCGGAAGAATGGAGGGGAAACGCTTTTCTTCATTCTTCATCGGCGGTGGCACCTATTCCGTACCCAGAGCCTGGCAAGTTCAAGATACCGGCCCCATCGCAGTTGCCGAAATCGATCCCGAGGTAACCCGCATTGCAATCGACAAATTTTGGCTTGAACCCAACGATATCGAGATCCTGCATGAGGACGCACGGCATGTGCTGCAAAGCCGGCCAAAGCATCAATACGATGTCATTATTGGAGATGCCTTCAGTGACATTGCCATTCCCGTGCATCTGATCACAAGGGAGTTTTTCGAACTTGTTGCAAACCGGCTCAGGGACGATGGCGTGTTCTTGATGAACGTCATCGATTACCCGGAACGCCTTTATGCGCTTTCGAGCATATTCAATACTTTGAAATCGGTTTTTCCTGAAGTCGAAATCTGGACCAAAGCCGCACCCCCGGGCCAGAACGAGCAACGGGTTTTTGTGCTGGTTGCGGGTGAGCGTAAGACACGTTTTTCATCGGTTGTTGTGCCAGCCCCGAATGTTACTCGTTTCTCCGCACTGGATGATACTTTTCACAAAGAAGTTCTCGCCCTTCGTGGAAAGATAATTTTAACCGATGATTATGCACCTATCGATCGTTTGCTGAGTCTGAGCAGGTTGGTCAGGGACTAATCCAGAGTTGGCTTTGGACGGATTCACCATCCATTGCCCCGCAAAACTAGAAAGCAATGCGATCCTCAATGGCCTCTATGCCGGCCTTGGCACAGGCCGAATCCTCGGAGCCGGATGGTGCGCCCGACACGCCAATCGCGCCAACCATATCCCCGTCACCGGCTCTGATGATTTCACCACCACCAAGCGGCAGCGCACCTTGGACCTTTCGGATAGCCCATGCCTCTCCTGTCTCGGTTAAAGACGATAATTCGGAAGTTGCAGTTCTGAAACTCGCAGCAGTCCATGCTTTCTTGAAAGATGTATCGGGAGTATGGGCCCCAGCAAGCTGATCCCGAATTGTAACCTGAAGCACGCCAAAACGATCCGTGACGCTAACCGCAATCTGGTAACCTTTGGTTCGACAGTCATTCAAGGCTGCTTGTGCAGCTTCCAACGAAAGTTCAGGTTTGAGAACTCTAAAGGTTGTAAAGTTGCTTTCTTGCGCGACAGCAGAAGCCGAAATTGCGGCCCCTGCCAGTGCTGATGAAACGACAAAATGCAGTTTTTTTCACTTTCCATTCCTCCTTCTTGCGACTGAAATCGGCGTGTTGAGAATGCTTGCAGATTAGGGTGAAGGGACGGTCATGCATTGAGGTAAGTCAAATTCAGACTAGATCTTTATGACCAGGAGAGACCCAGTCGGGCTGACATGTAAGGCTCCAGAGGCGAGCAAAGTTAGCCACTCGCGCAGATAAACAACCAGCAACATGCGGATGAGAAACTCGGGAGCAATAGAAGGTCGTTCGATTGAACTGTAGAATGGGGCAAGGTGTGAGCGAATATCCGACAGATCAACAAACCGATCTATCGAACGCAGCAAGTGATCTTGAGGTATGTGATCTTCAAAGGCAAAACTCGTAAGACAGCGCCGCCTGCGCTTCTTGCTTTGGTCCCAGCATTGCAAACAACCTCCCAAATCAATGAGAAAACTGAATCAGCAAAGACTGCCGAGATTAAGGCGTGTTTTTAACGGAATAAGCCCTGAGCTGAAGTCGATCTTATGTCGTTTTTGGACCAAGTATTTTTTGATTCATTCTGTGGGCAAACCAATACAATACGTCATGTTCAACTCATTGTCCGTGGGCAAGTTCGAGTTGGGCGCGATGCTGACTGAGGAATATCTCGCCAGTCATGTGCGTTAGGAAGTCCGTTCTGGCCAGGCGGTCCATCACCGGACCTTTTACCTCCGACAGATGAAACTTAACCCCCATCGACTCAAGTCGTTCATTGATTGTTTCCAACGACTCGAGCGCGCTCATGTCGATCGCGTTTACTGCTGTGCACAACAAGACCACGTGCTGGAGATCTTCTTTCCCCGCAACCAGGTCATAGATCCTGTCTTCCAGGAATCGCGCATTTGCAAAATACAGGCTTTCATCGACACGAACCGTCAATATTTTCGGATCAACGATAACGTCATGACGCAACACATTGCGAAAATGTTCGGAATTTGGCACCCGACCCACAATCGCCATATGGGGGCGCGAGGTCTTGTAAAGGTGAATGAGGATCGAAATAAGAACTCCCGCAGCAACCCCGAGCTCCACGCCCATCAGCAGTGTGATGATCATCGTTGCTGCAACCGCCAGAAAATCTGCTTTGGAATAGATCCAGGTCTTTTTCAGGATCGAAAAGTCGACAAGTGATAGTACCGCCACAATTATGGTTGCCGCTAGCGTGGCCTTGGGAAGAAAAAAGATCAAAGGCGTCAAGAACAGTGATGCAATACAGAGTCCCACGGCCGTGTAAGCGCCCGCTGCCGGTGTATCTGCTCCAGCATCAAAATTGACCACCGAGCGGGAGAAGCCGCCCGTCACCGGAAATCCCCCCGAAAACGCAGCCCCCAGATTGGCGGTACCCAGTCCAACAAGCTCCTGGTCCGGATCAATGCGCTGTCGTCGCTTGGCCGCAAGGGTTTGGGCAACCGATATGGATTCGACAAATCCAATTATGGAAATCAGGACAGCAGATCCGATCAGGCTGGTCCATAGTTCCAAAGAGAAGCTGGGGACAGTCAGCGGAGGTAAGCCCTGCGGTACACCACCGACGATCTTGACCCCCTTGTCTGCGAGGCCCAACAGCCAGACCGCCAGCGTTGTCACGAAGATAGCCAAAACAGGTCCCGCCTTGGCCCCCATGCTGGCGTTGCGGTGGCTGAGGCCTAATTTGCATAGCAGCGGCTGCAGACCTTTGCGTACCCAGAACAGAAACGCTGTGCTTGCCAATCCTATGAACAACGTTGTCCAATTAACCTGCGTTAAACCGTCAATGGCTGACACCGTCAGTTCGGGCAGGTTATGTCCGACGATTTGAACACCCAGCAAGTGCTTCAGCTGGCTGGCAGCGATAAGGATGCCGGAAGCGGTTATGAAGCCTGCAATCACCGGATGAGACAGAAAATTGGCCAGGAAGCCAAGTTTCAACATGCCAAAAGCAATAAGAAATACCCCAGATAGAAACGCCAGAGTGATTGCTGCCAAGATATACTCTTGTGAATTGGGCGCGGCAATTTTGCCAATTGCAGCCGCGGTAAGCAGCGAAACAATCGCCACCGGTCCTACCGCCAAGGCGCGGCTGGTGCCAAAAATGGCGTAAAGTACGATTGGAGCAATCGAAGCATAAAGTCCCATTTCCGGTGGCAAGCCAGCCAGCAGGGCGTAGGAAAGAGATTGTGGAATCAGCATGATGGTCACGATGATTGCGGCAATCAGATCGTTGCCGAATGTCTCGCGATTATATGTCTGGCCCCACTGCAATACCGGAATATATCGAGCCAGTTTATTGTAAGCGGATACTTCGGTTCCCACTTCAAGCCACCCTTATTCAGAAGCGCGCGCAGCCGCAGCAACCAGGCTCGACCTTAGCGCTTCGAAATCATGCCCGGCAGCTTTTGTTGCGACCAAAATTTCTTCGACAGGCTTACCTTGTGCAGCTTCATTCATGGCCCACAAAACTGTGGCACGAGCTCCACTGCGGCAGTAAGTGAATATTGGCCTTTCCAAACCAGCGACGAGATCGCTGTACCGTTGCAAAGCCTTATCCGTGAGCTGACCGGGAACGACCGGAATTTGCTCAACCACAATTCCGGCTTCTCGTGCAGCTTCTTTGATGGAACTGGTCGAGGGTTGGGCCGGATCTTCCTGTTCAGGTCGGGTAACAATGATAGACCTGACACCGAGCTCTTTAAGGTCGGCTATCTCGTCCAAGGTGATTTGAGGTCCGACAAATATGTCGGCGCTTAGCTTGTTGAACTTCATGATTTGAAATTTCCATATGACAATGATTCAGGCGAGATATCCAACGCCCGTCACAGGGCATTTACAGGCACTTTCAAGGCCGGCATGCCTGCCTCATCGGTGGGTACTTCACCTGCCCTCATATTCACCTGTAGCGACGGCAGAATGAGTTTTGGTACCGCCAGTGTTGCATCGCGCTCAGTGCGCAACTTGATAAATTCCTCACGGGTTGCTCCGGCGCCAATATGAATGTTGTACGCCTTTTCTTCGGCGACAGTTGTTTCCCACTGGATGTCACGACCATTGGGGCCGTAGTCATGACACATGAACAGCCGGGTCGCGTCGGGAAGCGCCAGCACTTTTTGGATGGAGTCATACAAGACGCCCGCATCACCTCCGGGAAAGTCTGCCCGTGCCGAACCGCCGTCAGGCATGAACAGGGTATCACCAACAAATGCGGCATCGCCTACCACGTGAACCATACAAGCTGGTGTGTGTCCCGGTGTGGCCAGTGCGACTGCTTCCATGTTGCCAATTTGATAGGTGTCGCCATCAGAAAACAGTGCGTCAAACTGGGACCCATCGCGCTGAAAATCTGTTCCTTCGTTGAAGACTTTACCGAAGGTTTCCTGAACCGTCATGATGTTGGAACTGATGCCAATCTTCCCACCCAACTTTTCTTGAAGGTAAGGGGCGGCAGAAAGGTGATCTGCGTGAACGTGAGTCTCGATGATCCATTCCAGAGCGAGACCGTTGGATGATATAAACTCAATGATCTCGTCTGCATTTTCGTTAGTTATGCGGCCAGCTGCATAGTCGATATCCATGACGGAATCGACAACCGCGCAGGATTGGCTCTGTGGATCTTTGACAACATAGCTGATGGTGTTTGTTGCCGGATCAAAGAAGCCCTTCACCAGTGGTTTGGTCGAAAGGTTTGGCGTGAATGTAGACATGTTTCTTCCTTTCTAAGCTGAAACGAGAGTGCGTGATTTTTGTGCGATGGATTTTGCGGCAACCATGCCTAACAGCATGGTGGAAACAAAAGTCAGCGTGCCTGCCGCACCGATCGGCAAGGCCGTAACCGCTGGGCCCGGGCAAAAGCCACCTAGTCCCCAGCCAATCCCAAAGATCGCTGACCCTGCAATGAGCCGAGTATCAAAGTCTGTACGAACAGGAAGATGGAAGACATCTCCAAAGAACGGTGTGGATCGTTTTTGCACCAGCCAGAAGCCCGGCATGGTGACAGCAATAGCGCCGCCCATGACAAATGCCAGACTCGGATCCCAGGAGCCAAACAGGTCGAGGAAGTTTTGAACCTTTGCCGGTTTAGCCATACCGGACAAAATCAGTCCGGTGCCAAACATCAGACCTGCAAGAAGGGTGTTGAAAGATTTCATTTGGCTAGCCTCCAAAAACGTGACGAAGGATGAACACCGAGACAAATGCAGTGCCCATGAAGGTAATTGTGGCAACAATTGATCGGCCCGACAGCCGGGATATGCCGCAAACGCCATGCCCGCTGGTGCAGCCATTTCCCAGCACGGAGCCAAATCCCACAAGCAGTCCTGCTATGGCCAGAAGCGGCAGGTTGGTAGAGACCACTTGCGCTGGAGCTTGTCCGGAAACCAAATGTGCCAGAGGTGCTGCAAGTAGCAGGCCGAAGACAAAGACCAGCCCCTGCCCAGGCACTACGGTCTATTGAAGGGGGAAGAAGGCGAGAGACAATGCCGCTAATTCCAGCAATCCGTCCGTGGGTGGCTATGAACAAGACTGCAGAGACGCCAATGAGAGCGCCACCAACCAGCGAGCTTATGGGGGTGAATTGAGTTTCCAAAGATCTTCTCCAAAATTCAGATTTCAGTGACACTCCCACGATTTGGTTGGGTGGACTTGCCTATTCATCGAACTTCATTTATATAAGTAGTCATAAATATGCAAGAACACGAATGTTAAAATGTTGGATTTTTCCGAACTCGAACCCAAAATCATGGATGCAGCGAAGCTGATGGAGATGCTGTCACAGCCCATTCGATTGAAGATCTTGTGCACTCTGCTTGAAGGCGAACAAAGTGTTCTGAGCCTGGCTGCTACCGCGGAGCTCTCACAGCCAGCCATGTCGCATCACTTAAAAAAACTTCGCGATGCAAATTTGGTTTCAACTCGCCGGGATGGGCAGACCATCTATTATTCGCTTAAAGGGCGAGAGGTGGCAGAAGTCCTGGAAGTCTTGCATCGTCTATATTGCGGAAATCTGGATAGCAGTCCTTAGGGCGATCACCTTCCCCAAGACCGGGCAAGCCGGGAAACTCTGATCTGTCAAACTCCGCAGACCCCTTTGATATGACGGCTAGTGAGCGTAACGCTGCCCATTGGCGAATTGGCCAGTTAGCGTTGATTTGAATCAAGGCGGTCGACGCGGTTTGGGCCACGCTGAAACCAGCGGAGGTTGCAAATGTCAGATCATGGTCATAGCCCAGAAGAAGTATCTATGCGCATTGGCGCACCACCTGGAAGAGGTGTGCTGCGTGATGCTGTCTATGGCGCGATTGATGGAGCCGTAACAACTTTTGCCATCGTCGCCGGAGTGGCCGGAGCTGGACTTTCCCCCTTCATTGTTGTGGCCCTGGGAATCGCCAACGTGCTGGCCGACGGGTTTTCAATGGCTGCTGCTAACTACTCGGGGACAAAAGCTGAGCTTGATGACAAGCGCCGTATACGCAGTATTGAGGAGCGACACATTCATCAATTTCCCGATGGCGAGCGGCTCGAAGTCCGGGAAATCCTTGCGCAAAAGGGTTTGTCTGGCGAGGTGTTGGATCAAGCGACACAGTCAATAACGCAAGATCGCGAGAATTGGATCGCGCTGATGATGGAAGGTGAATACGGGCTGGGAAGTATTGATCCTCACCCTGCCAAGTCAGCGCTTACAACATTTCTTGCCTTTTTAGTCGCCGGTATTATTCCACTTTGCCCGTTCATCATTGGAATGGGACAGGCATTTACCATATCGGCCGCAATGACCATGACCACATTCTTCATCATTGGGGCAGTCAAAAGCCGTTGGTCTTTGAGCCCGTGGTGGAGATCTGCTCTTGAAACCCTGATGATTGGCGGCACCGCAGCTTCGATTGCATTTTTTGTGGGAACATTGTTCCATACATAGTGGATATCGGATGAATCCCTGCCAGTTGATCGTCCCGGTTTGGCTTGAGTGTAAAGAGACAACCTTGCTAGGCTGGACCCGATTCTACTCGGGCGAGAAGGCGAATTGGGTGCGCTTAGCTGCTGTTTTCATATTGTTGCTGGTCGCGTGCATCTCCACTTTAGCCAAAGCAGAATTTGTCACGCCATCCCATTTTGGATCCCCTAACGTCCCTGCGGAAACTCCCCTAAGCGAAGATGCGTTTGAACTGGGGCGTCAACTTTTTTACGACCCCGTTCTTTCAGGCAGCAATCTCGTCTCGTGCGCCAGTTGCCATATTCAAAGGCTTGCCTTCACTGACGGGGTTGCGAAGTCTTCTGGTTCCTACGGCATGGAGCTGGAGTTCAACAGTATGAGCCTGGCAAACCTGATGTGGGGACCCCAGCTTTTCTTTTGGGATGGCAGGGTAAATTCGTTGGAAAATCAGGCGCTCGCTGCGCTTGTGAGCATTGAGGAAATGGATCAGGAATTAGGCGAACTTGTCGCTGAACTGCGTGCAATTCCAGACTATCGCCAGCGCTTTCGATACGTTTACGGCGAGTTGACATCACAAGCTGTGGTCAGGGGACTGGCCAGTTTCATGCGTATGCTCGTCACCGATCAGTCCAAATATGACGGATATCTCAGGGGTGAAGCTCGACTGTTAGAACAAGAAGAGCAAGGCAGATTGCTGTTTGGGTCAGGAAACAGCACCCAGTCGGCAAAACCAGGTGCCAATTGTGCCAGCTGCCACAACCTGGTGCCGCACTCCCGAAGCCATACCATCACGGAAAGATTCCGCAACAACGGACTGGATGACGCCGAGGAACTGTCCAACGGGTTAATGGAGAGCACCGGCAATCCAGCTCACCGCGGCGTTTTCAAAACGCCAACTTTGCGAAATATAGAAGTCACTGCGCCATACATGCACGACGGACGCTTCAACAACCTTCGCGAAGTAATTGAGCACTATAATCACGGAGTGAAACAAAGTCCGACATTGGACCCCCTGCTGATAAACCGTAGTGGGCCAACGGGTACGAGCCGACATCCCATCAAACTGGGTCTTGGCCACGAAGAAATAGACGCCCTGATTGCATTCCTGAAGACACTCACAGATGAGAAATTTTTAGCGGACACCAGGTTTTCAAATCCATTTCCCCAAAAAAACTAGCTTTTGACGGGGTTCTGGCCACCGAATGCAGTCGGCACACAACGGTCAGTATCAATTTTTGCCACACCTATTGGCGGCTGTGTGTTATGTTGACCGGCGCTTGAAGATCAAGGTTTGTTACGATTGCCACGCAACCAGTCTCACGCGGCGTCAGGGAAATGATTGGGGTAAAGATCAATGAAAGAATCGATTGGATTTGTTGGTGTCGGCTTAATGGGCCATGGCATGGCGAAAAACATAGTGGAGTCTGGGTATCCTTTAACCGTCATAGCCCACACAAACCGGGCTCCGGTTGAAGACCTCCTTGCGCGCGGCGCAAGCGAGGCGACAACTCTGGAAGAACTTGCATCCAATTCCTCGATCATTCACATCTGTGCGCCGGGATCACCAGAAGTGGAAAAAATCGTGTCTTCCCTGATGACAAGTATGAAACCTGGATCGGTCATCGTCGACTGTTCCACCTCGGACCCCAATAGCACGATCTCTCTTGGCCAACGTTTAGGTAGTGCAGGCCTTCATATTGCTGATGCGCCATTGGGCGGCACGCCAGTTCAGGCAGAAAGTGGCGAACTATCAACAATGGTGGGTGCTGATGACGAGGTGTTCGCAAGGATCAAGCCGGTGATAGGGGCATGGGCGCAGACCATTGTCCACATCGGCGCAATTGGTGCCGGACACAAGATGAAGCTGTTGAATAACTTTCTTTCGCTCGGATATGCCGCCCTTTACTCAGAGGCACTGGCCCTGTCAGAAAAGGTAGGCATCTCAAGCGCGCAGTTTGACTCTGTGATAAGAGGAAGTCGGATGGATTGCGGCTTTTATCAAACCTTCATGGACTGTGTCGTTGGTGGGAACCGTGAGGCGCACAAGTTCACTTTAAAGAATGGCTTGAAAGATCTGATGTATCTGGAGGCGATGGCCGACAACGCCACTTTGGCGAACCCAATCGGAAACGCCGTGAAAAACTCCTTTGCCCAGGCCATTTCTGCTGGTCACAATGGACCGCAGGACTACGTTCCACACTTGGCGGAGCATGTGAAAAAACTGAATGGATTGAGCTGAAATTTTTAATTTGTCATGTCTTGCCGTCGAAGATGAAGGCATCGTTCAAAGACATAACCATCCAAACGTTGTCACCACCAATACTCCAGATGTGTGGTTTTATCTTTTTAGGTACATACGCCAGTTATGTTCGGGCGCAAAACCCAGCAATGCCTTGGCCTTGGCATTTGAATAAAACGACTCGCTCTCACCCATCTTCTTTGTGAGAGGAACGCCCTCATAAAATCGCTCGATGATCTCACTGGTAGACAGGTCGACGGAATGGTCGTCATTGGAGGCGTTGAATATTTGGAATCCCAATCCATCCGTTTTCAGGCATTTGTCTACTAATTGGCCGAGGTCCCGGGCATCGATATAGGAGAATATGTTGCGTCGTCTGAGTTTTGGATTTTCGATATAAGCCGGAAAATTGTATTGGTATTCGTGCGGCTCAATAACGTTATTGATACGTATTCCGTAGATGTCAAAACCGGATCGGAGCTGGAAGCTGCTAGCCGTCACCTCATTGACAACCTTGGATGTGGCATAGCTGTCTTCCGGTAACGTCGGATGTTCTTCGTCGATCGGTAGATATTCGGGTTTGCGCTCTCCGTTAGCAAAACACACGCCGTACGTCGTTTCCGAAGAAGCAAAGATGATCTTGCGAATACCCAATTTTACGGCTGCATCAATAACATTGTATGTGCCAATTGTATTGACGCGGAAACACTCATTGTCAGACTTCAGCAAGATTCGCGGCACGGCTGCGAAGTGAACAACAGCATCAAATTTGGGCACGCCCGTACCCGGTTCCAGCTCGTCAAAACTAGCATAGCTTGAAAGTACATCAAACATCTGTCCGGCATCTGTAATGTCTGCCAGCCGGTTTTCAACACTGGGATGTTCAAGTGGCGTCAGATCAACATTTAAGACCGTATGCCCCTTAGAAAGCAGGTAGGAGACCGCATGACGACCAGCTTTACCAGCGCCACCCGTAAACAGTATTCGCATTCGACAACTCCATCAATTTAGCAACCAGTCCAGCAGCAAATTAGGATTGCGAACTGTGCCGCAGATTTCTTCAGGACGACTCCAATGCTCGATATCTATCCTTTGAATATAAGTAAGTCGACGAGACGACAGGTTGATCGATACCTGAGATTTGGGAGAATAGCCGGGTTTGCCGGGACTTCAATTAATGCTGTGTCGCAAATAGAGAAACAAGCATTTGAAACAATGTTGAAAGGTCCGGAGGCTGTGTGAAAAGTCCATTCGTTTGCGGATCATGATATAATTCCCGGGGATTTGTTATGACGCGATTTATTGAAGGTGTGGCTCGTGATCAGATCACCCTATTGCCGGAAAGCCTGGACGATTACGTAGCTGAAGATAATCCGGCACGGGTTGTTGATGCTTTTGTTGAGATGTTGGATTTGGCC